>CAZENH010000005.1:0-31230 GCA_964513625.1 uncultured Myxococcales bacterium | reverse complement strand
CCCAGGCAACTTCCGGCAAGCGCGCTGCGGCCCGGGCGCCCGCCAGCGCAGTTTTTGAGTCTGTGGCGCGGCATAAAAACAGTGTGCCGAGTTCGTCGAGGCGACGCACCGGCTGCAGGCCGGTCGGAGCCAGCAGATCCACGGGCAGGCCGACGACATTTTTTTCCAGGCGCAGCATGACACCGCGATCTAGCAGAAAACGCCGAGGCGATCCGGGCACGGCATAGACAGCGCCAAGCCGGGTTATCAGTCCCTCTGCCAGCAGGGCCTTGGCGACCTCTTCGCCCCGTCCCCTATTGTCGGAAGTCAGCGGGATTTCCCACAGGCCGCATCCCAGCCTGACGACACCTTCGGACATAGCAAGCTCCGGATGCAGGGCCAGTGCCTGTTCGACCAGTAATCCCTTGACCGGTGCAACGGCGATTCTGTCAGGCGCAGGTGTCAGCTGGATCGTACTGCCGTGACTGTCAATATATGACTGTTCTGCAATGGCCGTCTGGCAAAACAGGATCATAATGAGAGTGAAGGTGGATATGGAACGCATTTTCCTCTCCCGTCTTCCCCCGTTGTACTGTGCGATTCTACGGACTCGATTCTTTTTTTTCAACGTGAGGAGGTCAGCAGACGATTATCTCGAGACGTGGGCCGCACACAATGCCAAGCTCGTGGCCGGTTGTGTAGTTTTCACCGTCAAGCGTGTATGAGATAGGCTTTTTCGACTCGATCAGCACTTCAGAGGCTATATCTTCCAGCATTTTACGCTCGCTCACCTTGCGTCCCAGGTAGATCCTGGGCAAAGATGTGACCACGGCCGCCGGCGAGGATACGATGCCCAGCATATGGAAGGTGTGCGGCCGCTCCTGGCTGCGGTGAAAGGGCTTGAATCCCAGGCCCATCTGCTCGACCGTCGAGGCCGCTAAAGCGGCGAAAGACCAGGCCGGCCACTCCTGCCCGTCCAGAAGCACCCTTGCTTCGACTCTTTCAAACAGGCGCCGTGCCAGTTTGCCGCCGGTGATCGTTGAGAGCGAGCCTTTGGCAAGTTGCTTGATGGCGGACAGAGGCGTTTTCTTGCCCGATTCGTAAAGCACCTCCAGAAATCTGTGGGTAAATCCGTTGCCGAAGACGAACCCGTAACGACCCTCGATCTCGAGAATGTCGCAGAATGTCGTCTCGAAAGGGATGTCCTCGCGGTACTTGTGAACCAGGTTGACCATCAGGCCTGCCGAGGAACCCTTAATCCCGCACGAATTGGCAGCTATGTTCATCGTGCCGCCGCGCAGTAGGGCAATCTTTGGCAGGGGCTTGTCGCCGTACTCTTCTATCAAGGCGCTGAGCACCAGGCTGTTCGATCCGTCTCCGCCGTTTATTGCCAGGATATCGATGTCCTTTTCGCTAAAGATGCGGATCATCTCGTGGATGTCCGAAGTGCTCCTGGTGGCCACTGCTTCGCCGCTGGTACCGGTAATGTAGCCCAGGCTGCGCATCCACTCGGGATTCTGCTTGTTTCTTCTCGAATAAGGATTATTGACTACGCCGATGCCGGGCATGAGCAGTTCTCAACAGAGGAAGTCGAGTATCCAGCGCAGGACTCCCAGCAAAATTAGTGCCAGACCCTCGCGGCGCGAGATCTTCCATCCTGTACGCATGAAAAAAACCACCAGTATACACATCCCAAAGAGCATGTAGACCGAAGAAAGTGAATGGGTATCGACTTTGAGATTGCGAATCAATCCGGCCAGGCCCAACACCCCCAACAGGTTGAACAAGTCGCTGCCGATCAGGTTGCCCAGCGACATTCCATGCATTCCCTTGGCTGCGGCCGTCAAGGACGTTGCCAGTTCGGGTGCCGAGGTGCCGGCAGCGACTATGGTGACCGCGATCAGCCACTCGGACAGACCCAGAAGCCGGGCCAGTTCTGAAGCCGACTCAACCAGTAAATCACCGCCGCCCACCACGGTGGCGATTCCAAGAAGCAGCAAGAGGGGATCCTTCCAGGTGGCCCTGCCCTCGGGGATTTCTGCCGTCGATCCCTTCTTCTGGAAAAAAAGCAGGGCGATGTAACCGATCAGGCCGCAAAAAAGTATGGCACCTTCGAGGTGCGAAAGGTGATAGTCAGAAAGCATCAAGACGATCGCCAGCGAGGTCGCGATCAGCAGGCTGCCGTCGCGCAACACTGAGATGCGCTGCACAGGGAGAGCCTTGAACAGGGCGCAGCCGCCGAGTATGAATCCCAAATTGAAAATGTTGGAGCCGACTATATTACCGACCGAAATATCGGCCTTGTTGGTCACGGCCGCCGAGATAGTCACCGCGAACTCGGGCGCAGATGTGCCGAAGGCGACGATGGTCAACCCGATCACAAGATCCGATATGTGAAAGTGACGACCTATACGAGCGGCACTTTCGACCAACCAGTCGGCGCCTTTCCACAGAAGCAGGATCGAGGCGACAAGCAGCGCCAGGTTTAGGATGAAGTGTCCCATCGAATTCCGTTAGCGCGCCGCTTGCGGAACGGCGGCCGGCAGAGCCTCACTCAGGTTTTCCCAAGACAGCCTCGAAGAGATTCTCGTCCATCAAGGCACCCTTGGCGATACGCTTGCGATATTCGATGAAATCGATCGTGTCTGTTCCCGTCTGTTTACGGGTACTGAAGGCGGTGAAGCCCAGGAATGCCTCGCCCATCATATTGGTGTCCAGCCAGTGACGATTCAGGACTTTGGCCTGATCCCAGAAGAACCTCTTCTTCGCTCGCACTGAATCGATCGACATTTGCAGGCATCCGGGGAAGAGGTTGGCCAGGTGCCAGACCATGCCGTCCACCGCTTCGTCCAGTAGTGAAAAATCAACCTGGCAGCTTTTAGCAAGCTCACGGGCCACCTTGGCCTCTGCGCCGCTCTTCATCTCTCCGTAAACGATCTCCCCGTCTTTGACATAGTTATCGGTCACGACGGCAGGGTTACGGATGAAGCGGCCGTCCTTCTTGAGCACCGGAGTCAGCTTGGTAATCAATCCTTTGACCTTCATCTTGTACGCCGACCACAACTCGCAGGATATGCAGTTCCACATGGCGTCTTCCATGGTCAAGAACCAGGGTAAAAAGTCGCTCGAACCGCCTACGGGAGCCGATCCGTGCCGGGTACCGGCCTGTCCGAAAATGGCCGTGTCCGCGGCCACCGCCAGATCGCAGGCCATCCCGATCTCCTGTCCGCCGGCCACCCGCATTCCGTTTACTCTGCAAATGACTGGCTTTTTGCAGTCGAGAATCGAATCGACCATACTGTTGAACAGATCCATGTACTCACCGTACTCATTGGGGCGCTTGGAGTAGTATTGCGCATACTCGACGGTATTGCCGCCCGAGCAAAAAGCCCGCTCGCCCGCTCCGGTGAAGACAACCGCCACCACGCTTCGATCACACGAGGCCGTTTTGAATCCGGCGATGACACCCTTGACCATCTCGGTAGTGTACGAGTTGTATTGCTTGGGATTGTTGAGAGTAATCCTGGCCGTGTAAAGATCGGACTGTTTCTTTCCCTGCGGATCGGCCAGCGGAATCTTCTCGTACATTGTGCAAGGCGGCTCGCTGCCCCAGTAGTCGCCCTTGAACAGGCCGTGGTTTTTCAATTCGTTATCTCGTGTCAACCAGTCGAGTGCCATGTTTCCTCCTTCGAAAGAGACACCTTCATGTAGCCCAAAGAGCTGATCAATGCAAGAGCGCTAATCGTCAATAATGCTTGAGGACAAAATTACGATTGGCCCGATTCTTTTCTTTTTGACCCCTCGAATTGGTGATAAACTGCCTGACATGCTAAGAGGATGTGGATGTTTCCACCCGGACCAACGGACCGGGTGTGTAAAGTTATCGTTATTGCTCCTTCTGCTTTACGCGCATCCGGCAAAGATCCAGGCGGGAGAACCCAAGCAAATTATCGATTTGCCCGGCGAGTTGACTCCGGCGGCCATTGAGATCATCGACGGAAAACTCGAAGAGCTCGGAAAGGATCCAGACTGGGATGCCCTGCACGCCTTCCTTGACGCGCAGCCAGAGTCACCCGTCGTCCGCTACACCCGGGCCTCGGCTGATTTACAACGCTGCGCCGTTTGGGATGGAGAGCGCGGCATCGAGACGCTCAAGGCTCTGCGCAAGGAAGCCGCCCGGCGGGGAGATCTAGTACTGGCCGCAAGGCTGCTTCTGGCCACTGGACGCGGGCAACTCGCCCTGCGACACAACGGCCCGGCGCTGTCCTCGCTCGATACCGCGGTAGCTGAGTTGCGTAGGCTGGGAGATTCCGCGGGACTTGTCGAGGCTCTTTTCGTGCTCAGCAGCGGCCTGATCAATAACTCCCGTCGGCCGCGGGATGCCTTGAAATACCTCAACGAACTACAGGTGCGGGCCGCGCGCCTCGACATGCGCGACTATCAGCAGCTGGCCGCTCGTCTCTATGATGAATGGCGCAAGGGAATAGATGAGGTGGACGACTACTTCGGCAGGGCCCGTAACCGCTTGCAATACTTTCCGCCGTCTCTTGGCATTCCCGAAGACGCGGATCTGGTGGCATTTGTTGACGGCGTGCTAATCATGAACGGGGACACCGACGATCAGGTGTCGGCCGCCCGTCCTGAATTTGTGTCCTTCGACGGTCTTCTTACCCGCAAGCTGAAGCTGCCCGGCGAATCGTTGCAAATGCGCGGATCGCTTGTGGACGATCACGGGCAGTTGTGGGCCGCAACCAACCGCGGCCTATACCGCTACGACGGGAAGAAATTCACACACCTGTACAATCCTGCCTTGACGGACGAAGAGGGTAACGACCTTACAAGGCAGTTGGCGCGTGAGCGCGGCCACCTCTCGACTTTAGAAGTTGCCATACCCTCGAATGTCGTCAACGAGATGAAACAGGATCCGGATGGTAATTTCTATCTGGCAACGGCATCCGGGGCGGCTGTTTGTGATCGCAACTTCAAGCAATTCAAGTACTTCACGTCTAAAAACGCCCCGTTGCCCACCTCAGTCGAACGCATCGCAAAGACCCCTGACGGATCGCTTGTGATTGCCTGGAGAGACGCTTACGCCGTACGCCTGCCCAGCGGCGCGTGGAAAAAACGCGGCTTCGAGTTTCCCAAGGCTGCCGGCCGCCAACACGGAAAGCTTTTCGGCCTGCTGGTCGACTCGCTCGGGCACGCCTGGGTGCATGGGCTGGGGGGCGCTCAGGAGCTTTCCGGAGATCGAGTGATACGCTATGTCGACAGGCGTTTCTCGGCTCTGACCCGCAATGTCAACCACGTGCTCAAGGCAAGTGACGGTGCCTAT
Organism: uncultured Myxococcales bacterium; assembly: GCA_964513625.1. GTDB lineage: Bacteria > Myxococcota > B64-G9 > B64-G9 > B64-G9 > DATKYQ01. The sequence continues at coordinate 25,919 of CAZENH010000005.1, read as the reverse complement.
TGGTTTGCTTCAACAGATGGCCTCTGTCGGCAGTCGGGCTCGCATTGCGACGCGCTAAATGCCGGCCGCTGGATGCCGGCCGAATGGTCATTGGATTTGCTCGAGTGGCCGGCCGGAAACGTGTGGGTTTCGGTTTACCAAGGGGGGCTCATTCGCATTATGCCTCCAAGCTATCGGCACTACGGACTTGCCGAGGGGTTTCGCCAGCCGGTCAACGAAACCATTCACGAACTTGATGGTTACCTGTATTTCACAAACGGAGAGGGCCTGACTCGACTGGATCCCTCCACCGGCCGTATAGACAACTTTGCCTCCGATGCAGAGGGCATCCCCCCTGGAGAATTGAAGATATCGGAGAAGCTGAGCGATGGTCGGCTGGCCCTGGCCGGTCCGGACATTTCGGAACAGAAGGCGATAGTCCTCTTCGATGGACGCCGTGGTCGTTTGGTTGACGAACACGACGGACTGCCTGCTCAAAGTCTGATCTCTTTCTGTGAAAACAAGGCCGGCAAACTCGAGGTCGCATATAGTACGGGAATATGGCAGCTCGACCTGAAAACGCTGCGGGCCCGGCCGAACCCAGATTGGCGGGTGGTTGAGGGCAAACAAGTTTCAGGTTTTGTCTGCGCTGCAGACGGATCAGCATGGGTATTGACTCCGGATGCTGTCTTTAGACTGAAAGGGGACGCTGCGCGGCGTGTCGATCTCGGGAGTGTAGGCTTGCGCGGCAAGCCACGCCAACTGATAGCGTCTACGCGGGCAGGCGTATTTGTCTTCGGACAGCGCCAAATCATAAACCATAGAAATGGTGCTTGGAGCCAGATACCCGTCAATGCCAACAGCTTCGATTTCCGTGTTCGTGACGTGGTAGAGGACGATCGCGGGTTGCTCTATTTTGCCACAGAAAGCGGCGTTTTCGTCTTCAACGGCGAGATATGGACCCACCTTGACGCGCGTGACGGATTGGTCTCCAGGACGTCTTTTCAGATGCTGGTTCGCCAGGACGGGCTGTGGGTGACTGGAGACGGCGGCGTCTCTCGCTGGAACTGGCCCGAACAGCAACCACCGGAGACGTTCCTGTTATTCGGGGATGATGCCTGCTTCGTCAATCCTGACGGGAGATCGCTTCGCTTCCAGGTTTCGAATGGAATCGAAAAAAAGGGCTGGGTGCAGCTACGTGGGACGGCCGGCCTGTTCGAACTGCCAGAGAAACAGGCCGGCTCGTTCATGAGACCCGCAATACTTGCAGGCGCCCCGCCGGCCGAAGATTCTGTTAAAAGCGATTCAGAGGACTTGGGGATGAAGGTAGTTAGGTCGAGTAGACTAGAGCTTTCAGCTTCGGCCGGAGTACCTTTCATGGACGACACACCCGATGAGTTTTCCTACCAATATCGAGTCGATGCGGGTCCCTGGATACTCGCTTCTGGACGCAAATTTGCTTTCAGCGATCTGAAAGATGGAATGCATCGGGTTGAGATCCGCGCCACAGATCCACGCCTAGTCTCGGATCCAACTCCGGCCCACTGGGCCTTCGTTGTCGATACACCAATTTCCCCCTGGTTGCCGGCCGCCTTCAGTATTTCGGCTGGCTTTCTCTTATTTTTCACTCGCCGGCGCTGGATCTGGTTGCTGCAGTGCTTGATGCACAGACATTTCCACCCACTCGATCCGGCATCATTTACCCCGCAGCGTGCGGCCAGCGGCTCGAATTTCATAGGCCGAAAGGAGCAACTTGAAACACTGCAGGGCATGGCCACGGATACCGGAGGAGTGGCTGTGGCATGGGGAGAGAGAGGAACCGGAAAGCACTCGTTCATGCTGCAACTCGCCAGGCGGCTTCGACAGCGACACATTCATGTCGTTGAGATCGATCTAGCCGTCGCAACGGCCGGAGGTGACGTTGCCAAACTGGTTGGCAGCATGGGACGCATCTTGCTGGACGTTTTGGAGGCCGACGGTGTTCACTTGGATTCGACTCTGATCATAGCAGGAGAGTCGCTGGTGTCTACGCCGGACAGTCTGGGCGGAGATTTGACTGCCAGGGAGATACAGTCTCCACCAGGATCGTCTGCCGCAGGCGATAATCCGTTTGAAGTGTTGAGTCGGACGTTATGGCATCTCGAACAACGGGCACCGGGCGAACGGGTAACCTTTTTAGTCGACAATGCCGAGGTGCTCAGCGTAGCCCTTGATTCGGATGCCGGCTATGGCTCTTACTTGTTTCCATTTATGCGTTCGCTGGTTCAAGAGCGCTCGTGTGTCACCATGGTGCTGGCCATAGAAGGTCGCTGGTTCGATCTTTCACGGATTTATAGGAAGTTGTTCGCCTTTGCATCTCCCCTGGCCATCGATCGCCTCTCGCGGGAGGAAAGCGCGCGCCTGCTTGCGGGCGGGCTCAAGAAACAGGCGATCTTATCAGAGCGGGATCTTGCGAGGCTCGCAGATCTGGCCGGCGGGCACCCTTTCTTGCTGCAGCAAATTGGCAAACGCCTGGTTGACGAGATGAACCGCAGGCGAACCAATGTGTGCTCCGGCAAACTGGTAAAGGAACTATCGACCGTTCTGGTTGATGAAGTCGACAGCCAGTTGCAAAGGATGTTTCTCGATCTTTCACGCGAAGAGAAACTAGTGGTGACAGCATTCTGCGAAGGAGATCGTCGCGCATGCAAGCTGGACGAAATTGCGGCCCTGCTCGCCCAGGCCGGGGGCAAGCTGCTGTATGAGGAAATTCGCCGCGCCGTATTATCGCTTGCAAAGGATGGCACGCTTCTGAAAGACGGGGATTACTTCTCTTTGCAAGGCGACCTTTATCGCAGTTGGATACTTGCGCACCACTCCATCGCTTCAGTTCTGGAAGAGTCGCATGACTACGTGGGCCACTATCAGCTCATCGAAAAGCTTGGTGCGGGCGGCATGGGCGTGGTCTATAAAGCGCGCGACCTGGTGACCGGCGACAGCGTGGCGCTCAAGTTGCTCCGGGCCGAACTGTCCGAGAAGAAGCGTTCACGCCGGCGATTTCTGCGCGAGGCTCGCTTGGGAAAAAGCATCCGGCACCCGAATATCGTGAAAATTCTCGACTACGGCGAGCAGGCAGGACGGCTTTACCTGGCCATGGAATTCGTAGCAGGCAAGACGCTGTCCCGCTGGGCTCGCAAGACAGGCGATCTTACGGTGCAAAAAGTGTTGGAAATTGGCAGCAACTTGTTGTCGGCACTGGCTGCCGTACACGAAGTGGGGATCGTACACCGTGATGTAAAGAGTGATAATATCATGGTCGATAGCGCCGAGGGCAACTCCATAAAGTTGATGGACTTTGGCCTGGCTGTCGGCAAGGATGTCTCTCGCATGACACGCGCAGGCTCACTGCTGGGCACGGTTGCTTACATGTCGCCGGAGCAGGCGAGGGGCAAGGTGGTTGATGCCCGTTCGGATCTCTATTCACTCGGGGTGGTACTATATGAGCTGTGTGCCGGAACACCGCCGTTCAGCGGCCCGGATGCCGCGGTGCTTCATGCTGTTATTTACGATACGCCGCCGTCGCTTGGTGAGCGGGCCAAGAATGTTCCCGCTGAGCTTTCTGCCTACATTACTAAGCTGATGGCCAAGAATCCCGACCAGCGTCAATCCAGTGCCCGTGAAGCCCTGGATCAGCTCAACACTATTGCAAAACGACTGGGGGCCTCAGGAAAAAATGTGTTCATTGGCGATATGGCGGACGATGGCCGAATCGAACGGGGCACGGCACACGGCAATTCATCCGGGACAGAGGTGACCTCGCACGCCCTGGATACACTTATGTCGCAAAGCGTTTTGTTGTCTTCGCTGTCGACGGCAACGCAAGAGTCGATTTCCTCTCTGGCAGACGCTACCCACGATGCGGCCCGGCTGTTGCTATATCGTATCTCGGCCGAGGTGGCCCGTGGCTCGATCGAAGGCGGCGTCTTGAAAGATTGCCTCGAACAAGTTTGTGACACACTGGCGGCGGATCGCGGCCTGGTCGCGCTGGCGCGCGATGATGGAAAGTTCAAGTGTGTCGCGTCCTGCAATCGTGATGTCGGGAAAATCGAGCAACTGCCGGTTTTGTTCTCGCTATTCCACCAGTGTGTCGGTAAGCAGAGTGGTCTTCTGTATACAGCTCCGCAGGGTTCAATAGAGGACGGAATGGGTACAGCCGTTTTTGCGCCTCTCTGGGCCGCGGACAGAATTCTCGGCGCCTTCATGGTGGAACGCTCTGGAGCCGAGGCGCGTTCATTCGATTTTCATAGCCTGGAGTTGATGGCAGGTGTCGGTTACTTGTTGGGACTCGGACTGGAACGCGAGAGACTATACAAGCAGGTATTGAATCAGGAACGCCTGGCCGCGGTAGGACACATGCTGGCCGGGGTGGCACATGATATGCGTTCTCCTATGGCTGTCATTTCCGGCTATGCCGAGCTGATCACGTTTGAAAAAGATCCTGCCAGTCGGGAGAAGAACTGCGCCGTGATAGTGCGCCAAGTGGATGAGATGAACCACATGATCGGCAATCTGCTGGCTTACGTTCGCGGGGACACGCAACTCAATACTGCAGAAATCCGGGCAGAAGAACTTGCCGTGGAGATCGAGGAAACCTTCAGGCCGCAATGCGAGCCGCGGGGCATCGAGTTGAACATCACCGCCGGCGGTGAAGGACCGGCGCGGGTCGACGTCTCCCGGACCAAGCGCATCATCTATAACCTGGGCAAAAACGCGGTGGAGGCCCTTGGTGAATCAGGTAAACTTGAGATACACATCGAGAGCATGGGCCAAGGACTTGAAATCAGGATCCATGACAACGGGCCCGGAATACCGGCCCAGGTGCGAGAGCACATGTTCGACCCGTTCTTTACAAGCGGCAAGAAAGGTGGAACCGGCCTTGGCTTGGCGATCGTGAGTCGTTTCACAAAAGACCAGGCCGGGTCGATATCGACTCACTGTCCAGATGCCGGCGGCACGACCATGACCGTCAAGATTCCAAATGTAACCAGCCGTTAAATATAAGTTATTTATGAGCAGGCCCCGAGTTTTTGACAAGTCAGCCATGCTATGCTAGAAAGCTTGCGCTCGGGGTTGTAAGCGGCCATCATCACGGTACAGGCGGCTGGATACTCCCTTGAAAGAACAGGGTATTGCCAATATGCGCAACGTCTATTTCGATATTGACGACTTGACCAAGGAAGTCGAGTCGCTACAGCAAAAGAAGAAAAAGGACTCGCGCGCTTTCCGGGAAAAGTTTGAAGTTTCCTGGATATACCACGAAAATGCGCTCGAAGGCACGGTGCTTGACATCTTCGACTTGAAGGCTGCTCTCGATCATGCCGCTTTAGAGGACGGTGTCCTGATTCCCGTCTACCAGCGCATCCGCAATTACAAAAACGCAATTGAAAAGATCAAAAAGAGTGCTACCGCCAACTCACGCATGCCGTCACTCTCGTTCATCAAGGAAATGCACCAGGTACTGAGCTATGGACTCGGCGAGAGGCCCGGAGGACAGTACCGCAAAGACGTTCCCATCCATCGCAGCTACTACCATGAAATCATGGCCCCCACGCGCATTTCGTACGCCATGAACAAGCTCGTCAGGGATCTCAAGACAAAGGAATTCAAACAACTCCACCCGCTTCAGCAAGCTGCCGAAGTACATTTTCGCCTGATGCACATCTTTCCGTTCTCCCGGGAGTGCGGCAAGCTGGCGCGCCTGATCATGAACTTTTTCGTGATCCGCGCGGGCTACCTGCCGATTATCATTCCCGCGGTGGAAAGGCAGCATTACTACGAAGCGTTGCGTGTAGGCCCCAAGGTGGTACACGATCTTATCGTTAGCTGTATGGAGCAGACGATCAACCTATCATTGCGCTTCTTCGATGGTGGCACGAAAGAGATCTGGTAAGGCTCAAGGTCCCCCGGAGATTTGTCGAACGGCCTTCTGAAACATTTTCATAACGGCAGGATCGAGGTTGCCGTCAAACTTGATATTGTGAAAACCTTTCATGTTCTTGAGTATTGCGAGAAGGTTGTTCAAGTCCATTAACTTGAGCTTGCCGAGATCTTCATCGGCATGACTGTTTTGCAGCCAGCGACTGAACATTTTCTTGACCCTGGCGGGTTTTCCTGAACCGCGCACGAAAGCAGATTGCAGATCTCCCGGAGTGGCCTGCTTGAATGAAAATTTATGGACGTAGGCCCGCAGGCACTTGAGAAAGGTATTGCGCCCCAAAGACCGGCGCAGGAAGTGCAGAAATAAAGCTCCCTTGCCGTAGACCAGTCCCGCGTACTGCAACTGGTTTTCGAAGTCTTTAACGGGGCGGTCTACGGCACCGTCACTGCCGCCTAATGCCCGATGAAGTTGATAGGGCAAGGCCAATTCCATTTGCAGCTGACGTGTTGCCGCCTGGCTGCCGTGTTTCTTTTCGAAATACATCACCGCCGCATAGTTGGCAGGCGACTCGTCCAAAAAAGGGTGGCGGATCGAATCGGAACCCACCAGGGCGTGAAACCACTGGTGAGCTATCTCGTGTGCCAGGACGAACTCCTCTATGCCCGTTTTCTTCATCAGGCCGGCCATGATATCTCCCATGGGTCCAGCGGCGCCCGGACCAGTGACTGCGATTGCAATCGTTACCAGCCCGGGATACTCCATTCCTCCGGCACCACCGACCAGGGGCGCACTGGCGATGTCGAGCTCGGCGTAGGGATAAGGGCCGAACATGCGCTTGTAGATCTTCAGCACATCGGCCGCGCGAGAGAGAAGTACATCTGCCTTGTCTTCTTTCTCCTGCAGAACGAAGGCGCGCAGGCGCAAACCTCCTGACTTTTTCTCACGCACGACATAGCGGGTCGAGAGCTGCAGGGCGAAGTCGCGTACCGCGGTGCCCATCAGGAAGACATCTTTCTTGGCGGCGGCTCCGGGTCCCAGGGGCTGCTCTCCGACCTGGATGCCGGATGAGGCCACTTGCGTTGTCTTGGGTAAACGCAGCTTTATCAGGTAGTTGGCTACCTCGAAGTTAGCCAAGTCTCCCATTCCGGGTGGCTCCTCGGAGTCCCAACCCGACTTGAGACGGACCGGCAAAATGGGATAGAAGTAGCCCAAGTTGAAAATGCCCCGACTGCGGCCGTAAGTGCCGTATCCCTCGCGACCCTGCTTGCCCATCAACTCGGCCATTACATTACCCAGCTGCATGCCGGTATCAGCATTCATGCTGGGTACCACCGCCTTGCAGATGATTCCTATGAGCACCCGTGAATTCGCGGGCAGGGGCGTGGCCAGCAAGATGCGCATGGACGTCGGATTGATCCACTCGAATTTGACCTTAGTCCCATTGATCGTAACCGCCGAGATATCGAGATTGCGAGCCTTGCCCTCCGTCAGCCAGGCAACGTTGGGGTAGGTACGAAAAACCAGATCGGATAAGGATTCGCCGGTCATGTTCTTATAGTTGACCTGCTCGTGAATATCGATTGTTCCCAACACGGCGTTTAGTTCCATGTCGATCTGGTAGAGCGGCAAGTCGGACAGCGAGGTCACCCCGATCCTGGACGCGGCGTTCTTACGGTAGGCCGATGACAACCCGCGCAGGAATGGTATCGAATCGTAGTCGCCGGGCACGTTACTGACAACGGGCTTCCCTGCCTCTTCCGCTTCAATCACGGACGACGCACACAGTATCCAGGCGACGGCAAGGCCGACGATACAAACGTTTGTTTTCAAGGAAGTTCTCTCCGTTTGAACACTCCTGAATTTTACTCTAGTTGAAATCGGAGGCCGGCGTCAATGCCCGCTCGTTGACGCCGCACGGAGTCAATGGTAATAGCAAACAACCTAATAACAAGGATGAAACACATGGAAGAAAAACTCTGGCACCAACATAACTGGCCCGAGGGCGTGGCTCATGAAATATCGGATTTTGAAAAGCCGGTATTCTCGCTGCTGGATACGGCGGCCGAGAAGTGGCCCGCGAACACCTACACCATCTTTGAGGGTTCCCAAAGGACCTATGCCCAGGTTAAACAAACGGCCGACCGATTGGCCAACTTCTTGCTTTCGCGCGGAATCCGCAAGGGTGACAGGGTGGCTATTTTTCTGCCCAATCTGCCGCATTTTCCAACTATCTTTTTTGGCATTCTCAAGGCCGGGGCCGTCTGCGTCACCTGCAATCCACTCTACAAGGCCACGGAGCTCAACTATCAGCTCAAAGACTGCGGGGCCAAGGCCGTGTTCGTCATGGATCATCCTCAGTTTTACCCCACAGCCCAAAAGGCCGTCGAAGGAACCGATGCCGAGACCGTTGTCGTTTGCGGGATAAAATCATATCTTCCTCCACTCAAGGGCATCCTTGGCGGATTGCTCGGAAAAATCCCCCGCGCCGCGTCCCATGACCCCAAACATTTCTTCTTCGATGAAGCCGTGTCATCGGCTGATGCAGAAGCACCCGAGATTGAAGTCGATCCCCAAAAAGATCTGGCACTGGTTATCTACACCGGTGGTACCACCGGTGTGCCCAAGGGCGCAGCCTTGACGCACGCGAACTTCGTCTACGATGTCATGGCCGTCCATGAGTATGTCCGCTATCCGCACGCCGAAGGAGCCGCACCCGAAAAAGTTCGGATGGGAGGATTTCATACGTACCTGGGCGTGTTGCCCTGGTATCACTCCTTTGGTATGTCGCTGTGTATGCTCTGGGCCTGCCACACCGGTAGCCGCCTCGTGTGTGTGCCCGACCCCCGGGCAGGCAAGCCGCCTTTCACTGAAGTGCTCAAGGCGGTCGAGAAATACCAGACCACTATTATTGCGGGGGTGCCCACAATCTACGTGGCCTTCACTAACCATCCGCTGCTTGGCAGGTTCAACTTGAAATCGGTGCAGGCCTGCGGCTCAGGCGGAGCGCCTCTGCCGGTCGAGGCAGCCAAGCGCTTCGAGGATGCCACCGGGGCCGTGCTCTTTGAAGGCTATGGCTTGAGCGAGACATCGCCTGTGGTCAGCCTTAACCCGACCAACGTCGAGCAGCGTCGCTTCGGTTCGGTGGGTTTTCCTTTGCCCGGCACCGACATCAAGATTGTCGATGCGGACGCCGGCCAGACAGAACTGGCTCAAGGTGAAGACGGTGAAATAGCAATCTGCGGTCCGCAGGTAATGCAGGGCTACTGGCAACGTCCAGAAGAGAACCAGGCTGTCTTCCGCCAGGTTGATGGTCGGCGCTTTTTCCTGACGGGCGATATCGGGCATTTCGACGAGCAGGGCTATCTGGTAATCACCGATCGCAAGAAAGATCTGATCCTGGTCGGTGGTTTCAACGTCTACCCGCGTGAAGTCGAGGAGATTCTCTATCAGCACCCCAAAGTGGCTATGGCCGCTGTAGTTGGAGTTCCGCACGAGAAAAGCGGCGAGACGGTCAAGGCCTTCATTCAGCTCAAACCCGGCCAACAAGCCAGCGAAAGAGAGATGCTCGACTTTTGCCACGAAAACATGGCCGGTTACAAGCGGCCTCGCTCGATAGAGTTCCGCGACGCATTACCCCAGTCGGCCGTGGGCAAAGTCCTCAGGCGTGAACTGCGCGACGAGGAGCTTGGAAAAAAAGACTGACGAACCAGGTTCCCACCTCCGGCGCCTGAGATGTTATACAATCAGATGCTGTGATACGCGCGGGGCCAACCCCGCCACGGAGGTGATGCCGTGTCTGCCAGGAATACTACTTTCTTCATGTTTATCTTTGCGTTAGCCGGTGGCTGGTTACCAGCATCGGCCGGTGATGCACCTATTGCAAACGGCTATGCCCTGCTGATCGGCAGCAACCTTGCCGGACCGGGCCAGGAAGATCTGCGCTACTCCCATAAGGACGCCGAAAGCGTGGCTGAAGTTCTGACCCAGCTCGGCGGTTACGATTCCAGCCGGGTACACGTGCTGCTCGATCCTGCGCGGGACGAGATCGTCTCGGCTCTCGGTAAACTGCAAGAACAGATCCGGGCTCGCAAGGATCGCGGTGAACCCTCCCAGTTTCTTTTCTATTACTCTGGTCATGCCCGCGCCAACGCCTTGAACATGGGAAGTGACGAGATAGGCCTGGATGAGTTGCGCCGCTGGCTGGTTCAGACGCCGGCCACTGTCACTCTGGCGGTGTTGGACGCCTGCCAGACCGGCGCTATTTCGCGCATCAAGGGAGCCGAGCCCGCGGCCGATTTCTCTTTCAACTCGGTCAATCTGCTCAACACTGTCGGCGTGGCAGTAATGGCTTCTTCGGCGGCCAGCGAGTTGAGCCAGGAGTCGGAAATTCTGAATTCTTCCTATTTCACCAACAACCTGGTGATCGGGTTGCGCGGGGCCGCCGACACCGACTCGGACGGGCGAGTAACCCTGAGGGAGGCCTATCGCTATGCTTACAACAGCACCCTGGCAGATACCGCCGCCACAGCGGTTGGCAAGCAGCATCCCACGCTGGAGACCGAATTGCGCGGCAAGGGCGAGATGATACTGAGTTGGCCGGCCCGGGCGTCGGCGGCCCTGGTGCTCGATAAAAAAATGATTGGTGATGTTCTGGTTCAGCATGAGCATGGCGGCAGCGTGGTAGCCGAACTGCACAAGGCCGCGGGCGAGAAAATGCGCCTGGCCTTACCGCCCGGTGGCTACTCGGTCGTGTTGAGGAATTCAGAAAAGGCTTTCCGTTGCGATCTGGATCTGCGCGAGAGTGCCGGCATAACAATCAATCTCGATGAATGTCGTGCCATTCGACCGGAAGATGCTGTGCCCAAGGGTCCGCAGCCATGGCGCGAACATTGGGGCGTCGAACTTGGGTTCGGGGCTTGGCGCAGCGTATCGGACGCCTACAGCCAGCGCCTGGATGACTTCGGCTACGAGAAGCAGCTGTTCGACTTCGACGAAACATTCACAATTACAGCCGCCGGCATGTACAGCATCAACCGCTATCTGGCGGTGGGGCTGAGTTTCAATACGCTCTCAGGCGGAAGCTATCGGCGCGAAGTTTACGATCTCGATGGAGAGCCACGTGACCAGACCTTCAATTGGTCTGCTTATGGAATCGGGCCCTTCGTGCGCGGGACGCTGCCGCTGATCGGCGGTGTCCTCAACCCCTACCTGCAGGCTGGCTGTGGGCTGGCGATCGGCAGATCGGTCTATCGCGATCCACTCCAGGCATCGGAAGTGGTCGACGACCAACTTCACTGGGGCTACGAGATCTTCGTCGGGGCCGGACTGAACGTCATGATCTGGGACAACTTCGGCGTCTTTGGCCAGGTCTCCTATGCCTTCGCGCCGCTGGTCAAGAACCTGCTGGGTGACACACACGACAGCGGCGGCCCGAGTTTCGTGCTCGGGATTCGCGGCGCTTTTTAGCGCCGTTCGACGATGCTTACTCGGAGGACAGAAACATGAATCGTCTATTGACAACCGTTACCCTCCTGGCTTCAGTAGCCGTTCTTCCCGGCTGGACCTGCGAGCCCATTACGCTCGATCCGGGCTTCGATATGTGGTGCGGGGACAAACTCTGTGCCTGGCAACTCGAGCAGGGAGAGATCCGGCGCGTCGCGACCTGGCACCGTTCGGACTACGGCGTCGAACTCGATAGCGATCCGGTGATCATCAGCCAGCTTTCCGACGTGACTTCCTCGCAGGCCCAATGCTTTGACTTCGAGCTGCAAGCCGATCACGATGACGGCGTCAGTCTGACTTTGGAGCTCGATTTCCTGGACGACGGGCAGGTGGACGCGCGCCAGCCGCTGGCCAGCGACGACTGGCGCCCCGTGCACTACAGCATGACACCGCCGAGCTGGTATGAATCCGTGCGCTTCACGATTCGCAAGGACGGCCCGGGGCGGGCGGTGCTGACCCAGATCAAAGTCACCGCGGGCGACGATTGCTCTGGCCCGCCCATAGAACTCGACGATCGTCCGACCGGGGCGGAATGCGAGAATAACGGCCAGTGCAAGCAGGGTCTGTGCCTGGCCGTCATGCAGTGGCGACCCGACGTCGAGGGAGGGGAAATCCATGCCTGCAGTGCCTGTCGTAGTGATCTGGACTGCCAGGCTGAACAGATCTGCGGACTCGAGGCAAGCGTCGCCTACTGGCTTTATCGGGATTGCGGCGAACCGGCGCGTCACCAGCTTGGCGAGCGTTGCATGGCTGACGGCGAGTGCGCGACAGGAACTTGCTGCGAGGGGACCTGCTCTGAATGCTGTACTTCCGGAGATTGCCAGGCGGGCGGCACCTGCGAGGTGCGCGATTGGCACACACTGGGCGACGATTACGAGTATCAGATTTTACCGCGCCAGTGCTCACCCGGGACGGGGGCGGCACTTGCCGGAGATCCGTGCCTGCGTGACGACGACTGCGACTCGAATTCCTGCCTTGGTGACGGAGAGTTCAGGCAATGCTTCCTGGATGGTCGCCGCTGCCAGGTCGACGAGGATTGTCCCCTGTGGAACGCCTGTCTGGCCCTGGGTGTCTACGGAGGCCGCTGTCAGTAACTCCATGGATGCTTATCAGCGATACGGCCCCGCATTGATGCGCAAGTGCAAGCGGATGCTCCAGAGCCGGGAGGATGCGGAGGACATCGTGCAGGGACTCTTTCTGGACATGCTGAAAAAAGGCAAGACCGACCTCGACCTGCCTTACCTGTACCGGGCTGTGACCAATCGTTGCATCAATCACCTGCGCTACGGCACAAATCGCATGCGCCTGCTCGAGCGTCACGATGTCATGCTGCGCGGTCCGGTTAGAACGCGCTGCGACGAACAGGTGATCGGAATGGATTTACTCGTCAAGCTATCTGAGGCGCTTGACCGCAAGACACTCGAGGTGCTGGTGCTGCGCTACTTTGATGACATGACCCATGAAGAGATCGCGTCGCTGCTTGGTGTGAGCCGCAAGACGGTCGGTAAGCGCATCGGCAAAGTAAGAGCGCAAGTGAAAAAGCTGTCTGAGGGAGGCGACAGATGAGCGCGCTATGCAAGGGAAATTCGCCCAGCTGGCTGACTCTCGAGCTTTACCATTTGGGAGAACTCCCGGGCTCAAACCGGGCAGAAGTCGAGGCGCATCTGGATGATTGCCCCTGTTGCCGTGAATGCCTGGAGCAAATCCGCGTGGACGAGAATACGGAGCTTGCTCCCCTGCGCCCGGTAACTGTTCGAGATAAACATCTTGTTCGCGTTCGCCCAAGCTGGATCGTAGCCTCGTTGGCGGCCGCCTGTGCCGTGCTGCTGGTTGTGTTCTTGTTGCCGGGCGGACCGCGGAAGGACCGGTCGGGCCTGGCTCCCGCACCAAGCCGCATAGCTTTCAAGGGAGGCGAACTGACAATAGTGCTGGTGCGCGAGCGCGACGGCGCGACATTGAACGACCCCGAGACCTTCATGCCCGGTGATCGCTTCAAGGTCCTGGTAACCTGTCCACCGGGCGAGGAGCTCTTCTGGGATCTGGCCGTCTTCCAGAACGGCCAGACGGATTTCCCGCTTGATCCAGCCGAAGTGATTGCCTGCGGCAACCGCGTACCATTGCCGGGTGCGTTCCAGATAACCGGCCGCGCAGCGGCCGACGTCTGCCTGCTAACCGCGCCACAAGCCATCATACGCGCGGACATTGCAGCAAACCCAGAAAGACTTCCGGTAAACACGGTCTGTCTTGCAATCGAGCCGGTACTCGCTCCTTCTCATTGAAGATGGAAATCGGGGGTCTTTCAAGAACCGGATTCGTCAGAGGCGGGCGGTGGCTGCTGTATCACCGCAGGGGACATCTTCTTCCATGGGCGCACTTCGCCTCGGCGCGTTATGCGCCAGAGGGCCCAGGCTGCGCCGATGAACATGGCTATGCACAGCCACTGGGCGGCGGTCAAGTCGAGGTAGCGCAGGTCGACGTTTCCGTAGTGCCGCGAGCGCAGAAAGTCGAAGAAGAAACGCACCGGGGCGTAGAGAACCGGCACCAGCGCGAGCAAGAAACCATCGGGCCGCGGCTTACGGCCCAGCCAGCGGGTGGCCGGGTAGAGAACCAATAGCGTGTAGAGGAATTCGTAAAAGCCCAAATCGTGGCGCGATCCACCCGGATATTTCACCGCCATGAAGAAATCGCTGTGTATTCCCGGATGGTCGTGTGCCAGGCTGCAACCCAGTCGTCCGAAGATCCAGGCCAGCACAATTCCCCAGACAAAGACGTCTGCGTAGGCCAGAAAAGGGATCTTGCGCTTGCGGGTGTAGATCAAAGCCGTGATCAGCGCGCCCAAGAACCCCCCCATGGACGAGATCGGTGCCCAGATGAAGAAAATCTCCCAGGGTTTTTCAGCCAGACGATCGGGGAAGTAGAAGACCATCGAAACCACGTGGGCCATGGTGAAGGCACCGAGGATGATCCAGATGGCCATTGTGTGAGCTTCTTCCGGGTCGAGACCCACCCGGGCGGCCCGCCGCTTGGTCGAGAAGAACCCCAGCAGAATGGCGCAGGCAACGCAGACCCCGAAGGGATCGATTACGACAAATCCAAGATCTGCCGCAGGAATGTGTATGTAAGGAATCATTGCCGATGGATCAGCTTTGCGGGGTTTCCTTCACTTCTTCCTTTGTCTCTTTCTCGACTTCTTCTTCTGAGATCTTCCGGCGCACTTCGTCCATGTCGAGTTCGCGTGTTTTCTGGATAACCTCCTCCAGCGCGGCCTCCGGCAGAGCCCCGGCTTGCTGGAAAACCATGACCTGTTCCTTGAACACTGCCAGGGTGGGAATCGAGCGGATGCCGAACATGGCCGCCACTTCTTGCTGGGCCTCGGTATCACAACTGGCGAAGGCAATGTCGGTATGTTTTTCGGATGCTTTCTCGAAGACTGGCCCGAACATCTTGCACGGGCCGCACCACTCGGCCCAGAAGTCGATCAATAATATGGAGTTGTCCTTGATTGTCTGGTCCAGGTTCTCCTTGGACAAATCGATGTGCGCCATGGGATCCTCCTGCTGGTATTGGATCCGACGCACCCGGCGTCCAGACCCGGTTCACGACTATCGGACTAATATAACCATATCCGGGCCAGAGGCAAGGAACCAATCATCTTTTAGCATCTACCCGCTACTATTTCGCGGGCGCGATGGTCATCTTGGCCCCGGACGAGTAGGCGTTAAACTCGGGGGCGTACATCGGCTGGACCGTGGCCGGGCCAATTCTGAAGTTGCCGGCTATGGTCGCCCGCATGCGATAACTGAAGGGGTACTCGCCCTGGGGCAGGTTCTCGAAGAAGAAGTTCATTCCGCTATCGCGCACTTCTTCATACCAGTAGATTCCCAGCGCCCAACGATGCCTGCTGGTAGTGCTGGCAGGCTCGCAGCCGGCCGGACGAGGGTCGCGCAGATGGACGTATTGAACCGGGTGCTTGGCGGTCAGCATAAGATGCACCTCGATCTCGTCTCCTGGCTCCAGCCGGGCTCCCTCTGCCAGAGGCCGCAGGACCGCCTGGCGTCCTGATTTCACCCGTTTGAAATACTCGCGGGTGATCTTCAGGAAATCACCGCTTGCCTTCGCCGGCAGTTTCTCGGTCGAGAAATGCCAAGTGGCGGAGGCGAACATGTAGCCCGGGGTGTGTTTCTCGACCGTGATGGTGGAAGTCTTTGTCGGATCCACCTCTGGTCCGGGGATGACTATCTGGTTCTTCTTGCCGGTGTACTCATCGGGCTCGAAGACGAATGACTTGCTCAAATCGCCGATGGTAACGGTCGCCGCCTCGCGCACTCCAAGCTGGTTGGTTTGCTTGAGGTACTTGGCCAGCGAGTAGATCACCTCGGCCGTGGCCCGGGTGGACTTCCAGTGATTGAGCTTCTTGTTCAGAAACAACCACAGCACCAGTCCATCGAGCTTGTCGTTCTTGGGCATCAACTCGAGCAGTGTGCGCACGGCGAAAGCGTGCGTCTCGATTGTGTCGTTGTACCACAGCCAGGCCCGCTCTTCGGGCGCCCAGAATGTTCCCATGTCCTTTTCCGTCTTGGCCGAGTCCATGACACTTTCCCAGACGAGGCGGGCCTGTTTGTCGCGCTCCATGCGGTGCAGCGTCAAGGCCAGATAGCCCTTGAGGTACGGTGAATGTTCGCGCCAGTGGCGGAAAGAGAAGTCGAGCATTCGCCGGCGGTCGGCATCCGAGAAGACCGAGTTGGTCCAGCTTACGTCCGGGTAGTTCGATAGCACGTAGTTCAGAAAGGTGATGAACTCCCAGCAGCCATTGTGGGCCATGCATTCCTCGACTATGTGATCCACATAGTGTCGCTTCATGTAAGACCAGGCGCGCTGGACCACGTCCTTGGGAACGTCCACGCCGAACTCGAGCGCCTTGGAGAAGCCGTACAGAATGTAGAGCGTCATGTAGGGTGAGGGCGGTCCGCCAGGAAACCAGGGAAAGGCGCCAATCGAGGTCTGTGCCTTTTTTAACTTGGTCAGCGAGGCGTCGCGTTGTGCGCGGGTTATTTTCGGATCGAGCACATTGATTAGCGGGTACTCGCTCTTGCGCCCGCCCTGAGCCTCTTGCAGCCAGGGGGTCTCCTCTAGAGCCATTTTGCGGTTGGGATCGTCGGCGTCCCAGCGCTCGTAGCGCGTCTTGCGTGCGGCGAATTTTTTGGCCATGCGCTCGATGGCCGGGTAGTCCTTGTACATTGAGGCCAGGATACCGGTCGAGATGAAGCGGTTCAGGGTTTGCTCGGTGCACTCGTAGGGATAGTTGACCAGGTAGGGCAAGGCCGAGAGAACCGAGTAGAAGAGCTGCGCGTCCAGAGTGACCACCATTTGCTCGTCTATGCGAGTCGGGTCATCGTTCCGGGCGAGGTCCTCGAACTTCATCACCCGGCGTGTGTCGCCCTTGAGGCTCACGAAGCGCGACTGGGCCAAATGAATCCGCGAGGGAAGAATGGGAAGCGGCCTCAACTCTCCGTCGGAAAATGCTCCCGACCTGGCAGATACTTTGAAAGCCACCATCCCGACCCGGGGCGGAGTCTTGACGGCGAAAGTCAGGTTGGTTCCGGAACCGGCCTTGACCGAGAATGTCTTCTCAACGTCTTTCGGCGCGAGCTCGAAATCTGCAAGCAGGCTTTTCTTGCTGTCCGCGTCGACGATGTCGAACGTAAGCGTGCCCTGCATCGGTTTGTCGGAGGCGTTGTTGACTACAACCTTGAGCTGTGCCCGGTCGCCCTCGCGTAAAAAACGCGGCAGGTAGGGGCGCACCATCAGATCTTTCACGCTGCGCGCCTCTTTCTTCAACGAGCCGGAAGACAAATCGCGGGTGATTGCGTGTACCCAAACATTCCAGGAAGTAACCGAGTCGGGCACCGTGTACTCGAAGGTGACCGTGCCGTCTTTACCTGTGAGCAACTGCGGCAGGAAGAATGCCGTCTCCGAGAAGTTACTGCGCAAGGCGACCGGCGCGGCCGGCTTACCCTCGCCGCCGGTGGGCTTGAAGCCGGCCTTGTCTGCCGATGGCGCTTCGTCGTCCGAGGCGCTCACGTCCTTTTCGGCCGGCGCCTCTGCCAGAGCCTCTTTTGAGACGCTTTTCTTCTTCTCGGACGCCCTGGACGACTCGGGTGCCGCCATGGGGGCCTTGGCCGCCAGCGACCGCCGCAACCTGCCGCGATGCCCGCCCCGGGCTCCCGGACCGCCTATCCCGTATCCCGAGTAGAAGTAGAGACTGTCGACCTGCAGGGTCGGATAGCCGGGGCCGGGGCTGAAGCCGTCGCAGCGCACCCATGAATTACGCGCATGTCCGAGGCTTGTTCGCACTGAAGCTGTTCCGGTGCGCCAGGGAAAAAGCGCAAGTGGCACGGGAGGATTGTGGGGCGCGAAGGAATCCAGGCTGCGATCGTACATGTAAGCCAGCACTTCGGCGGCGGCCACCGCGGTGTCCTTGCCGGCCGGGCCGGTTACCTTGACGCTCCACTTCTCCCGCGTGCCCGGGGTGAGCTTGTCGCGAAAAGTGCCGAACTCGATCTTCAGCTCCTTGTTGTCCCAGGGGACAAACACACTTCGGCTGAAACGCATCAACTGGTGATCTTTCAGCACCCATAGAGTCAAACCGAATCCGCCGCGTTCTTCTTCGGTTATCGGTATTTCGATCATGGTGGCATCCCGGCCGGATTCGAGCAGCCGTCGCTCCTTCCGCTTGCCGTCGCGGTAGAGATCTAGGATCAGCAGCTGGTCTGATAGTCCAGACTGCGCAAGGATGCGGGCTGTCCCACCGACTTTGACCGAGCTGTTTTCCACCTCCAGTAAAGCGGGCAACGCGAAAGCAGTCTTCCTGTCTGCAACCACGAAATCACGCGAGGTAGTGTAGGTGGCGCCGAATGCATCGATGGTATCGTAAACCAAGCGGTATACGCCGGGCTTGAGCGCGGCCAGTTTCAACTCGGCCTTGCCCTTGGCGTCGTGGATGAGCTTGCCACGGACAACTTGTTCACGCTCTTTCCAGGTGCGCAGGACGGCTTCCGGCCGGTAGCCGGGGTTCCAACGCGTACGTTGCCTGTCTCCGCCGGTCATGAAGGCCTTGTCCTCGGCCACTCCCGGTGGAAGCGGAAGCGGCTGATTGGCCGGCAAGAGAGCTTGTTTTGGCTGTGCCAGGACTGAAAGGCGCCATGTTCCCCGGCCGGGGGCGGGGTTACCGTCCAGATTGGTTCGGGTTATTGTCCAGGAGGCCTGTTTACCGGCCAGGAAAAAGTTGTTTTCGCTCACAAGCGTGGCCTCTACAGCCACAAAACCCAGGCGGAAGGCGCGACTGGCCGAGCGTGTCTCTCCGCCTTCGTCGGTCACGTCGGCCGAGACGGAGTAGCGGTAGCTGACATCCTTGTTCTTTTTGCCGAGGCGCTCGTCGGCCTTGGGTGTAAATTCGATATTGAATTCTCCATCAGAACCAAGGCTTCCCGCGCCGGTGGCCACCGTCTGGGTTTGGCTGCCACCTCCTCCGCCCCAGTACCAGTACGACCACCACCATGGATAAACGGGCGTGCGTGTCACTCGCCAGCGGACGCCGGCATTGGTTACGGGCAAACCAAAGTAGTAGCGGGCGTTGCCCGTGAGTGTCGCCGGCCGGTTGAGTCTTAGCGGATTTGTTGGATCCTTGAACTTGACCTCGAAGGTGGGCCGCTTGTACTCCTCGACGCGCACCGTGGTATTGCCCGACGGGCTGGCCTGGATTTGCCAGCGACCCAGCAGCCTCCCTCCCGGAATGTCAAACTCGCCCGCGGCGCTTCCATATGAATTGGTCGTCAGGGTTTTCGACGCCACCTTCTGGTAGTTGGCGTCCAGCAGAGAGAGTGTCACCCGGGCGGATGACATGGTCTTGAGCTTGGTTCTTGACGCGCTGCCGCCGTAAGCGATCACCTTGAAGAGGATCTTCTGGTGCGGCCGGTAAATACTGCGATCGGTATAGATCAGACAGGCTCTGACTGGTCGGGGATTACTGTTGCCATACAGATAGAGATAATCGGGATCTATGGCGACCTGATTGCCCTTGCGGGCGAAAAGGAAGTACGAGCGCGAATCAGAGCGTTGAAAAACTACCGTTCCCGCACGCCCGGTCGTCTTGACGCTCACCGGATGGTGGTGGGTGCGCCAATCGTGCTGATACAAATAGACCTTGACGCCGGGGACAAGGCGCCCATTCTCGCCGGAGAGAATGGTTACTTCGACATTGTTTTGCTCCTGGCGTGTGACCATTACCAAATCACCGATGACCATGTTGACGGCCAGGATCTGGTTGTCATGCCGCGAGAAATCCTCGCGCGCCGAGGCGGCTACCACGTAGAATCCGGCATTTTCTATCTTTGGGATCACAAAGGTCTTGTGCAGGCGATAGTCGGGAGTGGCGGGCAGATCGTTGGACCACGAGCGCACGGGTTTCTGCTTGAGGAGCTTATCGAGCTGCTGCCAGTTGAGAAAGACGTCGTAGTCCTCCGATGTCTCTATGTGTTTTTGCAAATCGACCTTGTAAGCGCGAAAGAAAATCTTCCCCAGGTTCTTGTGGGTAACCATGATCGAGCGCTTTTTCGGAGCATCAGCGGCCATGCCGGCGAGCTGGTAGGCGGGCGCCTCGATCGATTTGGCAATACTCAAACAACGCCGCCCGCCGATCGAATCGGGAAAAGCCTTGTGTCCCTCGACGGCGATCTTCCGGGCGCGGATCAGGCTGTCGGGATCTTCTTCAATCCGGGTGAATTCGGCCAGAGCGGCCATTCCAACAGACCACCAGGGGAGCTTGCGCACTGATCGCAGCCGCTCTTTGAGATTATTCTTGATTGCCAGGCGATCATCGGCCTGGGTGAAGCTGGCATGTAGTCTACGCAACAGCTCCAGATGAGCCTCGAAGGCGGCTTCGGCTTCGCCGCGCTTTGCGTGAAAGCTCTCCAGGTCACCCAGGATGGCTGCAATCTTCAGAAGAGGATGCAGGGACGGATCACCAAGCGATATCGAAGCCGGCAGCGGCCGCGCTGGCCCCAAGAGTTTCTTCAGGGGCAACATGGCGATCTCGTTGGATTGCTCGGGGCGCCAGCCGGTGGTATCCGCTAAAAGTTGTACCCACAGGTAGCAGACCGCGTCGCGCAGGCTGCCGCGGATCTTGCGCGGATAGTCGTTGTTGCGGATGTATTCGCCGAGGCTCTTTCCGGGCAACTGGCCGAGCTGATCGCGGTGCTTGAAGACTTCGAGGTAGGCCTGCCCGGCGGCAGTGAAGATCTGTTCCATGGTCCAGGCCTTGAGATCAATCTTGCCCTTGGATTCGACTTTTTCGCGCTTGCGGATCTCCCAGGAGTAGCTATGGCCGTATGTCGAAAGAGACTCGGCGAAAAAAAGCTCGAGGACGCTGTGGCCCAGCAGATCTTCGGGCCAAGGTTGTTCCTTCAGGAAGCGCACCGCCGTCTCGTAACCGTGCAGAGCCGTACGGAGCTGGACGTAACGAATCAGCGCTCGGGTCCACTCCTGGCTGTCTTTCTGTTCGGCGGCCTTGGCAATCATTTTTTCGGTGAGCTTCGAGGCTGCTTCGTACTTTTGCTCACTGGTCAGCTTGTCGAACTCTTTCCAGCCGTCGTCGAACTTGCCCGACCACTCGATCAACGGTAAGGGCTCGTCCTCCTTCGCGTCCTGCGGCGGAGATGCTTCCGCGACCTGTCCCCCCCCTCCGCCTGTCTCAATCTCCTGCGGCCCTTGCTGCCCCGAAGGGCAGCCTGTAAGAGCAACACAGACACAAAGCAGAAATGATCCCAGAATCCGCCGTCGCATCGAGCGCATGGTTTTCCTCCCTGGTCAGGCTAATGATAGGCAATGGATTGATGAAAAATACTACTCACAACATGCAATACGATCCATATCGTCTGTGGATCTTTTTCACAAGCTACTGAATCATCACACATAAGCTATAGATGTAATTGCGCTGATCCTTGGAAAACCGAGGGGAAAATCGTAGAATTCCGGGGCTTATCAGCAAGAGGGCGAATACATGTCGGCACCCGGATCAGATCTGTTGATTGAAAAGTTGAACAAGACCTGCGGCAAAAAGCGCGAGATCCGCTTCGTAGAAGCCAGCGACGAAGTTGTCGCCGGGGCGGATCTAGCGGATAGCGGCAACCGCCAATATGGCAAAAACATATACATTGCGACCGGCAAGCCGCTTAAAAAGGAAGGGCTGGATCTGACCATCGGCAGGACCATCCAGCCGAACAGCATCGAGGTCATCGGCAAATGCGAACTGCGCTGCAATCTGCGAGGAAAACAATGGACGGTGGCGGTATACGACGAATCCGGCAAACGTATTAGCCGCGAGTTGAGTTGCTGGGAGGGTTCGGTATCAGCCTGTGACGAGGGCTGGCTGGCATGGCTGAGCCCGGTAGAGAGTTACTGCACGCCGTGGTCTGACAACGATCCCGAGATCTGTCAGGTCGTCACCGTAGAGCGTCTACGCAAATTTGCATCCCATCCGCCGGGCAAGCGAAAAAACCGCAGCTAGGATCGAAACTAACAGACTCGCGTTACAAGCGACCGATCTGCCGGCTTTCTGACTGAATTTGGAAAATGTCCTGAGCGAACATGTTGAATAGTCATCGGCCTACTAGCGCTGAGCGTGGCCCCGTCGAATCACGGCGTGGTTGCATCACAACCTGCCCGGTGGTACCTTTCGCGCAGTGAAATTGATGCGAACTAGTCTTGTTGCCTTCTCGTGGCTAGGGATGTTGTGGGCGGCCTCGTTGCCCGCCGGCTGCGCTCATGGAACGTGTATCGTGCTCGATGATCCGGCCGGTGATGACAACGGACCTGGATCATATCGCTACCCAGACAATCCCGCCTTCGGTGCCGGCAGCTTCGACCTGCGCAAATTTTCCATGACCCGCGAGGAGGACTATTGGGTGGTGTCGGTCACTTTCGCGGCCAGGGTCAAGCGTGCGTCTGTCTTCGTGTCGCGTGACGACCGGCGCGATCTTTTCATGCAAACCGTCGACGTCTACCTGCGCAGCGCGAAGACTTCGCCGGCAGTGGGAATGAAACATTTCGACAGCCTGCCCGGACGCGGTGTGGCGTTCGCCACGGGGCAGGCCTGGAATCGTGCGCTGGTTCTCTCGCCTGTGCCCGGATTACTGCGTGAGGCTCTCGACAAGACATTTCCCGGCGCGAGGGACGTTTACGTGCCGCGCAAGGTGCGCATAAGCGGTCATAGGCTCGTGGCCAGAGTGCCGGTAAGCTTCATGGGTCGAGGTCGACCGGTTGCAGTTTCCGTGCTGATTTTGGCTTCTCGCTTTTCTCCCTCGTTCGATCTGATCGACCGCGCCCGGGGACGCCTGGCTCCCGAGGGCCTGGTGATGCCGGTAGAGAAATCCGCCGGCGAGTGCCGCCTGGACGACGCCGGCGGGATGGCCTGCCACTTCTCGGGTTGCGCACCTTGCGGCGGACATCCAAACGTGATCGACCTGCTCGCGCCGGCGGGAACCCAGGAGGATATTCTTTCGAGCTACAACCCATTCAGCGGCGAAAAAGCCCGGCTGCCGCTAATCGCCGTCAGTCAGCCCGACAAGGAGTGACAAGAGATCATGGCCGGAGTAGTTCTTAAAAAAGTTACCAAGCGCTTTGGAGAGGTAGTAGCGGTTCGCGATGTCAATATCGAGATCAAAGAGGGCGAGTTTCTGGTGCTGGTCGGGCCCTCGGGTTGCGGCAAGACCACTACGCTACGCATGGTGGCGGGGCTCGAGGAAATCTCGGAAGGCGATCTGCTGATAGACGGGCGACGCATGAACGATGTGCATCCCAAGGATCGTGACATCGCAATGGTTTTCCAGTCCTACGCTCTCTATCCTCACATGAACGTCATGCAGAACATAAGCTTCGGCCTAAAGATGCGGGGCATGAAGAAAGCCGATATAAAAAATCGCGTCCAGGAGGCGGCCGAGATCCTGGGCCTCGGCGAACTGCTCAACCGCAAGCCGAAGGAGCTTTCAGGTGGTCAGCGTCAACGAGTGGCCATGGGACGAGCCATCGTGCGCAAGCCCAAGGTTTTCTTGTTCGACGAACCTCTTTCCAACCTGGATGCCAAGCTGCGGGTTCAAATGCGCGCCGAGATCGCCAAGCTTCACAGGCGCATCGGCACCACCATCATCTATGTCACTCATGATCAGGTCGAAGCCATGACGCTGGCCGATCGTATTGTCGTCATGCAGGGGGGCCTGACCCAGCAAGTGGGAGCGCCGCTCGAAGTGTTCGAGCATCCCCGCAACCGCTTCGTGGCCGGCTTCATCGGCAGCCCGCCAATGAACTTCTTGCCCTGTACCCTCGATCAGGAAGCGCACATCAAGGGAGACGGTTTCGACATTGCGCTGCCCGCGAGCCTGCATCATGCGGTCGAGGGCAAAAAAGGCGAGGTTGAACTCGGGATCAGGCCGACCAATATCGGCATTGGGGACACGGCACGTAAACAGGATCCGGCCCCCGATTCAACTGTTGAATCGGCAAGCAATCCACGGGGATTGGTGGAAGTAATAGAACCGATGGGCACGGAGACGTTTCTTAGCATCAGGGTCGGAAGGGAGGCGTTGATCGTCAGGGATGAGGCCCGCAGTCGGGCCGCGGTTGGGGACGAGGTGACCCTCATTTTGGATATCGAGCGTGCCCACCTGTTCGATGGCCGAACGGGTGAAGTTATTTTCTGATTACCAGGTGATCTTCTTGAAGCGCAGGATCTCATGTTTGTTGTTTGTACTGCTGGCTGCGCCTGGTGCGCGCGCCGGCGAGACGATAACCTTGTGGCACTCCTACCGTGCCCAAGAACGCGTTGCGCTGGAAAAGACGATCTCCACCTTCAACACCTCGCACAAGAACATTAACATCAAGACGATCTTCGTTCCCTACGATGCCTACCTTGACAAGTTAACCGCGGCAATCCCACATGGGCACGGCCCGGATATCTTCATTGCGGCTCACGATCGCATCGGCGGTTGGGCAGACTCGGGCCACATCGCTCCCCTGGATGGCTACCTGGAACCCGGTCTTACCGATCGCTTCTTCAAAAAGACGATCGATCCGCTCGTCTACCGCCGCAAGCTCTACGGTCTGCCGACGGCATTCAAAAGCGCGGCCCTGTTCTACAACAAGAAGTTAGTGGCGAACCCTCCGACTGACACGGACAGGATGATTACACTGGCGAAGTCTTTTGTCGGCCGCAAGAATTCTGAAGACCAACCAATCTACGGACTGGTGTGGGAGCACTCGGATCTCTACTTTCATGCCGCCTGGTTATTCGGTTTCGGAGGAAGCCTGTTCGACAGCAAGCAGAACCTGGCGCTCGACTCGCCCGAGAATGCCGCGTCGCTGGCCTTCGTGCATCATCTGGTGGCCGATCTAAAACTCGCGCCCCAGGATGTTACCTCGATTAAGGTAACCTCTCTATTTAACAGCGGCCGCGCTGCCATGGTCATTAACGGGCCCTGGTTCCGCGGCGAGATAGATACTAAACGGGTCGGCTACGGTGTTGCCTTGTTGCCCGAGATCAGCCAATGCGGCCGACACGCCATGCCCTTCGTTGGCTCGGAGGCCCTGCTGCTTTCTGCGCACACGAAGCATCCCGTCCAGGCCTTCACGGCGATTGAATGGCTCACCCGGGACGCGGCTGCCCGGGTGCGCATTCTCGAAGGATTTCAGCCGGTGGCCAACATCCGTCTCTATGAAGATCCGGCCGTGCGGGCCGATCCGGTCATGGGCGTTTTTCGCGAACAGTTGAAATACGCGGTACCCATGCGCAACACGCCCGAAATGCGCATGGTTTGGGTGCCGATGAACCACGCTTTAGTAAACGCCGTAAACGGCCGGGCCACACCGGAACAGGCACTGACCGAGGCCCAGCTACGGGCCGGATCACAGATTGCCGAGTTTCGCAAAGGCAGGGCGCTCAAGGCGGCCGGGTCAGGAAGCGATCAGTTCGTGCAGGCGCTGGTCTGGGGCTGCGGCGGCGGGTTGTTGGTGCTGCTCGTTTTCGTGGCCGTCTTTTTCAGACGTTTCAAGCGTATGCTGCGCGAGGCCTGGCGCGAGAAGGGCGCCTATGCATACATCGGCCCAGCCATGCTGGCCGTCGCCGTGCTGGTCTTCGTGCCCTTCCTGGTCGGCCTGGGGTTGGGATTTTTTCGCTACTACCAGGGAGAGTACTTCTACGTCGGAGCCAAGAACTTTACTGACATTCTCTCTTCGCATGAGTACCCGATCAGTGATCCCTTCAGCTTCTACTACAAGCTTTTTATTACGGTCATTTGGACGGCAGCCAACGTTTTCATTCATGTGGCGCTGGGACTAGCGCTGGCACTGCTTTTGAAAAATCCACTGCTGAAAATGAAGGCGATCTACCGTGTACTTCTTATTATTCCCTGGGCTATTCCCAACTACATCACCGCCATCATCTGGCGCGGCATGTTCGACGCCGACGACGGGG
>CAZENH010000004.1:0-222078 GCA_964513625.1 uncultured Myxococcales bacterium | reverse complement strand
TGGGCAGGGCTCCGGCCAGCACTTCTGCCGACGCCGAGACGTTTACAAACCGCGTGCTGGCCTACGAACAGACGGATCCCGGCTGCGCCCGTGAAGCCCTGTTCATATCGGAGGACACCGGCTTTCTGAACTTCGACGCCGCCGTGCAGCTAAACCCGCTGGCCGACGACGTCTTCCCTGCGGATTTCAGCAAGCAGAAGCTCTACTGGAAATACGAAAGCTACCCGGACGCCGAGCCCAATACCAAGGAAGCGCAGATCGAGGCCCTGGACGCCGGGCGCGCCTTTGTCACCCACTACGGGCACGCCAGCGAGCAGGATCTGAACCTGGAGATGACGGCCGCCGACGTCTCCAGCCTCTCGAACTCGCCGCATTTTCCGATCTATGTCTCCTGCGGTTGCCTGGCGGGCAACTTCGCTTACGCTTCCAGCGACTCTGCCGGCGAGCGGTTGCTGACCAACCCCGGCGGCGGGGCCGTGGCCTATCTGGGCAACACCAACTTCGGTCTGGGTCCCGGCGGAGGCACGGCGCTGATCGAGTCTTTCTACAAAGGTGTCTTCGAGCAGGGTCTCGATCTGGGGTCGGCGCTAGGATACGCCCGCGAGCATTTCTATTCGAACGAGAGCAACCTGCACAACGAACTACTCGGCATACGCTGGACACAGCTGGTAGTAGTACTGCTGGGCGACCCCGAGATGCCGATCTATACGACCGATCCGGGCAGGCTATCGCTTCAGGCGCCCGCCGCAATCGGTCGTGACGAGCAATGCGTCGAGGCGACCGTTTTTCTGGACGGCCAGCCGGTCCCCGGCGCGCGAATCACCCTGTACAGGAACGGCGAGTTCCTCTACCGGCAACAAAGCGACGCCCAGGGCCGGACAGTGTTTCGCTTCACGCCGCAGAACGGCGGCCTGATACAACTGACCGCGACCCTGCCCAACACCGTCCCGGCCCTGGGGAGCATTGAGGTCCCCTGATGCCATTCGCAAACAGCGAATTGTTATTGTAGTGCGAAGGCGTTCTGTGTGGTGTGCAGAGTCTATCTGCCGCCGGCCGGGAAAGCCATCTCGTCACAGCGCCAGCAGCCCTGGGCTCGCAGGTCTCCGTCAAAGTCGATATCCTTGTCGCACAGCCAGCCGTTTCCTGCCTGGTCCTTGAAATACTTCAGCGGCCTGGCGGGCTTGTGTGTATCCGTGGTGGCTTTTTCTCTCTCATCGGAACTCATGGCTTCCTCCTTTTTTTATCCAAGTCGATCCTCGCTTGTTGAAGGATGCAGACATCATGCCAGTTCCCGTCGGTGACCGCCTTGTCCTGGTTTTATGTGCGTATGACTTCAGACAGTGAGGGTTGAACGAATGGCTGAGTACCAATTAAGCAACTGTTTCTAGTTAAAGGAGTTGCGAATACGCTACTCTGCTGTCTCGTTAGTTGGCGAGGCACGCCCATCGCGCGTTGGCAGTTTGACTTTCAGGCGACGAATCTTCCTGAAGAAGGTCGATTTGTGCATTCCAAGCTCACGGGACGCGGCCAGGCGGTTGAAGTCGTTCTTGCGCAGGGCTTCAAGTAGAATCCTGCGTTCGCAGTCCGCCAGGCTCTCGATGTCTGCATGTTCTGAGGCGGTCTGTCTGAGCCTCGCGGGAAGGTGGGCGAGAGAGATGAATGGCCCGGGGCTCAGGACGTAGCCGTGCTCGACTATATTTTCAAGTTCTCTAACGTTGCCGGGATAGGAGTAGCCCATCAGAAAACGCATCGCGTCAGGGGCCAGGCCCTCCAAGTATTTGTCGTGTACCGCTGCCAGCTTGGAGATGAAGTGCTTGACCAGCATCGGCACGTCCTCTGTCCGCTCGCGTAGGGGGGGCAGGTCGAGACGGATGACGTTGATGCGATAGAAGAGATCGCGGCGGAATGAGCCATCGGCAACCATTTTTTCCAGATCACGATTTGTGGCGGCGACGATCCGGGCGTTGGTCTTCTTAGTTTGTGTCGCGCCCAGGGGCTCGAAAGTCTTTTCCTGAAGCACCCTCAGAAGCTTGGCCTGGGTAGCCGGGGGCAGATCTCCTATTTCGTCCAGAAACAGCGTGCCGTCGTCGGCGCGCGAAAAGAGTCCCTCGCGTGCCCGTGCGGCTCCGGTG
Source organism: uncultured Myxococcales bacterium (assembly GCA_964513625.1). Classification (GTDB taxonomy): domain Bacteria; phylum Myxococcota; class B64-G9; order B64-G9; family B64-G9; genus DATKYQ01. The sequence continues at coordinate 219,946 of CAZENH010000004.1, read as the reverse complement.
AAGGCTCCCTTCTTGTGACCGAAAAGCTCCGCTTCGATCAGGGTTTCCGGGTAGTTTGCGCAGTTGAAGGCCACGAATTGGCCGCTTGAGCGCTTGCTCAGGTTATGGATCGCCCTGGCTATGAGCTCTTTTCCCGTTCCGCTTTCACCGCAGACGAGAATGTTGCTGCCACTCTTGGCGACTGTCGGCAGAATTTTCAGAAGTCCCCGCATACGCTCGCTCTTGGCGATGATGTCCTCGAATTTATAGTCCTGCTCGAGTTGTTTGCGCAGGCTCTCGATCTGGCGCAGATCGCGAAAGCTCTCTACGCCGCCGATAATCTCGCCGCGCTTGTCGCGAAACAGGGCCGTCGCGATGCTGACCGGCACGCTGGAGCCGTCGCTGGCGGTGATCTGCGCAACCAGACTAGCCACTGGATTGCCGGTATCCATGGTGTAGCGCAGGGCACATGCATCCAGACAAATGTTTGATCGAAGCACCTCATGGCACGGCTTGCCCATCACCTCGATCCGCTTGTACCCCGTTATCTCCTCAGCGGCGCGGTTGAAGCAGGTGATCCGCCAACTCTTGTCGACCGTGAAAACCCCGTCGCTAATGCTGGCAAGCACGGCCTCGAATCGTTCCGGCGAAGGTTCATCCAGGAAGGGCTCGAGCGGCGCCGGACCTTTTTGATCGTTGTTCGGCATGACCAACCCTCCGACAGAACCATATTATCTTTCGATGTGTTGGTCAAGGCGGTCGCATATGTGCAACTCTATCTTGCTGTTTGAAGCGCAGTGCCGGAAGACCTGGTCGGAAAACGAGGCAGGCGCTTCAGCCTGATGGGCGCTACGTTGATTTTAGTGGGTTTTTGGTAATGCGTGCGTTTGCCATTTCCGGGGCCAGGCCCATGACGATTTGTAGGGCGTGTGGAACGGCGTGTGCAAATAATCTTTGGTGAGATAAGGCGAGCAGTCGCAGTTTGGGTGGTTTTCTATTTTCAAGGAGGCGAGTCATGATCGGATTGGACAGGTTGCTCGACAAGCCTGGTGTTATTGCGGCCGGGCAGTTTTCGGCTGACGGCGAGATGGTGCGAGGAGTCGGCAAGCTCGACAAGGAGCAGATGAAGCAGGTGGCCGGGATATGCAATCGGGCCGCCGAGGTGCTCGGGGGCTTGGCTGGCGAATTGGACAGGGCCACCGGGTTGCCCTGGAAGGAGCTTAGCGGCTGGGTGCTCATGGGCGACAACCTGGCGCTATGTGTTACCGATGACAATGGAGTGATCGTCGACTCCCGCAGCGCCGATTTCAACCAGATCCTGGTGGATCTGTTCGGACCGCCAGCGGGTGAGGTTCCCGTGCCATAGGCCAGGTCTTTCCATGAAGTCTGACGAACCGGAAATTGTTTCGCCGGACGGCGAGGGGTCGTTTCGAGACTGCATGAATCTCTTGGCGGCTGGTCGTCTGGATGACGCTTATGCCTGTCTGGGCCGTTGCCTGGCCCGCGATCCGTCAATGGCGTCCGCCTATTCGATGAGGGCGGCAATCCAACAACGGCGCGGTCGCTACCGCGAGGCGCTTGACGACATCACCCGGGCGCTCGAGTTGCGGCCGGGACACACGGGTGACCTGCACAACCGCGCCGTGGTGCTGGCCTCGCTCGGCCGCCAGGCCGAGGCAATCCGCGATTACGAAATGGTATTGGCCCGTGAACCGTCCAGCTCGGGCACGCTCAACAACCTGGCATGGCTCTTGGCCACGGTCCGCGACCCGGCGCTGCGCGACTGCCGCCGAGCGATCGCATACGCGCGACGGGCGATCGAGGCATATCGCTCCGGGGCCTGGCTGGATACCCTGGCCGCGGCTTACGCCGAGTGCGGCGAGTTCGAGCAAGCCGTGGAAATAGAAGTCGGTGCCTATGCCTTGTCAAAGCCGCCGAACAAGGCCTTCGCCATGCGACTGGATCTTTACCGCCGCGGAATTCGCTATAGCCAGGAACTATATCGGTAATGTCTATCTGATTGCGACGGCCTCGTACTTTGTGCAGACATCGAAGCACAGCCCGCACTTGATGCACTTTTCCTGATCGATGACCACCGGCTTGCCCTTGCTCTTGAAGGTGATGGCGCCCTGGGGACAGTTTTTGACGCACAGTGAACATCCGGGGCACTTCTCGTCGATGATCTGATAGCTGATAAGCGCCTTGCACACTCCGGCGGGACACTTTTTCTTGTTGATGTGGGCCTCGTATTCGTCCCTGAAGTAGCGGATGGTGGTCAAGACGGGATTGGCGGCGGTGCTCCCCAGGGCACACAGCGAGGTTTCGCTGAGAGTCTGACCAAGTTCCTCGAGCAGCGAGATGGCTCCCTTCTCGGCCGTGCCGTTGCAGATGTCGGCAAGCAGCGAACTCATTTGCCGGAGACCCTCGCGACACGGAAGGCACTTACCGCACGATTCGCCAACCAAGAAGTCGATGAAATAACGGGCGATGTCCACCACGCAGTTGTCTTCATCCATGACGATCATGCCGCCCGAACCCATGATCGAACCGACACGGGCGAGTTCATCGTAGTCGACCGGCAGATCAAGCATACTTTCCGGAATCACGCCACCGGACGGCCCGCCGGTCTGCACCGCCTTGAACTTCTTGCCGCCGGGAATCCCGCCGCCGATCTCGAAGACAATCTCGCGCAGGGTGATTCCCATGGGCACTTCCACCAGGCCGGTGTTGTTGACCTTGCCCACCAGGGAAAAAACCTTGGTACCCTTGCTGCCGCCCCAGGGATTCTTGGTGACGTCGCCGGTGCCGATGGTGGTGAACCACTCGGCTCCGCGCAGGATGATCGACGGTACGTTGGCATAAGTCTCGACATTGTTGAGGTTTGTGGGCCGATCCCACAGGCCGTGTTCCACGGTGTGGATGTACTTGGCGCGCGGCTCGCCGACGCGACCCTCCATGGAGGCCATCAGCGCGGTCGATTCACCGCAGACGAAGGCGCCTGCGCCGCGGTGTATGCGGATGTCGAAATCGAAACCCCGGCCGAGAATGTCCTTGCCCAGCAATCCGTACCCGCGCGCGGCGTCGATGGCCTTCTCCAACAGATCGGTGGCCAGCGGATACTCATGGCGTATATAGATGTAGCCCTTGTGTGAGCCGATGGCGTAAGCGGCGATGAGCATGCCCTCCAGCACCGCGTGTGGATCAGATTCGATTATGCTGCGGTCCATGTAGGCACCGGGGTCACCCTCGTCCGCATTGCAGACAATGTACTTGGGTTCTCCGGGCGCATCACGGCAGGTCTTCCACTTAATTCCGGTCGGAAAGCCTCCGCCGCCGCGCCCGCGCAGCCCGGAAGCGATCATCTCGTCTATGACCTCCTTGGGGGTCATTCTGGTGAGCACCTTGGCCGTGGCCTTGTAGCCGTCCCGGGCTATGTACTCATCGATTAATTCCGGGTTGATGATACCGCGGTTGCGCAAGGCCAGCAGGCGCTGTTTCTTGAAAAAGCCGAAATCACTCATGCCGGGGACAAGCTGCCTTTCACTTTCAGCGGTTTTGTTCGTTGTCAGGCTCATAGTACCTGCTCCCTGCCCATGACCAGGGCGTATTCTTCGACGACATGTCCCGACTTGACGTGCTCGTCAAAAATCTTTCTTACCTTGTCTGTTGTAAGATCCACGTACTTGACCGGTTCCTGGTCGATCAGCTCGACGGTGATCATCGGCTCTCGGCTGCACAGCCCCGCGCAGCCGGAGGTGGTGACCATGATGTCTCCGGCGCCTGATTCCGTAACGCATTTTTTGGCTTCGTCCAGGATTTTCCGCGCGCCGGCCGAGACTCCGCATGTGCCCATGTGCACCGTAATCTTTGCGCGAGTGCCTCCCGTCTTCAGCGCCAGCGACTTTTTCGTCTGCTCGACGATCTTGTCGAGGTCTTCTGTTCTCAGCTTGGACATGAATCGCCTCCAGGAGTGTCGTTATTCGGACTGCTCCGCTTTTCTGATCTTGTTCAGGATCTTGCTAACTTTCATTGATGAACTGCGGGCGTAGACCTCGTCGCCGACGGTCACTACCGGCGCCAGGCCGCAGCAGCCCAGGCAGCGGACTGATTCCACGCTGAAAAGCATGTCCCCGGTTGCTTCTCCCTCGCGGCTCACATCGAGTTCGCGCATGACGTTCTCCAGGATGCGCGCCCCGCCCTTGACGTGACAGGCCGTGCCGGTACATACGCAGACGGGGTGCCTGCCTCGCGGTTCGAGGGTAAAGCCCTTGTAAAAGGTTGCGATGTGAAAGATGTGACTCAAGGGCACGTCAAGTTCGTCGGACAGCATCTGGGTCGCTTGCCTGGGAACGTAGCGGTAGCGCTCCTGAACGTCCTGGAGCATCTCGATCAGGTAGCTGTTATCCCCCTGCCAGCGGTCGACTATCGCGTCCACGTTGATCGCCTGTGCTTCCATCGGGTCCTCTCTTTCTCATCTCTTGGCGAGCGGTTGCGACTCAGGCCGCCTTTTTCGGCGTCGCAAGCAGGAACTCGTTTGCCATTTCGGCGGCACGGCCTTTGCGCCAGAGCGCGCCCTTCTCGATCGGGGGTAGACTTCCACGATTATGATTTGCGCCCGTTCTTTCCCTGGCTCTTTCGATCTCAAACTCGAACCAGCGCCGGGCCTCTTTCCCATACAGCAGGTTCAGCAATTCGAGCGGCAGGTTGGGAGGCTTGATAGTATAAAGCCATCCGCTCGTGTAGGGCGACTCGTTTACCAGCCCCGGCTTCTCGATCAATTTTGTATTGGTCAGCATCACCCGACCTGTTACCGGTGTCGGGACATCGATCTGGCCCTGCTCGAGGCAAAGCTCACAGGCTGGAGCGCCCTGGTAGATGGTTTGGCCTGGGCCCGGCAGGTGAATATCGAGGATTGTGCCGAGCATCCGCTGACCAAAATCGTCCAGGCCCACGCGTACATCGCCTTCGCGTTCCACTCGCACCCATGTATGGCCCCTGTGATAGTGCATTCCGCCGGCAAGCCGGAGTCCCTCAATGGTTAATATTGCCTCTGCGGGAGGATCCATGTCGGCCGCAAGCGAATCCTCCATCAACTGCCCATATGAGCAGATCGCGCATCTGAACGAGTCAATGCACAACTTGTAGGAGACATCGCCGGTCAGCATGTAGCGACACTTGCGTGCCTCGGCGGGCAGCTTTCTGAAAAGCCGGTCGAACTCGGCTCGTTGTTTCTCGATCTCCGCCTGATCAATAAGGGGGGCGGTGTTTGGTTGAACCAACTCCGGTCCGTCGACCAGTGCCTGGTGCAGCGAACAGCGCTCGCAGTCGTAGTTCAACGTGCAGAGCCTGTAGGATATGACGCCCGCGTCCACCCAGATACACTGCCCCTGCGACGTGGGAACCAGCTTTGGCTCGGTCATTCGTTTTACGGACATGGCACACCTCCCGGCCCATTCAGACCTTGGAGAAGAACTTCTCGGTAAGGCGCTCCCAGCATAGATGATCGAGGTTCCTTGCAAAGTTGGGCAACAGCTCACCGCCGTCGGACAACGCCGCGCCGCCAGTTTCGGTCAGGGAGCCAAACAACCGATCAGACTCTTCCTGGAGCCATGGACCGGCTTCATGCGGGCCGACCAATTGCTGCGATTCTCGATAACGGTCCTCCGGCTCCAGCGTATAGAGCCAGCCCCGTCGGTAACAGTCTTCGTTGATCAGCGACGGTTCGTCTTCCAGGAGCGGATTGACGCGGGTAATCGTTCCCGATACGGGAAACAGCATTGTCGCCCGATGACCGTTGCCGGTTACACTCAGGGCCGGTTCTCCGCGCTGCACCACATCTCCCGGACCGGCACTCAGCGCGGCCGAGGACATCTCTCCGACGACTCTTTGGGCGAAGTCGTCAAGGCCGATGCGTGCACGGTCGGCGCCGTCACCCATGAGTTTCGCCCAGGTGTGGCCCCGGGAGTAAAAGCGATCCTCGACCAATGAAAAGTGCGCAACCTGCCTGGGCTGCCTGTTGCGGCCGGGAGCCAAGACCAGGATCGGATTTGTCCCAAACTCGTCGAAGAGACGCTGATCCACTTCGCAGCTGGCGCAGTCGAAGTCGTTGGGGCAGACCTTGTTGGAAACCAGCCCCATGCGGGCGTAGCGGCACAACCGCAGGAATCCGCCGATTTCTTTTCGCCAGCGCTCCTTGGTCTTTGCTTCCATCTGCATCAGCCCCGTGGGGCACACTTCGGTACATGCGCCGCAGGCGATGCAGGCATCGGGGTCTACGTAGAAGGGGGTTCCGACAACACGGTCTACACCGCGGCCCTCGAAACCGATGGCTGATGCGCCGACGATTTCTTCACAAACGCGGACGCACAGGCCGCACAGTAGGCAGTCGCTGGGGTCGAGGGTCTTGAGGCGCGAGTTGGTTACTCCCAGTGAGGCCGCGATCTGCTGCACCCGCTTGACTCCGGGAGAACGAGCCAGCAGAAGCTCGGCCAACATGGCCCGGTTCTTGTGCACGCGCTTGGTATCGGTTTGGATCTCGATACCCTCGGCGGCGGGAAAATTACAGGATGTTACCAACTTGGCTCGCTTGCCGGTGCCAACCTCAACTATACACAGGCGGCATGCACCGTAAGGCTCCAGGCCGTCCATGTGGCACAGGGTCGGCACTTTTATTCCCTGAACGCGGATTGCATCGAGAATCGGTTTGTCCTTTTCAGCCTTGACCTCGCGTCCGTTGATTTTCATGCTGACCAGTGGCATTTTTCTCTCCTTCTCGTCGCTCGGTTCATTGTGTGTATGAGCAACTAATGTGCCAGGCCTGGTGGTGTGCTCTAATGTGCTGGATTACAAAAGAAAACAGCTAAGCGCGGAACGACCCGGCGTGTTGCGGTAGACCCGAAAACGTCGAGAAATTCTACACCGGCGTTGCGATCTTCACACACGCTGAACGAAGTTTTCTATCGGGGCAGGCGGGAGTGACAGCCGGGGCAAAGACTGGTCGACTTCACGTCCGTGTCGGCCAAGCTGTTGGATGCGTGCATAACGCAGTTGCGGTCCAGGCAGTGGGTCAGGCCCAGCATGTGCCCCACTTCGTGGCCGGCCGCCTTTTCCGCGCGCGATAGGAGAATCGCCCGGTCTTGCCGGCGCCCGTAGAACTCCTCGCGAAGGCGAAAAGTGGAGATTATTGCGCTTCGCCCCCCAAGGCGCGCCTCCCCGAACACGAAAGTCAGCACCGGAATGAAGAGGTCGACCCCGGTTGTCGCCAGAACCATTTTGTCGGGTTGTGGAAACCTGTTCTCGATCTGGTCAAGCAGTTGCAGGGCGTCGTACTGGTTGCGTATTGCGTCCAAGGCAAAATCGGGCCGTGGCTCGGGAGAAACGATTTCACAAGTAATCTCGAAGCAAAACTGCACGATGGAACAAACGCTCTCTTCCACCTGGACGGGAGTCTCTCCAAGTGAAACGATGCACAGCCCGCCTTGAGTTTCGCGCGTCGGCATCCGTAGCCGAACCAGGTCAACTTCGTTTCTTGGGCCGGGATAGACCGTAGAGCTTGAGCTTGTTGTACAATGTTGCCCGGTCGATCTTCAAGATCTGGGCGGCTCGGGTGACATTCCATCCGGTTTCGCCCAACACTTGCAGGAGGTGCCGTTTCTCCGCATCCTTGAGACTCACAAAGCCTTTCTCCGTAAATGGTGTTCGGCTCTTGTCCAACCAGAGGTCCCCGGCTTGCACCTGCGGCTTCTTGCCCACTACCATGGCTCTCTCGATCGCATTCTCGAGTTCACGTACGTTGCCCGGCCAGTTGTAGCTCGTCAATCTGTCGATAGCCTTGGGAGAGAACTCCTCCTTTTTCCTGCCGCTCTTCGCACTGTACTTCTTCAAGAAGTGTTCGGCCAGTAGTATGATGTCGGCGCCCCTTTCTCTCAGCGGGGGCAGGTGAATCTCGATCACATTCAAGCGATAGAAGAGATCTTCACGGAAGATGCCTTCTTCGACGTCCTTCTTCAGGTTCCGGTTTGTTGCGGAAATCACCCGCGCGTCGGTGTTGATCTCGCGGTTGCCGCCCAGCCGGAAAAATGAATTCTCCTCGATCACTCGCAGCAGGTCAACCTGCACCTTGGGCTCCATCTCGCCGATCTCATCCAGGAACAGCGTGCCGCCGTCGGCCAGTTCGAACTTGCCCATGTGCATGTGGTCGGCACCGGTGAAGGCACCCTTCTCGTAGCCGAACAGTTCGCTCTCCACCAGGGTTGCGGGCAGTGCCCCGATCGAAACGGCCACGAATGGTTTATAACGCCGCTGGCTATTGCGGTGTATGGCGCGGGCGATCAGCTCCTTGCCTGTTCCGCTCTCGCCGGTGACAAGCACTGTTGCATCGCTGTCGGCCACCGAACCGACCAGATCGAGCAAATTCTGCATGGGTTTACTGTTGCCGATAATCTCATCGAACTGGCAAAGGGAGTCGATCTTCTTGCGCAGCACCAGATTTTCCCTGGCCAGGTTCTGGCGCTCGACGATTTTCTCCACTTTCATCGCAAGCACGTCGGGATCGATCGGCTTGACCAGGTAGTCGTAGGCGCCGGCCCTCATCGCCTCCACCGCCGTCTCCACCGTAGCATAGGCCGTAAAGATGATCACCGGGATATCCGTCTTGGTTTCGAGGGTCTTGCGCAGTACTTTGAGTCCGTCGACGCGGGGCATCTTGAGATCCACCAGCAAGATATCCCACTCTTCGCGATCCAGAAGATCCAGTGCCTGCTGGCCGCCTTCAACCGGAACGACATCGTAGCCGGATTTTTGGAGCCAGATCGAGAGAGATTCACGGACGACCTTTTCGTCGTCCACCACCATGATGCGCGCCGGTTTGCTCATTCGGCACCCCCGTCGTCTGTGCTCTTTGTCTCTTTTTCGCACCCCAGGATAACACTGAAGGTCGTTCCTCCTTCTGCGAAACTCGACACCAGAATATCACCGCCGTGGTGCTTGATGATCCCGTAGGCCATCGCCAGGCCCAACCCGACGCCCTCTCCCTTTTCCTTGGTTGTGAAGAAGGGGGTAAACAGCTTGCCGATGTTCCCGGCGGTGATACCGCAGCCGGTATCCTCGATATCCACGCGCACGTTATCGTCGGCCAGCGCTGCGCGAATGGTCAGACGTCCCCCCCGTGGCATTGACTGGATGGCGTTGAGTATGAGATTGAGGAAGACCTGTTTTAACTGATCCGGATCGGCCTGGATGCTTGGGATACCGGGGTCGACATTCCAGATCACTTCGATGTCCTGCAGCTTCGCCTTGTGCGCCAGTATTTCGAAAGTCTCGTCAAGAATGCCGCCGAGATTCACCGGTGTGAGTCTGGGGTGTGACTGGCGGGAGAAATCCAGCAGGCTCTTGATGATCTTGGAGCAACGCTTGAGCTCGTCCTTGGAGTCGCCGAGAAATTTCAAGGCTTGTTTTTTGTCGATCCGGTCGTCCTCGAGATCCTTCATGATCATGTGCAAGTAGACCATGATACCGCTGATCGGATTGTTGATCTCGTGGGCCACGCCGGCGGCCATTTGCCCCAGGGAAGCCATCTTCTCGCTCTGGATCAATTGCTCCTGCAACTGCTTCAGCTCGTCATAGGCATGCTGCAGTTCCTCGCGCTTGCGTCGTTCCGCCTCACCCGTGGCCGCCTCGGCCAGCAGCTTCATGGTCGGTCGCAGGTCTCGTGCCACCAGCACTATTCCTGTCACTTTGCCGTCGTCGTCTCTGACCGATGAACTTCTCAGCGAGATAGGTATCGGCTCGCCAAGCCTGGGAAACAAGTAGGCCTCAGTGCTGGTCAAGACATCGTCGACGATATGCTTTTGCACCATTTCTTCCGCGGACAGCTCGGCCTGCCTGTCCTTCGAGACGCTCAGGATCTTATGAATCGGGTGATCGATGATTTCATCTTCGTCAAAAGAAAGCAGGGACAGTGTCGCCTGGTTGGTCTTGGTGATCATACCGTGCGGTTCTATCAGGATCACCCCGTCGGTCATGGCGCCGATCATCTGGGCACAGATCTTGTGCAGCGATTCCGGCTCAGAAGTCTCTGTCACGTTTTCGGCAGTCACTGGCAGACTCCCGCCAAATTTCAGCCTGTCTCAGGCTCGACCGGCGTTACTTCAGTGTTCCACCTTCGGTTTGCATATCCAAGGCGTCACCGAGGATTTCGGTTATCTCCTCGATGTCGTAGGCGCGAAAAGTTTCTGTTCGGACGTTTCCCGTCGAGCCGAGAGCAAAGCTCATTGCCGCCGCTGTTTCCTCGTCGGGGGCTTCGAAAATGTGAACCAGGTCGTATTTTCCGGTGGTCCAATAGGTATGATCGATTCTGATCCCCTTCTTGCGGGCCCGTTCTGCGAACCTTTTGGCGCGTTTGCCAGTGTCCTTCACCTTCCTAATGCCTTCTTCGGTGAAGGAAACCAGCGCGATGTACTTTTTCATATAACACCTCCCTGAAGCCGAACGCCACGGTTGTGGCAATCGTTAGTAAGTAATCACCGCGTCGGCCTCGATACAAGCCTGTACCAGCTTGCCGCCGGCCATCAGCTCGATGCCGTCGATCAGCATGTCACTTGTGATCTCACGGCTCTTGATACACGGTGTACAAACCCAGATCTTCCCGCCCAGTTCGACGAAAGTATCGACCAGTTTCTTGAGCGGTTCCAGTCCGCCGGCGAAAACGTGTTCGTAGCAGCCTTTCTTGGCCAGGGTGACTGCGTTGCCCTGGAGCGCTACGATAACTTCCGTCTCCATGGCCAGACCCGCGCTGCCGATGACGAACGGCAGCGATGCGTACTCCGGATCGCTGGTACCGTGTGTCGCGATGATTACCATTTTATCTGTTTTTTCTTCTGGCATTTTTCACTTTTCCTTTCGTTTTGTTGTTTGCCTCGCCTGGGGCGCATCATCGAGCACGGCGCTGGCCAGTACGTCTGCAATATCGGAAAACTGAGTATTGGCGCCATTTGTGGCACCCTTGAGGTTGACCATGCATATCGGGCACATTACCGCTACGGGACAACTCGTGGCCGAAAGTTGCTCGACACGCTTGAGCGCGATTTTGTGCGCCTTGCCGGGGAACAACGACTCTATCGGGCCGCCGCAACAGTGCGTGTTCTTGCCCGACAGCTCCGGCTCTTTCAGGCTGGCACCGGCCTTCGTAAGCAGGTGACGGGGCTGATTGATCACCTCCTCGTAGCGCGCATAGACACACGAATCGTGAATCGTCATCGGGCCCTTCAGCGGATTTTTAGCCGGCAATTCGCGTTCGGCCAGGACTTCGAGATAGTTCTTAACCTCTACGTCGAAATCGCCCAGTATTTCAGGATAGACGCTGCGCAGCATATTGGTAGTGTGCGGATCTACGGTAATCACACGCCTGACTCCGTGTTCGGCCAGCATCGCCTGAACCCGGCGCGCATGCGGTAGCAGGATCGTGTCGATTCCCTGGTCGTAGAGCAGTGCGCCGGAATACAGCTCATCGCCGTAGAGATACCCGAACTCGACTCCGGCCGCCTGCAGCAAAAGGGCGATGTTGCGCAATACCCGGTCATATGCCCGGCGCTCGGATTTCTTCGCATGGGCCATGAAGCGCGAGAGGTTGATTACCTTGTTGGCAGCCCGCCCCAGGCCCATCCATCTTCTGATCCATGAATTCTCGAACTTCGCCATGCGATTGGCCATGGCGCCGATCTTGGGAATCAGCTGGTACATGTGGCCGGTGTAAATCACCGTCTCGCCTCCATGGGGAATGTTCAGCCCCTTGGACCAGCGCGTATGCGTACGCTTCGAGAGCGGCAAGACGCTCTTTCGCAACCTCAGGTTGTCGGCCAGAATTCCCAGCACAGGCTTTTTCGGTAATGACATTGTTCTCACCTCGCCAGGTCGAAAACATGCGTGTTGAAATAACCACGCAGCAAACGCACGTTCTCGGCGATTGGGACTTCGGCCGGGCAATTCACTTCGCACATCCGGCACAGTAAACAAGAAAAGATAGTGTCCTCGTTCTCGAGAATCTTCTCGTCCTGCCCCAGCATCGTGAAGCGGAACAACGCGCGCGGAAGCAGCCCTATCTCCACTGGGCAGAGCGCCGTGCAGGCGCCGCAGCTCATACATGCGCTTGCGTCGAACCGGGCGCCGACTTCCTCGATGAATTTGGCGTTGATCTTAGCCATCGAACCGTCCTCACTCTGCCAGGGTGTAGTGAAAATAGTCGTCGGCCCGGGTCTTGGGCAGTTCGGAAAGCAAGCCATAGCGCATCATGGCCATGACCCAGATCGTGACCTCCCAACCCGGGAACTCAAGCGCTTGCGCAATCTCGGGGATGGTCTTCGGTTCTTCTCTCAGCAGCTCCAGAATACGGTCGTGCATGACCATTTCGTTTCTCAAGACATCGCCGAGAGCGCGCTCTTTCGTGTTTTCCATCACGCTACCTCCTTGGCCAGCGCGTCGATCATCTCCTTGATCTGCCGGTCGCTATACCCCTTCAGGTCGATGGCCTCCTCGGGACATACAGGCACACAGGCTCCGCCGCCCTTGCACAAAGACGTATTGATTCGCGCAATCTCCTTGCCCTCGTGTGTCACCTTCTCGATGGCGTCGTATATACATGCCTCCTGGCATGCGCCGCACCAGCTGCAACGCGCCGCATCGACTTCGGCCACGTAGGGTTCCAGCTCGACATAGCCTTTCAACAATAGTCCGGCTCCCTTGGAGACCCCGGCCATTGCCGAGGCAACGCTCTCGGGAACGTTCTTGGGGCCCTGGGAGGTGCCCGCGATGAGAATGCCGTCCATTACCGTCTCAACCGGCCGCAGCTTGGGATGGATTTCGTTGAAAAAGCTATTCTTGTCCAGGGGGATCTTGAGTACGTCAACCAGTTCGGAATTCTGCCTGGCCTCCATGCCGGTTACCAACACCACAAGATCCGGTTCGAGCTCGATCGATTCACCGGCCGTCAGCTGGTCATTGATCGTTACCTTGAGCGCTTTGCCGTCACCGAACACGACCGGCGGATCGTCATCGGCGAACTTGAGGAACAACGAGCCCTTCCGCAGAGAATCCTCATAGAGCAATTCCTGCTGCCCATAGGTGCGCAGGTCACGGTAGAGGTGATATTGGCGCAGGGACGAGTCATGTTCGTGAGCCAGCAAGGCCGTATGTATTGCAGCCGTGCAGCAGTATCGCGAACAGTAGGGATGGCAGCCGTTACAATCGCCCTGGCGACTACCCACGCAATAAATATAGACCACTGAGCGTACGGGATGCCCCTGATAACCGATCCCGTTCTCGCCCGCCGACTCCAACAGGCTGCGAAATTCTTCCAGCGTAACGACTCCGGACATACCGTGAGAATACTCTCCCTGTGCGGGTTCATAACGCTTGAAGCCGGTGGCTGCCACGATTGCCCCGACCTCGATTTGATGTGTTTCTCCGTTGTTGCTTTTGACCTCGACCTGGAACTTGCCGACGCTACCCGCTTTCTTGACCACACGGCATCCCGTGTAAACGTGAATTTGTTCTCGTTTGGCAATCTCGGCGGTCAATGTCCTTATCAACTCGGTTCCCGGCCGGCCGCTTGGAAACAGCGGACCCCACTCGGCAATCTGGCCGCCGACGTGCTCCTCGCGCTCGATCAGGAACACTTCAAGGCCGAGATCTCCAAAGCCCAAAGCCGCCCTGAGCCCGGATACTCCGGCACCAATCACCAGGACACGCGGCACCGTATCGATGCGGATGGTTTCCAGAGGCCGACTGTGGTAGACCCGTGCAATGCCGGCCCGAACCAGTCCGATAGCTTTCTGCGTTGCTCCTGCTTTATCGTTCGTGTGAGTCCAGGAGCACTGTTCCCGGATGTTGACCTGGGTGTACATGTAGCGGTTCAGCCCGGCTCGCACGGCCATCGCCCGGAAGGTCTCAAGGTGCAGCTTGGGCGAACAGGATGCGACAACTATCCCGTCCAGGTGTTGCTCCTTGATGGTTTCGATCATGTGCTGCTGGGCTTCGTCCGAACAGGTGAACATGTTGGTGCCGGCGACTACCACGCCAGGTTCATGCTCGATGGCGTCGCGCACCTTCTCGACGTCAACGTAGTCCGAAATATTGCCGCCGCAGTAGCAGATAAAGGCTCCTAGCTTTGGTTCGCTCATCGACCTGACCTCGCTCGGTTGAGGTATGCGGCTGCTTGTGCCGCGGCCGCGCCTGAATGAACGACTGTGTCCGGGATGTCTCTTGGAGTAGAAGCCGCACCCGCTACGAATACCCCCGCGATACTCGTGCGACCCGGTTGAAGATCCGGATCCACCTCTTTGATGAAGGGCACTGCCTCACTGGCGAGTTGACCAGGTTTGAAAAGCTGCAGTGCGTCCATGTTGGGCATCAGGCCTACCGACAGCACAACCAGATCATGCTCGGCCTGTTGCGGTCCGCCGTTTCCCGCGATGTCTTCATAGTGCAACAACAGATTATCGTTGTCCTTCTGTTCTATCGCGGCCACTCGGCCCTTGACGAAATAGACGCCCATGCCTCTGGCCTGCTCGTAGAACTCTTCATAGCCTTTTCCGAATGCCCGGATGTCGATGTAATAGATGGTGATATCTGCAAGAGGTAAAGCACCCATGATGAGTTGGGCCTGCTTGATGGAGTACATGCAGCAAACCTGCGAACAGCGGCGGTTGTTCACCGTGGCATCCCTAGAACCGACACACAGCACGAAGGCGATGTTGGACGGCGCCCTGCCGTCCGAGGGTCTGAGCACCGAGTTGTACGGCCGGGTGGGTGCCAGGATGCGATCCATCTGCATGGCGTTGATTACGTTTGGAAAGCGGCCATAACCCAGGCGGTCTTTCAAGTGCGCATCGAAGAGTTCGAATCCGGTGGCCAATATGACCGTACCGACTTCGACATTTTCGGGCTCGGTGTGCATTTTCAGATGAATAGCCCCTGCCGGGCAGGTGCTTACGCATTGACCGCACTCCGAACAACCGCCGCAGTCGAGGCAGCGGCTACCGCTGAGGCGTGCCTCGTCTTCGGTCAGCGGCAGCTCAACCTCGTTGAAATTGCCTGCCCGCTCGGCAACCGGCAACTCCCGGCGCTCGACGGGGGGAAGCTCGTGAAAGTGCTTTTGGCGCTTGAGCACATCTTGTTGATCTACTACTGCCAATGGTTGATCGAGGGGCTTTCCGGGAAGTTCTTCTCCTTCCAGGTAGCGCCGCATGTACTCGGCGGCGCGTACTCCGGCATTTATTGCCTCCACCACACTGGCCGGACCGGAAACCACGTCGCCTCCTGCGAAGACGCCGGGTATCTTCGTCTCGAGCGTGGTCGAATCGACCTCCAGCGTGTTTCCCCGCGTCAACGTGACGCCGTCCTTTTTTGAGAAATCATCGAGGTCTGGCCGCTGGCCGATGGCGATTGCGCACAGATCGACCGGCATCTTTCTTTCGGAACCTTCCACCGGAACCGGCCGCCTGCGGCCGGATTTATCCGGCTCGCCGAGTTTCATCTCGATGGATTCCACCATCTCCAACTTTCCGTCGCTTCCCAAAAAGCGCACCGGCGTTTTCAGATACCGGATCTCGATTCCCTCCGCTACGGCGTCCTCGATCTCGGCGTCGAGGGCGGGCATTTCGGCCCGGCTGCGCCTGTACTGGATGTAAACCTTCTTGGCTCTCAGCCTGAGGGCCACCCTGGCCGAGTCGATGGCGACGTTTCCACCGCCGACCACCATCACTGTCTTGCCCGAAAGATCGATTTTCTCACCCGAGTTTGCACGCATCAGGAAGGTTAACGCGCCCTCGACTCCCGAAAGCTGTGAGCCTTCGATCTTCATCTTGACATCATGCATTGCCCCGCAGGCCGTAAAGACAGCGTCGAAACCGTCTTGTTTGAGCTTGGCGAGACTCTCGACACGATGTCCGGTCTTGATTTCCACGCCCAGGGCGGTGACATTGGCGATGTCCCGATCGAGCACGTCCTTGGGAAGCCGATAGGCCGGAATGCTGAGCCGCAACATGCCACCCGCTTTTTCCGCGGCCTCGAATATCGTCACCCGGTAGCCATGTTGGGCCAGATGGTATGCCGCCGTCAGGCCAGCGGGGCCGCTGCCGACTATCGCAACTTTCTTGTCTCTCTTTTTCTCAGGTGATCCGTATTGCGGCTGCTCGTGCTTCTCGTAGTAGCGGTCAGCGGCAAAGCGCTTGAGCATCCTTATCGGGATGGGCCCTTCCAGCTTACCGCGAGTGCACTCCCTCTCGCAGGGGGCGAAGCAGGTGCGTCCCAGGCTGGCCGGGATGGGAGCGACTTTCATGATCAGATCCATTGCCTCGTCGAACAGGCCGCTTCTGATCAGCGAGACATAGCCGTGAGCCTTGATTCCCGCGGGACAGGTGAAAGAGCACGGTGAAGTTCCGAGCCTTTCGATAACCGCTTTTTTGGGTACCGCCTGGGGATATGGAATATAGGCCACCCGGCGGGCGGCCAGATCGAAGTTGAACTGGTCGGTCCCGGCCACCGTGCAGGCCTTCTCACACTCCGAACAACCGGTGCAGGCCGCCGCATCGATGTAGCTCGGCTTGCGCCGCAGCCTGGCTCGGAAACCGCCGTCTTGGCGTCTTTCGATGTGCTCGATCTCGGTGTAGTTGTTAAGCTCGATATTTGGATGATGAGCCGTGGCCGCCATCTTTGGCGTCGAAATACAACTTGCGCAATCGAGAGTGGGAAACACCTTGCTCAGCAAGATCATCTTGCCGCCAATGCTGGCCTCTTTCTCGACCAGCAGAACCTTATAACCCATATCACCCAGCGTGAGCGCAGATTCCATGCCGGCGGTTCCGCCGCCCACAACGAGTACGTCGTGATCCATACCTTCACCCTTCCTTCGAGTTCGAGAGCTTGGCAAGCGCTGCGCTGAATTTAATCATGTGGGAGGCAAACGACTCGGCACACACCGAGCAGACGGCCGCCATCTTCAGTCGGCGGGCGTCGTGCCCATGCTTGACGATCAGCTCCTGGGCCGCCTCGATCACTTTCCCTGTGCGGTCGGTGCAGTCGGGCATGTAAGCGCAGTCGGTGCCGTCGGCGGCGACGAAGACGCCGTCAAAACCGACGTCGAGAGCGTGCAGGATCCAACCCGGCTTGATGCCGCTCGAACAGGGAAGCGCTACGACGTAAACCGATGGCGGATAATGCATGTGAGAGCTGCCCGCCAGGTCGATGCCCGGATCTGAGATGTTATTGGTCGAGAAAACCAAGATCCGCGGCGCACCACCGTCTGTGCCGCCCGCTTGCATGTCACTTGCCTCGTTTTACGAAGAGACGCCAGTAGCCGGCCTCCTCGATGTTGCCGAGGTAATCATGGCCGACCTTTTTCGACCACAGGGGGATGTCCTCATTGGTTCCCTCGTCGGACGAGAGAACCTCCATGATGCCGTCCTTGGGCACGGCTGCCATGGAGCGTTTGGCTTCCAGCAACGGCCCCGGGCAGGCGGTGCCTCGGGCATCCACTGTTTTTGCGACGGTCAATCCCTTGAGTTCTTCCGGTGTCATTTGGACTCCTCCTTTTGATTGTTTATTACTTTCGAAAAATCGAAAGTATCTACACAAAAAAAACTCGCTTGCTACTCCTCAATGATTTCATCCGGGTTAATATCGCCGGCGATTCGCCCTTTGGCCTTCATTTTGTCCAGCAACACCGACCGCAGGTTGTTGCAGGCTTCAATCATACGGTGGTCTGTCAGGCTGTAATAGACGGTCTGGCCGTTCTTACGCGCCCGGACGACCTCCCTGTCCTTCAGCGACCTCAAATGCTGACTAATATTGGCGATGGGAACATCGAGCGCGTTTGCCAGCTCACCCACGCTCATCTCCTTTTTTGCCAAAATAGCGATAATCATCAAGCGTTTGGGACTTGCCAAGGTGCGGCATAACTCAGCGTGGAAATTGAAAATCTCTTTATTTCTAATTTTCATTGTTGCGAATCTAAGTAATGCACTACGACTTGTCAAGAGAAAAGATCACCATCTTGTTGCATTCCTTCCGTTGATATCTATATCATCTGGAACTGGAACCGAAATAAGTGAAGAATCATGTATAAATATCTTTTCGGCCCGGTGCCTTCGCGGCGTCTCGGGGTCTCACTGGGCGTCGATCTCGTTCCCCCAAAGACTTGCAGTTTGAACTGTATTTATTGCGAATGCGGCCGGACGACAAATCTGACACTGGATCGTAAGGAGTATGTTCCGCTACAGGAGGTCGAGTCCGAGCTCGATCATTATTTTTCACATCATCCCAAACCGGATTACATTACTTTCTCGGGCTCAGGCGAGCCGACACTCAACTCGGGAATCGGCGAGATCCTGAGATTCATAAAGCAGCAGCCGCAGGATTACAATACCGCGATCTTGTCCAATGGAACTTTGTTCCATCAAAGAACTTTACGCGATCAGCTGCTCGGTGCCGATCTAATAATTCCATCACTGGATGCCGCGACGCCTGGGGCCTTTCGAAAGATAAACCGTCCACACTCGGAACTTAAACTTGATGAGATCATTTCCGGGCTGGGTCACTTGCGCGCGGAATACTGCGGCCAAATATGGCTCGAGGTTTTCATCGTTCCCGGAATGAACGACAGCGAGCAAGAACTGATCGCGCTGAAAGATGCCATCCAGCGCATCGCACCCGATCGTGTCCAGCTGAATACGCTCGACAGGCCGGGCGCACTGGCAACGATTCGCGCCGCTACCCGGGCCGAGCTGGATAGGATTATCGATTACTGGGGATTCGAAGCCGAAATAATTGCCAGGGCGCCCAGGCGAAAAGAGATACGGTCTTTCCGTGACGATATCGAGTCGGCAATCCTCGAAACCATCTCACGTCGTCCATGCACCTTGCAGGACTTGCATGAAGTACTCGGTTTGCGCGTCAGCGAGATCAACAAGTATCTGGATGTCCTCGATGCCGATGGAAAAATAATAGCGGAAAGACAGGAGCGCGGCGTGTTCTATAAGCTGCCCCGAAAGGATCCGGAACGATAAAGAGGCAGGAGGTCCGCATGGCGTCAAGCTGCTTTCGGTTCCTGACAGGAGCACTCGCGATAGCGTCGATCATGACGCTTACGTCCTGCAAGAGCGGGGCGATCAGCGGCACCGCGGACGGCGACCTGGACGCCGACGCACAGGTTATGCCGGACGCAGACGGCTACGGCGACGATGGCGCGGACAGCTTCGATGCCGGCTCGGATCCCGGCGCGGATCCCGGCGCGGATCCCGGACCGGCCGACGCCGGAGAAGACGCCGGGCAGGACGGCGGCGACGGCGGCGCGGTCGAGCCGCTGGGCACACTCAGCGGAGTGATCCGGGTCGACAATTTCGGCTGGCGGCCGGGCGAGCGCAAGATCGCGCTGGTGCTGGGCCGTGCCGCGAGCACGGTCGAGCTGCATAGGATCACAGATAATTCGCTGGCGGCGAGCTTTGTAAGCTCTTCGCTTGTCGACGACGAAGATTCGCTCGACCAGCTATCGCTGGTCGATTTCAGCTCGATCGTCGAGCCGGGCAGCTACTATCTGTACCTGCCCGGCGACGATCTGCATTCGTACACCTTTGTGATCGACGAGCAGGTCTACGACGTGGTGGGCATGGCGGCGATGAAGTCGTTCTATTTCCAGCGCTGCAATCACGACAAGGCGCTGCCGTACGCCAGCGACGACCTGCCGGGCCATCCGGGCCATGGCGGCGAGTGGACCGACGGCGCCTGCCACCTGGGCGACCTGAGCGCGCCGGCCGGGCCGGGCTCGGCCGATCACGGTCCGCTCGACCTGCATGGCGGCTGGCACGACGCCGGCGACTACCAGAAGACTTTGTGGGGCAGGGGAGTGCCCGAGATGCTGCTGGCCTACGAGCTGAATCCCGGCGCCTGGTCGGACGGGCAGCTCGACATTCCCGAAAGCGGCAACGGCGTGCCCGACATCCTAGATGAACTGGCCTGGGAGCTCGATTTCTACCTGCGCATGCAGCGGCCCGACGGCCACTTCATGACCTCGGTCAAGGGCAATAACGAAACCTCGAGTTCGCCGCCCAGCAGCTCCGACCAGGGACGGGTGTACTTCGACTGCACCGCCCCGTCCGGCAACGGCTGGTCGGGCGGCGGCACAACCATCGGCGAGGCCAGCGGCAACGCCGTGATGTGCCTGGCCCAGGCGGCGCTGGTGTACGCCGCCGCCGGCCAGAGCGCCGCGGCCGATAGCTACCGCGCGGCGGCGCTCTCCGGCTGGAACTGGCTTGCGGCCTACAGCCCGCAAAGCGATGCCGAGCGCCGCGTCCGCGCGGCGGCGGCCGCCGCGGTCTACCGGCTGGAGCCGACCAGCAGCTCGGCCGGCGCCGTCGTCGACGCCTTCGACTGGGAAGGCTGGGACGGACTGCTGCCCTGGAGCGTCACGCCCGGCGAGCGGGTCATCGCCGCCGGCGCCTGGCAGGTGTTGCAAAACGACCAGGCCTCCGATCCGCTCAAACAGCGCGTGCGCACGGGCGTGGCCGCCATCGTGGAAAGGGCGTTTTCGCAGGAGGGCGCCTACGGCGGAATGTTCGGCGACAGCAGCGACGGCTGGGATTGGGGCTGGGGCAGCAACAGCCACCAGGCCATGTACGGGGCCAACCTGCTGGTGGCCGCCCACTTCGGAATTTTCGGCAGCCACAGCCAGGCCGAAGTCGTCGCGCTCGCGCAAAAACATCTGCACTTTTTGCTGGGGCTCAATCCGCTCAACATGGTCTACCTGACCAACATGGCCGCCTACGGCGGTGAGCACTCGTCCTTCCAGCTCTACCACGGCTGGTTTTCCCACACCGGAAACGACGGCGACCACGGCAACGCCCAATACAACGGCAAACCGGATTGGGTCGACGAACCCATGTATCCCTATTATCCCGACGACGACCAGACCTCGACCTACGGCCCGGCCCCCGGGCTGGTACCGGGCGGGCCCAACTTCTACTACAGCTGCGCCTACGACATACCCAACCGCAACCGCCCGGCCTACGCCTACCGCGATTTTTCGGTAGGCTGCGACTGGGACGGCTCGGCCTGCGCGGCCTGCTCATGGGAGATAACCGAACCAATGGCCGCCTACCAGGGCCCCTTCGTCCTGCTGGCCTCGTTCGTAATGAGCGGCGGTTGACGAACGATCCACTTTCCAAAAAGCGGGAGGGAGAAAAATGGAGAAGGGCAATCTACTCCAACTATTACTTCTGGCGTTGCTGCTAGCATGTACCGCACCTGAACAAACCGAGGCAGGAGGAGACCCGTGTTGCTGTCAGGTCTCTGGACGCTGCTGTGCAACTTATGAAAGGGCCAGACACCCGTGGATGGTAAAACTCGTCGAATCCAGTGTTACCACGAAAGGTGATCTGCGCGAAGGTGTTGTTGATCGCTGTCTTCGCTGCGCGATTGAGCGCATTGGCTCACTCTGCTTTCGAAATCGGGGCAAACTCGAGAAACGCTCACTGACAGTGAAAGCAGGGTTTACTGTTGGACCGGATGGAAAATCTATAACAGTTGACGATGTGCGCGCCAACATCAGAAAGCCCAAGGTTGAACGCTGTATACGACGCATATTGGGATACCTGGCATTTCCGGAAACAACAGGAAAAGGAACGAAGATTTCATGTACGCTTGAATACAATCCTCGATCATCAGATAAACCAGTCTTCATCGACAACCCCGACTTCATGGCCTTGCAAGACTGTCCCAGTCTGCCGGCAACGCCCGACACACCCCTGAAGTTGGTGATTGCACTAGATAAGAAAACCTACCTTCCAGGAGACGGGATCGCACTCAGTGCTCGATTTGTAAATCCGTCCAGTGAGCCGATTACCGTAGTCAAACCCATCGATGGCAGCATGGCTGGAGCCCGGTCGCCCAGATACCGTATTCGGATTGTTCGAGAGGACGGAACCGAGATTGAACCAATCGACCGGCGTGGGTGCCGTAATATCAATCCATTGATGGATGGAGACGTTGTTTCCGTGCCTGCTCACGGGGAGATCAATCCATTCGAACCTCTCGACGGGTACCATTTCCGCGGCCCTGTATCACTGGCCGGTTATCTTGTCGAACCGTATAAACCCGGTCGAACCGTAGATACAAAGGCCAAGCCCGGTCGGTACACTGTCACCTTGACATACAGCTACACAGATCCCAATCCCGTCAAGACAAGAAAGTGCGTCTATCAACACATTGACGAAAAACTGTCGAGTAAGACGAAAGAAGAGCTGGCACGCCTCAGAAAGCTACACACGCTCCCGCCTGAAAAGCCTCCTGTTCTCATAAGAGAATTGCGATCCAATTCGGTGGATTTCACTGTCGAGGAAGTCGAACCATAAGCCAAATGAGACCCGGTCCCAGGCCGGCAATGCCCACGTAGCCGACGGCGTCTTCGCTTGATCGGGCGGGGTAGCCGGATAGAGAAGACCCCATAGAGGGCCGGCCAGGGGCGCGCCCGGCCGCATCCAGGTTTCTGTGGACATCCCGGGCGGGTCGGGTATTATCGCCCGGAAGCTGGGCTTTCGGGGAAGCGGGGATTCCGGGTTGGGGTTCTTACCACTTAACGGTTCGGGACTGTAAGACGACCGGCGACGATCGGGGAGATCCCGATGAGCATGGACAAGCTGGACGAGCTGCGGGACGGGTTCGCCGAGCGGCTCGAGGCGCTGGCCGCAAAGGCGCTCAGGGCGCCGGGCGGCGGCGAGTGGGGCGAGGTTTTGCGCGAATACGGCGTCGAGCCGGTCGTGCGCGCCGGGGCGGCGGCGGCGGTGGCCTGCGGGTTCCAGCCCGCCCGGGGAGCTTTGCCGCTCGAACTGCGCAAGGTTTTTACGGCCGTGCGCGCGGCCTTCGGTCGCAAGGCGGCCGCGCTTAGAGAAGATCTTACGGCCCGGGGCGCCCCGGCCAATGTGCTGCATAGGCTTGGCAAGCTCGGCAGGCAGCTGGATAACATGCTGGAGGAGCGCATGAGCGCCTATGTCGAAGCGATCCGGCCCAAGGCCACCCTGGGCGGCATCTTCGCCAACGCGGCGGCGACCAGCCTGCGCTTCAAGCCGGCCGAGAGCGGGACTACCACGTTGAAATGCCAGTGCTGCGGCGCGGCGCGCCTCGAGGGCACCAACATGCGCGAGTGCGCCTTCTGCGGCATGCCCCTGTTCAAGGATGAAGAGACAGGAGACGACCATGAGCGTTGACGAAGTCCGCGCGCGCTGGAAAGGATTCCTGGGCAAGATCGACGAGCGCCACGCGGCCACCCTGGCCGAGGCCGAGCAGGGCTGCCTGCAACTGCTGGACCTGGCCGGCCTCGACACCAACCCGATGATGAACGCCTGGCAGGGCGTCAGCGCCCAGCTTATGAAACTGCGCACCAAGATTCGCGGCACCTGGGAGGAAAAGGTCGAGGATTCCTTCCAGCAGGCCTACGACGAGGCGGACCTCGAGGCCGATGTGGATGAAGAGTACGCGCCGGGCGAAGCGCTCGAGCGGCGACTCGAGGTGGACGCCATCCGCGCCGAGGCCGCCATCTTCGGCGCGGCGGCCGACCGGCTGATGGAGGCCGCGCGGGCGGAGCTGGCCAGGAACTTCGGCTGTACCCAGTGCGGCGCGTCGCTTCCGGTGCGCGACGACGTGTTCAGGTCTTACTACGTCGCCTGCGACCACTGCGACATGACCAACACCTTCGAGCCGGGCAGCCGGGTTCGCAGCGTGGAGCACTTCTGCTCGCACTACATCGCCAAGCGCGACACGCTCGAGCTCGAGTTGGCCCAGACTGCCAAGTGGGACGAGGTGCGCGCGGCCCGCTCGGCCGCGCTTGCGCAGCTCAAGGATCTGGAGCGGGCCGTGTCCGCGTACTGGAACGCGTTCTACGCCCGGCGGGCCGAGATCGTTCCGGCCTACCTCAAGGACGTCGCCAAGGACGTCGACGGCAAGATGCGCGCCTTTTATACGGACATGGGCCGCGAGGACAACTGGCGGGCCGACGACACCGACCCGCGCTTCAACCAGGAGCGCATCTACCGCCACATCGAGCAGATCGGCGCGTCGCTGGCGGCGGCCGGCGAATACCCCGAGAGCATCTACACCCACTTCATGATGATCTTCGACGAGGACGCGATCAAGGCCTGGCTGGGAGAGCTGTGGGACGAGCGTCTGTCGAAGGAGGTCTGCGAGTACTACAAGGACGACCTGTCCTTGTTCCGGCAGCTGATGCCCACGCCGAAGAACCCGCTGTACGAAGGCTTCATCGCCGAGATGAACAAGACGGCCGACGTGGTCAAGCGCACCAAGCGGAAGGTCTGATCTAATAACCACTGGAGGGAAGATCATGGAAAACCTGCAGCGTGAAGACTGGTACGACGACAGCGAACAGGGTCGCAAGGCGATCGCGATCGGCTTGAAGCACACGCCCGAGCGCTGGGCCAACTACGACTGGACCAAGGCCGCCGGCGCCGACTTCGACTGGCCCGACATCGACTCCGAGGACATCGGCAAGCTCGAGCCCTGGCTGTGCCTCCAGGTCATGGAGGACGGCAGCCTGCGCGGTTGGCAGGACCTCAACGCGATCCCCGACGGCGACGAGCGCCGGCTGGAGGCCTGCGCCCGCTGCCTGGGCATGCCCGCGGACATGCCCGGCGACTACGACGAGGCGATGGAGTGGATCGAGGCCGTCCGCGACGCCGACGACCTGGAGGTCGAGGCGCAGAGTCGCGGCTTCAAGTGCAACGACATCTTTTCGTACGAGGATCACCTCGACGCCGTCGAGGCGCGCTGGGAAGAGGAACGCCGCAAGGCCTGGGGCGACACCCAGGATCTGCTGGACGATCAGATGGCGCAGCTCAAGCAGCAGATGGACACCAACATCGCGGCCAAGCGCGAAGGCGGCGAGCTGGATCCGATCCAGGGTGTGAGCATCGAGGACTGGGCCGCGGCCAACGCCAAGATGGTCAGCGGCACGACGATCGATGAGATCCTGGGGGTGTTGCAGATCGAGAAGCCGGCCTGGGACGAGATCAACGCCGAGTGGAACGCCCGCATGAGCCGCGACGCCAGCGCCACCATCGCCACGGTCTACGGCAACGCTTTCCAGAACCCCAACATCGGCAGGTTCGCAGGCGTCGGATCCGCGCCAGCCGCCGGCGCCGGCGGCGGCGAGCCGTGCGACTTCGAGACCTGGGTCAAGGTGGGCGTGCACATGAACAAGGCAACCGAGCAGGGCCTGGATCCCCAGACCATCCTGGCCAGCCATGGCATGGGCCTGAACGACTGGTCGGCGGCCGGCGCATACTGGAGCGTCGAGTTCACCAAGAACGCGGCCAAGTACTTCGACCTGGAGACCAAGCTGCGCGCGAAGTACGAGAAGGAGTACGCGGGCGGTTCCATCGCCGACGACATAGAATTCTGAACCAGGCGCTGCGCCGGTCAGTTCCAGTAGTCTCCAATTCCGTTTTTTTCTCCAGACTCCGGTTGTGAGCCTGCGTCTGTTTACAGCGGCCTAAAATCACCGTACAATCGGATCGTGTTAGAAAAAACCGCTCTATTCATGGCATTGCTGTTTTGCGGCTGCGGTTTCGCTGAAGGACCGCTGTCCTCGATTCAAAGTCCGGTGGTGGGGGGTACTCCGGCCGACAACGATCCGGGGGTTGTGCTGGTGGTGATACCCGGGGGGCGGGGCTGCACCGGCACGGCCATCAGCAATCGGGTAGTGCTGACCGCCAAGCACTGCACCTTGGGCACGACCGCTGACCAGTGGCGGGTGCTGGTGGGCCCGGCGCCGCTCCAGCTGGATACCCGGGACGCCGAGTACCTGGTGACAGAAATCCGGGAGACTCCCGGCAGCGGCACCGGGGTTGGGGAAGACCTGGCCGCCATGCTCCTGGACGAGGACTTCGAGTTCGATTACTACCGCTGGGCCTTCGCAGGAAGGGCCTCGGTGGCGGTCGGTGCGCCGGTGCGCCACGTGGGTTTCGGAAACAGCGTCGCGGGCGACAACAACTCGGCGGGCAGCCGCAACACCCGCTCGGGCTCCATCACCGAGGTATACTCCGAGTCGCTCAATGCCCAGGTCGGCGCCTGCCCCGGAGACTCCGGCGGCCCGCTGCTGGCCGACGACGACGTGCTTCTGGGCGTGGCTCACGACATCCTGACCACCGACTGCACCGGCGACGCCCGCTTCACCCGCCTGGAGCCCTGGGCGGACTTCGTAAACACCGCTTTATCCGACACCAACGGCTGCGTGCCGACGGCCTGGAACGACCCCTGCGACGGCGTCGACAATGATTGCGACGGAACGGTGGACAACGGCTGCCCTCCCGTCGACGCCGGCAGCGACGGTGGCGACAGCGCTGATGCCGGGGCCGCAGACGGAGACAGCGGTAGCGGTGGCGACGACGCCGTTACCGACGCCGGCAGCGACGCCGGCAGCGACGCCGGAGGTGGCGACTACATCGGAGGCCCCACCGGCGGATGCTCCACCGGCGGCGGCTCCGGCCCGACAATGCTGGCGTTCGGCGTGTTGCTGTTCATCAGCACCAGGCGAGGCACTTACCGGAAGCGCAGCCGGCGCTGAACCTGGACTGCCCGCTCTTTCGCGGCGGAAACGTCAGTCACAGGACAAGTGACAAGTGACCAGACCCGACCCCGGTTGTGTGAGCCGGCGGCCGGCTGCGCCGGATCGAGTGACGCGCCGGCTACTCCAGAACCTTGTCGGCCGCCCGCGAGCTGCGCCCGGCCACCAGGTGCTTCAAGCCCTCGGCCAGGTCGTCGAGCAGGCTGTATACCACCGGCACCACCACCAGGGTCAACAGGGTCGAGACCAGCAAGCCGCCGATTACCGCCACCGCCATCGGCGCGCGCATCTCGGAACCCTGGCCGCGGCTGATGGCTATCGGCAGCATGCCGAACACCATGGCCGCGGTAGTCATCAGGATCGGCCGCAGGCGGGTAGGTCCGGCCTTGAGCAAGGCCGCGGTGCGATCGAGGCCGTCGCGGCGCCTGAGAGTGTTGGTGTAGTCGATTAGCAGAATGGCGTTCTTGGTGACCAAACCCATCAGCATGATGATGCCGATCATGGCGATAATCGAAAGAAAGTCGCCAGAGATCAACATGGCCAAGAAGGCCCCGACAATCGCCAACGGCAACGACATCATTATGGTCAGGGGGTGCAGGAACGACTCGAACTGGCTGGCCAACACCATGTAGATCATGATGATCGCGAGCACCAACGAAACCACCAGGTTGACCATGCTCTCCTTGGCGATCTTGGCCCGTCCTTCGAAATCGGTCTCGAGATGCCCAGGCACTATTTTGGCTGCAAGCGAGCGCACCTTGTCCATGGCCGGGCCCAGGGCCACGCCCTCTTCCAGGTTGGCCAACACCGTTATCTGTCGTCTGCGTGCCTGGCGATCTATCTCAATCGGCCCGGAAGCCGGGACTATCTTGGCCAAGTTGGCAAGCGCCACCGGTTTGCCGCCCATGGCCGGGCGCACCTTGAGCCTGCCGATCTGTGAGGCCTCTTGTCTGGCCGAGCGTTCGAGCCGCACCCGGATAGGCACGTCATCGCCGGCCTGGCGAAACTTGGAAGCTTCCACCCCGCCCACCTGAGCATAGACCGCCTGTCCCACCGCGGCCGTTACCACTCCCTGCGCGGCCGCCCGGTCGCGATCGATCTGCACCCGAACCTCCGGTTTGCCAGTCTCCCAGGTCGTATCGACATCGACAAATCCCTGGGTCCGGGCAAGAGCGTCGGCCAGCCGGGCGCTCACTTTGCTAAGCTCTGTAAGATCGCCGCCGCGTACGTTGAACTGGATGGTCGCGGCCCGCATACCGGTTTCGCCGCCGAACATCGGTACTTCCTCGACCGAGACGATTGCTTCGGAGAAGTCGGCAAACTCATCCCTCAGAAGATCCATAGCGCCCATCTGGCTGAGCGAGCGCTCTTCCTTGGGCAGCAACTTGACGTAAACCTTGGCCAGGTTCTGCTTCTTCTGGGTGTCGGCGCCGACCAGGGTCACGGTGCCCTCGACCAGATCACGGTGGGCCCGCACACGGGCGGCGATCTTTTCGGCGACTTTCTCGGTACGGGCCAGGTCGGTTCCGATACGCGTCTTGACCACGACATTGAGGCGGGACTGATCGAAAGACGGCATGAAAGATGTCGGTATCATGCGGGCCAGGAATACCGCGCTTACGAAAACCGCAAGCGCCACAAGAACAGTGGCCAGGCGGTGTCGCAGCGCGGATGCGATCAACGAGCGGTAGATTCGATCGAGCCAGGCCAGCGCTTTTTCGATTGAAGCGTAGAAACGGTTGCGGCCGGCCGGGGCCAGGAAGCGTGAAGACAGCATCGGCGTCAAAGTGAAGGAGACGAAAAGCGAGATCAACACCGCCACCGCCACTGTCGTTCCGAACTGGTAGAAGAAACGCCCGATCATACCCTGGGTGAAGGCCACCGGGATGAAGACGGCCACGATCGACATGGTGGTGGCCAGCACCGCCAGGCCGATCTCGCCGGTACCGGATGCGGCCGCCTTCAGGGGGGGCTCGCCCGATTCCATGTGCCTGTAGATGTTTTCGATGACCACTATGGCGTCGTCGATCAACAGCCCGATCGAGAGTGAAAGCGCCAGCATGGTCATGGTGTTGAAGGTGAAGCCCAGAATATGGATAAACATGAATGTTCCCACCACCGAGGTCGGGATGGCCAGCGCGGCGATGATTGTCGAGCGCCAGTTGCGCAGAAAAAGAAATACGATTAGCACTGCCAGAATCGCTCCGAAGAGCATGTCGAACTGCACGTCCTCGATGGATGCCCTGGTCGAGATCGAGTTATCGATGGCCACGAAGGCCCGGTAGCCCGGCGGGAAGTTCTTCGAAATTTCCGCCAGGCGGGTCTTGACCAGATCGGCCACTTGCACGGAGTTGGTTCCCGACTGCTTGCGTACAACCAGCACGACCGCGTTTTCACCGGAAAGCCTGGCCGCCGAGCGACGCTCTTCGAGGCCGTCCTCGACCCGGGCCACGTCCTTTATGCGAATTGCCCGCCCGCGAATCTCCAATATCTTGAGCTGCGCGATCTCGGAAAGCGTAGAGAACTTGCCTTTGACCGTAACGGCGAACTCGGTGCTGCCGGTGTCCAGCCGGCCGCCGGGAAAGTCGAGGTTGTTGGCCGAAAGCGCACCGATCACTTGCTGCACTGTCAGACCCATTACATCCATGCGATCCGGGTCGAGCCAGATCTTGATCTCGCGTTCGCGACCGCCGACGATATCCACCGTGCCCACTCCCGGAATCGACTGAAGCGGTTCCTTGACGCGCTTGCGGGCCAGGCGGGTCACCTCGCCAATCTTGCCAGGGCCGCCCACGGAGATGTTCAATATCGGAATCGCGCCAAGATCGAGCTTTTGCACCTTGGGTGTCTCGACGTCGTCGGGAAGCTCGGGCAAAACCGCGGCTACCTTGTCACGCACATCCTGCACTACCTGGTCGACTTTCAACTCAAGCTCGAACTCGATTATCACTTGCGAGACATTATCGACGCTTATCGAGCGCAAGCTGCGCACCCCGGCAATGGTGGAAAGCGAATCCTCTATCTTCTTTGAGACCTCCTGCTCGACAGTTTCGGGATCGGCCCCGGGATAGATGGTCAGCACGGTAACCAGCGGAAAATCCACATTGGGCATCATGTCGAGACCGATGCGGGTGTAAGAGACGAAGCCGAAGACCAGGATGGCCAGGATCACCATGGTGGTGAACACAGGCCGCTTGATTGAAACGTCAGAAAGGAGCATCGACCGATCTCCCGTCAACTTTTATCGGCAAGCACAGGATCGCCGGGCTGCAGACGGTCGATCGAACTGGTAACCACCTCGGCTCCGGGAGCAAGTCCGTGCAGCACGAGCGCCCGATCGCCCGAAGTCTCGCCGAGCTCGACAATGCTCTTTTGGGCCTTGCCCTTGACAACCACGTAGACCCAGCTTTTCGCGTCCTTGCGTACGACTGAGCGCAGCGGCACCAGCAGCGCCGAGTCGGATCGGCGACGGTTGATTTTCACGCGGCTGAAGGCGCCGGCCTTGATCTTGCCGTCCTGGTTATCGAGTGCCAGGCGAACCTCGAAGGTCTGGCTGCCCGGCTCGATGCGAGAGGAGACGAAGACGATCCTTGCCTTTCGGGTAAGATCGGCGGAATCAAGATGCACTTCGGCTTCCTGGCCTGGATGTAAATAAGGCGCTTCCGCCTCGGGAAGAAAAATCTGAACCTCCAATGACGAGGTATCGACGATCTTCATCAGCATAGTGGGCGGCATGGCCGGTGCATACTCACCGACTTCTTTCAGCACCATGCTGATCACACCATCGTATGGCGCGCGCAGTTCGCTGTCTGCAAGCGCCTTGCGCGCCATTTTCAGGCCTACATCAGCCATGGCCAGCTTGGCCGCGGTTCCGTCGTACTGGGCCTTGACCTTGTCGTAATTGGCTCTTGGCACGGCTTTGGCGGCAAGCAACCTGTCGAAGCGTTTCTTTTCGGTTTCCAGCGAGCCAAATCCCACCTGCGCGGCGTTCAATCCCGCCTGGGCCTGCTCGACTCCCAGAACGAAGCCGGCGCGATCGAGTTTCAGCAATACCTGGCCTTTTTTTACTTGTTCACCGCGCTTGACCAGAATTTGACGGATCAAACCGGGAACCGTGAGACTCAGAAAACTCTCACGGGCCGGAAGCGCCGTGCCGCTGGCCTCGATATCCGAGCTGAAAGCTTGCGGCTCGATCACCACGACTGAAACCTTGCGGGCTTCGCCTTTTCCCGTCTCGGCCGCTGGGTCCAGAGCCTGATTCTCTGAGGCTCCAGTGGAAGAGCTGCAGTCGACGATCGCCAATGTCAGGCCCAAAGCCAGCAGCGCCGTGATCAAGTTTCGTACATGCATGGTATTCTCCAGCCTTTCGTCTTGGGTCATTACTTAACTGGGCCGTACTGTTGACCTAGCGCCCTTCGAAGATCGGCCAAGGCAATCAAGTGTTCGAAGCCTGCGGTTTGCAATTCAACCTTGGTCTGAGTCATGCGACTCTGAGCGTCGAGCACGTCGGTCGAAGTGCTCTGCTGCGCTTGGTAGCGCTGGCGTTCGAGGCGCAGTTGCTCCTCGGCCTGGCGCTCGGCAGAACGGGCGATTTCGATCTTCTTAGCAGTCAGTGTTATCTTCAACCAGGCCGAGCGCACGTCGAGTTCGATACCGCGCTCCAGTTCCGCACGGGCCGTGCGCGCGCGTTGCAGGCGGGCACGGGCTTCTTCCACGGCGTAGTAGGTCGCGCCCCACTCCCAGAAGTTGAAATCCAAAACGACGCCGACCGTCCAGGCCGGCGGTATCATCACCGAGCCCTCGTTGTGCTGGTACTGTCCCATCAGGCTCAGGTTTGGAATGTACCCCTGGTAGCTGGCTTTTACCCCGTGTTCGGCCTGGCGGATGCGCAGATCGAGTTCTCTAAGTTCCGGACGCCTCTCGCGCGCCTCGATCAGCACCATATCGAGCGGGGGCAGTTCTGGTTCCTTTTCGGCTGCCTGCGGAGGCTGAATGACCAGCTCGGTACCGGTCGGGATGTCGAGCAGCACGGCCAGGTGGGCCTTGGCGAGCCGCAGGCCGTGCTCGGTCTCCAGCCGCTTGCCCCTCAGATCGGCCAGGCGCACTTCTGCTTGCAGCAAGTCGTTCTTGCCGATCAGACCGACGTCGAGAAAGTGGTGCGCGGTTCTTACGTGCGCCTGAACGGTCTCCACGGCTTCGTCCAGGGCGCCCAGCGCCGATTCGATTGAAAGAACCAGCAGGCAAGCCCGGCGCACCTCGAAGGCCAACTCGATGCGCGTACGTTGCTCGGCCACCCGGGTCGCGTCTACGCCCAGCTCCGAAAGCCGGTAGGCCTGGTAGATGGCCCAGAGCGGGGTGAGCGGCTGCACTACCCGGGCCGTGACGGTAACGTCGTAGCGCTCGCTTGCGAACATGTCGGTAAGCTGCGACAAACCCTGGCCGAAGCCGAGCAGCGCGCCGGAAAGCGCCTGGTCTACGACATCTCCCTGGGCTATGGCCAGATCGTTTACCTGTTCGAGTTGTCCGACCAGAGCGGGGTCCATTGCGCCGCCGGAAAATCCGGGCGGTTCACTGAAGTACATGGCGCTCAAGTTGACCTGGAACTTGGGGCCGAACTGGGCCCGGCTCTGCTTGCGCCTGGCGTCCGCCGCCTCGATATCGATCTGGGCTCCCTTGGTGCGCGGGCTTTGTTTCAGCGCCAGTTTTACCGCCTGCTCGATCGTCAGCTCGAGCTTGCCAGGCGATACCGGTTGCTGTGCCTGCTGGCCCACCATGGTCAAAAAAATCACGCCTGCCGCCACCGTCCACATTTCTTGCGACCTCCTGTGGTCCTTTATGATCGCTTCTTCAGCCCGTTTACCAGTAGGTTCGACATCCGCTGCATGCCACGCAGCAACTCTTCCGGAAAATCGTCGTCCAGAATTGTCTCGGCCAGGCCGCGCAGGCCGGCGCTAATAAGGTGGGAGACTAGCTCGGGCTCTTCCACCTCGAAAACGCCCTGAGCCTTTCCTTCTTCTAGAACCTTGCGGATGATGTTCCTGAAATGTTCCTTGAACTTTCGAATTTCGGGTTCGAGTTCGGGAAACATCGCAATGCGCTCGGAGCGACTGATTCCCGGTATGCGGGATATCTCGTGCATGCGCTTGAGCAGGATTTTTCCGACGGTAAAGAGGCGCTCTGCCGGATCTGGCGCAGCGGACGCAGCTTTCTCGATTTCCTCGAGGATTTCATCAAAATCGCTTTTCGCGACCGCTCGTAACAGATCGGACTTGCTCTTGAAATAGTAGTAAAGCGACGAGATGGCCAGGCCGCTTTCTCGGGCGACGTCTTCCAACGTGAGCTTTCGAAACCCGAAGCGCTCGATGAGTTCCCGGGCGGCTTTCAGCACTATTTCTTTCTTTTTCTCGCGCGAGCACGCCATGTAACTTTCCAACTCTATTTAAAGATTTTTAGAAAATTACAAACGAAAGTTCGAATATGCGAGAAAGCTGGCGGCTGTCAAGCAATATCTTTATTCGGCTGGAACAATAGTGAGATCTTAGACGGTGGGTCGGCGCCGCAACCGGCGTTTTTCACGAGACCTGGTTGCGCAAAGGCAAACAAGTAAGGCGATCAACGGCAGCATCGGCACGGGCCGGCGTCCCGCGGTAGCGCAGCCATAGACCGTCAGGTCTTGCTCAGGAGAGTCCTTCAATGTCATGTCGAGCCTGGCTCTTTCGTTCACGCCGGCCATGTCATCCGGGTATCTGACCAAACTGGAGATTTTACCCTGGTCGGCTCCGGGGTCGCCGCCGGGATCTTGGCCGGGATCGCCGCCAGGATCGCTATCCTGCACCATTCCGATCGAACACCAGGTTTCTCCTCCCGAACTCAGCGTGCAGCTGCGTGAAGCCGTCTGATAGCCGGCCAGCGAAACGGTAACAGCATATTCTCCCTGCGGGAGTTGGAAAGACCAGTAGGCGTCTGAGTCCCTGGCGGTAGTGCTCGAACCGCCGGAGAGCTTTACGGTCGCGCCCGGAAGGCGCCGGCTCATATCGGCAGTGCCCTGGCCCTGGTCGACGAACACCACGCCTTGAAGCATGCCGTCCTGCGGTTGCTGACCTGGGTCTCCGCTCTTGGCCATGTCGATCAAGTCCGAAAGCCTCGAGTAGATCCTGTCGCCGGGGCAATCTCCGGGGCTGTTGCCGCGGTATTCACGGTGTCCCTTTATGTAGCTGCGACTTAAGGGAACGCCGTATCTGTCGTGCAGCCAGGCCATCAGGTCGGCCACGTGTTCCATCTGGCCGGAGGTGGGATTGGCGCTGTTGTATGTTCCCATGAAGGAGATGCCGACGTTGCTGGTGTTGTTGTTGGCCACATGAGCGCCGATGACCGTCTCATCACGTCCTTGCCAGAGTTCGCCGTTCCAGTCCACCAGGTAGTGATAGCCGATGTCACACCAACCCTTGGTGTCGATATGGTAAGACTGGATCTGACGCAGCCTGGCGGTGGACGATATGGAATCGGGAAGGGGAGTGGCGGTGTGGTGTATGGTGATCTTGGCCGGTGTGTGCGAACCGGAGTTGCAGGCGGGAGGACGGGCGCCCCAATCCGAGCGTGGGTGCACCAAGTTGACGGGTGCCAGGGCCTGCCCAAGGCTGGCCAAGCCGCTCGGAGTTTCGATTTGCGGTTCGGCTGCCTCGCCGACAGTGCCGATTCCTTCGGCCATCAAGTATGTTGGGGCGGGTCCGGACAGGTGCCGGATCTGGAACGCTGTGGGCTCGCCCTGGCCGGGTACGTCCAAATAACCCGTTCGCGCCGCTCCCTCGCTCCAGCGCGGCTCGATTGCATACCAATCGCTCCACCGCCCGTTGACGAAAAGCAAGCGACCTTCCAGCCTGCAACCTTCCTCGGCATCCCACATGAGACCCACCCGCACGAAAGGCTGTACTGCATACGCGACCGGTGCCAGTCCGTCCGGGTCGAACAGACCGGACAGCCCGAGTCCCATCGTGTTGTAAAATTCGCTTTCCTCGATCGCGCCGGTAATACCCTCGGGTCCGCAGGCGCCGGCCAGGAACAGGACTAAGACCGACGGCAATAGAACTGTCTGGAAAAGTTTTGTTGTGCAGGTTTTCACTACGGTTTTCTTCGGATCGCGCAGCACAGCAGCAGCAAGACGGACAGCAGAACGGGTGCCGGCGCGTGTCCCGCGGTCGAGCAGCCGTATACCGGAGGATCTTCCTGTGGATCATCCTGGTTGGGAACGTCCTTCTCTGGAATGACAATGTTGCACTCGGTTTCGCCGCCTTCCGTGACCACGCATTCGTTGCCGCTGACCACGTAGCCTGGTTTTGTGGCTTGCAATGTAATAGTGCCGGGACGCACCATTTTCTCGAAGTATCCGTCGCTGTCAGTTGTGACGCTACACTCGCCGGGGAGATTCTCCATTGTGATGCTGATCGTGGCGCCTTCAATGGCAGGGTCTTCAACATTGGCCGCGTAGAGGACCCAGCCGTAGATCTTGCCCTGTCCACCTCCGGAGTCACTGCACGGGCTGTCTCCGGGGTCGCCGCCGGGATCTTGACCCGGGTCACCGCCGGGATCTTGGCCGGGATCGCCGCCGGGATCTTGACCCGGATCGCCGCCGGGATCTTGGCCGGGATCACCGTTTGGAACCAGTCCGACCGAGCACCAGCTTTCCCCTCCCGGGTTGAGAGCACAGGTGCGCGACGCCGTTTGATAGCCATCGAGCGATGCGGTCACGGTGTATTCACCGGGAGCAAGCTGGAACGACCAGAAGGCATCTCCGGCGCCGGCTGTAGTGCTCGAACCATTCGAGACTTGTACAGTTGCGCCCGGAAGGCGCCAACTCATGTCTGACGTACCCTGGCCCTGGTCGACGAACACAACGCCCTCGAGGGTGCCGTCATCCGGCTGCTGTCCGGGGTCACCGCCCGGATTGCCGCCTTCGGCAAGCGACTCGAGATCGGCCATGGTGCCGTTGAACAGGTCGAGGTCGACATTGCCCGAGATGCCGCTCACCCGTCCGGTGCTGGCAGTCTGGAAGAAGGTCCAGCGCGGCCAGTTGTCGGGGATTTTCGGGCAGGTCGGGCCGTACTGGGCGATCCAGAGCGGGTTGTCCGCGAAAGCCCCTCCGTCGTTGCCGATGATGTCGTTCCACCAGTAGTAGCCGGTGTAGATCATCACCCGGCGGCCGGTACCCGCCTCCACCCGATCCATGAACTGGTGTATCTTGGCAATGACCGTCGCCCGCGAGTAGGAGCCGTACATGCTCTCGTCCTCGAGATCGATCACCGGTGGCAGGTCGCCCGCCTGCAGCGTGCCAAGCTTGCTAATCATTATGTCGGCCTGCT
Source organism: uncultured Myxococcales bacterium (assembly GCA_964513625.1). Classification (GTDB taxonomy): domain Bacteria; phylum Myxococcota; class B64-G9; order B64-G9; family B64-G9; genus DATKYQ01. The sequence continues at coordinate 183,991 of CAZENH010000004.1, read as the reverse complement.
CGTCAATATCCTTGTTAGGACGAAAATAATGATATGCGCCGCGCAAGAGGCCCACTCGACGGGCCTCGCTCCAGTTACGCTCGAACTGGGGATCCTCGAAATAGCCGTCACCCGTGCGAATGAAGGCGAAGGCCATGTTTGTTTGAGCTACACTGTCCCAGTTGATGTTTCCCTGCCAGTAAGAGACGTCGATGCCGTCCAGCGTCGGTCCGTCAGCGCATGATACCGCACATTGTTGCATGGAGGCGTAATCGGTCTGGTCCACTCCGCAGCCGGCAATCAACATGGCTGTAATGGCAAGTACCAACCCGGTATATAGCATTCGCATGGCAACCTCCTTGCTTTTTTTTGCGCGTGAATTTTCGTGAAAAGGGCTCATTTTGTGTATTTCATACCGCAAGACATGTGCCAACTCTTGTCGGTATATTGTTTTTTGTAACCAGTTGTATTGGTTGCATAATATTCTAGTCGCGGATCGTATTAGTCTGTTTCGTGAAAGAAGAGCGAGACAAGCTGTCACACTGCTGTTTTTATGATTCCCGGCGCCGCTCTGATAAAAGCTTCATAAAAACAGTAGGATCTGTAACGAGGCTGCTTTCGCTAATAGTGGGAACTTGACTTATCGGTCAACTGGCCGATGTGGCTCTTTGCGGTAGCGCTTCTCTCCTGCGGCAATCTTTAGGGGCAAACGGTTTTCTCTTCGAGGGATTGGGCAGGTTGCGAAGTGGGTAAAGGCGCAGGGCGGATTGTAGGCCTTGTTGAAATCGAGATGCACCAGATTGGAACCCGGGGCCGGTCTATCGGCTACCAGAAAACGGCCGCCGCCATAGGTCTCGTGGCCGTTTGTCTTATCGGCGAAGACGAAGAAGAACTGTTTGTCACCCGGCTCGGCCATGGGCAGCAACTTGTACTCCCGACCCTCGAGGTCGAAGATCACCTCGCCCGGGACACTGGCTTCTTCCGTGGTCTGGATGACGGTAGTGACGGCGAGAGTTCGCGGCTTTTGGTAGGGCACAAAGCGGCCCGTGACTCTAAAGCGCTGATCTATCGGGAAATAGTCGAGACCGTGAAATTCCAAAAGAGCCTTGGCCCGGGTATCGAACAGGCGCAGCGCCAGCCGATCTCCGCGCTCGATGACGAAGAAGGTGAAGTTGCCCAACTTGACCTTGTCGGGCTCTCGTCGGCCGTTGACGTCGGATTCGAGCAGCATCTGTTCCACCGGTTTGCCGGCGTGAGTGACTTCGACTCCCTTGGCGACCTTCAGGCTGACCTTGCTTCCTGTCAGCCCGATAATGCCGACATATGCCGGCGCCCGAGCGGGCAGGACGATCTGGCAGTCCGGGCCGGAGCCTATCCTGTTCTCACCCGGCTTCAGCCAGAAAAGCCCGGCCAGGCGCAGCCAGCCTTCCTTTGCCTTGAGACGGTCGAGTCTTTTCACACGCCAGGCTCGGACGTCCTTCTCGTAGCCGATGCAAGTGCAGCAGTATGGTTCGGGCGGCCGGCGACATCCGGGCAGCCCGGCAAGCAAAGGCAACAGCAAGGCCACAAAGACTTCGAGCGCTTTTCTTCTCAACATCTTGAAAGCATATACTACCAAGAGCTTGAAACCAAGGAGCCCAATCGCTGGACAACGGGAGTCCGTTCGTGAGATAAAAGTTCGACTCTTGCACAAGGGAGAGCGAATGTTTTCTGAAGAGATCCTGGCAAGCAGAACCAAAAACATGGGCGCCAGCGCCATCCGCGAGATTCTCAAGGTGGTCATGCAGCCCGGGATGGTATCACTGGCGGGAGGGATGCCGGCGCCCGAAGCTTTTCCTACCGAACTGATAATTGATCTTGCCAGGACCGTTCTCGAAAAATATTCCTCCCGAGCTTTGCAGTATGGAACAACCGAGGGCTTCAAGCCGCTGCGGGAACAACTGGCCAGCTACCTGTCAGGCGTCGGTGTCACGGCGGATGCCGACGAAATCAATATCACCAGCGGATCTCAGGGTCTTCTGGACTGCCTGGGAAAGGTATTGATCTCGCCGGGAGACAAGGTCGTCGTCGAATCACCGACCTACCTGGGCGCCCTGCAGGCATTCGCGCCCTATGGTCCTGACTACATCGAACTGGAGACCGATTCTGAGGGAGTAGTGCCGGATTCGCTGGAAAAGATCCTCTGGGAGCACAAGGTCAAGTTCGTCTACCTGGTTCCGACCTTCCAGAACCCTACCGGCAAGACCATTCCCGTCGAGCGGCGGCAGAAGATAGCCTCAATCATCCGCGAGCGTGGCACACTGCTGATCGAGGACGATCCATACAGCAGCCTGCGTTACCGCGGTACGGCGGTGCCCCCGATTCACAAGTTTGCTCCCGATCAAGTTCTGTATACCAGCACCTTCTCGAAGACTTTCGCTCCCGGGTTGCGGATCGGGTACTACACCGGGCCGGAGTTCATCAGGAAGTGGTTGGTGCTCGCGAAGCAAGGCGTCGACTTGCATACCAGCACCCTCAACCAGGCCCTGGCGTCCGAGTACCTGGCGGGCGGTCACATCCAGGCTCACCTGCCAAAGATAGTGAATATCTACCGGCCCCGGCAGGAAGCCATGCTGGAGGCCATGGAGAAATATTTTCCGCGCACCTTCAACTGGACCAAACCCGAGGGCGGCATGTTCATCTGGGTCGAAGGTCCCAAGGACCTGGATCTCGATCCGATTTACCAACAGGCAGTCGGAGAAAAAGTGGCTTTCGTCCCGGGAAAATATTTTTTCGCCCTGCCCGGAAGTGGCAAGCAGACCATGCGCCTGAACTACACAATGAAAGATGAAGACACGATTACAGGAGCGATCCGCACGCTTGGAGCGATTCTCGAACGCAGCCAGGCTTGAGACTCAAAGCAACTTTATTGCCTTCAACGGGCAAGTGGTCACGCAGGTTGCGCAGCCCTTGCACATGCCGAACTGCACCGGCGGCTCGCCCGGTTCCTCTTGCTTCAACGTTCTTTGCGGGCACTCCCGGGCGGCCGGGCAGACGCCGTCGACGCTGCACTTTGAGGGATCGCAGATGCTGTAGTCGACGACTGCCGTCGGTTTGGCCATGATCCGGTCCTCCTCACCCCCGGGCTCCCGCCAGCAAATTAAGAATGCTTCTCAGATCCGGCTTGTCAATGGCCAGGTCGGCCGCCTCGGCCACTGCCGGGCTCTTGATGTTTATTCCAATAGAAAGTCCTGCAAGGCGCATGACGGCAAGGTCGTTTACGTTGTCTCCGACAAAGGCGCATTGCTCAACGCTCAACCCCTCTCGCGCGGCAATCTCGCGCAGGCCGTCCGCCTTGCCTTCGAGATCGTAAGGAGTGTGTGTGCCGCCATCAATACGGCCCTGCTCGTCGAAGCGGATGCGATTGATCAATACGTGATCGAAGGCGAAGTCGTGGAAAAAGTGATCCAGCAAGATGTCCAGGCTTCCGGAAATCACAGCCAGCCGGTAGCCCCGCCTGCGTAACTCGGTAAGCGTCTCGATCGCGCCTGGGGTAGGGGAGAGCGAGCCGAAGGTGGTGATGATACTTTCGCGATCGGCGTCACGTTCCGCAAGCAGCCTGAGATCGTTTTCGAACCACTCGGCGTACGATATTCTGCCGGCCTGGTAGTCACAGGCCGCCTGCTTGCGCCGCAGCCTGTCGGTGCCGAAATGCTCATGCAGGGTAGACCAGATGAAGACCGTACGATCAACCAGCGTGCCGTCCAGGTCGAAGCAGACCATCCGGATATCGCGGGCGTTCTCTAGTGCCACTTGTAGACCTTTACCTGTTTTGTGTCTCTGAAATCGTACACGTAGCCCAACTTCTCGGCCACGGTAATATTTATGGCCGCGAAGGAATACTCCGGGCAGAAGACGTTACCGCCTTCTGGCAACTCGTGTCTTACAAGTGCTCCTGCCAGGCGGCAGAGTTGGCGTCCGATGCGGTGTGTGTCCGGACCTACCCCCACCAAAGCGCCGCGCCTGACGTACTCTTCTTCGGAGACTCCTACCGGGATGTGCTGCTTCTCGGCCGCAACTTGTATGCGATTGAAGAGCTTTTCTCCAATGACCTTTCTGTCCACCAGCACGATCCAGGCCCCGGCCGAAGAGGCGCTCACGAGTTCGCGATTCTGGGCGTTTTCGTCGCTCAACTCGCAAAGGATCGCCTTGCGGCCAGCGGCCTCGATCTCATGCGCTACCCGGCCGGCCATTTCCGCGCCGCGCCCCGGTGCATGCAGGATGGCTATTGGACCTTTCTTGGGCAAGATTGCCAGCATGTGGCGCGCCAAAGGCCGAGCCGGTACCCATGGGCTCACACCGGCCGAGTGCGGATCGCCTAGTCTGGCCGCCACTGGATCGCTTATGCCGGCAAAGAGCAGTGGCACTTGCGGGGCCTCTTGCTTGACTCGCCTGGCAGCCGCCAGGCCTACCGCCACTATGGCCGTTGTGTGCTTGCCATGGGCGCCTTGTTTGTCCATGGCGGCCATAAGCGCTCCCGGGGCGAGATCCTCGAGAATCAGCGATTGAACTTCTCGCCCGCACTCTGCCGCGAATCCCGCCAGAACCAGGCCGTAGGGATCGGCCATACGGCTGGTGACGAAGACAAAAGAGCTTCCGGCAGGCGGAGGTTTTTCGGCCGCGCTCACATTCCAGGGCCTGCAGCTTTCGTTGCCGAAAGCAAGCGGAACGGCGTCTCCCGGATTGGGCGTGCCGTCTGGGATCAAGTCTGTCGCAGGCTCATTTCCGGAATGTGAAGGTCGCGACTGGCTATTAATCCTGTTGACCCAAAAGAAAAGGGCAGCCAGCAAGAAAACGGCGGTGCCAACCATTATCCAGGCCGAGCGGGACATGCGCCGCGAATTGAGCGCCTGTGCCCGGCAGCGCGGGCAGATCGAGCCTTGCACAACCTGCCCGCCGCAAACGGCGCAGCGCCGCGAATCACCAGTCTTAGGCACGTTTACTCCTTTGAAAAGACGATCTCACCTGCGGGTCCGGCGTCGGCCCGAATGGTGTCTCCCTCGTGAAACTCTCCGGCTAGAAGACGGCCGGCCAGTGGATCTTGAAGCAACTTCTGGATAGTGCGTTTGAGCGGGCGGGCCCCGAACTGGGGATCGAAGCCCCTCTCGGCCAGCAATTCCTTGGCCGCATCGGAAAGCGAAAGTCCGATTTTGCGCGCGGCCAGCAGCGACCGCAGGTGCCCGAGCTGGATATCGACGATCTGCTTGATGTGGGCGCGATTCAGGCTCGAGAAAACCAGAATGTCGTCCACCCGGTTCAGAAACTCCGGCCTGAAATGATTGCGAAGCGCGGCCAGTACCATTTGCCTGTCGTTATCATCGAAGCGCCCGGCACGTTCGGCCAGCAGCTCCGAGCCGATGTTGGAAGTCATGATCACAACGCTGTTCTTGAAATCGACCGTCCGCCCGTGACCATCCGTCAGGCGCCCGTCATCGAGGACCTGCAGCAACACGTTGAACACGTCGTGGTGCGCCTTCTCAATCTCGTCGAATAGCAAAACCGTGTAGGGACGGCGCCTGACGGCCTCGGTCAAGGCTCCGCCTTCATCGTAGCCGACATAGCCCGGTGGAGCGCCGATCAGTCGGCTGACGGCGTGCTTCTCCATGTATTCGCTCATATCGATGCGCACCATGGCGCCTTCGTCGTCGAACAGGAACTCTGCCAGGGCCCGGGCCAACTCTGTCTTGCCCACCCCGGTGGGACCCAAGAATATGAAAGAGCCGATAGGCCGGTTGGGATCGGACAGTCCGCTGCGCGCCCGGCGAACGGCATTGGCCACGGATTCAATGGCCTCGTCCTGGCCGACTACCCGAAGATGCAGCCGCTCCTCCATTTCGAGTAACTTCGCCTTCTCGCCTTCCAGCAGCTTGTCGACCGGAATGCCGGTCCATTTGGCTACCACTGCGGCCACGTCGTCCGGCTCGACCTCCTCTTTGAGCATGCGCACGTCGGCTTGCACCTTGGCCAGCTCTTCCTGCAGCACGGCCAACTCACCCTCGAGCTTGACCAGGGTGCCGAACTTGATCTCGGAGGCCCGTCCCAGGTCGCCCTGGCGCATGGCGTCCTCCTCGTCCAGCCTGGACTGGTCGATAGCCGCTTTTGTGTCGCGAATTCTCTGGATCACGTCCATCTCGTTTTGCCAGTGGGCCTTCTTCTGCTCGACCTCCTCGGACAGGTTGGCCAAATCCTGCTCGAGTTTTGTGAGTCTGTCCCGGCTGCCCTTGTCTTTCTCTTTTTTCAGCGCTTCGCGCTCGATCTCGAGCTGTGTGATGCGGCGCGAGATCTCGTCGATCTCGGTCGGCATCGAGTCGATCTCCATACGCAATCTGCTTGCGGCCTCGTCGACCAGATCGATGGCCTTGTCCGGCAGGAAGCGATCGCTGATGTAACGGTCGGATAACGTGGCCGCAGCCACCAGCGCCGCATCTTGAATACGTACTCCGTGATGCACCTCGTACTTCTCTTTCAGGCCACGCAGGATAGAAATGGTCTCCTCGACGCTGGGCTCTGTGACCAGCACCGGCTGGAAGCGCCTCTCCAAGGCGGCGTCCTTCTCGATGTGCTTGCGATACTCGTCGAGCGTGGTGGCCCCTACGCAGTGCAGTTCTCCGCGAGCCAGGGCGGGCTTGAGCATGTTCGAGGCGTCCATGGCGCCCTCGGCGGCTCCGGCCCCCACCAGCGTGTGCAGTTCGTCGATGAACAGGATCACCCGGCCCTCGGCGGCGGTAATCTCCTTGAGAACCGCCTTGAGGCGGTCTTCGAACTCGCCGCGGAATTTGGCTCCGGCGACCAAGGCTCCAAGGTCGAGCGCGATCAGTCGCTTGTCCAGAAGCGGCTTGGGCACGTCTCGATCGACGATGCGCCGGGCCAGTCCCTCGACCACGGCGGTCTTCCCGGTTCCCGGCTCGCCGATCAGAACCGGGTTGTTCTTGGTGCGCCGCGAAAGTACCTGCATCAACCTGCGGATCTCGTCGTCTCTACCGATGACCGGATCGAGCTTCCCGCGCCGGGCCATCTCGGTAAGATCGCGCCCGTAGCGCGTAAGCGCCTGGTAGCGTCCCTCGGGATTCTCATCGGTAACCCGCTGGCTGCCGCGAATCTCCTGCAGGGCGCGGTAGAGAGCGTCGGGAGTTACTCCCATCTGGGCCATGGCCTTGCCTGCCTCGCCCTTTTTATCGGATACAATGCCGAGCAGCAGGTGTTCGGTGGAGACGTACTCGTCCTTGAGACGGTCGGCCTCTTTCTGGGCCTGATCGAGGACGTTCTTTATGCGACCGCCCAGGAAGGCCTCGCCGCCGGTGACCTTGGGCAGCCTTTCTATGGCAGTCGTAATAGCACCGCCCAGAGCCTGGGGGTCGACGCCAAGCTTGACCAGGATCGGGGCGACGATACCGCCCTCTTGTTCGATCAGCGCCGCCAGCAGGTGCTCTGGAGTAATCTCCTGATGTCCCATGCTCTGGGCCAGTCGCTGTGCTTGAGCGAGCGCCTCCTGCGATTTGATGGTAAGCTTGTCCATTCTCATTCTACAATCACCCTCCGTGTCGAATCCCTAAACCTTTTTGGCTTCACTCACCTTGAAATGTGAGTATTTTTAGTGCGATGTCAAGCTTACGGCTGTATTGATCGGATATGTCCACTTTGATATCAATAGCATTGTATCGAGGACTGTAATGGACTGCACCTGGAAGCTACATTGCACGATCTGCGGCGCCGAATATTCCGGTCTGGAGGCGCGCTGGCGCTGCGAGTGTAACGGGACACTCGAGGTGACTCACGATTTTTCGGTCCTCGGGGCGAGCATCGAACTCGAGTTGTTCGACAAGCGCAGGGCCTCGCGTGAGATCCAAGACCGCTCGGGTGTTTGGCGTTTCTCAGAGCTGGTGCTGCCGATCGAGGCCTCGGAGATGATAAGCAGGCCGGAGGGCGGCACCAACCTCTACAGATCCAGGCCAGTTGCCGACTACGCCGAAGTGGAAGACCTTTGTCTGAAACACGATGGCGAAAATCCCACCGGATCTTCCCGAGATCGAGGCATGACCGTCGCGATCAGCCTGGCCCGCAAGCTAGGCATGCAGCATGTGGTCTGCGCTTCTTGTGGCGACGGCGCGGCCTCGCTTTCGGCCTATGCGGCCATGGCCGGACTGCGAGCAAGTGTGTTTTTTTCGGAATCAGGCGCGATCACCAGCGGGCTTGCACAAGCCATGGCTTACGGGGCGCGGACGATCCGCGTCGCCGGTGGCTTCGATACGATCGGCAACCTTGTCGAGCGCGCCTGCGCTTCGACTGGAGCCTGCCTGCTGGATTCGAATAACCCCTTCCGCATCGAGGGGCAAAAGAGTGTCGTTTTCGAGCTGCTGCAGGATCTGGGCTGGCAAGCTCCAGACTGGATAGTCTTGCCCGGCGACGATCCGAACAACGGTGCGGCGATAGCCAAGGGACTTGCCGAATTGCGCTCGCTTGGATTGATTGACGGTCTGCCCCGACTGGCGATCATCAGGACCGAGGGTGCCGAGCATTCCGGTGCCGATCACGGCTTGATCGAGCAGGTTAGCCGTCGGGAGATCATGGATGCCAAGGCCGAGGTCGACGCCGCCGGCGTCGGGGCTGATCAGGTATCGTGCATGACCGTCGCCGGCACGCGCAAGCTCCGCGCTCAAGAAGTCATTGGCCGCGACGACAGTGTATGTTGCATTCTGACCGGACACCTGCTCAAAGATCCACAGCCGGCGATCGTCGAGCCAGGCTCGAGTAACTTTCCGCTTACAATCGCGGCCGACATACATTCGATATCGAAAGCCCTGGAGTAGAGTTTTTTATTTGATGCGCCGACTGGCACTTCTCCCAAGCATTCCGGCTGATCAGGCGCGGCCTTGTGCCGCGCTTTTTACGGCGCTAGTTTCTGTACACCCGCACCCCGGCCTTTTTAGCCGCCCTGGCGAGGCGCTCATCCAGGGTGGCCAGGCCGATTCCCCGGCGCAGGGCCAACTCGAGGTAGGCGGCATCGTAGGCCGAGATTCCAAACTTCCTTGCTAGTTCCCGGGAGCGTTGGATGGCCTCGGTACCGAGCAGGTAGTCGGTCTTGACCATGACCTGCTTGATTATCTCGATCGCGTGTGTAACATCCGCTTCCCGGAGCCGGTCTTGTCGCGATGCCCTGCTTAGTACGCTGGACAGTTCATACCAGAAGAGGGCGGGTACCCAGAGATCCTCGTCGGCCAGTCCCCGAAAAAACTTGTCGCTCAACTCCGAGCCCTCGTCGGGAAGAATCACCGCCAGCATCATGGAGCAGTCGAGTGACCAGCTCATCGGTGCCGCCGACCTTCCTCGATCAGCTTGCGGATGTTGAATTTCCCCCGGATGCCGCGTCGGATTTTCAGAAAGGCGTCGGCGATTTCATCCCAGTCGGGGACGGGCGCCTCCGAGTCAACCGGCACCAGGCGAGCTACCGCTTTTCCTCGCCTGAGAATGATGAATGAACGACCCTGTTCGGTTTCACGGAGCAATTCGGCCAGCCTTGTTTTTGCCTCGAACGCCCCTATTTCTTTAGTGGTTTCTTCCATATGAACTCCTGCAAACCAGTTTAACAAACCAGTTTGCAAGAGTCAACTTGGCAATTCCACTGGACCAATTCCAACTAGGCAACTAGGTGGCTAGGCAACTAGGTGGCTGGCACCCCCCCGGGCACCCCCCCGGGGATTGATGCCTGTTCTTGCGCCCCTTTCCAGGAGGGCGAGAATGCAATCCCTACTTCATCTCGGCCAGCATCTCCATGGACCTCTTTGGATTCATGAGCTTGACCGTCCGTTCGCCGGCCTGCTTCTTGTCGGCTGAATCAAGTATCAGGTGGCGAAGCTGCGCCACGGTCAAATTCGGTTTCTTGGCCAGCAGTTTGCCCGCGAGGTTCGTGACTTCGGGCGAGGACATGGACGTCCCGGAAAGTTTCAATTCGTCACCGCCAGGCACGTAGCTCATGACTTCAAAACCGTTGCCATAGATGTCCACTTTGCCGAAACTGGTAAAGCTGGTTTCGTCACCGGCTTGATCCACCGCACCCACCGACAGCATGTTGGGCAGATCGAAGGAACTCGGAAAGAATTCTTCAAACACCACGTCGCTATTGGCATTGCCCGCCGAGGTGATAAAGAGAATATCCGGTGCATTCTTGATTGCGTCAAAGAGTCCCTTGTGCATGATGTTATAGATCTTCCGGGCCAGCGCCTTGCGTTCTTCCGGTGTGCCGCCGGCATTGTGCTGCTCCAAGGCATCCTCCACGCTGCGCAGCGAGCCGCCCCAACTCATGTTCACCACCCGCACGCCGTTCTTCTTGAAATAATCAATCGTTTCATCCGCCGCGCGCACGTCCTTTTCGGCTTGCTCGATGGTCGGCAGTTCGGGAATCATGTGATAGTCGAACGTCAGCCGCGCCGCCAGCAAGCGAGCCGCCGGATTGTTCTTGGCGGCGATACCCGAAACGTGAGTTCCGTGGCAGTAGTTGCCGTACTTGCCGATGCCTTCGATAAACGGCTTCACCGAATCTTTCTCAATCGTGGATAGATACTGTCGTAATTCCTGTGCCTCTGGGCTGTCAATATTTGCTTGCAGATCTGTAATACCCTTCAGCTGCTTCTGCAGCAGCGGGCGATCCGTAGAAATATCGCCCACGTTGAACAGCAGCGGAATTTCCTTATCGAAATGCAGACTCCAAGCGATGCCGTGCACGTCATCTACAAAACCGTTCTTGTCGTCGTCCACATTGTTATTCTGAATTTCCTTGGTGTTCGTCCACATTTGCTTCTTGGGCACGAAAATCGCCGTGTCCACACCACTGTCCCAGATCGCCAGAACCACCGGCTTGAGATCTTTGGCATTTGAAAGATCCACTTCGCGAGTCGCCCAAATATCCGGCTTCACAACCTTGTGCGCGTCGAGATAAGCGCTGTAAACGTCCGTCACTGCCTGCTTGTTCGGAATGTAAATGCGCAGAGTGAACGCGCTGCCCAACAAGCCAACGGCCACGTCGCGGCTGATTTCACCGCCACTCTTGTCGAGCAGCGGCTGAACCGTGCTTTCAATTCCGCCCAGCACCAAATTCGCCGATATGATCTCCGAGCCTCCCTTGCTCTGCTTGATATTCGCTTCCACCACGTCGTAGGGCAGCGGCATGACCAGGTTGGCCAGTTCCGATTTGAGGTTCGCATTGAAATGGGCATCGCCCATCTTCTTTGCCTTCACCCACGCCTCGGCAAACAGCCCCATCGTCAAGCGCGATGCTTCCTTGTCTTCCAGATCGCGGCGCTTTTTCAAATAGTCAAGATAGGTGTCATAATTGCCCTTTAGCAGAGCCACCGTTCCCAGCGACGCGTAATAGCCTTGAACGGTGGTCTTATCTGCGATGTCGTAGGTGGCCAAATCTTTTTCCAGATCCCGTTTCACTTGATCGGTCAGCTTCATCACTGCCGCATCGTTGTTTAGAAAGTCAACAGCCCTCCCGTCAATCTTGTATGTATAGCGGGGCAGATCATCCAGCTTGGTAATCTTGATCTTTTCTGCCGCTCCGGAGACCGTGAGTGTTCCCATTACAAGGACCAAACAGGCTGCCAGTGCAAACCGAACCGCAAGGTGACTTTTCATAGCCCAACTCCTTCATATTGATGATACAGATTGTCACTCATTGGAAAGATAAAGCACAATTTACCAATGGTTTCCAGTTTCCAACTGTCGGTTGCGTCGGATACCGCGATGATCAAATATCCTCTGGAATCAAATGCCCGAAAAAGTAACGGCGACCGGTTTCGAAGTGTTCAGCTTCTCCGCTTTCTTCAAAGGTGCATAGTATCGATTTGATTTTTGGCAGCACCGGTGTGCAGTCGCTGGTCAGACAACCGGTTCGGGATACTCCAGTCATCGCCTCGAATATCGACAGGAGCTGGTCGATTTCCCCACCCATTTCTGCAAGGTCCTCTCGATCGCCCAATAGGCCAATGTTATGGATTATTTGACCGACACTGAGGGGCATCCCGTTATAGATCGCCGTCCGGGCGCTTCATATCGGGTGCATACCCCTTTTGTTTGCGACCAGGCGTCAGACTGATCCAGGCTACGGCGTTTCCCGAGGGGTTATCTGGATCTTCTTGCGCTTGCCCTTGCGAAAGACGTTCATCTCGACGTGCCGGTTCGTGGCCGATGCCCTGACCGCTTCAATCAACGCCTGGGGATCCTCCACCGGGCGGCCGGCGAAAGTGATGATGATGTCTCCGCGCTCGATTCCGGCGCTGGCCCCAGGGCTGTCCGGCAGCACCCGGCTGACTAAAGCGCCCATGCTGTCCGGCAGGCCGAACGAGCGGGCCAGCTTGTCGGTAACGTACTGGACTGAAATTCCGAGCCAGGGACGGCGCGGTATGTTGCCTTGCTTGAGCATGGCAAGCAGATTCTTGGCATCGTCTATGGGTATGGCCAGGCCCATGCCTCCCTGGAGTTGTCCAGGGATAATATTGATGCCGACGACTTTACCGGCCGTGTCTACCAATGGGCCACCGTTGCAACCCGGGTTTATGGCTGCATCCGAGAGGATCAGGCCGTGCGAGGAATTCATCTCCTTATCGCTCCGGATGGCGCTGACCATCCCGGCCGTAATACTATGCGACAGCCCGAAGGGGTAGCCGAAGGCGGCCACCCAGTCGCCCGCACGCAAGGCACTGGAATCTCCCAGCGGCAGAGGCGCCGGGGCGGCTTCGGCCGGAATCGAAAGGACCGCCAGGTCCGAGAGATCGTCGCTGCCCACCAGGCGGGCCTCGACGTGGCGGCCGCTGGCCAGGATGACCTCGATTTGCTCGGCATCCTGAACGATGCTCCCGCAGGTGACCACGTGTCCTTTGTCGTCGAAGACGAATCCCGAGCCCAGCGAGCGAACCAGGGCGCGCAAGATCTCCCTCTCGCGCCTGAGCTGCGCCTTTGTTCCCGGGTACAGCGCTTCTTCCGGGAGGGGAAGGGAATGAGCGGCCGAGACGTTGACTACCGAGTTTTTTACTTTGGCAAAAAGCGCGGCGAAGGACGGCAGGCGCCGGTACTCGATCTGCGCCGCAAGAGCAGACTCTTTCTCCGCCGGGTTGGGTACGGGCTTCTCACAACCGAATGTCGGCGCGATATCGAAGCAGAAGGCAAACAGAACCAGAGCGCCAAGCGCGCGCGCACAATGGAATTTATGCGCGCACTCGGGAATGGGCGCCAAGCATCTACTCCGGTTTTTCGGCCGGGTTATCGGCCTCGGGACAGCCGCTTTCCTGGGCCGCCTTGACGTAACGCATGCGCAAGTCGAAAAGAACATTACCCAGCAACTTGTCCTCTTCCTCGCTCAGATTGCCTTGCGTTTTTATTTTCAGCATTTCCAGCAGGTCGATCGTCTGTCTCGCCAATTCCAGGTTGAGACAAGGTTTTTCGTCGCCGATGCCCGGCAGGCTCTCTCCAAGATGTTGCAGCGCCGCCGTCGACAGCGAGAGTACGAAGGCGGTGAATGATAACGCCGAAGATTTCTCCCGGGAAGCTCCGTTTTCCGCCGTCACAGTTCGTCTTCCTCATCCATGACCTTGGTGGGCAACTTCTTTGAAAGGCGCGACAACTTGGCTTCGCAGACATCCAATTCGCCGCTTAGATCCTTGAGCGCCCCAAGATAGCGCTCGTACTCTTTCCTGGTTATACCGCCATTCGTCAACGATTTTTGGATAATTCTCTTATCAAAGCGCGAATCGTCGATCGTCATGCTTCCCTCGTCTTCCTTCCCACCGGGTTATCCCCCGCCCGAGAATCCCCATGCCATTTTCATAACCCTATAGGCGCCGGTTGTCAAACCGGGCCATACAATCAGGGCCGAGTGTTCATGACGACAGGGGTAGTTTCGGAATAACTATTTGCAGACGATGGTTGTAATACGTGGTTCGCCTGTGGTATTCGGGCGTCTTCGAGCAGTAATCAATCTGGCTGCGGCCCTTTTTTCCGCGCTTGGAGGCGACATGGAGGAAAGCATTCGGGTAATAAACGAGAAGATCGAGAGGGAAAGCGCCTTTGTCGATGGCCTGGTGGGGGAGGTGGGCAAGGTCATTGTCGGACAGAAATCGATGATCGAGCGCATTCTGATAGGACTGCTGTGCAACGGCCACGTGCTTCTGGAAGGCGTGCCGGGCCTGGCCAAGACCATGAGTATCAAGACCCTGGCAGACTGCATTGACGCTCGTTTCGGGCGCATCCAGTTCACGCCCGATCTGTTGCCGGCAGATCTAGTCGGAACCATGGTCTACAATCAGCAAAGTGGAGAGTTTACCGCCAAACTTGGCCCGGTATTCGCAAACTTCATTTTAGCCGACGAGATCAACCGTGCGCCGGCCAAGGTACAATCAGCACTGCTGGAGTGCATGCAGGAGCGCCAGGTCACCCTGGGTGATCGCACGCATAAGCTACCGGATCCATTCATAGTTTTGGCGACCCAGAACCCGATCGAGCAGGAGGGCACTTATCCCTTGCCCGAGGCGCAGGTGGATCGATTCATGCTCAAGGTCAAGGTGGACTATCCCTCCAAGGACGAGGAGCGTGAAATCATGGCCCGTATGACCGTGTCCGAGGCTCCCAGTGTATCACAGGTGGTCGGGATCGAGGATATCAAGCGAGCCCGCGGTTTGCTCTTCGAGGTATATGTCGACAAACTGATCAACGAGTACATTCTGGATATCGTACTGGCTTCGCGCCGTCCGGCCGAATACCGCCTGGAAGAACTCAACGACATGATCGAGTACGGGGCCAGCCCACGGGCCTCGATCTATCTCAACTTGGCAGCCCGGGCTCACGCATTTTTGCGACACCGAGGTTACGTTACTCCTGAGGATATCAAGTCGGTAGCCATGGATGTGCTCAGGCATCGTATTATCCCGACTTACGAGGCCGAGGCCGAGGAGATGACCAGCGAGGACATTATCCAGAAGATCTTCGACAACCTGGCTTCTCCGTAATTTTCTCAACGTGAGGTGCTCGACAGACCATGTTGACCAGTGAGCTGATCAAGAAGATCCGCAAGATCGAGATAACGACCAGCCGGGCCGTGAACGACGTGTTGGCGGGTCAATATCACTCGGTCTTCAAGGGTCGCGGAATGGTCTTCGACGAGGTGCGCCCCTATCAACCGGGCGATGACATCAGGGTAATAGATTGGAACGTCACCGCACGCATGAACGACCTGTTTGTCAAGCAATTCATCGAGGAGCGCGAACTGACGGTAATGCTCCTGGTGGACGCCTC
Organism: uncultured Myxococcales bacterium; assembly: GCA_964513625.1. Classification (GTDB taxonomy): domain Bacteria; phylum Myxococcota; class B64-G9; order B64-G9; family B64-G9; genus DATKYQ01. The sequence goes on along the minus strand of CAZENH010000004.1, from coordinate 168,691 downwards.
GGGTTCCCAGTCTTTCGGCACGCGGAGGAGTTTCAAGAGTGAATTGGCCGCGGAGATTTCCGGTATGTTGGCTTTTTCGGCCATCAAGAACAACGATCGAGTCGGCCTGGTCATCTTCACCGATCGCGTGGAGAAATTCCTGCCGCCCAAGAAGGGCAAGAAGCACGTGCTGCGGGTGATTTCCGAGGTCCTGTCGTTCAAGCCGCAACATCGCGGCACCGATATCTCGGCCGCGTTGCAGTTTCTTTCACGTGTCACCAAGCGCAAGAGCGTCGCTTTCCTGCTAAGCGACTTCATGTCCTCGGGCTACAACTCTGCATTAAAGATAGCCAACCGTCGCCATGACCTGGTGTCGATCGTCCTCAGGGATCCGCTGGAGATCAGACTTCCCAATGTTGGAATTGCCGCTTTCCAGGACGCCGAGTCCGGCGAGATGGTGCTGTTTGATACCGGTTCCCGGCGCGCCCGACTTGAGTTCAGCGAGCTTCTGGAAGAACAACGTATAGAACAGCGACGCCTTTTCAACCAGTTGCGCATGGACTTCATCGAATTGTCCACGGACAAAGAATACCTGCGACCGTTGGTGATGTTCTTCAAGAAACGGGCCGAGAGGATGAGATGAAGCTCGGCGGCTCGCTTTGCTCGCTTGTTGCGGCGCTCTTTGCCGTGCCCAAGGGTGCGGCGCTCTTTGCCGTGCCCAAGGGTGCGGCGCTCTTTGCCGTGTCCCTGGGTACGGCGCTGCTTCTGTGTATGTCGGCCCCGGCGGCTGAACAGGCCCCGAGCCCGGACAAGGACAACCCGAACTCTACGATCGCCGTTTCGGTGTCTGCCAAGCCGCAGACCGCCAAGTTGGGTGAAGCAATCAGCCTGGTGATCGAGGTTCGCGCACCAGGGGGCGCACTAAAATTGCCCGACAAACTCGATCTCGATCCCTTCGTTGTTCTTGATCGCCGAGGCGGCGAGGTCAACGAAAAGGGCTTGTTGGTTTTCGAGCTTGAGATCGCAACCTTCGAAAAAACCGGCGAACTCGAGGTGCCTGGCTTCAGCCTGGTGCGACCAGCGACCGACGGCGGAACGGACGGAGACGGAGAGACAGCCGGAGATGGCGAAGAAGTCGAAGTGCCGCCTGTAAAGATCAAAATCAAAAGCATGCTTGCAGGTGTGGAAAAGCCAGAACCACGTGACGTTGCCGCACCTGTTCCGGTGATCGTCAGGGACTATCGCCTGCTGGTGCTTCTGGGTCTTTTGGCTCTCTGGATTCTTTCGGCAGTGGGACTCCGCCTGAGACGCACGCCCGGTGGCGTAGAGGCCAGGCACGAAGAATTGCCCCCGGAGCGCGCCGCTCACGAGATTGCCATCGAGAAACTCGATCAGATCGTAGAAGACAACCTGCTCAGAAAAGGACGTCAGCACGAGTACTTCGACCGCGTGTCGGATACCGTACGCGAGTACCTGGGTAATCGTTTCGGCTTCTTTGCACTCGACCTGACCTCCCGCGAATTGCTGGAAGAGTTGCGCGACCGACCCACTCCCGGTCTCGACCACCAGCTGCTCGGGCAACTGCTGGGTGAGGCCGACCTGGTCAAATTTGCAAAGGCCCAAGCCTCCGACGAGATCTCATCCCGGGCGATCGACGGAGCTTATTCGCTGATCACGAACACCAGGCGGGATGAGGCGGGAGGCGCGACGTGATCCGTCTGACCGAATTTCACCTCGACTCGCCCTGGATGCTCGCCATGCTGGTGGCCGTTCCCCTGCTGTTGGCGGTATCTTTTTCGCGTCGGAGCAGGCCCGCTACAAATGCAGTCGGCGCTTTCCAAGACCCCGGGCGGGTACACAGGGTTGCGCTTGTCGTTCTGCTGATTTCGAGTGTGCTGCTCGTCTGCGGAGGCGGGCTGGCCTTCAAAGCGCTGGTCAGTGGTCCCTCCGATCCTGTGAAAAATTCAATGGTCGCTGTCGGGCTCGCTTTGTTGGCATTGGCGGTGCTGCTGGTCGCTGTCGCCGTCTGGTACAGGCGCCGGCAGCAGCCGGTGATGCTCTTGTCTTCCACTGCCGCGCTGGGCAAGGTCGCCGCCGGACGGCCGTCCCCGCTCAGGCACCTGGTGCCCCTGTTGCGCCTGCTGGCCGTATGCCTGGTGGCTCTGGCTCTGGCTCGTCCCCAGGTAGCCACCACCGAGGCCGACGTCTTCGCCGAAGGCATGGACATTGTTCTGACTCTGGATGTTTCTACCTCGATGCGCGCCGTAGATTTCTCACCCATCGCCCGGCCGCACCAACGCAAGAACCGCATCGACGGCGCCAAGGAGGTCATTTCCAAGTTCATTCGCCAGCGCAAGGAAGACCGCCTGGGCCTGGTGGTCTTTGCCGCCAACGCCTTTACCCAGTGTCCCTTGACCCTGGACTACTCGGTTGTGCAGAACATTCTGAAGGCGGTCAAGACCGGAGTGATCGAGGACGGAACTGCGATTGGCGACGCAATCATGGTTTCGATAAACAGGCTGGAAAAATCCGAAGCCAAGAGCAAGGTGATCATCCTTCTGACCGATGGCGACGACAACGCCAGCAAGGTAGCGCCGCTTCAGGCTGCCGAGATCGCCCATGAAAAGAAGATCAGGGTGTTTCCGATCCTGGTGGGCAAGGGCGGGTTGGTGCCCTATCCCGTCGGGCGTGACGTTTTCGGCCAAACAGCCTATCAGAAGGTCGAGATCCGCACCAACCCCGAGTTGCTCAAGCAGATTGCAAAAAAATCCCTGGGCAAATTCTACCGCGCCACCGACGAGAAGGCACTCGAGGAAGATTTCCAGGACATCCTGGATCACATGGAGAAAACCCGATTGATGGATCCGGGCCGTTTCACGCGCAGCACGGAGGTGTTTCAATTGGCCCTGCTGCCGGCATTATTGCTTCTGCTGATAGAGCTGATGCTGCGCTGGACCCGTTTCAGGAGATTTCCGTAGCCAAAAGGCTATGGAACCGAGAACCATGCGTTTCGCCGCTTCGGAATATTTCTACTGGATGATGGTAGTACCGCTGGTACTGGCCGGTGGAATAGCGGCACTGCTGCGCCGTCGGCGCACGGCCCACCGCGCGGCGGATCCGCTGTTACTGGCCCGCTTGGCTCCGGAGTATTCGCAGGAGCGTGAGATCTTGAGGCTTTTTCTGCTCGTCTTATCTCTGGTCGCCCTGGTGTTTGCCCTGGCCCGGCCCCAGTTCGGAACCCACTCCAAGCTGGTCAAGCGACGCGGCGTGGACGTGGTGGTGGCCCTGGACGTTTCGAAGAGCATGCTGGCCAGGGACGTGTCGTCGCGCCGGGCTGGAAATCGTCTCAAGCGCGCCAAGCTCGAGGTGAGCGGGTTGATTGATCATCTTACTGGAGATCGTGTCGGACTCGTGGCTTTCGCCGGGACCGCCTTCGTCCAATGTCCCTTGACCTCCGACTATTCCGCGACCAAGCTGTTTTTGCGGGCGATGCAAGCAGGCTCCGTGCCGGTAGGCGGCACAAACTTCGCCGAAGCCTTGCGAGTGGCCCGGGAGATGTTTGAAAACTCGAAGGGCGGCTCGCGATCCAAGGTGCTGGTCATTATTTCGGACGGCGAAGACCACGAAGGGCGTTACGAGGAGGAAGTGGAAAAGCTGCACGATATGGGCGTGATCATTCACTGTGTCGGAATAGGCACGCAGATAGGAGAACTGATTCCGGACGAGGACGGCAAGTACCTTCGCAAGCAGGGAAAGACCGTCATGACCAGGTTGCATGAGAATACGTTGCGCGCTATCTCGGACGCCACCGGCGGAATATACATCCACTCGGCCGCCGGCGATCTTGGCTTCGAGGCGATCTATGATATGCTCAGCCGCATGCACAAGTCGGAGTTCGAGTCGAGAGTAGAGTCGGTTTACGAAGAGAAATTCCAGTTGTTCGTCTTCTTCGCTTTTCTGCTGCTGCTTGGTTCATCGATCATTCCCTCCCGCAGGGAAATACGCCAGGGGAGGACTTCATGAAAACGAGCGCGCTGGTTCCGGGCATTTTTCTGTGCCTTTTGCTGCCGGTGGGTCGGGCCGCGGCTATAGATCCTTTTTCACGCGAGTTGAAGAGCGTTGCCGAAGGCAACCGGCTCTATAAGAACCAGCATTACCAGAAGGCCATTGAGGCCTATGACAGCGCCGAACACGAAGTCTCGGGAGAGCCCCGCATTCACTTCGATCGCGGCAATGCACTCTTCAAGCTGGGTCGTCCCAAGGAAGCCCGCGAGGCATACATGAGGGCGATGGGCATCAAGCAGCCCGAGCTCAAGAAACGCAACTATTACAATATCGGCAACACATTTCTGGCCCAGAAGGCCTATCGCGACGCTATCTCTTACTATCGGCGCGCTCTGGAGATCGATTCAGGCTACGATGATGCGCGCTACAATCTGGAAATTGCTCTTAAAGCCATCGAACAGAAAAAGCAGCAGCAGAAAAACGACTCGGACAAGGACAACAAGCAGGCCGACAAGAACCAGAAGCAAAAGCAGGATGACAAGGACAAGCAAGACAAGGGCAATCAGAAGAAGAACGAGCAAAAGCAAGACAACAACAAGAAAGAGTCTCAGGATAAGCAAGATAAACAGGACAAGCAGCAGGAGAAACAGCAGAACGAGAAGGGGCAAGAGAAAAAGAACGACGGCGATAAGCAGGAAAAACAAGAGCAGTCAAAGCAGGACGAACAAAAGGATCAACAACAGCAGCAGCAACAACAGCAGCAACAGAAACAACAGCAGCAACAGAAACAACAGCAGCAGCAGCAACAGCAACAACAACAGGCCGAGAGTCAACCCAGCGGGAGTCCGCCGCCGGACGAGAAGCGGGAAGCCGGCAAGCTGAATCGCGAACAAGCCCAGGCGTTACTCGATGCCATGCGCGACAACGAGAAACCTTTTCAGATGTACAAGTTTGTCATGCCCAAGTACCGGGGCAAGAAGATCGACAAGGACTGGTAGGGCTGCCCGATGCAACGACGCCACATTCAGGTGCTCGGCCTGGTGCTCACGTCGATCACTATTCTTTCAAGTGCGGGTCTCGCCGCGGGTGATGATGTCTCTTTTTCGGCGTCCGTTGATCGCACACAGGTTGGACTGTCTGAGAACGTCGTTCTGACGCTTTCGGTCACGGCCAAGAACTCTGTCTCATCGAGCAGCATCAAGATTTCTGGCACCGGCAACCTTCGTGTTGCCGGTACCAGCAGGGAAGAGAACCTGGCATTCTCATTTTCCGGCGGTAGCCAGAACTACAAGAAGATTCAGAAATTCGTCTATATTCTCAAGCCGACCAAGATCGGCAAGACCCGTATTGGGCGGGCGACCCTGAAATACATGGGCAAGAACTACAGTACCAATCCCATTGACATCGACGTGGTCAAGCAAGCCCGACGGCGGCCGTCTGCCGGGCGCACCTCGCCCTTGGGACGGCGATTCCCGTCTCCTTTTGATGACGACTGGGACGATTTCTTTCATACGCCACGGGACATGTTTCACAGGCGGGAGGAGATCGGACCTAACGATATCTTCGTGCGCGCTTCGGCCACACCCGACGATGCCGTCGAAGGACAGCAGGTCACGGTTACGGTAAGCATCTACTCGAAAGTCGGCGCGCGAATCGCTACGATCCGCTGGCCGAAGCTCGATGATTTCTTCAGCGTCGATCGCGACGTTTCCAAGGCTTCTACCGACCAGAAATACATCAAGGGCGAACTATACCAGTTCAAGGTCCTGGACCAGAAGGCGCTTTTCCCGCTCAGCCCGGGCGAAATCGAAATCGGACCGATCGAAGTGGAGGTCGAGGCATCGACATCGCCATTCTTTCCTTCTCAGGTTCGTACACTGCACACGCAGCCAATTACGATAAAGGTGCTCGATCTTCCCAGCACGGGACGACCGCCGGACTTCGATCCTTCAAACGTTGGGCACTATTCCCTGTCTGATACCGTCGATTCCAGTTCGGTCGGCCTGAACCAGCCAGTCACATACACACTTGTACTGAAAGGCAGCGGCGCCATTCAACGGGTTCGCCCGCCTCGCCTTCCCACTCTGCCGCACTTCAAGACCTTCGACCCCAACGTGGACGTGAAGATTTCCAAGCGCGGCCGCGAGGTCAGCGGCTCCAAGTCGTTTGAGTATATCCTGGTTCCGTTGACATCCGGTGACCTTGTCATTCCGTCTTTGAAGTTTTCATATTACGACCCGCGCGACGGTGAATACCGTACTCTGCAGACCGAGCGTGAGGTCATCAAAGTTGCCGCAAGTCAGTCGACCGGGTCCGTATCCACAACCGGCGGAGGACATGAGATCAACATTCTGGCCGGCGCCTTCAAGCCAATCCGTTACAAGAGTTCATTGAAAAGTTTCGGACGTCCCTTCTATAAAAGTTCGCTGTTCATTCCCCTGCTGGCCGTTCCGCCGATTGTCTACCTGCTGGTGTTGGCGGTTGTTTTCGTAAGAGCACGGGGCAGGGCTGATTCAGCGCGCAACCGCATGCGCCGGGCGTGGGCCCGCGGTCAGCGCCACCTCAAGAGGGCCGGTCAGATGGCAGCCGCCGGAAATGCGGCCGAATTCTATTCGGAGATCAAGGATGCGCTACTGGACGGAATCGAGGCTCGCTGCGGTATTGCTGCGCAGGGGATTACCATGGCCGAACTCGCCAGGCGCATGGAAGAAATGGGTGTTCCCCGGGAGATAACGGATGCGTACACAGCCGAAGCCGAGAATTGCGATTTCGGGCGCTTCGCTCCCGCTACCTCGCGTGGCGAACAGATGCTCGAATCCCTTGACAGGGTACGCAAGATTATAAAGAGGATCGAGCGCGAGCGGATTAGGCCCGACGGGACGGTGCGATGAAACGTGTTTCCTCATGTCTGGCCGTGATCCTGGTGTGTGTCATGGTGGCCCCCGTTTCTCATGCTCAAAACGACTCCCAACTGACCAAGAGGCTGCTGGTGCTTTTTTCGAGGGGCAACCAGGCCTACCTGGACGGAGACTATTCCACGGCCGTCTCTGAATACCGTAAAGTCCTTGAAGCCGGAATAGACAATCCCGATCTCGATTTTAACCTGGCCAATGCCTATTACCGGTCAGGCAACAAGGGTCTGGCGGTGCTCTTCTACGAGAAAGTGCTGCAAATGAACCCGGGAGACAGCGCGGCGGCTTCCAACCTTGCCATGGTTCGCAAGGAACTAGTCGACCGTGTCGTAATGCCGAAGGAAGGGGCCGTTGGCGAGCCGCTTTGGCACGGGTTCGTGCGCGGCATTGCCGTCGATTGGCTTACATGGATGTTTTTATCGTTCTACCTTGCGGCATTCACTCTGGCAATCAGCCGGCGTCTTGCGCGGCGTGAATCGTCACGGCGACTCCTTTTCTGGATCAACATACCGGTTCTTACCCTGGCCCTCGTTTTTGGATTGCTCTTTTCCAGTCGCGTGTACATCCAGGAGAAAGTTCATCACGGCATCGTGGTTGCCCCGACCGGTTCGCTGAGAGAAGGACCCGAGAACGGCGCCAAGGTACTCATGGAAGTTCACGAAGGACTAAAGGTCAGGTTGTTGGACGAGATGGGCGAATACTCCCGGGTGCGCCTGGCCAACGGCGTGGAGGGATTCGTTCGCAGCTCTCAGATTGGCGCGATCTGATTTCCATAATTGACTGATATTTACAGGGCGTGCTAACGTGCTGCAGGAGTCGGCCGGAATTACTGGCAATTCAGGCTGCGGCGCTGTGGAGGTAGTTGTGCTGGATACGAGAAAATATTTATTGGTATCGCTGTGTGTGGGGCTTTGCCTGACCGTTGCCTGTGCATCCGGTCCCGAGAAGAAGAAGCTCGTGAGTTACCGCACCAGTGCCAAGGAGAATTTCATCAAGGGCAAAAAAGCCTATGACGATGAAGATTTCGCAGGGGCCCTTCAATTTTTCAAATTCGTAAAAAGCAAGTTTCCTTATTCGAAGTTTGCCATCCAGGCCGATCTGTACACCGCGGATTGCTACTTCGGCCAGGAGAAATACCTCGAGGCGGCCGACAGTTACCTGAGCTTCATCAAGCTACACCCGCGCAACGAGAAGATGCCCTATGCCATGTTCCGTATCGGCGTTTGCTATTTCAAGAGAATTCCAGATGACTGGTTTATTACTCCACCGGCTTACGAACTCGATCAGGCCGAGACGCTGAAGGCCATTCGGGAGATCAAGCGCTACCTGCAGAGTTTTCCCAACCACGAGAATGCGCCCGAAGCCAGAGACCTGCTCAAACAGTGCCTGGTCAGGATGGCCGAGCAAACTCGTTACGTGATGGAGTTCTACCGCAAGCGGGGACACTTCAGGGGAGTGCTTTGGCGGGCAGAACAGATTCTCTCGGCTTACTCGGGAGTCGGTTTTGACGAGCAGGCGCTTTACTACAAGGCAGAGGCCCAGGTTAAACTGAAGCAACTAAAAGGAGCTAAAAGCAGCCTGCACGAGATGCTGACAAGGTTTCCCAAGGGAGACTACTCGGATGACGCCAAGGAGTTGTTGGCAAATCTCACCAAACACGAAGACAAAAAGGTGGGGAGCACCAAGAAGTGAGCGGCCGGTCGACAGCCGCCCTATTGGTGGGGCTTTTGGTCGTTGGCTGTCAGGCCGAGGGGCGTTCGACGCCGGCGCGAGTTCTCGAGGCGATTGAAAAGGGATGCTCCAAGAAGGACGTCGGTTTGATCTTGATGCAGCTCGATGCGGAGTACGAAGATGACATCGGGGGAGCGGGTCGACTGGAAGATGATCTGCGGCATTTGTTCGTAGTTTACGGACCACTGGCTGTTAAGCACGAGGATCTGACGCTGCAAGATAACGGGCTTACGGCCCACCTTGTCGTTTCGGGTAAAGGACTGCGATATTCGGGGCCGCAAAGGCTGAAACTAACGAAGACCGCGGCCGGGCCGGTCATCAGCTCGGGTCTTTTCTTGGAACTACGCGGTATAATTGAAACACTCCGCGAGCGCCGGATTGCCCTTGAAAATGGTTCGCCCGAGAGGCTGGCCCGTCTGATCTCGGCCGAATACAAAGGCCAGGTCGGAGGCAAGGCGGCACTGATAAAACGTCTCCGGGACGATCTTGCCGCGGTTAGCATGCAGGCTCTGATAGTAGACGACCTTGATATAGAAGTGGGCGGGAAACGAGCCAAGGCGATCCAAACGTTTCTATTGATTACCGAAGCCGGGGGGAAGAAAATCGAAAATAAGGCTCGTGAACGCATCATGTTGCAGAAGGAAGGATCGCTCTGGCGCATCATCGGCGGCCTGGGGTAACGAGATGACCAACCCGGGTCAGCCCGCCCATTCTGGAGGAAACGATGGACGAACAAACTAGAGACCTGCTGAAGTTGGGCCGGGACGCCTACCACAAGCGGGAATACTCACGGGCAGAGAGTTACCTGACGCGGGTACTGGAAAAGAATGATCGCTTCGCAGACGTTTACAACATGCTGGGAGTGATATTCCATGACCGTGGTCTTTTTTCGAAAGCACAGCAACACTTCGAGCGAGCCCTGGAGATAAATCCAGGCTATACAGAGGCATCGCTCAACCTGGCTGTCACTTACAACGATCTCGGCCGCTACGCCGAGGCAAAGGATGTCTTCAACCAGGCTTTGTCGGCTTCGAGGGCCGGCCCGGGAGAACTGGATCCCTTCGTGCGTGGCAAGATCGCAAATATGTACGCCGAGATCGGCGATGTCTACCAGGCTGCGGGAATTTACGAAGATGCCACATCAGAGTTTCGCCGTGCGCTAGAGTTGGGTCCTGATTTCGTCGATATCCGTCTGAGATTGGCACAGGCGCTGCGCGACCAGGGCCGACAGGAGGATGCTGTTGCGGAATTCAGGAAAATACTGGAAGACCGGCCCGGCTATGTTGCCGCCCGCATCCACCTCGGAGTGACCCTGTATTCGATTGGCAGACTCGATCAGGCCACCGCTGAGTGGCGCGAGGCTCTTAAACTCGATCCGGGAAACAAGAGTTGCCAAATGTATCTGAACCTGGTGGCCGAAGGTACACAGTCATGAAATTGCCCCGGGCCGCGGGTGGTGCTAACATGAAAGTGAGTTGCAGACTCGAGTTCTTTCTGGAGTGTGATCGATGACCGATGCGAACGGTTCGTCTAACCCCAAAAGCTATGCCCTCAGGTTTATCTCCGGCAAGTACCAGGGGGGTATGTTTCCGCTCAGACCCAATCGCGAGATAGTTATCGGCCGAAGCTCGGACCTTGACATGGTTTTGGTCGAGGACATGGTTTCCCGCAAGCATGCCAAGATCACTACCGGCTCGAGCCGGGTAATGATACAAGATCTCGGTTCAACAAACGGCACCTTCGTAAACGGTGAGAAGGTCAAGAAGGCCCGTATCAAGGAAGGCGATCGCATACTGATCGGCACATCCATACTGAAACTAATGGCAGTTGAGGCCAGCGCCGGTAAAGAAAAACCTTATAGTGAGGCCGAGGTGCGCTCGATGATGGAGCAGGTGGCCGCCCGTAAGGCGCGCTCGTCCAGCCCAATGTCCGGTCGCATCGACGAGGTTCCGATACCCGACCTGCTGCAGCTTTTTTCGACCAGCAAGAAAAGCGGTGTGCTGGTGGTCCGCGGTGACGAACACGAGGGCAAGATATTCTTGCGCAACGGCAAGATCTACTATGCCTCGATAGACAACCGGCACGAGATCGGGCCACAGAAGGCCTTTAGCCGGTTGGTCGGCTGGGTGAGCGGCTTCTTCGAGCTTACCGGACCTTCAGACGAGAAGTTCATGGTTGAACTGGATGAGAGCACGGAGGGACTGCTGATGGACGCCATGCGCGCGATGGATGAGCTGGCGCGCATTGAAGATCAGCTCCCGGATCCGGCGACTCGCTTCAAGCTGGCAAGCCCGCTTTCACCGGCGCTCAGGGACCTGGAGCCCGATCAACTGGATGTGCTTCAGGATGTCCATAACCACGGCAGGGTCGACAGTGTCCTGGACGAGAGCGTTCTTCCCGACCTGGAAACCTACCAGGCCTTGCTGCACTTGATTCGCAACGGTTACATCCGCGAAGGACGCTAGACCCGCCCGGTCAATCTTTGCCAGAGCGTCTTCAATTCCGGTACACGCAGGATTCTGGCCGATATCAAGAAGGCCGATCCGCCCGCCAGGCCGGCCAGCGCCAGGTAGCCGACCCTGGCTGCCGTGCCCCCCGCGACCCAGACATCGAGGCGGGTGAAGGGCCAGGCGGCAAGACCGGCGCACAGCGACGCCAGAGCCACCCGCCAGGCGGATCCCCAAATCTTGCGCAAACCCAGCGGGCCGATCTTGCGGCGCAGGAAAAATACCAACAACAGGCAATCCACAGTGGAGGAGATCGAGTTGGCCAGCGTCAGTCCAGCCGGTCCCATGGGCCACATCAAGATGAGGCCCAGGCCGGCGTTGAGTAAAAAGGCCACGAAAGCCAAGGCCACTGGTGTCTTGGTGTCCTTCAAAGAATAGAAGGCCGGCACCAGATTGCGAATGGCGGCGACCGCCCAGATACCCAGTGAGGCGAAGAGGAACACATGTGCTGTAGCTATAGTGTCGCTCATGTTAAATCGCCCGCGCTCGAGCAGTGTTGCAATGATGGGCCTGCGGCAGATGGACATCCATATCATGGCCGGGATGCACACCAGAAAAGTCAGGCGCAACGCGAAGCTCAGCGTTTCCTTGAGGCGGTCGAGGCGTTCGGTTGAGGCGTGTTCCGAAAGGCTGGGCAGGGCAACGGTGGCCACGGCCACTGCGAAGACGCCAAGCGGCAGTTCAAGGAACCGATCGGAGTAGTAAATATAAGTGACGCTTCCCTCGGGCAGGAGCGAGGCCAGTGCTCTTGATACCAGAATGTTGACCTGGTAGATGGCCACTCCGAAAAGGGCCGGACCCATCAGGCGCAGCATTTTACCTACCGCCGGGTGGCCAAACTCGATACGCGGTCTCGGGCGTATTCCGCGCCGTAGCAAGAACGGCACCTGGAGCAGCAATCCAAATAGTCCGCCAACCAGCACACCGATTGCCATGGCGGTGATGGGTGGTTTCAGCAGGCCGGAGAGGGCCAATGCGCAGCCAATAATTGCAGCATTGAGCAAGATGGGTGCGGCTGCCGGAGCGGCGAAATGTCGGTGTGTGTTCAAAATGCCTGTGAACAAGGCGGTCAGGCCCACCAAGAACAGGTAGGGAAATAACAGGCGATTGAGATAGACAGCCAACGCGAATTTCTCCGCGCCGAAACCCGGCGCGAAGAGTTTGACCACGTAAGGACTGAAGACGATGCCCGCCGCGGTCACGACGATCAGGATGGCGCTGAAGGTCGTTAAAGTCACGTCATACAGACGGCGACTGTCTTCGAACGAACGTGTCGCTCGATATTCTGTGAAGACCGGCACGAAGGCGATGCTCATGGCGCCCTCGGCCAAAAAACGCCTGAAAATATTCGGTATGGTGAAGGCAATGTTAAAGGCGTCGGCCGCAAACCCGGCACCGAACAATCCCGCGAAGACCATATCTCGGGCGAGCCCGCTGAGGCGACTGACCAGGGTCAGGCCGCTAACTGTGCCCACCTGCCTGGTCAGTACCTGCTTTTCGGTTGTCTTGGAAGCCACTCTACTCTTCGATGATATTGAACTCCACACGCCTGTTGGCTGCCCGTCCGCGCCGCGTACGGTTCGAGTCGATCGGTTTTGTCTCTCCGAAACCTACGGCGCGCAGGCGGCTGCCGTCGATACCCCGACCAAGCAAGTAATCCCGAACAGCATTTGCGCGGCTTTCACTTAGGCGCTGGTTCATGGCATCCGAACCGCGACTGTCGGTGTGCCCGTCGATGGAGATCTTCATCTTGGGGTAGTCCTTGATCGCCTGGGCAACCTGGTTCAGAAGCCCGAAAGACGATCCCAGGATACGATAGCGGCCGGTAGCGAAATGCACCTTCTGTTTGATCTCGATCCGTTTCTTCTCCCGGTTGATCTTGATCAGGCTGTACTTGCGCGGGCAACCCTTGCCCTGAGGACTGTCGGGCGGACCCGCCTCGTTGGGACACTTGTCTTCCTTGTCTGCAATTCCATCGCCGTCGTTGTCCGGATCAGGACAACCGTCTTCATCCTGGAAGCCGTCCTTGTCCTCGGGATCGTTGGGGCACTTGTCGTCCTTGTCGAGGATGCCGTCCTTGTCATTGTCGAGATCAGGACAACCGTCCTCGTCCTCGAAGCCGTCCTTGTCTTCGGGCTCGTCCGGACATTTATCCACGTCGTCGGGAATGCCGTCCTTGTCGCGGTCGGTAACCGGACATCCCTTGTTTTCGGGAGGACCCGGAACGTTTGGACATTTGTCCTCAACATCGGGAAGCCCGTCCTTGTCGTTGTCGAAGTCCGGGCAGCCGTCCTCGTCCTCGAAGCCGTCTTTGTCCTCGGGATCATTCGGGCACTTGTCGACATTGTCCAGGATGCCATCCCCGTCGCTGTCGCTTGGCGGGCATCCGTGGTATTCGGGCAGGCCCGGAGTGTCTGGGCACTTGTCGTCGACGTCGAAAATGCCGTCTCCGTCGCGGTCGGTCTTCTTTATAGCCACGATTGTGGGGGGGGTCTTGATCAGAACTTTCTTGGGACCACAGTCTTTCGAGTCTTGCAGGGCGCGTTTGATTGATGCCAGCGCGATCTTTATGTGATCGTCGGCCCTGAGCCAGTTGCCCTGGCCGAGTTCATCCTCACAGAAGCGAACATTGGTCTCTGCCATAGCCAGATCGCGGGGGGCGCAACGGTAGGCGCCGCTCTTACGGGCCTTGGCGATGTCACGCTTGACGACCTCCGCGTCGGCCCGGATCTTCGCACCGGACACACAACCGGCAAGAAAAAGGCTGGCGCAACCAAGCCCAATGACAACGATCGATGCTGCATGACGCCGGGCGCTATTCATGAATATTCTCCTCGCGCGTCGGACAATACGTCTTGTTGCGACGACTATTGCCCGAATGCTACTCGTTTTCGTTCTTCATCGATCGCTCGCGGGCAGTCGTGGCCAAGTCGCGGGCCTGCGTGGCATAGTCGATCGAGTATTCGAAATCAGATGTTCCCCACTTCTCACGGGCCTTGTGCAGGTACTGTTCGGCAGCGGTGTACTCGTAAGGAGATTTCTTCTGCGCTTCTGCAGTCTTGGCGTTGTGCAGGGCAGTGTCGGCTTCCACTATCAAAGAAGTCGATTCTACCGGTCCGCAACCACCCCAGGCGATGAGGACTGTCGTAAGCACCGCAGCGATTGCCAGTATGTATTTGTATTTCACGTTCAGAAGACCTCGCTCGGGGAGAACCAATCTTCAGGCTCGAAACCCAGTTCTCGCCCAATTCCATGATTTGCCAACACTTTTAGCAGAGCGCTCTTCTGGCTGTCAAGTAAAAAACCCGGTCGGCAATCCTGGCTATGGGGCAAACGCAAAGATCAGCTGCAATAGAATTGCCTTTTGACAGACGGCCGATTGTGGGATAATTGCCTGGTCCTGTGCGAATCGGGCGCGCGAACATTTGGTTCGCGCGGGAGGTTGCGTCATAGTCATTTTGCTTCCATTGATTAGCCTATTGGCTGGATTCAGCGTGGCCATGGCCGCCAGGCGGCAGATATCGAACGGGGCCAGGTTGTGGCGCGAGCCCTACCTGCCCGGTTTGTTGCTTTTCGAATTCCTGGTGCTTTTGCCCACCGGCCTGTATCTTTTTATCAGCCAGCCGGCCTGGAGCATGCTCTACCTCATGGATTCCGCCGAAGTCTCAAACTGGGTCATGCTGGGTATCATGGCCAGTTCGCTTTTTGCTGCGACCCTGGCCTACCTGGTGGGCTACTTCCTGTCCGCACGCAGGAAAAACGGTGTTCTGAATATTCTGTTTTTACTGGTTTGCGTTGGAGGATTCGTATTTTTCCTGCTGGCCGGCGGTCGCCTGGAGCACCTGGCCGAACAGGGCGACTGGCAAGAAGCGCCGGGTCTGCTGGCTTCGCGCCTGGGCATAATGTTTGCTTTTATAGTTCCGGTGGTTTTCGGCGGTTGGATTTTTTTAGTCGTGCTTTTCGCCATGGAAGGTCGAAAAATGCTACGGGCGCGCATCGGAACCATCCGGGCCGATTCAAACCGGGGGTTTCGTATTTCGAGTCACGGATCTCTGATCTCAGCTTCGGCGCCCGTGGCCTCGCGGCCGGCCGCGAGCGAACCGGGACAGGCCGCAAGCGATCCAGGGCCGGCTAGCGCGGACTAATTTCATTTTCAGCCAAGCATGTTGTTTTCGAAGTATCGCAGGATGACCGGCAAGTAGTCGGCGAAGCACGGCGCTGAAATTCCAGTTCCCTCCAGGTCTCTTGTTGCGTTGGACGTATCGTAGGTCACCTTGTAGAGAAAATGGGACAGCATTTCCCTGGGAAGCTCGAGCTTGTTGAAAACAGCCTGCGACAATGTTCCGAGGGCTCGCGAGCTAAGCAAGTTTATCAGGCGTGTAACCGGTCGCGCGATGCGAGGACCCGAGAATCCCATTGTGCTGAGTGTGGCCATGTAGAACTCGCGGTAACTTGGTGGGTCTGGATCCATCAAGTGATAGGTACGTAAATGCGCATCATCGCGCTCAGCCAGCTTGACCATGGCGTCGACAACGAAATCCACAGGCACCAAATGAAAAAAGGTATCCGCCTCGCGGGGAACTATCTGCGGCATTCGTTTCATGCCGGGCACGCGGCGCAGCTTGTCCAGGATGCGAAAGACGTAGTAAGGACCGTCCAACTTGTCGATCTTTCCGCTCCGGCTGTCGCCCACCACGACACCCGGCCTGTAGACGGTTACCGGAAAACGATCCGCCGCCTGTCGAACCAGTTGCTCGGCCAGAAACTTCGAATGGCCGTAAGCGTGGTCGAACCCTTGTCCGAGATACAGATCGTCCTCGCGGAAAGGCCCCTGCCAGTTCCCGGCCACCGCCATGGTGCTGACGTAGTGGAAACGGGACAGGCCGGGCAGATCAGCGGCCAGATCGATTACCCGCCGGGTACCTGTAACATTGACGGCTTGTGCCTCTTGCCATGAAATATCCAGCCTGTATCCGGCGGCGACATGAAAAACTTGGCTGACCCGATCTTTGAGTCTGCGAAGATCGGCGGGCTCGAGGCCCAGATTGTCGAGTTCGAGATCTCCCTCGATTACCTCCGGGCGGGGTACATTTTCGTCGAACCCGGCAAGGAAAGAGTCGAGACGCGCGCGTGACTTTGGACGACATAACAGGACCAGTCGCCTGCCGCGGGATTGTGCAAGCTCGAAGGCCAAACGGCTGCCGATGAAACCGGTGGCGCCGGTGACCAGAACGGCGGAGTCGGATTTGTCTTTTATCATTTGAATGCCCTATCGCTTGAGACCGCAAGTGTCAACCCGCAGCAGCTTGCAAGGCTGAGCGATCTTGACTGGCCAAGATCCATCTCGGCGCCGCAAAGTACGCGGCACAAGACTTGCCACCAGCAACTTGGATGGTTTCGACAATACTTGACGCAAGTGCAAAGATTGTGACATCTTGAGTGGTCTAGATGATATGCTTACTATCATGACGCGCAACGTTGTCATGCCGTTATTCGCCTTGGTCGTCTTGATAGCCTTGCCACTCGAGGCTGCTGGGCCTGCCCCGGGATTTGCCGCCATGAGCGGATCGCAGATCGATGCGTTGCTCAAGAGGTCGATAGCGACGGAGCCCGATCTCGATAAACGTATTCAGGACATAAGCGAGAACTTCCTCGGTGTTCCCTTCGTGCTCTCTCCTCTAGGGGAGGGGCCTGGGAATACGCCGGACAGCGATCCGCTGATCAGTTTCGAGGCGGCAGACTGTACAACTTTCATCGAAGAGACCCTGGCGCTGACCCTGTCCGTCAACTTGAAGAGGGCAAAAGAAATGCTTAGAAGGATACGCTACCGGGGTGGAAGGATTGACTATCTGCAACGCAAGCATTTCATGATGGCACAGTGGATTCCGCTGAACGAAAAGGCCGGCTTTATCGAGGATGTGACCCGCCAGGTCGGCGGTGCCGCAGTCAGGATGGTTGGAAAACGCCTCGACCCGGAAGTCTGGAACAAACGCCGGCGGGACAAGGCCTGGCCGCTGCTAAAGCCCGATCAAGTTCCCTGCGGCGAATCGAGGCTGCCGATAATTCCGATCGAGTCGGCCTGCGGGCTGTATACCGGCATTAGACCAGGAACAATTTTATTCGTCGTCCGCAAGGACGTCGCAAATATGCCGGTACGAATCACCCACATGGGGCTGGTCGTAGACAAACGGGGAAAGCGGTTTTTACGTCATGCCTCCAGGGTTTTTGGAAGGGTTGCGGACGAACCGCTGGAGGCTTTTTTTAAGAGAAACCTGGGATATACGAGGTGGCCGGTAGAAGGAATCAATCTGCAGAAAGTGAAAGATAAATGTGTGCAAAAGTAGCATATATTCTTGAACACGGGTCGAAAGCGTGGTACATCTCTTCTGAGGTTGAATCGCAAACAGCCGGCCTTGGCTAACGCCGGAGGTTAGGGTTGTACAAGTTGATCATCGAGGACGACGAGGGTCATACCACGGTCGTGCCGCTGGTTAAGGAAGAGATCACCATCGGCCGGAAGGAGGGCAACACTATCCGGCTGACGGAGAGGAATGTCTCTAGACACCACGCCCGTCTTACCAGGTCGAACGGCTCAGTGTTTATTGAGGATCTCGACAGCTATAATGGTGTGAGAGTCAACGGGGACAAGATCGCCGCAAGGACTACGGTCCGCGAAGGAGACCTGGTCGAGATCGGCGACTATCACTTGGCACTGCAGAAAGTGGCGGTTGAGGCCGCTACTCCTCCGCAGATGGGCTCCACCAGCCCGCCTGCGATCAGCCCGGCTCAGGCGCGGGCAGCCAGCAAGACAACCCAATCGGATGGAGCCACGGCCGTACTCAAACTGCCGGTCGAGGGCAAGAAAGATGCCGATAGCGGGCGCGTGCGCGATATCCCGCAGAAGGATGCCGGCCGCCTGGTGGTAATGACAACCGAGCTTGCCGGCTCAGAGTTTCCGCTGGTAAAGACAGAGATGGTCGTCGGGCGTGACGAGGGTTGCGATGTTATCATCGCTCATCGTTCAATATCGTCACGGCACGCCAAGATCGTCTTTGATGGGGGAATCTATCGTATTATCGATCTCGATAGCGCCAACGGCGTCCTGGTCAACGGTGAAGAGTATGCCCGGGTCGACCTGCGGCGGGGCGACATGATCGAGTTGGGACACGTAAGCATCCGTTACGCCGCACCGGGTGAGATAGTCGACGTGAAGGCCCAGGGTCAGGCCGTCTCCGGACCAGCAGTAACTACTGCTGAGCGCGCAATGGTTGATGCGGCTCTGGTTGAGAAACGCGGTGCCGGGTCAGGTAAGGGCAAACTGATTGGCATTGGCGCAGTGGTCATCGTTGCATGTTTGGCGGCTGGTCTTGGCTACCACTTTTTGCATTCGCCGAAGGACAACGGCAAGACGGTCGAGCCCAAGGGCGACAATAACACCAAGGGTCCCGTCAAGGTGAAAACCGATCAGGCTGCCGAGCTGTTCAATGACGGTATGCAGAAATACGCGAAAAAAGATTTCATCGGCGCCATTGCCGCCTTCAACGCAACGATCGAGGAGAATCCCGAATACCCGGGCGCCGGCCAGATGCTCGAGAAGACAAAGGCCGCCAAGAATGATTCCGAGCTGGTTGCGGAGGCAAAGGCCGCTATTGAGGCTAAGCCGCCCGATTGGGACAAAGCCTGGGAGTTGTTTGAGCAGATTGGGTCGGACAGTCTATTTGCCAAGGAAGTCGCTGAACTCAAACCCGAGATCAAGAAAAAAGTAATCTCTTTCCACCTCAACAAGGCCCGAATTTTCCTGAAGGCAAATCTCCCCGACAAGGCTCGCAAGCATGTCGACACTGTGCGGATTATTGACGAGCAGAACGTCATCGCCGCGCAGCTCGACAGGCAAATCAAGAGGCGCTCTGAAGATAAAAAGAAAGGTTCCGATCATGTCGCTGTCAAGTCCAGAGAGCCCACGATCAAGAAATCGACGTCGAAGCGCAAAAAGAAAGAAGTCAGCGAGCTGATCCACAAGGGAAAGCTACTCGTCAACAAGAAGAAAGCTCGAGAAGCAATAGTTTTCTTCCGTCAGGCATTGGCAGTCGAACCGAAGAATTGTGACGCCTTGTTGAGCATGGGAATTGCCTATGCGAAGCAGAGCAGGAGCGACATGGCGCTCAAGTTCTATGAGAAGTTCGTAAAGGCCTGCCCACGGAGAAAAGAGGTTCCCGCGGTTCGAGAGATCATCAAGCAGTTCAGGGAGTATAAAAACCAGGGTGGATACTAACGAGGAAGTATAGGCCCGATCATCTGTAGAATCCCGTCCGCATCCCAATCCAGCGAGTTGTTTTTCTGCATTGCAGTACGGAACAGCACAGGCCCAAGGCTTTGACCAAGCAGTTCGAGCATCTGGTGATCGTAAGTGTTCAAGGCCGTTTTTTGCCGGTAGAGGCCGTGAATGGTAATGATGCCCCTGGAAGCGCCTTCGAACATCAACGGGACAGCGGCCATGACGTTCCAGTCGGATCCAGCGGCAGTCCATGGCTGTGACGGGACTTGCAACGTTTTTTCACTCAAGGCTGACAACAGCGGTCCTGATGGCGACAGGCTGGCCGGCATCGAGACCGGCAAGGCGCGTGAAGCGGTCAACACCAGATTCTGGTTGTCGGCTGCCAGGATGAAGATGCCGCTGGATTCGACTCCGACCAGATCACCGAGCGCATCAACGGCCGCATCCAGCGCTTTTCGCGTGTCATTGGAGGTATACAGACTTTCCAGCAGCGTGAAGCGGGCCGACAGCCGCATGTACTCTTCTTGCAGTTCCTTGTAGGAAGATCGCAAGGCGTCCTGCTCTCTTGTGAGCAGCAACAATTGATTGGCCTCGCTATCTACCTCGCCGATTGGGGTGTTATCCATCTGGAAGCTGACCCGGCTAAAGGCGCCGGAAACGTCATCGAAATCGGATTCAGTCGAGGCCAGGGCATCGATCAAGCGCTCGGAGTTCTCATCAAGAAAAATAAAGTTTGCCCCGACTCCGCCGGGCTGGCCGGCGCCGGGCTGCACACAACGCGTCACACGAGCGTAAGCCATGACGGGATGGCTGAATGGCGGAGGCAGCGAGAAGGATAGCCGCAGCCGGCTGCCAACCGGCAACGGGTTGGTCATCTCGATAAATACTCCCGTGCGGCTTATGTCGCGGGTATACTCGAAGAAGATACCCCTGAAGTCCTCGAAGGATATCTGCAGCGTAGCAGGGATGCGCGGGAAGCGGCGACGGTCTGTCTTTCCCAGTAGCGCTTCCACCTTGGAAATCAATGCAGTGTCATCGAGGGGTTTCGTGATGTAATCATCGCAACCGACTTCGACGGCCTTTCGAATATCCTCATCCCTGCCCGATGTCGCCACGATGATCACCGGGATGTCACTATAGGCCGGATCTTGCTTGATCCGCGAACAGACGTCGAAACCGCTCATGCCGGGCAGCGCAAGATCGACTAATGCCATGTCGGGCGGGTCGGCCTTGAGTTTTTCCATGGCTTCTTCCCCCGTGCCTGCCTCAACTACCTGATAACCGCGTCCGGACAGAATTATCGAAGTCAATTTTCGAAACAGTCGCACGTCGTCTACGAGAAGGATCCTATGCATTTTCCGCTCCGCTGGTATTGGCGAGCCTATCATCGAGTGAAGTCATGCACAAGGTCGATGGTTACATCGGCAGAATGAGCCACTTGACGTCCTGCGACGGTTGGTGATATTTTTGTAAAATACAGGGAAGACTGAGAGTCTATTCGGGTGAAGGGGGGGCTACATGCGAACTCGCGCCGTCAGGATCCTGATACTGGACGATGATCCGGAAACTGGCGAGGTATACCGTTTCATACTCCATAAAGAGGGTTACGACGTCGATGTTGCAACGTCGCCGCAGATCGGGCTCGAGTTACTGGACAAACATCAATTCAATATTCTCATTCTCGATCTGATCATGCCCGGCATGAGCGGCATCGAGGTTCTCGAGAGGATCCGCGAGAAAGACAAAGATCTGGCGATAGTCGTGGTGACCGGATATCCATCGGTGGAGACGGCGGTGGCCTCCTTGAAGGGTGGTGTCAACGACTACATCGAGAAGCCTATCGATCAACAAAAGCTTCTCGAGACTTGCAGGAAAATCGTCGAAGAAAAGGGACTGCTACGCAGTCCCGAGTCCAGCCTGTTGGTTTCGGTTGGCGCACGCCTTCGGGCCAGTCGTAAGCAAAGCGATTTGACACTCAAGCAAGTCGCCCGGCGGACTGGGCTGTCTGTCAGCCTGTTGAGCCAGATCGAACGCGCCGAGTCGGCAGCCTCTGTAGCGTCACTCTACAAGATTGCAGCGGCCTTGAAAATCGACTTGCAGGGGTTGTTCAAGGGGTTCTGATCTTTTCAGACTCAAACGCCTAGGGAATGCAGGCGCCCGTAGTTTGAGTGTCTGAAACGCGCAGCGCTCCGCAACTCATGCCGTTTGGACAATCGCTGGAGCTGTCGCACAAAGACGAACAAAACGAACCGCCGACCGTGACCAGGCACAGATCTCCCCAGCAAGGCGCGGCTCCATCATCCCCGCAGCCGGTTGTTCCCGGTGGATCGCATCCGGGATTGCCCAGAACACAGTTTTCGCTCATGCAAAACTTGCTGACCTGCTGACCTTCCTTGACACAATACTGGCAGGTCTCATGCGGTGGGCAATCGGAGTCGCCGCGGCAGGTCCCTCCGGATCCCGGCGTCCAGCGACACAGGTTGATGGCGGCCGTGTCGTTTCCCGAAGGGCCCATGCCTCCGAAATTCACCGAGCAACATCGCCCGCCAGTACCGAGGCAGTCCTGGTCCTGGGCGCAAACTTCAGTGCAGTTGCCGAACAGGCAGTAAAAACCGCGGCAGGCCTCACCCGGCGGAAGATCATTGGGGCTGGTACTACCGTCGCACGGGTCGCCGACGTCAAGTTCTCCGTCGAACTGACCGCACATACCGACCAGATCGTAGTCTGATATTTGCGTTACCTGACAGACGTCTTCCCCCTCGCAGTCGGCGCCGCTCGAACAGAAAGTGCCGCCCTGGCACATGTTGATGCTGGCCGTGGTAGTTCCCGATGTCCCCATTCGAAAGCGCGCCTGGC
This sequence comes from uncultured Myxococcales bacterium, assembly GCA_964513625.1. Taxonomy (GTDB): domain Bacteria; phylum Myxococcota; class B64-G9; order B64-G9; family B64-G9; genus DATKYQ01. Next base: position 146,426 of record CAZENH010000004.1, on the reverse strand, counting down.
CACAGAACATGTTCTCGGGACAATCCGAATCGAATTGGCAAACCTCGGAACAGTAGCCGTGCATACAGTAGAAATCGGAGCATCGTTGCTCGAAAGGAAGAGTGTTTGGATCGGCGCTGTCGTCACACTCTGTTCCCGGTGGAAGATCCCCGAGGCGGTTACAGCGCCCCTCGAGCGACGACTCATCGGCCGTCGGGTAGGCGATGCAGGCATCGTCTCCCTGGCAGTCTCCGCCCCAGAGGCAGGTCTGCTGCTCAGCAGCCAGGCAGTACGTGTCTCCACCGAAAATGGGTTGACATGTAAAAATAATGTCGGTATCGACGTCGTCCCGACACTCCCTGCAGTCGTTGTCGCTGACGCAGGCCCGCGTACAGATCGCTCCGCTGTCCTCGTCGCTGCCGCGCAGGCAGGAAAAGCCGGGTGAACAGGCCGAGTCGTTTTGACAGGTGCAAGAATGGCCGCAAGTTCCCGTCTGATCGCCGCAGAAACACCCCGACCCGAGCTTCATGCACACGAAATATTCTCCGCCCGCATCTATACAGCACATCTGCTTGCCGTCGTTGGAGTAGTTGTTGCAGTCCGCGCTGGTCAGGCAGTCGCGACGCGTGCAGTAGCCGGTTTCCTGGCCGCTGTACTTGAGACAGTCGTTTTCGCAGCACTCGCTGCTATCGCTGCAGGTCTCGCCGACCCACAGGCAGCGATCTTTCATGCAACTGAGACTGGAGGTGTCATTGGGATCCAGGCGGTAGCCGGGATCGCAGCTGCAGGAGGGCTGGTCTGACTTTTCAATACAACAGCCGTGATCGGAGCAATCGACTCCTTCGCACGAACCGGCGTTGTCGGGAATGCAACGCTTGCCGTCCGCGGATGCGTTGTAGCCGGTTTTACAGGCACAGCTGGGCTTGTCGCCGACCGCCGTGCAATCGCCATGGCCGCAGCAATTGACATTGTCGCAGGGGTTTTGCTTGGCTTCCTGATCGCAGCCCCAGGCCAGTAAGCCCACTACCACGCCGATGGACACCACATACGATAACTTGCAGACTTCACGATAATTCATCCTGAGGGGATCTCCTTACGCAATGTTAGCACATTTTCGATTTGGTTGAAGCAACTGTCAACCCCAAAAAAACCAAGGCAGCCGCAAGCCTTATTGAATTTGACACGACGCGGCGGGCGTGGCATTGGACATGACAGGGAGCGGTCGCCAAAAAACTGGCGTTTTGTTATGACCCCTGTGGAGAAAAACCATGTACTTGCGTTTATTTTCATTCTGTTTCGCTGTCATGATGATTTGTTCGCCGGCCCGGGCAGCAGAGCCGTCCGGTGATCCGCTTGAAGATCCAGAAGTTCTCGACAGCTATCCGACGCCGGACAACGCCTACTATAACTACCTCAAAAGCAAGCGCCTGGAGTGTCAAGGAGACGCTGCCGCCCTGGACAAGCCGTTTGAGATGAAACTGGCCGGGAGAACGTATATTTTCAACGGTCCGACGCTTTCGCTTGCGGGCAAAGATCCAGACGGCGTCGTGGCGATCGGGGTGCTGGGGGCCATCAAGGACTTTGGAGAAGAGACACGGCCCGCTTTGACTTTTTTCCTCGATCATTTCGAGAAAGAGAAGATCGATGCGCTATTGCTTCTGGGTGATATTGCCTCTTCGGAGTTCGAACTCACCCAGATTCTTATCTTCTGCGCCAGGCGCCCGTGGCCGGTGCTTGCGATAATCGGCAATACCGAGAGCCGGGCTTCGTTCAACCGCGCCTTGCTCGCGGCACTCAAGGCGGCTCCCAATATCATTAATATGGATTTCGTAAGATTGGTCGATCTGGGCGGCGCGGTTCTGGTAGGCTTGCCCGGATACATCGACAGGCGTTTCGTTCACGAGACGGCAGGCTGCACCTACACACGCCGTGATCTGAGAAAAATGAGGGGATTAGTCGAAGGCGTCAAGGATACGCTGGTCTTCGTCAGTCACGGACCACCGCGCGGGGAGGGGGCCGACGGGCTCGACTTCGCGGCCGAGGGCGGCAACGTGGGCGATAAGAATATCAACGCCTTTCTAAAGAAGCACAAGATAGCTTTCGGCATATTCAGCCACATCATTGAAGCCGGCGGCCGGACGGACGACGGGCAGGGACGCGCGCTAGCGCCGGGGAAGTATGCGGACAGCCTGTGGATCAACGTCGGCTCGGCCAACCCGCTTTCTTGGCAACTCAACAGCGGCCGTGTTAGCTGCGGCATGGGTGCGGTTGTCAGAATCAAGGAAGGCAAGGCTTCCTACAACCTCGTTCAGTATCCTTGCAAATAGTGCCCATGGTTTCAGACGCTATCCGGGCCGGTAGTCGCGTAACGCTCGAAATTGACGGCTTCGCCGTCGGGGGAGTCGGCGTTGGGCACCTGGAAGGCCGAGCCATATTTGTCCCGCGCACGATTCCCGGAGAGACGGTCGTAGCCAAGATCGTCCATATCGGCAGGCGCAAGATAACGGCCGAAGCAGAACGAATCATACGGCAGTCTCCCGATCGAATCCAGCCCGCATGCCCCGTGTTCGGCCGCTGCGGCGGATGCCAGCTGCAGCAGGTTGCCTACCCCGCCCAGCCGCCTCTGAAGCTGCGCCTGTTGCTCGACGCCTTGAGGTCAGTGGCCGGGTTCGAACCCGAAAGCGAGCCCGAGATAATGTCCGCTCCCGATCCTTTCGGCTATCGCAATCGCGGCCAGTACCCGGTGGCCCGTCACGGCAAACGGGTAGTGACGGGTTTCTTCGCCTTGCGCTCGCACCGGGTCGTGGCGGTCGATCGCTGTCTGATCCACGATCCGCGCGTGGACCGGGCGGTCGCCTGTGTGCGTGCCTGGGCGGCCGGTAAAAGAATCGCGGTCTACGACGAGAAGAGACATACGGGATGGTTGCGCCATATCGCCGCGCGCGCCGCCGGCGGTTCGAACCAGGTCTTGGTGACACTGGTTGTCCGGGATGAGCGCCGCCAGGATTGGCGTGACTTGCTAAGGCGCTTGCGAGGCTGCCTGCCGGGGCTGGCTGGTTTGACCCTCAACATCAACGGGGCGCGTACAAACGTCATCTTTGGCAAGCGCGGGAGCAACCTGTGGGGTGCTGGAAGAATCGCCGAGCGTTTCATGGGCCTCGATCTGCTGCTGGCTCCGCAGTCGTTTTTCCAGGTGAACAGCTGCCAGGCCGAAAAACTATTCGGACTGGCTCTCGATTTCCTGGCCGACGCTGACGGGCCGGTCGTCGACGCTTACTGCGGAGTGGGCGTGCTGGCTCTTTTGCTGGCCCGGGCGGGACGAGCGGCCGTGGGCATCGAAAGCAACCCGGCGGCCGTGTGCGATGCGCGCCGGGCGGCCGATTTCAACGGGATTTCGAGAACTACTTTTCACGAAGGCACAGTCGAGAAAATTCTCCCGCGCCTGGTCAAAGACGGCTTGTCGCCCGCGGCGGTGATACTGGATCCTCCCCGCAAGGGATGCGCCCCCCAGGTGCTGCAGGCGCTGGTTGCAGCCCGGCCGCGTAAGATTGCCTATATAAGCTGTCATCCCGGGAGCCTGGCCCGCGATCTTATGCGCCTGTTCGAGGCCGGTTACCAGCTGGAACGACTTGTGGCAGTCGACATGTTCCCCCAGACGGCCCACCTGGAAGTCTTCGCCGGCCTGAAACTGGCGGACTGATCGCCTATCCAAAGTATTGCTTGCCGGTTGCGACCCGGGCGGCGGCGCTGCGATCCGTTCCTTCGAGTATGGCCCGGCCGGCGCGGCGGCCCATCTCGATCGAGTGATCCATGTTGTTGTAGCGGAAGAGCGCGCTGCGGCCGATGGGCAGGAAATTTTCGATCGATTCGAAGAAAGACAGGATAGTGCGCACCCGCTCCGCGTAGCCGATGTCGTAGATCGGGTAGGCGTGCGGCGCGCGCCGGGTGCGAACGGCGATCACATCGGCCCGGGTCATGTGCATGAAGCCCAGCCGGTCGAGATCATCAACCACCCTTTCGGCAAGCACGTCGTCTGATGTGCTCCAGGTGGGATCGCCTTCATCGCAAGTGATCTCGGCGCATATTACTGTCTTGCCTTCCGGGCAGTTGTGACGGCTGAAGTTCACGGCCTCTGTCAGGCGGTTGGAAATGAAGCTCTCCTCGGGCAGGTAGATCCAGTGATCTTCGGAGATGCGAGGTCTGTTTGCGAACAGGTAGACAAAGACGATGGCCCTGAAACGCAAGTTGTCTGCCGCGCTTCTGACCGCCACGGGGGCCGCCTCGCCAAGCATCCCGACCGTGTCGGTCAGAGGCAGAGTGCCGATTACCTCGTCCGGTTCGAACTCCAGGTTATCCGCCGTCACCCTGGTTATGCGCGAATCGTCGAGAGTCAGGCCGCGGACGGGTTTCTGGCACAGCACCCGGTTGCCGGCCGCCTCGATCGCATCGCTCATGGCGCGCGAGAGAGCGCCGATTCCGCCCCGGGGCGGGTAGTAGAAGCTTGCGGCGTAGGTTCGCGGTTGGTCGCCGCCCTTGAAAACCGTCTTTTTGAAAGTGTCCCACAGGCTCAGCAGGCTTATGCGCTGGCTGGCCCAGTCGGCAGAGATCTCGGAGCAGGGGATGCCCCAGGCCTTCTCGGTGTACTGCTTGAAGAAGATGTCGTAGAGAGTTCGTCCGAACCGGGACGCTACCCAATCTTCGAACGAGCGATCGGGAGAGGGACCAAGCAAGGTTTTGCCGCGTGCCAGCGCGTAGTCCGCGAGGATTCGCGCGGTGGTCAACGGCGGCATTGAGAAGACGGCGTTGCCCACCTTGAGGGGGTAGTCGAAGAAGCGGCCCTTGAGGAAGATTCTGCTGCGGCGTTGCTTTAGAAGTAAGTCCTCGCCAAGCAGGGCCGAGAATCCGGTGATGTCCTCTGGTTCGTGAATTAGAAAGCGGTGCGGTCCCAGATCGTAAGTGAAGCCGTTTTCGGAATACGAGCGCGCCAGCCCGCCGACCCGGTCTTCGCGCTCCAGAACCGTGACACCGGCACCCCGGCCGACAAGCTCGTGGGCGCAACTCAACCCGGCCAGTCCTCCGCCCAGTATGGCGCAGTTCCTTTTCACGCGCGGCATCCTACTTGCCGGACTGGCACGAGTCAACCAGTTGAATTCCCTTTTCCGCGGCCGGTTATTCTCACTATCGCCGGCGTGACCAGGAGATCGAATACTAGCGCCATGATGATCACAATGCTGGCCAGCACTCCGAAGTGAATTACCGGGCGGAAACTCGCGAAAAGCAGCACCAGAAAACCGATACTCAAAACCAGGCTGGTAAAGACAATCGGGCGGCTGACACTCTTGAGCGTCGCGGCCAGGGCACCTTGAATATCGCCCGAACGGTCGGTCTCGATTCTCAGCCTGGCCAGCAAGTGAATGGTGTCGTCAACCACCAATCCCAGCGCGACTCCCGCAATCATGACCGTGCCTACGTCGAGCGGGATTTTCAAGATCGGCATCAGCGCCAATGTGAACATGACGGGCAACAGATTTGGAACGATAGCCACCAGACCGAGCTTGAACGAACGCAACATGATCATGATGGCCGCCAGGACTACCAGAAAAGCCAAGGCGAAACTCTTGATTTGGCTTGTAAGGATATAATGCTCCATGCGGTGCATCAGATAGACTAGACCTGTCGGTTTGACATTTGCGGATGAACCGAAAATCTCGCGCATGCGGCGCTCGATCTTAGGCGCCAGCTTGCCCAGCCGCCTGGACTTGTTCATCTCGACCCGCGCGGAGATACGCGCCTTCGAATAGTCGCGCGACAGGAGAGAATCGAAATCATCATCGCCCTCGACCAGCATCAGCTCCTGGGCAATCGCGGCCCGAGAGTCGGGTATCGTGAAATTCGAATCTTTCCCTCCCTGGTAGGCCCGGTTGAGGGCCTTGACTAGATCGACCGCCGAGTAGACGCCGGTTATTCCGTCTATGCCGGCCAGGTAGTTTTGGAAACGCTCCATTTTTTTCAGCAGAGCCGGATCTTTTAGCGCGTCTTGATGATGAGCGTCGATGAAGAACTCCAGGGAAACCGTGCCGCCAATATGTGAATCGATCCACTCGATCTGCTTTCGGACAGGGTCTGAGTCGGTCAGATAATCGAGACTGTTCGTTCCGATCTCCAGGTTCGCGAGTGAAAACCCTGCCGGCACCGCCAGGCACGCGCAAACGGCAAGCGTTGCCCATGCCCTGCCGGGACCAACGCGTTCGAGCCACGACAGGATCCCGTGTAACAGACCCGTGCTTTCTTTAAATCGCTTGCCTCGGTTGGGGAATGGCAGAACCGAAAGCAAGATCGGCAGCAGCAAGACCGTGGCGCAGAAAGCGAACAGGACTCCTGCCGCTGCAACCAGGCCGAACTGGCGAATCGGGGCCAGATCGGCGACCACCAGCGAAAGCAGGCCGGCCATAGTCGTCAGGCTGGTCATCAGGCACGGCTTGATGACGTCCTTGAAGGCTCTGTGGATGCATTCGATCCTCGAACTCGGGTTGCCGGCTGCCTCCTGGAGATAGTCGGCGATGATGTGCATCGAGTCGGCAATTGCGACCGCCATCAGCAGCGGCCCGATGATCGTCGTGATGACGTTCACCTTGAAGCCGAGCAGGAACATCAGCCCGTAGGTCCAGGCGGCGGATACCGCCGCTACGGCAAGCGGCAAGGCTGTCATTCCGACCATGCGGAACATGAGGTACATGACGGCGACGATAATCAGTATGATAAACGGAAAAAACGTTGCCTGGTCGCTCTTGGTGTAACGGAACACGACTTCATCGAGAACCGCAGTTCCTGCCAGATAGAAACGCCTCCCGGTCTCGGTGCTTTTCTGCGCAAGCAAGGCCCGGACTCGATTGAGGAGCGCGACCTTGTAATCGAATTGCCCAACAATATGCTCAATCTCGGCGACTATTGCCGTGTTCTTGCCGTCCGGCGAGATCAGAATCCCGGGCACGAATGGGTCGGACATGGCCCGGCGCTCGATTCGAGCCAGTTCCTTTTCGTTATCCGGAATTCGTGGAACCAACCGCTCGAAATGTGTGCTGTCCTCATCGCCGTAGGCTATCTTGACGGTCGTCAGGCTGATGACCCGCCGAACATGAGGTATCTTCTTCAGCTCCGAACTGATGCCGGATATCAGGCGCAAGTTATCCGGAGTCATTATCTTCTCATCGTCGAAGGCAATCGCGATGATCTCGTCGCTTCCAAACTGGTGAAGGAACTTGTTGTAGCCGGTCAGATCTTTCGGCAGGAAATAGCTTTCAATGGTGTTATCGAACTTGACTTGAGCGGCAAAGAAGCCGAACACGGCGGTGATCGTAAGAAGTATTGCAGCTGTCGGGGCGCGGTGACGCAGCGTGAAATCCACGGCCTTGGTCATCCACACAAGACACCTCCCAGTCAGGTCAAGAGCCTTGTAATGAAAATAGTCTTGCTTACACCATGTTGCAAGTCGGTATTCGCCGACCGAAAATCTTTGACAGCAATTCCGGTAATTATCTAGTATATACGGGTAACATAATTGACTAACTAGACTAAAGTTCATGATTGTTCAAATGCGGAAAGGAATCACGTATGCAAATCGTTGCCAAGACTCTAAGAAAGTCACAGCTGGTTTTATATTGTTTGCTTCTGGCAGTTACCGGCTCATGCGGAGGTTCGAGCAGTTCAACCGGCGTCTGCGAGGCCGGCTCGTGCTCTGGAAACGGCAGTTGCGACGATAGCAGCGGCAGTATAGTCTGCACCTGTGACATTGGTTACATGGGTGCTAGCTGCGCAAGCTGCGCTTCCGGCTACCACGACGACGGAAACGGTATGTGCATCTCAGACAGCGGGTGTCAGACCGGATCGTGCTCAAAACACGGCAGCTGCGACGATAGCGGCGGCAGTATCGTCTGCAGCTGCGACACCGGCTACAGCGGCGATTCCTGTGATGCCTGCGCCACGGGCTATCACGATAACGGCAACGGCTATTGCGTCCAGGACAGCGGCCCTCATCCCACTGGTTGGGCCGATCCTGCCCAGCATGGTGTGGCGGCCAAGACCGGCAGTCTTGATTGCCGCAGCTGCCACGGGCAAGATCTCAACGGTCAGGGAGATGCACCTAGCTGTGACAGTTGTCATGAAGCCGGCTGGCGCACAAACTGCACTTTCTGTCACGGAGGCACGGACAACCAGAGCGGCGCTCCCCCGGTCGACCTGGACGGTAGCACGGACACCGGGCTTCAGACAGTTGGAGCGCACACGCAGCATGTCGCCGGCGGCAACCACATGACCTACGACTGCGGCCAGTGCCATGTAAAGCCGACCGACGTTCTCTCTCCCGGACATGTCTTCGACAATACGCCTGGCCAGGCAGAGGTCGACTTCTCAGACGGCTTGAGCTCTTCCGGAAGCTACGACGACCCCGGCTGTTCGACCCTCTACTGCCACGGAGACGGGCAGCACGACAATGGTTCGATGGCGGATTTCACTCAAAGCATCAATTCTTGCAGCGCCTGTCATGGAGTGCCGCCAAACACAGGCCAGCACCAGCGCCACGTGAACATGGGCTATGAGTGCCAGCGCTGCCATGCCGACGTTGCCGGAGATGGAAACACAATCACAGGGCCGGATCTACACGTAAATGGCGAGAAGAACGTGAACCTGCAGGGCGGAGGCAACTGGGATTCAACAAGCGGGTCCTGCGATCCCGGTTGCCACGGCAGCAAGCACTGGTAGACACAGGTTTTGAGAAATTCTGCCCGGAAAAAACGGGACGGGTCACCCACCTTCCGGTGCAACGGCCCTCAGTGAAAGTCGAACCAGCGGGGGATCGGCGGCGGTCGGGCAAGCCAGCCTGACCTCGATCGATCCGGGCAAGATCTTCGAGATGCTGCCGCATCGGCGTCCCAATAAACCGCCCTCGCGCACCAGGTGCACATTTCCTTGCGGATCTGCAAGCAGCGCGGCGCGTCTTTTGCCCAGGCGGATGGTGCCTGCCAGCCTGAGGCGAGCCAGAGGGAAATCGGTTGCCGCTTTCTTGCGATCGCAGCCCCGTGGACCGCAGGCTTCGGGCATGGCCGATGCCGGGGTTAGCTTTTCTCTCGATCCGTTCTTGTTTTTCAGTACCACGCCTCCCGCGCGGATTCGACGCACCAGCCGTCCTTCGGACAACTCGTCACCCTCAGAGAGCCAGCGGCAGCGGCCGTCATCGGACAACAAGGCGCGGTAGCGGCCCGAGTGCTTGATGATTGCGTAAAGGCGCGTGTCACCGGAATCGCAGCTCATGGCCTTACGGCAGGCGGAACCGTTTTGCTTGCCCGAGAGCGGTTCAATGGTAGCCGAGGATCCGTGCTGCAAAAGTCTGAGATCGCGCGAAGCAAGCAGTCCGGAAAGCAGCCTCTTTGAAGGCACCTTCTTCAAACGCAGGCTCAGTCCGGCCGCGGGCTTAGAGCAGTCGCTCAAATGTTGCGTGCCGGATAGTTCGGCAACGATTTCACCCAGAGGCGCTTCCCCGGCCCAGAGCGATACGGTTTCACCGGAGTCTGCATCCAGGGCAGGCGCGCTTTGCGGCAGAACCACGCTCAGGGTACGGTCGCCCCGGAGTGTAAGATCCAGCGCCCAAAGAACGAGAGACACGAGCGTGCGAGCCGACTGCCCGCGCGCGGCCAGGGCCAGCTTATTCCGTGACTTCGGCGGCAGCAGTCCGACACGCGAGACTTCGGCCAGGAGGGACAAAACCACTGCCGGCAAGGCATCCTGAAAAAATACGTCAATTGCCCTGTCTGAAAACATAGTGGCCGCGGGCGGTTCTCCGGTCAATCTGGGCGCGGCCACGGTCAGCGCACCTACTTTACGATGTTCGAGTCGCATGCGCGCAAAGAGTCGTTCGAGTAAACCATCGACATCCGCTCCATCCAGATGCCCGCTCAGCGGGGCGCCGGCGGAGCCTGCCGCCAAGGCGACGATGACGTTCGCGGAACCGAGACCGGCCACCGAAAGCACGCCAGACACGGGGTCGAGGTCTTGCATGTCGATGCCCGTTCCGGCCACGGCCGTTGCCGCTTCAGGTACTTCCAGGAGTTCGAGGTCGATGCCCGGAGGGTGCGCGAGCCTGGAGGCGCGCTTGCCAAGGAGCGCGTCGAAGTGACTCAGTGATCCCGCATCGCAGGCCGTGCCGGATACAACTAGTTTCTCGCCCTGCAGGTCGACTCTTCGCAGGTCGATGCATTCCGCATCCAGCAGGAGCGAGAGCAGATCGAGAAGCGCTCGTGAGTTGGTCCGCTGTCTTTCGAGCCAGGCCAGGTTGGCCTCAAGCCAGTCGAGGTCGGCATTCGACGCCCGGCCTAGGTCCGCCTCCGTCTTCGGCTTTTCGAGACTCCAGAAGACAACGCTCATTTGCCATGAGTCTTGCTTGGCCTCGATTTCAACCGGTGAAGTAATTGTCAGGCCCGCCTCGTAACAGTCGGAAAGCCAATTGATCAGTGAAAGCGGATCCGAGCTGATCGAGACTTTAGCACTGGCTAAAGACACTCCGGCGCGCGAGCGCCGCTTCACGGGCTCCAGGCGCACGGTAATTCCGGCACGTTTTCCTGCGGCCAGCGCCGTGCTCTGTAGCGGATGACTCCCGGACGGCTTGCCGAGATCGTCGATGATCCTCTGTATCTGCTCAACGGGTCCAGGAGCCGCACGGCCTACTAATATATTGTTCAGAGCAAAAGAGTAGGCAGATGGCGAGACTGACAAGAGAACCATGCTTACTGATAGGGTCAAGATTCGCATGGCACCAAGTCGGCCGAGAACGCTTGAGCTTTTCATTCTTTCGGCTTTGAATCGAGTCGTTCTTGCCAATAACCGGGTTTCCTGTTGAGTTGCATTACGGCAATGATGACAACCTCGTCGTCAAGGATTTCATAGACTATCCCATACGGAAACCGGTTTGTAAGGCACCGTCTCGTGTTTTCCGAAAGATGTGACCATGCTTCCGGGAACTGCATGATACGATGAACCGTTGAATAGACTTCCTTGGCGAATTGGAGCCCGAGTCCGGCCCGACAGTCTTCGTAGTAGCTCACCGCTTCGTCGAGTTCAGCTCGTGCCGACGGGTGAAAAGAGTAGTTCATTTGGAAAAACGCTTGCGGATTTGGTCAAAGACCTCTTCTCCTGGAATCGTGGCGACCTTGCCATCTCGTATCTCGGCCACTCTCTTCTCTGCCTCTTGGGCCCATAATTGGTCGATGTCCTGTTTTGAGGGACTTAGGCTGTTGAGAAGTTTGTCGATTAATAATGTCTTTATCTCAACCGGCAATGATTCTGCCATTGAAACCAACTCATTAGTATCGATCACGATTCTCTCCTCAAGTTCCACCTGCTGCTTGCAAGTATAACAAAGGTGAATTCATTTTACTATCTCAATATATCGTTATCCTTGTGTCACAAAGTTTGCGGAGATAATCTGCAGACGATATGCCCGAATACGGTGATCAAGCCGATCTTTTTTCTTCCGAGGACAGGACCTACACGGTCTCCGAACTCACCGGCGAGGTGCGCGCACTGCTCGAGGACCGCTTCGGGCTGGTACGCGTGGTGGGCGAGCTGTCGGGAATAAGCCTGGCTTCTTCGGGGCACCTCTACTTCTCTCTCAAGGACGAACACGCTTCGATGCCGGCCGTCATGTTCCGCTCGGCGGCGGCGCGCCTGCCCGATCTGCCCGCCGAGGCCGACGAGGTGGAGTGTCTCGGGCGGCTGACCATGTACGAACCACGCGGGCGCGCACAGCTGATCGTAGAGCGGCTTGTGCCGCGCGGGGCCGGCGAGTTGGGGCTCAGATTCCTGCGCCTGAAAAAAAAGTTGGCAGCCGAGGGTCTGTTCGATCCCGAGCGCAAGCGTCCGCTGCCGTTTATTCCAAAGTGCATCGGTGTGGTCACCAGTCCCACCGGGGCGGCCATCCGCGATATCCTTAAAGTGCTCGGGCGGCGCTTTCCGTCTGTTCCTGTACTGATCTACCCGGTGAAGGTGCAGGGCGATCAGGCGCCAGGTGAGATCGCGGCCGCTATCGAACGCCTGGAAGAGGGGGGAGAGTGCGATGTGATCATCATCGGGCGCGGCGGCGGATCGGCCGAGGACCTGTGGGCCTTTAACGAGGAGATCGTGGTCCGGGCCGTGGCCGTCTCGAAAGTGCCGATCATAAGCGCGGTGGGCCACGAAGTGGACATCGTGCTTTCCGACCTGGCGGCCGACCTGCGGGCGCCGACCCCCTCGGCCGCGGCCGAACTGGTGGTGCCCGATCGTCGGGAATTGCAAGATCGGCTGGCCGAGCGAGTTACGTCGTTTGGCCGGATGATCACCCTGCGCCTGGCCGAAGCCCGCCGGCATCTGGCCGAGACGGCCGGCCGGGTGCGAGATCCGCGCCTGGTGCTCGCGGCCTACCGCCTGCGCCTGGACGAAACTCAGCGGGCCGCCAACGAGGCCCTGGCGGGCAGTCTCGGAGTCGGGAGACGCAAGCTGACCGACCTGCGCCTGGTGCTGGCCGGACACGACCCGCGCCAGTCGCTCGAACTGGCACGCCAGACGCTCGGATCCGGACGCCAGCGGATCGAACGCGCCGCGCTGGGCGGGCTTGTGGAACGCCGCACGCGCCTGGCAAGAGCGAAAGACGCGCTGCGCCGGCTGGATCCGCTGTCCGTGCTGGCCCGCGGCTACAGCGTGGTCACGACCGAGGACGGGAAAGTGCTGAAAGAAGCTTCAAGCGTAAAACCCGGAGACGAGATCCACGTCAGGTTGCAACACGGCGAACTGGACGCCGGCGTGCACGACAAACAGCCTCACAAGGGACCACCACGCGGCGCCGGCGATGCGGGCGACTAGGGTTGATCATCGGCAGGCGCAACAAGGTCGAAGCCCAGAAGCTTGAGGCCCGCGGCTTGCTGGCTCGACTCCAGAAGCTGCCCGGCATCGATGTCGGCAGCCTGCTGATCGATCTCGATCAACTGAATCTCCTGGTCGGAGGCCGCCGCCAGGCGCAGCCGGCCTTCCAGGAAAGCCAGCGGTCCCGGGCCCGACGGAAAGGGAACAGAGGCAACCAGGCGCCTATCCGCGACCGACCAGACCAGGAGTGTGTCCTTTCCCGTGGCTGCGGACAGCCAGCGGCCGTCGCTCGAGACGGCAATCCACTCGATTGTGGCGCCCGCCGTATCGAGCCGCCAGAGCTGCTTGCCTGAAGCCGCGTCCCAGACAACAAGCGCCCCGTCTTTGGCCGCGCTTGCCAGCAGCTTGCCGCCGGGGAAGAACGCCAGCGCTTGAACCGCCCTGGTGTGGCCGGAAAGACTGCCGATCTTGCGACCGTCGCCGCTGTCCCAGATGGTGATGTCCGGCATTCCTCCGGCGACGAACAGCCGGCGGCCGTCCGCCGAGTAGACCACGGCCGTGACGTAGGTTCCGATACCTTCTATGGTGCGTGTCAGCTTGCCGCTTGCGAGATCCCAGATGCATACGGTTTTGGACGAAGTGCCGCCGGCTATGAAATGACCGTCGGGAGAAAAAGCGATGCTGCGTACCGAGCCCTTGTGGCCTTTCAGTTCCTTGGTGATTTTTCCGCTGGCCACATCCCAGACGGGCAGGACCTTTCCTTTTCCCCCGGCCGCGAGCAGCGCTCCATCCGGAGAGTAGCTCAGGGAGCTTATGGCAAAGTCGAGTTTGGCGATATTCCGGTCCGCCTCGTTGCTCGCTGCGGAAGCGTGTGTGTCCCAGAGTTTGATTTCCCCTCCGGCGGTGCCGGACGCGATTTGTGTACCTTCGGGATTTACCGCCAGGCAATATACGGTGTTGTCATGTCTCAGAAAGCGGCGACTGCCCGGGCGTTGCAACAGCCACACGCGAATGTCGCCGTCGTCGGCGCCCGAGAGCACTCGCTTGCCGTCGGGAGTGAAGGCAATGTGGTCGATCGAATCCGAGTGACCCTCGAGCGTGATGCGGCGCATGCCTGTGCGGGAATCGAAGAGACTCACCACGGCATCGACGCCCCCGGCCGCGACATATCGGTCATCTTCCGACCAGCTTGCGGTGTAGAAACCATCCGCCGGGTCGCGAATGACATTGGTTTCCCGGCCGTTCTGCGCGTCCCAGAAGCGCAGTGTGCGATCGGTGCTGGCGCTGACCAGCCGGCCGCCGTCGTGCGAGAGCGCAAGCGCATAGATGCGGCCGGTGTGTCCGGTTGCCTGCCACAACTTGCGGCCGCCGGGTATCTCCCACATGCGCAGGCTGCGGTCCTCGGAGGCGCTTGCCAGCCTGCCGTCGGCCGTGAAGACCAGCCCCCAGATGGTGCCCTCGTGCGCCTTGAATTTCTTGACCAGGCGGCCGGTTCCGGTCTCCCACACATAAATGTCTCCGCCGCCGGCGGGCGCGGCCATCAAGCGCCCGTCGGGCGAGACGGCGGCGAACTTGATCGAGGGAGGCGGCAGATCGATTTTCAGAAGAGGTTCCGATCGCCCGATCTTCCAGGTGCACAGCGAGGGTTTGTAGCCCGTGCTGACCAGGTGCTCACCGTCGGGAAGGAAGGTTACGCCGTAGGAAATGAATTCGTGACCCTTGACAAACCATTCTTGCCGCCAGTCGGCCGTCGTCCAGACATAGATGCCTTTCTGAAATCCAACCGCCGCCAGGCGTTTGCCGTCGTCCGATACGCGCAGCGAGCTTACCTGTCCGCCCAATTTGATCACCCGCTCCAGCGCCTGCACCGGCCGCCGGTTGGTCTGGTCGATAATCGAGCGCGCCTGGACCAGCGCCCGCCATGCCTCGGGATGTGAGGACGCGTAATCCGGAGTCCAGGAAGGCCCGCGCGGATTGGCCGGGTTGTAAAGCAATGCGGCCGCGCTGTAGATACGTGCAGACAACAGCTTCTGCTTCTGAAACATGACCTCGGCCCGGCTTTCGAATGCCTCGGACAGGCTCAAGTGAGCGAGGAGCCGGGCCTCCTGCTCGCTCTGTAGCGCTTTCGACTCGTTGCGATAAGCCACCGCCAGCAGAACGAGCGACACGAGAATAACGACTAGCGCGAGCCCGCTTGCGTAAAGCGCGGCCCGGTGGCGGGCGGCGAAACGCCGCAGCAGTTCCCATGAACCGTAGTCGTAGGCCTGTACGCGCCCGCCGGTCATGTAGGCGGAGATATCCTCGGCCATCTCGCGCGCGCTTTGATAACGAGCATCCTTTTCGCGGTTAAGCGCCTTTTCGGCAATCGAGGCCAGTTCACGCGGAGCCTCGGGACAGCGCTCGACCACCGGACGCACGGGTTCACTCATTGCCAGGCCGACGATCTCGAAGGGAGTTTCCCCGACGTGAGGCGGACGGCCCGTCAGCACCTGGTAGAGCACGGCTCCCAGGCCCCAGACATCGGAGCGCTCGTCGATCTGATCGATTGCGCCCTCGGCCTGTTCGGGGCTCATGTATGACGGGGTGCCCAGCGCCGAGCCGACCACGGTTGCGGCCGTGCTGCCCTGCTGCAGAGCCTCCATCTGTTCGCGCAGGCGCGGGCCCTTGAGGTCTTCTCCTTCGCGGGACTTGGCCAAACCCCAGTCCAGCACCACTGTTTCTCCAAGCTCTCCGACGACGATATTCTCGGGCTTGATGTCGCGGTGGATCACTCCGCGACCATGGGCGTAAGCTATTGCGTTGCACAGATCCCAGACCGAACCCAGCAGCTTGAGACGGTCGCTGAGGCTCTTGCAGGCAGACAGCCTGGCCGCCAAGGTCTCTCCCTTGACCAGCCGCATGGTGTAATAAGGGTGATTGTCGCTGGCGTAGCCCAGCTCGTAGACGGGCACTATATTTGGATGTTCCAGCTGCCCTGTTATTCGAGCCTCGCGAAGAAAGCGAGCCTCGAGGGCTACGCTGCGCGACATTTCCGCGGGCTGGGTAATCGAGCCCGACGATGGTTCGCGAAGCTCCTTCCAGGCGACCTCGCGTCCTATCTGCCGATCTAATGCGACCCGAACCCGTGCCTGGCCGCCGCGGCCGATCTCGTATCGAACATCGTAACGTTGGGTAGGCTCCGATCTCTTGTCTTCGGCTGTTTCTTGCGAATGTTCTTGCTCGGCCTGCCTGACCCGGCCGCCCGACTCGAGAATCAAGGAACCGCTGAACGTCTGATCGAGCAATCGCTGGCCCCCCATTGATTCGAACGCTTGGGCCGCATTGCCCTGGTTTGCGCGAATAGCCTCGGCGACCATCGACTCCACCATCTGGCGTTTGCGCTCGTCGATCACGCCGCTCTCTAGAAGCCTGGTCGCAAGCGATTTACCCCGATCGGCCATCCAGGCCGCGGCAGCGGACAATACCTGCTCGGGCCTGGCCATGCCGAGCTGGGCACAAAGCACCGCGAACAGAAGCTGCGGTTCAGAATTTTGTGGTGCAGCCATATTCCACTCTTGTACCGTGTCTTTTGCGGTGCTACAAGTCTATACATGGGTTCTGCTGCGGACGAGTTGGGCGAGCGGCTGCGCGATCTCGAGCAGGAAAACGCGCGTCTGCGTGACGAGCTCAAGAGGTTGCATGCGGGGGTGCGTTGCACCGGCATGACGATCGGGCCCAGCATGGTTCCATCCTCGCGCGCGCACACAAGCGGAACCGTGATGGGCCTCGACGAGCTGATCCTGCAAGTCAACGCAGACCTGACTATCGGATATATCAACTCACCGATGGCGCGCTTGCTAGAGATTGCCGATCGCCGCAAAGTCCTTGGTGAACCGCTGGCCGACTGGGATCAAGGCTCTTTGGGAAAAGGAATCCTGCGCTCGGTGGTCGATTCGGCCCTGGTGACCGAAAACACTGTGGTGGTCGAGCGCGTATGCCCGGGACTCGATTACAACAAGCTGCCGGCCACGGGTTCGCGACCGGCCTGCGATCCCGTGCTTCGTTTTGTTGCCAACGAGGTCAAGGGCAGGGTGGAGTTGATAGTCCAGGATATCACCATGCTGCGCTGGCTGGAGAGTACTTTCGCCCGCTATGTGGCCCCCGAGGTGATCGAACAGATGTTGATGCGCCCCGAGGAGAACTTCATGCAGATGGAGCGCCGGGTTGTTACCGTGCTGTTCGCCGATCTGCGGGGCTTCACGCGTATCACCCAGCGCCTGGCCCCGCATATTCTGCAGGAGATGATCAACGAATTTCTGACAAACATGGTTGCCTGCATCGGAAAGTTCGGCGGCATGGTAGACAAGTTCGTCGGCGATGAGGTTATGGCTATATTCGGGGCGCCGGTCCCAATGGACGATCACGCACTTCGCGGTCTATTGGCCGCGCTCGATATGATCGCGGTCCATACGCGGACGATGGATGCCTGGAAAAAGGCGGACCGCCCGGCAGCCGGGGTAGGCATCGGCGTAACCAGCGGCGAGGTCTTTATCGGCAACCTCGGAACGGATACCCGCATGGACTACACGGCCATCGGACACAGCGTGAACATGGCCGCCAGATTGTGCGCCGCGGCCGCCGCGGGCGAAATTTTGACCGTCGGAGAATGTTACCAGGCGGCTGCCGAGGCGATGAAAACCACCTCGATGGAAAACCTGCCGCGCTTCAAGTTCTCGCCTCGCGGCAAACAGACTTTCAAGAACGTGGACGAGCCGGTGACTGTCCTCTCGCTAAGCGTTGCATAAAGCAAATGTCGGACGAACAATCCAACCAGCAGTTGCTGTTGGCCGTGATGGCCGTGCAGCTGGGATTCGCCGACTCGGACAGAGTCATGGCGGCGGCCGCCGCCTGGATGACCGATCGCTCACGCTCGCTGGCCGAACGACTCGAGGCGGACGGTATCATCTCCAGTGAACGTCGGAATATGCTCGAGGCCATGGTCCGGGAAGCTATCCGGGCAAACGGCGGAGATACCAGCAAGACAATGGCCTCCATGGGCGGAGCTGAGATAGTTCGGCAGACCTTTGCAGGATCAATAGTTCTAGAGCCCGGTGGTGAGGTTCGCGTGGCGGCTCCCCTTGCCGCCGGAAAGCCCGCGTCCGAGGAGACCAAACCAGTGCCGGGCGGCGAATCAGAGGCCGGGGAAATCACCCCGATTTGCCCGGGACGTTACGAATTGGGAGCCGAGCACGGGCGTGGCGGACAGGCGCGGGTTCTGCTGGCATTCGATAAACACATCGGGCGTGAGATTGCCTGGAAGGAAGTGCTCCCCCAGGGCGCAGCGTTGCACTCTGCGGACGAAAGGTCTGCCAGCGCCCGCAGCGGACCGGCACTACGCTTTTTGCGCGAGGCCCGTATTACAGCCCAGTTGGAGCATCCAAACATCGTTCCGGTATATGAGGTTGGCCGGCGCGAGGATGGACAGAGCTACTACACCATGCGCCTGGTACACGGAAAGACGCTGGCTAAAGCCATTTCGGAATGCAAGGCTCTTGCCGATCGGATGCGTCTGCTTTCGCACTTCGCCGATCTTTGTCACGCAATCGCCTTTGCCCACAGCCGCGGCGTAATCCATCGCGATATCAAGCCGGACAACGTCATGGTCGGAGAGTTCGGCGAGACGGTCGTGCTCGACTGGGGCCTGGCAAAAGTAGAGGGCAGGCGGGATTTCCGAGGAACCGAAATTGAACGTCAAGCGCGGCTGTTGCACCAGACGTCCGCGGGTCATACGGTCGAAGGCGCGGCGCTGGGAACTCCTGCCTACATGAGTCCCGAGCAGGCCGAGGGGCTGGTTGACGAAATTGACGAGCGCTCCGACGTATGGGGACTGGGAGCGGTACTGTACGAAATCTTGACCGGTCGTCCTCCGTTCGTGGGCGAGACGCCCTACGAAATCATCGGGCGAGTGATGAAAGAAAAAGTTGAGCCCGTGCGTAAGGTTTGCCCCGAGGCTCCCGCAGAGTTGGCGGCCTTGGCCGAGTGTGCTTTGCGCAAGGAGAAACGAAGGCGCTACGGCTCGGTGCGCGAGATGATGGCGGACGTCACGGCCTACATGACCGGCGGCCGCGTGGGCGCCTATGAATACGGTTCCTGGGATCTTCTGAAGCGCTTCGCGGCCAAGAACAAGCCGGCCATTTTTGCGGCCGGGCTGGTTCTGGCGATGATAGTCGCCAGTCTGGTGGTCGTACTCTTCTCGTACCGGCGAGAGGCCGAGGCCAGGCACCGGGAGTATTTCCAGCGCCTGTTGGCACACTCCCATCTGGCGCAGGCTTACGCCCGGGAAGCGGGTCGCTTGTTGCACGAGAAGATGCCTCTCTCGGCGCGCATCTTTGCGGCCGCGTCGCTGGTCTACAACCCCGCCAACCAGGGCGGCGAGTTTTTCGACCGTGAATTCGAAGTCGAAAACCAAGGTGCCCGCCTGGTCAAGATGGATGCTGATTCACAAATCTATCGGAGCGATCATCGCTACGTTGATTCGCTCGAGTGGCTCAGTGATGAGCGCGAGACCTTCATATCCTTGACGTTTTCCCCCGATGGAAAAAGGGTGGCGGTGGGTGACTACACCGGCCGCGCATTGCTGCTGGACGCCTCTAATGGAAAAACGGTCTTCGAAATGCGCGCCCACCCGGATTGCATCTGGAGCCTGGCCTATACGCCTTCAGGCCGCAAACTGGTTACCGGAAGCGCCGATCAATCGGTAAAAGTGTGGGAGGTGGGCACGAAGCAACCACTTCTGAACATCGGCGCCAAGGCGGCCGTCATGGCGGTTGCTGTATCTCCGGCAGGGGACAAGGTTGCAGGCGGCCTGGCAGACGGCTCGATCGCGATTTGGAGCCTGGCGGACGGCCGCATGTTGAAACAAATAAACGGGCATACTGGATACGTGCGTGACGTGGCGTTTTCCCCGGACGGCAACCGGCTGGCGTCCGCAAGCTGGGACAAGACGGCCGCCATCTGGGATGCCGAATCGGGCAAGAGGTTGCGCATGCTGGCGGGGCATACGGATGCGATCTACAGAGTCAAATTCTCGCCGGACGGGCGATTGATTGCCACGGGATCTTACGATCGCAGCCTGCGTCTCTGGGATGCACATACAGGCAAACTTGATAGAATACTGCAAGGTCCCAACGATTCCGTGCAGGCGCTGGATTATTCACCGGATGGCGGCAAGATCGCCAGCGCCGGAAGCGATGGCTCGGTGCGCCTCTGGAGCGCAACCAGCGGGCGATTGCTGATTGCGGTCACGGGTCATCACGACGTCGTCTCGGCGCTGGCTTTCTCTCCCGACGGCAATCATCTGGTCTCCGGCGGCTACGACAAGACCATTCGTCTCTGGCGCTTGCGAAGATCCGATGGTTTGTTGCGTCTTAGTCATTCCGACTGGGTGTACGGGCTGAATTTTTCTCGTGATGGCAGCCTGATCGCAACCGGCGGTTGGGATCATTCCGTCAACGTCTGGAACGCCGCTGACGGGCGCAGGTTGTGGAGCACGCGGAAACACGGCGCCGGCGTTTTCTCGGTCGTCTTTTCGCCCGACGGACGAATTTTGGCATCCAGTGGAGTCGATACCAATATCATACTCTGGGATGCACACAGCGGTCATATGCTGCATACCCTTACGGGTCACAAGGCCAGGGTGATGGGCCTGGCTTTTTCTGGGGACAGCGGCGTCTTGGCGAGTGCTTGCTATGACAAGACCGTGCGCCTGTGGGATGTAGCGACGGGTCGGCAAAAGGCGGTGCTGGGAGACCACGGCGGCCGGGTTTACGACGTTGCTTTTTCGCCCGACGGTCGCTTTCTGATCAGCGCCTGTGGCGATAAGTTGGTGCGCATCTACGATACGGAAAATTTCCAATTGATCAAACGACTGTCCGGCCATTCGGATTGGGTGAGCAGCGTTGATTTTTCACCGGATGGTCGCTGGTTGGCCAGCAGCGGCAAGGATCGTGTTGTTATTATTTGGCGCACTTCAGACTGGCATCAGGTTCGTACGCTCTCGGGGCACGATCAATGGGTTAACACAGTGCGCTTTTCCAGGGACGGCAAGTCGCTTGTTTCGGCTTCCGACGACGAGCAGGTCATTGTCTGGGAGGCGGATTCCGGCAGACCCGTTCTGAGGTTGAGGACGGCCGGCGGCGCCACGCGAGCGGTCTTTTCACCCGATGGAAGTAAGCTCGCCGTTACCGACCACGACGACATTGTCCTATACCCGCTGGACTTCCCGGTGCCCGGACGGGATCCGCAACGCCTGCAGGCTGAGGCGGAGCATCTGGCGGGTTTGAAGCTTTCAGCCTTCGAACTGCGGGGTGATTGATACTGATGGGCCTGGGGGCCGTCGCTCTTTTTGCCCTGCCTGTAGGCGCGTGTTAAACTAATTGTGTGAGTCGTGAATTGGATACTTGTCCGGGATGATTTTCAGGCGAAATATCATATTGCTGGTTCTGGCCGCCGCCGTAATGCCGGTAGTGGTTGGAGTGCTGGCTGTTTTCCTGGCTGCCCCGCCCGAGAATGATGGGGGGCAGGATGAAATGCTGGCTCGGGTCACTGCCGGGCTGGTCATGCGCGATCTGCGCGACACGGCGCGTGTTTTCGGACTGGGGACAGAGCTGTTCGACCTGGCTTCGCTGTCCACCGAAGAGACGGTCGGTGTTCTGCGTCTGCTCTACAAGCAGGACAACGACGTGGACATCGTGGTGCTGATCAACGCAGAGGGAAAAGCCGTTACCGACCCGGTCTACCTGAGCGCCGACCAGGTGAAGGCCGGCGGCGAGAACGCTAATCGTTTGCCTGTAGGCACGCCGGAGATGGAGCGCTTCCTGCAGCATCTCCCAATTGATGCCGCACGCGGGAAACGACGGGCTTTCAGCGATCCTTATGTCGACCGACGCCGCAACCTCTCGCTGATCGCCGGTGCAGTGGAAGTACAGGTTGGTGAGAATCATAAGAGCTGGGTACTGGGGTTCGAACGCTCCTTACGCAGGATCCGGCGCACGTTGAGCACAACGATTGGCTCGGCCGAGCGCACCATGTTCATCGTCGATGGCGGGGGACGTCTGATATCGCACCCGCAGGGCAAGCGGTTTTTGTCGCGTGAGTCAATGGCTTCGCATCCGCTGGTGGCCAGATTCTTGGCCGGACAAAAGGCCGGTTCTGCACGCTGGACAGGAAAGGAAGGCGGGATTTTCAGTGGTGCTTTCAGGCGACTGGATTTCCTCGACTGGGCCGTAGTGGTTCAGCGTCGCCTGTTGCCCTTGCGGGCCCTTGGTTGGCGATTGCCGGGCTGGGCCTGGGTTGCCTGGTCGCTGTTGGCCGTATTGATCATTCTGGCCGTGTTTCGGCTCGCGCAGAGCTCGCAGGTGATGGTCGAAGAGATGAGACAGATCAAGGACGCGGCCGAGAAACGTGCGCAGGATCTCAAGCGACTTCAGGCCTCGTTGCTCGAGTCGGGCAAGTTGAACGCCATCGGTGACCTGGGCGCCGGAGTTGCCCACGAGTTGAACAATCCAATCGGCGGGATTCTGGGCCTGACCCAATTACTCTTGCGCAAGAAGAGTGAGGATGACGCCGACCGGAGCTTTCTGTTGCGCATAGAGGAAGAGGCAAAGCGCAGCAAGGCCATCACCGGCAACCTCCTGCGCTTTTCCGAGCAGCAGTCCGTCGATTACCGTGAGCCCTTGCATCTGACAAAAGTCATGGACTCTGCTCTCGACATGCTGTCCAGCAAGCTTGCCAGCCAGGGTGTGAAGATAACCAGGCAGTACGATGAGACCACGCCGCGTGTGAAAGGCAATGAGGGGCAACTGTGCAGGGTCTTTCTCAACGTACTGCTCAATGCAGAGACATCCATGCCTGAGGGTGGGCAACTGACACTCTCGGTCTATCGTCACCAGGATGGAGTTGCGGTAAAAGTGTCGGATTCGGGGCGCGGCATTGCTCCCGAAAACTTGGGAAGGGTTTTCGAGCCTTTCTTCACGACCAAGGACAACTGGAAAGGAGCCGGACTGGGGCTTTCCGAGGTATACCAGGTCGTCAAGGATCACGGCGGCGAGGTGCACATCGAAAGCAGACCGGGCGTTGGAACCTCGGTGACCATGATCTTGCCGGCTGAAAACGGCCAGTCTGGCGGAGTTGCTAAACCTGCGGAACTTGCCTAGTTGCCGGTCGGGATGTAGAATCTCCGCACGACAGGCAACGGGGGACCCGGTAGCGACGATTGCAGGGGGCTTTGTTGAGCAGGAAGACACCGATAGTTGTATTGTCTCTCAGTGGCGTTTTGTTGTTGGGATTGCTTGCCTTCAACTTCCTGGTGAAGCCGCCGACCGTAGAATCGGCTTCCAAATCGAGCGCGAGTATAAGCGCCGTTGTCGGCCAGGTAGAAGTACGCAAGCGTGATGAAAAGCGCTGGCTGCCGGCCAAGGTTGGGCAACTCATGGTTGCAGGCGACGAGATCCGCACGGGCTTATTTTCTGAGGTGACCTTGCGTGTGCGCGAGGAATCGTCTGTGGTCGTGGCCTCCAATACCAGCTTCGTGATAGGCAAGGAGATGCTGGACAAGTCGTTTTTCAAGCTGGGTACCGGCCAGATCAGTGCGGCCATTCCCACAACCGCCTCCCGTGAGTATCAATTCGGCTCACGAGGTAGCGATGCCGTAGCGGCGGCCAAGAGCGGCGAGTTCAACCTCTCCAGTGACGGCAAGGGGACGGTGGTTCTGGACACGCAGGCAGGAAAAGTCAAGCTCAGGGCCAAAGGCAAGGAAGTCGTGGTACGCAAGGGTCGTCGTTCGGTGGTTTTTCCGGACAGGTCTCCGTCGAAGCCGCTGTCCATACCATCTTCAGTGGCTTTGCAGGTGAAATGGCCTGCCGGCAAACTGGACAGGACCAGAACAAAAGTGTCCGGTAAGACAGGCGCCGGATCATTGGTAATGATAAATGGAATACTGGCGCGCGCTGACGCGGCCGGAAAGTTCTCCCTGGATGTGCCCCTGCGAGAGGGGAGCAACCGCCTGGTAGTCAACGTGACCGACAACGCCGGCAATACTACTACCCGTGAATCCGGCGAAATCAAGGTGGATACGCATCCTCCTGACTTGAACGTCAACGCCAAGGATCTGTGGAAATGAACGCAGAGGTTAAAATCAAGCAGCTCTCGGAAGAGCTCGAAAAGGCTCGCGATCAACTCTTTCAGCTCGCCAAGCTGGCCGAGATGGGAAAGATGGTTGCGGTCGTGGCTCATGAGTTGAGTCAACCGCTATTGGGGATCAAGGCTTTCTCACAAATTCTGAGGCGCCGCTTGTCTGCCGACAAGTTCGCCGAGCCGAAGCTGCGCCTGATCGAGGAACAGGCTGCTTTCATGGAGGAAATGCTGAATTCGTTGCGCCAGTATTCCAGGTCTGCCTCAATGGACCACCAAGGAGTGGATCCTCTGGTGCCAATACGCAGGGCTGTCGAGTTGTTGCAAGAAAGAGCCAGAAAGCAGCAAATCAAGATCGATCTGGAAGCCGTAGAGCCTTTGTCAAAAGTGCAAGGCAGCCTTGGCCATATTCAACAGGTTCTGGTCAACTTGATAGGAAACGCCCTCGACGAGATAGGAAGCAGTGACCAGGGCACTATTCGAATCAGAATCAGTAGTGAACAAGACTGGGTTCGGGTACAGGTTGTCGATAGCGGCAGTGGTATTCCGGATGCCGTGCGAGACCGACTTTTCGAGCCGTTTTACACTACCAAGGGAGAGGAAGAGGGGACCGGCCTGGGGCTTTCCATCTGCCGTGACGTACTACGCTCGCACGGCGGCGAGATCCGTCTTATGGATCATGAAGAGGTGGATCGTGATTTCGGTCCGGGTTATGGAGCGGGCTTCGAGGTGCGCCTGAAAAAGCTGGAAGGCGGCGAACGCAAGCCCGGTAATTGATGAAGACTTCGTTGCTCCCCAGGCTGGTCAACGGGCAGACAGGGGACCCGGCGCTTTTTGTCGACCTGCTGCGCGAAAAAAGAGCGCTGTTGTTTGATTGCGGCACGTTGACATCTCTGTCCGCCTCGGAAGTAATGCGCGTCAGCGACGTCTTTATCACTCATGCCCACATCGATCATTTCATCGGTTTCGATCACCTGTTGCGCTTGCAACTCGGCCGGGGGAAAAGGGTGCGCCTATACGGCCCGCCTGGAATCACGGCCTGCGTGCGCGGCAGGTTGGCCGGCTATACCTGGAATTTGGTAAAGCGCCAAAGGCTGGTTTTCGAGGTCAGGGAGTTCGACGGCCACAGAAGCTCGCTGACGCAGTTTCCCTGCCGCGAACGCTTTCGTCAGGGGGAAACTCGCCTGCTATCTCCTTCGGATATTATCTGGCAGGATGAGTTGGTAACAGTTTGTTGCGCGGCTCTCGATCACCGCACCACCTCGCTGGCCTTTTCGGTCGTCGAGAGAAATTTTCTCAACGTCAATCCTGTAAAACTCGAATCTTGCGGGCTGCGTCCGGGGCCCTGGCTGAACGAATTGAAAAGTTGGGCTCGCCGCGGACGCGAACCTGCTCGAAAAATCTTGGTTGGCGGAAAACCACGGAGTGCTTCCGAACTTGCCGATTTACTGATCGAGACACGCGGCAGAAAGCTCGCCTACGTGGCCGATGCATTGGGCAGCGACGAGAACTCCAAAAAGATAACCAGCCTTAGTAGTGACGCGGATGTCTTGTTCTGCGAGGGTGCGTTTCTTCACCAGGACCTGCCGCGGGCACAGGAGACATTTCACCTGACGGCCAGGCAGGCCGGAGAGCTTGCCAGGCGAGCCGGGGCCCGCAGATTGATACCATTTCATTTCTCACCGAAATATGAGGGAAGGTTTGCCGAACTAGAGGATGAGGCCTGTACGGCTTTTAGTTCGCCTGATTGAAGGAAAGCGGAAACTCGTAGCCGATGGATTTCACTTTCAGCCCGTCTTCCTTCTTGCCGGTGAACTTGGGGAACTTCCACTTGGCCACACGCGGAGCCAGGCACTTGCCGAACTTGTTTTCGGCCATGTCATCGGGCTCGATTTCGACCTTGGCCACCCGGCCGCTTGTCTTGATCTTCATGCCGACGATTGCGTCACCCTCGAACTCCGGGTCTTTCTTCAATGCCTTGCAGTAGCAGTACTTGACGACCCTCAGGTTGCGGTTGACGACGCCGACGATATCCTGCTCTTCGAGCATGTCCTTGGCGTGGGCCTTGCCGCCCCGGGAAACCGAGATCAACGAGCCCGGCCCGAAAGACAGGTTCAGCGTAGCCTCGGGGATCTCCTCGCCGGGCCGGGCCGTGACCTTGAACACATTGCCGGGATTCTTGGTTAGCTTGGCCCACTTGGCCTTGAAGTCAGGGGATTTAGACTGGGCCATGGCCGACCCGGACATCACGATTATGAAAACCGCGACAGTCATCCCGACTATTCGCTTCATGGGCATCCTCCTTTGATAAACTTTCATAAGTTCGACGATCTCGCCGCCGGAATTATTCTACCATTAATCAACAATACATGTATTATTTTCGAGTATTCTCCGTATTCCCATCGAAATCTGCGGGTGTCAACCTGACCAGCGTCGCGCCCCATGATCCGGCTTCGATTCCCGCTAACTCGAAAGAAGCCACCCACGGCAGCCGGCCAAGGATGGAATGTACGGTCCGGCGCAGCGTACCGCTTCCTTTGCCGTGGATGATGCGCACTTTCAGGATACCACGCGCGCGGCACTCATGCAGGTACTCGGGCACGACGTCCTTGACCTCGCGCGGCTGGAAAGTATGCAGATCGAGCACGCCGTCAATCGGGATCTCCATCGGTTCGATCTCGTCCATGCGCGTCATTATAACCCGACCGGAGCGCACGGGCAGATTTTTCTTGCCAACTGGTGACGTTATCACGGTAGAACTATCCCTCGGAGGTGATCATGTCTGATATCCAACCGTTTCGCGGTCTCAGGCCGCGACTCGATAGCGCATCCCGGGTGGCTTGCCCCCCCTATGACGTTCTCGGCGACGAGCAGGCCCGCAAACTGGCCGGCGCGAATGCGGACAGCTTCGTGCATGTCATCCGGGCCGAAGTGGATCTGGAGCCCGGAACCGATCCCCACACGGAGCGGGTCTACCTGCAGGCGCGAACCAACCTCGAACGCATGATTTCATCGGGGGTGCTCGTCACCGACGATCAGGACTGCCTGTATGTCTACAGGCTTTCGGGCGGCGGCCATGCCCAGCATGGCGTGGTACTGGGAGCCAGCGTCGACGAATATCTAGCCGGCGTCATCAAGCGCCACGAGCACACCAGGCCCGTTAAGGTGACGGATCGGGCTGCCCATATAGAAACGCTTGGAGCTTATGCCGGTCCGGTGCTGCTTGCCTATAGGGACAGCGACGAGATCTCCGAAGTATTACGCGGGATCATGGCTGGCGACGATCCGCTTTATAATTTCGAGGCCGACGACGGCGTGGCCCATACCGTCTGGCGGGTTACGGGCGAGGGAGTGGCGAGGCTGCAAAAGGCCTTTGGCGGATTGCTAGCTATGTATATCGCCGACGGGCACCATCGCGCGGCGGCGGCGGCCCGTGTGCGCGACAACCTGCGCCAAGGCTCCAAGGCGACAGGCGATCATTTCCTGGCGGTCGCTTTTCCCGGGTCCGAGCTTCGGATTCTCGGTTATCATCGCCTGGTGCGCGATCTGGGTGGTCTCGAGACAGGCGAGTTTCTGAAACTGCTGGCCGACAAATTCGAGCTGAACGCGACCGATCACGGCCTGCCCGGGGCGCCTCGGCACTTCGGCATGTTGCTGGACGGGCGCTGGCACGAGCTTACTGTTAAAGATGGAAGCTATCCCGCGGACGACCCGGTTCGCTCGCTGGATGCGTCTATCCTGCAAGAGAACCTGCTTGCTCCGGTTCTGGGAATCGAAGATCCCCGGGCCGATCCACGGATTGACTTCGTAGGCGGCAACGACGCCCTGGAAGAGTTGTC
The DNA here is from genome assembly GCA_964513625.1 of uncultured Myxococcales bacterium. Taxonomy (GTDB): domain Bacteria; phylum Myxococcota; class B64-G9; order B64-G9; family B64-G9; genus DATKYQ01. The sequence continues at coordinate 118,554 of CAZENH010000004.1, read as the reverse complement.
CGAGCGCTGTCGAGAAGACTTCAAACTTGCCTTCACTCTCTTTCCTGTCGGTGTCGAGCAACTGCTGGCGGTTGCCGACGCCGGCCAGGTAATGCCCCCTAAATCGACCTGGTTTTCGCCCAAGCTTTTGTCCGGGCTGGTAACAAAAACAATAGACGGGAGGACGATATGAGCCGCATTTTCAACTTCAATGCCGGACCCTCTACGCTGCCGCTCGATGTACTCGAGACTGCCAAGGATGAACTGCTCGACTATCATGGCTGCGGCATGTCGATCCTCGAAGTCAGCCACCGTAGCCAGGAGTACAGCCAGGTGCACGAGCGGGCGGTCGACCTGGTGCGTGAGCTGCTCGGACTGCCGTCGGGTTACACGGTGCTTTTCCTCGGCGGTGGGGCGACGCTGCAGTTCGCCATGGTACCCATGAACCTGCTCGGCGCGGGGCAAAGTTGCGACTTCACCGTAAGCGGCGCCTGGTCGAAAAAGGCGCTGGCCGACGCGCAGAAGGTCGGGAAAGTAAACGTCGTCTTCGACGGAAAGGCGGGCGGCTTCATCGATTTGCCGGATCCCGGCTCGCTCAAGCTCGATCCTCAGGCGGCTTACCTGCACTTGACCTCCAACGAAACAATCGGGGGGGTTCAGTGGCAAGACTGGCCGGACGCGGGAAAAGTGCCGCTCATCTGCGACATGTCGTCCGACATAATGAGCCGCCCGGTTCCTGTCGAGCGTTTTGGTTTGATCTACGCCGGGGCTCAGAAGAATATCGGCCCGGCCGGGGTGAGTCTGGTGATCATCCGTGACGACCTGCTGAAGCGCTGCCCGGACAACCTGGCCGCCTACCTTAACTACAGAACTCACGCCGACAAGGGCGGGCTCTACAATACCCCGCCGGTTTTCGCGATCCATATGGTCAAGCTGGTGCTCGAGCGCCTGGCCGAGCACGGCGGCCTCGATGCCGCGCGTGAACTTGCCGAGAAACGAGCCGGCCTGCTTTACGACGCGATCGAAGGTTCGGGCGGATTCTACCGCTGCCCGGTGGACGCCCGCTTCCGCTCGCGGATGAACGTCGTCTTTCGCCTGCCCGAAGAGCAACTCGAGAAAGATTTCATTGTCCGGGCCGCCGAGCAGGGAATGGGCGGCCTGAAGGGCCACCGCAGCGTCGGCGGCTGCCGCGCCTCGATCTACAACGCCATGCCGGTCGAGGGCGTGCAGAAACTGGTCGACTTCATGCGGGAGTTCGCCTCGAAAAACGGCTGAGGCTGCCTTCCAGGTTCGTTCGGTTCTATTCGATAGCAGCCAACATCCGCACTAGCCGGTTTTCCGGCGGCCTCAAGCTGCCTACTATATCTTGGCCTTTCTCAGGCGCAGTGCGTTCGAAATCACCGAAACCGAGCTGAAGCTCATGGCCGCCGCGGCGATTATCGGGCTGAGCAACAGCCCGAACACAGGATACAACACACCGGCCGCTATCGGTATCCCGATCGAGTTGTAGATGAAGGCGAAGAAGAGGTTCTGCTTGATGTTGCGCACGGTCAGTTCGGATAGCCGCCGGGCGCGTACGATGCCTCCCAGGTCGCCCTTTACCAGTGTAACCCCCGCGCTTTCCATGGCCACGTCGGTGCCAGTGCCCATGGCGATTCCCACGTCGGCCAGCGCCAGCGCCGGCGCATCGTTGATGCCATCACCTGCCATGGCCACTACCCGGCCCTGGTCTTTGAGCCGCCGCACTTCCTCGGCCTTCTGCTCGGGCAAGACGCCGGCCACCACCCGGTCGATGCCCAACCGGCCGGCAACCGCTTCGGCAGTGGCCCGGCTGTCCCCGGTCAGCATGACTAGCGTAAGCCCCAGCCGGTGCAGCTTCTTGATGGCCTCGGGAGAGCTTTCCTTGATTGGATCGGACACCGCCAACAGGCCCGCCGGTTTTCCGTCGACCGCCACGAACATCACCGTCTGACCCTCGGCCCGCAGCTCGTCCGCCCGCCCGGCGAGTTCAACCGGCTGCGCGCCGATGTCCTCCATCAGCTTTTCATTTCCAAGCGCCAGTTCGCGCCCGTTTACCTTGCCGCGCACACCCTTGCCGGCCAGGGCAATGAAGTCGGATACCTGACCCGGCTGCCCGATGCCTCTTTGTTTGGCGCCTTCCACGATGGCCTCGGCCAGTGGATGCTCGCTGCCGGCCTCCAGCCCGGCCACCAATGAAAGCAGCTCGCCTTGGTCCACCCCGGTTGGCTCGACCGCACCCAGGCGCGGGCGTCCTTCGGTCAGCGTGCCGGTCTTGTCCATCACCAGGGTATCCACCTTGCGTAATATCTCGATCGCCTCGGCGTTTTTGAAAAGCACGCCCGCCGTGGCGCCCTTACCGGTGGCCACCATGATCGAGACCGGGGTGGCAAGGCCCAGAGCGCAGGGGCAGGCGATGATCAGCACCGCCACCGCGTTGACCAGTGCGTGGGCCAGGCGCGGGTCGGGACCCCAGATTGCCCAGACGGCGAAGGCCAGAAGCGAGATGCCGATGACTATCGGAACGAACCAGGCGGCGACGACGTCGGCAAAGCGCTGGATGGGTGCGCGGGAGCGCTGCGCCTCGGCCACCATGGCAACGATTTGCGAAAGCAAAGTCTCTGCTCCGACACGCTCGGCCCGCATCACCAGCGTGCCGCGCCCGTTAATAGTGGCGCCGACGAGTTCGTCGCCGGGGCCCTTTTCAGTAGGCATCGGCTCGCCGGTGACCATCGACTCGTCCAGTGTGCTCGATCCTTCCAGCACCACCCCGTCGACCGGCACTTTCTCTCCCGGCCGCACCCGCAGCCGGTCTCCGGCCCGAACGTCTTTGAGCGGCACGTCGTGTTCGGCGCCGTCCGGATCGATGCGCCGGGCGGTCTTGGGAGCCAGGTCGAGCAGCTTTCTGATGGCTGAGCTGGTGCTGGCCCGGGCGCGCAGCTCGAGCACTTGCCCGAGCAAGATCAGCGCCACGATCACGGCCGCCGCCTCGAAGTAAACCGCCACCTGTCCGTCGCTGCGGAACGAGGCCGGGAAGATGCCGGGAAACAGTGTCGCTGTCAGGCTGTAGACGTAGGCAACGCTGACTCCCATGCCGATTAAAGTAAACATGTTCAAGCTGCGATTACGCACCGATTGAACCGCCCGCACATAAAAGGGCCAGGCGGCCCACAACACCACCGGCGTCGCCAGCCCGAGCTCTATCCATATTCGCAGTTGGGCCGAAAGCAGCCGCGAGATCGGCTCGCCCGGCAGCAGGTCGCCCATGGCGATCAACAAGAGCGGTATGCTGAGCACCACCGAGAACCAGAAACGCCGGGTCATGTCGATCAGCTCGTTGTTCTCTTCATCGCCTCCGGTGTAGCTCGCGGGTTCGAGCGCCATGCCGCACTTGGGGCAGCTACCCGGCCCGTCTTTGACAATCTCCGGGTGCATCGGGCAGGTCCACTTGGCGCCGGATACGGGTGGGACGACCTCGCAGGCTGGACACGACTCGCCCTCGGGCGCCTGAATCTGGATGAACGAAGCACCGCTTGTGGCCGATGATTTGGCAACGTATGAATGCGGGTCGGCCTCGAACTTGGTTCGGCAATGATCACTGCAGAAGAAATACTTTTTGCCCTGGTAGTCGGCCGTGTGAATGCTCGATTCCTCGACGCTCATGCCGCAGACCGGGTCGAGGTGTTTGTCTGGATCCGTGTCGATTTTCGAGTTGGCATGGTTGCGATGATTTTGATCTGCGTTGTTCATGGTTGCCTCCCAGATGTCTCAGTATGCTGCTGCAATGTTTAGGTGGCATCTTTTGCTCACCACATTCTCAAAGGTGTGCAACAAGCGTGCCCGCGCCCCGGACGGGGCCCTGAATGCAAAACATCTCCTCTTTACTCATCACCCGACCCGGGACCCGGTCGCCGGTTGAGTCCGGGCGACACAGGTTGTCGAGTATTGAACAATAGATCTGTAGACTATGCCACAATCCGGCTAGAGCTTCTGATCAATACATCAAGGTGCCGGCCAAACGTGAAAACGTGCCAGGCATTTCGTATGCGAAAAAGTACCCTATCTGCAGCTTGGGTTTTTCGAGTTTTTCCGTTAACATGTGTAAAACCTACTTCAGGGAGGCATGATGAAGATTCCTGGATTGCTAATGGGATTGGCCGTGCTGTTCTGCGGTTGCTCTGCCTCTCAGAGGTGTGCGCCTCGCGACTCCATCTACTGCCAGGACGGCGCCAGCTACTGGATGGACAGTTGCGGCAACTTCGACGAACTGATCGAGCAGTGCCAGTGTGACTGTATGGCCGATCACTCCGGGTGCCGGACACCATGTGACTGCGATCCGCAATGTGCGGGCAAGTGCTGCGGCTCCGACGGTTGCGGGGGCAGCTGTACGGACAGCTGCGGGAATACCGGGCAGACCTGCAACCTGCAGACTTGCTTGTGCGAGGGGAACTGCAATCCCCAGACCTGCTCCGGCCTTGCAAAGGAGTGTGGTAGTTGGGACGACGGCTGCGGCACGAACATCACCTGCGGTCCCTGCCCCGCTGGAATGAGCTGCGCGCCGGGCGGGCAATGCATCCAGGGCGACTGCCCGGCGGGGTTCTCCCGCTGCGGAGACGACTGCGTGGATGTCGACACGGATCTGGGCCACTGTGGCGGATGCAACCATGCCTGCGGTCCGGAGCAGGTCTGCAACGGCGGCAGCTGCGAGGACCTCCCGCTGACCTGCCCCGCCCAGGGCTGCCCCCCGGGCAGCTACTGTGACTTGAACCAGAACAAGTGCGTTCCTGGCTGCCTGGACGACGCCGGCTGCGTCTTCGGCTACATCTGCGAGAGCCGCGCCTGCGTTCTGGGATGCCGGGACGACAGCGGTTGCTCATCGGGTGAGATCTGTCTGGGCCAGGTGTGCGTAGAGGGCTGCCGGCAGGACGGCGCCTGTCCCGCGGGCCAGATCTGCGAGAATCTCCAGTGCCAGACCGGCTGCCGGCTGGACGGCACCTGCCCCGCGGGCCAGATCTGCGAGAATCTCCAATGCCGGCCCGGCTGCCGGGAGCACAGCGACTGCCCCACCGGCCAGGTATGTCGCAACACCAACTGCGAGCCCGGCTGCCGGACGAACAGCGACTGCCAGGTCGGGGAGATCTGCGTCGACACTCACTGCACTTCCGGCTGCGACACCGACGCCAAGTGTCCCGCCGGCCAGATATGCGAGAACGGCGGATGCCGGGTGGGTTGCCGGCCCGGCTCGGCGAGTTGTCCGGGCGGCGAACTCTGCTGCAGCGACACGCTCTTGTGCGAAGAATGTTGTGATGACAGCAGCTGTCCTCAAGAAGAGATCTGCGAGCCGGAGGGAATAGACGGCACCCGTATCTGTCGCAGCGGCTGCCGCGTGCACGAGGATTGCATGTTTCTGCTGGAGCCTACTTATGACGATCCATACCAGGCCATGGGCGCCTGCAGCCCGGTGACCAAGACCTGCTACCCGCCCTGTTGGCAGGACATGTCCGTGCAGGGTTACCCGGTTCGCTGCGACGGGACTTGCATTGTTGCCGGACAGCAGATCGGCGGGGCCTCCTACGACTCGGTCATCTGCGTGCCCGCCTGGCCCGACCCGGGCTTCCCGTACTGCGACCAGGGTGTCCCCGATCCCGAAGACGGTGTCTGCCGCGAACGCCCGGGTTGCCCCGAGGGCACCCTTTGCCACAAGACCTGCCGGGGGTACGGCTGCGAAAGGGTTATTTACCCAGCGCCTTCATGGTACCGCGTATGCTGGCCGCCCAACCTGCTGGAGGGCAAGGGCGAACAGGCCCCGTGTATGTCATGCGGAAACGAGACATGGGGCTCCTGCGCAGCCGGAAGTTGCATTGAGAGGAACGAAGGCGAGGGCTACTTCCAGTGCGTGGACTGGTGCGGTACGCGCGAGAACTGCTGGAACCCCTGAGAGCATCGCGGGTCGAACGTTTACGCTCGAGATGCTGACTAATACATGAAGGTGCTGGAAAGGAAGAAATACAAAAAAGTCTGGGTGAGATCCACGCGCACGAACTGTTGCGTATCGAGGGCCAGCTGATCGGGGTCGTTGGAGGCTACCACATCGTTGCCGCTGCCCCGGGCGAAGGCCACTCCCAGGCGGGTCAAGGTGTGCTCTGATTTTATCCCGAAAGCGAAAGTGCCGCCCACCATGTGCACGTGGGCCGGGGTGGGCCTGATGGCCACGATGTCCGGAATGCTCGGCGCAGACGAGAAATTGGTATAGGCGCCAAGGCCCAGCATGAAGCGTTTCAGAAACTGTACCTCGGCTCCGAGGTTGACGTTGACAACGAAAGTGCGGCTTATGGCCGGGGGAATAAGCAGCGCGTCTCTGAGAGCTATTTTTGCCTGCTGGTCGTCGATCTCGACATCGACCAGGGTATACGACACCGGCAGGTGAAACGAGACATCGGCCGACAGGGTCAACAGGTCGGGCAGCACCCAGGCGATTCCCGCCCGGGCCTCGCCGTTTATGCGCGTCTCCGACTTGACGGCCACCTCGTCGGGCGTCGGCATGAATCCGCCGTCTCCAGAGCCGTCGCTGCGTGAGCGGGAGAAGCGCATGTTGCCCGACGAGCGCACTGTAAGCGAAGGGCTTCGGATGCAGGCCCCGAAGAACAGGTTGTGCACGATCTCGAGCTTGATCCCGGCGGTCAGCAACAGGCTGTCGTTGGAGAAGTCGAGATCCGTCACTGCGTCGCGGTAGACCCTGTACTCGCCGTTTTGCAGGTCGGAGGCGACGAACGAAGAGGCGGCGTCCTGCAGCGAGCGGTGTTCGAGCACCAGCCCGGCGCCGATGCTCAGGCGTTCGCCCAGGCGCATGGCTCCCCCGGCGCCGACCCACAGTGTCTGGTCTTCGAAGGCCCGGTGGTATCCGTGGCGATAGACGCCCAGCAATGGGTCCTGCCCGGTGCCCTCCTCGGCGGTCGAGAACTTGCGGTAGGACGGCACAACGATACTCATCCCGATCGCATACGGCCTGCGGCCGTCCTGGTCGATACGGCCGAGGGCCTGGACGAAGCCGGCCGAAGACGGCACAACCACCAGCTTGGAGATCGGATCCTCGGGCAGGATCGATTCTCGCGATCCGGTTGCTGAATCCTGGATGCCATACAGGTTTGCGGACAAGCTCAAGGACGAGTTACGCACATCGACGATGCCGGCCGGGTTGTACCAGATTCCGGAAGGGTCTGCGGCGATGGCGGTATAGGCCCCGCCCAGGCCGACCGCCTGGTCGCCGACGATGTAGTCCTGGTAGTGAGTGTCGTCGGCGGCCGCGAGCTGTGCTACCAGCAAGGCCAACGTGCAGATTAGAAAAATTCTGGCGTTCAAAGTGCACCTCCCCTGAACGAATCGGATACGACAAATCGTAAGTCAGCCGCACTTAGATGTCTATGATCGCAAGCACCACCATGAAAATGCCGATGGCACACACGGCGAAGGCCGAGAGCCAAGGCAAGAGCGCACCCAGCCGGCGCGCGCGGCTGTTCTTCGACCAGCGCTCGAACAGGTGCCGGCCGCGCACCACCAGGATCCCGAGCACGATCAAGGTTGCCGCGAGGCCCAGGCTGAAGGCCGCGATCAACAACAGGCCGGCGAAAACCCGGCCGACATAGATCGCAAACAGCAGCACCACGGTCGCGGAAAGGCAGGGCACCATGCCGCCCGAGATGCCAAGCAGCAGAAGCTCGCTCCAGCGGACCGCGCCGTGCGAGTGGTCGTTACGGTGCTCGTGGTCATGGTCGTGCTCGTGGTCATGATCGTGTTGATGATCATGGCCGCAGTCGTGCGAATGGGCATGATGCTTGTCGGCGCCCGGGCGCCTTCTGATCACCAGCCAGACTCCCATGAGCAGCACGATCGCGCCGGCCGCGAGGCTCAGGTAGGGAGCCAGGCGCTCGGGCATGACCTTCTCGGAGGCCCACAGGGCGACCAGCCCCAGAATGACTACAGAAAATATGTGGGTGCAGGTAACGATTAGCCCAAGTACTACTGCGTGGCGCACCTTGCCCTTTGAGCCGACCAGGTAGGCCGCGACCAGGGTCTTGCCGTGCCCGGGCGAGAGGGCATGCACGGAACCCAGCAAAAAAGCCAGGCCGATCACGCCAAGCAGGCCCCACAGGCCGAGTCGCTGATCGGCCAAGGCGCGCTTGAGCGGCCCCGCCTCGTCCTGGAGTTTCGGAGTAGCTGCGATCTGGTTTTCCCGGCCGGATGGCTCTGAGCGCATTTCGAAACGCACCCTGACAGGTTCGGGCTTCTGTCCGCCATAGAAGAAGAAGCGCCGCGCGCCGGGCGGCGTGCGGCTTTGGCGCAGCATGCTGACGACGTTCGCCCAGGCGCCGCCGCGCACCAGGATCTCCGTCTCGTCGAGCGCCGGAAACGCGGACGTGTCGCGCCAGACCAGCGAATGCCAGCCGGCCGGGCAGGCCAAGGCCAGCCAGGAATTATAGCGCATCGGCGAAAACTGCTTGGCGTTACGGCTCATGAGTTCCAGCCGGGCGTGCATCTGGTCCAGGGAAAGTCGGCGCCCGTCGAGTTCGAGCGTGAGGCCGCTTTTTGTAAGTTCAAGCGCCCACTTCTTTATCGGTTCGATCTCGGCGGCGCTGAGCGCGCCGTCGTGATCGCTGTCGGCCTTGAGGCGAATTTTCTGCGCCGGCAGGTCGCCGATGGTGGTGACGATGGCGATCCTGAGTTCGCCCTTGGCGAACGAGATCTCTGTAAAGCGGGTGGTCGAAAACGGCTTGTACTGGGCATGTCCGAAGGCCGCCCCCGGCAAGGCGATCAAGAGCCAAGAGATCCAGATGGTTCCAAGCAGCCGTCGCATCGGTAGTAGCTCTACCGCCGAATGAAGCTCGGCACAAGGTTCATGCATGCGCGGACGTATCCGTAAAAGTCTCCTTGCACACACGGACGGCACAGACGGGAACGGAGTGGATGTAGCGCGATTTCGACGCTTTCCTAATTGTAGAAATATGTAAATAATACAAATGGATATGCCGATATTGATGTTTTTTTCGACTATTTCGACAGTCGAAACAGTCGAAAAAGAAGGTCTGACCCAATTTGTTTCAAATGATTTTGTGACGTTGGCCATTCTACATGTGATATAAATAGACATTCAATTTTATTAATGTAAGGAGCAAACCGATGAAAATCGTACGAACCGGATTGGCGATCCTGGTCGCGCTGACTTTCAGCGCGACCGTATTGGCCGGAGACGCCCCGGCCACCAAGAAGACCTTCCAGCAGGAAATCGGTTTGCAGATCGACTTGATTAAGAAGGCTGACGTGGAGAAATTGAAAATCCGCTTCACCGAACGTCAGCGTAAAAAGATCACCAAGAAGATGCTACAAAAGGCGGTCAAGGAAGTCGGCAGCTACTCGGTCGACGAACTTGTCCACAAAGTAGAGCCCGGCAAGTACAAGGGTCAGCTGACCGCCAAGATCAAGATGAAGAACGGCCGCTCCCTGACCACTTTCATATTGGTGGACGGCGAGTGGCAGGCCGATACACTCTGGTTCAAGTAGTAGAATAAGCATGAACAAGAAAATAAAGTGCCCGCATTGCGGCGAGATGAACATAGAAGGCAGCAACATTTGCGGCCGCTGCCTGCGCAAACCGCGCCGGTGTTTCGAAACCTGTGCATCATCTGGCCGTGTATTCTTGGCATATTCAGCAAGTGAGTAGATCAATATCGATCAGGTTGCAAACTTCCAGTGAAACCACGATTATGAAACACATGGAGCGGCCTGTCTTCCACGTCGTCTATCATGGTCCGCAAGCTTTCCAGCGGGACTGCGCCGGCCAGCTCAAGATGCGCGGGCTATTGCTCAGAACCGAAGCACAACTCGATCAGTTTGCGGCGGTCGCGGTTTGTGTTCATGCGCCCGACGGCGAGGAGATCGAGTTGTCGGGTGAAGTCGTGCAGGTGGTGCCGGGCCAGGGGCTGGCCGTTCAGTTCGGCGACGAATCCGGCGCCGCTATCGAGCAGCTGATCGCCAAATCCTCGGATGGGCTCGAAGAGGGCGAACCCGCCGGCGACGACCCCGAGTTCTTCGCGCCCGGCCAGGAACCTTCGGGCTCGACGCCTGACAGGATTACCCAATCGCGCAATCTCCAGGATCAGATCGCGGAAATGAACGTCGCCCAGATGCGCGTGGCTGCGCTGCATGGCCGCAAGGATATGCGCATGCTGCTGATCCGCGACCGCAACAAGACGATTCACCCGTTCGTGGTAAAGAACCCGGCCATCACGCTCGACGAGATAGAACAAATCGCCAAGATGCCGGCTGTCAACCCGGACGTTCTGAGGATGATCGCCAAGAGCAGGGATTGGAACCGCTCTGTGACCGTCTGTCGCAACCTGGTGCGCAACCCCAAGACGCCGATGAAGGAAGCGCTGGCACTCATGGCCAAGCTGCCGCTTTCCGATATTCGCGCCATGGCCAAGAGCGGCAACGTGCGCACACCGATCCAGCAGGCCGCTCGGAAAAAACTGGCAGGCTGAATGAGCGACAAAGACCAGGATATCAGCGGCTTGACTCCCGAGCAGTGGGAGAGGCGCCTCGAGCAGGCGGCCGGCGACCCGCAAGAACTTGGCCGCGTGCTTAAAAAACTCGAAGCGGAGATGCGCGGGGAAAACACCTGGCTTCACGAAAATCCCACTCCGGGCAAGGTGCTTTCGCTGGTGCTTCGCTTCATTGGAAGAGACGACGACGATCTTCGCAGGTTGGATCGCAAACTCGATACCGAACTGAGCGACGAGCGCGAGCTGAAACGGCGCTACCGCGGCTGGCTTCCCGGCGAGAGCGCGCAAGATCGTCTGTTCTCGTACGTCAAGGATTTCGCCGGAGAGATCGGACCCAGCCCTAACGGGCTGCAGTTTGAGGGTTTTCTGAAATACAAGGGAGTGTCCGCGCACGGAAGCCTGCACGAAGTATTTGCGTTCTATCTCAACCGGCGCTTTCCCGGCCGGGATCCTGCCAATTTTCAGCTGAGCTTCGACTCGCGGACGGGCGCTCTGGTCATCAAGCGGGTGTACAAAATGGAGTTGCCCCGCCCGCCGCGCGGTCCAAGCGCCGCCAGGGCGGTGCTGGCCGAACTGGCGGCGGACGTTTGCGGTTCTGTCGGAAAAATCAAGTCGCTGGTGGTCGACAACGCCGCCAACATAGAGACCCGTAAGGCGCTCATGCGCGCCCGGCACACAGAAGACGGCGTGGTCTACGAACCGATCCCGGGCGCCGAGGTTGAAAAGACGCCGCTCGGGCACATGATGCAAAAACTTGCAAAAGAACTGGATCTGAAGCCCGGGGATTTTTCGATTCGCGTCATGCCCTTCGGAGTTCTCGAGATAGTCTTGCCGGTGAGTGAAGGTGCCCGGCCTGCTTGACGCCTCAGTATCGTTATGTTTTCGTGAGACGATGATCGCGCCTTTTGAGTACCGTATCCCCTGTTGCTGGCCCAGTTTGCCCGCGGAGGAATCAGTTCGTCCATACTTTGAGGAAATCGATTCCAAGAGATGGTACTCGAACTTCGGCCCCTTGTGCTTGCGTTTACAGGGTCAACTGGCAGGGCATTTCTCGCTGGACCCGGGCCAGGTCTCCCTGGTGGCCAACGGAACTCTCGGGTTGACGCTGGCACTGATGGCCAGAAAAAAACATGCCAAGGGCCTTTGCCTGATGCCTTCATGGACGTTCGTGGCCACGGCCCATGCCGCCCTCCTCGCTGGCCTCACTCCCTTCTTCGTGGATGTCGATCCGGTTTCCTGGGCGCTGACTCCGCGCATCGCCGAAGCGGCTCTTAGCAAGATCGACAGACCGATAGCCGCCATAATGCCGGTTTGTCCTTTTGGTTCTCCGGTATGTCTTGATGAATGGGCCGATTTTGAGCGAGAAACGGGCTTGCCGGTAATCGTGGACGCGGCGGCCGCATTCGACGGCATCCGTCCGGGATCGGTTCCGGCTCTTATCAGTCTGCATGCCACAAAGATATTTGGCGTCGGAGAAGGGGGCCTCTTGCTCTGTTCCGACGCAGATATGATTCGCGACGTTACCAGGCGTTCCAATTTCGGGTTCTATGACAGTCGTGAGGTGGAAGTGCCCTCGCTCAACGCTAAATTCTCAGAGTACCATGCCGCGGTCGGCCTGGCGGCCATGGCGCAATGGCCGAGCACGCGAAAGTTGATTCAATCGGCTTGCGACGAGTACCTGAAAGAACTCAGCCGGGTGCCGGGTGTTTCGTTTTTACCGGGGTTTGGAAGCGATTGGATTTCCGCCACCTGTGCCGTTGCCATCGAGGGAGATCGACTCGAGAAAATCGTGCGACGCCTCGACGAGCAGGGCATTGAATCCAGGCGTTGGTGGCGGGAAGGTTGCCACAAGGAAAAAGCGTTCAGCGATTGTCCCCGAACCGATCTCGCAACCACAGAATCTCTGGCAAAAAAAGTACTCAGCCTGCCCATGTTTCCCGGGATCGGGCAAGACGAGATCAAGCTCGTCTGCCGTACGCTGACCGAAGAGATGCTGCCGTCTCAAGCTGTCTAGAACACTCGAGGCCCGTTTTCCATGATCACAGCCGCGGTCATGCAGCCATATTTCGTACCCTACGCGGGTTACTTCAGCCTGATCGCATCCGTCGATGTTTTTGTCGTACTCGATTGCGTGCAATTTCCAAGAAGAGGCTGGGTACACCGTAATCGCCTGGCGGACGCGAGCGGAAGCCCGCGCTGGCTAACCCTGCCGATCGAGAAGGCTCCGCGGGATGTGAAGATCAGGGATCTGCTCTTCCGTCCGAATGCCGCCGATGAGATGGCGGAACAAGCGAAGTCTTTTCCTGTTCTGCTTGAAGCCGCGGGCGACGAGTTGGTAAGAGAAGTGTTGTCAGTCTCGGGGAAGCCGGCGGACTACCTGGTGCGATTGCTGAGAGTGGTGTGCCTGCGACTGGAATTATCGTTCAATGACATTAGCATAGACTCCCTGCGGCTGGATCGGTCATTAAAGGGTCAAGACCTGATCATGGCCGCCGCAGAATCTGCGGGTGCGACCCGCTATTTGAACCTTCCGGGCGGGCGAAGTCTGTATGACCCGGCCGCTTTCGGGCGGCGGGGAATGTCACTGGGATTTCTGCCTGCATACTCGGGGCCCGATTTGAGTATTCTTTACAGGCTGCTCACCGAAGACCCGCGTCTGTTGCGCGAGGATATCTTGCGACATGCCGGAGGCGCCGAGTGGCCGGCCTGAGCGGGCATATCTGTATTCCGCTCGATGACCCTTCGGGCTGGAAAGACGCGTTGCGGGACGTCCCGCATGCTTTCGCCCATACCCTTGAAAGCTGCCGCGCCATGGCCGCCACCTCGGGGCACAGAACCTTTTTGTACGGATACCGGGACGGCCATACCAGGATAGTCTGTCCATTGTCTGAACGAAGCTGGCAGGGAGCAGTCGATATCGTCACCCCTTACGGATTCTCGGGGTTTGCCGGGAACGGCGACTGCCCCGGTTTTCCGCAGGCTTTTTACTCCTTTGCCCGGGAGCGAGGTTATGTCTGCGGTTACATCGGCCTGAACCCGCTGTTTAGAAACCGCACCTATTTCGAGCCGGGCGACGTTCACCGCTACAACACTCTTTACGTGATGGATCTTTCCATGTCGATGTCCGATCTTTTCGCCAACCTGTCGGCTGGACGGAAACAGCAGCTCAGAAACTGGGACGCTGTCCGGGCGGATCTCTTCGAGGACCGCGAGCGCACGGCGAAGTTCTTGATCGAAAACCTTTCTAAGTTTTTCGCTGAAAAGGGCGCGGCAAGCGTCTACGCGTTTTCCGACGAGACTCTTTCCAGACTGTTCTCATCGGAAAACGTGATCCTGTTAGGCGCGCAGCGCGGCGGCGAGGTGCTGGCCGTTTCCGTTTTTGCCCATACCTTGTACGCGGGCGACTACATGTTCAACATCTCCAAACCCGGCGGTCGCGGTTTCGCCGCGGCGCTGGTCTGGTTTGGCGCCCGGAGACTGAAACGACTGGGAGTGCCCAAGCTTAATCTCGGCGGCGGTATCAGCGAGAACGACGGCGTGGCCAAGTTCAAGATGCGTTTCGGCGGAGCGCGGCCGGGACTCGAGTGCCTCAAGCAGGTATACATACCGGAAATCTACCAGAGCCTATGTCGGGAAGCGGGCCTTGATCCGCAGGATCGGACCGGCTACTTTCCGGCCTACAGACAGTCTGCGGACAAAATTCCTCCGCAAGAACGGGGAGTGACATGATTACCCGGTCGGCTGCTTTCTACGACGTGCTGAACCATTTTCGGGACTACCAGGGCCAGGCCAGGCGGATCCACGAACTGATCCTGGCCCGGCGTCCCGAGGCGACGACCCTGCTGGACGTGGGCTGCGGCACCGGGAAGCACATCGAATACTTGAAGGACTACTACCGGGCCGAGGGTTTCGATATCAACGATGATCTGCTTCGAATCGCCCGCGGGCGCTGCCCCGAGACGCCTTTTTATAAGGCCGACATGACCGACTTTGATCTGGGAAAGTCGTTCGATGTCGTCATCTGTCTGTTCAGCGGGATAGGTTACGTGAGAACCGCCGAAGGGCTGGAAAAGGCGGCAGCCTGTATTTCCCGCCATGTCGCCCCCGGCGGTATCGTGTTGCTTGAACCGTGGTTCAGCCCGGATAACTACTGGCGAGAACACGTCGTATTAAATGTGGTCGACGAGCCTGACCGAAAAATTGTCTGGATGTATAGCCACGCGGGAAGCGAAGACCTTTCCGTTTTAGATATCCACTACCTGGTGGGCACGCCCGCGGGGGTCGAGCATTTCAGCGAGCGGCATGAACTGGGCTTGTTCACCTGTGAGCAGTACCAGAGCGCCTTCACACAGGCCGGCCTGTCGGTTGAGTTCGATGCCAGGGGTCTTGCCGGGCGCGGCCTGTATCTGGGAAAAAAGGAATGAATCTCACCCTTCCGCGGTCCAGTCGTAGGGGGGGAAATACTTGATCCCGTCTTTGTTAACCGGCGGAGCTTGGCGAGCCGGTCGTCCGCTGCGCAGGCGAACCAGTCGCCTGTCACGCACGAGAGCTTCACCGAAAGAACGCCAAAGATCCCCCAGCGAAAGGCTTGAAGGCTTCGCTCGCAGGGCAAGCGCCAGATGGTACAAGGCCTTATCGGCGTTCCCGGCGTCCCGGTGGTGCTCGAACAGCTTGCGATGGGCATAGGAAATGTTGTGATCGACGATGCGCCTGTGCTCCCGGTCGACGATCTTGCGGGTAGCCCGACCGCTTTTTATCAGCGAGTCGAATCTCTCCCCGATCGACATGCTCGACCAGACGCCGGCAGGATGAACGCGGTAAGCACTCATCACCTCGTTGATGAAACCGATGTCCCCGTGCTTGGCCAAGGTCACATACTGCCCCAGGTCTCCACTTGGACCGGCAAAGCAGGCTGCCGGCAGGCGGCGGAACAACTCGCCCCGAACGAACGTCGACGACACCTGGATGAAGACGGTTCTCAGGATATCTTTTAGAGTAAAGAATTTCTTGTCTACCGGCGGTCTCCATATACGCGATTCTTGCTGCCCGTCATCGAAGATCATCCTGGCCGGATGAAAGCACATCGGACATCCGGGGTGGGCGTCCATGAACTCTACCTGGCGCTGCAGCTTATAAGTTGAAAGCCAGAAGTCGTCGCCGTCCAGCAAGGCAATGTACTCCCCCCGGCAGGTTCGAAGAATCCGATCGTAGTTGGCGGCGGCGCCCATATTCCGGTCATTCAGAAACAACCGCAACCGGTCGGGGTGCTTTCTCTGGTATTCCAGGAGAATCTGTCGAGTCCCGTCTGAGGAGTAATCTTCCCCGACAACCACTTCGTAGTCGAAGTCGGCAACCTGGTTCAAGGCGCCGTCTAAAGCCTGGCCGATGAAGCGTTCCTGGTTGTAGGTAGTGATGGTGATGCTTACTTTCACGGTTCGACCCCTAGCGGATTTCTTTTCGGATGGATGAGACACTAGCGCAGCGGCCGCCCGGGCGCAAACCGGAGCTCTCTTGACCTTCTCCTGTCCCGGCGGTAGGAATTGCAGCTGTGAGACTGGTTTCGATCACCTGTGTGAAGAACGAATACGACATCATTGAGTCATGCATCCGGCATACGGCTGCATTCGTCGACAGGCTTGTCGTCCTGGACAACGGCAGCACCGACGGAACCCTGGAGATCCTCCGCAAGCTCGAGGCATCGGGTATCCCGATCGAAATCGTCGATGATCCGGCTCCTGGCCACTACCACTTCGCTCGCGCCACCCGTTTGATGCGGGAGTTCGCCGTGAAGAAATACAATGCCGACTGGATCCTGCCGGTCGATGCCGATGAGTTCGTCTCCATACCGGACGCGAGTGATTTTCGTAATTCCCTGTCGAAACAAAATCGACCGATCAATCTCAAGTGGCAAACATACATTCCCGATCCCGGCGACGATCCCGGGGAGAAAAATCCTGTGTTACGCATCCGGCATCGCCTGGCCGAGGAAGCCCAGACCTGGTTCAAGGTGATTGTGCCCGGTGAACTGGCCCGTAAGGAGAAGGCCTCGCTCACTCAGGGTAACCATGCGGTACAACTCGACGGCAAGAACCAGGATGCCGGTGTTCTCGATGGAGTCAGCCTGGCTCATTTCCCGGTCCGATCCCCGGGCCAGTATGCGGCCAAGGTCGCCCTGATGTACTTGCAAACGCGGGCGACGGCCGGCAGAGACGAGCGCTGGCAGTGGCACTACAATCGTCCCTTTGAAATTTTGAAAAAGAATCCGGATGAATTCGCCCGGAGATTCAGGGAATTCGCGCTGGGCTTCGCCGTCAAACCGGAAAACCCCTTCGAGCCGAGAGTGACGCTCGATCCCTTGCCCTACCTGGGCGGACCCTTGTCATTCACATCCGCCCGCAAGGACGATGCCGTTCTGATCGACAACTTGCTCGAATACGCGGAAACTCTCGCCCGGCGAAGTGCCGAGATCGACGAAGGCCGGTCATGATGTCCGGTAATGTACTCGAGATAACCCTGCCCGGAAGGCCCAAATGAAACGATCGTTTTTTGTATTCTTGTCGATTTTATCGCTGCTCATGCTGTCGGCGCTTGCCGGCTGCAGCCAGGGCGGGGAAACGGAAACCGACGCCGGGCCGGATGGAGCGCTCGACGGCGCGGCGGACGGGCAGGCGGACGGCGGCGATGCCGGGGGCGAGACGGACAACCGGCCGCTAGTCTTTCAGCGTAATCCCTCGAACCCCGTCTACCAGTCCTCGGGCTCGGACTGGAACTTCGCCGGGATCGGCGATCCTTGTGTCTTGTACGATTCGGATTCCGGGATCTACAAAATGTGGACCTCCGCAGGCGGCGTGGTGCCGCCGGATACGGACGTGATCGTCAGAACCCAGTACCTGACTTCAGCCGACGGCATTACCTGGACCGAGCACGGGAATCCGGTCTTGATGGAGGGAGACGGAGCCCTGGACTGGGATCGCGGCGGCGTGGAAACGGTAAGCGTGCTCGAAGACGGCGGCCAGTACTGGCTGTGGTATGCGGGCTACCAGCGGCGTGAAGAACCACCTCTGAGCATGAAGATCGGGGTCGCGACTTCCCCGGACGGCGTCAACTGGGAGAAAGCAGCCGAGAACCCGGTGATCGATAGCGGGTCAGCCGGTGAATGGGACGAAAGCTTTGTGGAATCGCCCAGCGTCGTCAAGCTGAGCGGCACATTTTACATGTGGTACACCGGCGTCGATTCGCAGAGCCGGTATCGGATCGGATTGGCGACATCCGAAGACGGCATTCACTGGATCAAGAATCCCGCCAACCCCGTGTTTTCCCCGGATGCGTCCAACGAGTGGGAGAACGCTGTGGTTTACGCGCCGGCTGTGATTCGTGATATCGATCAGTTTGTGATGTTCTACGTCGGCTTGAATGCCGGGACGTTTCTGAATGCCATGCGCATAGGCATGGCGACTTCAACAGACGGTGTCTCGTGGACACGCCCCCAGTCCGTGCCTGTCCTTGACGTCGGGGCCGCCGCTGCCTGGGATGAGCAGGGCGCTTTCGTTCCAACCGTCGTCATGCGCGCCGATCGTTACGAGATGTGGTACCTTTCAGGCAAGAATCCAAACGAGAAGATCGGTTTGGCGACCTGCATCAAGTAAACAACCAGATCTAAGCACAGTCAGCCTGGACAAAAGCGGTTGTAGTCAGGCACTTGTGGTGATACGAATCGGGCAGTCGTAGCACCACTCCGATGGGAGGATTGCGATGGGTGATTTGATGCGTTTCGGAATTTCAATCGAGCGCGAGCTGCTCGGAAGCTTCGACGACTGGGTGCAAAGACACGACTGTGCCAATCGCTCCGAGGCAATCCGCGACATCATCCGTGACCGGCTTGTCCAGGAGAGTTGGGGAGGCGGCCAAGAAGAAGTCGTGGCCACCCTGACCTACGTCTATGATCACCACGTCACCGATCTGCAAACCCGGCTGACCAGTCTGCAGCATAAGCACGACATCGTACTCAGCGCGATGCATGTGCACCTCGACCACCATGACTGCATCGAGGTGCTGGTGATGAAAGGGCGGGCGGACGAGATTCGCAAATTGGCCGACGTGATACTGGGCGCCCGGGGAGTCAAGCACGGGCAACTGGTTCGCTCGTTGGCGCTGTCCGGCAGCTGAACCCGGAGAAGTACTTTTGCATATTCCCGACGGCATTCTGTCTCCACAGGTCTGGATTGCGGGCGATGTCCTGGCAGCGGGGGCGCTTGCGATCTGCGTGCGTCGCGCGTCTCGGCGCCTGTCCGATCGCCAGGTGCCTTTGATGGGCGTCATGGGCGCCTTCGTGTTCGCCGCCCAGATGGTGAACTTCCCGGTTCCCGGGGGCACCTCGGGACATCTTCTGGGCGGCGTGTTGCTGGCCGCGTTGCTCGGGCCGGCTACGGCCGGAGTGGTCTTGTTCTGCGTATTTCTGGTTCAGGCACTGCTGTTCCAGGACGGCGGCCTGACCGCCCTGGGCCTGAATTTCATCAACATGGGGCTGGTGGGCTGCTTCGGCGGTTTCTACTCGATGCGTGCGTTTGCCGGTAGAAGCCGCGGCCTGAGAAGGGACGTTGCGGTCTTCGTTGCTTGCTGGCTGTCGGTTGTGATCGGGGCTGGGCTGGCCTCGTGCGAGTTGTGGCTGTCGGGCAGCGCTCCGCTGGGGCCGATATTGATCGCCATGGGGGGCGTGCATGCCTTGATTGGCATCGGCGAAGGCTTGATCACGGTCGCTACCTTACGCTTCCTGCTGGCAGCCCGCCCGGATCTGCTGGAGTCGCTGCCATGAATAGGCTGGTGGTTGCGATACTTTTGATTGCGCTGGGGACTGCCGGTGGACTTTCTCTGATGGCTTCACCTGCTCCGGACGGGCTCGAGTCCAGCCTGGACGAGATGGGTGCCGCTGCCGACAAGCCCGTGTTGACCTCACCCATGGCCGACTATCAGGCCCCGTTTACGCTCGCCCCGTGGTTGCGAAAAACTATCGCCGGGGTCAGCGGCTGCCTGATCGTCTTCGGCCTGGTTCTCATTGTCGGCATGGCCTTAAGACGACGCTCGAGACTGGAAGACAACTGATGCACCACCGGACGATCGAACAGATTGCGGCAGGTCACAGTCCCATACACCGGCTCGATCCGCGGGTGAAGCTTGTATGCTCCATGGCCTTCGTGTTTCTTGTGACAGTATTTCCTAATAAGCCGCTGGCTTTTTTTATTGTACCGGCCGCGATCGTATTCGTGGGTCTGTTTGCCGCCGGGTTGCCCTGGGGTTTCGTCCTCTCACGCACTGTTATGGTGCTGCCTTTCGTTTTGTTGGTGGCCGTGTTTTTGCCCTTCACTCGCGGACAAGAGGTCGTCTGGACGATCGGCTCGACGGGCATGCACGTCTATCGCGAGGGTCTTGAGCTGTGCCTGGCTATCCTCATCAGGGGGTGCCTGGCAATTTTAGCGATCGGCTGGCTGGTGTTCACGACTCCTTTTCAAAGATTGCTCTTAGCCATGCGCTCGCTGCATGTTCCGCGGGTCGTGGTGGTCACGCTGGCCTTCCTGTTTCGTTACCTCGATCTCCTGGCCGACCAGAGTTTGCGGGTAAGAAGGGCACGCAGCGCCCGGGCGCCGGATGGAACGCGCAGGCTGCGCTGGCGCTCGAGCGGCGGATTGGTCGGCAGGCTTCTTCTCAGGGCGCTCGAACGGGCCGATCGCATCTATCGGGCTATGCTTTCTAGGGGTTTCGACGGCGAGGTGCGTATACTAACGCGCCTGAAGCTGCGCACAAGTGATTTGCTTTTCTTGGCGGTTTTTTCGCTTCTTTTGGCGGGCACTCTGCTGCTGAATCATTTTGCGGGAGGCATTGTGTGAACGATCGTGCTTTCGCCATCGAGGTTGCCGGTCTTTCCTTCGATTACCACGGCAGTCCTGCAATAAAGGATGTCTCGTTCGCGGTAGCGCCCGGAGAACGCGTTGGTTTTGTGGGCGCCAACGGGGCCGGCAAATCGACACTGCTTCTGCATCTGAACGGTCTGCTTACGGGCCGCGGCAGCGTTCGGATCGACGGGATGGAGGTTGTAAAAAAGAACCTGGGTCGGATCCGACGCCGGGTCGGGCTGGTGTTTCCCGATCCGGAAGATCAGCTTTTCATGCCTACCCTGGAAGAGGACGTCGCCTTCGGACCGCTTAATATGGGCGACACAGGCGATGTCGCGCTGAAAAAAGCGCACCAGGCGCTGGGTCGGATGGGGCTTGCCGATCTTGCAAATCGATCATCGCATCACCTTTCGGACGGTGAACGCCGGCGGGCGGCCATAGCCAGCGTGCTTTCGATGCAGCCTTCCATCTGGGTGATGGACGAGCCGGCCGCCAATCTGGATCCGCGAGGCCGGCGCGAGTTGGTGAAAATCATGAAGGATTTACCGGGCACGATCGTTCTTGCTTCACACGATCTCGATCTGGTGGTACAAGTGTGTGAGCGTTGCCTGGTGCTTGCCTCGGGACAGATAGTTGCAGACGGAGAGACGCGCAAGCTGCTGATGGATGCCGAGTTGATGGAACGTAACGGTCTCGAGGTTCCCCTGCGGCTGCAGATTGGCTCCGGGGATCATAACCAATAGAGGGTGTGGCCATGATGACCTGCTTATTGACAAGTCTACTGCTGCTCGCATCTCAGCCGGCGGCGGAACCGGATGCCGCCGGGAAGGCGGCCGAGGAGAAGAAAGTCGAGATCGAGGCATTGCGAGCCGAGGGTCTGAAGCATCTCGATCGAGGCGAACTGGAAGAGGCCATTCGCGCGCTGGGCGAGGCCCGATCCAAGGGAGCCGAGGACGTGGCCACCAGGATAGCCCTCGGTCGAGCCTACCTGGCGCGTGACATGTTTCAACAGTCCTTGATCGAGTTCAGCGAGGTGCTCAAGAAAAACCCTAACCAGGTCACGGCCAACCTGGGACGGGCCGATTCACTGATCGGGCTCGGCGATGCGCGCAAGGCCATCGGGCCGGCCAAGCTGATCACCGCAATCGAACCCAAATCCGCGCGGGCCTGGTTGACGCTCGGCCGGGCCTATATCAACGAGCAGGTTGCCGACTATCCCCGGGCGCAGGACGCCTTCAAGCATGCATTGGAGCTGATGCCCGACAGCCGTGACGCCGCATTGGGACTTGCCAGCGCCTTGAGCTTTGCCAAGAAGGTCGAGCAGGCCATCGAAGTATTACAGAAGCTGCACCGGAAACTTCCAGGCGATATACCAATCATCATCAGGCTTGCCGAGTCTTACTATGCCATACGCAAACTCGACCGGGCCGAGAAGTTGATCAACGAGGCCCTGGCGGCGGATCCAGAAAACAGCGACGCGATCAGAGTGCGCGATCAAATTCGCTCGCGGCAGGCCTACAACTTCTGGGTGCCGGTAATTGCCGTGATCGCTTTTCCGCTGCTTTTTTTGCTGATCCGCTGGATGAAGAAGGGCCGCGTGCCCAAGGTGGCGGGAGACTGAAAGGGAATGACGCTTATGCAGCTGTGCTTTCGACCCATGGCGCTTGCGGGTGTCTGTGCTTTTTTTATGTTCGCCCCGCTGAGTATGTCGGCGCCTGATCAGCCGGCCACGGATCAGCCGGACGCGAAGCAGCCGGCCGAGAAAACCGAGTGCCAGAAGAACGAACTGGACGCGGCCAAGGTCAAGGAGAGTCTGCGGCACTGGCGCGGCCTGGCGGCATTCTCGCACTGGCACCTGGCCGAAGTGCGGACGGCCGAATGCATTGTGGATGGCAGAGTCAAAGCGACCCTGGTGCTTGCACCTCCCTCCGGATGGTCACATTTCCGTGTTCCTTACCTCGTGCAGGCCTCACTAGACCTGAACCCAGAGGGAAAGGCATTCGCCGATCAGCAGCGGGCCGGATACGCTACTCTGGCCAAGGGCGTCAGACGACTTGTGCTCCGGGCCGAGGCGAATGAAGACGTGCGCCGGTTCATCGAGCGCTTTCCTCCGGATCGCGCGAAGATCGAGTCAGTCGACGGGTCGGAGAAACTACGGGTAACGTTTGTATACTCGCCGGGCAAGGACGGCGGGCGGGGCCACCCCGTGAGGTTGACGTTTTCCGAGGCGCTCGACGACGGCGAAATCGTTGCCTACGACCTGCCGCGCATTGACAGCTTGCCGGTGCGCCGAGAGCTTCTGAGTTTTGCCGTAGAGCTTTCCGCGCGTATTCCATCTTGCCAACCGAGTTGGATCAGCGCCCGTTTTGAATCTTTGCAGGACACGACTGAAGATCACGCGGGGCGCTGGAAGATCACGGCAGCGATCGCGGGCAATAAGTGCCCCGAGAAATTCGAATTGGTGCTGGAGCACGATCCATCAAACGACAGTTGGATGCCTCTCGACGCGACGCGCACAAGGAACCATGCCGACGACTGAAGCGGGAATGGAACGGGCGCTTGCGCACTATGGGCAACTGCGCGAAAAGATCGACGCCATGTTTTCAAAAGCATGCGGGAAATACCGCGGGCATATGCGCTGCGAACCCGGATGCGACGACTGCTGCCGGAGGGATCTGACACTCTACGCATTCGAGGTGCGCAGCCTGCTCGAGGAACTTGGCCGGATGAATAAAGCCACTGTTCGGCGCGTTGTCGCCCGGGCCCGGGAGGCCTGCGCCGATTCCGAAGCCGCCTGTCCGCTTCTCGAAGAAGGGCGCTGTTTGACTTACAGTAAGCGTCCGATCATTTGCCGCAGCCACGGGCTGGCCATGCTGGTACCCGGGACTGGAGAACTCAGCGTCTGCCCGCACAATTTCGTCGCCGCCGAACACATCGACGGGGACTGCGTGCTCGATCTCACGCCGGTCAACAATATTTTAGCGACACTGAGTGAGTTACTGGTCACAGACACCCAAACGGCCGGCTTTTTGACACCGGTGCGGGTGAGCGTTAGTCGGGCGATCGTAGATTCTTTCGAGCCGGAGACCCGGGAATGAGAATCACCGAAGGCATGATTCTGATCTTGCTCAGCGCCCCATGCCAGGCGCAGACACCCGGGGTCGGAACACAAACCGTGGATACGGGTGAGGCGCAACCGCGGGGTAAAGCAGGCAAGGTCGTCTACAGCTGGGTGGACAACGACGGACGCATCCGCATGGCCGGAAGATCCGAGGATATTCCCGAGGCTTTTCGCGCCCGGGTGGTCGTAACCGACACCGCCAGGTCGCGATCGGCTCGCCTGAGCACCGAGCGGGTAATGGTGGTCGATCTTCGGCGGGACGACGGGAAGAAGCCCCTGAACTATTCGCTGGTTGATCTCGATCGGTTGACGGGCGAAGCCCGGCCCAGGGGCGAGGCGACTGATCCCGGGTCGCTCGGACGACTGGTCGTCGGCAAGCTGGCCCGGATGACCCGCCGGTTGCTGGGTCTGCCCCACGAGGCTGAGCCTGTGCCTGCAAGGGTAGTCCTGTATTCGACACCCTGGTGCGGTTTTTGCAAGAAAGCGGCCAAGCATCTGCGGCAAATGGGAGTCGCCTTCATCGAACGAGATATTGAAAACGATAGCCTGGCCGCCTCGGAACTGTCTGGAAAGCTGCGCCGGGCAGGCCTTTCCGGCGCTGGTGTGCCGGTGCTCGACATCGGCGGCACTATCGTGATCGGCTTCGATGTCGAACGCATCGATCGCTTGCTCAAAAAACGCTGAAATGGACGAGCGATGAAGACTATCGAGACCGCCTGCACTTACGATTGTCCCGACGCCTGCGCGTTGCTGGTCGAGTTGGACGGTGAGCATGCCCGCATCCATGGAAATCCGGCTCATCCGGTAACCCGCGGCTTTGTCTGCAGGCGCATCAAACGCCACCTTGATCGCCTGTCGGATCCCGGGCGCGTCACAGCGCCGCTGGTGCGAAACTCGGGTCGCTGGAAGGAGATAAACTGGATCGAGGCGCTGGATCTCGCCGCCGGGAAGCTGGCGCGAGCCGTCTCGGAACATGGTGCGCCCTCGGTATTGCACCTGACCAGCGGCGGCTCGCTGGGAATCATGAAGGAACTGGTGGGCCACTTCTTCCGTTCGCTGGGCCCGGTGACGACGCTTGCCGGCGGCGTTTGCGACGAGACCGGCGTGGCGGCCCAGGCGCTCGACTTCGGCGATTTGGCGGGGCACGATTTCGGCGATCTCGCAAACTCGCGGGCGATAGTCCTGTGGGGTAAGAACCCGGCGGTAACCGGCATCCACCTGGTGCCTTTCCTGCGCCAGGCGCGCGCGCGCGGAACAGAAATCGTGCTGATCGATCTGTTGCGAACGCAGACCGCGGCTATTGCCGATAGATACGTCAACCTGGCTCCAGGTGCCGACGGCTTCTTGGCTCTGGCGGTGCTGCGCAGGCTTTACGACGGCGGGCGGCTCGATAACCAGGCCGTTACGCGTTGCGAGAATTTCTCCGCCTTCGAGAAAATGATTACGGCAAAGGACATGACCGCCGAGCGGCTGCGGGATCTCGCAGGTGTCGAACTTTCCGACATCGACTACCTGGCAGAGCTGTACGCGCAGCGCAGGCCGCTGGCCACTCTGGTCGGCTGGGGACTGCAGCGGCGCGCACAGGGCGGGGCGAGCGTTCGTTGCATTGACGCGCTGGGCATGCTGAGCGGCAATGTCGGGATCGCAGGCGGGGGAGTGAGCTACAATCCCCGACGCCGGCGCGGCCTGGATGCTGCATGCCTTGTGCCTCGCACCGGGCGAACACTGGCCGCGCCGACGTTCGCTTCAGATCTTTCGGCTGCGAGCGATCCGCCGATTTGTTTCGCCTACATCAACGGTGCGAACCCGGTGGCCCAGTTCGCGGACTCGCGCGCGGTGGCCGGAGAGCTTTCGAAGATCGACTTCGTGGTTCTGGCCGACGCATTTTTGACGGACACGGCCGATTGTGCCGATCTGTTCCTGCCGGTCAGCCTGATGCTCGAAGACGAGTACGACGCGGTTGGTTCCTTCGCGCATCACTACGTGGCCCGTACGCGCCGGGCTCTAGCTCCGCCTGCCGGAGTGCGCGACGACGTCTGGATCGTGGCCGAGCTGGCCCGCAGGCTGGGGCATGCGGATCCGCTACTCGAAAACCCGCGGGCGGCCCTCGATCGGATGACCGCCCGCTGGTTTCCCGATGATCGGGCGACCATCGCGCGCAATCCGGTTCAGTTAGAAGTTCCTTTCGCTGAGCGCTTCGCGACCTCTTCGGGCAAGATGCGCCTTATAGAAGAAGCGCCGCTCGAGCCGACGACTGACGACGAGTTCCCGCTTTTTTTCCTTACGCCAAAACGGAGCGGCTACGAGCACTCGCAGATTAGCCCCGAAGATCAGAAGCAGCCGCCGATCTGTCGGGTGAACCCCGGGGCCAGAGGCGCTGCGTCACTAGATGACGGCCAGTTCGCGAAAGTCGTAAGCCCGCTCGGAAGTCTGAGCGTGCGCTTGCGCTTCGATCCGACCTTGCGCCCCGATATCTGCCTGGTGCCGACAGGAGGCTGGCTGCGCCTGGGCCGGGCGCCCAACGCCCTGGTATCCCAGCAAGCCACTGACATGGGCCAGGGCACGGCCTTCTACGATCAGCATGTCAGGCTGGAGCCCGTGAACTGACCAGGCCGGGCTAACGAATGTGAGTGCAGCGCTTACGCCGGACCAGAAGAAGCATAAGCAAGATTAATGGAAGACCGGCGGTGCCGCCGGTCACCCGGCCGCAGGCGCAACCGCCCGAGATGATCGTATCATTGGTGCCGCCGTCGCTGCCTCCGTCGATCGCCGACTTGATTTCGAAGGGAGCCGCCGACTGGGTGGGGGCTTCGCCGAAATATCCAGAGATGAACACCAGGCACTCCTTGGACGGTTCGTCCGGCACCAGCCATGGGTAGTCCAGCCAGCCGGGCTTGCTCTTGTCCACAGTGACCTCGATCGTCTTGAAGCTCGTGCCGTTGTCGGTCGAGTAGCGCAAGCTGACGTCGTCTATGGCCATGCATGACCAGCGGATATGCTGAGTGCTGCCCGCCTCCCAGATCTCGCCTCCGTTGGGCGAGATTATTTCGATCTCGGGCTGGCTGCCCTGGTTGTCCACCTGGATCGATACGGTTTCGCTTGCGCTGTTGCCGGAGGTGTCGCTGGCCCGGGCGGTAAGACTGTGCGAGCCGTCGCTGAGCGCCGTTGTCACTAAGGTGTACGACCACGAGTCCGTGCCCGCGGCAGCCTCGAAAATTCCATCGTCCAGCTTGATCTCGACTTTCTCGATGGCGGCGTTATCCGTGGCCGTGCCGGCTATCGGGATTGAGCCTGAGACCGTCTGGCCGTCCGTTGGCGTGTCGATCGTCACGGTTGGATCCTGGTCGTCGCCGGCGGCGGCGATCTCGAGGTTGACGCTGTATTCCTGCGGCGAGTTGCTCGCATTGGAACAGGCGACCTGCACGCTGGTCGTATAGCTGCCCGCGGCCATCCCTAAGATGTCAACCGAGTTTTGCAGAAGCTGGTCGTTGCCCGAGCCGCTCTGAGTCACTTGCAGCCAGTCGGCGTTTTCGCTCGGCGTGACATCGGCCAGCAGGCCCTGTCCCAAGTTGCCGACCGATACGCTCTCAGGCGCCGGGTTGGCGCCGCCCGCGACCGCCTGGAAAGAGATCGACGCGGCTCCGAGCGTCAAGCCGGGGGCGCCGCTTGCGACCCACAAGTGCGGTACGGCGAAATTCCCCTCGGCGATCTTCAAGTGGTCGCCTGTCTGGGTGTTGGCGATGTAGATGTAGTAACTGGATCCGAACTGGGCGGTGAAGGTGCTGAAGCCGGGATCGCTTGAGTACTCCGGATTCTGCATCTCGTCGGCTCCGTCGGGCTCCCATATTGTGTTTATCAAATTGTCATTCTCGTCGCGGATGTTGCAGCCGGTGTGGTCGATCCTCAGGTGCATGATGTAGTAATTGTCGTCGGGCGACATGGAGGCGTTGCAGCACTGGTTGCCCCCGTCCATACGCCCGCTGATGGTGGCCCCGTCGCCGCCGCCGAGATCCATGGTGCGGGCCATGTACAGGTAATGATAGGCCTCGCCGATGCGCGTGCCGTCCTTGGACAATCCGCCGTCGAAAGCGTGATCCAGGATCTTGAGCGGATCGCCCGTCGGCTGGTTGCTGTCGAGCTTCTGTTTCCAGGTCGCCCGCCCGGCTATACTTTGCGTGTCTTTTTCGTAGTAATCCATCGAGACGATGTACTCGTCTCCGCTCGCGGGATCGACCCACCAGTGGGGAGCGAAGGCCTGCCGACCGGTCAGCGCGGCGCCGGCCACCTGTGTCCGCTGCCCGCCGGCTAAGGCGCGGATGTATGCGTCTCCCTCGTTGTCGGCGCTCTCTCCCGGCCACTTGGAAATGATGTTGTAGATTCCGTAGACAACCCGGGTGCCGTCCGGCGAGAGCAGCGGCTCGCTGCAGCCGCTGTCGTCCGACAGCTTGTGGACCGACATGTCGCCGAGATCGATCCAGTAGATCTTGTCGCTGTCGTTCACGTCCACGTAAACCAGCTTGCCGCCGTGGCCGCCGAGAAAGGCGTCGA
Organism: uncultured Myxococcales bacterium; assembly: GCA_964513625.1. Taxonomy (GTDB): domain Bacteria; phylum Myxococcota; class B64-G9; order B64-G9; family B64-G9; genus DATKYQ01. The sequence goes on along the minus strand of CAZENH010000004.1, from coordinate 90,445 downwards.
CTTCGGCCTGCGAGGCGGTGATGTTGGTGGCCGCCCTCGACTGCAAAGGCAGGCAAACGAACGCGCACAAAAAGCAGAGTAGCGCAATACGGCTCTGGGTGGCAGTCATAGACATCACGATCATCCTCCCGGTTCGGAGATTATAGCACAGTGTTGCAGTCAGCTGCAGATAGAGTGTATAAGAGCCGAAACAACGCACTGAGGAAGGTGAAGATGAAGCCGATTAACGTTGGGGAAGTGCCGGGACCCTACAACCTGGTAGAACTGTTCGAAGATGCGACCAAGAAATTCGCCAACCTGGAACTGTTCGGCACCAAGGATGTCGCCAGCGGGGAGTATCGCTGGGTAACCTATGGCCAGGTGGCCGAGAGGGTCGACAACCTGCGCGGCGGGCTGGCCTGGCTGGGCGTCGGCCCCGGCGACGGAGTTGCCATCATATCGAACAACAGCGTCGAATGGGCTGTTGCGGCCTACGCCAGCTACGGACGCGGCGCGCGCTTCGTGCCCATGTACGAGGCTGAGCTTACGCGCATCTGGAAATACATCATCTCCGATTCGGGCTGCAAGCTGCTGTTCGTGGCCAATCAAGAGATCGCTGCCAAGGTGGAGTCTTTCGTTACCGAGATCGACTCGCTCGAACGCATCGTGGTGCTTGATGGCGACGGCCCGGACAGCCTGGCCGAGTTGGAGCGGCGTGGCGCCGAGCAATCGGTCGAGTCGTTGCATCCCGACGGTCAGGACATCGCCGGTCTGATCTACACCTCCGGCACCACCGGCAACCCCAAGGGCGTGCTGCTTTCCCACCGCAACCTTTCGTCCAACGTGTTGGCGCTTTACGACGCCAAGCCGGGCAACATCGGTCCCGGCGACCGAACGCTGTCGTTTTTGCCCTGGGCACATTCGTTCGGCCAGATAGCCGAGCTGCACATGCTGGTGCATGCCGGGGCGTCGACCGGCTTCGCCGAGGCCCCGAGTACGATCATCGACGACATCGGCAAGGTACGGCCCACCATCCTGGTGGCCGTTCCGCGTATTTTCAACAAGATCTACGACGGGCTGCACAAGAAAATGGCCGAGCGCGGCGGGCTGGCCAAGTTCTTGTTCGAGATGGGCAAGGCCGCGGCAATAGCCAAACGCGAAGGACGAGGCGGATTGCTGAACAGCATCAAGCTGGCCATCGCCGATCGGGTTGTGTTTGTGAAAATCCGCGAGCGCTTTGGCGGCCGTCTCAAGCTGGCCATCAGCTCCTCGGCCGCGCTCAATCGCAAGATCGCCGAGTTCTTCCACGATGTGGGAGCTCCGGTCTACGAGGCCTGGGGCATGACCGAACTGTCGCCGGGACACACACTCAACCTGCCCGAGGCCAACAAGTTCGGAAGCGTCGGCCGGCCTATTTTGGGCTCGTGGATCGAAATCGACCGCAGCCTGACCGGCCCCGATTCCAAGGACGGCGAGATCATAGCCTACGGTCCCAACGTCATGGTCGGCTACCACAACCTGCCCGAGGAAACCGCCAAGGTGCTGAGAGAAGACGGCGGCTTGCGCACGGGCGACCGGGGCTGGGTTGACGAGGACGGCTTCTTGTTTATTACCGGCAGGATCAAGGAACAGTACAAACTGGAAAACGGCAAGTACATCTTCCCGACCGAACTGGAAGAGACCATCAAGTTGTCGTCATTCATCGAGCATTGCATGATCGAGGGCGCCAATCGCAGCTACAACGTGGCCCTTATTGTTCCGGACTTCGAGGTGCTCGATGCATGGGCGGCAGAGCAGGGTCTTGCAGCCAAGCGCGAGGAGCTCGTGGCCAGGCAGGAGATCGTGGCGCTGATAGAGGAAGAGGTTCGCAGGTGCTGCGCGGAGTTCGCCAGGTACGAGATTCCCCGTAAAGTTCTGGTGGTGTCCGAGTCATTCACCACCGAGAACGGAATTCTGACTCCTACTCTCAAGCTCAAGCGACGCGAGGTCAACAAGCGCTACGGCGAGAAGATCGCGGCTCTCTTCGGTTGAGCAGTCGGCCTGGTCGAGAAGTTACGGATCGGTTACGTCCATAAGATGGTCGGTGTGGCGCAGCCATGAGTCCGCGTGATGCGCCTCGCGGATCAGGCGTGCGCAGGATGTGTCCGCGTCAACGCGCATCATGCGAAAATAGGTGCGGTCAGCCTGATCGTGCATGGCGGTCTGGGTGTCCTGGTCGAGAGTTTCATTATCGGTGCCCAGCAGCACCTCTTCGCTCTGGGCGCTGGTCAATCCGCGGATGTGATCGACGTCCACTATCAGGCCGTGATGAATGGCCGTCCAGCGCTGGATATTGTAGAGCCTGCCGCGGATCACACCGTCCACGTATACGGTCATTCCAGGATGGCCGTCTCGATCCTGATCCCAGACACGCGCATCGCCGGGATCGGCGAGAAACTCTTCCCGAGTCGGCATGGGATCGTGTGCCGGTTCTGCGAGCAGGCAACCGCGCAACTCGACGGACTGCGAGGTCTCGAAAAGATCCAGGCTGCCGGTCGAGGTCACAGCGGCCGTTTGCCTGAGAATGGGCAGCGAGCGCAAGTAATCATTGGGGATAACCATCCAGATCATGTCCTGGTAGGGCGTGTCGTCATTGTTGAAGTTGATTATGTCGGACTCGCACAGTCGCTCTTCCAGTTCGAGAGTGTCGCCCTTCCGGTGACTGGCCTTGACCAGGAACAGATTGGAAGAATAGCTGTTGTGGGTGACCACCAGCGGCAGTCCGACCGTCACGACCGCAATCTCGACCCGCATACCCCAGATGCCGGTAAGCTCATGGGCCGGGCTGTCGGCCGGACCGTCGCCGAAATCCAGCTCTTCGGTGTCTTCAATGCAGACGCTGCTAACGCCATTTTGGCACTGGATGCGGCCGCTTATGGGATCCTGCTCGTGATCGCAGTCGCACAAGTAGCGATAGCCGAGCATGCGGCACTCCGAGTCGCTTAGGCAACCGGTCGGCGGCAGTTGCCCGGGGGGAATCCAGCGCTCCCAGCCCGGGCGCATGCACAGCCCGACCGGGGTGCAGCTCTCGTCCAGCAGGCTGGTGCAGTCCGCGTCCCCCTGGCAGCGCTCGCCGCTCAGCGAGCATGTGCCTGCTAGGCATGATTCGCGACAGTCGTCGTCCACCCCGCAGTGGGCCGCGCACAGACCAGAGCAGCTCTCGCCGGCCAGCGGGCACTCGTTGTCGGAACCGCAGACGGCAGGTGTGCTGGAGCAGACGCCGTTGCAATAGTGTCCCGGCCCGCAGTCCGCGTGGGAGATGCACTTCTCGTCACCGGTCTGCGCGATGCAACGGCCGCGCGTGTCGCAGATCAGATCGGGGCCTAAGAAGACACAGTCTGCGGTAGTGCGGCAATCTGCGAAACAAGTTGCGCTGTCCGGCAGGCAGTACCTGCCAGAACCGCATTCGAAGTCGTCCTGGCAACTGCGGTAACCGAGTTCTTCGGGATCGACCGGCTGGCCTACCGTTTGCGAACAACCTGCCGCGGCCAGGAGAAGGGTGCAGCAAGAGACCAGCGGTTTCACGAGCCTTTCCCTGCGAGCTTCTCGGCCCGCTTCTTCATGGCCTCGACCGCCACCTGGCCGGAGGCGACGTTCAGGCCGTGCTCTGTGGTCGGGTTGGACTTCAAGAACTGGCGCATGACCCAGCTCGACTCGGCCACATCGTAATAGAGCGTCAGGATTAAAATCGTCCGGCTGCCCGTGGCCGTCGAAACGAGCTGCCAGCGCCAGGCGCCCCGGGTGATGTCGCCCTCGTCATCGTCGAGCCAGGCCTCGATCCTGTCGGGCGGAAAGAGCCGATCCCTGCGGGTGTATTCGACGTTGGACCCCGGGACCTCGATTTCGTAAGCCACTACCACGTCGCGTCCCTCGCGCTTGACCACATTGGCCTCGGCCACGTTGGGGATGAAGTCGGTGTAGTGCTCGTAGTCGGTCAGCACACCCCAGACGGTCGCGGGCGGAGCCTCGACCAGCGCCATCACCGTGGCCTGCTTGAGCTTGTCGTCCGGGAGAGACTCCACCAGAGCCAGATCTCCGCGGGCAAGAAAAGGCGTAAGTTTCCCGACGTCGATCAGGTTGGATATGGATCTCAGCTCGATCGATTTCCGGCCGGTCTGGGCGGGAGCAGAACTACTTCCTTCCGCGCGTTTCTTGACCGCGCGGACGGTCACCAGGCCGGCCGCCACATTGAGCCCCTGCTCGATCGAGGGCGAGGTCTTTAGCACCCGGCGGATGACCCAACTCGATTCGCGCACGTCGGTGTAAAGTGTGTAAACAACGATTGTCTGCTTGCCTCCCGCGCGGGACACGAGTTCCCAGAGCCATGCGCCCGTCTGGATGTCTCCCTCGTCGTCCGCCAGCCGGATGTCTATTCGCCTGCGCGGGGTGTGATGATGCACCAGGGTGTACTCGAGGTTTGAACCGGGCACCTCCAGCTCGTAAGCCAGCACCGCATCGTTGCCGTCCTGGCGTACGATCTCGAGGTTGGCAAGGCTTTGGAAGATCCGGGTGTAGTGGTTGTAGTCGGTAAGCACTTGCCAGACCTTGTCGGGCGCAGCGTTGATCAGACCAATGATTGTCACCTGGCGCAGGCGCCCGCTACGGTAGGATTCGACCAGGCTGATTTCGCCCGTCTTCAGTAGCGGCTCGAGCATCCCGAGATCGATACTATTCACTATCGAGTCCAGCTTGACTTCGCGCTGGCGAGCCGCAGCAGGCCGGCCGGAGAGTAATAGCGCAGACAGGACGGCGAAAAGGATGGTTTGTAAACGCATGAATGAGATCCTCGATTGTCGGGTCAGTATTATAACATAACCCGCCGGAACAGGATCGGGTCAAGAATTCGGGAAGACACCCTGAGTGTAAAATTGATCGAGTAGTTGATCTTTTTCGAGGTAGCGCTCGATCAGCCAGGCGGAGATCTCGGCATCGGATGTCGGCAGATCGGCGATCGGAAAACGCCTGACGTGCAGGTGCGCGGTCTTTACGAATCCCCTTATGTATTGCCACAGCGTGGGCACGCCCGATTCGTAACCGATGGTTATGTCGTACACGGCGTCCAGTCGTTTTCTGAGCCCTTGCAGCGAGGCCGTGAAACCCTTGGTGCGCGGAAGCATGACGTGTCTGGTCGGGGTTAGCCCTTTCTTGCGCGCGTAGGCCTGGCTCCGCTCGAGCTTGGCGGGGGTAATCCGGGTTCCCTCGGCGAAGGTCACCAGCCAGACCGGAATGTTGTCCTTGATGATGCGCGAGAAGGTGCCTTCGATCGAGGCACGATCCTTGGTCCAATCGCGCTTGACGAAGAAGCTGTCTAAAAAGTACAGGCCCCAGCCCACGCCGGGTACATACTTAATGATGTCCTTGAGCACCCACTTCATGTCGCCCAGGCGGCCCTTCTGATGGGCGAAAAAAAGGATGAATGTGATGTCTGCCATCTGCTGATGGTTGGCCACCACGATGGCATTCTCTCCCGGCGGCACATCGTCCCCGGTTACTTGAATTCCGATACCATGTGTGATCTCCGACAGCTGCACACACCAGCTCCAGAAGCTGTTTGCCGCCCAACGGTTGAAGGCACGGAACTTCTTGCGCGAAACGGGTAGCAGCAGGGTGCTGGCCGTCTGAGCCACGTTGAAGCCAAGCAGGCTGGTGCCCAGGAATATGACGGCCGGCATGGCTCTAATGAGACCCGCGGCGCGCTCAGCGCGGCTTTCGGGATCGGGCAAGGGTGGTAGTGGCATGTGTTAGTGGACCTGCGGTTTCTTTTTTTCGGGATTCTTTTCGGCTTGCTGCTTGGCCTGGGCGATGAACGACTTCAGGCGGGAGTCACCGGGGTGCTTCTTGAGCGCCTGCTGGAAATCGAGCAGTGCCGAACGGTATTTGGCGTTCTTGAAATGTACGATGCCGCGCGCGGTAAGATCGGCGTAACCGGGATCCAGTCGCCTCAGCTTCTCGACCGCCTCGAGTTTGCGCATCATCGAGGCCGTCTGCGAGCGCTCCACGACCCAGACGTAGTACCACTTGCGCTCGAAGTCGTCGAGAAGCCATTCGACGGGCCGGGACTCATCCGGGAAGATCTGGGCGAAATGAACCTTGAATGCCAGGCGCACGAAAAAACCGGCGCCCTTTACCGGCACGAGGCCTCCTTTTTTGGAAGCTGTTATCAAGCCAGCCGAGACTGCGTGGCGCAGAAAATCTCCGCCGCTGCCCGCGAACTTTTCAAAAACCCGGCCGACTTCGCCTTGCGGCGGATGTCCGCTCACCAGCTCTTGAGCCGAACCGTTGGATTTTGCGCTGACCCTGATCAGCTCTTCGAGATCGCTCGTGAAACGTTGCAGCAGCCACAGGCAAAGCTTGCGCATCTGGTGCTTGCCGCCATCATCGAGCGCGCGTTCGGCCTTTTGCTGCAACGCCTTGATGTTGGTCTCGATGGTTTTCGGGTCGGGCGGCTTGCCGGTCAGCATGCGGTTGAAACCGGTGAAGGCGGCGACCAGTTCCTGATCGACTCCGGCCGGAGTGTAGCCGGCAAGTTCCTGCGAGTCTTTTATGACATGAGCCTTGACCTGGCCGGGATCGGGGAGTCTCTTTTCGAAGCCTATCTGCGTCTGTCCGTCATTGTGGCAGCCGCAAGGAGCCAGGCAGGCCAACGTGGTCAGCAGTAGGCCGCAAATCGCAGCTTTCATCGAATTTCCTCCCTGGGAGCTTTTCGCCAGACGGGGACAGGCAACGGTCGCTTGGCTTCGTATTCATCATCGTCGTCGTCCTGATGCAGCAGCGCGTCCGGAACCGGTTCGCCTGGGTGAGTCGCCATCCAAAGAACCTTGCCCAGGCCCTTGGCCCTGTCCGGTGCCGAGAAATCCATCTTCATAGACTCGCGCGCACCGGGATCGTCCAGCGACGATTCCTGGTAGGACAATCGCATTTCACGCGCGTCGAAAGGCGTGAGATCGGGCTTCGGGGTGAAGCAGTCGTAGACCGGGGCGGCCGTCTCGTCCAGCAGGTTCAAAGGCGGCATGCCCAGGATCAAACCGTAGGTGCGTATCAGGCTGGCGAAGCCGTGGTGCACCGGGCAGTTGTAACCCCGCTTGGTGTAGGGCGAGGCCATGATGGCGATCGAGCGGTGCATGTCTACGTGATCGAGCCCGCTCTGGGGATCGTCCTCGGTGATGATGATCAAGGTCTCCGGCCAGTACTTGCTGTGGCTGATGCGATCGACCACCAGGCCCGTGGCATAGTCGTTTTCGGCTATCATCCACTCTGGCGTGGGCAGGCCGGGCTTGCGGCCGTAGGTGTGATCGTTCAGCAGCGAGAGGTAGACGAAGGGCGGGAAGATATCGTCGTCGACTTCCTCCAGGAACCACTCCACCCGCTGGGCGTCCGGGGTGGAGTACAGGTTTTGTCCCAGGTCGAGCATGTAGTCCATGTTGATGTGATCGCCGAAACGATCGTACTCGGCGGCCAGGCCGTAAGGCTCGCCGTAGTTGCGAAAGTCGATCCCGGCATCGTCCAGGCGATGCCAGATGAACAGCCCGGCCGGATAGTCCGGCTGCTTGAGTCCCAGCGCCGGCAGGCGGCCGTCGTCGCGGTAGTTCGACTGCCAGGCCTTCTCGGCGTAGTCGTTCAGCGTGGATGCCACCACCCAGTAGTGGCCTTGTACGCTGACCTCGATCTCGGTATAGAAGTTGTTCAGGTTGCAGAACTCGCGGGCCAATGCGTGCAGATTGGGCGTTATCTCCTCTCCGAACATGACCAGCGACGGGTCCCCGTCACTGCCCTCGAGATCGCCCAGGTCTTCATCGTAGGTCTTGTTCTCCCTGAGAATGAAGATCACGTGCTTGATGGGCGAGGGCTCGCCCAGCGCCCGCGGCACGGGAAACGCCTTGCCCAGGCAGCGATCCGGGTAGATCCCCAGCGACCAGTCGTTGTTGCCCCGCAGCGTGTCGGAAAGGGATTCCAGTTGATCGTCGGACGGCACCGGCAGCACCGACAGCGTTCCGTACATCAGCGTCTCGTTGTTGACAGGTTCGAGGTGCGGACCGGAACCGATGCCCTTGCCGTTGACGACGTAGAGATCGCCTCCATCGCGACTGAGCGTCACCGCCGTCGGATACCAGGCTGTTGGAATGTCTCCCAGGATGGAGCCGTCATCGAGCGAAAGCACCATCAGCGAGTTCTTCAAGGCGCAGGCTACATACAGCCGCGAGCGGACCTGGTCGAGCGCCAGCGCCACCGGGCTGAGACCGACAGGATCTCCCGGGCGCCTGAGCAGAGACCAAGAGGCGCTGACCTGGTCGCTTACGGTGTCGATCACATCCACGCTGTCACCGTCGGAGCAGGCCACGAACATGCGCCCGTCCGGTGCCAGCAGCAGGTCTTCGGGGTTCTTGCCGACGTCGATCTTGGTAAGCACCTTGCCGTTGCTTGGATCGAGCACCGCTACTTGTCCCGGGTCGAACAGGTTCGTACGGCCCCAGAGTGACACGTAGAGATGCTGGCCGCCTGGACCGAGTTCGAGGTCATAGGGCAAGATGCCGACCTGACTTTTCCAGAGTCGCTCGCCCGTGGCAGCATCGCGCGCTTCAACTTGCCCGGAGCTCTGGGCGGTGACATAGAGCAGTCCACGGGGTTCGTCCAGGAGCAGCCCCGCTGGAAAACCGTCGACATCAAACTGGCTGTTCTTTGTGAGCAACCCGTCGGCCCCGACGTCAAAGACCTCGACCACGTCGGCCTCGCCCCCGGCGGCGTAAAGCCGGGAACCGTCAGAGCTGTAGGCCAGGCCGTAAAAGAGCGCCTGCGGCCTTGGACGGCTTACGGTTTGAACTATTTCGGGAAGCGCGGGATCGATCACCATCAGGCTCTGTTCCTTGTCGGGGCCGTGCCCGTAGCCGTTGTTGGTGACCACCAGGCGTGTTCCGTCGGGAGACAGAACCTGGTTGGTAGGCAGCGAGCCGAGATCGAGCTGCGTTCCCAGGGGGCTCACCCGCTTGCCTCCGGGGATGATGAAGCCGCCCTTGCCGTCCGGACCGGTCAGCATGCTTGCCCTGGCGGAGTTGCTCATCTCGCAGCCCTCGACCGCGGTAAACTCCCAGCGATGACTGCCTTCATAAGAGTGTCCGTCGTAATCTCTCAGGTTTCCCGAAAGGGACGCGCGGTAGGTTCTCCCGGCAATCAGGAAGAATCGCGGGGTAAAGATCAGCCGTCCTCCGCCTTCCCCGACGGAGACGACGCCCTCTATCTGCTTACCGTCGAGGCTGAGCGTCAGAGGGGGAGTGTCCGAAGACAGCATGATGGCCCTGTCGAAGACCACCTTGACCGATGCGTCCAGCGGGATGCCCTTGGCCCCCACGTCCGGGTAGAGCGACACAACATGCGGCCCGCCGCCGCAGGCGGAGATCAGCAGGGCGACCAGCACCGATGCTAAGAATAGTCTTTTGGTCATGAGCGCTCCCTTCACGGGATTTCCTCAACCCGGACATTCAATCACACACCTGTGATCCGATCAATGTCTCTTGATCAATGACTTATGTTGACCGGAGAGTGCCCTGACGGCTATCATCCTTTCGTGCGCCGGAGGACAAGACAGATTCAGATCGGCCCGGTTGCCGTGGGCGGCGACGCGCCGGTTTCGATCCAGACCATGGCCAAGGCAGATCCCGCCGATCTGGACACCATCGTCGCTCAGCTCGTGGCCGCCAGGCGCGCCGGATGCGATATCGCCCGCATCGCCGTTCCCGACCAACGGGCCTGCCAGACGATCGTCGAGATAAAAGAGCGCAGCGGCCTGCCGATCGTGGCTGACATCCATTTCGATTACCGCCTGGCTGTCATGGCGGCCAGGGAAGGGGCCGACGCGTTGCGAATCAATCCCGGCAACCTTGGCGGCCCCGATGCGCTGGCGGCCGTGGTCGAAGCCGCCGGGGAGGCCGAGATTCCCATTCGCGTTGGAGTCAACGCCGGCTCGTTGCCCAAGAGTGGCGGCTTACCTGCCGACCAGACCGCCGACAACATGGTCACCGCCGCGGTCGAATCTGTCGATGCCGTGCGCGAGATGGGCTTCGAGAACATCAAGGTCTCGCTCAAGGCCTTCGACGTTCAAACAATGGTCGAGGCAAACCGGCGCTTCGCTCGGCGCCTGGATTATCCGCTGCACCTGGGGGTGACCGAGGCCGGCCCGCCGCTGAGCGGGGCGGTTCGTTCGGCGGCCGCGCTCTCGCTGTTGTTGTCCGAGGGCATCGGCGACACTGTGCGGGTGTCGCTCAGCGCGGAGCCGCTTCTGGAAGTGCGCGCGGCGCGACACCTGCTCAGGGCTCTCGGTCTGCGCCGGGGCGGAGTGGTGGTTTCCTGCCCGACCTGCGGGCGAACTGGAGCCGATGTGGCGACGCTGGCCGAGAGAGTCTCCGACTCGATCGAGCAGATGGATCTTGACCTGACTGTGGCGATCATGGGATGCGAGGTCAACGGGCCCGGCGAGGCGCGCGCGGCCGACCTGGGAGTGGCTTTCGGGCCGCGCGGAGAGGGCTTGTTGTTCGAGCACGGGCGGGTCATGGGCAAGCATCCCAACCCGAGACTCGAGGACGCGCTCATGGACCGTCTTTCAGAACTGGGCAAGGAGATAGAGCATGGCGAGTGAATTGAAGACGACGGCCCAGGGAGATCTGATCATTCCGGCCAAGCTGCTTGGCGCCCTTTCGGGTCGCTCGGCGCAGGACATGCGCCTGCTCAATGTCCACAAGGATCTGCTGATATGCGCGAGTGCCTTGCCTGGAGAGGGTTCACGGCCCGTCTTGTACGGCGATCTTCGGCTCCTCAGCGTGGGAGAGATCGTGGCCCTGATTGCCTCCATGCGGCGCAGCGGCTCGCTTGCGCTGCATGTCCCGCATGCACGCAAGGTGATTTACTTCTCATCGGGGCAGATCGTCTATGCCACTTCGAACGTCGAGGACGACCGCTTGGGCGAGGTTCTCTGGCGCCGCGGTTATCTGAAGCTCGAGCAACTTTCAGAAGTTCACGATCTGGTCACACCACAGAAAAAACTCGGGGCGGTCCTTACCGAGCGCGGTTTCATTACCCCGCGGCAACTCTACGAGGGCATCAAGGAACAGGTGCTGGAGATCGTATACAGCGCTTTTCATTTCGAGAGAGGCGAGTTCATTTTCATAGACGGCAAGGTCAAGCTGCGTGGAAAAGTGCGCCTGGAGATGTCTACCCGGGAAGTGATAATGGAGGGAGTCCGCCGGGTCGAGGAACTCACCCGGCTCGAGGAACTCTTCCCCGAACGCGAGAGCGTGTTGGTCAGGCGTCCGGTGAGAGTGGAGGCCGATCTGGAAGACGTCGAACGCCGACTGCTTGGGCTGGTCGACGGCAAGGTAAGCGTCGCCGAAATAATCGAGGAGAGCCGCCTTGGCGAAATAGAGGCGCTGCGGGCGCTGGCCCGCCTGAGAAGGGTGGGCGTGATCGAAGTCCGCGAACGGGCCGATGAGGAGGAGCGCGAGATCGGCGACCTTCCCGGAGTGCTGGAAGTCTACAGTCGCCTGCTGCGAATAATTCACCAGACACTCGCCGCCGAGACTCCCGATTACCTGAAGCGTCTGAACGCCTACCTTGGCAACCCGGCGCCTGCTCACGCCGATGTCTTTCGCAACGTCGGGTTCGACGAGGCGGGCAAGCTCGACATGGACACGCTCTACCGCAACGCCCGTGCCCGGCAGCCCGACGATCCGCGTGCTCTGGCGCTGGAGGCCTTGCGCGCCTTTTTCGACTATGCCCAGTTCCAGGCAATGGACGTGCTTGACGACGATATCTGCGATGCGATGATGGACAAGATTCAACGCTTGCGCTCGGAAATGAACGACTGAAGGAGACACAAGATGGCCTTCCTCGATCACCCGGCCGAAGCCGCCGAAAGGATCATCGTCGCTCTGGATGTGCCCGACCAGAGTAGCCTTGCGGGTTTGCTCGGCGTGCTCGGCTCACGTATCGGCCTGGCTAAGGTGGGCCTGGAGCTCTTTTCCGCCCTGGGCCCGCGGGCGGTGAGCCTGGCTGCCGAGCGCGGTCTGGGCGTGTTTCTCGATCTAAAATTGCATGACATTCCCAACACGGTGGCAGGCGCTGTTCGCGCCGCGAGCGCTTTGGGGGTCAGGCTGCTGACTGTTCATGCCGCTGGCGGGGGCAAGATGATCGAGGCCGCAGCCGAGGCGGCTCGCCAAAGCGATTCATCTCCGGCGGTGATCGCCGTGACGGTTCTGACCAGCCTGGCGCCCGCGGATCTCGAACAGATCGGCCTGCCCAAGGACCCATCAGTTGCGGTCGAACGCCTGGCGGATCTGGCTCTCGGCGCCGGAGCCGACGGGCTGGTGTGTTCGCCGCGCGAGGTTGGCATATTGCGGCAACGCTTCGGGCCCGGCCCACTTCTGATAACGCCGGGAGTGCGCTTGAAAGAGGCGTCACGCGACGACCAGGCCCGCACGGCGACGCCAGCCCAGGCGGTCGCGGCAGGCGCCGACTACCTGGTGATCGGCCGTCCCATAACCCGCGCTCCCGACCCGGCGGCGGCTGTGGAGGCGATCGTGGCCGGGATGATCTGATAGCGGCGGGTTAGGTTCATGCAGGGCACGGACGGCGACTATCGCAGGATCTTCATGGCAACATTTCACGATCTGCCGCGCGACGTGCGCGCCGCCGCGGCACGCACCGCCGAAGGCGCGGCGCTCTCCGCCCTGTGTTTCGATCCCGATCCCCAGGTTATCCGGGCGGTACTCGAAAACGCGATCTGCGGCCCGCAGCACGCCCGCCTGATCGCGGCCCATCACGGCCATTCGGCGGGGCTTTCAGCTCTTGCCGAGCGGGCGGCTTTTTCCCGCGACGCCGAGGTGCGACGCCTGCTTCTGCGCAACGGCCACACGCCCGAGAGTGTCTTGCGCAGGATCCTGGGCCCGCTGGCTCTGCAGCAGCTTTTCCAGCTCAACATCAGCCGGGAGAACAGCGAGCGTGCCAAGCGCATGCTGAGGTCGATGTTGCGAACGCAGTTCATGCGCGCGCAGGCTGAGGAGCGGGTCGGGTTGATATTCAAGACCGAGGGTCGCTGTTTGAATCTGCTCGTCGGCCTGACCTTCGATTCGAAGACCACGGCTCTCTTGTGCCGGCGCGCGTACCGGTCCACTATGATGGTCCAGAACCTGGCGCGTTTCCCCGGCACGCCGCCCGCTCTGATCACGCATCTTCTTAAACAACAGTTGGTTCGCCGCTCGCAACCCTTGCGTAGTCTCCTGCTTCGACACCACAATTGCCCGGCGGATCAGAAGAGACAGGCATAAGTCTCCCGGCCAGGGTTGAAAACAAATAAGCCACCTGTGAAGATGGAGCTGTCTGGGAGGTGGAACCATGAATAAAACACTTTGCCCGGGACAGGACATGAGGTTCTGGCGACCCGGTGACATCTTCGACGTGACCTGTGGCGAGTGTGGCACGGCGGTCGAGTTTTTCAAGGACGAGGCCAGCCACCGTTGCCCGAAATGCGGCAATAAGATCACAAATCCCCGCTTGAGCCTCGGTTGTGCCCAGTGGTGCGAGCATGCCAAGGAATGTTTGGGTTACGACCCTCATGAGCAAACACATGAAAGCGAGGACGAGTTGCCGCTGGTCGACCGGTTGGTCGCTTCTCTAAAGAGTTCAGCTGGTATCGATCAGGATTACCTCGATCGGGCTTTCGCCGTCCTCGGCCATGCCAAGGAACTAATAAAGAAGACCGAAGCCGATCCCAGGCTGGTCATGGCGGCTGCCTTGTTACACGGTGTCGCAGATAGAGAACTAGCCAAGCAGATCATGGAAAAGGCAGACATGGACAGGTCGTCCATTCTCGGCGTCGCAGACGCGATCAGGCGTCTTGGCAGCGGAAAGGATATCGACACCCCCGAGCTCAGGATCTTGCGGGACTCCGTGCTGCTTTCGAAACAGGACGGGGGTAAGACGCAAGCGGGCGGTTGAGCATTTTTTTCTCGAACAAGTTGATATTGCTTTTACCGAGGAGTGGATATGGTTTCAGAGATTTCGACCAAACAACTCGAAAGGATAATAGGCAGCGAATCACACCATATCATCGACACTCGTCCGGTCGATGCCTACAACGGCTGGGCACTCGAGGGAGAGCGGCGCGGCGGCCACATCAAAGGAGCCAAGACAATTCCGCTAAGCTGGACCGACCAGGAAGACTGGGGCAAGATAATCACGTCCAAGGGCATCCTGCCGGGCAACCAGATTATAGTGTACGGCTACTCCAGGGACGATGCTCTCGAGGTGGCGGAAAGATTCGTGAGAGAGGGTTACCATGAGGTGAGCCTGTTCAACGATTTCGTCGAAGATTGGGCCGCGAACGAATCCTTGCCGATGGAGCGAATGCAGCGATTCGAAAAACTGGTATATCCCCGTTGGGTTCTCCAGTTGGTCAGCGGACAGCGGCCGCCGGGCTTAACAGGAAACAAGTACGCAATTTGTCACTGCCATTATCGCAACAAGCCCGACTACGACATCGGACACATTCCCGGGGCTATTGCGCTGGACACCCGCGAGCTGGAATCCCCGGAAACCTGGAATCGCCGTTCTCCCGAGGAGTTGGAACGGACCTTGTGTAAACTCGGAATCACCGCCGATACCACCGTGGTTGTGTACGGAAGATTTTCGAGCCCGCACAACAGCGACCCTCATCCGGGCGCCAAGGCAGGGCACCTGGGTTCCATTCGCTGCGCAGTGATCATGATGTACGCCGGCGTGCGGGACGTTCGAGTGCTGAACGGTGGCATCGCCGCCTGGGGCTACGAGGACTGTCCTATGTCCACCGACGAGCTGAAACCACAGCCGACCGATGAGTTCGGCGTAAAAATGCCGACTAGGCCGGAGTTGTTCATTGATACACCGGAGGCGAAAGAGGTACTCGGCTCATCCGGAAATCTAGTAAGCGTCAGGAGCTGGGATGAGTTTCTGGGGAAGGTAAGCGGGTACAACTATATTTTCAAGAAAGGACGAATTCCCGGCGCGATCTTCGGCAACTGCGGCAGCGATGCATACCACATGGAAAACTACCGGAATGTGGATCTGACG
This sequence comes from uncultured Myxococcales bacterium, assembly GCA_964513625.1. GTDB lineage: Bacteria > Myxococcota > B64-G9 > B64-G9 > B64-G9 > DATKYQ01. The sequence goes on along the minus strand of CAZENH010000004.1, from coordinate 75,337 downwards.
ACCCGCGAGTATCACGAAATAGAGGCCATGTGGAAGAAATCGGGCATCACATCGGAGAAATTCAATGCCTTTTACTGCGGAACGGGCTGGCGCGCCAGCGAAGCTTTTCTGAACGCCTACCTCCTGGGCTGGAACAAGATCGCGATCTACGACGGCGGATGGTATGAATGGTCGAACGATAGCAACAATCCGGTTGCCGTCGGCAAACCTTGAGCGAGTGCGATACTATGCCGGCCGTAAGCGCAAAATGGTTTTCAGAAAAACACACAGCCGACTCGACCGAAGAGGGTTTGAAGATCTCATCGTGCTCGGATCCCTATCAGATTCTGGCCGGGCTGACTTCGACAGAAAAGTACCTGCCCTGCAAGTTTTTCTACGACCGCAGGGGCTCTGAACTGTTTGAGCGAATAACCGAGTTGGATGAGTACTACCCGAGCAGGACCGAAAAATCCATCTTGCAAAGATACGCCCGAGAATTGATGCGAGGCATACGGGAACCTTCGCTGGTAGAGATAGGCAGTGGAGATTGCTCCAAGATCTCGATGCTGCTTCAGGTGTTACCACAGGAAACGATAGGGAAGCTGACCTATGTGCCGCTCGACGTAAGTCGAAGCGCCCTGGAAGAATCGAAATTCCAATTGAAAAAGCGTTTCGGAGAAATCGCTGTGCACGACATCGTGGCCGATTTCATGAAACGCATCCAGGTGATCGACAAATTCGGAAACAAGATCATCTGCTTTTTCGGAAGCACAATAGGCAATCTCGAAAGAAGCAGTGCCAATCGATTTGTCAGCGGTCTTGGCGGCTTGATGAAACCCGGCGAGCGATTGTTGCTTGGATTGGACATGGTCAAGGACCAGGCTGTCATGGAAAGGGCATACAACGACGGGTCAGGGCTGACTTCCAGGTTCAACAAAAACATCCTGCATGTGGCAAACAAGGTCCTTGGAACGGATTTCGATCCTGACTGCTTCAGGCACCACGCTTTTTACAGAAAAGAAAAACAGAGGATCGAGATGCACCTGGTGGCAACACGGAATGTGACCGTCAGGCCGCCGTTTCTGGATCGAGACATTCAAATCGACGCTGGAGAGAGCATCCACACCGAAAACTCCCACAAGTTCACATTCGATCATATTCAGGAATTTGCATCGGCAAGCGGACTGTCTGTCAGGTCGGTGTATACTGATGACAAGCGATGGTTTTCGTTGGTCGACTACATCAAGTAGAAGAGAAAGCGTTTACATTTTATAAAATCCGAAAAGCCGGGGATGGTTGCGCGTCGGCGCACCATCGTATAGTCTGTCGCTGGTGGAATCCAAGTCGACAATTTACGGCATCAACCCGGTGATCGAGGCGATCGAGGCCGCGGTCGAGATCGATGCCGTTTATATCGCTATTGGTTTGCGAGCAGGCACCAAGCGCCGGGTAGAACAGGCGGCCCGCAAGCGCAAGCTGCGCCTATTCACCGCGCCGCGCCGCGAGTTAGACGGCATGGCCGGCGGTGGCGTGCACCAGGGCGTAGTGGCTGTCTGCGAGCGCTCACGCTATGTCGACCTCGATTTTCTGATGCAGGTCGAAAAGAAGCCGCGCAGTTTGATCGTTTGCCTCGACGAGGTCCAGGATCCCAGAAACCTGGGTGCGCTGGCGCGTTCGGCGCTGGCCTTCGGAGCCGTGGGCATGATAATCCCAGCCCGCCGATCGGCATCGATCACGCCGGCTGCGATCAAGGCCTCGGCCGGCGCGCTTTCGCGTCTGCCGGTCGCCCGCGTCACCAATCTCGCCACGACCCTCGAAAAAATGAAAAAAAGCGGCTACTGGGTTGCGGGCGCGGTCATCTCCGACGATGCCCTGCCGCCCGCCGACTGCGATCCGGGAGAAAAACTTGCGCTGGTGCTGGGCGGCGAAGGAGCCGGTCTACGGCGCGGCATAGAAAAACTTCTGGATTTCAGAGTGAGAATTCCAATGACGGAAGCGATGGAATCGCTGAATGTCTCAGTGGCTGGAGCCATTATGCTCTATGAATGGTTGAGACCTAATTTTAGGTAATTATTACAAAATTACTCTATAGAATTTCCTTGACAAGAATACCCAGATCACGTATTAGAAGGCGCTTTACGGGCTTCGTGCGCGCCGAAATTGCACGGTTCTTGCATTAAGTCCCGTAATGGCGCGTGCATGCTGGCGTAGCTCAGTTGGTAGAGCAGCTGATTTGTAATCAGCAGGTCGCGGGTTCGAATCCCCTCGCCAGCTGATCTTATATGGCCGTTTGGCGCATGATGGAGGTAGTGGTTGTTCGCAGAAAGGGAGAGGTTCCCGAGCGGTCAAAGGGAGCAGACTGTAAATCTGCCGGCTCAGCCTTCGGAGGTTCGAATCCTCCCCTCTCCATCTGGTTTTTGAGCGGGAATAGCTCAGTTGGTAGAGCATCAGCCTTCCAAGCTGAGGGTCGCGGGTTCGAAACCCGTTTCCCGCTCTTTTTTATTAAAGGAGCACACGCTGGGAAATATGCAGGCCCATGTAGCTCAGTCGGTAGAGCACTTCCTTGGTAAGGAAGAGGTCACCGGTTCAAATCCGGTCGTGGGCTTTGAACGGAAAAAAAGGAGCGACTGATGGCCAAGGAAAAGTTTCAGAGGACGAAGCCGCACGTGAACGTAGGGACGATTGGGCACGTGGATCACGGCAAGACGACACTGACATCGGCGATCACCAAGGTGCAGTCTGACAAGGGGTTGGCGGAGTTCCAGTCGTACGATCACATTGCGCGAGCGTCTGTGTCGCAGGGTCGGCGCAACGAGATGAAGATTTTGACGATCGCGACCAGCCATGTGGAGTACGAGACGGACAAGAGGCATTATGCGCACGTCGACTGCCCTGGGCACGCAGACTACATCAAGAACATGATCACCGGGGCGGCGCAGATGGACGGAGCGATATTGGTGGTTTCCGCCGAGGACGGGCCGATGCCGCAGACGAGAGAGCACATATTGTTGGCCAGGCAGGTGAACGTGCCGGCGATGGTGGTGTTCTTGAACAAGGCGGACGCGGTGGACGATCCTGATCTATTGGAGTTGGTGGAGTTGGAGGTCAGGGATTTGCTGAGCAAGTACGAGTTTCCCGGTGACAAGATACCTGTAATAGCCGGGAGCGCGTTGAAGGTGATGCAGGGAGACGATCCGGACGGCAAGTGGGCCGGAAAGATCACGGAGTTGCTGGATGCGATGGATGCATCGATTCCGGAGCCGGTCAGGGACGTGGACAAGCCGTTCTTGATGCCGGTGGAAGACGTGTTCACGATATCGGGTCGCGGGACGGTGGCGACGGGGCGAGTGGAGCGAGGAATAGTGAAGGTAGGGGACACGGTGGAGATAGTGGGGATCAAAGAGACGAACAAGACGGTGGTGACGGGAGTGGAGATGTTCAGGAAGCTCCTGGACGAGGGGCGAGCGGGAGACAACATCGGGACGTTGTTGAGAGGAGTGAAGCGCGAAGAGATTGAGCGTGGGCAGGTATTGGCGAAGCCCGGGTCGATCAATCCGCACACGAAGTTCGAGGCGGAGGTGTACGTGCTGACCAAGGAAGAGGGAGGCAGGCACACGCCGTTTTTCAAGGGGTATCGGCCGCAGTTCTATTTCAGGACGACGGACGTGACGGGAGACGTGACGTTGCCGGAGGGAGTCGAGATGGTGATGCCCGGTGACAACGTGACGATCAAGGTGGCGTTGATAATGCCGATCGCGATGGAGCGTGAGCTGCGGTTCGCCATTCGCGAGGGCGGGCGCACGGTTGGAGCCGGCGTCATTACCGAGATCATGGAATAACCGCTGCAAGTTGGAGTGAGCAATGAATCGGGTAATAATTACCTTGGAGTGTACGGAGTGCAAGAATCGCAACTACACCACGACGCGCAACAAGAAAAAGCACACCGAGAAATATCGGCTCAAGAAGTACTGTCCGTTCTGCCGAAAACACGTCGAGCATAAGGAGTCTAAGTAGGTCCACCCTTGTCGGGCGACCGAAAGTAATGGGTCAGTAGCTCAATTGGTAGAGCAACGGTCTCCAAAACCGTGGGCTGAGGGTTCAATTCCTTCCTGGCCCGTTGAGCAGTCCGGGAGGCGAATGCTTCCCTTTGCATAGTAGGAGTTATCATGGGTTCGAATCGTCGCTGGGTGGCAATGTTTTTTGCGGGGTTCGGGTTTCTGTTCTGGATCCTGATTACCAAGTTTATTGCGACCGTCATGGAGTGGATCGGCATCGAGGAATTTGACTACCAGTTGATCGGCGAGCGTTTCACGCTCACTACACTGGTGGGTCTGATCATCGCTGGCGTGGTCACTCTGGTGAGTTTCCGCCACCCCCGGCTATCGGCTCTGTCTAACGAGGTAGTGGTGGAAATGAAGAAGGTAACCTGGCCGAACTCGCAGGAGACCAGGGGAGCCACCGTGGTGGTAATCATCACGGTATTTATTATGGCGGCCCTGCTCGGAGTTTTCGACCTTTTCTGGTCGAACCTCATGGACTTCCTCTACCCGAGCGTCCAGTCGGTATAGACCCTTTATTCGAATCTCCTTCGTAAATTGCGAAGGTTTTCGGAAAGTGGCAAGGCATGAGCGAAACAGAGCGAGAAGATCTGGAGCTGACGACCGGAGAGGCCGGCGAAGAAACGGCTGTCGAGAGTGAAACACGGGCTGCGGCAAATGTGCCTCTCGATACCGCGGAACCAGCCGAAGAAACAACAGAGCCGGACGCTGCGCCGGAGGCCGATATCAACGCGGCGGCCGATTCCGCTGAAGGCGAAGCTTTAGACGTTGCGGAAGGCGACCAGGCTCAAGTGGACGGCGAGCCGGAACCCTTGGAACCGGAAGACCAACTTGCGCCCGGGGGGCTCGAGAAAAAGTGGTACGTGGTTCACACCTATTCGGGCTACGAAAACAAGGCCAACAAGACGCTCCTAGAGCGCATAAAACGCGATAAGATGGAGCCTTTTTTCGGGCAGATCCTGGTGCCGACCGAGGAAGTCGTGGAAATGAAGCGCGGCAAGCGGCGCACTTCGAAGCGCAAGTTCTTCCCCGGCTACATGCTGGTGCAAATGGCGATGACCGAAGAGACCTGGTATCTGGTGAAGTCCACTCCCAAGATCACCGGCTTCGTGGGTGACTCGACCCATCCGTCTCCGGTTCCCGTGGAGGAAGTGGCCCGTATCACCAACCAGATTGCCGCCGGGGCAGAGCGTGTGATTCCCAAGATCATCTTCGAGAAGGGCGATTCCGTGCGCGTCATGGACGGGCCGTTCGCCAACTTCAACGGTGTAGTGGACGATGTCGATCAGGAGAAGGGCAAGCTGCGGGTACTGGTAAGCATTTTTGGACGTGCCACACCCGTCGAGATGGATTTCATCCAGGTGGAAAAGACGTAGTACCAATAGGACACAAATTGCACTAGTCAGGAGTCGTAGCCATGGCAAAGAAAGTTATCGGGATGATCAAGCTCCAGGTACCGGCCGGTCAGGCAAATCCGGCGCCGCCCGTTGGGCCGGCCCTCGGCCAGCAAGGTGTGAACATCATGGAGTTTTGCAAGGCCTTCAACTCCCGTACCCAGAATCAGCAGGGCATGATCATCCCGGCCGTGATCACGGTCTACCAAGATCGCTCGTTCACCTTCATCACCAAGACGCCCCCGGCCTCCATGCTGCTTAAGAAGGCGGCCGGCATCGAGAAGGGTAGCCACAATCCAAGCAAGGAGTTCGAGGGCAAGGTTACTCGTTCACAGATAAGGGAGATTGCCGAACTCAAGATGGAAGACCTGAATGCCAATGACGTGGAAGGGGCCATGAAGATCATCGAGGGCACCGCACGCAGTATGGGCATGCTGGTAGTCAGCTAAAAACCGGAGGGGCAGGAGCCGATACCCGCGAAGCGGACGATCGGCGAACACTGCCGGGAGAGAAACATGTCAAAACATGGAAAGAAATACCGAGCTCAAAAAGAAAAGATCGACACTCTCAAGAGCTACCCGCTCGATGAGGCGCTGGCGCTGGTGAAGGAGATGGCCTCGGCCAAGTTCGATGAGACCGTGGACATTGCCATCAACCTCGGCGTGAACCCCAAGTATTCCGACCAGATGGTGCGCGGCGCGGCGGTCATGCCCGCCGGGACGGGAAAGACCGTCAGAGTGGCGGTGTTTGCCAAAGGTGACAAGGCCAAGGAGGCCGAAGAAGCCGGAGCCGATATTATCGGGGCGGAAGACCTGGCCGAGAAGATCGAGGGTGGTTTTCTCGATTTCGACAAGACCGTCGCAACTCCGGACATGATGAAGGTCGTCGGCAAGCTCGGCAAGATCCTCGGCCGGCGAGGGTTGATGCCAAACCCCAAGGTTGGAACAGTCACTTTCGACATCGCCAAGGCGGTTCGCGAGAACAAAGCCGGTAAGGTCGAGTTCCGAGTGGAAAAGGAAGGTATTATCCACGCCCGGGTGGGCAAGGTCTCCTTCGAGGCACAGCAGTTGCGGGAAAATATCACTTCGTTGATGGATGCAATCTTGAAGGCCAAACCGTCTTCCGCCAAAGGAACCTACGTAAAACAGGCGTCGATCTCCAGCACCATGGGCCCGGGTTTGAGGCTGGACGTGGCCGAAATAACCTCACTGTCTGTGTAGACTGAATGTTGGATTTAGATTTGATTATTTATCGTCGCATAGTACGTCCGGTCAATGACAGCAGGTCCCGGGTGCTTTCCGGGGTAATGGATTATTCCGCCTGCCGAGACGGGGAAAGAGGTGCCTTTGGCGACCTTTCCCATGCTCAGATTGTCCGGTTGAAGCATCAAAAAGCTCCGTCAGGACATGGAGTGTGGGAAAGGAGGTGAAAAAGTGACAACTGAAAAGATGAGCGAGAGCAGGAAAGTGCGCGACCAGGAAATCTCCAGGATCAAGAAGGTTTTTTCCGAGGTCGAGGGTGGAGTGCTGACTGATTACCGCGGGCTGAAAGTCGCCGAGATCACTGATCTGAGGCGTCGTTTCCGCGCCGAAGGTGTGGATTATCAGGTAGTCAAGAACAGCCTGACTCGCCTGGCGCTGAAAGGTTCCGACTATGAGGATCTCGAGCCTATTCTCGCAGGACCGACCGGTATAGCGTTCGGTCGGGGGGATCCTATCGCAGCTGCACGGGTGGCCATTGAATTTTCCAAGGATCACGAGGCGCTCGAGGTCAAGGGCGGCTTCATGGACGGGGAGATTCTCTCGACGGCCCAGGTAGCCGAGGTTTCGAAACTCGGCGGCAAGAAGGAGCTCAAGGCGCGCTTCTTGTCGGTATTGAATGGCCCGGCCCAGAAGCTTCTGGGTGTGCTCAACGGCGTACCGCAAAAATTCCTCGGAGTTGTGGAAGCGCAGGCGAGAAAGCTGGAAGGCAGCTGAAAGCGAACATTTTTCCAAACAAGTGCGCCACGGACATGAACCCTGGCGCCCGGGAGAGTTATAAGGAGAAAGAAGTCATGGCAGATCTTACTACAGAGCAATTGATCGATCATCTGAGCAACTTGACGGTGATGCAGCTCAATGAGCTGCGCAAGGCGCTCGAAGACAAGTGGGGCGTCGAGGCAGCCGCTCCCATGGCCGTTGCCGCCGCTGCTCCTGCCGCCGCTGCGGCCGAGGAGCAGACCGAGTTCGACGTCATCCTCGAGGCGTTCGGAGACGAGAAAATCAAGGTAATCAAGGTTGTCCGTGAGATGACCGGTCTGGGCCTCAAAGATGCCAAAGACCTGGTTGATGGAGCTCCCAAGCCAGTCAAAGAGGGTGTTGACAAGGCGACAGCCGAGGAAGCCAAGAAGAAGCTCGAAGACGCCGGCGCCAAGGTGGCGGTGAAGTGAGAAAACCGGAACACCCGGCGTCGGAACGTCGGGTGATTCGGATTTACGTTCCCGGTGACTCGCGCGTCCAGGGGCGCGCGGGCCTGTTGGTAGCCCGGCAATATGGCCACCTACCCGATTCGAGGAGCAGCGCATGGCCGCGGTGATTCAGAGCAACTTCCGCTTGCGGAAGAATTTTGCGAAGATAAAGAAGATCGTAGACATTCCCAATCTGATCGACGTTCAGAAGCATTCGTACCAGAAGTTCCTGCAGGAAAACATCCACCCGGACAAGCGGGAAGATATTGGTCTCCAGGCCGTTTTCAAGAGTGTTTTTCCAATCAAGGATTTCAACGACACATCGTCTTTGGAGTTTGTCCAGTACGTGCTGGAAAAGCCCAAGTACGATGTCGACGAGTGTCAGCAACGCGGGATGACCTATGCCGCCCCGGTCAAAGTTGTGATCAGGCTGGTGGTATGGGACAAGGACGAAGAGAGCGGCGACAGATCAATCCGCGACGTGAAGGAGCAAGAGGTCTACTTCGGGGAAATTCCCGTAATGACCGAAAAGGGCACCTTTATCGTCAACGGTACCGAGCGAGTAGTCGTCAGCCAGTTACACCGATCACCGGGAGTGTTCTTCAATCACGACTCAGGCAAGACCAGTTCATCGGGCAAGTTGCTGTTCTCGGCACGCGTGATTCCTTACCGGGGTTCGTGGCTTGATTTCGAGTTCGACGCTCGTGATCATCTGTTCGTGCGCATTGACAGGCGCCGAAAACTACCGGCCACCGTCTTGCTGCGCGCTTTGGGTTACACAGACGAAGAGTTGCTCAATCATTACTACGAAAAGGAAATTGTCCGCTTCGAAAAAGGCGGCAAGTATTACAAGAGTATCTATCTCGATCGGCTCTCCGAGACGCGCGCCGTACGCGACGTCCGAGATCCCGAGACCAACAGGATCCTGGTGCTCAAGAACCGCAAGTTCAACCAGCGCGCCATCAACCGCTTCAAGGAGTTGGGTCTCGATAGCCTGCCGGTTCAGAAGGAAGAGATTGTCGGCAAGGTGGCCGCCCATGATGTGATTGACGAGGAAACGGGTGAGATCCTGATGGAGTGCAACGAGGAGTTGACCGAAGAGAAGATCGATCTGCTCCGCAAGCAGGGCATCAATGAGCTCGAGGTGCTTTACATCGACGGTCTCAACGTAGGACCATGGCTGCGTGACACCCTGCAGGACGACAAGCTCAGCTCGCCGGAAGAAGCGCTTCTTGAAATATACAGCAGGCTGAGGCCTGGTGATCCCCCGACCGTAGAATCGGCCGAAAAAGTTTTTTATAACCTTTTCTTCAACCCCGAGCGCTACGATTTGAGCCGCGTTGGGCGGCTGAAGTTAAACTACAAGTTTGGGCTCGATCAGCCTCTCGACAACGTGATTCTCACCAAGCAAGACATACTCGAGACGGTGCGTTACCTGCTGAATCTCAGGGATGGCCGCGGCAGCGTCGACGACATCGATCACCTCGGCAACCGGCGTGTGCGTTCAGTGGGCGAGCTTCTCGAAAACCAGTACCGGATTGGTCTGGTGCGCATGGAGAGGGCCATCAAGGAGCGCATGAGTCTACAGGAGATCGAGACCTTGATGCCTCATGACCTGATCAATGCTAAACCGGTCAGCGCGGTAATCAAGGAGTTCTTCGGATCCAGTCAACTCAGCCAGTTCATGGACCAGACTAATCCATTGAGCGAGGTGACCCACAAAAGACGCCTGTCCGCCCTCGGTCCCGGCGGTCTGACCCGCGAGCGAGCAGGCTTCGAAGTGCGCGACGTGCACAACACGCACTACGGCCGCATTTGCCCGATCGAAACGCCCGAGGGGCCGAACATTGGTCTGATAGCCTCGTTGTCTACCTATGCCAGGGTGAACGAGTACGGATTCGTCGAAACTCCATACCAAACGGCCCAAAAGGGACGTTTGACCGGAGAGGTGCGCTTCTACAGCGCCCTTGAGGAAGAGAACCATGTAATCGCCCAGGCAAACTCCGAGGTCGACAGCCGGGGACGCTTCGTCAACGAGCTGGTTTCGGCCCGCCACAACGGTGAATTCGTCATGGTCTCCCCCGAAAAGGTCGACCTGATGGATGTTTCCCCCAACCAGCTGGTGTCTGTTGCCGCATCGTTGATTCCTTTTCTGGAAAACGACGACGCCAACCGCGCTTTAATGGGCTCGAACATGCAGCGTCAGGCGGTACCCTTGATCCGAACCTCCGCTCCCCTGATCGGAACCGGGATCGAGGGAATAGTGGCCAGAGACAGCGGCGTGTGCATGGTTGCCCGCCGCGAAGGCGTGGTAGAATCGGTAGACTCTACGCGAATCGTTGTAAAAGCCGCGGGCGGTGCCGGAGCCGAGGTAGGCAGCGAGGTTGACATTTACAACTTGACAAAGTTCCAGCGCTCCAACCAGAACACTTGCTTGACCCAGAAACCGATCGTCAATAAGGGCGACCGGGTTGCGGTCGGCGACATCCTGGCCGACGGTCCAGCCGCCTCCAAGGGAGAGCTGGCTCTCGGCCAGAACGTCACCGTGGCTTTCATGCCTTGGGGTGGTTACAACTACGAGGATTCGATCCTGATCAGCGAGCGGGTTTCCAAGGACGACGCCTTCACTTCGATTCACATCGAAGAGCTGGACTGCATCGCCCGGGACACCAAACTAGGTCGCGAGGAAATCACCCGCGACATACCCAACGTCGGCGACGAGGCCTTGGGCGACCTTGACGAGAGCGGCATCGTTCGAATAGGCGCCGAAGTCTTCCCCGGCGACATTTTAGTGGGCAAGATTACACCGAAGGGCGAAACACAGCTCAGTCCCGAAGAGAAACTTCTGCGGGCCATTTTCGGCGAGAAAGCCGGCGATGTGCGTGACACTTCCCTGCGCGTGCCCCCTGGTATCAGCGGCACCGTGATAAATGCCCGGGTTTTCTCTCGCAAGGGTGTCGACAAGGACGAACGTACTCGCGAGATAGAAGACAGCGAAGAAGCCAGGCTGCTAAAGGATCAGAACGACGAGATCAAGATCATCACCGAGTCGGTCAGGAAAAAGATGCACCGCCTGGTGCGCGGCAAGACCGCCGCCTCGAGGCTGACCGACGGCAAAGGCAAGACGGTCTTGTCCAAGGGCAAGGTCTTCAGCGACGAGGTGCTGGAAGGCATGCCGGATACCTGCTGGCGCGACATTCATTTATCTGAAGAGAAGGTCAACGACAAGGTTGAAAAACTGATCGAGAACCACACCGAGCAGGTCGAACTCGTCAAAATGGTTTTCGGCGACAAGATTAACCGCATGAAGAAAGGCGACGAGTTGCCGCCGGGCGTGATCAAGATGGTCAAGGTGTTTGTGGCCATCAAGCGCAAACTTTCGGTAGGCGACAAAATGGCGGGGCGTCACGGCAACAAGGGTGTGGTATCGAGGATTTTGCCCGAGGAGGACATGCCTTTCCAGCCTGACGGCAAACCGGTGGACATCGTACTCAATCCGCTGGGCGTTCCTTCGCGAATGAACGTCGGCCAGGTGCTGGAGACACACCTTGGTTGGGCAGCGCGTGAGTTGGGCGAAAAGATCCAGGCTATGCTGGAAAACGGGTCCGGCGCCGACGCCTTGCGCACCTATATCAAGAAGATCTACGCCTCCAAGGAAATCGGCGAGTTCATTGATTCTCTGTCGAATGCCGATGTGATCAGGCTGTCCCGCGAGATGCGCGAGGGTGTGCATATGGCGACCCCCGTCTTCGATGGAGCCAAGGAGCCTGACATCCGCACATTGCTCAAGGAAGCCGAGCTGCCCAACTCGGGACAAACGGTTCTGTTCGATGGCCGTACCGGCGAGGCCTTCTGCAGTGAAGTGACCGTGGGCATCATGTACATGATGAAGCTGCATCACCTGGTCGATGACAAGATTCACGCTCGCTCCATCGGGCCATACTCCCTGGTAACCCAGCAACCGCTGGGCGGCAAAGCTCAATTCGGCGGCCAGCGCCTGGGCGAGATGGAAGTCTGGGCCATGGAAGGCTACGGCGCGGCATACACCCTGCAAGAATTCCTGACCGTCAAGAGCGACGACGTCGCCGGGCGAACCAGGATGTACGAGGCGATTGTAAAGGGAGAGCAGGTTCTCGAGTCAGGCCTACCCGAGGCCTTCAACGTGTTGATCAAGGAGTTGCAGAGCCTGGCGCTCGACGTCAACTTGATCGAAGAAGCCCCGGCGGCAAGGTAGTCGCGCACTTTAAAAAGGAGACTGTCTTGAAAGACATCTTCATCAATTTCTTTGAGAAGCCCAAGGATCCTGTCAGGTTTTCCGCCATCCGCATCGGTCTGGCCAGTCCCCAGAAGATCCGCGAGTGGTCGTACGGCGAAGTGAAGAAGCCTGAGACGATCAACTATCGCACCTTCAAACCCGAGCGCGATGGATTGTTCTGTGCCAAGATCTTCGGCCCGGTCAAGGACTACGAGTGCAATTGCGGTAAATACAAACGCATGAAGCATCGCGGCGTGGTCTGCGAGAAGTGCGGTGTCGAGGTCATCCAGAGCAAGGTGCGCCGCGAGCGCATGGGGCACATCACGCTGGCCACGCCCGTGGCCCATATCTGGTTTCTGAAAAGCCTGCCGAGCCGGATCGGCACTTTGATGGACATCACCTTGAAGGATCTGGAGAAAGTCCTCTATTGCGAGGCTTATATCGTCCTCGACCCCGGCAACACGGATCTCGAGAAGAAGCAGATCGTGATCGAGGAAAAATACCACAAGCTGCGCGAGGAATTCGGGCCGGACAGTTTCCGGGCGGCGATGGGCGCGGAAGCAATCCAGGAACTGCTAAAGGAACTCGATCTCGACCAGCTGGCCGTGACGTTGCGCAAGGAGATGAAGGCATCCGCATCCGAGGCCAAGCGCAAGAAGCTGGCCAAGCGGCTGAGAGTCGTGGAGGCCTTCCGTTCCTCGGGCAATCGCCCCGAGTGGATGATCCTGGAAGTGATTCCGGTCATTCCGCCCGATCTGCGACCTCTGGTCCCGCTCGACGGCGGCCGTTTTGCCACTTCTGATCTGAACGATCTCTACCGCCGGGTTATAAATCGCAACAATCGTCTGAAGCGGCTCAAGGAACTCAACGCACCGGAAATCATTATTCGCAACGAGAAGCGCATGTTGCAGGAAGCTGTCGACGCCTTGTTCGACAACGGCCGGCGCGGTAAGATTATCACCGGTCCGAACAAGCGGCCGCTCAAATCTTTGTCCGACATGCTCAAGGGCAAGCAGGGTCGTTTCCGGCAAAACCTGTTGGGCAAGCGGGTCGATTATTCGGGACGCTCGGTGATTGTAGTGGGTCCCAGCCTCAAGTTGCACCAGTGCGGCCTGCCGAAAAAGATGGCTTTAGAACTGTTCAAGCCGTTCATTTACTCGAAGCTCGAAGACAAGGGCTACGTGACGACCATCAAGAGCGCAAAGCGCGTGGTGGAGAAGGAGAAGTCCGAGGTCTGGGATATTCTCGAAGAGGTAATACGTGAGCATCCCGTTTTGCTCAACCGGGCTCCCACGTTGCACCGCCTGGGTTTTCAGGCCTTCGAACCGATCTTGATAGAGGGCAAGGCCATACAGCTTCATCCCCTGGTATGCGTAGCCTTCAACGCCGACTTCGACGGCGACCAGATGGCTGTTCATGTTCCGCTCTCGGTCGAAGCCCAGATGGAAGCACGCGTGCTGATGATGTCGACCAACAATATTCTCTCCCCGGCTCATGGCAGTCCGATCATCGTTCCCAGTCAGGACATCGTACTTGGTTGCTACTACATCTCGCGCGAGCGCGCCTTCGCCCGCGGCGAGGGAAAAGTCTTCGCCAATCTCGGTGAATTGCGGCAGGCCTTCGATGCCGGTGTGGTCGACTTCCAGGCCAAAGTCAAGGTGCGCGTCGATGGAAAATTGATCGAGACGGTTGTCGGACGAGCACTGGTTTACGAGATGGTTCCCGAAGGAATACCATTCAGTGCAATCAACAAGGTTCTCGACAAGAAGACCCTGGCTGGATTGATCGACCAGTGCTACCGGGTTGGCGGGCAGAAAAAGACCGTTCTTTTAGCCGACCGCCTGAGGACGCTGGGCTTCGACTATGCCACCAAGGCCGGTATTTCCATTTGCATGGACGACATGCGCATCCCGGAGCGCAAGAATGAGATTCTGGACGCCGCCAACAAGGAACTGGCCGAGGTGACGGCCGAGTATACAGAAGGCTTGATCACCGACGGTGAGAGATACAACAAGGTCATCGACGTCTGGGCCGAGGCCACCGAAGAAGTCGCGACGGAGATGATGCGTGAGATCGGCACCGAGAACGTCCCGGCTCCCGACGGCAAGTTCAAGTCCATGCCTAGCTTTAATTCGATTTATATTATGGCAGATTCCGGCGCACGTGGATCGCAGCAGCAGATGCGTCAGCTGGCGGGAATGCGCGGCCTGATGGCCAAGCCCTCTGGTGAGATCATCGAGACACCGATCACCGCTAATTTCCGCGAAGGCCTGACTGTGTTGCAGTACTTCATCTCGACCCACGGTGCCCGCAAGGGACTGGCCGATACAGCTTTGAAGACAGCCAACTCCGGCTACCTGACGCGCCGTTTGGTCGATGTGGCCCAGGACGCGATCATCAGCGAGCAAGACTGCCGGACACTGGACGGGATAGACATGATTCCCCTGGTCGAGGGTGGCGAGATTATCCAGTCACTGGCCGAGCGCATCCTGGGTCGGACGGCCCTGGATGACATCAAGGATCCCGTCTCCGGCGAGGTGTTGGTGCGGGCCGGACAGGAGATTGACGAGAAACTGGTTCAGAAGATTTTAGACGCCGGTATCGAAAAAGTCCGGATTCGTTCCGTGCTCACCTGCCGCACGCGGCATGGGATCTGCATCAAGTGCTACGGCCGCGACTTGGCGCGCGGAATGATGGTTAACATCGGCGAGGTTGTCGGCGTGATCGCCGCGCAATCGATCGGCGAGCCGGGCACGCAGTTGACTATGCGCACATTCCATATCGGCGGCACGGCAACGAGGCGGGCCGAGCAGAGTTCTTTGGAAAACCGCAAGGCCGGCTTTGTGAACTACAAGGGGCTTGACGCCATCAAGAAGAAAGAGGGCAGCCACGAGTTCTACATCGTCATGAATCGCAATGCCGAAGTCGCCATCGTCGATGACAGCGGCCGCGAGCGAGAGCGTTACGGCCTGGTATATGGCGCGCGCTTACAGGTCAAGGACGGCCAGGCGGTCGAGGCTCACACAGCCATCGCCGAATGGGATCCATTTGCCATGTCGATCCTGTCCGAAGTTTCGGGTATCGTTCAGTTCGGTGATATTCTTCAGGGCGTCACCATGGAAGAGAAGGTCGACGAGGTTACCGGCCTGATCAGTCGCGTGATCATAGAATCTAAGGATCCGGACGCACGTCCGCGGATCTCGATCAAGGACGCCAAGGATCGCAAACGTACTTTGAAGATCACCGGTACCAACGCCATGGCTCGTTACTTGATGCCGGTGGGGGCAAACATCCTGGTAGCCGAAGGCCAGGAGATCGAAGCCGGCGACGTGGTTGCCAAGATCCCGCGCGAAACCACCAAGACCAAGGACATTACCGGCGGCCTGCCCCGGGTGGCCGAATTGTTCGAGGCACGCAAACCGAAGGACGTGGCGTTGATCTCCGAGATCGATGGTGCGGTGAGTTTCGGCAAGGACCTCAAGGGCAAGCGCCGGGTGGTGATCACGCCGGAAATCGGCGATCCCAAGGAGTACCTGGTTGCTAAGGGCAAACACATCAGTGTCCATGAAAATGATCTGGTCAAGGCCGGTGAGGCTCTGATGGACGGCGCTGCCAACCCGCACGACATCCTGCGTGTGCTGGGCGAGAAAGAACTTGCCAAGTACCTGGTCAACGAGATCCAGGAGGTCTACCGCTTGCAAGGCGTGCGCATCAACGACAAGCACGTGGAAGTGATCGTGCGCCAGATGCTGCGCCGTATCAAGGTCAAGGAGGTCGGCGACACGAACTTCCTGGTGGACGAGCAGGTCGATCGTTTTGCATTCGAGGAAGAGAACGAGCGCGTGCTCGCCATGGGCAAGCAGCCGGCCATGGGCGAACCGATGTTGCTGGGTATCACCAAGGGAGCCCTGGCGTCGGACAGCTTCCTGTCGGCCTCGTCGTTCCAGGAGACCACCAAGGTATTGACCGAGGCGGCCATCCACGGCAAGACGGATAATCTATACGGCCTGAAAGAGAACGTGATAATGGGCCGCTTGATCCCGGCCGGGACAGGCATGCGCGATTACATGGGCAAGACTATCGACGTCGATCTGCCTGAAGAGAACGAGATGGTCGACGGAGAAGAACAGGAAGCAGATTCGCATGTTCCCGCCAGCATCTTGTGAGCAAGGCGTTTTTCAAGTGAGGATCGTGATTGTAAGATATTGATTTTCCGAGAGTAATGTCGTCTGGGGATTGGCTTTTCCAAACGCCGCGGCGCTTTCAGAAAATTCTTGACATACAAGACACGTGGAAATAGACTCCAACCTCCGATTTTCGGAGAGTGCCCGTTTTACAGGGAGTTGCGGGCGGGAGTCGAAAAGAGAAAGGTTGCTGCATGCCGTCTATTAATCAACTCGTTCGCAAGAGTCGGCGCAAGATCAATGTTCGCACAAAAGCCCCGGCCATGAAACGTTGCCCCCAGGTGCGCGGTGTCTGCGTGCGCGTCTACACGACTACACCGAAGAAGCCCAACTCGGCGCTGCGCAAGGTTGCCCGCGTGCGACTGACCAACGGTTTCGAAGTTACCAGCTACATTCCCGGCGTGGGGCATAACCTGCAGGAACACTCGGTGGTTCTGATCCGCGGCGGGCGCGTCAAGGATCTACCCGGAGTTCGCTACCACGTCATTCGTGGCACGCTCGATGCGCTGGGCGTAGACGGCCGCAAGAAAAGCCGCTCCAAGTACGGCGCCAAGCGGCCCAAGTAGGAAGGCAGGATAAGGATGCCACGCCGTCGAGAAGTCACTAAGCGGAAGATTGTCGCCGATCCCAAATACCATGATCGCATGGTAGCCAAATTCATGAACAACCTCATGTATCGCGGCAAGAAGTCACTGTCCGAGCGCATTTTTTACGGCGCCATGGACATCGTCGAGTCGCGCTCGCATGAAGATCCTTTGAAGATGTTCAAGAAGGCGATGGAAAACGTCAAGCCCGTTCTGGAGGTGAAGGCGCGAAGGGTTGGCGGTGCGACCTATCAGGTCCCCGTAGAGATCCGTGCATCGCGCCGGACAGCTCTGGCAATGCGGTGGCTCATTAACTATGCCCGCGCGCGGGGCGAAAAGACCATGATGGAACGTTTGGCCGCTGAATTCATCGACGCGGCAAACAATCGTGGGAGTTCCATCAAGAAGCGCGAAGATACCCACAAAATGGCCGAGGCAAACAAGGCGTTTGCGCATTACCGCTGGTAGGTTGCCGCGGCCGACATGGTATTATCCATGGCTCTTTGAAAAACTGAACGGGCGAACATCGCATTACTTGGGTTCCAGGGCTGCTGCTGCCCTACGATTCCTTCTTTGTCGCTTGAGCCACCGCGTCTGGATTACCGAAATCAATCGGAAGATCTGAACCGTATTCACGCGCCGCCGCCGGCTTGGCCGGACAGGTGAGTTGCGTCGGGACGCGCTTGCGCTGTTCGTTCGTTTAGAGAAGAAAAGTATTGAAATTCAGGCATTGTTTGAAACGCAAAAGGAGCGACTGATGGCCAAGGAAAAGTTTCAGAGGACGAAGCCGCACGTGAACGTAGGGACGATTGGGCACGTGGATCACGGCAAGACGACACTGACATCGGCGATCACCAAGGTGCAGTCTGACAAGGGGTTGGCGGAGTTCCAGTCGTACGATCACATTGCGCGAGCGTCTGTGTCGCAGGGTCGGCGCAACGAGATGAAGATTTTGACGATCGCGACCAGCCATGTGGAGTACGAGACGGACAAGAGGCATTATGCGCACGTCGACTGCCCTGGGCACGCAGACTACATCAAGAACATGATCACCGGGGCGGCGCAGATGGACGGAGCGATATTGGTGGTTTCCGCCGAGGACGGGCCGATGCCGCAGACGAGAGAGCACATATTGTTGGCCAGGCAGGTGAACGTGCCGGCGATGGTGGTGTTCTTGAACAAGGCGGACGCGGTGGACGATCCTGATCTATTGGAGTTGGTGGAGTTGGAGGTCAGGGATTTGCTGAGCAAGTACGAGTTTCCCGGTGACAAGATACCTGTAATAGCCGGGAGCGCGTTGAAGGTGATGCAGGGAGACGATCCGGACGGCAAGTGGGCCGGAAAGATCACGGAGTTGCTGGATGCGATGGATGCATCGATTCCGGAGCCGGTCAGGGACGTGGACAAGCCGTTCTTGATGCCGGTGGAAGACGTGTTCACGATATCGGGTCGCGGGACGGTGGCGACGGGGCGAGTGGAGCGAGGAATAGTGAAGGTAGGGGACACGGTGGAGATAGTGGGGATCAAAGAGACGAACAAGACGGTGGTGACGGGAGTGGAGATGTTCAGGAAGCTCCTGGACGAGGGGCGAGCGGGAGACAACATCGGGACGTTGTTGAGAGGAGTGAAGCGCGAAGAGATTGAGCGTGGGCAGGTATTGGCGAAGCCCGGGTCGATCAATCCGCACACGAAGTTCGAGGCGGAGGTGTACGTGCTGACCAAGGAAGAGGGAGGCAGGCACACGCCGTTTTTCAAGGGGTATCGGCCGCAGTTCTATTTCAGGACGACGGACGTGACGGGAGACGTGACGTTGCCGGAGGGAGTCGAGATGGTGATGCCCGGTGACAACGTGACGATCAAGGTGGCGTTGATAATGCCGATCGCGATGGAGCGTGAGCTGCGGTTCGCCATTCGCGAGGGCGGGCGCACGGTTGGAGCCGGCGTCATTACCGAGATCATGGAATAACCGCTGCAAGTCAGGGTGAGCAAGTGATGAATATTCAGAAAATCCGCATTCGGCTAAAGGCCTACGATCATAAACTGCTGGATCAATCGGCCGGAGAGATCATTGATACGGCCCGCCAGACAGGGGCCAAGGTGTCGGGCCCGATTCCCATGCCGACCAGGATCAGTCGTTATACCGTTCTGCGCTCGCCCCATGTTGACAAGAAATCCAGAGAGCAGTTCGAGATTCGCGTCCACAAACGGCTTTTGGACATCCTCGAGCCGACTCAACAGACGCTGGACGCTCTCATGAAGCTCGATCTGTCGGCAGGTGTCGACGTCGAGATCAAGACCTGAGGTGGAGGTCGGATATGCCAACCGTTGATGTTTGGAACTTAGATCACGAGAAGGTCGGCACGCTTGAACTGGCCGATGATGTTTTCGGCCAGGCTTCGCGGCGCGACCTCGTCTCAGACGTGGTCAGGTGCCAGATGGCCCGCATTCGCGCAGGCTCAGCCAGCACGAAAACCCGGGCCATGGTAAGCGGGACCGGAGCCAAGCCTTTTCGGCAGAAACGCACCGGCCGCGCCCGCCAGGGCACCTGGCGCTCACCGCACCATCGTGGAGGCGGCGTGGCGTTCGGACCCCGGCCGCGAAAGTATACGCCGAAATTGTCCAAGAAAGTGCGTCGGATAGCCTTGCGCTCGTTGCTCAGCGACCAGGCCCGCGAGAACAAGCTTTTCGTGGTTCGCGAGTTTGACCTGCAGGAGATCAAGACCAGTAAGCTGGCCAAGGCGATCGCCAAGTTCGGGCTTTCAAAGTGTCTGCTGGTTGATAGCAAGGACAACAACGTTCTCAAGCTTTCGGCCCGTAATCTTCCCCGAACGGCATATTTATCGGTTGCCGGTCTGAGCCTGCTTGAACTGATGCGCTACGATGCGCTGCTGATTAGTGAACGTTCTGTCAAGCAGCTCGAAGGAGAGCTGAAGTCATGAAGTCGCCGGAAGATATCATTCTCAGGCCGATCGTCACCGAGAAGAGTAACACCATGCAGGAGCAGAGCAACCAGGTTGTGTTCCGAGTGGCCAAGGGCGCCAACAAAGTCGACATTCGTATGGCGGTCGAAAAGCTTTTTAGTGTCAAGGTTGTCTCGGTCAGAACCTACAGGACACCCACGCGGCTGCGGCGTGTCGGCCGCAATGTTGGAAGGCGGCCTTCCTGGAAAAAAGCCGTTGTGCGTCTGCGTGAGGGTGACAAGATCGAATTCTTCAGCGGCGTCTGAGATGCACACCTCGAAAAGGTGAGGTAGCGCCCGTACAAGGAGCCAATTTGCGAAGACGGGCACAACGAAGACGATGGGTTTTTTAGTGGTTTTCGATAAGTTGCTGGATTGGGAATGAGGTAGCGATGGGAATCAAGATATACAATCCGAAAACGCCTGGCCGGCGGAAAATGACAGCCAACGACTACGCTCCACTGAGCGGGGAAAGCAAGCCGGAACGAGGCTTGACTTCACCCAAGAAGCGCTCCAGCGGCAGGAACAACCTGGGCAGGATCACTACTCGTCATCGTGGTTGCGGTCACAAGCGCAAGCTGCGCAAGATCGATTTCAAACGCAAGAAGGTCGAGATTGCGGCTAAAGTCAAGGCCATTCAATATGATCCGAACCGCTCGGCACATATCGCGCTTCTGCATTACATTGACGGCGAAAAAGCCTATATCTTGTGGCCGGTCGATCTGGCGGTGGGTGATACCGTAGTGGCCAGCGAACATGCTGATATTCGTCCCGGTAATCACCTGCCCTTGAGTAACATGCCTCTGGGCACGGCCATTCACAACCTGGAGATCAAGCTTGGCAAAGGCGGGCAATTGATCCGCGCCGGCGGTTCGTCGGGACAGTTGATTGCCAAGGAAGGCAAGTACGCACAAGTGCGTCTGCCTTCCGGCGAAGTGCGCAAAGTGCACCGCGATTGCTGGGCCACCGTGGGTCAGGTCGGCAATATCGACCACGAGAATATCAAGCTCGGCAAGGCCGGCCGTACGCGTTGGCTGGGCAGGCGCCCGTCAGTGCGCGGCGTGGTTATGAACCCGGTCGATCACCCTCACGGTGGAGGAGAGGGTCGCGCGGGACAAGGAAACCCGCACCCGGTTTCTCCGTGGGGTTGGCCAACCAAGGGCTATAAGACGAGGAAGAACAGGCGGACTGACAAGTACATCGTTCGCCGGCGGAAGTCGAAATAATCCGCCGGACGGTGACGAGGAGCGAGACGTGGCACGGTCGGTAAAAAAGGGTCCATTTATTGACGAGCACCTGATGAAGAAGGTTCTCGATGCGACGCGAACGGGCAACAAGAAGGTCATCAAGACCTGGTCGCGTAGGTCGACCATCATACCCGAGATGGTAAGCCTGACTTTTGCCGTGCACAACGGCAATAAGTTCATTCCCGTGTTCGTAACCGAGAATATGGTCGGGCACAAGCTGGGAGAGTTTTCCCCGACGCGGACGTTCCGCGGTCATTCGGGTGACAGCAAATCCAAGCCCAAGCCGGGCAAGAAGGGTTGAGCAACTCCGGAATAGTGCCGGTGAGTTCAGCCACACGAGGACGAGGACCATGAGCCAGAGAAAAAAGCGCAGGAAAGAACGAGAGGCCGAACAGCGCGAGATGCAGAAGCACAAGCGTGGAAGCCTCCACTATCTGCGGGTTTCGCCTAGAAAGGTCAGGTCCGTGGTCGACACTATCCGCGGGCGGCAGGTGGAAGACGCCTTGGCAATCCTCGATTTCACCAACAGGGCCGCAGCTGCACCGCTGGCGAAGATTTTGCGCTCTGTCGTTGCCAACGCATCCGACTCTGGAAACGTGGACATCGACAAGCTGGTGGTTAAGGAGATCATGGTTGATCAGGGTCCGATGTTGAAGCGCTTCCAGCCAAGGGCCATGGGGCGTGCCAGCCTGATCCAGAAGAAGACTAGTCACGTCCACTTTATGCTGGACGAAAGAAAATAAGGAGGTCGTTCTTGGGCCAGAAAGTAAATCCCATTGGGTTCAGATTAGGCTTCATCCGTTCGTGGGACTCGAAGTGGGTGTCGCGTAAGAATTACGCCAAGTGGCTTCACGAGGATATCCGGCTGCGCAGGCACATTCGCAAGCACCTCGAACGGGCGGGTATTTCACGTGTGTTCATTGAACGGGCCGGGGACAAGGCCAAGGTAAACGTGTTCACAGCTCGACCGGGCATTGTCATCGGTAAGCGCGGCGCCGGCGTCGAGAATCTGAAGAAAGAATTACAGAAGCTCGTGGACAGCGAGGTTTTTCTGAACATTCGCGAGGTGCGCAAAGCCGAGTTGGACGCCCAGCTTGTCGCCGAGAATGTGGCCAGCCAGCTCGTCAACCGCGTGGCTTTCAGGCGGGCAATGAAGAAGGCGGTTTCTACCTCGTTGAAGTTCGGTGCCAAGGGAATCAAGATACACTGCGCCGGTCGCCTGGGAGGGAGCGAGATGGCCAGGCGCGAGTGGTATCGTGAGGGACGAGTGCCGCTGCACACCCTTCGGGCGGATATCGACTACGGCCTGGCGGTGGCCAAGACGACATATGGCACCATCGGAGTCAAGGTTTGGATTTTCAAAGGAGAGATCCTGGATATTACCCGGCGCACGTTGAGAGTCTAGAGCATCGCCGAGGGAGAGAATAATGCTGCAACCCAGTAAGGTAAAGTGGAGAAAGATACAGAAGGGAAAACGCAGAGGCAAAGCCTATCGAGGCAGCAGCCTGGCGTTCGGCGATATCGGCATCATGGCCACGGAGTGTGGTTGGATCACCGCCCGCCAGATTGAGGCCAGTCGTGTTGCCATCACGCGCCATGTCAAGCGCGGCGGTAAGGTTTGGGTGCGCATCTTCCCGGACAAACCGCTGACCAAGAAGCCTCTCGAGACCAGGATGGGCAAGGGCAAAGGCTCTCCCGAGTACTGGGTGGCGGTGATCAAGCCGGGCCGGATCCTGTTCGAATTGGAGGGTGTATCCGATGAGATTGCACGCGAGGCGTTTCGGCTCGCCGGGCACAAGCTTTCGGTCTCAACCAAGGTGATCTCGCGAGGGGACGAGCTATGAAGGCAGGCGAGTACAGGGAGAGAACAGTCGAAGAGCTGCGACACTCGGAGGAGGATCTCAAGCAGGATCTATTCAACCTCCGCTTCCAGCATGCCACCGGGCAGTTGGACGATGTGTCCCGCTTGAATGCCACCCGACGAGATTTGGCGCGGGTGAAGACCATCATCCGGGAGAACGAGCTTGGCTTGAGCCGAGTTGCGAAAGGCAAAGCCGAAGGTTCCCAAGAGCAGGTCGAGGAGTAACTCATGGCCAGGCGAGTCAGAGGCAACCCGAAGGTCAGGACGGGCAAGGTAATCGGCGACAAGATGGAAAAGACTGTCGTGGTCGAAGTACGAGCCAAGGTTATGCACCCCGTCTACAGGAAATACGTGCAAAGGCGAAGGCGATTCAAGGCTCACGATGCCGGTGACAACTGTCATCTCGGCGACCGTGTCGAGATCGTCGAGTCGCGTCCATATAGCAAAAGCAAGCGCTGGCGTGTTCGCAGAGTGATCGAACGCGGAGTGCAGGAATAGTAAGGCAGGATATTGTTCCGCAGGTGACGGTGGATAGGAGACGGTCATGATCCAGATGCAAACCATACTCAACGTAGCGGACAACTCCGGGGCGAAACGCGTCCAGTGCATCAAGGTTCTGGGCGGATCCAAGCGCAAGTATGCCGGCATCGGTGATATCATAGTCGTTTCCGTCAAGGAGGCGCTGCCTGGCTCGAAAGTAAAGAAGGGTGAGGTCCGTCGGGCGGTGATAGTCAGAGTGGCAAAGGAGATTGGCCGGCCGGACGGGACCTATATCAAGTTCGACGATAACTCCGCCGTGCTGATAAGCCCTCAGAAGGAACCCATCGGAACGCGCATCTTTGGGCCGGTAGCACGTGAACTGCGTGCCAAGAACTTCATGAAAATAGTGTCCCTGGCACCAGAGGTGTTGTGATGCCTGTTGTACGCGGAAAGGATTTATAAGATGGCAACTAATCTGAAAAAGAATGACATGGTGGTCGTTCTTGCTGGTCGGGACAAGAACCGCCAGGGCAAGGTCCTTGATATCCTGCGTGCAAAACAACGCGTTGTAGTCGAAGGCCTCAACATGGTCAAGCGCCACGTCAAGTCCGGCAGCGACCCCAAGGCACCGCAGGGTGGAATCATCGAAGTGGCGGCGCCGATTCACATATCGAACGTCAAGCTGGTATGCGGTAAGTGCAGCCAACCGACGAAGACCAGGATCAAAAAGCTCGATGACGGCAAGAAGGTTCGTTTTTGCCGCAAGTGCAACGAGAGCTTGGATAAGTGACCCCGACGAGGTGAGCGGAAAGGCTCGCCGGAGGGCTGTAAAAGATGGCAAGGCTCAAGGAAATGTATGACAAGGAAGTCGTTCCCAAGATGATGAAACAGTTCGGGTACAAGAACAAAATGCAGGTCCCGCGCCTTCACAAGATCGTCGTCAACATGGGCCTGGGTGAGGCATTGCAGAACCCGAAAATCATCGACTCGTCTGTCAAGGAAATGGCGGCCATCACCGGCCAGCGTCCGGTGACGACCAAGGCCAAGAAGTCCATCGCCAATTTCAAGTTGCGCGAAGGTATGACAATCGGCTGCAAGGTGACCGTGAGAAAAAGACGTATGTATGAGTTTCTTGATCGCCTTGTCAGTGTTGCCATTCCCAGGGTGCGTGATTTCAAGGGTATTTCGGGACGAGCCTTCGACGGACAAGGTAGCTTTACGCTCGGGGTCAAAGAACAGATCATCTTTCCCGAGATTAACTACGACAAGATCGAAAAGATCAAAGGTATGAACATTTGTATCGTAACTACCGCCAAGACGGACGAGGAAGGTCGTGCCCTGCTGACTCACCTGGGCATGCCATTCCGCAAATAAACCGTGGCGGGCGAGGCAATAGCGAGGAGATGATTTCGTGGCGAAAAAATCTAAGATAGCCCAGGCAAAAAGGAAGGCAAAATTCAAGGTACGCCAGTACAACCGTTGTCCCTTGTGCGGGCGATCGAGGGCCTATTTGCGCAAGTTCGACATGTGCAGACTTTGTTTCCGCAGCCTGGCGCTGAGTGGGGAGATCCCCGGAGTGACAAAGGCGAGTTGGTAGCAGGCAGCGGAAGTCGTTGCCCGCCCGGACGAGGAGTTAAAACATGAGTATGTCTGATCCCATTGCCGATTTCCTGACGCGCATTAGGAACGCCTGCCAGGCTTCCAAGGAAGAGGTGACAATACCGGCTTCCAACCAGAAGGCGCGCTTGGCCGAGATTCTTCGCGATGAAGGCTACATAGATGATTTTACGAGGGTGCCCGACAAGTTGCAGGGCCTGCTGATCGTAAAGTTGCGCTACGCCGATGACGGCAAGAAGATTATTCGCGGGCTCAAGAGGGAAAGCCGCCCCGGGCGGCGCGTCTACGTCGGCAGCGACAACTTGCCCAGGGTTCGTAATGGGCTTGGCACCGCCATCATTTCAACGTCACACGGCATATTGACCGACAAGCAGGCTCGTCGTCGGAAGGTTGGCGGCGAATACTTGTGCTCAATCTGGTAGTTGCCAGGGCAGGCTGACTGAAAGGAAAACGACGTGTCACGGATAGGAAAAAAGCCAATCGAGATTCCCGACGGTGTGACCGTCAACGTCGGTGAGGAGACGGTGGCCGTCAAGGGGCCAAAGGGAACTCTTGAAAAACGGCTGTTGGCCGGTATTCAGCTGCAGTTGTCCGAAAACAAACTGCAGGTGACCCGCGAGAAAGACGACCGTGACGGCCGCTCGAAACAAGGTTT
Source organism: uncultured Myxococcales bacterium (assembly GCA_964513625.1). Classification (GTDB taxonomy): domain Bacteria; phylum Myxococcota; class B64-G9; order B64-G9; family B64-G9; genus DATKYQ01. The sequence continues at coordinate 49,618 of CAZENH010000004.1, read as the reverse complement.
GCTGCGGGCGCTGATTGCCAACATGGTTACCGGCGTAAGTAAGGGCTTCGAACGGGGGCTCGAAATCAGCGGGGTAGGTTACCGGGCCGAGAAAACTGGCGACGCTGTTACATTGTTTCTGGGATTTTCCCACAAGGTCGAGATCAAGATTCCCGAGGGCATCGAGATTGTGATCGACAAGCCCACTCATGTGGTGGTCAAGGGAATCGACCGCGAAAAGGTAGGCCAAGTTGCAGCCAAGATACGTTCTTTACGGCGTCCGGATCCCTACAAGGCGAAGGGTATCATCTACGAGGGCGAGAGAATATTGCGTAAGGTCGGCAAGAAGGCCATTAGCTAGATTCGGCAGGAGAGTAAGATGATTTCAAACCTAAGAGATAAGCAAGCCAAGCGACTCAAGCGACGCCGCAGAATCCGCGTGCGGGTTTCAGGCACATCCGAGTGTCCCCGTCTGACGGTTTTCAGGAGCGCCAAGAACACGTTTGCCCAGGTCATAGACGATCAGAGCGGGCGAGTGCTCGCGTCCGCCTCGACCATTGACAAGGAACTGCGGAAAACACTGGCTGGTCTCAAGAAGGCCGAGGCGGCCGGCAAAGTTGGAGCGCTGCTGGCCGAGCGTTGTCTGAAGAAAGAAATCAAGCAGGTTGTGTTCGATCGTAATGGCTATGCATACCACGGACGGGTGGCCAAGTTGGCCTCAGCCGCTCGTGAGAAAGGGCTGTCGCTGTGAACCAGAGAATGAGGATGGATCAGGGAAGAGACAGCGAGTTCGACCTGATCGATCGGGTCGTCAGCATCAACCGCGTGGCCAAGGTCGTCAAGGGCGGTCGACGCTTTCGCTTTGGCGCCATCGTCGTGGTGGGTGATGGTTCGGGCTCGGTTGGCGTCGGAAAAGGTAAGGCCAACGAGGTGCCCGAGGCAATTCGCAAGGCCAACGAGAACGCCAGGAAGTTGATGAAAAAGATCCCCCTGGTGGAAGGTACGATTCCTCATGAGGTGATTGGCCGTGCCGGAGCCGGCAGCGTGCTGCTCAGACCAGCTCGCAAGGGAACGGGCGTCATTGCCGGCGGCCCGGTACGGGCTATTCTGGAAGTGGCCGGTGTGCGGGACGTGTTGACCAAATGTCTCGGCAGCAATAACCCACATAGTGTGGTGCGAGCGACACTGGCGGCGCTGGATGACCTCGAGAGTTCTGAGCAGGTCGCCCGCAGGAGAAAACTGGCGCCCGAGAACATTACCTGAGCAGAGGTTTGAGATGGCGGGAAAGCTTAAGATTACTTTAGTAAAGAGCAGAATCGGTCGCCTGCCCAAACAGCGTAAAGTGCTGGATGGACTGGGACTCAAACGGCGGCACCAAGTGGTGGTGCGAGAGGACACGCCGGCCATACGCGGTATGGTGAAAAAAATCGACTTCATGCTGAATGTCGAGGAATGCTGACAATCGACTGCATGAAAGTGGAGGAAGTGATGGGTTTGCACGACTTGACGGGCGCTTCGGGCGCAAAGAGAAAACGCAAGCGCGTCGGGCGTGGCTCGGGTTCTGGTTGGGGAGGAACGGCCGGCCGCGGACACAAGGGGCAGCTGTCAAGATCCGGTGCCCAGGTCGCCCCTGGTTTCGAGGGCGGTCAGATGCCCTTACAGCGGCGCATGCCCAAGCGAGGATTCAAGAATTTTTGTGCAAAGCGCTACGCGGTTGTTCATGTCGGCGACCTCGATCGCTTCGATGCCAACGCCGTGATAGATCCGGCTGCGCTGTGTGAGGCCGGACTACTGCGACGAGTGGAAGACCTGGTCAAGATTCTCGGCGACGGTGAGATTAAAAAGCCGTTGGTCGTGCATGCCCAAGGGTTCAGTCAGACTGCCAGGCAGAAGATCGAGGCCGCGGGCGGCAAGGCCGAGGTCGTGGGCAAGATCTGGAAGATCAGAAAGTCGGCTCCCTGAGGAGGGACGTTTTGCCATCAGTATTCGGAAACCTGTCGAAGATCCCTGAGCTGCGCAAGCGGATCATCTTTACCATCCTGATGCTGGGCATCTATCGCATCGGTGTATTTGTCACGGTTCCCGGCGTGGATCGCGGTATCGTACAGAAGCTCCTGGGAAGCAGCGGCGGTTTTTTAGGCCTGTTTAACATGTTCTCGGGCGGAGCCCTGCGCCAGATGTCGGTTTTCGCACTGGGTATCATGCCTTATATCAGCGCTTCGATCATTCTGCAGTTGATGGCCGTGGTCGTTCCGGCCATCGAGCGCTTACAGAAGGAAGGCGAGGTAGGACGCAAGAAGATTACCCAGTACACAAGATACGGGACAGTGCTACTAAGCATGATCCAGGGTATGGGAATCGCCTTTTACCTCGAGAGCCTGAAGTCAAACCTGGGCGAGGCGGTGGTGGCCGACCCGGGTTGGGCATTCAGGATCATGACGATTATCTCACTGACCGCCGGCACGGCGTTCATCATGTGGCTGGGCGAACAGATTACCGAGCGCGGTATCGGTAACGGAATTTCGCTGATCATCACCGCCGGCATCGTCTCGCGTTTTCCAGACGCGGTAATAAGCCTGGCCAGCTTTATTCGCAAGGGCATCATGATGCCCTTCACGGTCTTCGTCGTGGCGATCATCGCAGTCGGTGTGGTTGCGGTAATTGTTTTCTTCGAGAGGGCCCAACGGCGAATTCCGGTTCAGTATGCCAGACGGGTAGTCGGACGCAAGATGTACGGCGGGCAGAGCACCCACCTGCCGTTGAAGGTGAACACTTCGGGCGTCATTCCGCCTATCTTCGCCTCGTCGATCTTGCTATTCCCCGCTACCCTGGCCAATTTCATCCAGAAGCCCTGGATGCAAGATTTCAAGAACATGCTCAGTCCCGGTAGCTGGAGTTACATGACTGTTTATGTTCTGCTGATTGTCTTCTTCTGCTACTTCTACACGGCGGTCACTTTCAATCCTATCGATGTGGCCGACAATATGAAGAAGTACGGCGGGTACATTCCGGGGATCAGGCCGGGCAAACAGACAGCCGTCTATATCGACAAGGTTTTGAGCCGCATTACTTTCGGTGGGGCACTCTATGTCTCGGCAGTGTGTGTGTTGCCTACTTTGATGATCCAGCAGTTCAACGTGCCGTTCTATTACGGCGGAACGAGCCTGCTGATCGTCGTCGGGGTTTCACTAGACACGGTTTCGCAAATCGAAACACATCTCATTACTCGCCATTACGACGGCCTGACGGGGCCGAAGGGCCCACGAATCAGGGGCCGCGGGCGCAAAGGTTGAGGAGTACCAAAATGAAGCTGGTATTGCTGGGCCCCCCGGGGGCAGGTAAGGGAACGCAGGCAAAGCGTTTGATCGAGAAACTGGCTATTCCGCAGATCTCGACTGGTGATTTGCTGCGGGCTGCGGTTCGGGACGAGACCGAGCTTGGCCTGCGTGCCAAAGCCAAGATGGACGCCGGTGAGCTGGTATCCGATGAGATCGTAATTGGCATGGTAAAAGAGCGTCTGGCCAAGAAAGACTGCGAGCCGGGATACATTCTTGACGGATTTCCACGCGCCGTAGCACAGGCAGAGGCATTGCAGGGCTTGCTTATCGACGGTGGCGGATTGGATCACGTAATAAGCATAGAGGTACCCGAAGAGGAGCTGGTACGCAGACTTACCGGCCGACGTAGTTGCCCCAAGTGCGGGGCCATGTTCCACGTCGTTTTCTCTGCGCCTTCTAAAGAAGGTATCTGCGACAAGTGCGGTGGCGAGTTAATAACACGAGCCGACGACAATGAAGACACCATTCGTAACCGCATTGCCGTATACTGCGAACAGACCGAGCCCTTGAAGGACTTCTATATAAAGCTGGGTTTGCTGCGCCCTGTCGATGGCACCGGGACACCGGCCGAGATCGAGCACAAGATAGCCGAGGTGATAGGCAAGGCATGAGCATGGCTATTTACTTGAAATCCAGATCTGAGATCGAGACCATGCGCGAGGCGGATCGCATAGTCGCCAAGGTTCTCGATGCTGTGCGCGAAAAGGCGCGGCCGGGGGTGTCTACCCTCGATCTCGATCTGATGGCCGAGGAAATGACCCGCAAGATGGGTGCTCGGCCGGCTTTCAAGGGTTACCAGGGAGCCGGACCTTATCCTTTTCCCGGCAGCCTGTGCACTTCGATCAACGAGGAGGTCGTTCACGGCATTCCATCGGACAAGCGCAAGCTCAAGGAAGGCGACATCCTCAGCATCGATTTCGGAACGTTGCTGGACGGTCTCTATGGCGATGCGGCCATTACTATTCCGATCGGGCGTGTCAGCCGGACGGCGGAGCGCCTGATGCGTGTGACGAGCGAAGCGCTGGAACTGGCCATAGATAAGGCAGTCCGCGTGGGCGGACGGATCGGAGATATCGGGGCCGTCATTCAGGATCACATTGAGGCGGAGGGTTTCTCGGTGGTAAGGGATTTCGTGGGTCACGGTGTCGGTCGCGACTTGCACGAGGAGCCTCAGATTCCCCACTATCGATCATCCGGGCACAACGAGAGAATTAGAGCGGGCATGGTGCTGGCTATTGAGCCAATGGTGAACGCCGGTACATGGGAGGTAGAGACGGCGGCCGACGGGTGGACGCAGTTGACCCGGGACAGAAAACTGTCCGCTCATTTCGAACATTCTATTGCAGTTGAAGAAGACGGGCCTGTGGTTCTAAGTCGCCCGTGAAAGGGAGTATCAAGATGAAGGTCAGAGCCTCTGTAAAAAAGATATGCAAGAACTGCCGGATTCTCAGGCGAAGAGGCGTAGTCAGGGTAATTTGCAAGAATCCCCGGCACAAACAGCGCCAGGGATTCAAGATATCCACGAAGGTTTGAAGGAGGTGTCGCGGTGGCACGTATTGCGGGTGTAGACTTGCCCAGGAATAAGCGGGTCGTCATTGCCTTGACTTATATCTACGGAATCGGCAACACGCGAGCTGGAAAGATCGTGAAGGATGCCGGTCTGGATCCCAGCAAGCGCACGGATAAACTCTCGGAGGATGACGTCAAGAAGCTGCGCGAATATATAGATGCCAACTACAAGGTCGAGGGTGATCTGAGGCGCGAGGTGTCGATGAATATCAAGCGCCTGATGGACCTCAACGCTTACCGCGGCATGCGGCACCGGCGCGGCTTACCGGTCAGGGGTCAGCGCACGCATACGAACGCGAGAACGCGCAAAGGGCCTCGCAGGGCTATCGTCAAGAAGAAGGGCCCTGTCCGCAAGTAAAGCGGCCTCAGGGTAATTCGGGCAAGGAGATACGAAGTGGCGAAAGCGAAGAAGAAGGTTAAAAAGCATGTGCAGAGTGGAATCGCGCACATCAGGGCGACATTCAACAACACGATTGTCACGATAACCGATGTTGCCGGCAACGTTGTAGCCTGGTCGAGCGCCGGCGCGCGAGGCTTCAAGGGGTCGCGCAAGAGTACGCCGTTCGCGGCCCAACTTGCCGCGCAGGACGCCGCCAAGAAGGCCCAGGATAACGGAATGCGGCAACTTGGCGTCGAGGTCAAGGGACCGGGAGCCGGCCGTGAGGCGGCCATCAGGGCCCTGCAGGCTTCCGGTTTGAAAGTGACGATGATCAAGGATGTGACGCCCATTCCACATAATGGTTGCCGGCCGCCAAAACGGCGGCGGGTTTGATGTCAAGATAGTTAGGAGGATCTTGTGGCTCGCTATACGGGTTCTGTCTGCAAGTTTTGTCGGCGGGAAAAGCTCAAGCTGTTTCTGAAAGGCGACCGGTGCTTTTCCGAGAAATGTTCGGTTGATCGCCGTCCATACCCACCGGGTGAACATGGACAACGACGAAGCAAATTCTCATCTTACGGGGCACAGCTCAGGGAGAAGCAAAAGGTCAAGAGGATATACGGCTTTTTGGAAAAACAATTCAGGATTACCTTCAAGCGTGCCCAGAGAATGAAAGGCATCAAAGGAGAGAATCTGCTTCTGATCCTTGAGCGCAGGCTGGACAACATGGTTTTTCGCATGGGGTTTGCGCGCACACGTCGTGAAGCCCGTCAGCTTGTCAGGCATGGCCATTTCCGGGTAAACGGCAAGAAGGTATCAGTGCCCTCGTACCAGCTAAAGGTCGGGGACGAGGTTCAGGTAAAAGAGCGCAGTAACAAAATCGATTTATTCGCGGATGCCATTGAGGGCGCCGAGCGTAGAGGATTGCCTGCGTGGATCGAACTGGACCGCAAGGAAATGAAGGCGGTTGTTTCCGCCTTCCCGAGCCGCGAAGACATAACGATGCCGATCCAGGAGCAGATGATCGTCGAGCTATACTCGAAGTAAAAGAAAACTGGCACTGGGGCATGTGATTCGGAAAGATTCAGGAGGAGTAATGGCAACCGATATTTCCAGGTACTGGCGGGATCAGATCAAACCGAAGACGCTGCTGGTCGATAGGGAGACGCTAAGTAGCTTCTATGGAAAATTTGTCGGAGAGCCGTTCGAACGTGGTTTCGGGATAACGATCGGCAACTCGATGAGAAGGGTGCTGCTTTCCAGTATCCAGGGAGCAGCCTTCACTGCGGTTAAAATAGACGGTATCTTGCATGAATTCACGGCTATCCCCGAGGTATCCGAGGACGTTACGGATATAGTCCTCAATCTGAAGGAAGTGCGGATAAAGATGGATGGCTGGGAGCCGAAAGTCTGCACTATCGATGCCAAGGGGCCATGCGAGGTGACGGCTGGGGACATCAAGACGGACGGAACCTTAAAGATCCTGAACCCCGAACACCACGTCGCCACAGTTTCGGCACGCGGTCACCTGAAGATGGAGATCCACGCGTCCCGTGGCCGCGGTTACATTCCGGCTGACATCAACAAGGATGACGAGACAGAGGTTGGTCTGATTCTTATGGACTCGGTCTTTTCCCCTATAAAAAAGGTCAACTACAAAGTTACTAATGCCCGTGTGGGCCGCATGACCGACTATGACAAGCTGACAATGGAAGTCTGGACTGATGGCAGTGTGAACCCGCAGGACGCAGTGGCCTATGCCGGAAAGATTCTCAAAGAGCAGTTGACTATCTTCATCAACTTCCCGGAAGAGGATGTCGGCGACGAGGAAGAGCACAACGAGGAACAAGAACGCCAGATGGATCTTCTCATGCGCAGTGTGGATGAGCTGGAATTATCTGTGCGCTCTGCAAACTGCCTGGAGAACGCCAATATCAAGAGCATTGGAGACCTGGTCCAGAAGACCGAGGCAGAGATGCTGAAGACGAAGAATTTCGGCCGCAAGTCGTTGAAGGAGATCAAGGATCTTCTGGCAGAGATGGGCCTGGGTCTCGGCATGAAGCTTGACAATTGGCCCCCAAAGGATGCCAAGCGTGCCCGGGATAAGGAGAGCTGAAAATGAGACACCAGAGGAATAGCCGCCGCTTTGGGCTCAAGCCGGCACACCGCATTGCGATGTTCAAAAACATGGTAACCTCTCTCTTTATCAGCGAGAGGATCCTGACGACTGTCGAGAGAGCCAAAGAACTCCGGCGCCTGGCAGAAAGGTTAATTACACTCGGTAAGCGCGGCGACCTGGCAGCGCGAAGGCTGGCGGCCAGTCGATTGAATGTAACCGGACGCAAAGTGGGCGGACGCATGCTGTACGAAGAGCGCGCTCTGCGCAAGCTCTTTGATGCACTTGGACCTCGTTTCGAGAAACGCTCTGGCGGATACACGCGTATCATTCGCACCGGCTACCGCAGGGGTGATGGGGCCGCGATGGCGTTTTTAGAGCTGCTTCCCGAAGAGAAGAAGACCGCTCCAAAGAAGGGCGCCAAGAAGGGTAAGGGCGCTCAGAAGCGATCTTCAACGGCCAAGTCTGGCGATGCCAAGAAGAAAGCCGCTCCCAAGAAAGCCGCTTCCAAGAAAACTGCCGCCACGAAGGCCACTCCCGCGAAGGCCGCATCCAGAAAAACTGCATCCAAGAAGGCCGGCGGCAAAAAGGCCCCAAAAGCGAAGAAGAGCGAAGAATAATCCCCTTCTGCGGTCAACTTTTTTCAGGTACCAAATAAACTATTTTGACTTTGTTGGTTTCGGGAATTGGTTCCGAGATGGAAACGATCTTTGCGCCGTCCGGAACCTCCAGCGGGGCGTCGGCGGCGGCCTCTTTTTCGCAGATGACGCCGATCCAGTCTTCGCGGTTTCTTGAGAGGAAGAATCTGCCGGCACACCCGGCGAATTCACCAGCTACGTCTTTCTGGAAGATCTCACAGTAGCCGATCGGGTAATCGGGCAGTGAGTTGACGGAATGGGGTTCGGCCCAGTGAAGGCAGTCCTTGCACTTCATGATGACGGCCAATCTATCCTCTTTTCACGCCGATGTAAATTCTTAATGTTGAGAAACGCCGGAAGAGTGATCGTGGCCTACTTGATTCTCGAGGGAATCGGATTTTCACGTAGCGCGACCTGATCGAGCGCCAGGTCTCCCGTCTCCAGCTTGAAACGGCCGCGCTCCATGGCCAGAGTGGCGCGTCGCCGGTAGTCTTCAGAGTCGAGAAACTGACACAACGGTCCCTTGCGGGCCAGTGCCTGCTCATGAGCGATCCAGCGGAAGGGCTTAGCAGTGGTCAAATCTATAAGACCGCCCAGCTCGATGCCCCAGGCCAGTTCGGCGAGTTTTCTGTTGCGTGTATCCCTGAGAATTGCTGTCAGCAGGCCCTGGGTATCGGGGTCGATGAAACGAAAGCGCCTGAAGTAGAGCGCAGCATTGTGCAGCCGCTCGGGCAATTCGACAACGCCATCCAGGTCGAGTCGCACGCAGATCATCTGCAGCAAGGCCATCATCTCTCGGCCCAGCCCAAGCCCGGGATAGTCCTGGCCGGGAAGCAATGGGTGTCCGGGAGCCGGCCTGGCATGCGGATTTTGCATTCTCAACCAGCGTACTTTAAGAAACTTTCGTCCGCGGGCATCGATTGGCCCGGCCGCTTCCGAAGATATCTCGCCCAGTTGGGCTACCAGTTCGACCAGCGGGTGCTCGGAGCGTGCCTCGAAGATGCGCAGGATGTCATAGCCTTCAGCATGGCGATGCAGTGCCAGGCGCGGCTTTTCAATACCCCTTGTAAGCAAGGCGTCCATGAAGCCGTAACGTGTGAGCGCCAGGCGCAGTCCCTCTACAGTGTAGTAGTCCAGAAATAGGCCTTCTGACTCGTCGTCGGTCCCATCCAAAATCGGTGCGTCAATTTTAGGCCATCTGTCCCGGCGGCGCAACTCAGCCGCTTCGATGTGGCTGAAGATTTTCTTGAAGTACTTCTCAATGCGCGCTAGCTGCAAGTCGTCGCTATTGCTCACCGGGTCTCCTCAGGTCGCAAACAAATGTCGCAGGCTAAAGCAAAAGCCGATAGCCGACAACCGCTCCCAGGCCGCCAACCAGACCGCTCATTCCGCCCTCGTATTTCGGCCCGTCGATCCACAAGTGCAGATAGCGAGCTTCCGCCAGAATCACTCCGGGACCTAGCCGGTACTCGAGCCCACATCCAACCTGAAAACCGAAGACAGCGTCACGGAAACTCTGCTCCGCGAGTCCTTCGGGAGAGAGCTTCTGCCATACCAGGGCGAAGCCCGGGCCTGCCGTAAGATATGGCGAGAAGGGGTAATCGGGCAACAAGCGCAATAGCAGGTTTAGCTGTATTGGCCAGACCAGGATGGTGGCATCTACCTCGGTCTGACCCGTGATCTCGGAAAATACAGTGCGCTTCTCCTCTGAGCCCCACACTCCACTTTCGAACACTACGGCCATGCGCCCGCTCCAGATGGGCAGGCGCAGACCGAATTCAAGGCTGATTTGGGGAGCGGAAAACGCCCGTGTGTTCGAGAGCAATCCCAGCTTGAGACCGATGTTGAAGAAGTCTTCCGTCTTTTCCGCCGAGATGACGCCGCTTAGCGACAGGCTGTCCATGTCGACTGTCAACGTAACGGGTTGTCCGTATGGAACGTCGATGAAACGCGAGTAGTCCCTGAAACCGGGAGCTGTAAGTTTCAGCGCATGGCGTCCGGGCGATAGACGCAGGGGTTGCGAGAGCGGAGTACGCCCAGCCGCAACGCCGTCGATAAAGACGCGCACATCCTTGCGGCGAAGGCGGATGTCGAGCCAACCCTTGTAGGCCTCGGGTTTAAGTAGACGACAAGCCACCTGGCGCATGACCTTGATGAGCGAATCGCTCTGACCGCTCCAGGTCTGAGCCACCCGGCGAATTTCGGTTCCCGAGGCGACGTCGACCAACTTTATGTCCAGTGAGAATACATCCCCTAAAATCCCCAGCACGCCGCTGATGACACCCTCGGCGCCCGCTGCACGACCCACTTCGACCAGGCACTCCCGGGCGCCCTGACAGGATGAAAGCTGTGGCTGCCCGGCGACGGCGGCCTGTACCTGTTCGTCGCTCACAAGTGAAACCCCATCGAGTCCGTCGATTTCGCCCGCCAGCACCTTGGAAATGCCGGCCGCCGTGGGCTGGTCGATGCCCAGCGATTTCAGTTGCCAGAAGACAACCGAACTATCTCCGCCCCAGGCAGCGGAAGCGCCGTAGATCAGTAATCCGGCTACCAGGGAGACCATGCGCTGTTTTTTAAACGTTTTCAATATCAACAGTCGAACACTAGCACCGCAGATTCTGAGGCACAAGAAGCGCCATTGGAAGGGTGTTTGGGGACGATTTCTTTGGTCCACTTGTGGAATTGTGATGTTCTGGTAAAATCCTTTTCCTGACATGGCTGTAGTCGGAGTCCGGTCTTGGCGATCAATTTTGGAAAGTACCAGCTGATTCGAAGGCTTGCTGTAGGCGGCATGGCCGAGGTCTTTTTGGCCGTTGCCAGGGGAGAGGGGGGCTTCGCCAAACACGTGGCCATCAAACGCATTTTGCCTCACCTGTCTGACGAGAAAGATTTCATATCAATGTTCCTGGACGAGGCTCGCATCTTGGCTCGCTTCAACCACCCGAATATAGTGCAGATATTCGATCTGGGTCGCGTCAAGAACGCCTACTTTTTGGCCATGGAGTTCGTTCACGGGCTGACCATGTTCAAGATCTTCAACCTCTGCGCCAGAAAGAAACGACGCCTGCCTCTGGAGATTTCCGCAAAGATCGTCAGCGACGCCTGCGATGCCCTGGACTACGCCCACAATTATGCCGGTGCCGACGGTATCCCCCTCGATCTCGTCCATCGCGATGTCAGTGCTCAGAACATCATGCTCAGCGTGGACGGTGTTGTGAAAGTGCTGGATTTCGGAATCGCCAAGGCGGTCGGTAACTTGTCGCGAACCCGCCCGACCTGGCTCAAGGGCAAAGCGATGTACATGTCACCCGAGCAGATCGAGATGCGCGGCAACATCGACAGGCGTTCGGACATCTTCTCGTTGGGCACACTGCTGTATCTCTTCGTCACTCAGAAGCGCCCATTCCGGGGCGAGACCGAGTACCAGATCATGATGTCGATCGTCAACCAGCAAGCCCCGGATCCCAGGGAGCACAATGTTCACATTCCGGCTGAAATAGCCGCGATCATCAACCGTGCGCTTCTGAAAGATCGAGATCAGCGCTACCAGACCGCTCGCGAAATGCGTGAGGACCTGGAGCGCTTTTTGTTTCAACATGGAAGACGCGTAGATGGTTACGTTTTGGCCGATTTCCTTGCCAAGCTGGCACCGCGCAAGAAGAAGACTACCGGCACTGCACAGCGTGTTCCCACTCGACCTTTCAGCTCTCGCCTGGACGCGCCTCGTGCACGAAAACCCATCAGGGAAGTTTTCCCCTCGGAAGAACAGCCACTGGTGCTACGTCCCAAAAAGGCCAGCCAGCCGATTGTGCTGGTGTCTAAGAAGGGTGCGGCAACCGTACCACCCCCGGCGTCGTTCGGTCCGGAAGAGACGCCGCGCCCTGCGACTCCGATATCTATCCGGCCGGCGGAGCCGATCCTGTCTCCTGCAAAGCAAGCATCAAACCCCGAGCCCGATGCAGGTGAACAGGCGGGGCTGGAAGTAGTCGCAAGAAGCGCCCCTGTTGCTCAGTCAACTCCAGGGCAGCCGGGAGAACATCCCTTCTCTTCTTTATCCCGACCTAAGAAGTCGCTTCCGGGGATTGTGGTTTTCATCCTGCTGCTTGCCGCAGGAACATTCGCCGTGCTGTATTTTGTTTTTCCTTCAGTCACTGGAAATGGAAGCACAGCAAGGTCGGCTGCGGGGGTGAAGGACGGCCCGGCTAAATCAACGAAAACAACCGACAGCAAGGAGAAGCAAGTCGTCGAGACAAAGGTACCGCCAAAGAAAGTGCCACATGAGAAAGTGCCGCCAAAGAACACGTTACAGCCGGAAGAGCACACGGCGAAAATCGCGACAACGGCAGTTTCCGAAAATAAGGCGACTTTTGTAAATAAGAAAAATCCGGCGAAGAAAGCGCTCAAGAAAACAGCCAGGTTGCCCGTTAAATCCGGATCTCCCAAGCCCGGCAAGAAACTGCCTCCCGTCTCAGTGAACTGGAGCGCCCCCAAGTTCAGAGAGCCATCGATAGAGGTGGTCGATTCTGAAAAAACAGCCGGCCCGGCAGCTCAACAGAAAAAACCAACACCCAAAGCCAGGCCCGCGAGCAAGCCCCCCATTGAAGAGCCACCCGATGCAGGACTACCACCAAAGGTCGAGCCGGCTCAAGGGAAGGTCGCTGCGGCAAAGCCCATTCCTCCTTTGGTAAACGCCTTGCCGCCATCGGATGGCAGGCCGAACAAGGAGCGCAAACCCATCTTTCAGCGTTTCGGCGAGTTGCGCAAACGGCGCGTCTCCGGTAGCGATCCTGTCTATCCCCGCATAGCCCGACAGGCCAAGATCGAAGCCACGTTGGTGGTCAGAATAGAGATCACACCCCAGGGCAGAGTGAAGAAATTCAGATTTCTGAAGACTCAGGATACTTTCGAAAAAAGCGTTATCGATTCCATCAAGAGCTGGCGGTTTTCGCCGTATTTGGTGGATGGCAAGCCCGTGGCAACTTATACGGTTTACAAGTTCGTCTTCAAACTACGCTGAGGCTCGGGGCCCGGACATGCGTAGGCTTATGAAAGCAACTGGTTTATTGGTCATTATCGCTGGCTCGCCCGCCTGGGCACAGAAAAGCGAAGAACGGATGATCCTTGTGTTGCCGATTTTCGGAACGCCTCCTCCCGAGATGGAACTGCCCGGAGCAGAACACCTGGCCGAGTCGTTGCTGCTGCAGTTACCCGGAGAGCACATCAAAGTTGTAACCGAGAGGCCGGCGGGTCGGATACCCCTGGGAGACCTGGAAAGCGCCGTCAAAACCAGGGCACGCGAGTTGGATGCCCGGGCGGCTATTTGGGGAGAGCTGCGAAGGCCTGTCACCTGCAAGGCGCCCAGGATAGTGCGCATCCGTATCCTTGATCCGGGCACGGATACGATTCTCGATCGCGATCTTTGCCCGGAGGGAACCGGAGCCGAAACCCTGAGCCTGGCGATTGCCGTAGCATGTGCCAATGCTCTGCGTTCGGGATTGATCCAGAGCCTGGGAATGATAGGCGAGGCCGCGAAAAAAAAAGTCGCCGACGGTATTCCCAAAGCGCGCCGCAAAGTGCAAAAGCGCATGAAGTGTCCAAAACCGAAAGCCTGTCCCGCGCATGAGCCTTGTCCCGTATGTAAGAAAGAGATAATCACGACAGACGAACCACGGCGCCTGTTTCGCTTGTCGGCGGGTCCGTTTTTTACCTCCCATCCACGCTGGGAATCCTACGGATTGGGTGCAATGCTCGAAGTCTCCTGGGCGCCTCTGGACTGGTTGGAATTAGGGTTGGGTATCCGCGCCAGCCGCGGACGCCGCATAGAGGTGACCGAGGTCAAGTCGGTTTACTCGAACTGGCCGCTTTATATCTTTGCCAGGGGAGGGCTGGGCAACAAGGTTGTCAGGGGAACGTTGGACCTGGGATTCGTTGCCGACTGGAGCCGACTGGACGCCTTGCTCGACAGGTTCGACAACAGCATCCGGATCGATCGCTTCAATCCCGCCTTAATCTGTCGTCTGGGAGTTCTGTGGTGGGTTAAAGCCAGGCTGGGGCTACACCTGCTGGCCGGTTCGACCATATACCTCAAGCGCCAGCGCTACAGTTACAGCTACCTGGGCCTGCCTGTGGAAGTGCTCAATCTGTCTTCATGGTCGCTGGAGCTGGCCTTGATGCTGGTAGTACCTTTTTCCTGATACAATTCCCCGATTTTCCTTTTCTTCATGGCTGATCGAAGGTTTCTGGGGTTTCCGGGTACTCATGCTGTACAATGCCGGCCATGGGTGGTTCTTTTGAACGATTGAACGTGCCCGCGGAACTGGTCCGGCGTTGTCGGCAAGGGGACGCGGATGCGCAGCGCGAACTGTTCGAAAAGACTCTCCCGCACGTACAGCGCATGCTATACCGCCTCGCTGGTCCGGGCATCGAAATCGAAGACCTCGTCCAGCAGGCATTTCTTTCGCTTTTCAGCTCGCTTGGGCGTTTCGAGGGGCGTTCGGCCTTTTCCAGCTGGCTGTTCGGCATCTGTATCCGGGTGGCAGGCAAAAAGGCCCGCGGGGCCGGGCGTTTCGCCCGCCTGCGAAGTGCGCTGCGGCTCGAGCCAGCTAAAGGCGTTCGCCTACCAGACGAACTCGTTGATCGGGCCGAACAGGCCCTGGTGGTGCAGCGCGCCCTTGGCCGATTGCCCTACAAACAAAGGACCGTATTGGTCCTTTACGAAATGGAGGGCCTGAGCGGCAAGGAGATCGCCGAATCGCTGTCGATTCCCCAGGCCACGGTCTGGACGCGATTACACCACGCTCGCAAGGCTTTCCGCAGGAGCTATCATTGCGAGGCAAAAAACACACCCGTTGCCCGGAAATAGAGAAAGTTCAACCATATCTGGATGATTTGTTACAGCCTGAAAAAGCAACTCTTTTCAGAAGGCATCTGGATAACTGCTCCCAATGCCAGGAGGAGTTCGAATCTTTGAAGCAGGTAAGCGACGTGCTTCAGTCCGCAGCGCGCGAACCTGTTCCAAAATTGGACGCATCAAGGGTACGCGAGCGTCTCTTCGGCGGCCGCCGGCGCGCGGCACACCTCCGGCCGGCGCTGGCTTTCGCCGGCGCGGCTGTGCTTGTAACTGCCTGCCTGGTTATTGTCCTGTATTGGATGCATGGCATGCGCCCGCAGCAAATCGAGCGGCTTGGCGGCACGTCTGTTGCGAAGCCGAACCGGCAGGAGACAGTCGCCGTCATTCAGCCGGATGAGCACATCACTCTCGTGCCGCTGGCCGGTGGCCGAGTTACCCATCGCTCGCTGCCGGACGGCGGCACCGCCGTCAGGCTGACGACCGGTGCGCTCTTTGTACGGCTCGAGCGACCTCTAGCCGGCAGATTCATGGTCGAGACACCTGCGGGTGAGGTCGAGGCGACCGGCACGTTGTTTCTGGTGCGCGTCATCGACAAAAAGAGCACGGCGGTCTGCCTGTTACAAGGCACGCTTTTGACACGGTCGCTGCAAGGTCCGCTTGGCTCGATGGTGGCGCCGGCCTTTAGTGTGCTGTGTCCGGCGATAAGAACAGCCGATCTCGAACCGCTAGCCAGGCCGGGGCGGCCAAACGTGCAACTGGCTCTGAAACAACCTCGGCACGAGAAGCCGCTGGCCGCCGTCCGCCGATTGCTCGCAGAACGCAAGATAGAACCTGCCCTCGCCGAACTGAGTTCGTATCTAGCTCGTAGGCCGGACAATCCAAGGGCCGTTTTTCTGCTGGGCGACGCCCGGAGACTGGGTAAACAACCGGCACAGGCGCTTGAGGCCTACCAGAGAGCCATCCGGTTGGGCAAAGATCCCAGACTGGCTGAGGCGGCTCTGTATCAGATCGGCCTGTTGCAGCTTCACGATCTTGCACAGCCGGCCGAGGCCCTGAGGACCTTCAAGCAACTCGTGCGTGACTATCCGCACGGTCTGCTGGTCCAGGAGTCCTTCTATCACCTGGCCGAATGTCGTATCGCTATGAAGGATTTCCAGGGTGCAATGCGTTTGCTCGATGAATATCTCGGTAAGTATCCGCGGGGCACCAAGGCCGCAGAGGCGCGCACCCTGCTTCGCGCATTCGAAGAAAAAGGCTGGAGGTGACATGAAGTCGGCAAAAATCTCTGTTTTTCTGGTTTGTGTGTTTTTTGGATCCCAGGCCTGGGCCGGCTGGGAGCTTCTCAATGTTGAAGTCAACGACGGCAACGCGCTGATTGACATTTCCATGCCGACAGAACGCGATGCCTGTGCAGTGGGAGCGATTAAGAGCCCATCGAGCGGCAACTCGGAACCGCGAATCATGTGCACTCATAACGGAGGCGAGAGCTGGTCCAAGACTGGATTGGAGGGATTTTTCAATATCCCGGTGGCGATTTCACTGGTCGACGATCAGGTGGGTTATTTGGCCAGCCTGAGCCTGCCCAACTCCAAGATTTACCGCACAGATGACGGCGGCCGCGTCTGGAACGAGCAGACCACACCGGCGGGGGCCGACGGAATGCTGGCCGACATATTCTTCATCGACGAGAACACCGGCTGGGCGGTGGGCGGAGCCCAGGCGATGTACACCACGGACGGCGGGACGACATGGATACTGGCCCAAGTTCCAGTCCTGGGCGAGCGAGCCCTGCAGGGGGTTTTCTTTGCCGACGCCTCGCACGGCTGGGCCGTTGGAGGAGTCGCCGCGACCGATGGAGATGAGTTCACAGACCCGCTGCCGGCGCATGACGGCTTCATTCTTGCCTCATCGGACGGTGGCCAAAGTTGGCAGTTGGCGGCCGAAGGCTACTCGGGAGAGCTGCACCGTATATGGTTCACGGACGGCCAGCTAGGCTGGGCCGTTGGAGGAGGTCTGGCTGGACTGATCTTGCACACAGCCGACGGAGGAGATTCCTGGGAGGAGCAGAGCGTGCCCACAGGCTCTCAGGGCGCTGCAGACTATGTCGCCGACGTGGTTTTCACAGACGCACAATTCGGCTATGCCGTTGGTAACATCGGAGATGGAACCCCGATGGTGCTCGAGACCGAGGATGGTGGTGAAAACTGGGTTGTGGACTCGACCTACGCCGATGCCTTCGAGGGCCTGACCGGATTCGACGCCTTTGCCAAATGGTCGGCGCTGCTGGCTGTCAGTTTTCCCAGAACCGGCCGAGGCATGGTATCCGGCAAGAACATGGTGATCGTCGCTTACGCCGGCCAGGGTTTTTGCCCCGATGCAGACGGCGACGGCCACCAGGACGAATCCTGCGGTGGGGACGATTGCGACGATCACAACCAGTACGTAAGTCCGTCTTCCGAGGAACTGTGCAACGGCCTGGATGAGAACTGCGACGGTATACCGGACGAAAGCTTCGATCTGACACGTGATCCTGGAAACTGTGGTGAATGCGGCTTCAACTGTCAGCCGGCCCAGGTGTGCTGGGACTCGGCCTGCGTGCTCGATTGTCCCGATGAACTCAAGCGATGCGGCCAGGAATGCGTTGTGCTGGATTCCGACGCGAATCATTGTGGAGCCTGTGACAATGCTTGCGACTACTCCCATGCCGAGGGTGCCTGTCAAAACGGAACGTGCTCCATGGGCGACTGTCTGGCCGGTTGGATTGATCTGGACGAAGACCCGACGAACGGTTGCGAATACGAGTGCAGTCCCCAAGGAGCCGAAGTCTGTGACGGAGTCGACAACGACTGTGACGGGCAGGTAGACGAGGATCTGTCGGACTGCCAAAGCCCTGACGGTGGCGTGCCCGACGGCGGCGCGCCTGACGGCGGCACTGACGGTGGCGGCGATCTGCAGGAATACCAGCCCGGCTCGAGCGGCTGCGCGATAATTCGACACCGCGGGGGAGCCGCAATCCCGCTGGGTATCATATTGCTGTTGGGCGCTGTGATGTTCTTTCAAAAGAAACAAAGAAACAATTGATCAGTCTGGAGGTCATTATGAATCTGACAAGCTCGATCACTAAACTGTTGGTTGTAGTATTCGCCTGTCTGGGGTTATCTGCGCTGGGAGCCGGTTGTCAGGACGAGGTTGGTCTGGGCAAGGTGCTGCCGGTGGTCGACCTTTCCCAGGACTGGGATGGGGACGGCACTTTTGCGGCTCTGCCTGACGATCCCGGGGAAGGCGACTATCTGCTGGACTTCGGCAGAATAGTGGTCAAGCAAAGAGCCACGCGCTATGTCTCGATCGGCAACGCCGCCTCAGCCAAGGCTGACCTGTCCTGGAAAGAAGACGGTATCCGCTTTAGTGAGGGGACCAGCCCAGACTTCTTCCTGGACAAGCCGCCTCTTTCGGTACTTGCCCCGGGCCAGTCGACGACCTTCGCCGTGCACTACATTCCACTCGAGGAGGCCGCGGATTCGGGTTCTGTGATCGTCGAAACCAACGATCCCGACCACCGGCAACTTACAATCAGCTTGACGGGCGAGGGAGTCAGCCCTGACATACAGGTGTGTCTGATCGATCCCGTCGGCGGAACCGAAAGCTGCAACGACGAAGTAACACCGGGCAACCTGGGCGCCGACTTCGGCATGAACGAGCTCGGTCATAGCAGCTCGCAGCAGTTCATTGTGCGCAACCTGGGTGTATTCACATTGACAGTGGCCGCGGGCGCCGGGCAGGCAGGAGTCGACTTCAGTTCGGGTACGAACCTCGGCGGCGAGTTCACTCTTGATCCCGAGCCCTGGACGGGAACACTTGAGCCCGGAGCGGAGAAGACCTTCACTATAACCTACACACCCTACGACGGCGGAGCCGACGAATCAGGCATTGAGGTGACCTCTGACGATCCCGATGAACCTCAAGTTGTCATCGATCTGCTGGGCAACGGATTGGCTCCCAAGATTTGCCCCCAGCCGCCGTTCATCGTCGATTTCGGTTCCGTCTCGGTCGGCACCAGTTCGCAGAAAGCCTACCGCTTCACTTCCTGCGGTAACCAGATCCTGACCATAACCGGCCTCGATCTCGACTCGGGCGTGCACGGCTTCTTTTCTTTCTCATCGTCAATCGCCACACCTTTCGATCTATCTCCCGGTGAGGCTTTTGACGTCGATCTGACCTATGCTCCAACCAGCATCGGCGCTCACTCCGGCAAGCTGACAATTCACTCGAACGATCCCAACGCCGGCGAAGGCTGGGTCGATTTGCTCGGTAAGGCGACTCCCATTCCAACCTGCGACATTAACGTGGTGCCGATGGACGTCAACTTCGGCACTGTCTCGACCAGCGGCTTTTCGAACCAGACGGTGACCATCCAGAACACGGGCGACGCTGACTGTGCGATCAGTGAGATCCGCGGTCCCGAAGGCAGCCCCGAGTTCTCTTTTCCAGCGGCCCCGGGCATTACCAGCATTCCGGTCGGGGAGATCCGTCAGTTTGCAGTCCAGTACCGACCAACCGACGAGGGGGCCGACAGCGGCAGTGTAACCATCGTTTCTGACGATCCCGACGAGGGCGAAGTGGTGGTAACCCTGAACGGCGAGGGAGTCCAGCCTCCGCCCTGCGACTTTCAGGCCGACCCCGCGCTCTTGAACTTCGGGACGGTTCCCATGGGACAGGATGCCGTACTTTCGACGAGGATCTGGAACTTCGGCAGCGAGGAATGCACCCTGTGGGGCTGGGACATGGTGCAGGGTTCCGACCCGTCATTTACGCCGGGCGCTCCACCCTTTCCCCGTCCGGATGTGGCCCCGGGCGCCTACTACGAAATCCAGGTGACACTCAACCCGCAGAGTTCGGGAGTGCTTTCGGGTACCCTCGAGGTCAGGGGCGGGCCGGATCCGCTTCACCAGCAAAAGGTGTACGTGGCGCTCTCGGGCGGCGGCGACGCGGCCCGTATGTGCCTCAATCCGACCACGCTCGACTTCGGCCCGGTGGCCGTAGGCGACTTTGTGGACATGTCTTTCGACATCACTGCCTGCGGCAGCGGGCATCTGAAGATTCGTCAGATCGTCCTCGACGGGGCCAATCCTGATTTTACCTTTGCTGCGGCGCCTGGAGCACCGCTGACAATCCAGGCCGGAGGCACGCGAACCATTCATATGCGCTATAGCCCCTCGGAGCCTGGCGCCGACTTCGGGCGGGTGATCATTTCTTCCAACGATGATCAGTTGCCGACCGGCACGGTCGAATTGGTCGGCAACTACACGGGTACCTGCCCGTCGGTGTTCGACTGCCAGCCGCAGGCGCTTACCTTTCCGTCCACCGAGATAGGCCAGAGTTCGTACATGGCGTTCGTCTGCACCAATCACGGCAGCGAGCCGCTGACGGTGGTAGACGTCGGCCTGGGGGCCGGCTCCTCGACGGACTTTTCGGTGAGTGCGCCGGGCGTTCCGCTTGTGGTACAGCCCAACGGCGAATTGCAGGTCGAGGTTGGCTACATCCCCGCTGACGTCGGCCCGGACACCGGCAACGTAACTATCTCGAGCGAGTTCACCTCGGCCGGCTGCGACAACTTCACGCTGATCACGGTGCCGCTCGAAGCCGAAGGCTTGACCCCAGACCTGCCAGAGTGCATCGAGCCGCGCGTCTTCCAACCTACCCTGGAGTTCGGCTGGCCGAACGGCAATATCAGCAATTCGACCTTCGTACAGGTCTTCATGACGCCGATCGTGATCAACCTGACCGACGACAACGCGGACGGCTTGATCAACGAAGAGGACGTGCCGGATATCATATTCAACGCCTATGCCATGTATGACAACATGGCCATCCCGGCTGCCAAGTCGATGGTCAGGGCCATCTCCGGAGACGACGGTCACGAGATTTGGACCGCCGACGATCCGCGCTTCCGCACCAATAACGAGACCCAGATCGCAGCGGCCGACATCGACGGCGACAACCTGCCCGAGATCCTGGCTTCCAAGTACGTGGTCGCAGACAGCGGTGACATGAATGGCCGCTTCGTCACGGGCAACATTTTGTGCTTCGAGCATGACGGCACTTTCAAGTGGGAGAGCGAGGCCTGGCACGCGCCCGAGGATGATATCGAAGACGGCTCGTCGATCGGCGTAGCCGACCTCGATCGCGACGGTCATCCTGAGATTTTCCGATGTGCCTCGGTCTTCGATCACCGCGGCAACCTGCTCTGGGAGGGTGAGGCCGGCCGCGGTGGTGTGGGCCACGGTTGTTTCTCAGTGGCCGCCGATCTCGACGGTCAGGGCGGCATGGAATTGATTGCCGGAAACACAGCCTATCATGCGGATGGCACGGTCATGTGGCAGGCCAATAAACCCGACGGTCTGGTTGGTATCGCCGATTTCGACCTGGACGGCAAGCCCGAGGTGCTGCTGTTCGCAAGCGGCTTCGGCGGCGGACTATATATCCTTGACGGGCTGACCGGATCGGTCAAGGCGCAGCTTTCCGATGGTGAAGTAAACGCCATCTTGCCGCCGGTAATCGCCGACATCGACGGCTCGGGCGGGCCCGAGATCGGCGTCGTCGGCACCTGCAGCGATCAGGGCGAGGACACCGAGTGCTTCTGGGGCGTCGACGTCAACGAGAGCAACCTCTCGATGAACGTCATCTGGAAGGAGATCCTGAACGATTCTACGCTCGGCGGCGGCAACACCGCCTTCGATTTCGAGGGCGATGGGCCCTTCGAAGTGCTGCAGAACGACGAGACCTACGTCAACATATACGCCGGCCTGGCGCACAATCAAATCTACCAGGCCACGCGCTATTCGGCCACAGGCTGGGAGCTGCCGCTGGTGGTCGACGTGGACAACGACGATCACGCGGAGATCATAGTCATCCAGAATGGTTTTCTGGGAACAGACAAAGGTATTTTGGTGTACGGGAACGTGGACAACGACTGGGTAGCCACCAGGCGCGTCTGGAACCAGTTCGACTACCACATCACCAACATCCGCGAGAACGGCACCGTGCCGCGCTTCGAAGTGCCCAACTGGACGGTTTACAATAACTTCCTGGCCAATGAACCGTTCTGTCAGTAAGATTGATGGAAAGTAATTAGCGTAGCGGGAGGAGCCATGAGAGCTAAATCGAGACTGTTTACGCCTGCGCTAGTGGTTTGCGCGGTGATGATGACCTGTGGTTGTGATGATAGCGGGGGAGGGCTGCAGGAATCGGCACCGCGGGCGGGGAGTTTTTTCGTAGGCAGCAACGACACGGCTCCTGGGTTGGACGAGTTTGACACTACGCCAGAATCCTCGGCGATCGAGATCGACTTCGGTATGGTCGACGTGTCCAGCGTGGCCAAGCGCTACCTTTTCGTACGCAACACCGGCCGCTCGAAATTGTTACTGACCGCTTTGAAGATGGACGATGGATCGAGCCCGGACTTCGTCGTTGCCTGTATGAGCGGAGGCGTGTTTGCCTCGCCGTGCCCTGCCTCGGCCAGCGATCCTGTCGAGATCGCCCCGGGAAGCGATCTGCAGATCGAGATCTCTTATGCGCCGGCCGAGGTCGGCGGCGACAACGGTGGATTCAGCCTGACCTGCAACGCAGTCGATCACCAGACCATTACGGTAGCGCTCTTGGGGCAAGGCGTCACGCCCGAGATCCAGGTTTGCACGAGCGACTGCACCGGCGACCAGCAGAATGCGGAATGCTCCGCCGCAGCGGAGATTTGTAGCGACGACACGGCGCCGGACGATCTTACGGTGGATTTCGGCGATTCGAATCTGGGTGCAAGCGTTCGCCGGGAGGTGACCATCCGTAATAACGGTGATCAGGAATTGCAGATCAACAACCTGGCAATCACCGGAGGAGATTTCAACCAGTTCAGGCTGGATTTGAACGGCAATAGCCTGCCCGGCGGGCTGCCGGCCGGCGGCCAGCTGACGATCTTCATAGGCTACGAGCCTAAATCCGGCGGTGTCCACTCGAGTGTCTTGGCGATTCGCTCGAACGACGTGAACGAGAACGTGATTCAGGTGAGTTTAAACGGTCGCGGCATGGCGCCGCGTCTTTGTCCCGAACCGCTGGCGCTCGATTTCGGCAACGTGCCCACCGGCGAGACGGGCGAGATGAGTTTTAAAATCACGAATTGCGGCCTGTTGGACCTCGATCTCACCAACGTGGCGCTCAATCCCGATCCTGCCGATCCCGAATTTTCGCTGCTTACACTGCCGACTTTTACCAAGACTCTGACGCCTGGAGAGTCTTTGGATATAAATGTGCAATATCATCCCACGGACAGCGGATCGGATCACGGAGGTGTGGATCTTTTCTCGAACGATCCAGCCTCGGATCCGGGCAGCGGACTGACCGGCACAATCTCGCTCTATGGCGAGAGCATTCCCCGTGAGTGTGATTTGCAGGCCACTCCCTTCGTGGTCAACTTCGGCGGAGTCGTCCAGGACACGACCCAGACCGTCGAGTTGATCATCTCCAATCAGGGTACCGATAGTTGTACAATCGAAAACGTCGCCATTACGACTAATTCCGACGATAACGAATTTGCTGTCCTGCAGGCACCGCCGGTTAACGAGGTGATCGATCCCGGAGACACCCGGGTGGTCGAGATGGAGTATCACCCCATCAACCTGGGAGCCGATCACGGCCTGCTTGTGATCTATGGAAACGACAAGGACGGCCACGAGTTGCCGGTAGATCTGAACGGTGAGGGTGTCGAAACCGCCGAGTGCGACGTTGTCATCCAGCCGGCTCCGTTCGTCAACTTTGGTCTGGTGAAGTTGAACAACACCAAGGCCATGAGCGTTACCATATCCAACCAGGGGCTCGCACCTTGCCACTTGCAAAACGCAGAGGTTGAGCTGGTTCCATTCTTCGGCCAGGACTTTTCACTGACCGGCCATCCTCCCTTCCCGGCGACCCTCGGCCCGCGCGGCCAGCCGAACTCGTCGGCTGAGGTCGAGGTGACCTTCGCGCCTCAACGCGAATGGGGACAAATTGCGATTCTCCGAATCTACGTCGACGATCCCGACCTGGGCGACCTGGCCTGCACTGACGACACCACCGGTAATCCGGTTCCCGGTCAGGCCTGTCTAAACCTGACGGCCACGGCCAAGGAGTCCGAACTGGAGATCGTTCCGGCCGAACTGGACTTCGGCGTTGTCACGGTAGGCTGCAACTCGCCCACTATGTGCGTCAACGTCTACAACCTGGGAACGATTGACATCTCGATCGACGACATCGCGCTGGACAACCCGGCCGATCCCAACTTCGAAATTACCCAGGCGCCGATGACTCCTTTCAACCTGGCGGGTGCGACCAGCTTCCAGGTTTGCCTGCGCTATCATCCCCAGGACACCAGCCCTCACCGGGCCACGCTGATCATCAAAGCAGACGGTGACGAGGAACACACCGTGCCGCTCTTCGGCCGCGGCACAGACATCTCCGACCAGAGCGATATCTTCTACCAGCCCTCGCAGGTGCGCTCGGACGTGCTTTTCGTGGTCGACTGCTCGGGCTCGATGAGTGACGACCAGCAGAATCTGGCCGATAACTTCGGGGCTTTCATCAACTGGGCCATCAACCTGGACGTTGACTTCCACCTGGGCGTGGTCGCGACCGACGTGGACAACATGAACGCCTGGAGCGGCACTCCCGCCCGCCAGATAACCTCTGGAATCCTGGTCAACACGAGTTCCACCCCCAAGATCATCACCAGCCAGACTCCGGACTTCATCGACAAGTTCACAGACAACGTGCGCCTTGGAGACAGCTGCTCGAACCACGAGGCCGGTCTGGAAGGGGCCTGGATGGCTCTCTCCGAACCGCTTATTAGCGATCCGGAAGCCAACCTGGGCTTCCTGCGCGAGGACGCCAAGCTGTACATCATCATTCTGTCCGACGAGCCCGATCAATCCAAGGGCGAGCCAGATTTCTACGTCGATTTCTTCAAGTCGATCAAGGGTTACCGCAACACCGAGATGATGGCCGTCAGCGCCATCTGCGCAGACGAACCGCCCAACGGACGTTACTACTACGTCACTCAGGAGACGGGCGGCATATTCGAATCGATCAACACGGCCGACTGGAGCACGACTCTGGAGACGCTCGGCTTCGACGCCTTCGCCGCCATCCGCGAGTTTCCGCTCTCGCGCCCGGCCGACGCCGGTAGCGTAACGGTCACTATTAACGACACACCCGTTCCCCAGGCTTCATCGGAAGGCGCTGCCGACGGTTGGACCTACTACCCGGACACCAACACGATCTATTTCGGTGACGACTACGTGCCTGACAAGGGCGACAAAATCGAAGTGGACTATACGGCGACCTGCATCTGATGCCGCAGTTCAGAAAGCTCCATCAGGTAATTTGCCGGACAGAAAGCAGGGAAGATGAACGGCCCTTGAAGTTCAGGCTGGGCGACAACTGGATCGAAGTGGATCGAGTAGTCGCGGCCTGGCTGGAGCGAGGCCCGGCCCAGGATGACATAACCTATCGAGTCTTCGATGTCCTATGCGGGAGAGATATCTACAGGCTGCGTGTCCCTCAAGGCGGTTGGTTATGGGAATACTGTAAGAAGCAATTTTCTGCTTGAATTGAGTGGGAAAATGTATTACAAGTACGACCTGCAACTACCCGTGGAGGCCTGACTCTCTTGGGGACCGTCCGGACATCGATCCATAGACTGACCCGCTGGCCGGCGAACAGCTTGCCTCCCTCCCGCAAGGATCTGGAGCGCCAGTTGATCAAAGAGGGCCTGAGGCCGTTTAGAATGGTCGATCCCCCTTGCACTTATTACCACACCCAGGCACACGACAGGTACGAGGTGCGGGTAGTGATCACCGGACGAATGATGATCGGTGTCGAAGATGAGCAAATCGAGTTACATTCTGGCGATCGCCTGGATCTGCCCGCAGGCACGCCCCACTGGGTTCGCGTCCTGAGCGATGACGGAGCCGTTTACTTGTTGGCCTCGCGGTAGTCGAAGAATTCAGCAAGAACTGATGTGGCGTAAGCTCCCGCCGGCAGGCTGAAGGACAACTCGACGCCGGCAGGGAGTTGTACTGCGGCTAGATCCTCGGGCACGATCCGCAAGGGCCTCCTGGTTCCGCGGGTGAGCTTGGCGTATCTTTGAAAATCGTCTGGCGAAAGACCGCGAGACTCGAGCACCAGCGATTCCATGGCCAGCGCCTCTCCCTGCGGCGTGCGCATGCGCGGGCCGAACATGGGCCCGCTGGGATGGATCTCGAAGGCGTTCATGCGCTGCTGATCGAGTTGGGGGTCGTCGCAAATGAAGATGCCGCCCGTGTCGGCCTTGAGCATGACATCGCCGGGCAAGGCGCGTCCGAACAACTCGCGTTCGATGCGCAAGGCCAGCACGTCGTTGAACAGGGCCGACTGGGCCGCGCTGAGCAGCAGGCGCAGGTCGCGGCCCCTGCGCTGGCGGCGCTTGCCGCTCAGAAGCTCCATTCCGATCTGCTCGTTGCGCCCGTCGCGTCCGAAACGCTGAGGGCCGTAGTAGTTGGGAACCCCGCAGGCAGCCAGGCGCTCGCGACGGCTTTCGATCTCAAGCCAGGCATCGGCATCGACGCCACGGACGAGTATCCGAAAGCGGTTGCCCTTCAGGTGGCCGGTCTTGAGTTTATTGCCGTGCAACCCGCTCTCGAGCACCCGCGCCCCGTCTAGCTCGAAGTCCGCCATGTGTTCGGCGGCGCTTTTTGGAACCGAAAACCACTGCCGGGTGACTGCCCGGCGATCCTTGAGCCCGGCTGTTCCCACTTCACGGGGCGATATTCCAAGTTGCTCGGCCAGCGCTCGCACGACATTGTCGGTGGTCAGATCGCGCTTCTCGACATAGACAAACAGGTGCTCACCCGAGCCCGAGGGCAGGTAGGCCGGGATCTCCGTGACCAGGAAGTCCTCCGGCTGGCTGCGAACTACGCCCTGCGCCAGGTGAGCGCCGAGCAGGGTGGGCCATCTGGCCGGCATCAATCGGTTCCCATCATCTGCACCACCACCCGGCGCTTGCGCGGGCGGTTGTCGTGATCGAGGACGATGATCTGTTGCCAGGTGCCGAGCGTCAGCGACCCGGATGTCACCGGGACGCTCAGCGAGGGGCCGCCTAAAGCGGCCCGGACATGGGAAAAGCCGTTGCCGTCGCCCCAGCGGGCGTCGTGCTTGTAGTGCAACTCTTCGGGCGCCGCCCGCATCACGGCGGCTTTCAGATCCGCCACGGCACCGCTCTCGAATTCGATGGTCGAGACGGAGGCCGTGGCACCCGGTGTGAAGACGGTGATGATGCCTTCCCGCAGCCCTTCCTCGGTGACCATCCGCTGCACCTGGGCGGTTACGTCGTGTATATCGGTGTTGCCCTTCGAACTCAGCTCGAATTCGCGACTCACACACAACATGCCAAGCCTCCCTCGATCAATTACTATCGTCATCCGACGTCGTGTAGGCCGTGAAGCAGAAGTGGCGCCTACCCGTGAACGGGGCGTCCGACTGAATTGTCACCCGGCCGCGCGTACCGAGACGATTCGGAGTGTCCACCTGCCAGGCGAACCAGCCCCTGCGCGAGGGACAGTTGAATCGGCCCATTTCGCGTCCATCTAGTAGCACTGTCATGTTGACTCCGTGCGGGCCGGGCGGCTCGACTGCGGCGTCGTCCATGCCGAAGTTTCCCTGGATATGATCGCCCAACGGAACATCGTCGAAACTCAGGGCGAACTTTGCACCCTGGATCGGGTGAAGCCAGATGCACTCCCTTAGCAGGTGGTCGGAGATGATTATGGTACGCCCGGCATAGTTCCATTCCGGGCCGGGGCAGCGGATTATCCGGCCGTCGAAGGGTTGACAGTTTTGTTGGCCGCCGGGACGTACGACTTGTGCGCTGGCTTTTGATATCATCCGACCGAGGTCGCTGATGTTCGTTCGGCCGGGAAAATCGACTCCGCCCGGCAATAGCAATCGGATAAGTACTGCCACGAGGATGATTGCCGCAAGCGCCAAGACGAGCAAAGTCAACGAGTCGCCGACAGGAACGCGCCAGGCTGAGAAGAGGCGCTTGACTCGTTCACGCAGCGACGTCGCGAAAACCAGCACGGTCAGGAAAATAAACAGCAGCCATGAAACCGACGAAAAAAGCGAGCCTGCCCACTCAGGCCCTCCAGCCCGGTAGCGCAGGCGCAGCAGCCCATCTTGCACGGCGATCCGCATAAAGACCGGCGGGCTGTCCCGGATGGCTTCTCCTTCGATTGGCAGCTCGACTCCGTTCATCTCCGCGCTCCATAGGGCATAACGCGAGGCGTAGACGGTAAGCTTACTGTCTGGTCCGGTGCCGGTGAGACGGACGTCCAGTGCTTCAGGATCGTCGCGCTCGACCCGTGCCGAGCCTGGGCCCGCAAGCGCTACCCGGGATCGATCGAAACCTGCGAATCTGTATAAAAAAAGCTTTCCGAAACGCCTGATTTCCGTAAGACCAGCCCGGTTATAAGGGCCGACCGACAGCAAGTGGCTTACGTTCAATGCCTTCCAAACATCGGGATCGTTCGATTCGAATTTATATCGGTAGTTGTTCTCGGGTGTGAAGCCCAGTTTGAAAATGGGTTTACCGGTGTAAACCGGCAGCGCCATCAGCAAGTGATCGTGCTCGTAGGATCTGACGGCGATCCTCCCGATGGTCTCGGGATCCTGTTGGTTGATAAAATCCGCGGCCAGGCGCAGATCATGATAGACATTTGATTCGGACGACCAGCTGAGCGGCCTGGCGGGAGCCAGGTAAGGCAGCGGTCCGACACGCGGTGCGAATAACACGAAAGGCGCGATTGCCAGTGTTGCCAGCACTCGCAATCCATGGCGAGACAGGGATGAGCGCGCAGGCCGCGCCCGACCTGCTGGATCGAGGCCGGCGCGCCTGATCTCCGCTATGAAGAATCCGCAGCCGAGTAGCATTGCCGCGCGCACGAAATAAGCAAAGCGTTCTAGCTGCAGGTTCGCAAGAGCCGGAAACTTGTCAAGCACGTCGAAGGCGAGCAGAAATGTGTTCGAGGCGAAGAAGACCAGTAATCCGCTTGCCGCCAGCAGGAACCACGCAAAAGAAACGCCGCGCCGTGCAGCAAGCAACAGACCGATCAGCCCGGCCAACAACAGGGCCGGGCTGAACTGGGCCAGCAATCCTCCGTCGAGGACGCCTCTTATGACTAGCGGGAATGAAAGCCAGTAATAGGCCAGCGGCTCGAACCACTCCTTGCGGCAGACAAAGGGAATTAGCCAGAAGGCCGATAGCCCTATTCCCAAAAGAAGTGACCCAACCACTCGCGGCAGCCAAATGCCGGGCGCTTCGAGTTCGCCCCGCCAGGCCTCGACCAGGAGGAAAAGCGGCACGATCACGCCCAGGATGGCCACTGCCATTGGATGACACAGAATTGCACCTGCGAACAGGATCGCCGTCAATAGAAAACGACCCAGCCCGGGCCTGTGCGCCAGCCGGTCGAGCGCCCACAAAGTCCACAGGCATAGAGAGAAACTCAGGCCCATCGACCAGACACCCCAGTCAAGGTTGAAAGACCAGCCGCCTTGCATCCAGGCACCGCGATCGACGATCGATAGCAGACCGGCTGCCAGCCCGGCCAATGGTCCGGCAAATCGGCGGCCCAAGGCGTAAAAGGCAAGCGGGGTGGATACGATGAACAAGAAAAGCGCTAAGCAATATGCTTGCTCCCACGAGGCAAGTCCCAGGCTGAGACCACGAACGCCACAAACCAGTAGGTCGACGCCCATGGGATACAGCGAGTTGGCAGGGTAGCCAGCGAAAAGCAATGGAGAGAAACCGGTCAGTGAACCAGACGACAGGAGATTTCCGGTGTTGAAGGCGCGAAATAGGAAGACGGGATGATCGTGATTAACCGGCATGTCACCAGCCAGAAGCCGGATGAAAATGACACAAACGATCCCGAAAAGGATCAAGGGGCCGGCGCATTCGATGCACCAATCAGGCAGCTTGCGCCAGGTTCGTAATTCCCGGGCGCGATCGAGCAAGGCCAGAGCAGTGACAATCAGCAGCACGGTCGCCGCCAAGCGTAGGCCGTCACCTCCCATGATCAGTCCCGCAAGTGCGAGCATGAGTGAGATGGTCCATGCGATCAAATTGCTCATCGGCCACGAAGTGTACCATGCCCGCTGGCCGTCTTCCAGAAAGGAAGAATAGTTCAAAGGCCTGTCTTGAAGGTTTCTTGAAAATGTAGTATGATTTTTTGTGCTGATTGGGAGAAGGATAACACCATTCATGGTTACACGAGACAAGGCCAGGAAGATTTTTCTCCCGTTTGAGTCAGTTGCGGAGCTCGACAAGGCTCTCGAACGCAGCGGAGCCGAGACGGGGTTTTTCCTCGAGGGAATCAAATCTATTTCCATCGGCGAACTGCTAACGATCGTAGTCTCGGTCAAGGGGGCTCCGGCACAGGTTTTCCTGGAAGGCCGGGTGACTTGGAGGCGAGCAAGGTCAGGCGGGCCCAATTTACCCAGCGGTGTTTTCATCGGGCTGTTAGAGCGGGACAGGGCACGCCTAGGAGGGATTTTCAAGTTTTTGAAGTCACCCGGAACTCGCGAGCGGCGTACGTACCAAAGGTACCCGGTCAATTTCGATGCTTCTTACAAGACCTCGAAAGGGGCCTTTCCATCATCGGTGCGCAACCTGTCGCGTGGCGGGGCATTTATGCATTGTATGGGTCCGCTGCTGACAGTTGGAGCGAGCTTTCCTCTGGAACTGCGACCCCGTCGTGAGAAAACCGAGAAAATCCCGCTCAACGTACGTGTGGCCTGGATTGACTACTTTGAAGACACGCAAGGCATGGGTGTCGTATTCATCAAGGGACAGCCTCAACTGAAGAAGGTCCAGCGACTGGTCGACAACTTTGAGAAAAAGATGAAACAGTCAAAGTCAACCAGCTACTGATTATCCGCACAGCCTGGTCCATCCTCCTCATTTGCAAGTTTATCGATTTGCTTGCGGGCATCTGTTTGCTCTGATAACATGCAGAATTCATTGAGGTCCTGACCCATGAACGCTCCGACTAACAAGAAGATCATGCTTGGGGAGTTGTTGTTAAAAGCTGGTGTGATCACCGAGCAGCAACTTAGAACAGCCCTTGCAGAACAAAAAAAATGGGGTGGCAAACTGGGCAGCGTACTGGTCGATTTGAACTTTCTCGACGAGGACATGCTGGTAAAGGCTTTGAGCAAACAACTCGGTTTGCCACGAGTCGATTTCAGCGGACTAATCGTCTCTCAGGATGCTCTTTCAAAGCTTGATGCGGATTTTGCCGTGCGAAACCAGGTCTTGCCGATCTCTTACAATGTCGGCAAGAACCAACTCGTAGTCGCGATGTCTGATCCGAGGAACCTCGAGATCCTCGATGAGCTTGGATTCAAGACAGGCTCTAAGGTACATGCAGCCATTGCCGGAGAGAAAGCGCTTGAAGGCGCGATTCGAGAGTACTACCTGTCGGACGCAATTCCAGGAGAGGGAGAAGTCGCAACTGGAAAAGGTCAGCAAGATCTTGAAATTGTAGTGCCCTTGGGAAACACGGTCACCAGCCCTGATGACGTCAGGCGCTTGCCAGCGTCTGTTTCCCCGGCACCAGCCGAAAAGGCACCAGTCGACAAGGATGATGCATACGACGAAAAGATAAAGAAAATTGAGTTACTGCAGCGCAAACAAGTACAGATCTTAAAAGTAGTAGTCGAACTACTCATGGAAAAGGGATATTTCACGCGCGATGAGTACCGCCAGAAAGTGGAACAATAGGTGGAGGTAATAAATGGTAGGGAAGAAGCAACTTGGACAGATCCTGCTCGAGGCCGGCGTCATCGACGAATTTCAGCTTAAGTCCGCTCTCGGCTACCAGAAGCAGTGGGGCGGACGCCTGGGAAAAGTCCTGGTAGAGAACCGGTTCATCACCGAAGAAGCCCTGGTGACGGCGATTCACAAGCAAACCGGTATTGCGATTGCCGAGATAAGTGATGCGATTCTTCCCGACTATCTGACGAAACTAGTGCCGGTGGAGCTAGCCACGCGCCACAACCTCGTACCTGTTCGGCAGGAGGGTGAACCCGGGAAATCCAGCGAGGTACTCGTGGTTGCCATGTCTGATCCTACCAACTTGAGTGCCCTTGATGAGGTTCAGTTCAGGACAGGCAAGAGAATCAAGGCCATGCTGGCTACCGAGAGTTCGATCGACAAGGTCATCCGCACTAGCTACATGGGTGAGCCTGCGAGCGAGGATGTTGAATTCCAGCAGGCACCCGATGAGATTCAATTCGGTGGCCAGGAGATCGCCGTTGATGATCTGATGGTTGTTAAAGGTAAGCTCGAACAGGGTAGTCGTCAGACTCCCGCACAAGACCCGGGAGCAGGGGAACAAGCTCCACTTGATCTTGAAGATCCCTTTGCACAGTTGGACTCGCTGGCCCACGGGCCGGAAAGTACGGATCAGCCGGTTGCGGATCCGGCGCTCGAGCCCGTGCCTGCCGATTCCAAGGTTTCCCCTGCGGGACAAGCGGCAACCGATGCGGCAGATGCGGGCAACGACCTGTTGGATATCGACGTCTCTTTAGAAGCCCAATCAGAACAGGCTCCCGCTGGGATACAAGTAGTCGAAGACGGTCTACCAGAGGTCGAAGTTGTGGATGATCTGCCGTCCGATCCGCCTGCGCCTTTTCAAGACGGTGATGCTAGTGGTTTTGGTCAATCCGGCGAACTGCTCGGCTCACCGATTCGCGAAGTTGATGGGCCGGCCAGCGAGGGTATACGAGAAATAAAGGATATCGAGCGTGAAACGCCGCTAAGTGAGCCAGAGCAGGCAGCCGGCGAGGTGGGATCATCTGCCATGGAAGCCCTGCTTTCACGGGTTGGTATCGGAGTCGACGGCGTGAAACACAAGAGCGCACCCCAGCCGGTACCCGCCGCCGAAACTGTCGCAGAAGCGTCAACCGGAATCGTTGAATCTCACCCGGCGGAAATGATGCCGAGTGGATTGCCGGATGAGATAGCAGGTTTACTCGATATGATCGAGGCAGAGAACCCGGACGAAGAACAGCCCCAGGTGATGAAGTCCGGACAGCTAATTGCTGCAGTGATCAGGTTGCTTCTGAGAAAAGGAGTGATTTCCGACATTGAATTCCTGGAGGAGTTGAAAAAACATTAGGGACACTTTGCAGGGTGTTGGGTTGAGATATTGGCAAACGAAACCACCAGAGACAGGGCACTTCGCCGGGGACCTGGGTTTTTCGGTTTTCTACTGGCACACCATTTTCCAGGAGAGCTTGATCGGTGCTATCTGACTTGGTTTGGTCGGCGTCCGGTCTGGTTTTGTGCGCGTTGTACAGGAATTTATCCGGTACTGTTGGCCGTACTCTCAGCGCAAATCATTTGGCCGGTTTCACCGTCGGGCTGGGATTGGTTGTTTCTGTTCGGTTTGCCGTTGCCGGCTATTGTTGATTGGGCGTGGTCGAGAATAGGTGACCGGGTCGGTTACAACTACATCCGTACATTGACCGGCGTTGCACTCGGGGCTTCCCTGGGCAGGACGATCTACCTGAACATGACGGATCCGCTGTCCATCATTGTTGTCCTTCAACTGGCGTGCCTGATGGGAGTGGTCCTGGCTGTTGAAATAGTTGCGCGGATTGCCGTTTCTCTCGAGCGCGCCGAAGACGGCGAGGCTGAGCGATGAAGGGGTACGTTCTCTTGAGGGAGTATCTGCGCACATGTCGCAGGGTGAAGATCAGGCCCTCGGCTGAGGGATTCAAAAAAGTTGAGTACCTTCGCTTCATCGGAGCCGATGTCTGTCCGGCCTGCGGCGAGGAAATTGTACCCGATAACTACGTCTGCACCAGGGACGAGAAGGGCTCGATCGTAGAGCGCTACCGCTGTTTCGCCTGTGGCAACGATTACTTGTTCCCCCAAGACGTCATTCATTGAGGTTTGATCGGTGGGCAAGATGTTACAAAAAGCTTTTGACAACTCGACCCCGCTTGAGATAGTCTCATTCAGCGTGAAATTGTAGACTATTCAACGTATTAGGGAGTTTTACGTCGCAGATCTGGAACCGGGTGGCAAATTGCTCCCGTTCGAGGAAAGGAGAAAACCTCATGCTGAAAGGAAAGACGCCGCTCGTAGTCGCGTTAGCGCTGGGGTTACTGGCTGCCTTGCTGGCTTTCAAGACCATGCAGAGACAGGAGGCAAGAGTGAAGGAAGGCTGGAACCTGGTTCCGGTCGTGGTCGCAACGAGAGATATCGTGGAGGGAACGGTACTAGACTACGATATGGTTGCGAGTTCGAAGATGCCGCAGCAGTTCGTAACGCCGAGCGTCGTGGTCCCGAAGCAGTTCGAGAAAGTAATCGGACAGAAGCTCATGGTACCGCTGCAACGAGGCGACCTGATTCTCTGGAGTCACTTTCGATCCGAAGGAACCTTCGAACGCCTGAGCAGTATCGTTCGCAAGGCGGGTCGGGCAATCAGCTTGAGCATGGGCGGGGCGGCCACTGTCGGTGGCTGGGTACGCCCCAATGATCACGTGGACATCCTGGGAACTTTTCCCGATGAGAAGTCGGGCAGCATGGTTACCGTCACCTTGATGCAGAACATTATTGTTTTGGCAACCGGATCAATAACCGGGAACACCAACATGAACCTGCTGGATGACTCCAAGCGCACCTATGGCACCATTACTGTCATGGTATTGCCCGAGGAAGCAGAGATTGCCGTATTGGCATCACAACTCGGGCAACTTCATCTGTCGTTACGCAACCCGGAGGATATCGGAGGAGAAGAAGAGCGGGCGCGGGCGACCATAGAAACCTTGCTCACCGGCGAGCGAGTCAAAGCGCTGAAAAAAAAGAGAGAAAGAACGTTTCAGATCATTCGGTTGCCTAGTTCCGGTGGAGGCACTCCGGGGCACTAGACACCATTACGAATATACTGTGCATTTTACGGCGCTAGCGCGAGAGGAACGAGCATGGATGTGATATTCAACAAAGGCTTGACCATGCTGGTGGTATTGGGGGCGGTGTTTATGTTCAGCCTCCTGGCCCTGAGCGTTCTCAGCCGTGCCTTTGAGCGATACCAGGAGCGTTACGTCGTGAAGTCGGTTGGGGATTTGTCCAACATGTTCCTCTTCATCGACGGCAGACAACTGTTGATCTTGAATATTTGCCTGACGGCTTTATTTGTCCTGGTTGGGTTGTTCTTCTTTGGTGTATTTTTTACGATGATCCTGGGGGTGATTGGCTTCTTCTCACCGACCGTGTTGGTCAAATGGTTCCAGACGAAGCGGATCAAGAAGTTCAATGGTCAACTGGTAGATTCCTTGACGGCCATGTCGAATGCTTTCAAGGCCGGACTTACGTTTCCCCAGGCAATGGATCACGTTTCCAAGGATGCTGGAGCGCCGTTATCGCAAGAGTTCAGGCTCTTTGTCAGGGAGATTAAACTGGGTGTCCCCATGGACGAGGCTTTGAACTCGATGGCTGTCAGAGTTGGGTGTGAAGACCTCGACCTGGTTGTGACTTCGACGATAATCTCCAGGCAGCTTGGTGGAAACATGGCAGAGATGTTCGATACGATTGCGGCCACCATCAGGGAGCGATTCAGGCTCGAGGGCAAGATCAAGGCGCTCACCTCCCAGGGCAAAATGCAAGGTTGGATCGTTGCAGCCTTACCTCTGGCCTTGGGGTTGGTTATGAACTACATGCGGCCGGATCTCATGCAGCCCATGTTCGAGAGCTGGTTCGGATACGTTCTGGTTGGATTGATCATCATCATGGAATTGTGCGGCGTTTGGATTATCAGGAAGATTGTCAACATCAATGTCTAGCATACGTAGTTTTTGATTTTTGCAAGGAGCTCGATCCATGAGTAAAGACGTCATCGGCGGAGTGATGAAATTCCTGGTTTTTGCCATGGTCTTGGGTGGAGTTTTCTTCGCCATTTATGGGTTGTGGGAGCTTGTTTTCAAGCGTGTGTTTTCCGAGGCAAAAGAACTCGAAGAGAAGTCGACGATCAAGGGCATGCGGAAAGTGTTCCTGCGCAGGCTCGGCAGCCTGAACCGCAAGTTCATATGGCCGGGGTACGAGGCCAGCCTTCGCCGAAAGATAGTGAGCGCCGGAGGCTTGGAAGGGATTCAGCCGGAAGAGATCATGGCCTTGCAGGAGTTGGCCCTTGTATTTTTCACGATATTGGGAGTTATGGTCGTCAACTTTCTGCGAACGGATCTCGATGTCGACGTTGGCTGGTGGTTCGTTGTTATGTTCACTACATTAGGTGGGTTTTATCCACTGATTTGGCTGCGGGATCAGGTGAAGAAACGGCATTTCAAGATAAGACGCGAGTTGCCTTACAATCTCGACTTATTGACTCTTTCCGTTGAAGCCGGGCTCGATTTTCAGGCAGCAGTCGCGACAGTCGTTTCCAAAGGAAAGCAAGGACCGTTGGTTGACGAGTTGAACCTGATGCTCAAGGAACTGCGAATGGGCAAAACCCGGCAAGAGGCCCTGCGTAACGTGTCCGAGCGTGTGAACCTTCCTCCGCTCAGCCAGTTCGTCGCGGCGTTGATCCAGGCGGATCGAATGGGCACTAGTCTTGGCAAGGTATTGAGGATTCAGTCGACCCAAATGAGGATAGAAAGAACCCAACGGGCCGAAAAGTTAGCGAATGAGGCGCCGGTTAAAATGCTGTTTCCGCTAATCGCCTGCATTTTTCCCACGGTTTTCATGGTCTTGTTCGGCCCGATTCTCTATCAGTTCATGACTGGCGATTTTTAACTCACAGAATGAGTACACGGATACGGTAGAACGATACAATGAAAGCAGATAATCAGAGCCTTCGGCGGATTTCGGACGTCGAAACATCAACAGTAGGTCGGCTTGAGAGCCGGTTTAGAGCATTGGCCGCGAGAAATGTAGGATAGACTCAGTGGGTTTCTCGTTAAAAATTCTCGGCGGGCCGGACCGAGGCAAGACCTATGATTTTGACCGTGTGGAAATAACGATCGGCCGAACGATGGACAACGACGTCGTGCTTACAGATCCAGGAATTTCTCGTCAGCACATGAGTATACGCGACAAGGGTGGAGCTTACATATTAAAGGATCTGGGCAGTTCCAATGGCACAAAGCTGAATGGCAAACCAGTCGAAGAGGAAGTTCTCAGGCCGGGAGACGTAATCACCGCCGGCAGCGCGGAAGTCAAGTTCGTAGGCCAGTCCGCTGCCAGTGCCAGGAAGAAGCCTGTAAAGCGACCGCATGGACAGGTGCGTAAAAGAACGCCGGCAAGACGTACACCTGCGCGTGCAGCGGTTCGACGTCCTGGTCAAAAGCATCCTGCCGCGCCGCGCCCCACCCGGGAGAAAAAGCCTATCATCCAGTCTAAGGGCGTCAGACAGAAAAAGCGGACACCTGCAGCCGGTGAAGTCCACAAAATCCAGGCCGGGGCAGAGGAAAAAAGTGCACAGCGAGCAGGAAAAAAGAATCCCTTAAGTAATCTGATCGGCCGCATTTCAACCTGGTTTCATGGCCTGGAAAAAAAGTATCAGATCATTGTCATGGTGATCGCCGGTATTTTACTGGTATTAATTGGAATAAAGGCCTTCACGGGAACTAAGAAAATAGTGCAGCAGGTCGTCGATCATTCCGATCAGCTGTTCGAGCCTGGTCTGGTCGGTTCTGATGGAGATCTCCTCTCTTTCGGTTACGGACCGGTGGCAATCCGTTGTAGGGACGCAGCGACTTTCAGGTTCAAGTATTCAAACGGGCGCGCCACCGCTATCTATGAGATTGGCGGAATAGATCACAAGCAGGAGGTGGCTATCCAGTTGAACGGTATGCAGATTGGATTCGCACCAATTACAATGGACAATTGGTCCGATCGAATCTCGTTGAACTTGCCTAGGAAACACTTGCTCGAGAACGAGGAAAACAAGCTAGCCTTCATCAACACGATCAATTACAACAGCTCAAAGAAAACAGAGCAGTGGGCTGTGAAACTCGAGGCGATAGAAGAGAGTCCGCTTCCCAATCCTGATAGAAAGGCGGCCGAGGAGAGCTTCAAAATCGCCAAGAAACGATATGAAAACAAGGAAGTGGCCCCTCAGAACGCATACGAGGCGCTTCAGTACTTCAAAAAAACACGTGATTTTCTGGAGTT
Source organism: uncultured Myxococcales bacterium (assembly GCA_964513625.1). Lineage (GTDB taxonomy): Bacteria > Myxococcota > B64-G9 > B64-G9 > B64-G9 > DATKYQ01. The sequence continues at coordinate 11,516 of CAZENH010000004.1, read as the reverse complement.
GCTGCCCGAAGAAGAACGGCCTGATATCTACCTAGAGTCCATCGAGATGATTGACAAGATCGAGAAGGAACTCGTGCAGAGGTTCAAGGCTCTGATGTTCAACGCAGAGAAAGCCCAGGAATACAGCAGATTCAAAAATGCCAAAGCACTTTACCGGCAGATCATGCGCAGTTTCCCGAACCAGGAAGATCCTCGCTACATGCGAGCCAAAGAGAAATACGACGAATTCGAGTAACTGCCTGGAGAACCTTGTGAGATGATGGATCCGGACGACAATGCCAAAAAACCGAGGGTGGAAACCTCAGAGACTGATCCGGGTACCGGACCAGAAATAATTGATGACGAAGAGGTTCTCGAAGCTGACGATGCGGACATCGAATATCTGGATGATGCTGATGTAGCCGAAGAAGAGACGACGGGCAAGTTCGAAGTGCCCGATTCGCTAATCGAAGACGATAGTTTTGCTGCAGAGGACGAACCGAAAAGCACCCTGGACGAGAGTTCCTTTGATGAAGACACTGGCGAGGCAGATGCCGATTTTGCCCATGGCATGGAAAACGGTTCGGAGGGCGCAGATGAATATGACAACCAGGACGAGGGCGAATTCGAGGACGATACTGGGCGTGATGATGTCGATAAGATAGACGATAAGTTGGATGACACTGATAGCGGAGTGGCCGATACTCAGGACGAGCCACTGGTTGCCAGGGGCGGTTCGCGCAGTCGGCGCAGGCGGCACAGGGCGTCTATCGAAACAGAGGACGCAATAGATGGCGCCGAGGAAGTTTTTCCTGAAGAGCAACTCGAAGATGCAGAGGACGATGATCCCTGGAACGCAGAGGAAGCGGGAGAGGTAAACGAAGCTACCCCGCGGGGTCCTCTTCCCGATAAGACTCCACCCGAAGGTGTTGCGGCGCCCTGGTTGCGCGAAGAAGAACGCGATCAGGCTGGAACCGAACGCGTGGGCGAGGCATTTCCGCACAGCGACGATCCCGCCCAAGAAAAAACGCTGATCTTCGGTGAAGGCGAAGGAGCCGAGGATGAAGCTTCTGCGTATCCTTACGTTGTTGTCATTCAGGGCGAGGAGGAAGGACGAGAAATCGAGCTAATCCCTGACGAGGTATCGATTGGCCGCGGGGCCGATAACGATCTCGTATTTCCCGATATCGCTTGTTCACGGCGGCACGCCTTGCTGGAGAGAAAGTCCGGTACTTTCGTGGTTCATGATCTTGGATCTGGTAATGGAACCTTGGTGAATGGGCGGCGGATTCAAAAGGCAGAGCTGAATGACGGAGACGAAATCCACGTCGGCAATACCGTTTTACAGTTCAATTTGCCGGGTGAACCCGAAGCCGGCGGTTATGTGTCCGGGACGGTAACAAATGCTCAGACAATGTCGGCGGCTGGGCCGGGATTCGTAAACGATCTGCTTTCTGATCCGCGCAAGCGAAAGTTGGTACTGTTCGGCGGCGGTGGTGTCTTGGGTTTCTTTTTAGTCCTGATAATCGTCAAGATTTTCGCCGGACCTTCCGGTCCACCTCCGCCTACTCCTCAAGAAGTGCAGCGCAAGCAACAGATTCAGGCCAAGCGGGAGTTTAAGGAATATATGCAGGCCGCCAAGAAACTGGTGACCGACAAGAAATGGAGGGACGCGGGGCTGAAGATCCAGCTGGCACTCAAAATTGACCCGACTGACAAGCTGGCGCTGGAGTATAAGAAATTTGTTGAGCGGGAATTGTCATCCTCTCGGGCACTGCAGGTAGCGCTCGATCTGATGGAGAAAAAGCAGTTCGATTTGGCGATGACGCAACTGAATCAGGTAGGTGAAGAAAGCAGCTACTACGGTCAGGTGAAAAAGCTGAAAGCCGAGATCGAAGAAAAGATTACAGAAGACCTGATCGAACAAGGCAAGGAGCTGATGGAGCAGAAGCAGTTTGCCCAGGCAGTAATAAAATTCGACGAAGCACTTAGGAGGAATTTCGATAGCGAGGCCGCTGCTCAGCTCAAGCGTGAGGCCGAAGAGAAACTGGGGATTGAACAGAAAAAACGGGATCACCTTGCCTTTCTTAGGCGGAACAGGAAGCATAAACGCAAGCCGGTAAAAAAAGCAGAATCGCATGGTGTTACCGGCCGGGTTTTGGCCTTGTACCGTAATGGGGAGATCGACAAGGCGATCGAGAAGGCGCAGGAATCAGGTTTGGCGAAAGAAGTCGTCAAGCTGAAGAAGTTCAAAGCAGTCTACAGGAAGGGAATGGAACTCGCTAAGAACATCGGGCAGATTTCGAAGGCGGTTGACTACCTGAGCAGAGCCCTGAAACTGGATAATAATATTTCTGCGGGTTCTGGAAAGTACCATGACCAGCTCAGAGGCAAACTCTCCAAGGCAAACTTTATCAGGGGTGTAGACGCTTACATGGGGCATCGCTACCCTGAAGCATACAAAAGTTTCAGATCGGCATTGTCGTTTGGCAACGAACGAGCCAAGCAGAAGCTGCAGGATCTGGAAAGAATCGCTAAGAAACTATATGAAGAGGCCTACGTAATAAAATCCACAAGCCCCGATCAAGCCGTGAAGAAGCTGAGCACTGTTCTCAAGATCATCCCCCCCGGTCACATTTATTTCGGTAAGGCAAAGAAGCTCAGAAAAGAGGTTCAGGGTCCCATTGGCGGTGATAGCGGCGGCGAGACCGGATTCTGAGCCACATATTATATGTTGCGCCGTGTTCATTCTGACACAATCTCTTACCGGGCTTGCCGGTAGCAAGTGCAAAGAAGTGTAGGCCTGCCTTTTATCTGGCTGGAAAATATATAGTTATCGTAAACTGCTTTCCCTTTTCGCCAGAAGCTTCCGGCTGGCATGGAAATCGCAATCCAAGAGAAATAGCGATTGACGCGGAACAATGGGTTTAGAAAGGAGAGCGGCCATGAAAAAAGTGATTCTAATGTGTAAGACAGGTGCGCTTGCGGTGGCGATTGTGGTCACGGGTTGCGAGTGGTCATCTGGCAGTCAGGACGCGGGTGGTACTGCCGTTTCGGCGGAGCGCATCCAGCCCGCTCCACTTACCGAAAATTCCGCCACCCAACCCGAACTGGCTGTTGCGCCAGGCGAAACGGCCGGGCCGGTTGCTTTGGACACTCACACGAATGCTTTTGAAATATCACTCGAACACATGGACGAGTCATCCGTGGATCACATGGAGGCTGCCAGACGCCTGAACGCCAGCGGAGATCACGCGGCGGCCATTCTACAGCTTGGAAAGGCGCTTTTCGATGATGATGGGAACTACGAGGCAGCTTTCCTGCTAGGTCGGGTTGCTGTGAGCTGCGGAAAAGTTGATCTTGCCCGGAAGGCCTTCCAGGCAGCTTCGAGGATTGACGATCAGAACCCCGATCCCTGGGTTCGACTTGCGCGTCTCAATCTTGACGAGAAGAACCTCGACCAGGCCCGCGAGTGCGCGACAAAAGCCTTGGCGATTGATCCACGGACCGCCGAAGCATATAACGTCATCGGCAGAGTTTGGATTTCGAGATCGCATTGGGAAAAGGCTATCTCTGCGCTGCTGAAAGCCGTTGCACTCGAACCCGAAAATCGCTTTTTCCACAATAATCTTGGTTATGCCTTTCTGCTGAAGAAGGACTATGCCAAGGCAATCGAACAGCTGAAAATTGCCGTGCGTGGTGATGATGCACCTGCCTACATGGAGAACAACCTGGGCCTGGCATACGAGGGCATCGGACGGTTGCGAGAGGCTATTTCCGCTTTTAGTCGCACTGTCGCCAAACACCCGGGCTATCTTAAGGCGCGTCTCAACCACGATCGCCTGAAACTGCTGGCGAAGAGCTCAGTGGACGCCGAAGAAGTCGAGGCGCAGGTTACAGAACCCGATGAACTTGAAAGTGAAGGCGACCTGATAGTTCCCGAGGATGACTCGCTTTGAATCTCCTCCTGGCTGCACGATGGCCCCGTCGAATATCGGGGCCGTCGTGTAGCCAGGGTTGCTTGATTATTTCCAGATTCAACTCTTCGTTTGCAATTTCTTGGTATTTTGTGAAGATCTTTGACTGGTGCAGGCCAAGGACACACACTGCACGCACTCGCGAGCGTTACAGCTAACACACGCGGGTTTTCCCGGAAAGTTGGTGTCGGCATGACTCTTGATCAAGAGGCTAAAAAACCACGGGAAAGAAGCCGTTTTCGGAAGTGGTTGATGCGCGGACTGCTTCTAGGAGCCGCTCTCTCTGTCCTAGGCATAGCCGTCGTGGCCGGAGTTCTCTTATACTTCAATTCGTCCTTGCCTTCTTTCGAGTCCCTGGAAGACTACCATCCGCCCCAGGTCACCAGGATGTATGATCGTCACGGCAAAGTAGTCGCAGAATTGTTCGACGAAAAACGCAGTCTGGTAGCGCTTTCTAAGATACCGCTTCATGTACGCAACGCGTTCCTGGCTGCCGAGGACGCCAGCTTCTACAGCCACCCCGGCCTGGATTTCACGGGTATGTTACGAGCGCTATGGCGTAACCTGCTCGCGGGCCGGGTCGTTCAGGGAGGGAGCACCATCACCCAGCAGGTGATCAAGACTTTCATTCTTGGTCCACAGAGGACTTATTCCCGAAAAATAAAGGAATTGCTTCTGGCATTGCACCTGGAGTCCAACTTGAGCAAGGACGATATCCTGAGTTTATATCTTAACCAGATATTCTTTGGGCACAGGTGCTATGGTATACAAGAGGCGAGTCGTTTTTTCTTCGACAAAGATGTCTCCGACCTCACAATCGACGAGGGAGCCATGCTGGCATCGCTGCCAAAGTCTCCCGCATTATATTCGCCCGTAAGACATCCTGGCCGGGCCCTTGAACGCCGAAACTGGGTGCTCGGACAGATGCAGACACATGGAATGCTTTCCGCCGAGCAAGCGGAATCGGCTCAACAGTCCCCTTTGAAGATCGAAGCCCGGTCCGCAAATTTTTTCAGACTGGCTCCGTACTACGCCGAGTACTGTCGGAGGCTTCTTCAGGAGAAGATTGGTCGTGATCGGCTCTACAGGGGCGGTTTGCATGTGGACCTGGCGCTCGACCTAGACTTGCAGGCTGCCGCGCGCAAAGCATTGGCCGACGGATTGAGGATGGTTGACAGACGTCAAGGATACAGGGGGCCGCTTGGTCGGCTTTCAACACAAGAGGTCGCAGATCTTCACGAGCGGGATGGCAAGAAGCTTCGAAAAGGATGGGTCTGGACGATTTCAACTCAGGATGGGAGTCAAGAAGGCGCGCCGCCCAAAGCGAGTTGGCGCGAGCTGGTCAAAGACCTGCGTATTGTCGTTCCGGTAGTGTCCATCGAACAAGCGGGAGACAACTTCACGGTCAAGCTGGATCTTGGTTCACTGCTGGGCACGCTGGATCCCTCCAGCTATAAATGGGCGCACAAGTTCTCGCCACTGAAACGGACGCCGACACCTAAGTCGGTTGCTGATGTCCTTGCAGTCGGCGATCTGGTGGAGGTTCAGGTCGAGAAGGTCGACCCGGCCGACGTGGTTGTGCTGCTCAGCCAGCCTCCTATGGTACAGGGCTCTTTAGTGGCTATCGACGCCGAAAGCAAGCATGTACTAGCGATGATCGGGGGCAATGATTTCAGGAAATCTCCGCTCGTGCGAGCTATTCAGTCAAGACGCCAACCAGGGTCATCGTTTAAGCCGATTCTTTACGCGGCAGCGATCCACACACGAGCCTACACTCCGGCAACGATATTAATGGATACGCCCGAAACCTTTCGAGAAGCTATTAGCGGTAAGTCATGGAAACCACAAAACTTTGAACGCCAGTTCCTTGGCCAGGTGACGTTGAGACAAGCTCTAGCACACTCAATCAACACCGTGGCCGTGAAGATAGGCGCCGACATCGGTCCGGATGCCGTGATCGATATGGCACGCAAGCTGGACATCCATTCCGAAATGATGCGAAACCTGTCTTTGGCCTTGGGAACTTCGGAAGTGACGCTATTGGAACTCACATCTGCTTATTCTGTTTTTGCAGCCAGCGGTGTCGCCGCTGAGCCTGTTTTCATAACCGGCATAAGCGATTCTCACGAAAGGCCTGTTGAATTCAGCGAGCAAGAAAAGCCCCGGCAAGCCATCAGCCCTGCCGAGGCCTTCGTGATGACCTCTTTGTTACGCAGTGTTGTTGAGGAAGGCACAGGCAGACGAGCACTCGCCCTCGGCAGGCCCGTGGCCGGAAAGACCGGCACGACCAATCAGCAGCGGGACGGCTGGTTTGTGGGTTTTTCACCGGAACTGACTACCGGTGTGTGGGTCGGTTTCGATGATCATTCGAGGATGGGTGCGGGCTGGGCCCAGGGTGCGGGCACTGCTCTTCCGATCTGGGTAGAGTTCATGTCGCAGGCTCTCAAGGACACGCCCCGACGAGATTTCGAAGCTCCTGCTGACGTCGTGTTTGCCCGGATCGACCCGCAGAACGGATTGCTTGCCTCTCCGGGTCTAAATGATGCAAAGTTCGAGGTGTTTGTAGAAGGCAGCGAGCCTAGTTCGATGTCCAGCCGTGTGTCTTCATCTGTGCCCGGACAGGCGACGGCGGGTACTGAAATGCTCGATGTCTCAACGGGTCAACGTATGCCGGAAGGGTTGTTTCATTGATGCGGGCCACAATCATTGTTGTTGCCGGGTTCCTGTGGCTGCTTCCGAGCGGCAAGATCGTTGCGCGCTCGGATGTACCGGCCCTGCAACAGTTGGCGGACGAGCTCAATCTCCGTCTGGGTAAGAAGGTTCGTGGCCAGGGTTTCGATGAGCCGGTCATAGCACTTAGTCTGGAGGGAGACGCATCAATCCTGGGACGAGATGAACGGATCGTACAGGAACTCGAGCGGCTCCTGGTGTATCGTTTCGACGCCAATTTATCGGTGGGAAGAACCGTAGCGCTGGATGATCGCCGGGGAGCCCAAGCCATCGAGGCGGCACGAAGGGCAGGTGCAACTCTGCTCTTGAGTTGCGTGCTGGGAGTGGACAAAGAAACAGTGCATCTGGCAGCGGACTTGGTGCCTTTGAAAGTGCCTTTCTGGGACAGGCTGGTCGATCCCGTTCCGCGTGGTGCGCAAGAACACTTTTTTATCTCGACCGGGATTGACCAGGAAGTGCAGGTTTTACTGGGAAAAGAGAGAACTCCTGCTCCGCTGGGTGCTTGGCGTATCAAAGAGCTTATCTACCTGCCTGGGCGAATAGTGGACGCCGGGGCAGGAGAGATCGACGGAACCCCCGGGGGAGAATTGGCGTTGCTGTTCGAAGACTCCGTGGCGTTATTTTCCATGCGCCAGGGACGATTGAAACGTATTGCGACATATCAGCTTGGCAGATTACCGGAGAGCGCGATACATACGCGTGATCCCTCTGGTAGCTTGCTGGTGGCCGATTTCAACCGGGACGGCCGATCAGAGATTTTCTACCGTCTGTTCAACTATAACCGTGGGGAAGTTCTCGCCTGGACAGGTGTCGAATTGCGCTCGCTGCGGAATCTAAACAAAGTTCCCTTGTGTGTTTTTCGCCGTGGAAAGCGACCCAAACTGGTATATGGTTTCCCGGAAGAGGGGACCAATCGCTACCTGCCCCGTGTGGAAGTCACCGACATCAACCAGTCTGTGGGCCGTGCAATCGACATGCCGGGGCCATTCGTGACGTTGCGCTGCTGGCAATCCACTGACGGCGGAACTCCGTGGATTGTTTTCGTCGATCTTGACTCGCGACTTTCGAGACTGGACCTAAAAGGAGGCACGCAACAGCTTTGCGAGAACGCCGGAGCTGGGAGTGCTGTTGTGGATCTCGATCGTGATGACACACCCGAGTTAGTGGTTTCAGAATCCGTATTGCCGGGCGAACAGGATAGTGTGCGGATTATCGCTGCTGGAAACATTGCCTGGCAGTCTCGCGATGTCGTCGGCGGAATTTTGGCAGTTGCCGGAGGAGAACTCGAGGAACCAGGCAAGGTCCAGGCGTTTCTGGTTGCAGTCGAGAAGGGTGGCAAGGGCAGCAGAGTATACCTGCTGGGCAAGTGAACGGATGGCATGACTTGTTGGGAGCCTTCGTGCAGCGTACAAACGAATATCTTATGACCTTGGCAGTGTTGTTGACGACACTTGTTCTTTCGGCACCAACAGCATCAGGTGCCAGGCGGCGACCATTTGGGGGTCAGATCAAGATTCCCGTGATCTCGGAAATCAGAACAACAGATCCGGCCAGGGTCTTCACCGAGGAAGAATTCGAGATTGCCAAGCAACTGCACGCCACACTATACAGAATGAGCCCTGATGGCTTTGTGCCGGTATTAGCGCAGGAATTGCCGCGAATGTCTGAAGACGGTATGGAGATGACCGTAAAGTTGAGACCCGGGTTGCAGTTTCACGATGGCTCCTCGATCACGGCCGGAGTACTCATTTCCAGTTGGGAAAGGTTGGTACGCAGGGAAACGGCTTCACCCTATTGGTGGTTGCTTGCGCCAGTCAAGGGCGTCCCGACCTACCGGGCCGGCAAGAGTACAAGGATTACTGGACTCGAGAGGGTTAATAGGCTGACAGTACGAATCAGGCTGGGCTTCCGCTTCCCCGGATTCATAGAGGTATTGGCGGCTCTACCGACTGCGCCCTTGCCGACTGCATTTATCAAGGCGCCGGGCAATCTCAGCGCGCACCCTCCCGGAAGTGGTCCGTTTGCCTGGGATACAGCGGTGTCGGCCGGAGATGAATGGATGCTGAAGTCCAATCTCTCCTATCCCCAGGGGAGGCCTTTCCTTGATCGTATTGTCTTCGCGCGTTATCCATCACTGAAGGCCGCCGATCTGGCTTTTCAGCTCGGTCAGGTTCAATTGACCTATTTTCGTTCTACCCGCTTGGTCGGTCGGCAACTCATGGATGACGGTCCTCGGACATCGGCCTTGTACCTTGCTCTGAATGCCGACCGGGTGCAGAAGCTTCCCGAAGGGTACAGACATGCGGTTTCTAGTGCCATCGACCGCAGGTCGCTGGTCAGATACCTGGTGGGTGACCGTGGCATACCCACTGACGAACTGATTAGTGGGGACGCTGGAGAACTGGACGAACACGAACTTGTGGGAGATCCTAAAAGGGCCCGAGACTATTTCAAGCAACTGGTCGTCAAGGCCGGCGGCTTGCCCCCCGTGTTGGTTTTTCTGGTTTGCCGGTCAGAGCCGCTGGAACGGGCAGTGGCGGAACGTATCCAGGTTAACCTGGTGGATGTGGGAGTGGTGGTATCAATAGTTAACCTGGAGAGAACGGAGTTCGAGTCTCGCTTGGCACAGGGAAACTATGATCTGTATTTGGCCAAGCCCCTGCCGCTGATTCGCAGCCCCCAGCTCCAACTGCTGGGAGTTTTGGCAGAATCATCGATTGGTGGGGGCGACGTTGAGAACGCCGTGACAGGTTTGTTGCGCTCATACAGCGCTTTGCCCACGGATGATAACCGGGATGCAGTCGTGCGCGAAATCGCCAGGAGGTACAGGGCGCGGCTTTTATGGCTTCCTTTGTTCAGGTACGGTCGGCGGATTTATTCCAGCGAATCTGTACACGGTTTGGCGCGTGATGCAATGGGTGGTGTCTCTCTGGAAGAGATCTGGTTGAAAGACAAGGGAAGGTGACCGGTGCGCCTTGGAACTCGGCTGATACTTGCTTTTCTCGCCGTTGCCTTGATTCCTGCCGGTGCGATTCTGGCGTTTACCTGGTTCTCGGTCGAGCAACGCTTTCAAGATGAGCTCCGAATTCGCCTTGAAGGTGTCACCCAAGGGATCCAGACCAACATCGAACAGATTGGAGAGAGCCTGGAAAGAAAGGTCGGCGAGTTAACCCAGAGCGATGACGTGGAGCGCATTCTGGTTCAGATGGTTCGCGGCAAGTTGGATAGGCGGGCACTTATTCCCGAAGCCGCCAGGTGGATGAAAGCCTGGGACCTCGACCTGCTTAGCATTCTTGATGGAATGGGCACAGTACTTTCAAGCGGGCACCTGCCTGCCAGATACGGCAGCAAAGATGAGAAAACACTTGAGCTTGTGTCATCGCGGATTCTCAAGCCGGTAATGCGCAGCGTCCAGGTGTTGCGATCCGGTCGCATAGAAACCGTTCTGGCGGTTGTTGTCGTGGGCAAACGGAGCTTTGACGACGCCGAGGTTATTATCCTGGGTGGCAAGCTGCTGGACGCCGAGTTCATCACTTACCTTGAGGATCTCTCCGGCGCGTTGATTCAAATAGTCGATGATCAGGATAATGTTGTTGTGGGTCAGAGCGGACGGGATGAGGAGGAAAAGCCGCTATGGGAAACCCGCGAAGACGTGACGTACAAACGTATTGCTCTTCCACCAGGAGGAAAGGGAGAGGCTTCACTTTTCATTGCAGCCGGGGTTTCAGGACTTGAGCTCGAAGAGGCGCGCGAGCGAATTCTGATTGCATCTGCAGCTGCGGCAGTGGCCGGCGTGCTGATCTCATTGTTGCTGGGCTTGTTGATTTCGCGACGTATTCTGCAACCAGTGGAGGCTCTGGTATTTGGAGCGCGCCGTATTGCACGGGGAGATCTGCAGCATCGTCTCGAAGAAAAGTACTCTGGTGAAGTCGGCGAACTGGTACGAACTTTCAATACTATGGTTGCCGACTTGTCAGTCGCCCGCAAGAGACTGATTCGGGCCGAGAGAGTCGCCGCCTGGCAGGAGATTGCCCGACGTATTGCGCACGAGATCAAAAATCCCCTTTCTCCGATACAAATGTCGATTGAAACGCTGAGAAAGGCCTACCTGGCGAAGCATCCAGAGTTTAATGAGATATTTGAGGAATCCACAAGAGCGATACTGGAAGAAGTTGAGGCACTGAAGCGGATAGTGTCGGAGTTTTCAGAGTTCGCGCGCATGCCGAAACCTACATTGGTCGCGCAGGACCTGAACGATGTTGTTGCCAGCACTGTAAGCCTGTATTCCAACGAGGCCGGAGGGGAGCGGATTGTGTTCGTGCCTGGAGAGAATTTGCCACGGGTACAGATCGACCGTGAACAGATCGGGCGTGTGGTAGGAAACCTGCTGTCCAACGCGTTGTGGGCAACGAGAGCAGGAGGGGGTGTCGAGGTCGACACTCACGGTGACGGGGAGCGTGTCATCCTGGTGGTTGCCGATAAAGGACAGGGGATGCTTCCCGATGTTCAGGAAAAAGTGTTTACACCGTACTTTACAACTCGTCGCGACGGCACGGGGCTTGGCCTTGCCATTGTTCAGCGCATTGTCGAGGATCACGGAGCAGCGATCGAGATCGAGTCGGTACAGGAGCGCGGAACTCGTGTTATCATATCTTTCCCTGTAGATTCCTAGCCAAAGAAAAAATATTTTGGTGTGATTTTTTTTTGTCGTTATGACACGAAGATGCTATTATGTATCCGTCCACGAAGACAGAGGTTGAAACATTTGAAAGGAGGCACGACCATGAGCTGCGGAAAACCGCACAAGAAGAAGGTGGCCAAGAAGAAGGT
>CAZENH010000003.1:204933-234751 GCA_964513625.1 uncultured Myxococcales bacterium | reverse complement strand
GGTAGTCAATACGTTTTCCCCGAGGCATAACTTGAGCTTCCCATCGCCAACCCCAAGTGTCAAGTGTCGGGGTCTGACCCCTTTTTTATTCCCGCCTTCGCGGTCAAAGGTCGTCTTCCTTGGTCGTGTAGGCCCAGTAGATCACATCCCTGAAATCGGCCATGGCGCATTCTACATAGTGAACCAGATCCGCCATGTTCCCCTTGGCCAAATGCAACACCGCCCTGCGAGCGTTGGCCAGGTTGAACTCCGACTCGTCCATCACGTGCCGCAAGGTTATCCTCTCAAGCTGCTTCTTCGCCTCTTCCCTGTTCTGCTCGGGAAAATCCTCCTCGATCATTTCCAACAGTTCCTCGTCCATCAGCTATCATCACCTCCCGCCAAACCGCTCACTGGGCAAACAACACCCTCTTTTTAAACTTGATCGTCCCCTTCTTGAAATAATCCCTGGTCCAGGAGTCGTCCTCCGCAAGATACAAAGAACGAAGACTGTCGACATGCTCGCCCTTCTGCTTCCTGATGAGATCCCTGAAATAATAGTGGCTGTGCAGGCGCATGAACTCGCCCAGGTAAATATCGGCCACCCTCCTGTCGCCCGCGATGACCAGCATGTTCTCGTCGTTCCTTATGGTAGAGGCGTCCGAGAAGTTGGCCGAGCCCGAAATCACCAGCGGCTTGCTCGATAGAGGATCGATCAACATGTACTTGGTGTGGAAATACAAAACATGAAGATTCAGTCCGGTCAGCGCCTCCTCCGTCCAGCCGTAGAGCGCATCGCCGCCCAATTTCGATCCGACCGCCACCTGAACATCCTTGTCGGCGGCATATACTTTTCTGTTGTCGCCTTCCTTCTCCAGCAACAGATACCGAAGCTGCGCTTTCTGCTTTCCGAGCACCTTGGCCAATACGGCGTTCACCCCGAACGCCGCGGTCAGATGCGCGCTCTCCTTGGCCGCATCCAGGCTGTCCCCGTACCAGTTCAGCATGTACAGCGACTTGCGCGGGCTGAAGATCGTGGCCACGGCTTTCTTCTTCGGGGATGACTGGAGATCGGGAGTGTGATCCTCGATGCTCTCTTTGAGCTTCTTCGACTTCGGGTCTTCGGACAGCATCTGCCAGTAGTCCAGATACGATTGGGCCACCTGCTTGTCGCGAACCACGTGGCCCAGGTTCGACTGGCCGAATATGCCGCCCTTGGTGAAGTTGGTCGAGCCGGTCCAGACCTCCTGCGGCTTGCCTTTGTGTAGCAGGATTATGAACTTGTTGTGCGAGATGTACGATTTGCATTCCCGCCTGGGAATCATGATCTTCTTGGGCAGGCCGGCCTGCTTGATTGCCTTTAGAGTCGATTTCTTGGGCTGATCCTTCCTGGAGTCGTAGATGATCTTCACGTCCGCCCCGGCCTTGTGAGCCTTCTTGAAGGCGCTAAGAACCGGCTGGTAGTTGAATTCGTACACCGCCGCCCTCAGGCCCCAGTTCTTGTTCTTGGCCCGGCCGATGAAGCCGAGCATGGCTTCTTCCAGGCCGCGCGAGAGCCAGATGTAGGCCTTGCGATCGGGGACTTTGTCGGGCTTGCGGTTGTCGAACCTCCTGGCGTAGGCCTGGCTGGCCGCTACTCCCCGGTTGAAAAAGACGGCGTGCTTTCCATCGTCTGTGCTCTCGGTCTCTATCATCACCTCGACCGAGCCGCCCTCCTGCATCATCTTGGGCGCCCCGTACATCGGAACCACCTCGTAGCTATATCTGTGATCGGGCTTGGCCGTGTAGTCGGACCACTGGAAAGATTGAATCGGGTGCTCGTAGGTCGGGTAAGAACGGCCCGGCACCTGCTCGGGCTCCACGGATTTGAAGGTCTTCAGGCCCCTCAGCCAGTAGCGCTCCTCCTCTGTCCAGTCTGTTCTTCGAATCGCGAACCCGAGCAGCTTCTTCCTTGCTTTCTTTGAAGCATCGATGCCCAGAAAAACTACGTACGTCCCCGAAATCGCACGAACCGTGATGCCGCTCCGCTTTCTCTTGACTCTCATTTCACACCCCTCTCTTGTTTATCCTGCGCATTTACAGGCCGCAGGTTGAAGACGCACGGATACAGTCGATGTCAACGGGTACTCGATTCCGAGAGGAATGCTCCTAGCCCGAAAAAGATATCCAGCGTCTCCGATTCTTGTCAAGCCAGAAAAATGGCGTGTAATTCCGGGCGGATGAAAAATACTTAAAAAAAACAGGCCAAAATGAGGCGCTCGGGTCCTCTTATGTTCCATAGAGAGGGGGGCAGCAGGCTCTTTGACTACAGGCGCTCCTAGCAAAGCAGACCTATAGCCAGGGGATGGAAGGCTGCGCAACATTGAGAGGAATGCGTCGCCAAATCCTGCTACCCACCCTCTCTTTTTGTGCCTTCAATCGTCGATCACGGAACTTTCGATCACGATCCGGTCGCCCTTGCGCGTACCGCTTTGCTCTATTACGCCTTCCGGCAGCTCGATCACCCCGGCCGCGCGCGGAAGCCACTTCGACATGCGCCACTTCTTCATGCGCGGGATCAAGTGCAATACGAAGCCTTCTTTGTCTACGAAGATCGCATCGAAGACGAAACGCATGAAGAAAGAGTGGATCGAGGTGCAGGGAGTTATGTAAAGCCCCTCGCCTTCTTCGAGCCCGTCCCGGCCCAGCAGGCCCTTCATGCGCTCGCTTGTGCTTCTGGCCTCGCGGGCTTTATCGGCAAGCGTCGCTCCCCTGGTTTCGTTCTTGATTTGCATCACTTGACTATCAGTTCCAGGCGCGGCCCGGCCGTTATGGTCAGACGATTGCCGGCCAGGTGGGTGTCGCCGTCCAGGGTGTACTTGAGCGGTTCGTCGGATTCGAAGATTACTTCCTCGGCCACCGTCTCTACTATCTTCTTGGGAGAGACGCGCTTGCCTAACCAGATCTTGGGCATGGCGGTCACGAAACCGAAGGGGCTTGTTACTATGCCTAGAAAATGAAACGTGTGCGGCCTTTCCTCGCAGCGGTGAAAGGGCGTGAAACCCAGCCCGATCTGGCTGATCGTTCCGGCCACCATGGCCTGGTACGATTCATGGCGCCACTCCTCGCCGTCCACCGTTACCCGCGCCCGGAAACGCTTGAACATCTCCTTCGACAAGGGCCCGCCGACCACCGACGAGCCGGCGCTGCGCGAGAGCAGCTTGAAAGCCATCCAGGGGCTGGGCTTGCCGGTGTCGTAATAGGCTTGCAGAAAATTGAAGATCATCCCGTTGCCGAAAAGGAAGCCGTAGCGCCCGCCGACCTTCATGGTGTCCCTGTGGATGGTTTCGAAGGGCACGCCGTCGCGGTACTTGTTGACCAGGTTCATCATCAGTCCGGCCTGGCTGCCCTTTACGCCGCAGGCGTTCGAGATGGTGTTCATCGTGCCGCCCCGCAGCAGGGCGATCTTGGGTAGCGGCGTATCGCCGTATTCCTCGATGAAAGCCGTCAAGGTCACGTGGTTCGAGCCGTCGCCCCCGTTGATGCCCAGGATGTCTATCCGGCGTTCCTTGAAAGCACGGGCCATCTGGTTGACGTCGACGATCTCGCGGGTGGCCACCGACTGGCCCTCGTTGCCGACGATGTAGCCCAGGCAATCCATCCGCTCGGGATGCTTGCGGTTCTTGCGCGAGTGGGGGTTGTTTATGATTCCGATACCTGGCACGCCGGGTCATCCTCAGTGGCCGTTGCTCAGGTGTTCGAGCTTATCAGCCTCCCGGCCAGGCTTCAAGACCAGTCATATGGTTGGCCCGTGCTCTCGAGCACCGAGCGCCACAGCTCGCCCTCGGGATCGACCAGCTTGCGGCCGGCCACCGCTTCCGCGATCGGCACGTGGGTGAAGATGTTGTTCCAGATGCCCACCAGCATCCCGGTCCGCCCGCTCATCCCGGCGTGGACGGCGTTCTGGGCCAGAGTGGCGCAGAACAGCGAGTCGTTGGGATAGGCCGGGGCCGAGCGAATGATGTAGGAGGGGTCGATGTACTTGAGGCTGTATGGGATCTTCTTCTTTTTCAACTCGGCCGCGATGCGGCTTTTCAGAAACAGTCCGATGTCCTTCAGATCGACGTTGCCCGAGGCGTCATGGGCCTTATTGTCGCCCAGCAAGTTCTGGCCGGCGCCCTCGGCCACCACGATCACCGCGTGGCCGCGCTCGGTGATTCTTTTCTCCAGCCAGGGGATCAGGCCGCGCCGCCCTTCCAGGGTGAAGGGCACTTCCGGTATCAATACGCAGTTGACGTCCGGCTCGGCCATGGCCGCCGTGGCGGCGATGTATCCCGAGTGGCGCCCCATCAGCTGCACCAGGCCTATCCCGTTGTGGGCCCCCTCGGCCTCGACGTGCGCGGCGCGGATCGACTCGATGGCTATCGAGAAGGCGGTCTCGAAACCAAAGGTCTTCTCTACCAGCAAGATGTCGTTGTCTATCGTCTTCGGAATTCCGATCACCGCCGTCTTCATGTTGCGCCTGGTCAGTTCCTGGTGGATCTGAAGAGCCCCCCTCAATGTGCCGTCCCCGCCGATGGTGAAAAGAATCCCGATTCCCATGCGATCGAGCGTATCGACCATGGTCTCGGGATCCTGCGGTCCGCGCGACGAGCCCAACAGAGAACCGCCGTCGTGATGGATGTCCTTGACCATGTTCGGGGTCAGGTCGAGCACGTCGTGCCCGCCCTCGGGAACCAGGCCGGCGTAGCCGAAACGGAAACCGTAGATGTGGTTCACGCCGTAGTGGTAGTGCAGCTCCATCACCAGCGCCCGGATAACGTTGTTGATCCCCGGGCACAAACCGCCGCAGGTCACAACGCCCACCCGCACCTTGCTGGGGTCGAAGTAGATAAGCTCGCGCGGGCCGGCCCGCTCGAACGAGATCGGCACGTGTTTGTCCGGATCGCAAGTGCAGGCGCGACAAGAGCTCAGAGTCACGTCGTACAGGATGCCCTCGTCCTCGGGCACGAAGTTGCAGATATGGTCGCCCAGGTGGGTCGAAAGCTTCAAGGGCGAGCGTACCTTGGCGGGTCCCAGGTGATTGATGGTCAGGTCCATTGCAGGCTCTCCACGGCCCCCCGCGGTCTTGGCGCCTCTATCCGGCTGCTTTATTTCAGTTTCAGAAACTCGGCCCGGCGGTTCTGGGCCCAGGCATCCTCGTTCGAGGCAGGGTTGGCGGGGCGCTCCTCGCCGTACGAGATGATCTCGATCCGGCCCGGATCAATCCCCAGCTTGACCAGGTATTTCTTGGTGGTCATCGCCCGGCGCTCGCCCAGGGCCAGGTTGTATTCCGTGCTGCCGCGCTCGTCGCAGTGACCCTCCACCTGAACCCTCAAGGAAGAGTGAATCCTGAGGTACTCGGCGTTGGCCGCCAAGGTGCGGCGCGTCTCGTCCGACAGGTTCGAATCGTTGAACCCGAAATAGACGGTGACCAGGTCGGCCGGGCCCTTCTTGTTCTCGACGGTCTTGGCGGCCGGCGTCGGCTCGGGCTTGGCCGCCGCCAGCTTCTTCTTGCGCTCTTCTTCTTCCTTTCGTTTCTTGTCGCACTCCGCCCTGGCCTTTTCGGCCAGCCGCTTGGCCGCAAGCAGCGCCGTCTTGGCCTCGTCGTAACGCTCTTCTTTAAGTAAAGCCTTGGCCTTGTCCATCATGGTCTTGGCCGCCTGGTAGGCCTCGGGGGCGCAGTCCTTGGTATCTTCGATACCAGCCATGGCCGTCTCGGCCGCGTCGATTTCCGGCTGAGGCGCGCGCTTTGGGCAACCTGATAAAAAAACGGGAAGCATCAGCAAGCCCGCTATGAAAATGCATGTTTTTCGCATGGTCCCACCCTCCCTACTTGACGCCCACCCACGGCCCCCATTCGGGCGTGGTGTACTCGCCTTTCTTCCTCGAGATCAGGCGCTGGTTTGTGCCGTCGGCGTTCATCACATACAGCTTCGACTCTCCCGTCCTGGTCGACGAAAAAACCACCAGGTTGCCGTCCGGGCTGTAGGTGGGGTGCTCGTTGTTACCCTGATCCTGGGTCAGGCGAACGATCTCTCCCGATTCGGGGTTGATCCTGAAGATGTCGTATACCAGCCGTTCATCGCGTGCGTTGAAAAGGATCCAGTCGCCTCTTGGCGACCAGTCGGGCGTCTGGTTGTAGTTGCCCTTGAACGTCAGGCGCTTGGGGCTGCTGCCGTCCGCGTTCATTGTGTATATTTGCGGGTTGCCGGAGCGCTCCGAGACGAAGGCTATGTGCTTCGAGTCGGGCGACCAGCAGGCCGAACTGTCTATGGCCCAGTCGCGGGTCAGCCTTTGCGGGTGGCCGCCCTTGGCGTCCAGCACGTAGATCTCCGAGTTGTCGTCCTTGCTGAGCGTCAGGGCCACGTGTTTTCCATCCGGCGAGGCGGAGACCCCGATGTTCAGGCCGGGCGCCTTGCTGATAGCTACGGTCTTTTTGGTGCGCAGATCGTAGCGGTAGAGATAGGGTCCACCATGCAGGTATGACGAATAGTATACCGACTCGCCTTTGCCTCCCCAGGCCGGCAGCAGGTTTATCGAACCGTTCCTGATTGGGCAGCGCTCGTTGTGCCCGTCGAAATCCATAATGCAGATTTCCTTCGACTTTTTGTTGATTCGCTTCGAAAAGACGATGCTGGTGAAGAAGATGCTGGGGTTCCCGGTGAAATGCCTGATGATTGCATCGGCGAACTTGTGAACCAGCTTCCGAAGGCGCTTGGTCGGGCCCCGATACTTCTTGTGAAGCAGTTCCTTGCCGGCCGCCGCATCGAACAGGTAACAGTCTAGAGTCAGATCGGTGCCCGTGCGCCCCACGCCGATCTTCACCAGGCCCTCCGCGCCGACGTTAATCCAGTCGCCGAAGTTGATGGTGGCGCCCGAGAGCCCTTCTTGTTTCTGATCGGCGATAAACGAACGCGGATCCAGCATCTTGAAGACGCCGGATATCCCCAGATCGGAGCGCAAGGTCTCGCAGCCCTTCTCGGCGGCGTCCCGGGCATTGCCCAGATCCTTGAAATCGGGAACGGCCAGCGGATAGGGGCGGAAGTTGGGATCGCTGATCTGGATGTACTCGCGGGCGCCCGCTGTGAGACACACAAACACTCCCAGCAATCCAATCAGAAGCCTTTTTTCTGCTCTCAAGGTCGACGCTCCTTGTCCCCGGCGGATTGTTCCCGCCGGCGCCCAGCATCTTCCGTCGCAAAAGGTGCCGCTGTCAAGCGGTCAGTGCCGCACAATTCGCGGCACCTGACGTGCCATGGGCTGTGAAAGTATCTTCGAGCATTCTCGATAATAATGTGAAGCTGGTGCCGTCTAGAGCGGTCAGGGAGAAAATTCCAAGCCGATGCCTTCGTGGGCGTACTTGTCGGCCAGCTCGGCCGGCGGCGGGGGAAACGGGGCCGCGCGGCGCACTGCGGCCTCAATGGCCGAGTCGAACAGGGGATTGTCCGAGTGTTTCTCGAAAGAAAAGTCCTTGAGCCTGCCGCCGGCGTCGACCGTGATCACAACGGTGGCCCTGAGGAACATCCTCTCGCGCGTGCTGATCACCTCCGGCACCGAATACTGGGCCTTGACCGCCTTGTAGACCTTGGTCATGTACTCGGAGCCCTTCTGAGCGATCAGCGCGTCGCCGTTATCGACCCCTTCCGGCGAGCCCTCGACCTCCTCATCCGGCTTGCCGCCCTCTTTCTGAGTGAGAGAGGCCAGCGCCGAGCTCATGTCCTTGGTATAATCCCGCTGGCTCTTTTTCTCGGGCGCCCGTTTTTTCTTGTCATGGCTCGCCTTCTTGTCCCGGGATGGACGCACTTCTTTCGGGGCGCTTTTGCCCGGCGCCGGCAACTTGCGCGGCAGCCAGTCCTTGGGCCGCGGCTTGCCCTTCCGAAGCAGGGCCGTGATACGGGCCGTGTCTCTGGTGTTGGCCGAGCTCTCCCTGATCAGCCCGCCGATGATCAGCATCATCACCAGGCCCACGTGAAACAGGGCCGAGCCCAGGATGGCCAGCCAGACACCACGTTGGGGACGAAGATAAGCGTATTTGTCGTCCACGCTCATTTCAGTCTAGACGCTCATGCAGGCCGAAAGGTTTCACGGACGTTTTTCCTTAGGCGGCGGCTCGGTCAGGATGCCGACCTGCTCGATACCCGCCCTTCGAATAGTGGACATGATGTCGACCACGTAACCGTAGGGCAAGCTGCGATCGGCGGCCAGGTCCATTTTCTTCTCCCGCTGCAACCTGTCGTTCAACTTGAGCTTTTCCTCGAGTTCGGCGTACTGGATCTCGGTCTGGCCGATGAAGATCTTCTTTTCGCGGTCGAGCCTGAGTTCCAGAGGCTGCTTGTCTTTTTGCTCGAGCAACTGGGCCTGGGTCTGGGGCAGGTCCACCTCAACGCCCTGCTGCATCAGCGGGGCAGTGATCATGAAGATGATAAGCAGCACCAGCATCACGTCCACCAGGGGCGTGACGTTGATCTCGCTCATGGTCGGATCGGAAGAACCCTGCGTAGACATGGACATCGCCGCACCCCGCTCTATTTTAGGAAGTGGCGCTTGATGATGTTCAAGAAATCCGAAGAAAAGGTATCCATCTCGCTGTTGAGAACCTTTATCCGGCGCACGAAGTAGTTGTAAGCCATGACCGCCGGAATGGCCGCGAACAACCCGGCGGCCGTTGCGATCAAGGCGTGCGATATGCCGGGGCCGACCGAGTCGAGAGTGGCGGTGCCCGGGCGAATTTCTACGAAGGCCTTCATGATGCCGACCACCGTTCCGAAAAGCCCGATGAACGGGGCCGAGGAACCGGTGCTCGCCAAAAAGGGCACCAGGTTCTCCATGGTAGTCAACTCCGAGAGGCTGGCCCGGCGCAGCGAGCGCTGGACGTTCTCGATGCCCCCCATGGCGTCATACATGCCGCCCGCGGCTTCGCCCTCGGCCTGTGTTTTCTTGAGCTTGCTCAGCTCGCGGTAGCCGTCCTGGAAAACCACGCTGACCGGGCTGTCCGGCAACTTCTTGGCCACTTCGTAGATGGCATCCAGGCGCTGCGAGTTCCAGAAGGCTTCGAGGAACGTGAATGTCTGCCTCTGGGCCCGTCTCAGGCGGCGCCACTTGTAGTAAATGATTCCCCAGCAGGTGGCCGACATGACCAGCAGCAAGATCAGAACGACCATGACGATCGGCTCGAGAATCGGGTTAACCCACTTGATCAGCTTGATCATAAAGCTCTGCCCGGACTGGACGGCCTGGACGGCCTGGCCGGCAAGTTCGAGGATCAAGGTATGTGGCATGCACGCCTCCCGCTGAAAACTTCAGGCTCTCTCATATCACGGCCGGTCGGGATTGCGCAAGAAGCCGGAGTGTCAGATGGATCCCTGGACGGACAGCAATAAAATGTTGTCGTCCAGGTCGCGAAGCGAAGGGTCGTCGGTGAGCTTGATGACGTAGTTCAGCTGGACTTTCAGGTAGCGATCGAAAAAGTAGTTCAGGCCGAAGGTCCAGTTTTGCTGCTTGACAAGCTCGCCGTCCTGGTTCCATTCGCGCGTGTAGCTGTCGAAGCGGGCGCCCAACTCGAAGGCGTGCCGTTCCCAGAAGGCCGAGGGCAAAAGCCTTGAGAAGACCTGGTTGACTCGCCAGAGAATGCGGCACTCCCAGCCCGAGTAGCTAAGGTCGGTGCGCCCGTCGTCGTCGTAGTCGTCGCGGATCTCCCCCTGGCCGTAGAGCCCCGACAGGCGAATGCCGCTGCCGGGAATCTTGAAGGTGGCGTCCGTGGAATAGGCGATTCGCTTGATGTCGACGACCTTCCTGCCGGAGTTGAAAACCATGTTGTCGTGCCAGTTGTAATTGATGTGCGCGCCGACGCTCAGAACGTCGAAGAAGTCGGCGGCCTCGATACGTAGCGCAGTGAAAAACTGGCCGCGGTTGGTCAGAATGTAGCCCGGGCTGGCCCGGCCGGAGATGAACAGGTTGGCCCCCAGGCCGTTTCCGGCCATCAAGAAGTAGCGCAGATACCCGGGGCCGAGGTTCAATTCTCCCTTGATCCCCGCCCCGAAGTCGCGCAGGTAACAGTACACTCCGTAAAAAAGCGACGATGGATAGATGCTGCGCGACAGCGAGTAGTCCACCAGGTACTCGGTAATCTCCGGGCGGAAGATGAAGTCCAGATCCGCCGACGAGCTTGCCGCCTCGTGCGGGCCCGGGACCTTGAACTGGCCGAAGTACAAAGACAGCCAGGGGGCGAAATGCAGGCCCAGGTAAAGATCCAAAACGCCCGCGTTTTTCTCGAGCCGCAGCAGTGTCTTGAACTCCAGTAGTCGATCCAGCAGGTAAAGGTCCGCCCCGACCCGGGCGCGATTGAGAGAGAAGCCGCTGGTAGAGGTGACCGCAGCGTCCCGGCTGGGAGACTGGAAAAGTTCGTCGGCCTCTTCCATCTGCTCGTGGATGGTGAACCAGAGCTGGGTGTAGCCGCCGACCTTGAGGTTGTCGCTGACCTCATAGGCCGGCGCCCGGGCGGCCGGCAGGATCACGATCGCCAGCAGGACCAGGCGCCGCGCCCATCTGTCAGGGATTGATGCCGTGTCCATAGATGATGACCGACTCCGAATCGATGAAAGCCCAGCCGCCGTTGCGGTTGTCGAAGTCCTCGGTTCCGGCCGGCAAAGGGTTGATGCGGATGCCGGTCACGCCGCGAACCATGGCGCCGGCATTGTGGTCCTTGGAGTCGTCGTAGTCGAAGCCGTCGTTGCAGTCGCTGGGAGAGTACTTGGAGCCCCGGTCCGGCGAGCCGGCGATTGACTGGGGCACTATGATCCTGAAGGGGCCTTCCCCGTTGATCCGGCCGGAGCTGATGTCCAGGTTGCTGGGATCCATGGGCAGCCCGTCGCGCAGGTAAGCCAGGCTCAGCCACTGCTCGCCCGGGATTTCCTCGCCGTCGACAAGCCCTGCAGGAAGCGTGTCGGGGTAGTTGACGAAGCCGCACTCCGCGCCCAGGGTGGCGTTGTCCAGGCCCGCGTAGTACAGCGAGGCCGGAAATGGATTCAGCACCTGGTCCATGCTGAAGTCCTTCATGTAGCCGTCGGGGGCAATCACGGTGATGCCCTCGATATCCGGATCATTCGGGTCGACAGCGAGCGCCTCGAGCAGGTCTTTCAGCTTGACTCCCTCGTAGGAGGCATAGTCGTCGTACTCCTGCTTGCTGGAGTTGCACAGCAAGAACTGGTCGTAGGCGGTCAGGGCACGCAAGTCGGCCATGGTCATGATCACGGACGGGGCCACTTGCTGCCCGGGCATGGAGTCCGGATCGCCGGGGTATTTCAGGTCTGCGATCTCGTCCTTGTTCGAGTAGCTGTCCGAATCGGAGTCGCTGTCCGCGATGTCACGTATGGCTTGCCTGGATCGGCCGGCCTCGGAGTAGTCCGTACCGTAAGGGTTGAGCGTCTGCGTGTAGCCTGTGGGCTGAGCCTCGATGAAGTCGGCATCCGGGTGCTGGATCAGGTGGCAATAGTCGCAGGCGTTCTTGAAGACGCTGGCGATGTTGCCGCCGCCCTTGTCGTAGCTGAAGGTATCGCCCTTGTGGCAGGTCTGGCAGTCGTCCAGCCGGGTGCCGATCGTGGCCGGGTAGACCGAGGCGAAACTGTTCATGTCCGCGTTGCTCTCGTGACCCTTGTAGGCTCGCGAGGAAAGGCGCTCCTGGTCGTCGCTCGACGAGCAGGCCGGCAGGCAGGTTATCAGGCACAGGATCAAGATTCGTTTCATATCAGATCTCCATCGATGAGTTGTTGTAGTCGGCTATTTCCCGACCTCGATCATTGGCCTTCTATAATAAGGCAGTTGTGCATGTGTCAAGGAAAATACGAACCAATAATGACCAATAATGACAGATCGGATTGGATCGACGGAGAAGAAGGCTGCCGACTCTCACTGACGACAATCGTGATCGGTCTCTATCCGTTGACTTGTCTTTGGCTCAAGAGAGTCCGTCTTGACAGGGATCGGTCTTCATAGGAATATAGGGTAATTGCCTGAACTACGAGGCGAGGACACTCGCAAGGAGTCAGATATGAGGAAAGTCATTTTATGGGGCGCAGTCTTGATGACGGCAGCGCTGGTCACGATTTTTGCAAGTTGCAGCGGCGGCGGGGGCGAAGGCTGCAAGGAAGGCGAGAGCGCCTCGTTGTTGATAACCCCCACCCCGAGCTCGGCCAGCATCTATGGCGACGGCAACCAGACCTTGCGGGTAACTATCAGCGGCAAGGACGAAACCTGCACACCGATCAAGGACACTTCGGTGAACCTGACCATCTCGGATCAAAAGAATATCGACGACGAAAACGACGACGCCGTGGGCACTTTCGTCACCGGCGACGGTACCTCGACCAATACGCTGGTGATCACCCTGGGCCAGTTCGGTGGCAGCGCCCAGATCAAGAGTTCCAAGGCAGGAACGGCCCGCTTGAGCGCCTTCTGCCCGGAATACAACCTGACCGCGACCCCGGTGGCGCTGGAGTTCACCGTCCCGCCGGTGACCGGAAACTGCGCGGTGGCTATAATCGCCGACCCCAAGGTCATCCCGCCGGACGGAGTTTCCACGTCGAATATCACCGCCACCTTGAGCGGGGACACCGGGGGTGAGATGCCCGACGGGACGGAAGTTGCCTTCACCACCAGCCTGGGCAAATTCATGGAGAACGGAGCGAGCGACTACACGACGACTACTTCCGGCAGCGTCGCGACAGCCACCCTGCAGAGCACCCTGGTCTCGCAAGATACCGACGTGACCATCACCGCCACCTTTCAATGCGACGACGGGAAGCAGCACTCCAACGACGACAAGGTTCATTTGGGTCAGTTGAATATGCCCAGCGTCAACTTGGAGGCCTCGGCAGGCTCGGTCTTTGCCGACAACACAAGCTCGGTCGATCTTACGGCCGAGGTATTCCTGGCCGGCGGCGCCAAGGCGGACCAGGGCGTCGAAGTCGATTTCACGACCAACCTGGGCAGGTTCCAGGAAACGGACGGGCCGACATACACCACCTACACGGACGCCAACGGTACGGCCTATGCCACTTTCGTGGGCGGCATGCAGCAGGGCGCGGCCAGAATCGAGGCCGGGGTTTACATCGACAATAAAAACGCCTTCGACGATGTGACCGTCAACGTAAAAGCCTTGGGCAACATTCTCTTCGTATCGGCCACGCCCGACAAGCTGGGAGTCAAGGGCTCGGGCCGTGACGAGTCCAGCAACCTTGTATTCTCCCTGCGCGACACCAGCGACGCTCCCTTCCCGGCCGGCGCTTTAGTGACCTTCGCCGCCTCGATGGCTCCCGGAGTCACCCTTGATCCGACCACCGACCGCACCGACGATCAGGGCGAGGTAAGGACCACACTCAACGCCGGACGACAGTCCACCACGGTCACGGTGACGGCCACCGCCCAGATCGGCGCGGTTACTTTGAATGCCGATTCCCCCTCGATTGCCATCGTGGGCGCCAAGCCGAACGCGCGCTACATCACTTTTTCCTGCGAACGTTACAATGTCGGGGGATTCGCGCTGGATAATGTGGAGACCGAGTGCACGGTCGCGCTCGCGGATCGCTACTCCAACAAGATAGGTTTCGCGACCAACGTCCACTTCCGGGTCGAGGCCGGCTCGGTGGACGCCCAATCGACCACTTCCGAGAGCGGGGCCGACATAGGCCTGGCCACAACCTCATCCCGCACCGGGAATCCGCGGCCGGCCGATGTTCCACCGCTGATGGGCGAACCGGTCATCGGAACTCACAACCCCAGGGACGGGCTGGTGACGATCATCGTGGCAACGACCGGCGAGGAAGAGTTCACCGACCAGAACGGAAACGGAGAATACGATGCCACTCCTTCTCCCGGTGAACCGTTCATCGACCAGGGCGAGCCTTTCGTCGATGAAAACGACAACGGCATTCGCGAGCCGACCGAACAGTTCATCGACTCGAACAGCAACAGCATCTACGACGGGCCGAACGGGGTCTGGGATTCGGACACCTTGATCTGGGACACGGCCTGGATTCTGTGGACCGGAGGAGTCGCGGCCGGCGAGCCCCTAACGGATTGCAGCAAGGATCCCGGCAACCGTTACAGCGTCATTTGCCCTGCAAGTTTCGACATACCCAAGGGCGGCAACCAGCGATTCGTCTGGGAAGTCAAGGATTTCAACCTCAATCCGCTGAATTCCACGTTGAACGTCGCCCTCAAGGTAACGGGAAAGGGGACTAAGGCCGCATCCAATCCCAACTTGCCATTCGGCGCATACGACACCCTGGGCGGTGCCGACTTCTGGGGCGGAGGAGGAGGTTTTACCGGCTGGGCCGATGTCGACGGCGCTCCGCTAACCGATACCAACCCCGCGGATAGCGGCACGATTGAGCTCAACATCGACTGGCACGACACACCCGGGGCGGGTACCAGCCACCAGCTGACCATCAGCTCGCAGGGCATTTTCGAGTGAGCAGGATTCCTGCAAGGAGTCGAGCGGCGTTCCATCCATGACCGAGAACCTCACGCTACCGATCGGAGTGTTTGATTCAGGCATCGGCGGGTTGACCGTTCTGCGCGCCATTTTCGAAATGCTGCCCGACGAGTCGACCATCTATCTCGGCGATACCGCCCGGGTTCCCTACGGGGCCAAATCACGCGCGGTGATCACCCGTTACGCGCTGAACAACGCCCGCTTCCTTGCCGCCCGGGGCGTCAAGCTGCTTGTGGTCGCCTGCAACACCGCCTCGGCGGCGGCGCTTCCGGCTCTGAGCGAACACCTGGGGGTTCCGGTTCTGGGAGTGATCGAGCCGGGGGCCCGCAGGGCCTGCGAAATTTCCCGCTCGGGAGTGATCGGAGTCATCGGTACCCGGGCAACGGTGGCCTCGGGCGCGTATCCACAGGCGCTCAGGCGCAGCAATCCGGATCTCGACATCCTGTCCAAGTCCTGCCCGCTCTTCGTCCCCCTGGCAGAGGAGGGCTGGTCGGAGGATCCGGTGACTTACAGCATTGCCAGAACCTACCTGGGCGAGTGGGCGGATGGGAAGATGGATACGCTGATTCTCGGTTGCACTCACTATCCCGTGCTTATTCCGGCAATCCAGGCGGCGATCGGGTCGAAAGTCACCCTGGTCGACTCGGCCTCGGCGGTGGCCGGGACGGTGGCAGCCGAACTTTCCCGGTTGGAGATATCCCGAGAACCCGGGCAAGCCCCGCCCGAACACCACTACTTCGTGACGGATGTCCCCGATCGTTTTCGCGAGGTCGGCAGGGCGTTTTTGGGGCGTGAGCTCGGCGATGTCGAGCAAGTCGATATCGAGCCTTCGTAGGCCAAAGCCCCCAGCCTGCAACAAAAATCTTGATTCGTCCGGTGCTATCATGTATTTGAATGGACTTAGTCGTAAAGTTTACCAGGAATGTGATGAGCGACCAGGAAAAAAAAGGCTACTCCGTTGAAATACCTGACGAAGCCGTGCAAGACGCGCTTGAAAGCGTCGATCGGCACACACATCAGAAAGTGTCGCCCGACGAAGATCTGAAACCGGCCTCAGAAAAGCCATCTTTTGATATCCCGCTGGAGGTCGAGCCGGACGGCGACGAGGCAGACGATCCCGGCCGTCGCGGTCCATCCAGGCAGGAATTGACCGAGGCCCTGCAGAAATCCAGGGAAGAGGCCAAGGCGGCCCGCGATAAAATGCTTAGGGCGCTAGCCGACGCCGACAACCAGCGCAAGCGCCTGGTAAAGGAAAGACAAGAGATCATCAAGTACAACCAGGAAAGCTTGATGCGCGATCTTCTCGTTCCGCTGGACAACCTGGAGAGAAGCATCGATCACATTCCCAAGGGAAACAGCGACCCGGCTATAGAGTCGCTCAGGGAAGGTGTGACAATGGTCCTGCGCCAGTTAGAAGAGACGCTGGCCAAGCACGACCTGCATGGATTTTCCGCGCTGGGCCAGAAGTTCGATCCGGCAATTCACGAGGCGATCCAGCGAATCGAGGATTCCGAGGTCGAGCCCGGAACCGTACTGACGGAGATGCATCGAGGTTACAAGCTCCACGATCGCCTGCTCAGGCCCGCTTTGGTGAGTGTGGCCTGCCGTGTGGGCGAGGGTGACGCAAGTCGCGAAGAGACGGGCGGGCCCGATCAGAACGATGGAGACGGCAACTAGGCTCAAGATGACGAATAGCCTTAGCACCATGACGGGGAGATGAAAGATATGAGCAAGATAATAGGGATCGACCTTGGAACCACAAACTCCTGCGTAGCCCTTATGGAAAGGGAAGAGTCGGTCGTGCTGCCCAATTCCGAGGGATCGCGCACGACTCCCTCGATCGTCGGCTTCACCGAGAGCGGCGAGCGGCTGGTAGGACAAATCGCCAAACGCCAGGCCATTACCAATCCCGAGAACACCATCTTCGCCGTTAAACGGCTTATCGGCAGGAAGCTCAGCGATGAAGAGGTCAAGCAGGCCGTCCCCAACCTGCCTTACCGGATCGTCGGCTCGAAAAACGGCGACGCCTGGGTCCAGGTCCGCGGCAAGGACTACAGCCCGGCCGAGATCTCGGCCATGGTGCTGATGAAGATGAAGCAGACCGCCGAGGACTACATGGGAGAGCAGGTCGCCGACGCCATCATCACCTGCCCGGCCTATTTCGACGACAGCCAGAGGCAGGCCACCAAGGACGCGGGCAAGATAGCCGGTTTGAACGTGCTGCGCATCATCAATGAGCCCACCGCCGCGGCGTTGGCATACGGCATGTCGAACAAGGACAACGCCAAAGTGGCGGTCTTCGATCTCGGCGGAGGCACTTTCGATATCACCATCCTCGAGTTGAGCGAGGGAGTCTTCAGGGTTCTGTCTACCTGCGGGGACACCTTCTTAGGCGGCGAGGATTTCGACCTGCGTATTGTCGATCATCTGGCCGACCAGTTCATGAAGGAAACCGGGATAGATCTCAGGAACGATCGCATGGCCATGCAGAGGCTCAAAGAGGCCGCAGAGAAGGCCAAGCACGAGTTGAGCTCCTCGCTGGAAACGGAGATAACGCTGCCGTTTATCACCGCCGACGACAGCGGTCCCAAGCACCTGAATACCACATTGACGCGCGGCCAGTTCGAATCACTTGTGCCCGACCTGATCGATCGCCTGACGGCCCCCTGCCGGACGGCCATCCAGGACGCCTCGCTTTCGGCTTCCGATATCGGCGACGTGATCATGGTGGGCGGCATGACCCGCATGCCCAAGGTGCAGGAGAAGGCCAAGGAGATCTTCGGCAAGGAAGGCAACAAGGAAGTCAACCCCGACGAGGTAGTGGCAGTGGGTGCTGCCATTCAGGCGGGCGTGCTCAAAGGCGACGTTCAGGACGTGCTGCTCCTCGACGTCACGCCGCTGAGCCTGGGAGTCGAGACCGCCGGCGGAGTTTTTACCAAGCTGATCGAAAGAAACACCACCATTCCTACGCGCAAGAGCCAGGTGTTTTCAACCGCCCGCGACAACCAGGACATGGTCAGCGTGCACGTGCTGCAGGGCGAGCGCGAGATGGCGGACGACAACAAGACGCTCGGCCGTTTCGAACTGGTCGGAATACCGCCCGCCCCGCGCGGCGTGCCGCAAATCGAAGTGGCCTTCGACATCGACGCCAACGGAATCGTCAGCGTCTCGGCCAAGGATCTCGGTTCGGGCAAGGAGCAGTCAATCCGTGTGGTAGCCTCCAGCGGCCTGAGCGAGGAAGAGATCGAAGCCATGAAGAACGAGGCCGAACAACACCGCGACGAGGACCGGGTCAAGAAGGATTTCGCCGAGCTGATGGTCAATGCGGACGGCCTGATCTACTCGACCGAGAAATCGGTCGATGAGTTCGGCGACATGCTGACACCCCAGGATGTCGAGGAGATCAAACAAGACCTGCAGGCCTGTAAACTTGCGGTTGAAGACGCCAAAATCGAAGACTTCGAAAAAGTCAAAGAGGCCGTCTCACGTCTGGAAACCTCGGCCCACCGCATAGCCGACGCCATGTACCACGAGGCCTCCGAGGACCAGGGTGAGTAGTAGCATCCAGGTTCACAACTTTACGCAGTGACACCTTGAGCAGCGTCAGGCAAAACGACTACTACCAATTGCTCGGCCTGGCCCGCGACGCCGACCTGGCGCAGATCAAGGCGGCCTATAAAAATTTGGCTCCTGCCTGCCATCCCGATCGCAACCCGAATCATCCGCGGGCCGCAGAACGATTCGGCGCGCTGTCGGCGGCCTACAAGGTGCTGTCCGATCCCCAAATGCGAGCCGCATATGACAAGCGCCTGGCGGCGATGGGCCGCGAGCCCTACCATGCACCGGCTTCGAGATCGAGCTCGTTCTTCAAAAGAATGTTCGGCAAAGCGCAGGGATCAGACCTGCGCTTCACGCTGGAACTCGATCTTGCCGATGTCGCCCGCGGCGGAAACTATCGTCTGGACTTGCCGCGCCAACGGATCTGCCCCGGCTGCGGCGGGGCGCAGCCGGCAGGCTGTGTCAGCTGCCGCGGCGTTGGAACCGTCATTCGTGTAGAGGCGCTTTCAGTAGCGTTGCCTGCGGGAGTGGAGGACGGTGCCGGCTATGTCCTGCGGGGAGAGGGAGACGCCGGATTTGGCGGCGGATCTGCGGGCGACTTGTTTCTTGATGTTCGCTACCGGAAACACCCCTTGTTTCGGGTGCAAGGACGCGATCTCGTCTGTTTAGCGACCCTGCCTTTTTCCCGGGCCGCTACGGGTTGTGAACTCGAAGTCCCAACTCTGGGCGGTACAAAAACCATCCATGTCTCGCCCGGCACCCAGACCGGCAGTGAAATAAAACTTACGGGGCTCGGCCTGCCACGAGTACAAGACGGGCAAAGGGGAGACATACGAATCCTGCTCACTTGCGAGACACCCGTCGGCCTGGATGGCGAGTCGCTTGCGGCGCTACGTGCCTTCGAGCAAAGCGCCGGCGAGAAAGCATTTCCGGAAAGCCGACGCTACCTCCTATACCTTGACCGCCGTCGGACCGAGTGAATATACTGCAGCTGGAAATTAGGAGTGTGACATGAGCCCCAAGCGTGTTTTGACCCGGCTGGCATTGCCGCTGCTTGCAGGAATCCTTGTGCAGGGCTGTCCGCCGGCAACCGTGATCGTAACGGACGAGCACGGCGCTTCCAAGCAGGTTACTGTTGCCGTTGCTGCCGAGATGGCGCTTGCCGAAGCCAAGCGCGCGGCCGAGGCCGGTCAAAAGAAAGAAGCCGCCCAGAAATACACGGACTTTCTCAAACGCTATCCCGACGCCGATCAACTGGACGAGGCGCTTTTCGCCCTCGGAAACCTGTCTTTTGAAGCGGGCCGCTACGAGAAGGCGGCCGGCTATTTCAGCAAGCTGATTGCCGATTACCCAACCAGTAAACACTACGTGCGCTCGGCCGTACAACTCGGCATGGCTCTAATGAAGGCCGGCCGGGCCCAGGAAGCCAGACCGACTCTGCAATCCGTTTTCGACCGTCTCGACCGACACAAGCAAGCCGAGGTGGCGGGGATGCTGGCCGAGTCCTACTCGAGCGCCAGGGCCCCGCTAGAGGCGCTGAGCTGGTTCTGCGAGCTTTACAGGCTCACGGAAGTGCAAGGGGCCAAAGAAGCGATCCGTGAGCGCGTGCGCTCGTTGATAGACCACAGTTTGAACTTCTCCCAGGTGCGCGAAGCCCGCGAAATCCTCGCTCAGAAAGAAATCAAGGGATTCCCCGCGGATCTTCTGCAGTTCAAGCTGGCCAAGATCTTCTATCACATCCTTGATTTTCAAAGGGCCAAGGAGGCTCTCGAGACTTTCGTAGCCGATTATCCTGGAAGCGCTCAGGCCAAAGAGGCCGGCAGGCTGCTGAAGCAAATTATCGATCGCAAGCGGGTCAACCCCGACACCATCGGCGTGCTGTTACCGCTAAGCGGCGAGTACCGCGAGTACGGCAAACGAGCGCTTCAGGGAATTCAACTCGGCGCCGGAATATTCGACCAGACCAAGAAGGGCGCGGCCGGCGGTCCGACTTTGATCATCCGCGATACCGCCGGAGATCCCGACAAGGCCGTCGAGCAACTCGAGGACCTGGTTTTCAACGAGCACGTGGTCGGCGTGATAGGCCCGATGGTCGCCAAGGAAGCCTACGCGGCGGCAGTCAAGGCCGAGGAACTCGAGGTCCCCATTGTTTCCTTGAGCATTCGCAAGGAAATCACCAAGGTCGGAAAGTACGTCTTCCGTAATTTCCTGACCCTCCAGGCCCAGTCCAAAGCGCTGGTGTCGTACGCCATGGAAAAATTGCACGCCAAGCGTTTCGCGATTCTCTATCCCAACGACTGGTACGGAGTCGAGTTCGCCAACTCCTTCTGGGATGAGATCGATCGTCACCAGGGAGAAGTCAGGGCGGCCGAGCGATACGAGCCAGATGAAAAGAACTTCGCCACGCCGATAAAGAAGATGGTCGGCCGTTTCTATCTCCAGGCACGCTGGGAGTTCACCCGCGAAAGGGCCAAGATCAGATCAAAGATCAAGTCGCACCTGGGTCGCAAGCGCGCCATGGAGAAACTGCTCAAGAGCCTGCGCCCGGTCGTCGACTTCGACGTGCTGTTCGTCCCGGATTATGTCGACAAGGTCGTGATGATCGCCCCGGCGCTGGCCTTCGAGGACGTCATCCTGCACACCGACAGTCACTGGCATCTCGAGCGTCTCAAGAAGAGCCTCGGCCGTGACAAACTGGACATGATTTACCTGCTGGGCGGCAATGGTTGGGACAACCCCAAGGTAGTAGAGTGGGCCGAGCGTTACGTCCAGGGGGCCATTTTTTGCGATGGATTCTTTTTAGAAAGCAACCGTCCGACCACCCGTCTTTTCGTTGGCAAGTTCAAGGCCAACTTCGATCGCGATCCATCGATGGTAGAGGCCCAGGCATACGACACGGCCATGATCTTCAAGACCATCTTCTCCCATCAACATCCGCAGGATCGAACGCGATTCCTGCGGCTGTTAAGTCAGGTCAAGAATTTCGACGGTGCCACCGGCACGATCTCGTTCGACAATGACGGAGAGGCGCAGAAAAACCTGTTTCTTCTGACGATTGAGAAGGACACTATCAAGGAAATCGACACCGGGCCGGCCACGGATGAGGGAAAGAGCTGACAGCCCCGGCGCCCGGGAGGCGCCGCGCAGGATCTGGCTGCATGCCTTGCTGTTCTTCGCCACCTGCGGCACGACTTTCTTGGCCGGCGGCTTCTTTAGCGAGGGTAAAGACACCTTTTCGGTAGCTTCCGGCCTGATGTTCTCGGCAGCCATCATGGGAATTCTGCTGTGCCACGAGATGGGCCATTACGTCGCGGCCCGATTGCACGGCGTTGACGCTTCACTGCCTTATTTTTTACCCTTCCCGCTGCCGCCGATCGGCACCTTCGGAGCCATCATCAAGATGCGCGTGCCGCCGCGCACACGTTCGGCGCTGATTGATATCGGCAGCGCCGGGCCTCTGTGTGGAATACTGGTAACTCTGGTGGTCTGCTTCGTCGGTCTGAATCTTTCTGAGGTGCGCCCGCTTGCCGATCTGCCGTCTAATACCTGGATGGAGGGCAACTCGCTGCTTTACCTGGCGCTCAAAAAGCTTACACATCCCGAGATGGGCCCGACCCAGGACATCTGGATGCATCCCGTGGCCTGGGCCGGCTGGGTAGGTATATTGGTAACCAGCTTGAACTTGATTCCAGTCGGCCAACTCGACGGCGGGCACGTGCTCTACGCTTTGGTCGGGCCGCGCGCGCACAAGCGCGTAGCGCTGGCCGCGCACAGCGTGATTTTCGTACTGGGGATGATCGGCCTTGCATGTTACCTGGTCCTGCTAAGCGGCCCGGCCACGGCTTACCTCGATCGGGCCGGCCTGATCTACCCGGTGCTGCGCGCCTCGGGCATGCTGCCCTTGCTGTTCTGGACCATCCTGCTGCGCTTCGTGGGACACGCTCACCCGCCCGTCGAGAATCCCGATATGGCGCTCGGTCGTTGGCGCCTGGCGATCGGCATCATGTCGCTTTTGGTTTTCGTGTTGACTTTCACTCCGGTGATCGGGAGTCCTATTAGACCATGAAAGTGCAATGCCCGGCCTGCCGTGAAATAGTAGAGATGGAGGTCTTCTCGACCACGGAGGCCGGTTTGTCTTTCGACTGCCCGGGCTGCGGCAAATCGAATTTCATCCCCAATCCGCAGGCAGACAAAGAGTTGCACACCCAGGCACCGGCCGAGACGGCGACAGAGACGGTTGCAGAGCAGGACGCCGGCGACGACGAAATTGTGTGTCCCAAGTGCGGCCATGCCCAGAAGGACCTCTACGCCTGTCACCGCTGCGGGCTGGTATTCGCCAAGTTCGATGCTTCCAACGAACCGCCAGAACCCAATGCTGCCCGCGAGTTGTGGCTGCGAATAGAGGCCGACCCGCATGACCAAGACCTGCACGAGGAGTTCATCAAGGCTTCCATGGAAGCCCGCCGCCCGGACTACGCCGCGCGCAACTATCGCATCCTGTCGCGCAAACCGGGCATGGGTGAGCTTGCCGAGAAGATGCTGGTCCGCTTGCAAACCAAGCTCCAGGCCCAGCTGGCGCCGGGCTCGCTTTCGCCGACCAGCTCGGACAACCCTCGCCGATGGGGAAAGATCCTGATCTGGACGCTGCTGGCGGCCAGCATCGCCCTGCTGGCCTACCTGTTGTACAACTCGGTCGGGCTGATCGACAAGATCAGATGAGACAGGACCTGTCTATGATCTCGATTTCTTGCCCAGCACTTTCTTCAGGTAACGGCCGGTGTACGAGCGGCGCAAGCGAGACAGTTTTTCGGGGGTGCCGCTGGCTATCACTTTTCCGCCGGCATCTCCGCCCTCCGGCCCCAGATCAATTATCTGGTCCGCCTGCTTGATCACGTCCAGGTTGTGTTCGATGACTACTACCGTGTTTCCCCCGTCCACCAGGCGGTTGAGCACCTCGAGCAGTTGGCGGATGTCGTCCATGTGCAGACCGGTGGTAGGCTCGTCGAGGATGTAAAGCGTCTTGCCGGTGGACCGCTTGGAAAGCTCCTTGGCAAGCTTGACTCTCTGCGCCTCGCCGCCCGAGAGCGTGTTGGCGCTCTGGCCGAGTTGAACATATCCCAGCCCGACCTCCACCAGTGTCTGCAGCTTGCGGACTATGGCCGGCTGGGCGGCAAACAGTTCCATCGCCTCGGCAATGGTAAGATCCAGAACCTGGGCGATGTTTTTCCCGCGGTACTCTATCTCGAGAGTTTCGCGGTTGAAGCGCCGGCCGGCGCAGATCTCGCAGGTGACGTACATGTCGGGCAGAAAATGCATCTCGATGCGGATCTGTCCCCCACCCTGGCAGGCTTCGCAGCGCCCTCCCTTGACGTTGAACGAGTATCGCCCGGGCCCGTAACCGCGCAGGCGACTCTCGGGCAGCTTGGAAAACAATTCGCGGATGACCGTAAAGACACCCGTATAGGTGGCCGGATTGGAACGTGGGGTGCGCCCGATCGGGCTCTGGTCGATGTGGATCACCTTGTCAATTTCAGATGCGCCCTTGAAACCGTCGAACGGCGCGGGCAAAAAACGGGCACGATGCAGCTTTTTAGCCAGGCCGCGATAGAGGGTGTCGATCACCAAAGTGCTCTTTCCCGAGCCGGACACTCCCGTGACACAGGTGAACACTCCCAATCCGAAACGGGCATCGATTTGTTTGAGGTTGTTCCCCCGCGCTCCGCGCAGTTCGAGATATTTCCTGGCGGCTCTGCGCTTCTGAGGAACCGGGATGGACTTTCGCCCTGCCAGGTAAGCGCCGGTCAGCGAGCTTTTGTGATTCAAGATGTCTTGCGGCGCGCCGGCAAAGACTATCTCCCCTCCCCTGCGGCCGGCTCCGGGGCCCATGTCGACCACGAAATCTGAAGCCAGAATAGTGGCCGGATCGTGTTCCACTACAATTACGCAGTTGCCGTGATCGCGCAGCTGGCAAAGTGTATCCAGCAGGCGGCCGCAATCGCGGGCATGCAGGCCGATGGTCGGCTCGTCCAGGATATACAAAACGCCCACCAGTGAAGATCCGATCTGAGTCGCCAGGCGAATCCTTTGCGCCTCTCCACCGGACAGGCTGGCGGATGGGCGATCCAGCGTCAGGTAGCTCAAGCCAACGTCCACCAGAAACTTCAAGCGTGAGTGAATCTCGCGCAAAATAGGCCTGGCGACCGAGGCCGGGCGTGGACTCAGCTCGATCCCACCCAGGAATTCGAGTGCCGCTTCGACACTAAAGGCTGTAATATCGGCAATCGACTTGCCTGCCACTAAAACACTCAGGCTCTCGCGCCGCAGGCGCTTGCCATGGCACTCGTGGCAATCTTTCATGGCCATGTAGGCTGCGATGTCGGCCCTAACCCGATCGCTGGTCGTCTCTCTGAAGCGCCTCTCGAGGTTGGGGACGACACCCTCGAACGATCTGCTGAAGCGGTGGCTCATCCCCTCGTGCCCGATCCTGAATTCGATTTTCTGATCTCCCGAACCGAAAAGGATCATGTCGCGAATCGATTTTTCCAGATCCGCAAAGGGCGTCCGCATCTTAAAACCATAATGACCGGCCAGCGTCTCGAGCATCTGGCGCTGGTACGAAGAGTGCATCCCTCCCCAGGCAGCGATGGCACCCTGGCCAAGGCTCAAACCCGGGTCCGGCACAACCAGCTTGGGATCGACGAAACGAATGGATCCCAAGCCGTCACATCCAGGGCAGGCACCATGCGGGCTGTTGAACGAAAAAAGCCTCGGGGTCAACTCCGGCAAACTGACTCCGCATTTTATACAGGCATGCCGTTCGGAGTAGATCGCGTCTTTACCATCCACTGAAGCGATCTCGACCAGGCCATCCGCCAACTTCAGTGCCGTCTCGAGCGAGTCGCTCAGTCGGGATTCGATTCCCGGCCTGGCCACCAGTCGGTCGACGTAGACTTTGATATCATGCTTTTTCTTGTGGCCCAGGTCGATATCGTCTTCCAGATCAAAAAGTTCGCCGTCAACGCCCACCCGGGAAAAGCCCTGCTTGCGCAGATCTTCGAACAGTTTGCGGTGCTCTCCCTTCTTGCCGCGCACCACCGGCGCCAAGACCGAGAAGCGCGCGCCCTTTGGCATTTCCATTACCTGGTCGACGATCTCCTGGACGGTCTGTGTAGTGATCGGACGCCCGCAGCTAGGACAATGCGGATCGCCCGCCCGGGCGAACAGCAGCCTCAGGTAATCGTAGATTTCGGTGACGGTGCCGACCGTCGAGCGCGGGTTGTGGCTTACCGTTTTTTGTTCGATCGAAATCGCCGGCGAGAGCCCATCGATCGACTCGACATCCGGCTTGGACATTTGCTCGAGAAACTGCCGGGCATAGGCGGACAAAGACTCCACGTATCGCCTCTGGCCCTCGGCGTAGAGCGTGTCGAACGCCAGAGAAGATTTTCCCGAACCGCTCAAGCCGGTGATAGCCACCAGCTTGTTCCTGGGCATCGAAAGGTCGACGTTCTTCAGGTTATGAACACGAGCGCCTCTGATGCGGATTTCGCCGGGGCCTTCGCTGCTCATGCCGTCTTGTCTCTCTCGACCATTTTAACCGCCAACAGCAAGGCCTCGGTCATGCTGGTCGGATCGGCCACTCCCTTATGAGCGATATCGTAAGCCACGCCGTGATCGGGCGAGGTGCGAACAATACCGAGCCCTAAAGTCACGTTGACGGCCTCGGAGAAATGAAGGACCTTGAGCGGGGCCAGGCCCTGGTCGTGGTACATGGCCAGAACTGCATCGTATTCAGCGTTGACCGCCTTGTTGAATACGGCGTCTCCGGGGAAAGGCCCGCAGGCTTCGACACCCATCCGGCGCAGATCTTCCACGGCCGGCGCGATGATCTCGCGCTCCTCGCTGCCGACTTGCCCGTCGACCTCGCCGTGAGGATTCAACGCACACACCGCCAGCCGCGGCCCGGCCGGAAAAAAATAACGTCTGAGCTCGCGCGCGGCGATCGAACCCACTTCCAGCAACCCTGCCCGGGTGATGTTTTCGGCGACTTTCGAGAGCGGCAAGTGGGTCGTCGCCAGCGCCACTTTCAAGCGCGGCCCCGAAAGCAGCATCACCGGCCGCCGGCCGCCGAAGCGCCAGGCCAACCACTCGGTGTGACCGGGCCCGGGCATGTCGCAGGTCACCAGTGCACGCTTATGTATCGGCCCGGTTACTAAAGCGTCGATCTCACCATGCTCGAGCGCATCCGCCGCGGCTTTCAGGTAGGCCCCCTGTGCCTGCCCGCCCTCCATCGTGAAGCGTCCCGGCTTCATGGCCGATTCGCCGAGTCGGCCAACCTGGTGCACTTGCAATTCGGGTGAGAGATCGAGTTTCTTCATCAAGCGGGCCAGCAGCCCGCGGTCTCCAAAAACAAGCGTCTCGACCTGCCCGAGACGATCCCGATCCGCGAGCGCTTGCAGGATTACCTCGGGACCGACCCCGGCGGGATCACCCATTGTGATTCCAATACGGGTCACAGCTTGTATTCGACGAATGAACTACGGCGCAGCTGAGCCAGCCAATCTTTCATGGTCTCGCGAAACTTCTGGCGATACAGGGTGCTGCGGATCTCGTTGATGACCTTTTTCAAGGGTGGCGGCCCTTCCATCGCGCGGTCGGTCACCTGTATGATGTGATAGCCCAGCTTGGATCGCACCAGATCGCTGATTTGCCCTTTCTTCAGACCAAAAGCAGCCTTTTCGAAAGCGGCCATCATATCTCCGCGGTGAAACCAGCCCAGGTCACCGCCCTGCGACCCACTGGGATCGTCCGAGTACTCTTTGGCCATTTCGGCAAACTTGGCCCCCTGGTGAATTTTATCAAGTACCATCTGCGCCTTCTTGCGAATGACTTTCTCGGCTTCCGCTCCGGTCTTTGGCGGAACAACGAACAGGATGTGGCTGGCGCGCACTTTTTCCTTGGATGAGGCAGTCTGGTAATGCTTCTGGTAATAGTCGTCCACATCCTTTTCGCCTACCTGGACCCGCGCTCTCATCTCGGGATTGTCGCGCATTTGGGCATCAATCATCTTTTGCTTCTCGAGCTGTGCATGCAGACTGTTGCGCAGGTCGGCAACTGTTCTGCCTTCCATCTTGAGCGCGTCCGTGAACTGCTTGTCCGTCATGTTGTTCATTTTCTTCAGTTGTTCTATCTGCTTGTCGATCTCCTTGTCGTCGACGACGATCTTGTGTTGGCGCACTTGCTGTTTGAACAGTAATTCTTCCACTAGCTCATCCAGCGCCTGCTTGCGAATCTTCTGTTTGCGCTCGACCATCTTGTCCAGGGGCAGGCTGGAAGGGATCTCGTCCAGCGCCGCCCGACAACGACTGTCGACTTCGCTCAACAAGATGACATCGTCGTTGACGATGGCGGCGATACGGTCGATCATCCTCGCCGCGGCCGGCGGAACCGCCGCCGCCAACAACATCAATACAAGAAATATTCTCAGGCGTTTCATTTCGACAGGCCTTCCGTAAATCAGTGAATGCGGTCCACCAGTTCCAGATCGCGTTCGATACTCGCACCCTCACGCAGCGTGCGCAGAAAAAAGGCTTCGGCCTCCTTGGTTTTCTCCATCACCAAGCGTCTGGTAATTTTGGCTGTAGCCTGCTGAAGACTGAGTTCACGTGCCGGCTTGCGATCCACAAGCATGAACAGGTGAAAACCGTAAGGTGAAGCAACCACCTTGGAAACGTGCGGCGACCGGAGTTTAAAGCAAGCCTCCTCGATAGCAGGAGGCATCAGGCCTTTCGAAAAGTAGCCCAAATCGCCGCCTCGCGAGGCTTCGGGTCCCAGGGAATATTCACGCGCCAGATCCTCGAAAGATTCACCGCGCAAGATCCGTTTACGCAGCGCCTCTGCTTTTTCCTCGCTTTTGCTGACGATCTGACGCACCCGCACCTGTTCGGGTTCGAGAAACTCACTGCGGTGCTCATCGAAATACTTGCTGACTTCCTCTTTCGATACGGCGATCCTGTCCGTTACTTCCCGCTTGAGAAGTTTCTGCAGCAACAGTAAATGGGCGGTTTCTCGCTTGTATTGCTCCAGGCTCTTGCCTTGCTTGAGCAATTCCTCCTCGACTCCACCCGCCGGATACTCATCGAAGAGGGGCTGTATCGCGGCGTCCAGCAACCTGGGGTCGAGAGAAATATTTTTCTCGTGCGCTTCCTGAGCCAGAAGCCGATCGTCTATCATTCTCTCCAGCAGTTCGCGCTTCAGCTTCCTCTCCTGCTCGGCATTTGCCAGAAACCCTTTTCCCTCGTCCTTGAGATCATCGAGCGCCTTCTGGAACTGCTCGATGCTAATCGGCTCGCCGTTTACAACCGAAACCGCCCGGGGCTCGGAATTCAGGTTTGACTTGTCGTTGTCGCAGCTACTTGCCCCGGCCGCCACAATCGACAGGAACAAT
The DNA here is from genome assembly GCA_964513625.1 of uncultured Myxococcales bacterium. Classification (GTDB taxonomy): domain Bacteria; phylum Myxococcota; class B64-G9; order B64-G9; family B64-G9; genus DATKYQ01. The sequence continues at coordinate 206,255 of CAZENH010000003.1, read as the reverse complement.
GCAAAAACTGACAACAATTTCCTACCCTGCGACATATTCACCCCTGCCCTGCAGCAGTGTTTCTCACTTGTGCCCGGCGCCCTTTCCGGGTTCGGTTCCGGCTCCGGCTTTGCCCGGAGGGATCACGCCCTTGTGCGGCAGCCGCAGAATCTTCGGCTTGCCGGTCCGATTCAGAGGGACTCGACCGTGCGAGGGTGGTTTAGAAAAGGCATTCGGCATACCGCGTCTGGGGCCGCTGGGTACGTCGCTGAGATCTACCTTGGCCTTGTCCAGGACATCTGCAAAAATGCTTACGCCGGCCTTCTTCCTGACCGCGTCCACGAAAGCCTTGTAGCTCTCGCCTCGGGCCCGGGCAAACAGAGTCGTGTGTATCTGCTGCTTTACTTTTTCCAGCGGAAGATCGATCGGCGGCTGCTTGCCGGACTGCCTCAGGATATAGAAGCCCTTGTCGTCTTCAATGACAGGGCTAATATCATTGGTATTGGCCAATGCGAAGGCTGCGTTCGCAAACACTTTGCCGAATTCCTGGACGAGTTGATCGCGGGTCTTGAAGTTTGTATCGCCCCCGATTCTGCGCGTAGGCAGATCATCGGAATCTTCACGGGCCAGTTGGATGAACAGGCGCCTGTCTTGCGGCTTGGCCTTGAGCTGGGCCAGCAGTTTGTTCGCCTTGACCCGGGCCTTGATTCTGGCCTGTTTGTCGGATTTCGGTCCGCTTATGAAAATCTTGTGCAGCCTGATTTTCTCCGGAGCATGGTAACGATCATGGTTCTCATCATAGAAACGCTTGATCTCTTCGTCCGTGATCTCTATCTGCTTGGCGCGCTTCTTGTTGAACTCCTCGTTCACCAGTTGCCTGGCTAAAATTTTCTTGAGCCCGCGGACGACATTGGGATCCTTGTCCAGTCCGAGGCGCTTGGCCTCGAGCACCATGGCCTCGCGCTCGACCAGGCTTTGCAAGAGTTTTTTCTTCTGTTCCATGGACTTGTAGCGGGCCCGAACAAGCCGATTCTGCTGGTTGATGTAGTTCTCGAACTGGCCCAGGGTGATAGCCACATCACCGACCTTGGCAACTACTTCCGTACTGCCCTCGGCTGCTTCGGCCTTGCCGGCCTTGCTTTGCTCCGTCCCTCCGCCCTGACAGCCTGTCATCCAGCCACAAAGCCCCAACATGACTGCTGTTATCGCGATCTTGCGTATCATCGGCTCCTCCTCCTTTTGGCAAGTGTAAACAATCACCAAAAGAAAAACATTCCCCGTTAGTTACAGGGAGAAAACCTCTATCACGTTCGCAGGCTCCAGGCAACCCCCGTGAATTTCCC
>CAZENH010000003.1:44534-204833 GCA_964513625.1 uncultured Myxococcales bacterium | reverse complement strand
AGGGAGAAAACCTCTATCACGTTCGCAGGCTCCAGGCAACCCCCGTGAATTTCCCTGTGAATTTCCCTGTGAATTTCCCCGCTGTTGCCATCCGCTCAGACTGAGTTGACGCTGATTGGTCAAGCTGCGTAGAATATCGAATCTTTCACTTGGTACCGAGGTAGATCCGTGAAGGCTGACGAGAGAATGGCTATTTTGCGCGGACTACCCAAAATCGAGTTGCACCGGCATCTCGAGGGCTCGTTGCGCCTTGGCACCTTGCTGGAGTTGGGCAAGAGATACGATCTGGATCTGCCGCTGGACTCCGAGGCCTCGTTGGCCGGCCTGCTGACTTTCAACGACGACGAGCCGCGCACGCTTGCGAATTTTCTGACCAAGTTTCGATCGGACTGGTGCCGTTCCTACAAGGACATCGAACGCGTGACATCAGAAGCGGTCAGGGACGCTTCTTCCGAAGGCATCGTGCACCTGGAGCTGCGCTTCAGCCCGGAGCACCTGACTCGCACCAGCGGCTTGCAACTGGACGGCGCCATGAAGGCTGTCTGCGAATCGGGTATTGCCGCCGCCGCAGAAGAAGACATCTCGATTTGTTTCATCCTGACCTTCGCGCGTGAGAGATACAACTACGGCGCCTGGACCAAGACGGTAGATTTGGGCCTGCGCATGCTTGAAATGCGAATCGCCGGAGTCGATCTGGCGGGTGATGAATTTCATCACCCCAATCGCGAGTTTGAAAGATTTTTCCAGCGGGTCCACGACATCGGAGAGTTGGGTATAACCATCCACGCCGGTGAGGGCACATTTCCGGAGCAGGTCGAGTCCGCGATCGATTCCCTATATGCTGTTCGCATCGGCCACGGCATCGAGACGGCGCGAGACGAGGCGCTGATGGCCAAGCTGGGCGCCGGCCGGGTGACGCTGGAGATTTGCCCGATCAGCAACTTCCAGACGGGTTGCATCGACCGGCTCGACCAGCACCCGCTGCCGCTCCTCGACAGGTCCGGAGTGCCGGTCACGATCAACTCCGACGACCCGGCCATCCATCGCACCAGCATCAACGATGACTACGACGTGGCCGCCGCTCGCTGGGGATACACCCTCGAAGATCTGCTGCGCCTGGAGCGCAATGCCGTCGCGGCGGCTTTCTTGCCCGAAGAAGAGCGCGCTGAGCTGCTGTTGCGAATCGAAAGCGGCTACCAGGAGTCACGTGGTCAGGGGATATAGGCCGGGCCGCTTCAGTCTTTTCTGCAGAAAACCAGATCGAGATACGGCGGCGGCGCCAGCGTTGGCTCGGTTTCTCCCTGGACGCTGATCAGGTGATCGTGGGCACCTCCTGAATCGGTGACGCTCCGGGCGCGACTGGCCTTTGTGCGCTCGCGTCCGCCTTCCTCGAAGGCTTGCAGGTAGCCGTCGTAGAGTCCGATATTGCCGAAAGTGCCCTGGTCGACGTCAATCGGCTCACCCGCCGCCAGCATGTGCACATGCGCTCCGTCCTTCGAAGTGCGGGCGGTTACATCGAACGAGTGCACGTGTCCCTCGTCTCCACCCGTTTCACCGGCCTGCACTGCTCCACGCGCGAAGCGACCATCCATCTGCTGGTAACGAGTCCAGCCTTCGGGACACTCGTGGTCGAACATGGCAATCATGCCCGAAGGGAAAGGCGTGGCGTTACCCCGGTTGCAGCCCGCAAGCGGGAGGCATAAAAGCAGCGTAATTAATGCCCGGCTCAGCATTGCGCGCAGAGTATCACGTGTTATCATCCAGCAGTCAACGATTGACAATGATCAGAAATTATGCGCTGGTTTCCTTGGAAGGGGGTTATTCGAATGAGACAAAGAATCGGCCTTGTTTTGATTTCCTGCTCGGCGCTGTTCTGGGCGGGTTGCGAGAGCTGCCTGGAGTCGGGCAAGAACGGCGTGCCCGACCCGCAAGCGGGCGAATATCAACTGGTGGTCGACAACGCGGTCAGCCGCAACACACCCGTTTTTATCGACGGCGAGGAAGTCGGCCTGATCTGCGAGGAGACCGACAACGTCACGGTCGGCAATTTCCCGGTATCCGACTGCAGCACGATCATGTTCCACAGCCGGGTTTCCGGCTCAGACTGCTACATCTCCCCGAACTGCAGTCAGTACTGTCAAGACCAGGAATGCTCTCCGGACACCTGCGCCGACACCACCGGTTACAGCGGCGAGATACTGCCGATAGGTCTGGTCTGGGGAGGCTGAAAAAATCCCCTAGCCGAGAAGCGCTCGCAAATCATCGGGCAAAGGGGCCGACAGCTTCATCCTTTGGCCGCTTTCCGGATGGTCGAACTCTATAGACTCGGCGTGAAGTGCCTGGCGGGTGTGCCCCAACCGTCGCCAGGCGGCCGCATCGAGTTTGCCGTGGACCATTGCCAGAAAAGGCCGCCCGTCATCCTGGTAGAGCTTGTCGCCCAACAACGGATGACCGAGACAGGCGAGGTGCACACGTATCTGGTGTTGGCGACCGCTTCCGGGCTTGGCCGCCAGCAGTGTACGATCGGAGCGCCGATCGAGAACTTCCAGGTCGGTCACGGCCGGACTGCCGTCCCGGCGGTCTACCATCATCCTGCAGTCGATCGGATAGTCCCGGTCGCGTCCAAGCGGCTCCGATACTCTCAGGCGATCGAAGTCTACGTATCCGCGCACGACAGCCAGGTAGCATTTCGCGATTCGCCTTTCGCTGAAAGCCCGCATCAGCTTCTTTATTGCCCGGGCCCGACGGCCGAAGATCAGCACTCCGCTGGTTTCGCGATCGAGCCTGTGGGCCGGGTTGATGCCGTCGTCCGCGAGATCTTTCCTGAGACTTGTCAGCAAAGTCCGGGTGCGGTAGCTGCGGGTCGGATGCACCGGGGCCCCGGCACCCTTGTCGACTACCACAATCCATTCGTCCTGATACAGCAGGCGATAGCGCACCTCGACATCGGGCTCGGGCCTCTCGATGGTCGCTACCCGGACGATTTCCCCCTGACGCAGGCGGTGCGACCACTTGATCGGTCGTCCGGCAGGGTCGACTACCTCACCCGCCAGGCAGCGTCTCACGGCGGCTCGGCTGCTCTTGAAACGCAACGTTAAAAAAACGTCAAGCCGCGCTCCGGCATCGCCCGGCCCGGCGCGCAAAATCGAAAACCTCTTGCTTTGCCTGTCGCTCATTCAGCTTCTTCGCAAACCGCGGGCGATTGGTACCCGGCGTCCCGAGCCGAATGAACGTCGCGTCACCTTCAGCACCGGGGCCGCCTGGCGGCGTTTGAACTCGGACGACTCCACCAGGCGAATGACCTTGGTGACCATCTCCCGTGGATAGCCCTTGGCCACGATGGCCTCGGCCCCGAGGCCGGCGGTGATATACAGTTCGAGAATCGGATCCAACAGCTCATATGGCGGCAGACTGTCCGTGTCCTTTTGATCGGGGCGCAACTCAGCGCTGGGCGGACGCTCGATGATCCGGTTAGGGATGACCTCGGCTTGGCGGTTGATGTAGCGGGCCAGTTCGTACACCTGCGATTTGAGCAAATCGCCGATCGGCGCCAACCCGCCGACCATGTCACCGTAAAGCGTGCAGTAGCCTACCGCCAGTTCGCTCTTGTTGCCCGTAGCCAGCGCCAACGCGCCCTTGTTGTTGGCAAAGGCCATCACCAGGGCTCCGCGAATGCGGGCCTGCAGATTTTCCTCGGTCAGAGTGCCTGTGACATCGTCGAGATCGGCTCGCAGCGTCTCGCGATATGCATCGAGCACTTTCCCTATCGGCAAGTCGAAAAAGCGCATACCCAGGTTTCGGCACATCAGTTCGGCGTCCCTGCGAGAGTGAGGAGACGAATAACGCGACGGCATGGCCAGTGCGTAGACCCGCTCGGCCCCGGCGGCCTCGGCGGCCAGCACGGCCGTGACGGCCGAGTCTATTCCACCGCTCAGGCCGAGAACCGTGCACTCGAATCCGCACTTGTTCATGTAGTCGCGCAGGCCCATGACGATGGCCCCGAACAGTTCGGCCGGCCCCTCGGCCGGAGAGGGACGAACGTCTCCCGCCTGCGCCTGCAGATCAACCATGACCAGATCTTCCCGGAAAGCCTCTGCCCGGGCCAGTACTCTCCCGTCGCCGCCGACCGCGAAACTGCGGCCGTCGAACAGCAGGCTGTCGTTTCCGCCGACCTGGTTCACCAGCACGGCCGGGATTCCGTGTGTGCGGGCGATTGAGCGCAGCCTTTCCTCGCGCAACTTCGCCTTGCCCTCGAAAAAAGGCGAGGCGGACAGGTTGACCAGCAGGTTCGCGCCCTGCCCGACCAGGTCGGCAACCGGGTCCACCTGGTAACGCGGCCTGTCATCCTCCGGCCCGTCCCAGATGTCTTCGCAAACGGTGATTCCCAGTCTGTGCGCTCCAAGTTCGACGGGCTTCCTTGCTGTCGCCGGCTCGAAGTAGCGATCTTCGTCGAAGACATCGTATGTCGGCAGTCGGCTCTTGGCCCTTGTTGCCGACAGCTTGCCGCCGGAAAGCAACACGGCCGCGTTTAGCGCCGGCCTTCCACCCGGGGCCAGGTTGGGCATCACGCACCCGACAAGAGCGGGAATCCCTTCGAGTCTCTCAGCCAGCGCCTGAAGGCTCGCAGCGCAACTTGCCAGAAAACCGTCGTGCACAATCAAGTCAAGAGGCGGATAGCCGGTAACGGCCAACTCGGGGAAGACCACCAGCTCGGCTCCCGCTTCAACCGCTTTTTCGTGAAAACGGACGATCTTCTCGCAGTTGCCTGCCAGATCTCCGACTGTAGGATTGATCTGCGCCAGGGCAATCTTCATATAGTTGTCCCGCGAGCGAACTCTCAGCGCAGCAGCCCGCTCATGATTATCTCCATTCCGGTGGACATGATGCGCTCTACGTTAATATCCACGCCGATTGCGAAGTAACCCTCAATGGCGTCGATGATGCCCTTCAAGAGAGTCGCCGTCACCTCGGGATCGACTGGCTTGAGAGCGCCGGCATCGATGCCTTGCTGAATGATGCGTGCGATCACGTCGGTGTATTCTTTCTGCAGCAAGGCCAGCATTTCGCGAACCGATTCGTCGCGACCGGCCATCTCGCCCATGACCATGAAGAAACGCGGATAGTCCGGCCGGATGCTGAAGAATTCCAGGTAGTGACGCGCCAGGTTGGCGAACATCTCGCGGTAGGACTGCGGTTCGACCGACATCTCGCGCAGGAACTTGGCCGACTCGACGTACTCTTGGCGCACTAAAGCCTCGAAGATCTGCCGCTTGCTTTCGAAATGGAAGTAGATGCCGCCCTTGCTGAGCCCGGCCGTCCGGGCCACGTCGTCCATGCGGGTCGGAAAGTAACCTTTCTCGATGAAACACTTCCTGGCCGCGTCCAGGATCTGGACGCGCCGGACTTCTTCTGGCAGGTGCTTGGTCATGTGTCGTTCCTTACCCTTGCAGGTCCGCCACTGGCAAGGATTTTCTTTCTTATTGCGAGCTTGACAAATACCGACTGCAAGGAGTCAACTCTCTGCAACTAAAAAACACCTGGAGGAATTTCATGCGCTTGTTCCTGGTAAGACACGGAGAAGCCAGCTTGCCGGAGGCCGATCCCGCCCGCGGTCTCAACCGGCGCGGCCGGTCCGAGGCCGAGCGGGTCGGCAAGGAACTCGCGCGGCTCGGGGCGCGGCCAGCCCTGATCCGCTGCAGCCTGAAAACCCGGGCGCAACAGACGGCCGAGATCATCGCGGCCGCCCTCGGTTCGGGCTTGCCGCCCGTGTCGACCAGCGGCCTGTCACCCAACGACCCGGTCGAGCCGCTGGCGGCCGAGTTGCAAACCGCCGCCGAGGACCAGCTGCTGGTCAGCCACCTGCCCTTTCTCCCGGCTTTGGCCGGGCGCCTGCTGGCCGGCGAGGCGCCGCCCGGGCATGTTTTCGGGCCGGCCGGCGTGCTGATCCTCGAGCGCGATCAGGACGGTGTCTGGTCGGTGGCCGGGCAGATCGACCCGGCAGCGCTCTAGATCCCGCGCAGCCTTTCCAGCCATTCAAGTTGCAGGGACAGATCGTCAGCTGCGGGATCGGGATGCGCCAGATCGGCGCTAAGTTCCTGCATGGAAAGTTCACCCAGTGCCTCGGAAATGGCTGTAAAGATCCAGCTCGGGCCGTCTTCGGCCTTGCGGCGGCGAGCATAGCGAATAGCCTGCAGACCGTCGAACCAGGTCTGGACGGCAATCTCGAAATGATCGGCGTCTGTGACGTTGGCCCGCAAGCTGCGCAATGTATCCGGGCCGCCCCGCTCACGGATGAAGCTGGAAAGCGCAGGGCTTATCCCGGAAAGCCACGAATCGATGTCGCTGTAGCCCCTGCCCGCCGAACCATAGAAGCCGCCGAGATCGCAAAATGCCCGGCACGGTTCAACCCACAAGTATTCCCTTGGGCCTTCTTTCAGCATGCGGCGCATGGCGCGACCGGTGCCGAAGGGAACCCGGGAAGACGGCCGGGCCGCGGGGAAGACCGTCGCGTTCGGGATGCGAACCAGCGATCCCGGACCACCCGCCTTTATTATCTTCTGCAAGAAATGAAAATCCTCGCCGGCCTTTTTCAGAGGCATGCCGTCCGCTAAAGCATAGCCGCGGCAAGAGGCCACCATGCAGGAGCCGACCGCCTGAAAAGCGTACGCGGAACCGGCAACCCGCATTCCCAGCTCGATGTAACGCAGCCACAGCTCGTAGGCCAAAATGGCCCGCAAGCTCGGCTCGTCTTGGGGAAACGCATGCCGGTAGGAACACACTCCGGCCAAGGGAGCCCGGGGAGAATCGAAAACTCCAAGCAGCGCGTCGACGTATCCAGGCGCAACCGGAGAGTCGGCGTCAAGGCAGGCGATGGCGCCACGCTCGGCCGCGCCCGCCGCGACCAGGCGCCTGAGGGCCAGGTCCATGCCAACTCTGCGCGCCAGGCCGACACCGGCCTCCTGCGACCTGAAAGCTCGCCCGGGCGAGGCGCGATCGACTACCAGCGCCGGAAAGTCATTTTCCTTCGTTTTTCGCAGATCCTCGATGGTCAGCAGGTTGTCACTGACAATGTCATCCGGCGCATCACGGGCATTGTTGACGACCACGATTAGTTCGGCGGACTGCGCGTATTTTCCAAGCGAGGCGATCACCCGCCCGATACCAGCGCGCTCGGCCAGCGCCGGGATGACTATGCACAGGCGCAGTCCGGGACGCGGCGCAGGCCAGCCTGCTTCTTGATCGTCCGACTGCGCTTGCTTCGTCAGGTAGCGTTCGATCGCCGCGCCCGGCACATTTGCGGGTCGAGAGCCCGGCCGCTTCGATCGATCTAGTACCACTGGTTGAAATGCTCCCATCCCGGCGGGGGCTCGGAGAAGTCCTGCGGCGGTTGGTAGGGCTGATAGGGAGGCTCGTAGGGCGGGTAGTGCGGATAGTAGCAGAACGACCCGATACCCAGGCTGCAAAGCCCGTCGCGATCGTCGTAACGCAAGGAAAGTCGCGCGGCCGGGCTGCCCCAGTTTTGCCTGACGAAACGAGTCTCGGACACCGGCGAGGCGCGCCGTTCGCCGAACTGCGTTCCAATGTTGCGTGACGACCTGGGAGCCGACTCGGTCGCGCCGGCACTGACTCTGTCCTGGGATTCGTCCCAGTCACCGGGCGCGCTCTTGCGCTCGCCGCGCAGAACGTAAGGCGGTCTCGGGCGAGGCCGCGGGCGATAGCTGCGCTCGGGAAAAACCGCCACGCCGATGATGCCCACCTCCCAGGGCGTGCCCATGCGGGAGGCATAGGAATCCGGCACGCTGGTAAATCGAAAGGCGGCTACCTCGCCGTAGTTGATCCTGAAGCCGTCCACGTCGACATATGAATATGCCGGGATGACATAGCCGCGCTTGTTCAGGTTCGAGGGCTTGCCGTCGATCACGTCGCGTCCGTCGACCGAGATCAACGCCTCGACCCGGCGCCAGCTCCTGTTGCGCACACGGATGACGTAGCGCTCGCCGCGCCGGCCCTCGATGTAGGCATGCCCGCCCCGGTAGTAGACCGGACGGGCGTACCCGCCGACCAGCACCTCGACCTCGTAGGAGCCCGCCCGGTGGCTTCCGGACCACCATACCCGGCCCTCGGTCCAGGGCGAAAACACGCCGACAAGCGCAAAAACTGCAACAAATACGAGAGTTCGCGAAAATTTCATTGCAGACCTCCCTTGTCTTGCCCAACTGTTGTCAGCTATCGACGAACCAGTATAGCAAAAGTTTTGCCCGAATGTATTCAGCTTTCTGGAAAATGTGCTAGCATGATTTCCCGATAACGAAAGGAGTCGAGAGCAGGCCATGATCGAGAAGCGTTTTCGAGACGAGGTGCTCAAGCTGACCAGGATCGGGATAGCTCTTACCAGCATGCAGAACCTCGACGAGCTGCTGGATATGATCGTAACCGAGGCGCGCGGCTTCACCGGGGCCGATGCCGGCAGCCTCTATCTGCGCGAGGGCGATTGCCTGCGCTTCGCTGTCTCGCAGAACGAAACGCTGCTTAGGAGGCTCGGGCCCGAAAAAGAGCGGGCTTTGTTTTCATCGTTTACGGTTCCCATCAGCACTGACAGCATCGCCGGCTACGCCGCGGTCACCAGGAAGAATGTCAACATCGCCGACGTCTACCAACTCGGAGACCAGGCCCCGTATTCGTTCAATCCAGATTTCGACCGGCGCAACGACTATCGCACCCAGTCGATCTTGACGGTGCCGATGCTCGACCGGCGCGAAGCGGTCCACGGTGTGCTGCAGCTGATCAACGCTCGCAGGGACGGCAAGGTCGTCCCCTTCGAACGCGATCAGGAAGACCTGGTTCGATCGCTGGCCTCCCAGGCCGCGGTGGCCGTAAACAACGCGCGCCTGACTGCCGAGTTAAAAAAGGTGCACCTGGACACCATCTATCGTCTCTCGATCGCGGCCGAGTTCAAGGACAAGGACACGGCCTCGCACATCATGCGCATGAGCCACTACTCGCAGGCCTTGGCCCGGGCGCTCGGCTGGGACGCCGCCCGGGTCGAGCTTCTGCTATACGCCGCGCCGATGCATGACGTGGGCAAGATCGGCATTCCCGATTCCGTGCTGCTCAAGCCCGGCAAGCTGACGCCCGAGGAGTTCGAGGTCATCCAGAGCCACACCGAGATCGGGGCCCGGATTTTGGGCGGATCCGACTCGGAGTTACTCAAGCTGAGCGAACTGGTAGCCTTGACGCACCACGAGAAGTGGAACGGCAAGGGCTACCCCCGGAAACTGGGCGGAACCGACATTCCCATCGAAGGACGTGTCGTGGCGGTGGCCGACGTCTTCGACGCACTCTCTTCGAAGCGCGTCTACAAGGGCGCCATGAGCCAGGAAGAAGCCTACGACATCATCCGCAAGGACTCCGGAACCCACTTCGACCCCGAGTGCACGGAGGCCTTCGGCGAGATACTAAACGAGGCCAGCGAGATCCGCGAACGCTACCAGGATTGACACATCGAAGCTCATAAACTATTTATTGCGACAAGTATCAAGGAAGGTTCGGCGTGTCGGGCATCGGCGTAATCATAAACCGCAAGGCGGGCAGGAAAACAGGCAAGGGCCTCGCCCCCTGGCGACTCGGGCGAGTGCTCGACCAGAGCGACTGCCTGCGCCAGACTTCCTCGATCGGCCAGATCGACGAGGTCCTCGAAGAATTCCGCGCTCGGCAGATCGAGATCCTGGCCATTGGCGGCGGCGACGGTTCGAACCACTACGTGCTGTCGTCGCTCATAAAGATCTACGAGCAGCGGCCCTTGCCCCAGATAGCCTTCTTGTGCGGCGGCACTCACAATGCCCACGCCGCCTCGGTCGGCGTGAGCGGCCAGGCGAATCTGATTCTGGCACGCGTGGCCGGCAGGCAGCACGCGGGAGCGGGACAGGACATCGCCGGTCGCAAGCTGTTGCGCATCGACGACGGCCGGGGAGTGCGGCACGGCTTCAGCATGGCCACCGGTTTCATGTACCGTTTTTACAAGGAACTGCACGCGCGCCTGGACGACACCAGTTTGAACGTCGCCAGGCTGATAGCAAGCTGGGTGGGCTCGTTTGCAGTGCGCGGCCGGGCGATTCGCGATGTCTTTCGCCTCGAGCCGGGCAGGCTGACCATCTCCGGCCGGGCGCTGCCCTGGAAGGAGAACAACGGCATCTCCTGCTCGAGCATGGAGAAGCTGGGGCTGGGCTTCACCCCCTACCCGCGCGCCAACGAGCATCCGGACAAGTTCCAGGCGGCGGCCTTGCGCATCGGCCCCGGAGATTTCATACGGCTGATGTGGCACTACTGGCGAGGACGCCTGCCGGAGCATCCCGATCAGCTGAATACCATTACCGAAAGCCTCTTGCTGGAGGCCGAGCGGCCGATCTCTTACGTACTGGACGGCGAGCTATACAACGGTAGCTCGCGCCTGGAAGTCACCACAGGCCCGGCCCTGGAAGTGATAATCTCCTGAGAATTGCTTTTCGCTCACCTGACCCCGGGGCGCATGCGGGGGGGGTCGTTGTCGGTGAAGGGCTGCAGCGTGCCCGGGAAGCTCCGGCGTAGATAGTTGGGCAGGCTCATGATGTGCCGCTGGGTCTCGGCGTCGTAGTTTTGTAGCTCTCCCGAAATGCGCTTGGAGATCATCTGGTCGATGCGCTCGATCGGCGGAATGTCGGCGGCACCGGTGCAACCCAACACGAAACCCCACTGATCACCAAAGCTTGGAATGTACGAGACCATCGGCCGGACGCGATCGAAAGTCGCCTCTATTGTCTTGTAGATCCGGGTGAAAATCAGGTGCCCGACAGGATCGGCCGGGCCGGCCTGGACTAGCATGGCCCCGTCGGGAGCCAGCGCCCGGCGAACCATACCGTAGAACTCTTGGGTGAACAACAGGTAGGCCGGCCCTTCTTCAAGGGGCTCGGTGATGTCGACGACCACCACGTCCAGCGAAGAGGCAGGCTGCGCGCCGATCCACTTGCGGGCGTCATCGAAAACAAGTTCCAGGCGCGGGTCATCAAAGGAGCCCCGGTGAAACGAAGGCAGGTAGCGCCGGCAGAACTCGACCACCTGCTGATCGATGTCCACCATGGTCACCTGCTCGACCGCCCGGTGCTTCAGTACCTCGCGAATGGTGGCCCCCTCGCCGCCGCCCAGGACCGCCACCCGCTGCGGCTCGGCAACGGCCAGCATGGCCGGATGCACCATGCTCTCGTGGTAGATGTACTCGTCTTTTGCCGAAGCCTGCAGGCTGCCGTCCAGGATCAAGGCTCGACCGTAAGCCTCGGTCTCGACCAGCTGTGCTTCCTGGAAGGCTGTTTTTTCGTTGTGCAGACGCTCTGTGACCCTCAGGTAATGCAACTCGCCTGTCTTGGAGTCATCGACCAGCCAATCACCCTTGATGTCTGTCTTCAAGCCTTGCCTCTATTTTCTGCAGCATGGGCGGTCGCCAGTCAAGCTGCGGCTCCTTTCCAGGATTGCAAGAATTGTCTCTGTTCTCGCCAATGGCAGGCACGCCCCGGGCGATCACCCTGATGTCGTGACGGATCGGTGCGAAGGCTTCAATAATGGCGGCTGCCGCCAGTTGAGGCATGGCTCGATCGCCACAGGTAAACACATCCACCGCTGCATAGCCGAACTCCGGCCAGGTGTGAATCGAGATATGGCTCTCGGCGATGACCACAACTCCGCTGACTCCTTGCGGGCAAAACTTGTGGAACGAACTACCCAGTACTGTCGTACGCGCCTGTTCGGCGGCGTCCAGCAAAATACTAGAGACGCGCTCGGTATCGTCGAGCAGTTCAGCGCTGCAGCCGGCCATTTCCAGCAATAGATGGGTTCCGAGTCTACGCAACGTGTCATCCTCCTTGCCCGAATCGAGGGCCTGGGCGAAAGAGGCCGCGTGTGATGAATCAAGGGGTTACGAGCGTAAGGGGCGTGAAGAGGGGCGGACTACAAAACACCGTCAGTTCACCCCCAGGTCGTGAACCGGCATCACACGTCGGCTATTTTGATCACTATCCATGAGCCAGTGGCTCTCCGACACAGTCAATATTGCTGTGAATGATACACATCGAGAGAACGAATGCAAGCGAAAATGCTATTGCTGCCCGGCGAGCTTGAGACGATTTTCGGCCCGGGCCAGGCGAGCCTCCAGGCGCCGGACCTCGGCGGGATCGAGTTCGGCGCGGTTCGCAAGCGCCTGTGCTACTTCCTGTTTCGATCTCTTGGCCCGCTCGACGTCGATTTCCCCCGGGCGCTCGAGCGAATCGGCCAGTACGGTCGCCCCACCGGAATAAACTTCGGCAAAGCCGCCGCTTATCGCCATTCTTTCGGTCTGCCCGGCCCGCACGTAACGAAGGCAGCCGGGAACCAGGTCGGTGATGAACTTGGTGTGACCGGCAAGCACTCCCAACTCACCTTTCGAGCCGGGGACTATCAGCGCCTCTACTTTGTCCTCGTAGATGCTCTTGTCCGGCGTGAGCAGTCTCAGCATGAACGGCTCGGCCACAATGTCCTCCCGTCAGGCCGCCATCTGGCTGGCCTTCTTCTTGGCGTCTTCAATGGTACCCACCATGTAGAAGGCCTGCTCGGGCAGATGATCCAGCTTACCGTCCAGGATCTCGCGGAAGCCCGCGATGGTATCCTTCAGTTCGACGTATACACCGGGAGTCCCGGTGAAGGTCTCGGCCACGTGGAACGGCTGTGACAGGAAACGCTGGATCTTCCTGGCCCGCGACACGGTCAGTTTGTCCTCGTCGCTCAACTCCTCCATGCCCAGGATGGCGATGATGTCCTGGAGATCCTTGTAGCGCTGAAGCACCTGTTGCACATCCCGGGCCGTGCGGTAGTGCTCTTCGCCGACCACCTGGGGGTCGAGGATGCGCGAGGTCGAGTCGAGCGGATCGACCGCCGGGTAAATGCCCAGCTCGGAAATCTGGCGGCTGAGCACCGTGGTCGCATCCAGGTGAGCGAAGGTAGTCGCCGGGGCCGGATCGGTCAGGTCATCGGCCGGTACGTAGATGGCCTGCACCGAAGTGATCGAACCCTTGTTGGTCGAGGTGATGCGCTCCTGGAGCTCGCCCAAATCGGTAGACAGCGTGGGCTGGTAACCCACGGCCGAGGGAATACGGCCCAACAGGGCGGAAACCTCGGAGCCGGCCTGGGTGAAACGGAAGATATTGTCGATGAACAAGAGCACGTCCTGGCCCGCCTCGTCGCGGAAGTACTCGGCCGCCGTCAAGGCGGACAAGCCCACGCGCGCACGGGCTCCGGGCGGCTCGTTCATCTGGCCGTAAACAAGCGCGGTCGACTTGATCACGCCCGATTCCTTCATCTCGAGCCACAGGTCGTTGCCCTCACGGGTTCGCTCGCCGACGCCGCCGAAAACCGAGTAGCCGCCGTGCTTGGTGGCCACGTTGTGAATCATCTCCATGATGATCACGGTCTTGCCGACCCCGGCGCCGCCGAACAACCCGATCTTGCCGCCTTTCATGTAAGGCTCGAGCAGGTCGATCACCTTGACGCCGGTCTCGAAAGCCTCGACGCTCACATCCTGGTCGAGGAAAGTCGGCGGCAGGCGGTGAATGGGGTAGAACTCCTTGGCATCCACCGGTCCCATCTCGTCGACCGGCTGGCCGATGACGTTGAGAATGCGCCCGAGCGTTTCCTTGCCGACCGGTATGAGGATCGGCTGGCCGGTGTCGGCGACAGGCATCCCGCGCACCAGGCCGTCGGTCGAGTCCATGGCGATACAGCGCGCCACACCCTCGCCCAGGTGCTGGGCAACCTCGACCACCAGGTTCCATTCAACATCGCTGATAGCCGGGTTGCTAATCTTCAAAGCGTTGTAGATCGACGGCAGCTTCCCGGGGGGAAAACTGACGTCCACAACCGGCCCGATGACTTTTTGCACTTTGCCCACAGCCTTGTTCTCAGATTCGCCCATTAGTTTCTCCTAAGAGTTCTCAGCCCTTGAGCGCCTCGGCCCCGCTGACGATCTCCATCAATTCCTTGGTGATCGAGGCCTGGCGCGCCTTGTTGTAAACCATGGTCAACTGCTGGATCATCTCGCCCGCGTTCTCGGTGGCGTTCTCCATGGCCGTCATCCGGGCGCCGTGCTCGCTGGCCACCGACTCGAGAATGAACATGAAGATCTGGTTGGCTAAATAGCGTCGGATGATGCGATCCAGAAGCTTTTCCTTGCTCGGTTCATAGAGGTAGTCGACAAAATCGCGTTGCTCGCCGCCGCTCTCGCTGACTTGCGGCGTCTCGATCGGCAGCAGTCTGCGAAACACGACCTCCTGTTGCACCGCCGACTGAAACTTGTTGAACACCAGCAAAATCTGGTCGATCTTGCCCGATACGTAACGCTCGGCCAACTCCTCGCCCAGTTCGGCCGCCCGGCGGTAATTCGGGTGATTCAGCAGATTTTCCACATTGCGCTGGATGGGCATCTTCTGCCTGGAGAAGTAGCGGTGACCCTTCAGGCCGATGGTGGAAAGGTAGATGCTGTCACGGCGTTCGTCGTTGTCGAGCAGGTAATGTTCTACCCGCCGCTGCACGTTGGAGTTGAATGAACCGCACAACCCTCGATCTGACGTCAGAATGAAGAGCTCCTCTGATACCGCCGGCTCTCTTACGACCATCAACGGGTGTGCGGTCACCTCTTCGTGCTGCCTGGCCAGGCGCCCGAGAGTGTTATGCATCTCGCGGGCGAATGGACGCGCGCGTAATACCGCCTCCTGGGCCTTGCGAAACTTGGCGGCCGCGACCATTTTCATGGCCTTGGTGATTTGCTCGGTATTACGAACCGCCTGAATGCGTTTCTTTATGTGCTGGAGGTTGGCCATGATTCAGCGCTCAGTCTCCCGAGACATCCACCAGATTGGCGAATTCCTTGCGGAAGCTTTCAAGTAAGGAGTCCATCTTGGCCTGCAGGTCGTCGTCGAGAACTTTCTTCTTGATGATCTCATCTAGCAGGCCGGCATGCTCCTTGCGGGCGTATTTGATCAGCTCTTCGACGTAACGGGTGATCAGATCGGCCGGGTACTGCCGGATCCAGTTATGGCCTTCTTTGTCGCTGGCCGTTCCGGCGTAGAGCATCAGCACCTGCTCTTCGACCGGGTAGGGCTGGTACTGTCCCTGCTTGAGAATCTCCATCAGGCGCGCGCCACGGGCCAGTTGATCTTGAGTTGCCTTGTCGAGTTCGGAGCCGAACTGGGCGAATGCCTTCAACTCGCGGTACTGGGCCAGTTCCATGCGCAGCATGCCGGCGATTGACTTCATGGCCTTGATCTGCGCAGACCCGCCGACACGCGATACGCTCAGACCCGAGTTGACCGCAGGGCGCTGGCCGGCGAAGAACAGATCGGTTTCCAGAAAGATCTGACCGTCGGTGATCGAAATGACGTTGGTCGGAATGTAGGCCGAAACGTCGCCGGCCTGGGTCTCGATAATCGGTAAAGCCGTCAACGAACCGCCGCCCTCGGCATCGGACATCTTGGCCGCCCGCTCCAGCAGGCGGCTGTGCAGGTAGAACACGTCGCCGGGGTATGCCTCGCGGCCCGGGGGGCGTCTCAGCAGCAGGGCCAACTGGCGATATGAAACCGCCTGCTTGGAAAGATCGTCGTAGAAGATGACCGCGTGCATACCGTTGTCGCGGAACCACTCGCCCATTGTGCAACCGCAATAGGGCGCGATGTACTGCAGCGGGGCGGGCTCGGAGGCGCTGGCGGCGATGACCGTGGTGTATTCCATGGCCCCTTCCTTCTGCAGGCGGTCCACCACGCGGGCGACGGTGGATTGCTTCTGTCCAACCGCCACATAGATGCAATAGACATCGGTATTCTTCTGGTTGATGATCGTGTCGATGGCGATAGCCGTCTTGCCGGTGCCGCGGTCGCCGATGATCAGCTCACGCTGGCCGCGACCGACAGGGATCATGGCGTCAATGGCCACGATGCCCGTTTGCAGCGGCTCCTTGACCGGCTGGCGCTTGACGATGCCGGGCGCCTTCAACTCGATCTCGCGGGTTTCCTTGGCCGCCACGGGACCCTTGCCGTCAATCGGTTTACCCAGGGCGTCCAACACGCGTCCGGTTACTTCCTTGCCGACCGGCACCGAGGCAATCTTGCCGGTACGCTTGACCATGTCTCCCTCGCGGATCTTGTCGTACTCGCCCATGATGGCTATACCGACGTTGTCTTCCTCGAGGTTGAGCACCAGGCCCTGGATGCCGTGGGGCAGATCGACCAGCTCGCCGGCCATGACGTTCTGCAGCCCGTGCACGCGGGCGATGCCGTCGCCGGTACTCAGGATGGTGCCGGTTTCGGCCACTTCGATCCGAGTGTCGTAATCGGCTATTTCCTGTTTGATGATCCGACTGATTTCTTCGGCTTTGATTTCCATTTGGTTCCCTCGAATGCCTCTGTTCAGGCTGGTTGTTGTATCAACACGTCAGCCAAATTGTCGAGTTGAGTCTTCAGGCTTCCATCGATCAGCAGGTCGCCGATCTTGACCTTTACACCGGCCAGCAGTTCGGGTTCGGTGCCGGTCAGCAAGACCACTTCCTTTTTCAGCACTCCGGCAAGCGCGGTTTTGAGCCCGGCTTGAGCGGATTTGTCGAGTGCGAAGGCGCTTGAAACCTGCACCCGGACTCTCCCGGCCTGCTCGTCCAGCATCGCGGTGAATGATTCGACTATCGCGCTTAGAAGCACGACTCGTCTGTGCTCGACCAGGTAATCCATGAAGCGATCGAGCGGCTTGCCCCATCCGAGTCGTTTCAGGATCTGATCGAGTACCCTGCGACGCTCCTGCTGGCGAAAAGCGGGGCTGGTGAGCACTTCTTTGAGAATTGGATTGGTCTCGATGATCTGGTTGAACTGCGCCAGTTTATCCGCGACCGGGGCCGGGTCGGCCTCCACCAGATCCATCAAGGCCTTCGCGTAGCGACGTGCGACACTTCTATTGATCACGTCAATCTCCAGGGTGTGATAAATTTAGTCTGAAGTTCTGTACTCCCTCCATTCAAAATTGCGCAGAAATAAAGCATGAAGGCAAACCAGGGTCAAGGAATATCACCAAAAGCAGTCAAGAAAGAGTGGCGGCAACAGAAAGTCCCTGGGAAATGGCGTCCTCCATCGAGCCGTACTCCCAGCGACCGTAGCGCCCTATTGAGAAAATGTCTTTTGATTGCAGGAACTTGAGCAAAGTTGCAACCGAGCCGCGCCTGTTCTTGTCATATGTCACATAGGCAATAGGCAAGCGGAACTCGTGCGTCAGGATGATGTCCTTGCGGCTGCCGATTACCCGCATGGCCAACAGGTCGTCGATAACCCGCTTTCTGATCTTTTTATGGTCAATCGGCCTGCGCCTCGAGTAGGCCACTTCGCAGTATACGTTTGATGCCCCGAAAGGCGCGACTGAACGAGAAAAATTGTTGGCAAAACCGAAGCGATAGAGCGCGAACTTGTCCTCGGGCACGTAAACCCAGTGCTTGTCGGTTCGAACTCCTCGCAGGCCCAGGTTGAGATTGTAAACCGACGACCAGCGCAGCTTGCAGGCGGCCTTTCGGATCCGATCGGGAACGGGACGGATCATCTTGATCAGCTCTGGCAGCCCAATACATGAAACCAGTCGGCCGAAACCAATCACATCCCCGCTTGATGTAACCAACTTGCGGGATTCGATCTCTATTTTCCGCACACTTACGCCGCACTCCAGCTTGGAGACGCCCTTGGCAAGCGCCGCCGGCAGGACATTGATCCCGCCCTTTTTCGGATAGAAGAAACTGGCGTTGTAACCGCTCTGGTCGGGCAGATCCTCGAAAGCTCCGCGTACCACCTGTTCCAGGTCGGGCCGCGGTACGAAACGCTGAAGCCACTCGGTCGTAAGCGAGGCCGGCGGCACGGTCCACAGCTTGCGGTTGTAGGGAAACATGAAATGCCGGGCAATGCCATCGCCGAAACGATCGCGTACCCAGGCTGCGAAATTCGCAGATTTAGCACGCCGCTTGCCGGACTGGGCGCGAAACACGCCCAGCAGGCACTCGGCGGCCACCCGCGGCGGCAGACCGTAGAAGTGCGACTGGAACGGGTAACGGGTGTAGACCTCGTTGGAAAAGATCCAACTGTTACGTCTGAGTTCTTTCAAGTTGGCGCCGAGCAGGCGCCGGATCAGAGATCGCACACGAGGGTCGCTAAGGTGCAGCAAGTGTCCGGTGCGATCGAAGGTGAACCCGTCTTTGCTGTCGCTCTTGCACAGGCCGCCGGGACGCTGTTCGCGTTCGAGAAGGATCGAATCGCCGCGCAGTGAGCGCGCCGCCGCCAGGCAGCTTATGCCTCCTCCTAAAAAAACGGTTTCGTAAAAGGCGCTCAATATCTTCTCAGGGCTTGGTGAGAATCTCGGCCTTGATGAAGCGGATTAGAGCCTGCCTGTGCATTTCGTCGATTCCGGAAAAGATCAGCGCCACTTCGTACTTGTGCCCGGCCACCAGCGACTTGCAGCGCACCACATCGGCCAGCACCACCAAGGGCCTACTTGCGGCCGATCCGAAGTACTTCAAGAATCCGTGCGTGTAACGCTGCCAGCCGGTGAAGTTCATCTCGATTTTCAAGACTGCCTTTTCCTGGAAGTGGCGCGAGGTTTCGATTTGCAGTCCCCCTCCCGAGATGTCGATGATCCTGGCCTTCTGGTAGCGGCCCCGCTCGGGATAGCTGAACTCCTTGACCTTGATGGAGTCGCGGCGCTCCAGCCGCTCGAAGTTGCGCCGATCCTTGTCGTCCTGTTTCTTCATGGCGAGCCTCACTTAACTCCCGCGGCGATCTCGGAGATGATCTCGTCGGGACCGAGCTGGCTGGCCTCACCCTCGAAGTTGAGCACCACGCGATGGCGCAGCGCCATGTGCATCACCGCCCTGATATCGTCACGTGATACGCTGAAGCGCCCGTCCAACAGCGCTTGTACCTTGCCGCCAAGGATCAACGCCTGGGCACCTCTAGGGCTTGCGCCATAGCGCAGGTATTTCTTGGCGATCGGCGCCGCTTCGGGCAACTTGGGGTGGGTGGCCAGCACCAGTCCGATGGCGTAGTTGCCGACCGTCTCTGCAACCGGGACATCCCGCACCGTGCGGCGCATGGCCATGATGCGCTCGGCCCCCATTACGCTTTCCAGTTTCGGCATCTCGTTCTGAGTCGTGCGCTCGATGATCTCGGCAATCTCCGCACGACCCGGGAAGGGGAACAGGACCTTGAAGAAGAAGCGATCCATCTGGGCTTCCGGCAGGGGATAAGTTCCCTCCATTTCGAGCGGGTTCTGGGTGGCCAGTACCATGAAAGGCTCTGACAATTGATAGCTCTGCCCGGCCACCGTGACCGTGCTCTCCTGCATGGCCTCGAGCAAGGCCGACTGGGTCTTCGGTGTGGCCCGGTTGATCTCGTCGGCCAGAACCACGTTTGCAAAGATCGGCCCGCGCTTGAAGCGCAGGTCACGTGATCCGTTCTGGTCCATGACGATGATGTTGGTGCCGGTGACGTCGGCCGGCATCAGGTCGGGAGTGAACTGGATTCGCGAGAAGTCGAGGCTCAGGCATTCGGCCAGCGAGTTGACCAGCAGCGTCTTGCCGATGCCGGGCACGCCCTCCAACAGGGCATGGCCCGAACACAGCAGGCAGCTCAGCAGCGCCTCGATGATATCACGGTAGCCGACGATGACCTTCGAGACTTCGTCGGTGAGCGTTTCAAAGTCGTCACGAAATTTTTCGGCAACGTTCCTTAGCGCTTCGTCATCCCGGGCTGCGTCAATCGGCATTGCTTTGATCCTCTTTCCTGTTGGCGAAGAGGTATATCTCTCGCGATCCTTTTCGCGTGGACTTTAGCCGAATTCTGCGCGGCGGGCCAAAAGAATCTTTAAGCTCGCCGAGCAGCGAATCCAGATCCGGCCCGTCGAACACCTTGGCCAGCAGCGCGCCCCCTGAGGCTAATAGCGCCGCGGCCAACTCGCTCGCCTGACGCACCAGTTCGATGCTGCGAACGTGATCCTGAAAGCCCACTCCCGACGTGTTCGGAGCCATGTCGGAGAGCACCAGGTCGGCCGTCCCTCCCAGAAGACCGGCCAGCCGCTTGCATGTGTCCGACTGCGTCACGTCGCCCGATACTAGTTTCACCTGTTCTTCGGCCAGCGGCTGCGTTTGCAGCAAGTCCACCCCGACCACACGGCCGCGGCGGCCGACTCGCGCGGCGGCCACCTGCAGCCAACCCCCGGGGGCGCAGCCCAGGTCGACCACGCGCATGCCCTTTTTGAAAAGGCCTAGCTTCTGGTCCAGTTCGATCAACTTGTAAGCCGCTCGCGAGCGGTAGCCCTCGCGCTTGGCCTTGCGGTACCAGCCGTCCTTGCGATCATAGGCCACGACGTCAGCGAACCAGGAAGAAGAGCAAGACCAGGCCTCCGCCCAGGAGGATCCCGGTAACTACCAGCAGGAGACTTTTCAGCAGCCTGTGCTGCGAAAGTCCCTCGTAACTGCCTGCCGCCGGAAGCGGGTCTTGCGGGTTGAAACGCAAGACCTCCTGCGCTTCGGGCGAATAGCTGTATTCGCCGTTGTCCGGATCCAGGCTGACCTGCGAGTCGGGGAGTTTTTCGATCTCGTAGATGTCGGCAACGAAACGATGTATCGCCTTGGGACTGTCCGCCTGGACAGCCGTGAATTGAACACCCATGCCCCGCTCGTCCACCCCGACGCTGTCGACCACCCGCACGACCTCGCCCAGCAGGTGCACCTGCAACTGCTCGTCCGGGCCGGGAAGCTGAACCTTGATCTTGAGCTTGGTGCCGACCGGAGGGGGTGAAAAATTCTTGATGAAGATCCCGTCGCTGGAGACGTTGGAGCTGAGATTTACGAACTCGCTCTGGCCGATCTGGTAGTGCACGATGGCCTCGTGGCTGATGCGACGGGCGCGCCGCCGCCTCTCGTCGGCCGCTTGGTCCATTTGCTCTTGCCCGCCCGCTTCACTCACTTTTGGGGCTCGCTATTCTTGATGATCCTGTACTCATAGCTCAACGATCCACCCGAAGCGCCGGCCGAAGCGCCGGCCGATCCGCCGGCCGATCCGCCGGCGGCAGTTTCAGGGGCGTCCTTGGCGCCGGCGCCCTGGCGCCGGAATATCTCGCGCACGAAATACTCGATCATCGGCACTGAATCGGAGACAACCGAGACGAACTCGATACCCATGCCGCGCTTGTGCGGATCGGAATCGTTGTTGACGTGGGCCACCCGGCCGCTGATCTTCAAAGGCTGGTTGCCCCACTCCTCGGGCAACTTGAAAGACAGGGTCACTCCGGTCCCGATCGGCGGCGGTGAGAAATTCTTGATGAAGATACCATGGTCGGAGACGTTGGTGGAAAGGTCGGCGTACTCGCGTCCCTCTATGTTGTAACGACAGACTCTGAACATCTCCTTGCGCGCCGAGCCGCGCTTGTTGCTCTCGTCAACCATGGACAGCTCCTTGTGCCAGCCAGAGCGGATTGTACGTCGTTGGCACCCCATCCGTCAAACGCCATGTGTAGGTAAATGTGGTAGCTGTAAATTTGTCATGACCTTGATTCCCGGCCCGACTCTTGCCTAGAATGTAGGTACCAAGATTGATGATCGATGAATGCGTGGTAGCTGCATATGAACATGGAACCTCCCCTGGAAAGCGATGAGGTGTGAGATGAAACGATGTCTTGCTGTCTGTGCCGTTGCCGGCTCTGTTTCGGTTCTTTTATTTTTCTGCGGCTGCGGGCGCACCATGCCCGAGGTCTGCGAGAGCGACGCCGATTGTAAGCCGGGCAGCGAGTGTACCGATATCGGCGACGGGCACTTGCGCTGCCTGCCGAGCGGTTGCCAGAGCGACAGCGACTGCCCCGACGAATTGATCTGCGAAGGCGGTCAGTGCGTGCCCGACGTGACGCCCTGCCAGGCGGACAGCGATTGCCCCGAGGACTTCCATTGCGTTGCCGGGCAATGCATACCGGACGTGATCTGTCAGATAGACAAAGATTGCCCGGAGGGATTTCATTGTACAAACAACCAGTGCATACCCGACGGCCTTCCTTGCACGACTGACAGCGATTGCCAGCAGAACTACCAGTGCGTCGACGGCCTTTGCGTGTACGCTCCAGAGTGCGAGTCCGACGCCAATTGCCCGGCGGGTTATGTCTGCATCGATCATAGTTGCATCTACTCGCCGGAATGCAAGAGCGACAGCGACTGCCCGGACGGCTACTACTGCGCCAACGGACACTGCCTGCCGGTGCAGCCCGAATGCCGGATCGACTGCGACTGCAACCAGGGAATGTGCTGCAGCGCCGGTCGCTGCGACTACTCGCCGGACGGGATGGCCTGTTTCTGCTGCGACCAGCCCGGCTGCCCGCCGGGAATGAGTTGCAGTGACTGGCAGGGCCGCCAGGGAATCTGCCCCGAGTGCTTCCGCGACTCGGACTGCTCTCAGGGCTACATATGCGTCGACGGCAACTGCCTGTTCGTCGGCGAGTGCCGCGACGACCGCGACTGTCCTCCACAGTACCAGTGTGAAAACGGCACCTGCATCTACTACGGCCAGTGCCATACCGATGAAGAATGCCCGGCGGGTTATCACTGCATAAACGGCCAGTGCACCCACACCCCCGAGTGCTACACCGATGACGACTGCCCGCCCGGCTACCGCTGCGCAAGCGGCCAATGCGTTTACAACCCCGAGTGCTCAGGCGATCAGGATTGCCCGCCGCAGCACAGTTGCATAGAAGGCCAGTGCGTCTACACCCCGGAATGTTTCAGCGCCGCCGACTGCCCCGGGCCTTTCTACCGCTGCGAAAACGGCCTGTGCATCTTCCACGATCCCTGCGAGAACATCACTTGTGCGGACGGCTGGCACTGCGAGGGCGGCCAGTGCATCCAGGACTCGTGCCAGACCAACGCCGACTGCCCACCGGGGCAGTACTGCGTGGGCAACGTCTGCCAGGGCCAGCAGTGCAGCAACGACTCCGACTGCCCACCGGGCCAGTGGTGCCTGATGGGTTACTGCATCGCGATGTGCCTGAACGACTCGGATTGTCCTGTGGGCTATGTATGTGAGAACAACAAGTGCGTATACGACTCCTGCGCCGATGTGACTTGCCCGCCGGGCTACGAGTGCCAGGACGGCGAGTGCGTCTTGCAGCCGGAATGTCAGAACGACAGTGATTGCCCGCCCATGAACGTGTGCATCGAAGGCCGCTGCGTGTATATGCCCGAGTGCTACACGGATCAGGATTGCCCCCCGGGTTTCGTCTGCATCGGCGGCCAGTGCATCTACAAACCCGAGTGCATAAGCGACCAGGATTGCCCGGCCGGCTACCGCTGCATCAACGGAACCTGCCAATACACTCCCGAGTGCACTTCGGACGGCGACTGCCTGCCCGGTTACGCGTGTATCAACGGCCAGTGCGTCTACAACCCCGAATGCTCCTCCGATGACGACTGTCCTGTGGGCTACAGCTGCATCAACGGTTACTGCCAGTACAACCCCGAGTGCTACTCCGACCAGGACTGCCCGCCGGGATACCAGTGCATCGACGGCTATTGCCAGTACATGCCAGAATGCTTCTCCGACCAGGACTGCCCGCCGGATTATTTTTGCATAAACGGCTCCTGCGTCTTCAAGCCGGAATGTTACTCGGATGCCGACTGTCCGCCCAACTATCGTTGCGTCAACGGCACTTGCCAGTACGCTCCCGAGTGCTTCTCCGACCAGGACTGCCGTCCGGGTTTCTCTTGCATCAACGGCCAGTGCATTTACAACCCCGAGTGTTACTCGGATTCCGATTGCCCGCCCGGCTTCGTCTGCGATAACGGCTCCTGTGTCTTCGTGCCTGAGTGCGTAAACGACTGGGACTGCCCCGCCGGCCAGCGTTGCATCGACAACAGCTGCGTCGAGCCCGAGTGCTACAGCGACTGGGACTGCCAGGCCGGATACTTGTGCATTGACGGAAGCTGCGTCGAGCCGGAGTGCACGACCGACTTCGACTGCCCCGACGGCCAGCGCTGCATCGACGGCCAGTGCGTCTCGCAGCCCGAGTGCTTCACCGACAACGACTGCCCGCCGGGCTTCATGTGTCAGCAAGGCATCTGCCTGCCGCGCCCGGAATGTGTCAACGACTTCGACTGCCCCCCAGGCCAGCGCTGCATCGACGGCCAGTGCATCTTTGAGCCCGAGTGCTTCTCGGATGCCGACTGTCCCGACCAGTTCAGTTGCATAGACGGCCAGTGTTCCTACTCGCCCGACTGCTGGTCGGACTACGACTGTCCCGGTTCGTACTACCATTGCATAGGCGGCCAGTGCGTCTACCAGGATCCTTGCGCCGGCGTGCGCTGCGAGCCGGGCTGGCACTGCGAGGGCGGCGGCTGCGTGCGCGATCCGTGCGGCAGCCAGGCCGACTGTCCTGCCGGCCAGTTCTGCGTCAACGGCATCTGCCAGGGGCAACAGTGCTTCTCGGATCCCGACTGTCCCAGCGGCCAGTGGTGCATCATGGGCTTCTGCGTCCAGGCCTGCCTGGACGACTCCTACTGCCCCGAAAACTATCGCTGTGACAATTTCTTCTGCGTCTACGATCCCTGCGCCGACGTCTACTGCCCGCCGGGCATGGAGTGCCAGGACGGCCAGTGCGTCCAGCCGCGCGAATGCTACAACGACTGGGACTGCCCGCCGGGGCTGCACTGCACCCCGCAGGGACAGTGTGTCGGCGGCGCCGATGGCCAACAGGGAGACTTCTGCGATCCCACGACCGGCGGCTGCGCCGAGGGTCTCGACTGCCTGCTGTTCGGCGACCAGTATATGCACGGCTTCTGCGCCGACCAGTGCGATTGTTCGGGAGGCGGCTCCGGATGCCCGGCGCCGTCTATCTGCCTGTGGACCGACCAGTCGACCTGCTGGTGCGGCTACACCTGCTACAGCAACGATCCGTTCCAGGATTGCCCGAACGGCGGCGCCGGCTGGCACTGCGAGGCCATCTCGGGCGTATCGGTCTGCATGCCCGATTGAAGTTGTCTGCCTACTTACTGAGTTCCCGCCCGACTTTTTTCTCGACGGCAGCGATCTTCGATTTCAGGCGGCCTTGGCGGTCCTTGCGATAGTCGAGCTTTATACTGCAGGCGATCCGCTCACAGTCCTGTGACATGGCCTGGTAACAGTCGCGAACCACGTCCATGACCTCGTCGAATTCGCCCTCGATCAGCGTCCCCATGGCGTGCAACTCGTAGTCAAGGCCGCTTTTGTCGATGATATCCAGGCTGCGGGCGACGTAGCTGCTCAGGCTCTCGCCCTTGTCCAAAGGATACATGCTGAATTCCAGAACGACCATGATTCACCTCCGCAATGATTATGGCCCCGGGGCCGGCCCGAATGCAATTACGGCCGGTTCAGGGATCCGCCGGAATCCGGAAATATCTTCCGTCTGCCAACTGGCGAGCTTTTTTTTCGACCCATGTCGTGGGGCCTTGACAGGCGGCCGGGTAAACAACGAGAATGCGAAAACCGTTCGAAACTAATGTATGACCAGGAGGACGAAATGAAGCTGAATCGATGGGCTTTGGCGGTCACGACTGTTCTTTTTACGACCGGCATGATTTTAGCCGGCTGCAGTTCGGGCACCACCCAGAACGCTCGCCTGCTGGGCATCTCGGTGCAACCCGAGTCGGCCAAGATCACCGTGGGCGAGACCAAACAGTTCAGCGCCGTCGGCCAATTCGATGACGGCTCCACCCGCAACATCAGCCCCGAAGTCGTCTGGCACTCGACCAACGAGTCGGTGGCCACCATCGACGCGAACGGCCTGGCCACGGGCGTGAGCCAAGGCGGCACCACCTTGATAACGGCCACCGCCGGCAACATCACCAGCGATCCGGCGGCAGTGCTCGAGGTGGTCGGACAAGAGAACCGGCTGATGTCGATCAGCCTCGAACCAACAACTGCCCAGCTTCAGCTCGGGGCCTCGTTGAGCTTCGTGGCCATGGGAACCTTCATGGACGGATCGAGCCATGAGATCACCGACGAGGTTATCTGGGAAAGCTCTAACCCCACAATAGTGGCAATCTCCAACAACCCGGGCTCCAAGGGTGTGGCCATCGGCCTGGCGTCCGGCGGCAGCGATATTACCGCCCGGGCGGATGACCTGACCAGCGACCCGGCCGCGGTCACCGTGACCGAGGTCGCACTGGTGTCGATCGCCGTCTCGCCCCTGGGACCGACCTTGCCGCTGGGAACCACACAGCATTTCAAGGCCACCGGAACCTACTCGGACGACTCGACGGCCGACCTGACCAAGGTGGTCACCTGGATGAGTTCCAACAAGGTGGTGGCCGATTTCTCGGCAACGGCCGGAGAAGAAGGCTACTGCACGGCCCTGGCCGAGGGCACGACGTCGGTTACCGCAATCAGCGGCAGCACGATCAGCAGCCCGGTTACGCTGACGGTAACTTCGGCCAGCCTGCAGACAATCTCAATCGAGCCCGCGGCCCCCAGCGTGCCGGTGGGCACCCAGGTACAGTTCAGTGCCACCGGCCACTATTCCGACGGCCAGATCCTGACGATCACCGACATGGTCAGCTGGCACTCGGATGACGAGGCAACGGCCGTCTTCAACGTCCAGCACGTCGGCCAGGCCGATGCGCTGGCGGTCGGCAGCGCGGAGATCTGGGCCGAACTGGGCGCGATCTCGAGCCCGCACGTGACATTGACGGTCAGTTCAGCCGACCTCGTGTCAATCGAGCTTTCCCCCGTCGCCCCCAGCCTGCCCATCGGACAGCAGCTGCATTTTACCGCCTTCGGGCACTACAGCGATTCAAGCATGGTGGACATTACCTCCAGCGCAACCTGGGATTCGAGCGACAAGACGGTCGCCATCGTCTCCAATGCCGATGCCAGCAAGGGCCTGGCCACCGGCCTGACGGACGGAACGACGACCATTTCGGCCACCCTCTCGGGAATCAGCGGAACGCAGACTCTGAGGGTACGTGACATCGAGATCGTCTCGATCGTCGTCACGCCCAACAACGCCACGTTGCCGGTGGGCGAGCACCTGCAATACACCGCCATGGGAACTTTCAACGACAGCTCGCAGGCCGAAGTTACCGAGATCGTCACCTGGCATGTCGGTTCCACGCTGGTGGCCGACATCGGCAACGCGGCAGGCGATAACGGCCAGGCCACCGCCATCGGCGTGGGCAGCACCACCGTCTGGTGCACCTCGGGCAACGGCGTGGCCTCGAGCCCGGTTCAGCTTTCGGTCACGTCGGCAAGTCTCAGTTCGATCACCGTGGCGCCCGACAACCAGTCGGTGGTCCTCGGCTCGCAGGTGAACTTTACGGCCACCGGGCACTATACCGACGGCAGCAACCTGACCATCACCGACGACGTGACCTGGGATTCGACCGACGCGGGAGTTGCCGGCATCTCGAACACGGCCGGCTCCAAGGGCGTGGCCACCACTCTGGCGGTGGGCATAACATACATCAGCGCCACCAAGGGCGCAATCGACAGCAACTCTGTCAGGCTCGAGGTCATCGCCCCAAGCCTGGAGAGCATTGCCGTAACGCCTGTTGACGCCTCGATCGCCGTTGGCGAGACCGTACAGTACACGGCCATGGGACACTACTCGGACAGCGTCGATCGCGACATCACCGCGCTGGCCTACTGGTCGTCGTCCGACGAAACCAAGGCGATCGTCTCCAACGCCCCGGGCACCAAGGGCCGGGCCACCGGCAGCGGCGAGGGCCAGGCCCAGATCAAGGCCTCTTACCAGGGCGTCGACAGCAGCCTGGTCACTATCAACATAAGCGCACCCGTCAACCAGCAACCGGTGGCGGTGCTTTCAGGCGATGTCACCGCCACGGTCAACGTCGCCGCTTCTTTCTCCGGCTCGAGCTCCTACGATCCCGACGGCACCGTAGTCAACTACAGCTACAACTTCGGCGACGGCACGGGAGACGTCGACAACGGGGCCAATCCGGACATCAACCACACCTTCAGCGCGGCCAACACCTATACCGTAGTCCTGACCGTCACCGACAATCAGGGCGGCACCGGTTCGGACAGCCTGCAGGTAGTCGTCACCGACAATCCCAACAACCAGCCCCACGCAGTCCTGTTCTGTCCCGGCTCGGGACAGATCGGCGAGGCGCTCGACTTCGACGCCTCGTCCTCGTATGACGACGACGGCACGATCGTTAACTACACCTTCAACTTTGGAGACGGCAGCGGCAACTACGACAACGGCGCAAATCCCTCCATCACGCACTCGTTCACCACTGAAAACACGTTCACCGTAAGCCTGACCGTGACCGACGACGACGGCGCCCCGGCCAGCACTACCTGCCAGGTGGCCATCGGCGCCAGCGACATTCCCGAGGTTCGCATCATCCGGCCCCAGGGCACGATCGACACGACCCAGGGGCAGTATCACAGCGTGCTGGTCGACGCCAACGGCCAGGGCGGCTACGGCGTCACGCGAGTGGTGCTGCTGGCCGACGGCGTACAACAGGGCGAGGACACGACTGCGCCTTACGAGTTCGACTACACCGTTCCGGTCGGCGCCGTGACCGGTTCGACCATCACCTTGCAAGCCAGGGCCTACGACAACAACAACCCGATCGGCATGGGCCAGTCGCAACCGGTATTTCTGGAGGTCAAGAACTACGCGCCGGTGGCCGACTTCACGGCCACAATTTCCGACGCTTTAGAGGTAACCGTAGACGCCACCTCGTGCTCGGACGTCGAGACGGCCATGGCCGATCTCGAGGTTCGCTGGGACTGGGAGAGCGACGGCAACTGGGACACCAGCTGGAGCACCACCAAGGTGCTGACCCATTCTTTCCCCGTCGACGGGCAGTACACCATCACCATGGAAGTTCGCGACAGCGTCTTGCAGACCGACTCGACCGATCGCACTGTGGATCTGGCCAGCCAGCAGACGGTCGGAGGCACGATAACCACCACGACCTGGTACGGGACGATCATCGTCACCGGCTCGGTCACCGTGCCGGCCGGTGAGGTATTGACCATCAATCCCAATACCCAAATCCTGGTCATGTTTCTCGACCAGGACGTCGACGGCATCGGAGATTTCGGCATTACCATCGACGGCGAGGTTCACGTCAACGGAAACAGCGAGGAGCCGGTGCTGTTCACGGTTTACGGCTCGGCCCACAAGCAGCCCGGCGCCTGGCAGGGAATCCTGGTCGACGGATCCACGCCGTCGAGCTTCGACTACGCCATTGTCGAGTACGCTGACATAGGGCTCGAAATCCAGAACGCCTCGACCGTCACCAATTCGATCTTCCGCTCCAACAAAACCTACGGCTTGTACCTGAACGGTGCCGACGGAGCCTCTCTCTCAGGCATTGAGGCTACCCAGAACGACGGCCAGGGCATCGTCATCAACAACAGCGCCAACGTGACCATGAGCGACATCACGGTCCAGGGCAACGGCTCTGCCGGCTTGAGCCTCTCGGGCAGCAACGGCGGCAGCCTGACCACCTGCAACATCTCGCAAAACGGCGCTAACGGCATCGATCTTACCAATTCCGACATTGATATCTCCGACTGCACCGTGACCGACAACCGCGGAATGGGAATCAAATACAAGGGAGGTTCGGACGGCACGCTTGTACACTCCGAGATCACCTACAACGACGACGTGGGCATCCGGGCCGAGAGCGCCGGAACTCATCCGCACCCGGCCATCAACTACAACAACATCTACGGCAACTCGGTCGTCGGTGGAACAACCGAGACCACCGTCGATCCCTCCGGCACCCTGACTCTCTCCGGTCCCTACTCGTCCGGGACGTCCAACTCCAGTACCTGGAGCACTCCCAACGGAGGCACCATCCAGAGGGCCTACTTCGACTTCACCTATGGTTATTATGCTACCGGCTACCTGCAGACCGGCGCCGGCTCGAACATCAGCTCTCATTCCAGCACCTGGGCCGGCTGGGTCGACACCGACTCCTTCCAGACAACCAACCTGCGGGTCAGCCTCTACCAGAGCTACAGCACATCGAGTAACTACTCGAACCTGGTCAAGGTCACCCAGGTAGAGTACAGCGCCCAGGTGGGCGTCGGTCTCGAGATGTCCGTCTCGGTTCATTCCGGGCAGGTCAACGCCCGCTACAACTACTGGGGCGCCTTCCCCAACGTGCTCGATCACATCGACTACAACTCGGCCGGCGCCGTCGACATCCAGGGATTCGTCGGCGTGCCTTTCGACGCCACCTGGGACACCGGGCCTTACAAGGCCGGAGATCTTTCGAGCGAGACATGGAGCGGAACGATCTACATCACCGGAGACACCAATGTGCCTTCTGCCGAGACGCTTACAATCGATGCCGGCACCCAGGTGCAGTTCGTGCCGATCGATCAGGATTTCGACGGCATCGGCGACTATGGTTTGTACGTCGCGGGCACCCTGAGCGTGTCCGGCACCGCCGGCAATACCGTCAAGTTCATGCCCCATGGCTCGTCGCCGACGACCTCGTCTTTCGATCGCGTGCGCCTGGCCGGCTCGGGCACCAGTTCGATCTCATACGCCGACTTCACCTACGGCCACATCGGGCTCGAATTGCAGGACGCATCGAGCGTTCAGCACTGCAGCTTCGAAAGCAACAACCTCTACGGGTTGTACCTGAACAACGCCGACAACTGCACCGTCGACCAGATCCTGCTGCAGAACAACATGGACGTGGGCATCAGAGTCGCCGGGACCACGGGCGCCGCCTTGAGCTACATCGAGATCCAGAACAATCCCGGAGACGCGATTCAGGCCGCCGGCAATGGAAACTGCAGCCTGACCGACTCGAACGTTCACGACAACGACGGCGCGGGTATCGTGTTGGACAACTCGAGCTGGGACATCGATCACTGCGCCTTCCTTTACAACGGGGCGGAGGGCCTGCGCTACCTGGGCAATTCGAGCGGGACTCTGACCTACACCAACGTCAAGTTCAACAACCTGCCGGGCATCGTGGTCGAGAGCCGCGGCAGCCCCTACCCGCAGCCGAACATATCGAGCTGCAACATCTTCGGCAACTCGCTGGTCAACTCGCTGGAGACGACCTCGACGGATCCTTCAGCCACCCTGACCCTGAGCGGACCCTACTCTTCGGGGACATCTAACTCGAGCAGCTGGGCCACGCCCAACGGGCGCCGGGTCGTCAGGGTCTACTTTCACTTCAACTACGCCTATTATGCGACCGGCTACCTGCAGACCGGCAGCGGCTCCAACATCGACTCTCACTCCAGCACCTGGGAGGGCTGGACCTGGGCCGATGCCGACGACACCGACGACCTGCGGGTCAGCCTCTACCAGAGCTACAGCACGTCCTCCAACTACAACAACCTGGTGGAGGTGACCTCGGCCGAGTATTTGGATCTGGCAGATCCCAACGACCAGATCGAGTTGACCACGGCCACTTCGAACGGACAGGTGATAGCCCACCAGAACTACTGGGGCCAGTCGGCGGACGTCTTCCAGCGCATCTCGATGAACCGCACCGACGCGGTCGACTTCACCAGCTGGGTAATGAGCGCCGTCAGCCCCTGCGGGCCGAGATAGGCGAGGATTTTATCATCCATGCCTGGATAGAATCTGAACGGGTTCTCTATAAAAAATTCAGCCGCCAAGATCTTGCATCAGGTTGACGCAGTTTTGTTCGAGAGCGGTCAGCTTGTTCTGGACAATATCCCACAGAATCGGGATGTTCACACCGAAGTACTGGTGAATGAGTACGTTTCTCAGTCACACGAACTTGCGCCAATCAACCAGAGCCGCTCTTTCCTTGATCTCGTCAGGAAGACTCCTGGCTGCCTCCCCTATGATCTCCAGGTTACGAACAATGGCATCCTGTGTTTTCCGATCACTCGCGATCCCTTCCTCGTCGAGTCCCGAAGAATATTCACGAATCCGCGCTATGGCCTCAATGATATCGTCAAGATACAAGCGGTAGTCTCTAGGCATAGGCCACCTCTTGCAGGAGACTCACCTTTAGCCTTTCTTTCAGAGAATCAGCAAGAACCAGATCGACGGATCCGCCGAAGTGTTCCTCGAGAAAAAATTTCAGATCCATATAATGATCGAATGTCGGTTCTTCCAATTCAACCAGAATATCGATATCGCTCTCGGCATTGTTGCTGCCGCGAGCATATGATCCGAATAAACCGATTCGAAGCACGGAAAAGCGACGATGGAGGTCGGATTTGCGTTCCTTTAGAAAGGAGAGTATCTCCTCGGCGACCATGTTCAGCAACCTTCCTACCGCAATAAACTGGTTCCTATCTCTAAACTAATAAGACTTCGTATTTTCCGACACATCTGCTCAGCTGTCAAATCAGAAGGTTTTTCCGCACTCCAGGTTTGCTGAGATTCGCTTGTCAGGCGTTTTCTGTGCCGGGCTTTTTGTCGCGGTTATTCGCCGACGATGAAACCGTAGTAGCGCCCCATCCAGTAGGGCTCGAGCACGTCCGCGCCGTCCATCTCACGCAGGCCGCCCATGCCGCCGTCCACCCTGAACTGGTCGGTGTTCCAGCGATCGCAGCGGCGCTCGTCGTAGGGAATGATCATGCCGTCCGAGCGCATGCGCCCGTCGTCGTGATAATAGTTCGGGGCCGGAGCCAGGTCGCGGCGCTGCGAGTTGTGCTGGTTCCAGCGGATCATGTCTACCGGGGCCAGTCTGAGCCACCTGGCCGCGTTTTCGAACTCGGGATCGTCGCCCCCCAGCACGGCGTTGGTCATGTCCCAGAAGGCCGCCTGCTGCAGGCGAATGTTCGAATAGGTGCGCCGCCAGCCCTCGATCCACAGGGCGCGCAAAGCAGGGTCTTGCTCGTAGCGCAATAGTACGAAGAAGGCCTGGGTGACCAGCTCGTCTCCGTCGCCGCTTCCGGCCCTGAAGGGATACTCCGATTCGTGCACGATGTTCTGGTCGTAGTGCTGCTCGTCTATCAGCTCGTGCTCGGCGTCGAGATATTTCTGATCGGCCGTCATGTAGTAGGCCAGGTCGAAAATGGCGATAGCCTGGGCCGAGCGATGCCCGCCGTCACCGTACATGCCCTGGGGTGAATCGTTGATGTAGGCCGGATCGAACTGACCGTAGGTGGTCACCTTGCCGTCGATATCGAGAAGCTGGTAACCGTGTTCGATGATACCGCCCGCGATGCCGTCCACGTGGGCGCGGATACGTTGGCGCTGGTCTTCATCGGCGCACAGATCGTAGGCGTGACCCATCATGAACATGTGCGAGGTCACCTCGTCGTTGGAAGTATCGCCCTTGACCCACCACTCGCCGTCCGGCGATGTGAACCATTCACCGTCGTCGGGATCATCGCAGTCGTCGAGCACGCAACCTTCTTTTCGGATAACCGCCCGGGCCAGGAAGTAGTCGGTGCCGGTCAGCGTCCTGAAGCTCAGCATGCGATCGAGCGACTTGTCGAAATGCGCCTTGGCCTCGGGGTCGCCGGTGACCTTGTAACGAAAACACTCCGCCAAGATCCAGTAGCAGGTCCAGCCCCCGTCGTTGTCCGAATCCCAGGGGATGTTGCTCGACAGGTCGCCTTTTTTAGTCAGGTGCGAATCGGCCACCGCCCCGTCGCGATCGTGGCGGGCGAGGATCCGCTCGACGAAAGGCTCGAGCTTCTGCTCGAGTGTCATACGCTCGGCCGTGACTGTGGCCAACCCGCCGGCGGTGGCGAAATAGATCGGGCCGTCCCCAAGATCGGCATCTGTGGCCGCCGCGCGCACCTCCTCGTCGGGAAGCCAGCGCTCTGCGTTGTAGACCCGCCACTCGGGCCCGCTGCCGCGATCCATCAGGCGGCAGGCCCCGCCGTGAGTAGTCAGCAGGATTCCACCGTCCGAAGTCTGTAAGGCCGACGTCGGCTGATCGAGGGGCACGCGATCCGGCGCGAAAGCTGCGACATCCAGCGCCTGCGGCGAGCCGCCGGCAAGATCGAAACCCTGGATGCCCCCGGAACCGGCCACCACCAGATCGAGCGTAAGCGGCAGCCGTACACCCGTGACAATCCCGGCCACTGCGCCCGTGGTAAGGCCGCCAGCGCTATCCAGCGTCCAGTCCGGCGCGGCCAGCGTATCTCCAGTCGGAGTCGGGTAGGCGGCCACGAAACCATCTCCTCCGGTGAACAACTCGTCACCGTCCTCTGTAGCGGCGCTTACCGGCGGGTCGCCTGCGGGCCAGTGGATCGAACTCTTGTCGAGCGCCCAGCCCAGACCCTGGTTTGTAAGCAGGTAGACCCGGGAGGCTCCGGGGGCCAGGCCGTTTATCTGCAGGTCAGCCGGCGCCTGCACTTTTATGAGATCTCCGGCCTCGTAAAAGTACAGGCCGGCGGGGCCGGCCAGAACAAGGCCGCCCGGGCAGAACGCCGCCGCGACGAGATCGGGTTC
This sequence comes from uncultured Myxococcales bacterium, assembly GCA_964513625.1. Classification (GTDB taxonomy): domain Bacteria; phylum Myxococcota; class B64-G9; order B64-G9; family B64-G9; genus DATKYQ01. Next base: position 170,354 of record CAZENH010000003.1, on the reverse strand, counting down.
GGCCGCGTCGATCTCGATCATATGCAAGTTCTGCTGGTCGTCATGGGTAACCAGTCCGCGCGGGGTCAGCTGAGTCGGCGTCTCGAATCCGGAAAGATCGGCCGGGGGTATCAGTACCGATACCAGCGCGCCGATGCCGGGCTCGAGTTCGTTCGATGTATGGTTGAACTCCTGGAGATAAGAGCGATCGACCGCCGGATGATCGCTTTCCGGAGGCATGAACGGCTCGAAGCCGCTACTGCTACTGCCCGCAGGAGAACAGCCTGCGACTGCCAGGAGCAGCGCAAGTGCAGCCTGTATCCTTTTCATCGCATTCCTCACGGCCTTAGCAATCTTCCATCCATGGTCTTGACCGCCGTGCCGCGAATTCGCAGGCTGCCGACCTCGCGATCCTTGTGGGCCACTTCGATCTTGGCCTGGCCGCGACGACCCAGCAGCAGGCCTTGCTCGGCCGTCAATCGCGAGAGCGGCGGGCTGAGTTGCAGGGCGCGTTCACGGACGACTAAAGCGGCCACGGCCGCAAGGCCGCAGGCTGATACGGGCTCTTCGGGCACCCCGATAGCCGGGGCGAAGCCGCGGCAATAGAGATCGACAGGTCCTTGCCAGCTGTAGAGCATGATGCGGCTTACGTCTATCTTGGCAGATAACTGCAGCAAGGCCTCGTGGTCCGGGCGCGCTGCGTCCAGCCCCTCGATGGTAGAGACTGGCACCGCAAGCGCCCCAGCGCCGGCTCTGACGATTGACAGCGGCCAGTGATCGGGAATCAGCTGACGGCTCATCCCGAGCGCCCCGGCCAGCAGATCGTGGCTGTAGCCGAAGGGCTCGAAGCCGATATCGTCGAAAGTGAGTCCGACCTCCACCCCGCATATCGGGTGAGGGCCAATCTCCACACTGAAATTCCCGGCCAGTGTATCGAGAACAATAGTCGACGATTCGTCCGTTGATCCCAGCTTGCCGTCCCAGGCCAGGGCCGAGACGGCGGCTAAAGCAGCCTGTCCGTCGATCTCGACCTGTGTGCTGAGAGTAAAGAAGCGCATCTTGACGCTCTCGTCTTTGCGCCCGACCACGAATGCCGTCGCCGGCACCACCAGTTCGGAGGCCACCTTCTGCATCTGTTCGTCGTTCAGACGGTCGGCATCACAAACTACCCCGACCGGTGAGCCGCTGAAGGCTTCGTCGGTGAATGCGTCTATAAGCATCAATTCGATTCTGTCATTTTCCATTAGTCCTCACTCGTTCCCCGTTTTCCGGCTGCCCTTTGCCACCCAGTCGTCAATGTTAGCAGACGAGTAGGTATTCCAGAAGAGCAACGGCCCGCGCATCCAGGCGGCGCAGTCGAGCAACGCGGCCGCGGCCTTTCCGGTATAGGTGAACTCCAGTTCGATTCCCTCGAGCCTGCCGAACAACTCGACCGCCCGTTCGGCAGCCCGGGTTCGATGCCCGTAGCCGGGGCCGATGTAGCCGGGGACGATTTGCAGGTTTTCCCCGGGCCCAGCCGGAAGATCCAGTCGATCGCCCGCGCTGCCGGCAAATTTGGCAAGTGCACGCATGAAAAAAAGCATACGCGGCCGGTTGGCAAGCAGGCGATCTATCACCCTCACCGCCAGTACCCTGGTTTCGAGACCTGCAAGTTGCAGCCCGAGCGCCAAGCCGGCCGCCGTGCCGCCGGTGCCGTAGGGCAGAAATAGCGCCGCAGGCTCGGGCAACTCTCCCCTGCTCACCTGTTCGGCAAGTTCGAGCCCTGCGTTTACGAAACCCAGCGCGCCCAGCGGCGAAGAGCCGCCGCCGGGAATCAATAGCGGTGCGCGCCCTTCTTTGATTGTCACTTCCGCAAGCGTCTTGGCCACGCTCAACGGCAGCAGGTATTTCGAAGCTATCTGAACCAGTTCGGCTCCCACGCCGCGGTCGGCAGCCATGTTGCGCCTGACGCCGGCATTTATCGGCTGCGGAAAAACGACCCCGACCGTTCTGAACCCCAGGCTGTTGCCGTGCAGCGCGGTGGCCAGCAGGTGGTTCGAACCCAGCCCGCCCATGGTCAACAGAGTGCTAGCCCCGCGACGGCGCGCCTGGCCCAGCAAAAACTCGAGCTTGCGAACCTTGTTTCCCCCGTACAGCGCCGAAGACAGATCGTCGCGCTTGATATACAGGTCGTCGCGCCCGAGACAATCACAAAGCCGATCGAGCCGCGCAACCGGCGTCGGCAAATCGGCAAGCCTGAGCGGCCCGAGTCGCTCGACCAGCGCCGGAAGTTTTTGAGCCAGGGGCTGTGCGCCAAAGGCATCGGACATGTTAGAAACGCGCCTGGGCCATCAAGTTCGCCTACAACCCGTCATTAGTTTCACTATCTACCATCCCATCGTTCGTCTTCCTGCTATCGGCCACATGACAGACCATTCATGGAATGTTTGCAAGATCGTTTCTGTAGGTGCATTGGTGTTTGGCCATTGTCGATCATTGACTGGAGCCAAATTATGGTCTATATTAAGGTACATACTCGCTGGAGGGATAAATGGACTACGGCACTGCGATAGAACCTGTTACGGTCTTGAAAACTAAGAGCGCCGAGTTGATCCGCCGGGCGCGCGAGTCGGGCCAACCGATTGTCATCACCCAGAACGGCAAGGCCACGGCCGTGCTTCAGGATGTCGAGAGCTTTCAGCGCCAAAGAGAAGCGTTGCTGTTGTTGAAATTCCTGGCCCCGGGCAGCCAGGATCTGCGCGCGGGTCGAAGCATCGACCACTCCAAGGTCGTCGATCGTCTTTCTGAAAAACTCAAGGATCTGAAAGGTGGCTGAGAAATACCGGATCGTCTGGGCTCCAACCGCCGTCAGCGATCTTGATGGAATCCTGAACTACATTGCGGCCCGCTCCGGTCCCGATGCCGCCCTGGGCGTTTTTTCGAAGATGGCTAAACGGATCGACACGCTTTCGCATCAGCCGCTGCATTGCAGAATAGTTCCCGAGCTGAAGGAAAACGGTATCCGAGACTACCGCGAACTGATCGTGACACCCTATCGCGTCTTCTTCCAACTCAGGGGCAAATCCGTAGGTATCGTCGGGATCCTCGACGCCCGGCGCGATCTCGAAGAGATTCTGATAAACCGGGCCCTCGACTAGTAAAACGTTGAATTCGACAACTCCGGCCGGGTGATATTCCTGTGACAAAAATCGTGGTATATAGTTTCGCATGAAACGGCGCCCGTCGGATCCCGTGGCGCGCAGGCTGCGCAACTTCGTTCTCTTGACCATCTTCGCGGTGGCCGTGCCCAGTTTGCTGCTTACCGGTTTCGGGTTGATCGCAATCGACAACGAGCGCGCGGCCGCCATGCGCCGAATCGAGGATCTCTACAAGCCGGTAATCGGAAAGTTGGCCAATCAGCTGAATGCCTGGTTGACGGCGCTGCCGCAAAGCAGCGCTGGCGCGCTCGACGATCTGGCAGCCTTTGCCAGGCGGGAGACCTCCGAGCCCGGCGATCGCTTCGAGAAATTCACAAACGAGGCCGGAGCGGTCGACTGCTTCGTGATCGGCGCCGACGGGCGCGCGATCTACCCGCGCAGCCGGCCTCCGCTGCCGACCTGGCAAGGTTACCTGCCCGACTCTTTCTCGGAAGGACGGAAACTCGAATTCGCAGAAAACAATCCGTCGGCGGCCGTGATCAAATATCGTGCAGCACTTTCCGAACTGGCAAACGACGATCCCGCGCGCTGTCCGGTTCAAAACGCACTGGCCCGAGCACTGGCCTCTGCCAAGCGCAGCCAGGAGGCTCTTGCCGCCCTGGACAAGCTCATATCCGACTGTCCCGATCACGTCGATCACACTGGATACAACCTGGCGCTGGGTGCACGCCTGCGGCGCATGGCTTTACTTGCTGGAGGAGACAAGACGCGATTGGCAAAGGAAGTCACGGCCCTCTTCAAGTTGCTCGGGCCGGGGCGCTCAGTGCTCAAGGCGTCCGCGCAACAAGTTGTCTTCACTGCCGCCAAGGCTCTTACGCTTCTCGGCAACCAGGCCGGGTTATTACAACCCCTGGTCGCGGAAACACTCGAGGCTGTAAGTCATCAGACAGAGTTGCTCTCAGCCCTGCCCGGTCTGCGCGGACTCGCCGCCGGTGAAGCGCGGCTGGTGACCGTCCGAGCCGGCGGCCGGCGAAGACTGGTACTGGTCCGGGGCGGCCAGGAACTTAGCGGTTGTATGCTGCTTCCCGCCGGACGCGGCCGCAGCCTGGATTCGACTCTTTCAAAGATGGGTCTTTCCGAAAGCCTGCAAGCACTGCTGGGATCAAGCGAAGAGCAATCCGACGAACAACACACCGGCATCATTGCAGCCTACGCTTTTCTCAAGGCCACCGACCTGGCCTGGAGACTCGAGTTGCGTTTGCGCGACTCGGGCTCGATCGACACGTTGGCCAAATCGCGCACCAGGCTGTATTTCTGGGCTCTGCTGTTGGCCGTGGTCACTTTGGTGCTCGGTATCGGGCGCACCTTGCAGGTCATGATCCGCGAGGCGCGCCTGGCGCGACTGAAAACCGACTTTGTCTCCAGCGTCTCCCATGAGCTTCGGACGCCTCTGACTTCGATCCGTATGTTCACCCAGACCTTGCTGCTCGGCCGTACGCGCAACCAGGCCGAGGCGCGTGACTGCCTCGAGACCATCGACCGCGAAACCGAGCGCTTGACCCGCCTGGTCGAGCGCATACTCGATTTCTCGCGCATGGAAGCGGGCCGCAAGGCCTTCCACTTCAAACAGGAAAACATTGGCGAGCTGATTGACCAGGCCCTGTCGGCCTGCGGCCCGATGATCGAAGCCGGAGGGTTCGAGGTAGTACGCTCGCTTGAGGATGATCTTCCGCCGTTTGAACTCGACCGGGACGCCATGGTCGAAGTGCTGATCAATCTGATCTCGAACGCCGTCAAGTACAGCCAGGACCAGCGCCGGATCGAGATCTTCGCCCGGAGGGTCGAAGGCAGTCTGGAGTTTGGAGTAGGCGATCGCGGCATCGGCATCGAGCGCGCCTTGCACAAGCGTATCTTCGAGAAATTCTACCGGGTAGACAACCGGCTGGCTTCCGAAGTCGCGGGCAGCGGCCTGGGCCTGAGCCTGGTGCGCTACATCATCCAGGCCCACCAGGGAGTGATAAGCCTCGACAGCGCCCCCGGCCGGGGAAGTACGTTCACTGTCCGGCTTCCTTTGAATCATGCAGACGCGGACAAAAAGTCAAAGAGGGAGGAAGATAAGTAATGGAAAGCATCCTGGTGGTCGAAGACGATCCATCGATAGCCAAGGGACTCGACCAGAACCTGCGATACGAGGGTTTTTCGGTTTTTGTCGCGCCCGACGGCGAGCGCGGTCTCGAACTGGCCGTCGACAAGCAGCCCGATCTGATTCTGCTCGACGTGATGTTGCCCAAGCTCAACGGGTTCGAGGTGCTTCGGGAGATCAGGCACCGGAAACTCGATATGCCGGTGATCATGTTGACGGCCAAGGGCGAACAACTCGACAAAGTGCGCGGCCTGGACATGGGAGCCGACGACTACGTCACCAAGCCTTTCGGCCTGCCCGAGTTGCTGGCCCGTATCCAGGCCGTACTGCGCAGGAAAAGGCGGCATGAAAAATCGGTCGAACAGGCCTCGTTCGGCAAGGTGCGGGTGGATTTCTCCGCCCGCGCCGTCTGGGTAGCCGACGATCCGGTGACTTTGACGACCCGCGAGCTGGATCTGCTGCGCTTCTTTCTGACAAGGGAAGGCGTGGCGCTGGAACGCCAGGAGATTCTCAATCGTGTCTGGGGCTTTGATTACTTCGGCACCGACCGCACGGTGGACAATTTCATCAACCGCCTGCGCCAGAAGCTGGAACAAGATCCAGAAAACCCGCGCCATTTCCAAACCGTACGCGGCATCGGCTACCGTTTTTGCGGCGACGAAAGTTGAAGGCATCCCTTCTCTGTCTGCTCACTTGGTAACGAGTGAATAACTGGTGCTGCGCCCGCCGCCGGGATCTTTTTTCAAAGCGCCTCGATCGATCAGATCGAGAATATCACGGTAGGCCGTATCCTGTGAGCATTTTGCGATCTTGGCCCATTTCGAACTGGTGAGCTTGCCCTCGAAACCATCCAGAACCTTGTTGAGCACTGCAATCTGCCGCTCGTTCATCGACTGTTCGGCGAAGTGCCGCCAGAAGCGCGCTTTCACGAGCACCGAGCCGAGTGTTTCCTCGGCGCCCTCGATGGCGCGCAACAGGCAATTCAGGAACCAGCGCTGCCAGTTGGTCACGTCGAGCGAACCCTTTTGGGTGCGTTCCAGTATCGAGTAGTAGTCACTGCGCTCGCGGCGGATTTGCGCCGACACACTATAGAAACGCTGCCCGGTCTTTTCCATGCGCGAAAGAGCCAGGTCGGCAATCGCGCGGGCGATGCGCCCGTTGCCGTCTGAAAAAGGGTGGATGGTGACAAACCATAAATACGCAAGCCCCGAGACGAGCAGCGGGTCGGCGTCTCCCGGCTGCTCGAACCAGTGCAGGAACTTCGAGATCTCGTCGGGCACGCGCGCGGCCGGGGGCGCCTGGTAGTGCACTTTTTCTCGTCCAAGCGGGCCCGAGACGACTTGCATCGGCCCGTCGCTGTCGTCGCGCCAAACGCCTACGTTGATCAGGCGCATACCGCTGCGGCCGGTCGGAAACAAGGCCGCCTGCCATCCGAACAGTCGTTCTTCGGTCAAGGGCTGTGCACAGTTGCCGGTCGCGTCGAGCATCATCTCGACCACGCCTTCGACATTGCGGTCGACCGGAGTCAGGCCGCCGGCATCCATGCCGAGGCGTCTCATGATCGAAGATCTGACTTGCTCGGTGTCGAGCCTCTCACCCTCGATTTCGCTCGACTTGACGATGTCCTCGGTCAGGGTATTGAGATGAGCCTGGCCGCGCAGATCAAATCCGACAGACTCCATCTTGCCGAGCAGCCGGCCCTGTTCGCGGGAGGCTCGTGCCAGCAAGCCGGACAGGCTGACATCGTCCCATGTCAAGGCAGGCCATTCAGTTCTTTCCCAGATATACATCGTACAACCTCCGCATATATTGCGGATATTATGTCAGGTATTCTCCGCAAATGCAACGTAGTTGGTATAACAAGAGCCTGGATTAGCGCCCGGCTGAAATGACACGCCGGTGACAAAAGGGTGATTGGAACGTGAACAAGAGCTATCATAATTGGCGGCACGAAAGGAGGAGTACAATGAAACGTTTTCTATGCATGTTCGTGCTGCTGGCACTGCCGCTGAGCGCATCCGCGGCAACTTCCCATCTGGTCACCGCCCGGCTGGCCTACCAGCAGGGCCTTTTCCTGCAACGCACCACCGGGGATCTGAACAAGGCCCTGTCGGCTTACGATCGGGCCCTCGAGGCGGCCACCGACGCGGAGGATGGAGAGCTGGTCGAGGACGTGCTGCTGCGCCGCAGTGAGATTTTCAAGCTGCTGGGCCGGCCGGAGGAACTTCAGACAACCATCGCCGCCTTGAGGAAGAAATCGGCGGTAGACGATGCCAAACTCGGCCCGGCTACGATCTTTCCGCCCGAGTGCGAATTCGTGCTTCATATCGATTTGCAAAAACTGCTGTCTTCTCCCCTGCTTTCGAAGATCGCGAATGACACCACCTTTAATATCGACGATCAGAACTTAGATCAGATCAAGTCTCTGTTGGGTTTCGATCCGCTGCACGACCTGAGCACCTTGACGGTTGGCTTCAGTCTTTCAGACAACGAGGAAATGCCGGTCGAGCATTGGATAGTGCGGATCGCGGGCAAGTTCGGCAAGTTCAACCTGCCAAGCCTGATTGAGGCGAAAAAGAAAGAGCTCAAGAGTTTCCTGCTCAAGACTCGGACGATCCAGGGAGTCGAAGTGACGCTCTTTCGTATTCCGCTCGACCAGGATCCCAAGCACATGCAAACCATCGGAATAGCCAGGCCCGCAGACGACACCGTTTTAGCCGGCGACCTGCGCTCGATCGAGCGTACACTCGCCGCCTGGGCCGGCAAAGCTCCCGGGCTACGGGCCAACACCAAGCTGATGCGCATGCTCTCACGCCTACCCACAGGCACGAGCTTCTGGCTGGCCGGCAACGTCGAGCGCGTACTTAAAAAGGTAAAGGGAAAACTCGGCAAGCTACCGATGATGCCGGACAAGCTTCCCGAGATAGAGGGCCTGCTTTTGACCGCATCTCTTGCAAATGACTTGACCATCTCAGCCAGCGCATGGGCCGCAGACGCCCAGTCGGCCGGCCTGCTTGGGGACCTGCTGCGCGGCATCGCGGCCTTGGCCCAACTCGCCCCGATCGAAGAGCCGCTGGTCAAGAAAGCCGTGCGCAGTATTACTGTCGACTCCAAGGATCTGCAGGTGTCCGTATCCGCCACACTGCCGGCCGAACTTCTGGACCAGGCCATCGAAGAACACCAAGGAAAGGCCAAAATCAAGAAGGTACACCTGGTAATGAAGCTCGGCGAGAAAAGAACCCTGTCGTTTGCGGGAATCACACACATCAAGGTGGTCGATTCCAGCGTGGCCGATGTCCAGTCGACAGGCTCGGACAAGTTCAATGTCAAGGCAATCGGCAAGGGCAAGACCACAATCAAGGTATCACGCCAGGGCAAACCGGGACTGGTGGTCAAGCTGAAGGTAAACTAGAATCTTCCTCCATTCCCAGTGAAACCCTGACAGGCTGTAGGCAACCGCCAAGTGTCGTTGCACGAGGATCATGGGCGGTGCTACAGTCCCGGGTAATCATGCTCCCCCATGGCCCCAATCGTCCCCTGACTCGTTCCGAACGATCGACCCTGGTGGGCTTTTCCGTGGTCCTGTTCGGCCTGTTCGCCGCCGACGTAGCAGTAGATTACAGTCCGGCCAAGCTCAGTATTCTTTTCTTCATATCCGCTTGGTTTCCCTTGATGGTGGTTCACGAATCGGGGCACGCGCTTACCGCAGCCTTGCTGGGATGGCGGGTCAAGCGGGTGGTGATCGGATTCGGCCGCACGCTGATGCAGTTCGAGTTGAAGAAGACCCCGGTGGAAATTCGCATGATTCCACTCGAGGGATTTACAAGTATCGCACCTCGCAACCTGCAAGCCCCGCGCCTGAAGAGCTTTCTGATCTACTTCGCCGGACCCGGAGCGGAAATCATTGTCTTGTTGCTGTTGGTAGTCGCAACGGGCATCGATACACTGCTCACCCGGACGGAGAGCGTGCCAATCATCGCCGCACAGGCAGCGGCGGTGGCGATCATCTTGGGATTATTCTCTAACCTGATCCCGCATGCCGGCGACACACAGAACGGCCGGAGTCCCAATGATGGCCTGGGGATGATACTGAGCCTGTCACTGAACCGGAAACAGATCCGGGAATGGGCGGAAGAAGACGGCGATGATTCGCCCGAAGGTTCAAACCCGAGCACGGCAACCAGTCGACCATAGAGGCCGATGAGACGGACGGCGGCGAGATTTTCGCTTGTCCCGCCCCTCGATCCCGGGATAATCATGTAAACGTACAGCGAGGATTGCTCATGGACGCCAAGGGGCACAGGCTGAACAGATCAACCGCCAGACACAAGATCTCGATCGACATCCCGCCGGCGATCGCCTGCCTGGCCTTGCTCATCGGCGGCTGCCCCGGTCCTGTCGCCCAAAGGCAGGCTGACGAACAAGTCGTCAGGACCGCCCCCACTTCCGAGGAGAAAAACTTGGAAACCGAACGAATCGGTCAAGTCACTAGAGCACACCTGGAAAACGGCCTGACCGTTGTGCTCGAGGAGAACCATTCCGCCCCGGTCGTAGCCATCCAGGTTTGGGTAGACAGCGGAAGCGCCGACGAGGCCGAAAACGAAAGAGGGCTGGCCCATCTTCAGGAGCACATGCTGTTTAAAGGCACCCGCAAGCGCGCCGTGGGCGAGATCGCCAAGGCCATCGAAGGCGCCGGCGGCGACATCAATGCCTGGACTTCTTTTGACGAGACCGTCTACCATGTCGTCCTGGCCTCCCGCTATCTCGACCTGGGGCTGGATGTGCTGTCCGACGCCGTCTTCAACGCATCGATCGACGTCAACGAACTCGAGCGCGAGAAAAAGGTGGTTCTGGAGGAGATCAAGCGCACACGTGACCTGCCCGAGCGCTGGATGGGAGATCTTCTCTTTGGTTTGGCCTATCGGGTGCATCCATACCGCTATCCAATCTTAGGAACGAGTGTTTCTGTATCACGGGTCACCCGCAAGGAACTCAATAGCTTCTACCGGCGTAACTATGTGCCGGCCAACATGACTCTGGTAATCACCGGTGACTTCAAGACCGATCAGGCGCTTACCAAGGTCAAGAAGTTCTTCCCCTCGACCTCCGGCAAGAAAAAACCCTCGCGCAGGCGCCCGCGAGAGCCGAGCCAGCGAAAACTCAGGTTGCGACTCGTCAAAGACGACATCAAAGAGACGCATTTCGGCCTTGCCTGGCACGTTCCCGGCATTACGGGCGCCGATGCTCCGGCACTCGATCTGCTGGCCGTCATCATGGGCCAGGGAGAAAGTTCGCGTCTTTCTTTAGGCCTCAAGCGGGGCTTGAACCTGGTCAACGAAATTCATGCTTATGCCTACACACCCAAGGATCAGGGCCTGTACGTTGTGGGCGGCTCCTGCCCGCCGGGAAAAACCCGCAAGGCTTTGACGGCTCTAGTTAGGCAAATCAGACACTTGTCCGGCGACGGCGTCACACACTCGGAGCTAGCCAAGGCCAAGGCGATTATCGAAAGCGAGGCCGTCTACAGCCATGAAACGGTCGAGGGTCTGGCCCGCAGGCTTGGCTACCACCAGGTAGTTGGCGGCGATCCGTTTTACGGAGAGATTTATCTGCAACGAGTTCTGTCCCAAACCGCCGAGGATGTAAGGCGAGTTGCGGCCACTTATCTAAAGATGAACAAGGCCAGCGGAGTGCTGCTGTTGCCTCAGAAGGCGACTACGGATCTCGATACCGAGATGGTTCGCGGCATTCTCGAAGATCGCGGCTCCGACACTAAAGCCACTAAGACGGGCAAGGCACTGGAAGGCAACATCAAGAGGGTCGCCATAGAAAACGGCCCGGTGGTCATCGTTCAAGAGGACCACTCCAATGCCCTGGTTTCGATGCATGCCGTTTTACCGGGCGGAGTGCGATATGAAACCGAGGCCAACAACGGTATCAATAATCTCTTGGCGGCCATGTTGACACGCGGCACACAAAGTCACAATGCAAGCGAGATTGCCGAAGAAGTAGATCGGATGGCGGGAGTACTCGAGGGTTTTTCGGGGCGTAACACGATCGGCCTGCGGGCGGATTTTCCCGTGCGCCACTTCGATCGTGCTCTCGAGATGTTATGCGACTGCCTGCTTCACCCCAGCTTTCCAGAGCAGGAGGTCAAGCGCGAACGCCAACTGGCTCTCGAGGAGATTCGTGCCCGCGACGACAACCTGGCGGGCACCGTCTTCGACCTGTTCGTGAGCACATTGTACCGCAAACATCCTTACCGGCTGCCGACCCTGGGAAGCCTCCAGAGTGTTGCCGGTCTCAAGCGGAGCAAGTTGGTTGAATATTGGTCGAAGCATTTCTCGCCGCGACGAATGGTGATGTCCGTGGCTGGGGACGTGGATGGCGACAGTGTCATTTCCATGGTCAAGGCCCACTGCATCGGCAAGGCAAAGAATATGCCGGGCGTGACAAGCGGAGTATTTCCGCTGGAGCCGCCGGTCGAGAAGATTCGCAAGGCTGTCAAGATCCGGGACCGCGCCCAGGCACACATGTTGCTGGGTTTCCAGGGCACAACAATGTCATCGGCCGATCGTTACCCGCTAGAGGTGTTATTGGCAATCTTGGCCGGTCAAGGGGGACGTCTATTTGTCGAGATACGCGATCACCTGTCTCTGGCATACTCGGTGTCGGCCTTCTCGCTGGAAGGCATCGAGCCGGGATACATCGCCGTCTATCTTGCCAGCGATCCGGATAAGGTCGACCAGGCAATCGCCGCAGTCAAACGCGAACTGAGTCGTTTAATCGAAAAGCCAGTAAGCGGGGCAGAGTTGAAGCGCGCCCAGCGCTATCTGGTCGGCAACCAGGCCATCTCGTTGCAGCGCGCCTCGTCCCGCTCGGCGGCCTTGGCTTTCTGTGAACTATTTGGGCTGGGCTACCTGTCCTATCAAAAATACCCCCGGCGAATCCTTGAGGTAACCAGCGAAGATGTCCGTCGGGTTGCGAAAAAGTACTTCAGACTGGATGCCTACACTCTGGCAATAGTACAACCAGGCAGACCTCCGAATGGTTCTTGACGCAAGTCCCACATGACCGTAACATTGTGGCGTTTTCACGGGAGATGGGAGGTCATCGTGCACAATATTCTATGTATCGAGGATGATGCGGAGACGCGGATTCTGCTGAGGAAAAGCCTCGAGGCTGCAGGCATGCGGGTCGAGACGGTATGGAGCGGCGACAAGGGAGTTGAGGCCGCCCTGAACGGAAACTTCGACTGCATTGTACTCGATCTGATGATGCCGGGCATGAACGGCTTCCAGGCGATCCAGGCCCTGAAATCACAGGGCAAGACCGGCGGCTTGCCTGTTGTGGTTTTGACCGCACGCGACGATGATGAGTCGCGTCGCAGGGCGATGCTGGCCGGGGCCGACGACTATCTTCTGAAACCTTTCGATATCGATTCCTTAGTAAAAAGCATACACGCGGCAATAAATGCCGAGTCAACGGATTCCGCATCTTGACATGCCCGACCCGTCGGCGAAGAACAAAAGACGCATTTTCATCCCGCCCGAGCGCTGGGGCGACAAGACAATGCTGCTTCCGGCCGAAAGCCACTACCTGGCAGACGTCTTGCGCTTAGAAGACGGGTGCGAGGTCGAGGCCTTCGACGGGCGCGGTACGGCTTGCCAGGCCAGGTTTTGCCGAGATGGCCAGCACTGGCTGCTCAGCATGGGCAAGCGCCGTCTGGTGCAGGCAGGTCACTGCCCGGTTCGGATAGGAGTCGCACTCACAAAGGGCAGAAAGCTCGATATTGCGGTACGTATGTTGACCGAGATAGGCGTGGAAACCATCGAACCCTTCAGTTGTACGCGCTCAGTCACTCGCCCACCCGAGGCCAGGCTGGCTGTCAGGATCGAACGCTGGCAGAACATCGCCCGCCAGGCGGCCCGCCAGTCGGGCAGGTGTTCGGTGCCCGATGTACTTCCAATTCGTCCCTTCGAATCCCTGGTCGAAGCACGCACTGAGCCGCTGCGAGTGATTTTACACACCGGACAAGACCTGCCTGTATTGCCCCGCCTGCTTGCGGACAAACCCGCCGGAGAAAGCATCATTCTTATCGGACCGGAAGGCGGCTACACAGAGGCAGAGGTCCGCAAGGCTCGTCGTGCAGGCTTTTGCGCGGCGACCCTGGGCTTGCCGGTACTGAGAACAGAGACGGCCTGCGTCGCCGCCGCGGCCTATGCCGTCTTGACACAGGGCGCACCGTCGGATATTGGTGAAGCGCAAAGGAAAAACCCATGATCTGTCCCCATTGTGCGTTTCCCAACGAGAACGGGGCGCATGTTTGCAGGAAATGCAAGCGGCCCCTGGGCAACGATCTGCCCATCAAACCGGCCCCGGGCGATGAGCGATCCCGTCCGACAAGCCCTCCCGCTACGCCTCAGGTATTTTCCGGGCGTCCCGAGGAACTCATGTCCGACGACTTGCCGACTCCGTCCGAAGAAATCAGGCCGCCCGCTGGAGGACAACCGACGGACATCCTCGAGAAAGTTTCGAATTGCCTGGCTGATGCTCGAAAGAAGCAAGAAAGCGGAGATCTGCGAGGCGCTTTTCTGGTTTGCCAGTCGTTACTGATCGACATGTACGGCGACATTCCCAAAGAAGCCCTTGCCTCGCTCTACGGCTACATGGCCAAGGTGAGCAAACTACAGGGGAAATCAGAGCGCGCGCAGAAGTACATGCGAAAGGCCGATTCGCTAACCGGCAAGCAGCCTGCGAAACACAGGGTCGCTCCGCCCTCATCTATCGAAAAGGCCATCTCCAGGGCCGTGGACGATGCCGCGGCCATGCAAGAAGACTTGGCTCCCGAGAAGAGCCAAGAGCCGCAGCCGCAGCCGGAACCCGAGCCGGCCGAGCAACCGGCACTATCGCCCAAGGACGATGCGCTATCTGCAATCCCGGTCGGCAACGGACGTGCCGTCATGGTCGCGGGTTTCTGGGCCCGACTTGCCGCCTTTGTTCTGGATTCATTGATAGTCGGCGCGGTGGTCATCATAATGATGGTAATGTCCTCGCTGTTGCAAGGGGACGGCGCCGATGGAGCTTTCTTGTTTTTCGCCCAGAAGATCTCTTTGATTGTAGTGGCTATTCTGATCTACATCGGGTTCTTGCTGGTTTACCTGACACTGTTCTCCAGTTACGGCGGGCAGTCGGCCGGGAAAATGCTGCTGAGAATTCGAGTAATCCAACTTGACGGCCACTCGCTGTCGGGGGCCCGGGCATTGCGACGAGCAGGGGGAATGCTGGTTGCCGCCCTGCCTGGATTAGCGGGATTTTTCTGGGCGGCTTTTGACCTCAAACGGCGCGGCTGGCATGACTACATCGGGGGAACGCTGGTCGTGCAGCTCGCTCCGCATGGTCCGTCTGCCCAAACCCGAACTTGACGGGGAAAATCAACGTGACCATAGCCCTGGCCAGGTTCCTGGTGGAAAACAAACAGATCAATCCCGATCTGATGGATGACATCTTACAGCGACAGATCATCTTCGGGGGTTCGCTCGACACGAACATGCTCGAGTTGGGCCTGCTCGACGAGCAGACTCTGAGCGAGGCTCTTGGCCATGTGCACAGCCTGCCGCTGGCTTCGCGGGAACTGCTGGCCAGGCGCGATCCCCGGATGCTGAACCTTTTTCCTTCCCGCCTGGCAAAAAAACACCAGGTCGTGCCGGTCGCCATGGGCGGCAGGTCGGTTTTCGTGCTGACGTCTACGAGAATTCACCCGCTGGTAGCCGAGGAAATCAGCTTCATGCTGAGCCTGGCAGTCAAGTGCCACATTGTCTGCGAGGCCAGACTGCAGGGTTTCTTGCGGTCATGGTTTAAGATCGAGATCGAGCCGCGCTACGCGGTCTTGCTCGATCGCCTGGGGAAGTTCAACCTCAGGACGCCTGGCCAGACTCCCGGTGAAACACCACCGAAGATCCCGGAAGAAGAATTGAAGACAGACATGCTCGCCGTCAAGGTTGACAAGGTCCGGGTGGAAAAGGTCCTCAGTGATATCGAGAAAGCCGAACGCGACGAGTCCGCCAGGCGCGAGCAGGCCAGGACAGGCAGAATATCAATCGAAAAGGCGACGCACGCCTGCATGCAGGCAGCTGAGCGTGACACAATAATCGATACCACCTTGCGTTTTACGCGTCAGATAAGTCCGTTCGTCGCCCTGTTCGTCGTCAACAATGATTCGATCCTCGGCTGGGACGGAGTCGGGGCAGACAACGCCACCGAACAGATCAAAAAAATCCGGCTGTCCGTCGGCACTTCTTCTGTTCTCAGCACCGTTATTCAGACCAGAGCCTATTATCTTGGCCCGATACCCGAGTCACTGGGCAACAATGAGCTTCTGCGGGCCTTGGGAAGGTCGCGCCCGCCCAACGTCTTCGTGGTTCCACTGACCTTGAAAAATCGCCTGATCGGCCTTCTTTACGGGGACGCCGGCAGCAGGTCGATTCGCGGAAATCGCCTCGTAGAATTATTGGTCTTCACCAGCCGACTGTCGGCCGCATTTGAGCAGTTGATTCTCAGGCGCAAGACGGCCAGCAAAATCGTTCTAAAAAAAACGCCGGATGTTTCACAACCAGCCGGACCAAGGCCCGGCGCCATGCAGTTCGCCGAGGCCGCGGCGGTCAGCTCGATTGCCAAACCCCCGTTGTCGAAGCATACGACGCCCGCGCCGGAAACTGAAGTCAAGTTGCCGCAAGACGAAGCCCCGGTGCCTGGACGAGTCGAGACATCGCCGTCCGCCGACACCTTTCCCCTGCCAGCTCCGGCCCCTGTGATTCACGCCGAGGAAGAACCGGTTGTCGTAGACGAGAGTTTCCTCGACGGAGCATCACAAGCGGGCGCTGTGATTCCGGCCGCCGGCGATGACGATGCCGTAGTAGTGGTGATGGACACCGAGACGGATTTCACACCCAGCCTCCCGGGTCCGGTTCCGGTAGCGCCTCGGGCACTCAAAGAGGTTCAAAAGGAGCAGGCGGTTTCCACGCTAGTGGCCGAAGATAGACCGCCGATCGAAAGCAGCATCGACACATCCCAAATATCGAACGAGTTTTCCAGTGTTCAGCTTGCTGAGGACGCCTTTTCCCAGTCGGTAACCACTCAACCCGAGATACCCACGGCCGACTTTATCGACAAGCTTTGCCAGGATCTCATCGGGGAAGATCTGCAGATAGCCCAAAGCGCTTGTGACGCGCTGGTTGCTGTCGGCCCGGATGCCGTGAGCGCAATTATGAAACACTTTCCCGGCAGGCTGCTGTTCGATATCAGGGGCGCCTATGACTCAGTGCCTCCCGTGAAAGAACACGGTTTCCTGTTGTGCAGCCTGGTTGAGATCGGAACCGCGGCCGGTTCGGCCGTGGCTGACAGGCTTGAAGACCCGGATCCTGTCATCCGCTACTACGCGGTCAGATTGCTGGCCGAGATTAACTGCCCCGAGTTCGTGGCCCGATTGTCAGAGCGCCTCTACGATCGTGACGCGCTGATAAGGCTGACGGCAGTCGACACGCTTCTCGAATATCGCAAGACCACGGTCTTCGGCAGACTGCTGGCCGATCTTCGTTCCAAGCTGAAAGACGCCGATCCCAACCAGAAGGCCATCGCGGCGGCGCTGTTGGGCAACTTCAAGGACTGTGACGCACTGCCTCTTTTAGCGCCGCTGGTCAAGGCATCCCAGAAAATGGTATCCCGGGCGGCCTGCGAGTCATTGAGCTACATCACCAAACAGGACTTCGGCACAAGTGAACGCAAGTGGATAAAATGGTGGAAAACGCACAAGGGACAGCGTCGCGTGCAATGGCTGATCGCCGGCCTTTCATCGAAGAATCGTGATATTCGCTTTTCGTCGGCCCAGGAACTGAACCAGATTACCGGTGAATATTTCGGATACTACTACGACTCGAGCAAGAGCGATCGGGAAAGGGCTGTTCGACAGATCGAAAAATGGTGGGAAGAAAAAGGTCGGCAGCTACACTTTGACGACTGATATCCCCGTATCACCTGAAATCGGGAGAAACCATGCAAGCACATGGAAGGCAAGCGACGATAGGCGCTTTATTTGCAATGTTGGTGTCCGGGCCGCTTATAATCACTCAGGCGGGTGCGGCCGAGATCCCCAAGGTGGCCACCCTGATTCCCCAGGATGCCGCCTATGTCCTCTTTGTCTCCAATGCCGGCCAGGCACTTTCCGCTCTCGATCATCTTCTGAAGCCGTTCTCTTCAATCAGTCCGGAGATTGACCTAACTCGCCTGGGTGCGAAGATCGGCGCTGAAATCGGGTTCAACCCTCTGACCGACGAGGGACTGTCTTCGTATGGAATAGACACTTCGGGCAGCTCCGCATTTTTCGAGTTCGGTGGACAAGGCAAGCAAATCGTGGCCCTGCCTCTCGCCGATCCCGGTCTGTTCAAGACAAAAATGCTGGATCTTCTTTCCCGCAAGGCAAACCACTATAAAAAGAAACCAAGGCGCAAGGCAGGCATAGAAATCTACAAAGTTGACGGCGGCTTCATAGGGTTGAAAGGATCGTGGTGCGTGCTGCAGCCCGAAGCGGCGACAGGAAAGCGGCCGGATGGCCCGCTGATTGCTTTCTTCGGCAAAGGCCGCAAACTATCTGCCAACAGAATATTCACCCGGGCGTGGTCACGAATGCCCGCGCTGTTGCATGTCGCATACTACGTCAATCCCAAGGTTCTGGCGGCCGAACTCGATCGGAACCTGGCCGCTCAGACGGCCGCTCTCGGCAAGGGAATTCCGCCCAAGCAGAGACTCCGTCTGAAGAAATATTTCAAGCAAGAGCGCAAGCAACTGAAAAACTCATTTCGTCTGCTGAACTTTGTCGAGAGTTTCTCGGCCGGCTGGGTAATCGAAGACAAGGCCATCGGCCAGACCGTGTTCTTGGGAACCCGCCCGAGCGGACGTAAAACTCTTTCTGAAATGCTTCCCGCGCTTTCTGCCTCTCCCTCATTTCACGCTCCTTTAATGGAGTCCGCCGTGGCCGGCGGTTGGACATCTTTGAAAATCGGCGCCGTCTTGAGGCACTTCGGGCCGTTGGAACTCTACAACGGCTTCAACTTGTCGGATGCCATCAAGCGCGAAGGCAAGAGCTCGCGCAACGAAATAGGCGTCGATCCTTTCACGGACGGGCTGACGGCCCTGAAGGGGTCAATGGCCGCTTATCTTTTGCCTCCCCCGGACGGCAAGCTGGATCCCGGAGGGGATCCTTCCTTGCAAATAGCAGGTCTGATACGTTTCGCCGTCATTGCCGAGATCGGCAACCAGGCCAAGGCGCACTCGTTCGTCGATCGTTTCTCCGCCTTCGTCTCCCGAAAGGGAAAACACGTGGAGACCGAAACTGTTTCCGGGACAAAGATGACCGTGGTCAGCCCCAAGCCAGGTATCGACATGGCCTGGGGTATCAAGGGCGACAGCGTCTTCTTTGTGTTCGGCAAGAGTACGGCCCGATCGTTGATCAAGATTCTCCCCGAACACCCTTGGGCCGGCAAGACCCCGAACGGAAGCGTCGCTGCCGCCATGTTGGATTTTGCAGCACTCGGCGAGGGTATCTCGTCGGCCGTGGCACGCGGCGCTGGCGGACAGGCGGGGATCGGTTTCAGAATGACGGTCTGGCCTCTCGTGCAGCAGGTATTGGCGAAAATCGACAAGCTGACGGTCGACGGTCAGTTGACTCCATACGGTTTGATCTCAACCAGCCGGATTAGCATACGTTGATCCAACGGGAGAAAAATCAGTCTTGGCCTTCGGGACACAAACCGTATCGAGACTGATTGCCGCCCTGGGCGGTCTTGTCCCCAGCGCGACGATTGCTCTTCTGGTAAGTGCTTTGCTCGGAGGCGGTCCGGCGGTCTCGGGAGCGACACTTTCGTTCATGGGCCTGGCCGTCGGCGGCCTGGCCGGGCTGGCGCTGGGACGTTGGCTTGACGGCCGGCTTACCAACCAGGCCGACCGGTTGCTGCCCATTATATTGACTCTGATTTTCTTACCGCTGGCCCTGCTGCCGGCGCAGCCGGAAGCGATCGCTCTATTGCACTTCGGGCAAAGCGGTTGGGCCCCTGTTTTCGCCAAGGCGCTCATGGGCCTGCCGTTGGCAATATCCAGCGGCTGCGCTCTGGCGCTGGTGTCCGGCCTCTCCTTGCGGCGCGATCGTTCCAGGTGGATATGGAGCCTGGCCGGCGCCGGGTTGGGGGTGCTTCTAGCTGTCGGGGCCGCACAGGTTTTTTCAACTCTCAGGGGAGCATTTTTAGTGAACCTGTTCACGGCTCCCATGGCCTGGCCTATTCTGCCCAAACGGGGAGATCGATCTTTGCTGTTGAGAATGCTGCTCACCCTGGTTGTATTCGTGTCAAGCATGTTCCTGTTGTTTTTGTAACTCCCTTGAATGAGGGCCTGTTTAGGGGTATGACTGTGACAACATGCAGGCGCGCAAGGGTACCAAGATCGCGGCCGCCAGGAGAATCGCCCTGGAGGTACTGCGCCGGGTAGAGGCTGAGGGAGCTTTTACTCAGCTCAGTCTGAACCATTCTCTCAGACGCCATGGCAAGCTCTCGCGCCAGGATCGGGCGCTGGCCACCGAGTTGGTCTACGGCACTCTGCGTTACCGCAGGCGCCTTGACTTCGGTCTCGCGGCATATAGCAGCCGTCCCCTGGAGAAAATCGAGCCGCTCCTGTTGCGCGTACTGCGACTCTCGGCCTACCAGTTGCTGTTGCTGGACAAGATCCCGCCCTGGGCGGCTGTCGACCAGGGAACAGAACTTGCCGGGAGTATTCGCGGCAGAAGAGCGGCCGGTTTTGTAAACGGGGTTCTGCGCGCACTGGCCGCAAACCGCGAGCAGATCGAGTGGCCGGACATTGAGGCCAACCCTGTTCGGGCGCTTGGCATCATTCATTCGTTCCCCGACTGGATGGTACAGCGTTGGCTGGTAGATCACGATCGCGAACGAGCCGTGGCCATCATGGAGGCCTGCAACCGTCCCGCACCTTTGTGGATCCGAGCCAACACCCTGCGTATCACTCCTGACGGGCTGTGCGGGCTGCTGTCAGCCTCTGGTTACGAAGCGACTGAAGACAATCTGGTTCCGGGTGCCGTGAAACTGTCGGGGGCGGGTGACATCTCCAGCCTGGCCGCTCATGAAACCGGCCTTTTCCACGTGCAGGACGCGGCCGCACAGGCCGTCTGTCATCTGCTGGATCCACGGCCCGGGCAACGCATCCTTGACGCCTGCGGGGCTCCTGGCGGCAAGACGGCAACCGTCGCCGAACTGCTCAAGGACAATGGCAAGATACTGTCCGTCGATATCAACCCGGCTCGGGTGTCCCTGGCTAAAAAGCTGCTTCAGCGCCTGGGCATCGGAAGTGTAGAGCGTCTGGCCCACGATCTATCGGAGGGGCTGATACAGGGCATGAGCGACTTCGATCGGGTTCTGCTCGATGCGCCCTGTTCATCGCTCGGAGTCATGCGGCGTCACCCGGAAAGCAAGTGGAAAATCTTCCCGGCCGACCTGCCGCTCATTTCAGAAACCCAGAAGAGACTACTCGACAATGTTTCGCAGGCTGTCAAGCCCGGCGGCTACCTGGTATACAGCGTCTGCACATTCAGCCGCGAGGAGGGCGCCGAGCTGATCGATGAATGGTTGAAGCTCCACCCCGAATTCTCGATCATGGATCCCCGTCAGGGAAAGCGGGCTCCCTGGCACAAGCTACTCGACAATCAGGGACGACTGGCCACCTGGCCGGACTTGCACGACATGGACGCCTTCTTCGCCGTGCGCCTGGTACGTGCCCGCGGGCACGCTAAAAGCTGAAAGGACAACGGCAATGACAGACAGGCCCTTCATTATTTCGCCATCCATCCTTTCCGCGGACATGGCCGCGCTGGCGGACGAAATTGGGCGAGCCGAAGACGCCGGCGCCGACTGGGTGCACGTCGATGTCATGGACGGGCGTTTCGTGCCCAACATCACCATAGGTATTCCGGTGGTTCGGGCGTTGCGGGCCCACACCCGCCTGCCGCTGGATGTGCACCTGATGATCGTTGAACCCGAGCGCTACATCGAAGATTTCATAAAGGCCGGGGCCGACATCATCTCGGTTCAGGCCGAGGCCACTTACCACCTGCAGCGAACGCTGCGCTCGATTCGCGATCTGGGTGCCAAGTCGTCCGTGGCGCTGAACCCGGCCACCGGGCTGGGAGCCATTGAGCACGTTCTCGATGAACTCGACATGGTGCTGATAATGACCGTGGAACCGGGTTTCGCCGGCCAGTCTTTCCTGAGTTCCCAGACGGCCAAGGTCTCGGCGCTGGCGCGCCTGATTGCCGAACGCGGCTTGCCAGTTGACATTCAGGTGGATGGTGGGATAAACAAGGCGACCATAGGTCAGGTGGTTGCGGCCGGTGCCAACGCTTTCGTTGCCGGCAGCGCCGTCTTCGGCCAGAGCGACGTCAAACGGGCCATAAACGATTTACGGGCCGGAATCGCGGCGGCGCAGCAGTAAGGCACCGTTTGAAAAGTTGTCGGGAAGTGGCTCAGCCTGGTAGAGCACCTGGTTCGGGACCAGGGGGTCGCAGGTTCAAATCCTGTCTTCCCGATTCTAAACCGCGCGTCACAGACATTTGACGCGCGGTTTTGCTATTACCTCAGAACGTCAAGTCATATGCCAGGCCGGCCATTACCGTCTCGCGCCTGAACGAGGGCAGATCCAGTTCGCGCGACTGGAAGTCGTTGCGGTAGACGGCCCCGTGAACGAAGACGCTCAGGTCGCCCCAGATCTGGTAGCTCAGGCGGACAATAAACGAGTTTTCGTTCTCGTCGGCGTCCGGATCGTATAGATCCCCTTCGACGTAGATGCCGTCGAGGTAGCCCGAAAACTGCAGCGTTCCCATCAGGTGCAGGGTGAAATCGTAAGGCAACTGGGCCGAGAGCAGCAAGCTCAAGCGATGCCAGTGCGCCGCCGATCCGTAAGAGTTGGTGTCGTTGACCGAGAGAGTGTAGGCCGCCTCGATGATCAGGTGAAGTCCTTCGGCGTAGCGGATCCGCTGGCGCACCCGGATGCTTCCGCTGTGCCGGATATCCAGGCGCGACATGTCGGCCGGCACGATGGCCCCGGCTTTCAGCATCTGAGCCGTGGCTCCGAAGAGGCGCAGTTCCGCTCCATATTGCAGTACGGCGCTGACGTCCCGGCTACCCCTGATGTACAGCCGCGCTCCGGCCAGGGGTCCCGCGTGGGTAAGCTTGAGGCTGTAATCCATGCTGTCATCGGGCTTGAACAGGAAGTAACGCCCACCCAGGAAACACTCCAGCTCCAGCCAACGCGAGATTCTCCTTCTGGCAAACAACTCGCCCCGGGCCAGAAAATAATCGCGGTCGTGGACCTTCATGGTCGTGTCGTACAGATTGATGCGTGCTCCGAGCAACCAGTTCTCCCCCGGACTCCAGCGGTAAACGGCCGCAAGACTCGTAGCCACCAGGCTCTCCGCCGTCTGGTGATAGAACGCCTTGAATCCCCCGTGGTAGCTGAGCGACAAGCGCTGCGAACCCTTGCCGTAACGCAGGGAACCTTCGATCACGATGCGGGCGAGTTCATCGGGTTCGTTCGGCGAATAAGTCCTCCAGGAATTAGTATCGTACTCCTGCCCGATCTGAATCCGGGCCCGGCCGCCCAAACCCTGCCCGGCCGCCGATCCCGCAGCCAGCAGCGATATCAGCAGTGGAATTGCCACCCCGAAGCGCATGAAATGAGTACTACCACATTCAGCTCAGGCGCGCATCCCAGTTATAAGGAGAACCCCGAAAGCTACTCCCCCTGGAGGCTCTCTACTTTTTCCTGGATTCGATCCTGCAAGATTTGCAGCTTCTTGATCCGGGTGACAACCCGGGAGCGCTTCTCGCTAAGAACCTTGAGCAATTGCGGCGGACTCAATCCATCGAGCCGTGCGGAATCGGAATCCATCCCCATCGGCAGGCTGCCATGCTCGGTTTGTATCGAGGCTCCGGCCCCGGCGCCATCGCTTGCTCCCATAGAATCGTCGGGCGTTCCGCACATACCGCCCGCGCATTCACCGGGAGTCGGGTTGTATCCAATATCGGTATCGCCGCGGTCCGCAGGTTGGTCATGATTTTTTTCCGAGTCAGAAAAAGCATTCGTTCCGCTCTCGGGAGCGCTTGTCCTTGTGACCTTCAAGACCCGGGATTCCTCTCCGAACAGTTCCTGGTCCGCGACAAAGTCGTGCATCTGCAGGTCGAGCCGAACCTGAGCCTTGGCTTCGGTAATTCTTTTATCGAGCATAGCCAGCCTCGCCCGCAGGCGATCCTGTTCGTCGCGGACCGCGTCAACGCGCTCTGCAAGTTCATCGGGATCATCGGACGCCAGCAGATCGCCGGTCTCGAGCGGCGCCGCTCGCTTGGTGCCTGCCAGCAGTTCCCGGCCGATAGCCTGGCGTTCGCGCACAAGCCGGTTCAGCGCTTTTACCAGAACGGCTCTCTTGTCCTTGGAGGCCAGGCGTACCGCCCGCGAGGTTATCTGCGTCAGCTGGTCGTAGACTCCAGCCAGATTTTCGAGTTGCTTGTTGCGAGCCGTGCTCAGCGCATCAAGCTCGCGGTTTTGCAATGCCAGTTTCTTGGCGGTTTCCTGCGACCGGCGCAGCAGGTTCTGGAGTGTCAGGTCGGGAAGAAGATCGTGGTTGCCTCGCGCGGCCTTGCGTTTCTCGATCTGGCCGGCCAGTTTCTCGAGGCTCTCCTCGAGCTTGTCGCGCCTGGCATTCGCCGCACTACAAGCGTCTTCCAGGCGCTCCACGGCCAGGCGCTGCGCCGAGAGTCGATCGTAGACGTCCGCTCCGGGATCGCCGGCCATTGAAAACGGCGCCTGAATGGTGAAAATAAGTGCTACTATTATCCAGCAATTTCGCATCAGCCGCACCTTTCAGGCAAGATACACGCAAATGACGTGCCAAGCGCCCGAAAACCCCAAGCTGTGCTTATATTCACTATTTACAAATACTTTCAACATGTTACAAACGTCGAGTCCGGCACCGGGTATCAATCTTGCGGCCTCGATCCTCGAATTTTCCATAAAATCGTCTACAGCCATCAGAAATCTGTATTCCTCAGTCGATACCGTATTTATCCAGCTTGTAGTAAAGGGCCGAGGTCTTGATGCCCAAAAGCCTTGCCGTTTCGGTCTTCACCTTCGAGGCCTTTTCGAAAGCCTGCAAGATTAAAGTTCTCTCGACGTCGTCCAGAATCTCCGGAAGGCTTACACCTGCAACATCCAGCTTGAGGCTCCCGTCGCTTTCCTGCCTCAAAGCACCGATGCCCGTCGGGCGTTCACCCAGTCCGGCCGGCAGATCTTCCGCTAGCAATACGTCACCGTCTGCGAAGACCATGGCTTGCTCGATCACGTTCTCGAGTTCCCTGACGTTGCCGGGCCAGCGATAAGCCTCGAGGATCTTGAGCGCCTCGGGAGATAGTTCGGCTATGCGCTTGCCCGTCCGGCCGGCCAGCTTTTGCAGAAAGTGCGCGGCCAGTTCGGCGATATCAGCGGGTCTCTCCCTCAGGGGAGGCAGCCTGAGCGGAACGATATGCAACCTGTAGTAGAGGTCTTCGCGGAAACGCCCTTCGGCCACCAGGCTTCCAAGATCATGATTCGTGGCCGCGATTACGCGCGTGTCGACCGTGATGGTCTCCTCGCCTCCGACCCTCTCGAACTCGCGCTCCTGCAGAACGCGCAGCAACTTGAGCTGCAAAGCGGGGCTTACTTCGCCGATCTCGTCCAGGAAGATGCTGCCGCCGTCGGCGAGTTCGAAGCGTCCAAGCTTCTTGCGCACGGCCCCGGTAAAGGATCCCTTCTCGTGACCGAACATCTCGCTCTCGAGCAGAGTTTCGGCTAAAGCTCCACAGTTTACACGTATGAAGGGTCCATCCCGGCGGCGGCTCATATCGTGCAATGCCCGGGCGGCAAGTTCCTTACCGGTGCCGCTCTCCCCGGAGATCAGTACGGTCGAGTCGGAAGGCGCCACTTTACGGATCGTATCGAAAACCGCTTGAATGGCGGCCGAGCTTCCAACCATGCTGTTCATGGCCGCTTCGCGGGCCTCGCCGCGCAAGAGGTTGTTCTCTTCCTTGAGACGGCTGCTTTCTTTCTTGATCTTGGCCATCTCGATCGCCCGATCGACCTTTACCCGCAGGACGTCGGGCGAAAACGGCTTGGTGATGAAATCGAAAGCTCCCAGTTTCATAGCCTCGACAGCCGTCTCGACCGTGCCGAAGGCGGTGATCAACATGACAATCGCCTCCGGCTGTTTGTCCTGGATGGACTTCAGGACGTCCATCCCGTCCATGCCTTCCATCTTCAGATCGGTGATGGTGAAATCGATCCGCCGAGACAAGAAGATCTTGAGACCGGCCTGGCCGCTCTCGGCAATGTACGTCTTGTGACCCATTCTGGCCACGACGGCCGCGACACCCTCTCGAATCGTTTCGTTGTCATCAATTACCAGAATACTTGCCATAGCGTTCCTCCCGGGTGTCAGGCGGGTGATGTTCTCTCCGCCGGCAAGAATACACTGAAGGTCGTGCCCCGGCCGGGTTCGGAGGTGAATGACACCTCGCCCCCGTGGGCAGTTATGATCTTCTTGACCAGTGAAAGGCCCAGTCCGGTTCCCTGTTGGCGGCCCGTGTAAAAGGGCTCGAATATTCGATCTCGCTTGTCCTGCTCGATTCCTGAGCCGCTGTCTGTGATGTCTATTTTGAAGCCTGAGCTGTTTCCGGCCATGGCCAGCACTATCTCGCCTCCCGGAGCCGAAGCCTGGACGGCGTTTCGCAGCAAGTTGAGTAAAACCCGGCGCAAGCGTTCGCGATCGGCATACAGCTTTCCGCCGGCAGGAGCGATGTCGATGCGCAAACTCAGATTCTTGCCGGACAGGTCCGCCGTCATCATTTCCCGAAGTTGCTCGGACTCCTGACGGGGGTCTATGTTCTCCTTCTCCAGGGGCCTCTCGCGGGCAAAGTCGAGAAAGTCGCTGACCACTCTCGAAAGATAGTCCAGTTCGGTGCGAATGCGTTCGACGTGCTGTGCCGCCTTTGAGTCTTCGGCCAGATCCTCTGCCAGGATGCCTACGAAAAGAGCCATTCCACCGAGCGGGTTGCGAACCTCGTGGGCGATCCCTGAAAGCATCATTTGCAGTTGCCGGTCGCGCTCGCGGATCGACTTTCTCATTTCATCGAGCGTACGTGCCAGAATACCGATCTCGTCGTTGGTTTCGATCTCGACCTTGCGATCCAGTTCGCCGCGGCCGATCGCCCGGGCCATCACGGCCAGGCGATCGATCGGCCGGGTGATGCGGCGCGAGACGAACAAGGTAACCAGCACCAGCAGTGCGACGGCCACGATTCCCACAAGAGCCAGCCTGCGTCCGAGGTCGGCGAGTTGCTCGAAAAAGCGCGCCGATCCATCGGCGCCGACGGCCGCCACGACCTTTCCCTCGATCAGTACCGGCGCAAAACCGCTCTTGTAGATGCGTCCGTCTTTTCCCGTAAAGAGCAACGACGACCGGCAGCGGCCCTGGAAAACCTGCCGGAGTTCGCTGCGGCTGGCGGCCAGCGAGCCGATCCTCTCGCCAATCGGAAACCTGCCGTCGCTGTCGACCAGCGCCCGTTCTTCCCGGTCGAACAAGTAGATCGACTCGGCCTGCACGGCCTTCTTCAGGTCCCCGAGCTTAAGAGTGAGATTGGAATAGGTGCGCGAGTTTTCGTCCCCCGGCGAGAGCCTCAAGGCCCGTGGTTTGCCTACCAGCATCGCCGCCGTACGCGCCGCAGATTCCAGGCTGTAGGCCAGCTCACGTTCGAGCGCCACTCGCGCGGCCCGGTAAGCCAAATAGCCGATGCCGCCGGTAATAATGGTCACCGGTATCAGATAGGCTAAAAGCAACCTGGTCCACAATCGCCGGGGATTGCCGTCTTTTGAACGCAGCTTTTTATCCGCCTTGGCTTTCATTCCTGTTCGTTGATCTCCTACTCGCCGGTGAGCGCTGTGAAGATCCACAGGTAGCCGCTCTGATACTCGTCATCCCCGGCCCCCGAGCGCAATCTGGCCACGTAGCGGCGGCCCGGGATAATGTTATCAAGTGTCACCAGCCGTGTCTCGCCCGCCTCGATCAGTCCAACCTCGATCGTTTGACCGAAGTCGGGTATCTCGAGGCCGAAGTCGAGTGCAACCTGCGCCTGGCGTCTAACCGAAAACGAGACCTGCGCACTCGTTGGCAAAAGTTTTTCGATCTTCAGCGCCGAGAAAAGCGCCGGATCCGGCTCCAGGGCCGTCGTGCCCGCCGGCACCAACCCGGCTGTGTTGTCCAAGAACTGCTGAATACGGCCCGGCCCGGCTATGGGTACGTCAGCGAGATCGTCGGCCGTCATCGCCCCGCGGATGCGCTCGAGGTCTTCGCGGGCCCACTGCATCCAGGCCGCCAGGTCGGGATCGTCGGCTCCCTGGTTTCTTGCGCGCGCGGCCCAGATGAAAAGCTTGACCGCCCGGAAGGTCTCGGACGAGTACTTCTGGTATCTAAGCAGGCGCAACAGGTCGTCATAGTCAGCCTGTGCGATCTGGCTCTCGAGCGTCAAAGCAGCCTGCAGGTCGGCCGTGGAAAGCTCGAGCGCCTCGCTGCTTTCCTGCCAAATCCACTCAACGACGCGGCGATCGGGCTTGTCGAGCGCGTCCCAGACCGGTTGCCAGTCCGGATCGAACTTGGGCATGTTTCCGCGATCGTTAAACTGGTCGAGCACGGTATTTTCAGGGATATCACTGCTTTTCTCCATGGCCCAGATGCCCAGCACGTAGTGCGACTTGAGGCGGATGGCAAAAGTATCGGCTAAAATCCGCTGCAGGACATCCCGGCCGGGATCGCCGGGCGCCAGATCATAAAAGTCTGAGATGAACTCATCCCAGACCTTTGCGATCGGCAATTTTCGATCTTCGAGACGGCCGCTTATGGCGTACAGGTTGACCTCGTTGGGCGTGCCCAGGGCCGAGTCGCTTCCGCGCTCGATGCGCACCACGGCGCCGATTCCCCTCTTGTCCCGGATCTGGTCTAAGCGCCAGGCGAAGTATGCCGGCGCGCAGAACGGCAGCGCGGACAGCCCGTAGTACTCGCCGGCAACATCCATTTCGAGCAAGGCGTCGTGATCGCCCTCGCGGCCCAGTGTGGGACTTGGGGGATTGTATGGCTGCCAATCCTGCTCGTCCGACTTATGCATGCCGATGAAGTCGACCCCTTGCACCGCGGCAAAACCATCTGCGTGCCAGTCGTTCTCGGCGGGTTCGTGCACGAAAGTGCGCGCGACCAGCTTCTTGCCCAGCTCGCCGGTAATGGCGCCGCCAATTTGCTGTGTGACAATGCGAATGCGCTCGTCGTTGGGGGGCGCCTCGAAGGCGTTGGCATCCGGGTAGTTGTCCACACACCAGTCGCAGGTACACAGGCTGAACCAGGGCGGCAGCGGCGATGAGCCGAACATCAGCACTACCCCATCGACATCTGGAATCCTGGCCAGCCCCTGGCGATAGGCCGAGGCCCGCTCTTGCCAGACGGGATCGGCCGCGTCGTAGCAGATATCGGGCCCGGCGGCCGAAAGTTCGTGGGCCCAGATGAAGCTCTGCATGCCTTTCTCGTGCGCCAGTCCTGCGGCGAATTCCAGATCATCGACTCGCTCGATCGCTTCGGGCTGGTCGCCCAGGATGTCGTCGATGTTCATGATCAGATCGTGAGAGAGCTGGACGTGATTGACGCCGAAGCGCTCGGCCGCCTCGATCGAGCGCCTGATCGAATCGTGATCGCGATTGAGCAGGATCCAGCCGTTTATAGCCGGCTGCCCGCCGTCAGTGCCCGACCCGGATCCGCCGCAGGCGCAAAGTGAGACAACCAGCAGAAGCGCCGCACGGCGCCAGACTGTCCCGCGCCCGGCCGAGTTGCGATACCAGAAGCACATTCGACAAGACAAGCACGCCGCCCGCAAATCGTCAAACCGCAATTTGCTCAGGCGGCGACCTTGCCGACAGTGCCGCCGGAAAGCATGAACACGCCGCACAGGATTACGCCAAACAACAAGAACTTGAAGGCGGAGGGGAACACTCCGTAGATGACGATCTCTAGCAGTAAGGGAGTCAGAATGGTCGCCGCGTTGACGGCCGGAACCACTTCGAGGGCCCTGCCGCGCAGGAATCCGAGCTGGGTGCCGATCACCGCCACGACGGCGAACGAGAGCGCCAGCAGCGGATAGGGTGTGTCCAGAAGGCCAGAGATGCTGCCTCCGGATCTGACCAATCCGGCATCGGCCAGAAAAATCGCCACGCCGATGCACAGGCCGGCGCTCAGGCCGAAGGTAGCGCCGTGGAACTTTTTGAAACGCCAGGCCAGGAAACAAGCGAGCGCGGCGACCGCCAGCATGATCCCGATCGTCACGGCCAGCGAATGATTCGCAAACTGCCGGGCGGGATGATCGGAGCCGGCCCCTGACCAGGCCAGCAGCGAGGTGCCGACTATCACCAGCCCGAAGCCCAGCCCGTCCAGTATCTTGATTTTTTCGCCGATAACCCACAGGGCATAGGCCAACAGTCCGATAAGTCCCACGCCGGTCATCGCCGAGATGGTCGAGGGCGACTTGGAATATGCCAGGCCAAGCGAGTAGGGCAAGGCTGCCCCGGCCGTGATCGCCAGGCCCAGAATCCAGATTCCCAGATCGGCCCGGTTTCCCTTGGCGAACATGCGCCGTCCTTGGAGAAACACGTGAACCTTCTGCTTCTGGATGCCCTTGCCGATATTCAGCATCAAGGCCGCCAGAATGCCGAACATTACTCCGATTACAAAAGCATGCTCCATGAACCTTTCCGCTGCTCGTGCCTATTGGAAACGCCGGAACAGTCCGATACGCTTCGCCTGGGCCCAGAGTATCGTTTTCTCCACCAATCCCGGAGAGAGGCGATGGGCGAACTTGCCCAGGTTTCCCACCTGGCTCATGACCACCTGTTTTTTTCTGCGGGCGATCATGTAAAGGACTTGCTTGGCGGCCTGGTCTTGCGAATTGTGGGCCGGGCGATCCGGCAGCACCTGGCTTCCGTCGGCCGCCAGAATTCTCTTGTCCGGGTCGTGCTCGGTGAAACCCAGGTAGGCCACGCCGACGTGGACTCCCTTGGGGATCAATTCGAGACGCAGCGATTCGGACAGGCCGGTCAAGGCCATCTTGCTGGCGCAGTAGATCGAGGCTCCCGGCAATCCGAACAGGCCGGCGATGCTGGAGATGAAGGTCAGGCTGCCGCGTGTTGCGATGATATGCCCGATAGCCAGTCGCGACAGGTTGATGCTTCCGGTCAGGTTGGTGGCAACCACTCTTGTGCAAACTTCATCCTCAAGCTCTGCGAAGTTCCCGCGCATGGAGACGCCGGCATTGTTCACTAAAATATCCAGGCGACCGAAATTGAGAATGGCGGCATCGACCATGCTTTGAGCATCTTCCAGGCGAGCGATGTCTCCCGCGACACTCACCACCTCCCCGCCGTCGCGGCGCAACTTTTCCTCGGAGTCTTTCAGACGCTCCCTGCCCCTGGCGCTGATGACTACCTTTGCCCCGGCGGCAACCAGCCTGGCGGCGATGGCATACCCGACACCCCGGCTGGCGCCGCTGATTATGGCAACTTTGTCTTTGAACTTGTCCATGGTTTCCTCAGTCAATGTATTTATATTCGCGCAGGCTGGCTATGCTTTCCTCGATGGCCTGCTCCAGAGAAGTCTGTTCCATTCCCAGTTCACGCACCGCTTTGTCCGAGCTGTAATAGGTTCCGTAAAGCGAAAGTTTCGCCGTCGTCATGTTTAGGCGCGGTTGTTTTGAAAGAATCTTTCCGTACAGCGAGCCAACGACTCCGCTTGCTAGAATTGCCGCTTGAGGAAGGACAATGCTCGGGGCGGGCAGGCCTCCGGCGATGCGCGCGACTCTCGAGAAAAAATCCAGGTAGCTGCAGTTGTGTCCGCCGGCAATGTAGGCCTGGCCTTTCTTTCCCTTGTGCAGCGCCGCCAGCATGGCTCCGGCCACATCGGGCGCGTAGGCGAAATTGCGCCCGCCCGGGGAAGTGAAACGCATTCTGCGCCTGATGAACTGGCGAATCAGTTCACCGGAACTCGGCCGCCAGTCATAGGCGCCCAGCAAGAATGTCGGAGCGACTATGACCGCATCAAGCCCGCGCTTCGTAACTGCGCTCTGCACCAGTTTCACGGCCTGGTACTTGGATTCCATGTATGCGATACCCTGGTACTGCCCGGGGAACGGGCCGTTCTCGTCTCCCGGACTATCCTGCGAGCCGAAGCTGTAGGAGCTTGCCGAGCCCGTGAAAACCAGTCTCTGGACGCCATTTTCTAGACAGGCATCGATCACCTTTCTGGTGCCATCCAGGTTGACCTTCCAGACCAACTCGGGAGATGCCCACAGATCGGTGATGGCGGCCAGGTGAAACACGAAACGGCAATCGCGCATGGCCGCCGCGAGCTTTCCGTTTTCGGAAAGAAGATCTCCTTCCAGGCGTTCTACGGGCAAGCCATCAAGAGTCGGGGAGTTGCTCTGCGGCTGGACGAAAACCCGTACCTTGTAATCCTGGGCGATGAGTTTCCTCACCAGGTGACTGCCCAGCAAGCCGTCGGCGCCAACCACCAACACTTTTTGTCCGCTATTTTTCATCTCGATCCCATCCCGGTTCAGTTGAGAACCGTTGTAAGTCCGCCCTTCGAGAATACCGAGCGGATTCCGGAAAGAGCCTGTTCAGACAGGCTCGAGCTGGCAAGATGCCGGTAGTCGCGACCCATTCTGCGGTATTTGTCCGCGGCCCAGCCGTGAAAAGGCATCAGCTCGATCGGACCTTGCCTGCCGGTGCCTCTGAAAAATTCGACAAACTTCCCGACCGAAACCGGGTCGCAGTTGAAGCCGGGCACAAGCGGGATGCGTGGAATCAAGCGGGCATCGCCGACCGCGGCCAGAACCTCCTGGTAGTTCGAAAGAATGCCGCTGTTCGAAGCACCTGTGCCCCTATGGTGCCAATCGTTTGAGATGTGCTTGATGTCGAACAGAAAAAGATCAACCAGCCCTGCGAGTTTTTCGACCAGATCTTTCGAAAACAACCCGCAGGTCTCTAGCGCCGTGTGAATGCCTGAATCTTTCATCTTGCGCAACAGGTCCATGAGAAACCCGGCTTGCAGTGTCGGTTCCCCGCCGCTGAACGTCACTCCTCCTCCGGAATCCTCAAAAAAGGCCCTGTCCCGCTCAATCGTGCTTGCCAGTTTCTCAGAGTCGATCTCATATCCGACGATCTCGATGGCTTCGTTCGGGCATGCATCCGCGCATTCCCCGCAAGAGGTGCATTTCGCAGCATCATGGATGATCGTCGGGCCGTCCTGCGAGCGGGCGCCGTTTGTACAGGCCGCTATGCATTCTCCGCAAGCTGTGCAACGATTCTGTCTGTGGATCAATTCCGGCACTTTCCGCTGTGATTCGGGATTGTGACACCAGCTGCAATGCAACGGACAGCCCTTGAAATAAATACATGTGCGAATTCCCGGGCCGTCATGGATTGCGTAGCTCTGTATGTCGAAAATGATACCCGTCATGGCATTTGCGCTTCAGTAGTGTTCGGTGCGTTCGATTATTTCCTGCTGAATCTCCCGCCCAAGATCCGCGAAGTATGTACTGTATCCGCCGACCTTGACGATCAGATCACGGTAACGATCGGGATTTGTTTGGGCTTCACGTAGTGTCTGAGCCGAAACACAGGTCGGCTGAAGTTGTGAGCCGCCCAGTCGAAAGTATGTCCTGATCAGAGAAATCCACTTGTCCCGGGTCTCGCGTTTGCTCCCGATTGCCGTCGGATGAAATTTGATATTGACAGCAGCACCCATCACGTCTTCGTACGGCAGAGCCGCAATCGAACGCAGCGTCGCGGTGACACCCGAGCGCTCGACGTTGGCGGGATTGCAGCTGGCGGCGAACGGTTTCGCGGCCCGGCGGCCGTCAGGACTGGCGATCGACAACCGCCCGTCTATTGTATGGGTGATCATGCTGATCACGTAGACCACGAAGGGGCCGCCTTTGTAAGATCGGTAGTGATAGGTTTCCTCGAAGAGAGCCTTGGTCACCCGCGCGGCCAGTCGATCGCACTCGGGGTCTCCGTTTCCCCATTTGCCGTCGAGCTTTTTGATCTCACGCAGGATATCCCGCCGATCGCGAAAATTATCATCAACAGCTTGCAGCAGCTCCTCGATACTGAATTTTTTACTCTCGAATACGAGTTTCTTGATGACGAAGAGCGAGTCGACCAGATTGGCGATCGAATTGATCATCGAGATGCCCGAGAGATCGTAGCGCGCGCCTCCGCGGGTTACATCCTTGCCCGACTCCAGGCAGCCGTCCATGAAGGCCGATATGTACGGGGCCGGCAGGCGCTCGGCGGTGACCCGATCGCGAATATTGGAAGCGTCGACTATCTTGGCGATGGAGTGCTTGGCCTGGCGTAAAAAGGCGTCGAGCAATTCATCGAAACTTTCAAATTCCAGCGCGTCGCCGGTCTGCAGCCCGTCGTTACGGATAGTGCCGGCAGTAGTTTTCGAATCGCCGTTTCTCAGCGTCATGTCCAGAAGACGAGTCAGAAGCAGCGCGTTGGCGCTCATGCTGCCCGTTTTTCCCGGACAGGTCGCTTCCACGCAGCCCATGATTGCGTAGTCGCGGGCGTCGGCTTCTGAAAAACCCCTGTTTCGCATGGCCGCGACGTTGATCTCGTCATTGTACAGCGAATAGCTCGACGTGCCCTGCGCCAGATATCCGGCCAGATTGCGCAGCAGCTCGTCGGGAGTCGAGCTGTTGATCCTGACCGACATGTTGGTAATGGCCTTGGATCTGTGCGCCGCCTGTATAAAGAGCGTAGTAAGATCGTTTGTGCCGTCCCTGCCGTCACGGGTCAAGCCGCCGACCGTAACCGGAGAAGACCCCAGGAAACGATGGTAAAAGTTGCTAAGGATTCCCGACTCGGGTCGGATGTTCTGCGACATGATCTTGAGCAGTAGTTCTTCGATCAGTTCAAGGGCCCCCTCCTGGTCGATACGGCCGGCTTCGATGTCGCTTCGGTAGTAGGGGTAAAGAATCTGATCGAGACGACCAAAACAATGCAGGTTCACCGGGTGGGCCAGTTCTACGGCTGTTTTTATCGTCCAGATAGATTGGATGGCCTCGGCGAAGCCAGTGGCCGGTTTGAACGGCACACGCCTGCAACGAGCGAGCATGTCTGTAAGAATCTCGCGGGCAGCGGGATTATCTTCTTTTTGAATGCGTCGGTTTATCTCGGTGCTCAAGCGCTCTGCGAAGATCATCACACCCTCGATCGCGATCTTTTGAGATGTAAAAAATTCCTGTTGCGATCGATCGAGGCATTCTGCCTGGTTGAGCCTTGCCCGTACCTCATCCAGCATTTTCACAAGACCGCTGCCAAGCACCTTTTCATAGTCCAAGATGACGTGTCCCTGGATGCTGGCGATCGTTGCGCAGGTGGACAGCATCATCACCTGACGGGAGGTGTTACCGGGCAGGGCCACCACGAAATCGTGCATATCCTTCGAGTAGAGATGCGAATCGACAAGCTCTTGCTCGATGGCATCGACCAGTGTGTTGTTCTTCCAGTAGGGAAGCAGATCGCGCATCAACTCCCTGAGATCGTCCGGGGCGATCTGATATGCGTTTATCTCCCGCTCGGACATGGTCTTGAATCCCATGTCCAGCGGAACTTCGCCCGCGGCACTCGCTGCCAACTGGTTTCTTACGAAATCGCCAAGAGTTCGCTTATTGATCAGGTAGCCCAGGGCCTTTCCGAACGAGCGCACGCGGTGTATGAGCATGGATTTTTTTGTCAGCTCAGATTGCAGTACCTGGTTGAAGATGCCCCGCTCTATGTCGATCGGAATTCCGAAGAAATCTTCAGTCCAGCAGCCGGCGATGCGATCATCGGCATCGACGTGGTGTTTCATCTTCTGGTACACATTCTTCATCGCTAAAGCGACGCGCACTTGTGTTGAAAGGTCTTGTCCGGAGCTGGCAATCCAGCTTTGGGTATAGTACCTGGCTCGCTCGATGGAAATGTGCGGAACCGTCGTCTGGTAACGACGTCGGATTCGCCCGATGCGCGGGCTTTCCGGTGTGGCCGGGTCGATCATGACGACTCCTGCTTTTCGATGGCCTCAATCATGATGTCCAGCATCCGGGCCAGGTGGCGCTTTCTGATCGCCAGATTTTCATCGGACAGAGGATCACTTCCGGTCATTTCCTCGATCAGCTTATTAAAGGTAAAATAACCGATCACCATTCCATAGAAGCTCACAAAGAGCTGGGTTGCCGACATGTCTCCGGAACTCGTGGAAGGGTAGGCCTCCTGAACCACGGCCATTCCCAGTTGAAACAGCGGCGCCATGTGAGCACTGATTCTCTCAATGTGTTTGCCGCCTGCGGCCTCGCGCTGCACAATGCGATTGAAGTTGCGGTTGTGGCTCAAGAAGTCGACGTAGGAATCGAGCATCATGAGCATTCTTTCGCGTAGCGAGCCGGTGGCCTGCAGGGCGTCTTTGAGGGTATTGGCCAACTCTTCGTAGTAGCCGTCCAGCAGATCGGCCAGCAAGCCTTCCTTGTTCTTGAAGTGGTAGTGGATCAGCGCCTTGTTTACCCGGGAACGCTCGGCGATTTCGCGAGTAGTGGTTGCATCGAAGCCCAACTCTCCGAACAAATGGTCGGCGGCTTCCAGAATCTTGTCTCGAGTTGTTCGCATGGCGATTA
This sequence comes from uncultured Myxococcales bacterium, assembly GCA_964513625.1. Lineage (GTDB taxonomy): Bacteria > Myxococcota > B64-G9 > B64-G9 > B64-G9 > DATKYQ01. The sequence goes on along the minus strand of CAZENH010000003.1, from coordinate 134,208 downwards.
CCTTTCCCGAAAAACAGCAATCAAAGAAGCGCCGCGACCTTGAGCAACAGAGTTTCGTTGGTGCCGTCCATGATCCTCAGAAGCTTTGCGTCCCGGGCGTATTTCTCAACGCTGTACTCGCGCGAGATACCGTAGCCGCCCAGCACCTGAATCATCGCGGCCGTGTGCTCCACGGCCCTGTCGGTAGCGTATATTTTGGCAGCCAGGCTGGTCTTCAAATCACCTGGAAAACTGGTTTTGCTCAGCCAACTGCCCTTCCATAGCAAGGCACGCGCGGATTCGATGGATGCGTAAGCCTTGAAAAGTTTTTCGGCAACAAGTTGGTGTTCGATGATCGGCTTGCCACCTTGCTTTCTCTCTTTTGCGTGCGTAAGCGCATCTTCCAGTGCCGCGCGCATCAAGCCCACCGCCAGGTAGCCCACCCCGAGGTTGCCGACCGTGATTATTGAATTGTGCAGCATCGGGTAGCCGTCACCGTGGGGAAACAGCAGATAGTCTTCCGGAATCTCCACTTCGTCGAAATAGATCGCAGCCTGATTCAAAGTGCGCAGTCCGGTCTTGTCGAGCGCTTTGCCGCGTGACACGCCCGGCAGATCGGACGGGACCAGGAAGGCGCCCGAGCCGCAGATTCCTCGTGAAGGATCGACGCAGGCGAAGACAAGGTAGACCGAAGCGATTCCACCGTTAGAAATGAAGTCGGACTTGGATCCGTTGATAACGTAGCCGTTTGCTGTTTTGGTAGCCGTGGTGAAATGGCGAATAGACGGATCGTGGTAATTCTTTCCGTCCGAGCCTACCTCCGGCTCGCTGCTGCACCAGCCGCTTATATGTTCTGCCTTGGTATCCTGGCAGAAAGGGATCACGAATTTATCGATCAGCCCCTGGTTGCCGGGTGCCAAAAAGGCAATCAGGCGAGGCACGGTGGCAATCGAAACCAGGGAAGCCGCGAATCCCGGGCCCCAGCGCCCCAATTCCTCCCAGACCATTCCCGTGGTCTGGGGATCGAGCTGCAGACCGCCATATTCCTCCGGCAGCGACATCTTGTGAAAACCGAGCTCATACGCCTTGGCCAGCGTGTCGTGAAACAGATCGCTTTCGAACACCTCGACCGGGTCCGCTATCCGGTCGAGTTGCACCTCGGCCGGCTGCAGGACTTCCTGCCCGAACTCACGGGCGGTGGCTAAAATCATCTCCTGAGTTTCTGAAAGCTTAAAATCGACCATTTCGCCCCCCTTTCAGTCGCCGAAAAAATCGGTCATTTTGAAGTAGTAGGGCAGGAATCCCTGAGGATCGACCTCTTTTACTACCTTGCCCGGCTGCATGGTGTTGTCGCTTACCAGGTGATAGGCGACGATCACGTTCAGCGGCTCGATTTCATGCCAGGGATCCGCCGCCGATTTCTGCAGCTTGACCTCGGCCGTGCCTATCCTGAGAGTCTTCATTTCGATCTGTGTCTGATGACGGCAGAGCAGCACCGGTCCGTCGAAACCCGGGCTGAGATCGATTCTCGGCATCGCCTTGAACAAGAAGTTGGGGCCGGGCACCGGAAAGTCCGGTAATGTTCCGCTCAGCTGGGCCTCGATTTCAACCAGGCGAATCCCGCGTCGCTCGACCCAGCCCGTGACCCGCGAGTCATGTTCTTCCAGATGAATCGAGGCCATTTTCTTCGGGAAGCCGAAAATGTCCCGCCCGTTGTACAGGCGCGACTCTTCACTGTCGATCGGCATCGAAAGACAGTAGTTGCCTGGCTCGCCTTCGTAGCTGCACCCGAGAAACAATGCCGCCTCGCGATAACCCGGGCCCAGGTTGGTCTCGGGGTAGTTTGCGATGAACATCATGCCGGTTGGACTGTCTAGGGGCATAAGCGGCGGCGGAAGGAGATTCTCGAGCGTCTCTTTGGAGGTCTCGAACATCACCCCCAGAATCCTGGCGCCAAAAAATTTTCGCACCCCGAGCCCAAAGTAGCCATCAAGTTCTTGTTTTGTCTTGGTAAATCCCATAATTCCTCCTGAATCAAAAACTTCGTAAAAAATGCTTGCATTCAACCGGCAGCCCCTGTAGTCTGCAAAGTTAATTGGGCGCCCGGTTAAATAACTAGACGATGAGAACATGGATGTCAAGATAAAAATTTCTGTGGTGCTGTTTTTTACGTCAGTCGCCTTCGTTTCCGCTGCCGAACCTGCCAACGGAAAATCGCCGGCGGTTGCCGTGCCCTCATACGATGATCTGCTACAAAGGGCCGAAGCGACCTTGGCAAACACGAAAGATTACCGCGGCAAGATAATTCGTAAAGAGCGAATGAAGGGCAAGATAGTCACACAGTACAACACCTTCAAATTCGCCCGGCCGTTTATGGTGTATCTGGGGTTCATTGATCCGTTCGAGGGACGCGAGGTCATCTACCGTCAGGGATGGAACGATAACGAGTTGAGAGTTCACAGGGGGTCTTTCCCCGATCTGACGGTAAACCTCGACCCGCGCGGATCGATGGCCATGAAGAGAAGTCATCATTCGATTACCGATTTCGGGCTCGAGAACACTGTCAGACTCATGGAAAAAAATCTTCGCCTGGCGCAAAAGCGCGCTGAGGGAGAGATCAACGTATCCGATGGAGGCGAATTATTCGGCCAGGCAGTCTGGAAAATCGAGGCCAAGTTTCCTAAAGGGGGCAACTTCGTAAAAGCACGCGAAGACGAGACACTGTGGGACATTGCCCGCCGCAGCGGCCAGGACATGTACTTGATCTTGACAAGCAACCATGACAAAAACTACGACGATCCAGACGACGTTGAAACCGGAGACGAGGTTTTCGTCCCCAGGTACTATGGCGCGCAGGCGGAATTCTACATGAGCAAGAAAACAGGCTTGCCGATAAAGATAGTAACGCTCGATCGCAATGGCCGGTTGTACGAATCATACGAGTATCCGGAGATTGAACTGAATGTAAATCTGACCGACAGGGACTTCGATCCGAAAAATGCCGACTACAACTTCTAGAAATTCCATCTTGGCCTTGTTGCTGAGTGTCACGATCCTTAATACCCTGGTGGGCTGCAGCGCCTCCGAGCGGCCACCCAACGTACATATCGTGGTCTTGAAGGGTGACCCCTATGAGCGCGGATTCCAACACGGCCAGCAACTTTCGGCTCATATCCGATCACTCTACACCAAGCTGTTGGCCTCATCGATCATGCCTTTTCTGAACCGTGAGCAACTCAACATCGCCCCGGTCCTGCCTGTCTACGGCCAGCCCGAATACCGCGACGGCCAGTTCTCGTATCGCATGCTGCTCGAAAGCGGCCAGTACCTTTACGACAACTATATGCCCGAATCATACCGCCAGGAACTGAAGGGCATCGCAGACGGAGCCGGCATGGAGTTCGATCAGATCCTGATCCTCAACACCTTCGTCGACACCATGCTCGGCTTCCGGGCCATTGTGCTCTTCATCCAGGGTATCCAGGATCCCTTCGTATCGAGTATCGCGTTCGAGGGGCAGTTGGATTCAGACTCCTACGATAACGATGGAGACGGACAGACCGACGAACAGGATGAGGGTGTTCTGGATCCTTACCAACCTTTAACCCACGCCGCCTTCGTCGAGGTGCCGACGGACACCAGTGTGCGAATCGTGATCGAGGACGTCAACCTGCCAGGCCTGGCCTGCTTGGACCCGCGTAATGCCTTCCCCAAGGGGCGGATGGAGATCGAACGCCGCTGCCTGATTGACGAATGTATCCTGCCCAGTTGCAGGAGCAAGACGCTGCTCGACCGGGACTGCCTGACCGAGGAAGCTCAAAGCTGCATTGAGCCTCGTTTGAGCAGCGGTTGTTTCAAAGAGGATTGCCTCGATCTGACCGACCCGGGCTGTGTGAATCCGGAATCTGTAAGACTGATCCTGGACGGCCAGGTCTTCGACGCCACCAGCGATGCCGTCCAGACCAAACTGCTGCCGGTCGAAGGAGATCTGCCACCCGATGTCGACCCGAATTGCTATGGCCCGCTGGAAGTGCTTTTCAGACCTCCAGGCGGTTTTAGGCCCGCGAGTCTGTTATCTCTTGTGATTCAAGCCGGAGACCAGTCACCCATTTACAGCCCGGAGCCATATCATAACCGCTTCATGCGTGACGAGCGCATCGTATTCACCAGCGCCGGATATGCAGCAAGCGAGGGGACAGCCGAGTTTCCCTACCAGGTTCCAAACCGTGGGGTTTGGGATCCGAGCGCCCGGCCGCCTTCTTTGGCTTTCGCCGTGCGCGGCGGCGCCACCCTGGACGGCTCTCCCTTGTTGGCCGAGCATTTCGCCCTGCTCGATTCGGATATCGTTCACCAGCACTCGGTGCTCTTCTTGCACATTCCCGACCAGGGTCCGGCCTATGCATTTCTGAGTTGGGCCGGGCTGGTCTGGGGTTTCTCGGGCATGAACGACCAGGGCCTGACCTATGCAATAAATTATTCAGATTCCCTGGACAACCCGCTGACGGGCGGAATTCTGGCTTCGGTCTTCGAGCCCGAGCACCTGGCCGAGTTGATCAAGAACCCCAACCTGCTGGGGCTTTCCAGGGCTTTGGCTGATACTCATTTGTATGCGACCGGCCTGCCTATAGGCATCATCGGACGCGAAATCCTGGCTCACGGCGCAGGTGTGGATTCGGGCATTGAGACCATCTACCGCGCCGGGAGAACATACGGATGGAATTTCCTGCTGGCCGATGCGCAGGGAAATCTCGCGGCGGTGGAAACCGATGCGGCCTCGCAGTTTCCCGAAACGGGAAGCGCGCCTGAACCCGCTCAAGAGGACGGCTTCTCCTTCTACACCCCGGATACGGGCGACCCGCAGAACCTGGACACATACGGTCGCCCATGGGCCAGCCTGGGCCCTGACGACCTGCGCATTTGCGCACATTTTCAAAAAGCCGCAGACGATATGCCCGAGCTGAATTTACTCGGTCCATTCAAGCCCGAGTCACAGCGATTCTGGTCGGCCAACTATTATCGATCGTTGCGCGCCTTCTACGTTCTGGGCGACGAGATCTCCTCGCACATGGGTAACATCGACGTGGATGGGGCTATCGGCATCCTTCGCACGCCGGATTTAGTGGACACGCGCGACTCGATGAACGCCTGTGTCTACCAACCGGCCGACAAGATCATCAACTGGGCGATGGGGGAGGTGCCGGCCACGGACCTTACCTTCGAACCATTCGACCTCGAAGCGGCCATCCAGGCCGGGGACGGCAACCCGTGATGTCCTGCAAACGCCACAGCCCCTGCCCTGCCTGGCAATGCCCGGCAATGCTCGTGATCCTGTTGGCTGCGGCGCCCGCCGGCGCCGGGTTCACAGAGACTCTGCCCAAAGACACCTTCATGCTGGATGAAACCTTTGTCTTCTCGTGGATCGACAGCATCTGGGACAACCAGGGCAACCAGGCCCCGCTGATAGAGCCGGTGGTGCGCTATGAGCCCGGCGGCGGCAAACAGGGCGTGATTCACGCCCGCCCCGTTGCCAACTACTACATTATCATAAACCAGCTCCAGTACGGACTGCTGGACGAACTTTCGCTGGGTCTCGGCATTCCGGTGGTGATCAAGACTAGGGTAACGCCCAACCTGTCATGGGAGACGGGCGACTACCAGCGCCAGATCGGCAGGCCATACAGCGAGCAGGATTTCTGGGATTGGGCCGCCAGCATGGGACAGCCCAAGCCCACCACCTGGGTCGGAAACCTGGGCACTCTGTCCGACATGGTCATCGGCCTGCGCTACCGCTTTACCCATCGCATGCCCAAGATGAGATCGCTGGGGCTGCACGCGGCCTTGTCCGCCTACGGGATGATACCGACCGGCAAACACGCGGACCCCGAGGAGATCATGTCGATCGGCACTACCCTCTGGGACCTGCATACCCAGGGAGACCTGGCCTTTCACCTGTCGATCGAGAAAGATTTCGAACGCGAGTTGGATGGGCGCTTGAGTATAGGCCTGGACGTATTTTACGAGGCATTCTTCACCCGTACACTCACCTCTGCCACGGGCAAGAAGCATCCTTTGCTCCTGAACCAGAGGCCCTACGTGGGAGAGCACTACCAGGTCAAGCCGGGCGATTTCAGCGGAGTGGCCCTGGAGATCACTGGCGTTCCTTACCGCGGGCCGGCCCTGGCCACTTGGCTGACCAAAGGCAGTGCCGAGGCGGCCGAAGCCCTGCCTCCCATTGTTTCTGTCTCGGTCCGTTACAGATTCGTCCACTTGCAGCAGACCGACTGGCGCTCGGACTTCGAACTCTGGGACTGGGACCACGAGAAGTTCTGGCGGCCGGGTTACAAGAACATACTGGATTTCAAGCTGACCCTGAGTCTTCTACGCCTCGGCGTTCCGGCGCAGATATACGCCGGTTACAGCACGCTCAACCTGATTCCGGGCAAGAATTGCCGCTCGGCCGAGAACCTGTCCGTGGGTCTGCGAGTGCCGTTGAAGATATGGTGAGGTCAATAAAAAATGCCGGCCTACGCGCTTACCTGGTTCATTTTTCTGCTGGCCGCCTGCGTCCAGGGCTATACCGGATTCGGAAGCGCATTGCTTGCCATTCCGCTATTGACTTTTTACCTGCCGATGAAAACCGTGGTGCCCCTGGTGGTGCTTTCCGGTTTGGTGATCACCGCCGGCCTGGCGACGCGCCTGTGGTCAAAGTCGGCCCTCAAGCGGCTTCCTCCCCTTTTGTTGGGCGCGCTGCCGGGAATCGGTCTGGGCGCCTGGCTGCTTACCGCCTTGCCCGCCGCCGTCCTGCGAGCGGCAGTCGGAATAGCGCTTCTGGCCTATGCGGCCTTCGGACTGCTGGCCCGGGTGCGCCCGCGCAGGCTGCATGCCGCCTGGGCAGCGTTTGCCGGTTTCACAAGCGGACTGTTGAGCGCGGCTTTAGGCGCCGGGGGGCCGCCGGTGATCGTCTACACCTCCTTGATCGACTGGAAGCCAGATCAGATCAAGGCCGTCCTGTCGCTTTTTTTCCTGACTACATCGACCCTGATCGTCGTGGTACAGGGAGCTAGCGGGCTGGCCGGTATGCAGGTGTACAAACATTTCGCAGCGGCATTACCGGGATTGCTCATGGGGCTTTATCTTGGCCTGCGACTTTCCGCGCGGGTGTCGCCCGCTTCATACCGACGGGTAGTGCTTGTAATGCTGGGTTTACTGGGAGTTGGAATGCTGGTGTTCTAGTCACGAGGAGAGAAAGATGAAAAAAATTACGCTTCTTTTCCTTTTGTGCCTGCCGGCCTTGAGCAGTTGCGGCGGCGGGGAGGGCCTTGAGTGTGCCGAGGGAACCATCGAGCAGGCGGGCAAATGTGTGCCCCTGATCGTCGACTGCGCGCCGGGAACCCGGCAGGAAGGTCTGGCATGCGTGCCGCAATGCCAGACGGGCGAAGTGTGGACCGGTAGCGAATGCGCTCCTGTGGCAAGTTGCGCGCCGGGCACCGTTCTGCAGGGGGACCAGTGTGTACCGGCCTGCGGCAGCGGAGAATACTGGGACGGGAACGGCTGCGCGGACGTTCCGGAATGCGATCAGGGCACCGTTTTCAACCCGCAGACTGGCAAGTGCGAGGTCGACGCCAGCGTCTGCGCCCCGGGCACCCGACTGGAAAACGGCGTCTGCGTTCCAGGCGAGATGCCGTCGGCGGACATTCACCAGACAGGCGATCCCGATCAACTTGCCGAATTTGACATTCCTGCGGCGGGCGGATCCATTTCACTTGACGGCGTGGTCGATACACCCGTCGATATCAACGGCGACGGTAATGTCGATCCCGACTGGGACGGCTTCACCTTCGACGCCCCGGCCGGAACCTGGCTGCGAATAACCGCCACATCGTACGGGGCCGCATTGCCGGCGTTCTTCCTTGGATCGACAAATGCCGATCTGGACGGCTACCTGCGTTACGCGGTCAATCCCAACGGACTCGAGACAGTTCGTGAGTTCTACCTGCCGTACGACGGTAACTACGTGATCTGGATCTCCGACTACAACCACGTTATGGCCTATGCCTTCGGCTACTCACCGATTGTAGTTGGAGGAGACGAGTTCACATACTACGTAACGATCGAGAACCTGGGCACCCCGACGCCGATGGATATTGCCGGCCTGCCGCAAACCGATTCGGGGGATCTTGCCGACGGCCGGCTGCACTTTTACAGCCTGAGCAGCCTGATAAGCGGCGACATCGTCTCGCTGGCATCCGTCGGCCTGCCGCCGCCCGGAGTGTCGAGCGACATATACAAGGCGCTGATGCTCTTCGACTCCACGGGAGCCTTGATTGTCAACCAGGAGGTCTACCGTACAGACGAGACCGCGGACGTGCTCCATGTGGCCCGGTCCAGTGGCGACCTATTGGTTGTTCTCGACTACCTGCTGCTGGTGGGATCTAACCGCGACTATTTCTTCAAGGCCGGAGACATGCAACCAGACAACTGCACCACCGGCGATTGCTCTTCGGGAGATGTTCCCGCGGACACCAGCCAACTGCTGTCCTGGGACCTGGACTCCGGCCAGCTTTTCAGCGCCGGCGTCTACTTGCCGCCGCCGACCAATGACTACCTGGTATTCAAAGCCTCGTTCCTCGATCAGGACGGAACGCCCCTGGCCGAGGACCAGTACATCGACTACATGTACAACGGCTATTTCCGCACCTATGCACAGAGCGACAAGCGGATTTATTTGTGGCTTCGGGAAGTCTACGGGCTCGAAGTGCCGGAGTACACGCTCACGGATTCGATCCGCGATACCACCTTGCTCGAATCGGGCAGCGACTACAGCAATCTCAAGGTCGAGGATTTCCCGCCGTATACTTTCTATCCTGCAGGCGTCGAGCATGTCGCGGGCCAGGCGGGAAAGCTTGTCGTGTTCAGCAATTTCACACCGCAGAGCGGCTGGACCTCGGCGCGTGAACAGGTCTTCAGCGCGGAGCTCGACGCATCCCCGGATCTCGACGAGGATTACGCGCCCGACCCGATCGGGCCGGTCGTTGATGTCAGTTCGCCCTTATTCCCCTACTCCAACATCACGCCGGTGTTTTTCTACGCGCGGACGAACGATCACTTCCTGCACTACGTGGACGATCTCAACGGAAGCGCGAGCGGCAATACCTACGACGTTGGTTTGCGCAGCTACGATCTTACCGATCTGGGTGAGCCCAGCGTGGCTCAGCCGGTCGGGCTCGATCTGCAGTCGCTTTCGGGCATGGACTTCTACAGTTTCACCGGCCACAAGAACCAGTGGACCGAGATTTCCATACACCAGCGCTCTCTATCCACCATGCAGGCGGAAGTCTGGGTGTTTAATTTCGGCGCGGTCGACTGGATCTGGGTCAACTACCTCTGGCTGCCGGATCCGCAGGCGCTGCGCCTGGGCGTGGTCAAGATCGAGACGGCTACCGCCGCCGGAGATGACATCACCGTCGGCTACAACTCGCCCTACGACGGCATGAGCCTGGTGCTGATCCAGGACGCCGACGGCCAACCGGGGTTGCTCGACTATTTCGACATTTCGGTAAGCGTTCCAGCTCCACCGTCCAACGACAGCTGCGCGAACGCCGAGGCGGTCAGCCTGCAGGGCGGCAGCGCAAGTATGTCGGGAGACAGTCGCAGCGCCAGCGACACGGTGACTGAAGGTGTCTGCGACGGCTATGTTTTCGACGCGGGTCCCGATGTTTTTTACAGTCTGGCGCTCAACGGCGGCGACAACGTCGACATCACCCTGGACGGCATCGATTTCAACGAGTCTCTGTACCTGTTTACAGACTGCAGCGACGTAACGGGCAGCATCGTTGCCAGTTCGAACGAGAGCAGTCCCGAGCATCTAAATATTGATGTGCCCGCCGGGGGTACTTACTACATCGGCGTCGACGCCTGCGGCGGAGGCGGATCGTTCACCCTTGATATCGTGGTCAACGGACCCTGAGGAGGCGGCCATGAAAATTCTCTCTGTTATTTTTTCGTTCAGCTTCTCTTGCCTGTGTCTTTCCGCCTGCGGCACCAGTGGCACGAGTTGCGGTCAGGGAACAGTCGAGCAGAATGGAAGCTGCGTACCAGAGATCGGTGAGTGCGGCGACGGCACAGTTCTCCAGGGCGACCAGTGCGTGCCCGTCTGCGAAAACAATCAGTACTGGGACGGCCAGCAGTGCGTCGCCACGCCCGAGTGCGCGACGGGTACGACTTTCAATCCGGCAAGCGGCGCCTGTGAACCTTGTCCTCAAGGCCAATACTGGGACGGCACGGCCTGCGCACAGGTTCCGACCTGCGATGCCGGCACGACCTTCAACTCGTCCACGGGCAAGTGCGAACCGGATTCCGAGGCCTGCGGTCCGGGAACCGTTTTCCAAGACGGCAAGTGCGTACCCGACAAGCTGCCGGAGCCTGACGTATTGGAATCCAGCGACCCGACCGGCTCGGTCCAGTTCGACCTGCCTGCCGTGGGAGAAAGTGTCTCGCTGGGCGGTGTGGTGGATGTGCCGATCGATCTGAACAGCGACGGGTATGCCGACCCGGACTGGGACGCCTTTACGCTGAGTGTGCCGGCGGGCACGTACTTGCGCATCAAGGCCACCTCGGAGGGAGCCAGCCTTCCGGCCTTCATGGTGCTTTCCTCGGAGACCGACGATCAAGGCTACGCCCTGTACGCGCGCTACTCGATCAATCCCAACGGGATTGAATGTGAGCGTGAGGTTTACCTGCCGCGAGCAGACAGTTATACAATTCTGGTTTCCGACTACAACAACATGGTCATGGACCTGTTCGGGGCAGGCGCCTTCCCGGTGGGCGGCGACGATTTCAGCTACTACGTCAGCGTTGAAAACCTCGGAGAACCAAGCCTGACCGATATCGACAGCCTGCCGCTATCGGATGCCGGTAATTTTGGCCCCGGACACATCTTTTTCTACAACATCACGAATCTGGCCACGACCGATATCCTGACTCTCGCGTCTCTGGGTGAACCGCTGCCCGACAACTCTTCGGATGTCTTTCCCTTGATCATGCTGCTTAGCCCCGATGGATCGGTATTGGAAGGCTATGCCGGCAATCCCGCTGCCGACGCCGGGATAATGTTTGCCGTTCCGGCGGACGGGGACTACCTCGTGATCCAGGACTTTTTAGTGCGCATCGGTCCGCTGGACGACTTCGAGATCAGCGCCGTTAGTGAGAGCGTAGAAGACTGCACGAGCACGGGCTGTACCGGCGGCGCGCTGGCCGCGGGCGAGCACCGCGTACTGAAGTTGGATCTTGACAGCGCAGACTACTTTCTGTTCAACGCCACTGTTCCGTCGGATGCTACCGAAAACCTGCGGGTGATTTTGTATGACAACCAGATGAACGTCCTTTCCGAGGCCTCGGCCGGAGCAACCTGGAACCGCTGGGGTGAGATGTTTTCAACGAACAACACTTGGATCTACCTGTGGCTCGAGGGATGGACCGGCGGCGAAGTGCCTGCTTACGATCTCGATCTCGTGCACCAGGTGACTCAGGCGCTCGAGAACGGAGTCGCGTCGCAGGATCTCGGGATAGTCGACATGCCAGATGACACTCGCGATGATTCAGGCATCGCTCATTTCATCGGCAATGCGGGGCAAATGGTTGTCACAACCGACATGACCACCCACGGCGCCGGCTGGACCAGCCCGCAAATACAGATTTTCAGTCCGGATATGAAAGTCATCGGGCCCGCGCTCGACACGCTCACGCAGGACCTGCCGGCTCTCGATCCTGCCCTGGCTTATGTTTCAGCCGACGAATATTTCCTTCAGCTGGTTTCTGATCCCGCCGGAGACATCACCCAGGCAACCTACGACACCACAGTGTACCTGCAGGATCTGACCTCCCTGGGCACTCCGGCGGCTGGCAACCCGGTCAGCGCCACCGGCCAGGCGCTGGACACGAACACGGGTCTGGCCTTCTTCGGCTACACGGCGACCAGCGGAGAAAAAGCCAGCCTAACGGTTACACCAAACGGCGCAAACCTGCAGCCTGAAATCTGGCTGCTCGAGTTTGGATTCCATAGCCAGGCCAACTGGTATTCCCGGGCCGACTATCCCGAGTTGGGCCTGCAAGTCGCCAATACAGCAACGAGCACGGGCCAGCCGGCAGTGCTAGAGCATGTAGCGTCGTACAACGGCATGCTCGTCGTGGTTGTCCGCGACGCCTCGGGTTCCGGCAGCGGCGATTCTTTCGACATAAACGTGGCCGTCATTCCCTGAACAGCAGATCCGCGCTTCCAGTAAGCACCTCCTGTGCAATCCGAAACATGGGTTACATTGTCCTCGTTATTCCGTTATCTTGTATGAATGCTTATTCGAGGTGCACAAATGACAAGTTCGGCAGCTGTTTGTATAGCCCTGCTGATGATTGGTTTTCCGGTCCGTGCCGAACAAACTGATGCCGGCACGACCTGCACCGAAGGCGATATGCTCTCTTGTGCCTTGGTACTGGCCCGCATGGTCAAAAAGCATTCAAACGACCACGCCCTGCACTACGTTGCCAAGGGATTTGCCGAGGCCGGAAGGCTTGAAGAAACCCGGGCGATTATCGGGGAGATCAAGGGCGAATACTGGCGACCGGAAGCCGAGGCGGCGCTGGTCAAACTTTTGGCCCGCAAGGGACAGCACGAGCAGGCTCTGAAAATGGCCCTGGCCAGCAAGAACAACGCACCCATGGTGGCGCTCGGGGATCATTATATCAAATCCGGCGATCTCACCCGTGCCGAGATCATCGCCGACAAGATGGATGCAAGGATGACCTATGCCAGGGTCAGCCTGCTCGAAGCTTTGGCCCTGGCTTACCACGCGGCGGGTCGCACCGCAGACGTCGCCGCCAAGCTTGCGCAGATGGAAAAACTCGCCGGGGCGCAAAAGGATCGCATCCCGCGCTCGGACTTCTTGCTGAGAATTGCCGAACTATCCGTGAAGATCGGCAGATCGGGCGGGGCCGTGAAAGTGGCCATGCAGGCGCTGGCAGAAGCCGACGACAAGAACATGACCAGTGTGCAACGCGCGATGCACCATTACTATCCCCATAAAGTGGGCGTCAGGGCCAGTGTATTTCACTTACTGCTTGACCTGGGTCGGCTCGATCAGGCTTTGAAGCTGGCACGCAAGCAACCCGAGCTCGGCGGATTCCACGCCCGCGGTGTGACCCGTTCGGCTCTGATGGAAAAACTCGCCAAGGCATACGTCGCCAAGGGACAACACAAAAAAGTGCGGAACCTGCTCAAAGAGTTCAAGCCATCTGCGAACTGCGATTCGCGAGGCCTGCAAAGTATGGTGGCTGTCAGCTACGATCTTTCCGGGAGCGAAACAAAGGCTTTGAAAATGCTCGAAGGTCTCAAGAATCCCGAGCGCATGTGGAGCATCTGCGATCTGGCCGAGGGGCGGCTCGGGGCCGGCAAGTTCGAAAGTGCTCTTGTGATGGCTGAAAAAATCGAGAAGTCGGTCTTCTTGGTATCTTGCTTGAACGCTATGGCGAAAAACGCCCTGGATGCCAAAAGGCAGGATTGGGCTGACAAGTATTTAGCTCGCGCAATCGAAGTTGCCGGCCGGGACGACATGCTCGGGCTGCGTTCGTTTGGGCTGACTATGGCCGGCGAGCTCTTGTTCAAGATGGGTAAAACCAACCAGGCGCTTGAACTTATCGACCGGGCCAAGAACGAGATCAAGCACGAAGAGGAAAGGTATCGGATGAATCGCTGGGAGGACATTCTGGATGCCCTGACCGATGCCGGCTATTGCGACCTGGCGGTCGAGTCTACCGCAGGTATTGCCGTGTCTGATTTCAGTATTGAAATGGCTGCAGACTCATGCGCCCGAAAGGAGTGTTTCACAGCCGCAGTCAAGCTGGCCGCCCGCTTGCCCAAGGCCGAGACGCGCGCCAAAGTGCTGGCCGGAATAGGCGCTCTGGCCGGCCGCGACGGCTGGAAGCCCGACCCGGATACATTGGAAATCCTGCGTGATAAAATCCTGGTCGTGAAAAACTAGATCAAAACAATGACACTTTCGACCTAAGCGTGTCAGTCATTCTTTGAACATTCAGTTCCCCGCGCGTCTTCTGACACGCCTGCGAACATGAATCGGCCGGGCCCATGAGGGTTGCCTGGGTGCCTTGCCCGAGTCGAGTTTCTCGCGCCACTCTTCGTCGCTCATCGGTTTGTCGCCCTTGAAATGATAGAACGACGACACCGCCCCGCGCGCCAGTATCGTGCGCCTTCCCAGGGGAACCGCTGCGATGATTACATCCACCGGTCCAGTAGCCACAAGCAGCGGCCTTTTCTCTCCGCTTTCGGGATCACCGAAGTAGTAGACATCGGCTATCACCGGAACCGGATCGAGTCTCAACCTGCCGCGCCCGCCCAGGAGTTGCTCGAAGGTGCTGCCGATGTAGCTCAGCCGCTCATGCTCGTCACGGCTCAAACCTTTCCCGGAAAGCTCCTTGCGCGCCGCCTGCGCCAAAAACCCGAGCAGCTGTTCTCCCTCTTTCAGCAACTGGGCGGGATTGGGGTTGCGCGTGTAGACCTTCTCGAGATCTTCTCCCCCGAAGGCCAAAAGCGCCCCGCGCATGCCGGAAAGCACCAGCCCAAGCTCCTCGTATAACTCCGGAACGGGTTCGACGTAGCCGGCCCTGCCCGGCGGCAACGAATTTTCGTCACCGCCCTCGGCCCACATGATCGGAGGGTCGACGTAAAGAATGGTATCCCGTCTCAGTTCGGCCCATGAGGCGGCCGCGCTCACCAGCATGTGAGCGGGCCAGGCCCGGCTTGTCTGGAAGGTGATATATCCCTTGGGGTAGTCGAGAAGCAGCCAACGCAAGGCGAGCAGCCAACGTCCGCTGATATACTCCGTGTCGCCGGAACCTCCTTCGCGAAACCCGCGCATGGCTCTTTCAAGGCGCTCGCCCAACTCGGGCCACTTCGCAACTTGCGGCTCCAGAAGTTCCCGGGCGCGATGTGAACCGAGCGCCGCGAGCAGATCGAGTGGATCTGGAAAAGGCCTCTGGTCTGCGTCCACTCCAAGGGTGAGCAAGGCGTTGTCGGCAGGCCGGCGGCGAGCGATCAGCGTCAGCGGAGGATCTTTCCTGCTCCACTCGATCTTCTTGCCGCCGCTACCAAGATCGGCTAAGTCGGGCTTGTCGCCGAACAGAACCCGCATCCGTTCTCGCAAGAGAATGGGCGTAAAATTAGCGGGAGGACCGCTGAGAGCGGCCCCGAAGCCCGCCAGCCAGGTGAGGAGATTGGTGCAGTTTTTGTCCGAAAAAACAAGGAACGTCAGCAACTCGATCTCAAGCGGATCACAGGTTCCGACCTGTGAAAGAAACAGGTATGCCCGGAAATAGCGTCTCAGCGCTTCGCTTTGGGTGTAGTGCCCGCGAACCTTGTAGGCCGGGTAGTCGATGCCCAAGGGGTTGTCGGCACCGCCGGCGGCCTTGTTTATCCGCTCGACTTCGGCCAGCACACGGGCTGCCCGCTCGGCGCCGAGGCCCGAGCTATCGCCCTGAATAATAACGCAGGCGATTTGCAGTCGCAAAAGCAGGCGATCGAGCGCGGGCGCCAGTTTCGCGGGCAACTTGCCTGCCAGGCGGGCGGCCTTGTCTCGCAGCGAAACCGCCAGCCTTGCAAGAGCCGGCGCCAGCACCTGCTGCTCGATCTCGGATACGGCGTGATCGAAAAGAAGGTGAGTCAAGTGCAGCGCGGCATCAGAGGTCACAAGCGAAGGCAGCCCAAGGTACTGGTTCTCGATATACAGGCTGTGGAACTCCCGCGGCGGCTCGCTTGGGCGCAATACCACGAAACCGTCACGCGCAAGAAGCTTGCGGGCTCGCCGCGGAAGCCAACGGAACTTGCGCCGGTTGGCCGCGTTGGAAAGATCCTTCTTCAATCGAATCCTGCGGATCTTGCCGGGTGTTCGATCGAAGGAAAGAGAAAGCTCCTTTAGCAAAGGCGGGATCTTCACTTCGGATGTAAAATCGGTTTTTTCGATGACTGTGTTTTCGGGCTTGTAGAGCGGTGCCCGCGACGCCAGTTTCTCGTCCGCCACCAGGCCGTACCCCTCCCATCTGTAGACCCGCGTCTGCCCCCCGCCGGCCGAGCGCTCACGCGCCAGCACCTCGGCATGCTTGTCCCGGTCGATGTCTGCAAGGCCGAAGTCGACGAGCATTCCTTCGCCTTTGGTGCCGAGAAATTTGGGCTCGAGCCTGCCGGAGCGTACTGAGTACACAAACAACCGCGGCCGGAAGGTCCCGTCTTTCACGGTCGCCCGCACCACCTCGACCACGACCTCGTCCTGTCCGTCGCCGTCGAGATCCCCGAGGCAGGCTTTCACTATGGCGGGCTTCGGCAACGGAATCGAAAGCCCTGCGGCCGGTCGGCAGGGCCAGCCGGCCGCGGAAGAAGCCGAAAGCAGCAGCAACGCGGCCACAACCGAAATTGGCAAGATCGGCTTCATGATCACCTCCCGGCTTTCACAGCAACTTCAGCTGACGACTCTTAGGATAGCGCAGCAGACCATTCTGGGCCACCGCGGTCACGGGCACCTTCAGTCCGAGCCGCGCCAGCCGGGAAGACAGGGCCTCGACGGCTAGCGCCGGTCGGTTGTTGGTCTGGGAAAGGTGCATGGCAAACAGGTGTGTTAGCCGCGAACTGACGACCCGTTCGAGCAGGTCGGCCGCCGCCAAATTCGAAAGGTGGCCCCTGTCTCCACGAATGCGCTTTTTCAGATACCATGGATACGGGCCATCGGTCAGCATGCGCGGATCGTGGTTGGCCTCCAGGCCAATCAGCTCGCAGCCTTCCAGCGCCGCGACGGCTTCCGGATTGGCGTGGCCCAGGTCGGTGGCGACTCCGAATCGCCGGCCGTCCTCGAAGCGGAACACGTAGCCAGTGGGTTCGCCGGCGTCGTGGGCGGTTGCAAAGGGAAGAATTTCCATTTCTCCGACACTGAATGCACGGCCGGCTTCAACGAGCATCGGGCGGACAAGCGCCCGGGCCCCGAACTTGACGGCGGCGCTGGTGCGCCCGGTCAGGTATACCGGCAGGCCCGCACAGCGGCGGAATAGAGGCAGCCCGGCGACGTGGTCACGGTGTTCGTGAGTGACGAGCAGCGCGTCGATGTCGGCCGGATCAATCCCGGCGCCGCGAAGACGCCGACCGAGCTCGCGCACGCCGAACCCGCAATCGAGCAGAACGGTGGTGGATCCGCTGCGAACCACGGTCGCGTTTCCCGAGGAACCCGAACCCAAGAAAAAGATCTGCAACGACCCGTTCTCCACTCGACCTCCGTGTTTTCTTTTGTATCACGACACCACGACCGGTACATGAATTTTTCAAACTCAGAGGCTTTGTCACGTTTTCGGAGGTATTATTTCGCGTTTGCTTTTTCTGGGCGCTCCCGGCCTTGTACCAGACGCATGCGGCGGTTGTGCCGGCAACGGGTCGCTGAAGGTTTGTGGCTCATACGAGTTACGAATATTCCGCCCACGGCGTGCTCGGCAAGATAGTCGCGCAGGTTTTCCTCGACAACGCGGCCTTCGAAGGCATTGGCGTTGATCCAGTTGCCGGCGCCGCTATAGAGGCCGACGTGCCATACCCAGACCGGTTCCGAATTCAATGAGCCGATTGACGGCTCGGCTTCGTTTTCGATCGGGTCGACTTCCATGATCACGTCTCCGGGAAGCAGGCGGGAGATATCGAGATTCTCGGCGGCGACCGGATCCATTCCAGGCACACGCACACCCAGCTCCGCTTTCACCACGGACACGGTCGGCAGGGTCGAGAACGATTTCCAGCCGCAGCGACCGATGCGTTCGGCCGCGTAGAAGACCAGGCCCTGGCAGTCGATTCCCTCTTCGACGGTGCGCAGCCGGCCTCCGAAATCGTAGTTGACGCCGAGAAGCTCGCGCGCGGCCGAGATGAATCTGTGCGCCGTTTTCGCGCTCAGGCCGCGTGGCGGGCGCAGCCGCTCTCGCAGGAATTTCATCGGATCCAGGAAACGCTTATCGAGCTCGGCCCTGGTCATTGTCAGCCACGAGGCCGTGCCGAAGTCGTCGAAGAGCTTACGGATCTCGAGATGCAGGTGGTCGTAGTTACCGCCAAGTTTGCGGGCTTGTGCGCGAGTGAACAAGCGGCCGAGCGGCGTTTGGTGATTCACCTCCTGGCCGGTTTCGACAAAGACCTCGGCCAGATGCTTGTACGAAGTGAACATCAACCTCCCATCCGGCAGGCGATGCTTCAAAACGACGGTGGTATGCGGGGCGGCCAGGTGAATTGAGCACACAACTCCGACAGCGACGGGAAACACCTCGATTGCCCCGCGCCGGTGCCGCCTCGGCACCATATCGGTTGCGGTGTGTATGTGTCCGCGCTTGTAACTCAGGCGCTTGGCGCCAAAAGAACTCACCAGGCGAATGGTCGAAAGTGAACTGCGATCGCGCGTGTCGAACGGCAGATACCAGTCGTGAACCACGTTTTCCGGTTCAGCGTCTGCAAATGCCGGCTCGAACCTGGCGGCCTGATCCTCGATCTCCCCGGCCGGACAGATTTCCGCGAACAAGATGACAAGCGGGACGGCCAAAAACGCGGGGCAGCTACTCAGAATCAGCGGCATGACTCTCTCCTGTCATAGTATACGGAAAATACCTGCAGGACACATGCCACAAGGAGAGATTCGGCGATCATCCCGTAATTACAGCGATCGCACATCGGCCGGCGTGTCAATCGACACACCTTGCCTGCGGAAAATGAGCCACGATTAGATTGCAGCGCCCAGGACACACATGGCCGCGTCGTAGAGAATTGAAATTACAATATCCTGGCCCAGTTCGCTGTCGGCCCGGTGGCTCTCTTGCAAGTACTGCTTCTCGCTCATGCCCCCGGCCAGGTACGAAAGCTGACTGGGTTTGCGAGATAATTGGTCTTCGGCCATCAACGTCTCGATCGAAGCGGCACAGCCGATGGCCGTCAGGGCATTTCCTATTCCCGGCACCCGGGCGAGCTTGGCGCCGATTGCCGTTCCGATATCGAGCATGCACCTTTTCAGCCACTTGTCGTCGAGGCAGTTGTTCCTCATACGCCCCAGGTTGTGCATCTCTCCTTTTTCCAGGGCATACATCTTCTCATGGTTGTCGAGCACGTAGGCCAAGAAAGAGTGCTTGTCGGCTTCCTGCCTGAGTCCCCTGGTAAGCTCCGGAAACCTCTCGAAGACAGGCAGGCTGCGGTCATGCGGCAGGTCTTTGGCCAGCGAGCGCAGCTCGCCCGCCCGGCGCAGCAACGCGGCCCGAAAATCCGAAAGATGCAACGCTTCTGCCTTGTACATTGCAAGGCCGGGCCTGGATTCCATTTTCCGCACGGCCCTGCCGGCGCCGAAGTTCTTGAGTTGAACGGCCATCCCGGCCGCTTGCTCTCGAGTAAGTCCGTATGCCTCCAGCTTTGCCGTCTCGTCTACCAGGCCGGAAGACAGCTCGGCTTCGAGCTTGTCAATCAGCGCCGCACAGGCCTGCTCGTTACCGGCAATGCTCTCCAGGTGCTTTGCCGCTCGCCGCAACGCTTTGGCTACCTCCGGCCTGATCCTCACATCCGCCGCGCGGTAGACGGCGTAAGCGATGTTCTCCTCCAACTTGTGAGCAATTTCATGTGCCTCTTCCATGCTGCACCCGAGTTCCCCTCGGACTTTGTCGCGCAGCGTGTAGAAGGTGAAATCTCGTGATTCCCTGGCCCAGGCACCGAGATCGATTCGAGAAGCGTATTTTTCGCTCATGTGAATCAGCTGAGTGTCCCTGTGGCTGTCTTGTCTCAGGTATCGATCTTGGACGACTTCTCTTTGCAGATTGTCGATGTTTCGACGTCGATTTATCGATTCCACTTTTTCTCCCTTAGTGCATTTGTTCGCAATTGCAAGGGACAAAAGCAACATCCATGCCATCTTGTAACTTCCAGTAATTACTGCAAAGGGGTGCCATAAGTGTGACCGGATTTAGGACAGCCTGCCCGAAAACCGGTCACGGCCGGTCCGGACAGGATAGGTCGGTTACAGAATTGCGTCGAAAGAACTCACTCGATCACTGCGATCCGGTTGCCTGTGTAGTTGGAAGTAAAGGCCCGCCTTCCGTCACGCGAGAAGTAGATCTTGGTCAATGAATTCTGAACCTGGACCTGGGTGTGTTTCCCGTCCGGGTAGATGACGTCGACGAAAGGAGATCCCCAGTTGCTCACCAACAAGAAGCCGTCCTTGGGATGCACGGCGATCCAATAAGGCTGAGAGCCGACATCGATTGTTTTTTCAACCACCCATTTGTCCGTCGAGACCACGCTCACCGATTTTGCGCCGTAGTTGGCTACATAAAGTCGCTTGCCGTCGATGCTTAACGACAAGCCCACCGGATTGGAGCCCACGGCTATGGTCTTGAATGGCGCCAGGTGAAAGCTGTCTCCCTTGAGCGGTCCTTTGTCGAGTTCCAACTGAGTGACGGTTATGTTGTTCGAAGAAAGGTTGGAGGTGATGATTGTTTTCTGATCCCCGGAAAGGACCGAAAAATAGGGCATATCTCCGACCGTCACCTTCTTGCTCTCCCAGCTGGCCGTGGAAATAAGGTGAATGCTGTCATCATAGGCGCAGGTGACCAGCACGAAGCGCTCATCCGGGGGCAAAGCCACACCGATCGGAAACTTGCCCACCGGGATCTTCCTCTTCACCTTCAAGGTCTTCACATCCACCACCGCCAGGGCGTTTTCATTGCCCAGAGCCACATACAGGACTTCACCGCTTGCATTAATCGCCAAGCCAGTGGGCCAGGCGCCGATGGCCACGGAGCGCACTACCTTGTTCTCCTCGATCAGCGTGAGCTTTCCGGCCGAGACGTTTGTCAGGTAAAGGGTTTTTCCGTCGGGGCTCGAGGTCATGTCGAAAGGCTGAGCCTCCACCGGGATGACTACCTCGACCACCCGGCGGTCTTTACCGAAGATCTTTGATTCACCAGCGAAGGCCGGAGACAAAGGACCCATGATCAATGCCAAAAAACTCAAGAAACAAGCTCCAATCGATTTCATGATTGCTCCCTCATGAGCCATCTATCTGGAGTCTCAATGACGTCCCAAAACCCGAATAAGTCTCACCCGCTGAAAATAACGCGCAAGGCCCGTTGAAATCCAGAACTTCGATGAGTCGCGTGATTGACCATCCCGAACACCGATGGTAATCTGGTGCCTCGATGAGTGCCAAACTCGAAAACCTCAGCTACGATTCCGAACACGGGGCACTCAAGCTCGGCCCGATGCGCTACCTGCTTTTACGTCCCGAGACTCTTTCGGAAATTCAGAAGGGCGTTGAAGATCGCCTGGGATCCAGCGCACCCGACTATCTCTACACGGCAGGGGCTTCCTGGGCCATGGGAGTAATGCGGCGCTTGCGATCGGCCCTGGCTGGAGACAATCGTGAGCTGGTGCAGGCCGCCTGCCGGCATGCATCGGAGTTGGGCTGGGGCAAGTTCGAGTTGAACTCCTGGCAGGAGAACGAGAAGAAACTCGTGGTGCGCGTCAGCGGTTCGCCGCTGGCCGCCGCTTACGGTCAGGCCGACCAGCCGGTGTGCCACCTGTTTGCCGGCGCCGTCGGCGGAATGGCCGAGGCAGTACTTTCCATGCCGACCTCGTGCACCGAGCAGATGTGCTTGGCGCGGGGCGATCCCGCCTGTCTTTTTTCGGCCGTCGGCAATGACCTGGCCGGAAGTGACAGCTGGGGATGGTGATCTTCGACGGAGGAACGTCATGCATTACAAAGGAAACGTGCTGGTAGTGGACGACGATAAATTCGTTCTCAAGATGACCAAGGATCTGCTCGAGAAGAACGGCTTCGCGGTGGCCACCGCGACCAACACTATCGGAGCGGGCTATTTGTTAAAGGATTTTAACCCCGATCTGGTCGTGCTCGACATCATGCTGCCCGGCTCACTTTCCGGCGACCGGGCCTGCGACACGTTGCGCGCTTTCAAGCCCGAGTTGAAGATCGTCTTCTATTCGGGCATCGACGACAACAAGCTGGTCGCGCTGGGTAAACAGGAAAAGGCCGATGCCGTGCTCAGCAAAGGCGGTCGAGTCAGCGAACTAATGAAAATCATTGAAAGATTATTGGGCGAGCGCTCGCCCTGATGACCGGGTTTCCGGGTATGGACGATCCCGGCGACACCAGGTGTAGCGTGTGCGGAGGCACCCTGGACGAAGAGGTGATCCTTCCAGGAGTGGGCCGCATCTGCCCGACATGCCTGATGGCCGGTAGTTTCCTGGGGGCCACGGGCGGCCTCAGGCTGGACTACGTTGCCGACAAGATGTTCGGCCTGAGCCAGGCTGTTCGTTCCGCTCTGACAGGTGTGATCGATGAGGGGGAACACTTGGCCAGGCAGTCAAGGTTCGATGACGCAAGGAAGGTATTTCTCGGCCTGGCCCGCAATCTCAACAGTGAACGACGCCCCTTGCTTGGTTTCCTTGTCTTGCGGCGGGCCCTCAGACTTCCGGGGCAGTCAGTCGAGGTCTACGAGCAACTCGGCCTTACTGCGCGGGCACTGGACTGCAAGATCGAGGCTATCCAGTATCTCAAGACGGCCAGTTGGCTGGCCGCCAAGTCGTCACGTTCGAAAATGCTTGCCAGAGTGATCGCAGCGCTTCGTGAACTCGCGCCGGCCGATGACTGGATCGAGAAGGCCGAGCAAATGCTCACCGAACTCGGCAAAAAACCCCCAAGCGCTGAACGCTGTGCCTTTTGCGGACGGGAAGCTGCCGAAGCCGGGCCGCTGATTTCTGGAGAATCGGCCTCGGTTTGCTCCGCTTGCATTAAGCGCCTTATGGCACTGGACCTTCAGAAGGAACCACAATGAATCAAAGGCTACAGTCGTGTTTTCAGTAGATGTCACCACCCTGATTGCCGGCCTGGCATTTGGCGCCGGAGCTTTGCTATCCAGGCTCGGGTGGAAAAGCTATCGCCGGCAGGCAAATGCATTGAGCTCGGATGTCCAGGCCATAGCCAAGGCCAAAGCCGGCAAGGTCCAGCTGATGGGACGCCTGACATCGGACGAAACCATCGAATCCCCGGTTTCTCAAAAACGCTGTCTTTTCATCAGGATTGTCTTCAGAGATTTTAGCGCGCCACAGGATATTCAGGTTAGCAGTGCAAACGCCCTCGGCGGCTATCAACTGCAAACCGCCAGTGGAGGATCCAAACAGGTAATCACTCGCATGGTCGATCACGTTTACCTCGAGGATGAGTCGGGGCGGGTCGAGATCAACTTGCACGATGCGGATCTGGATCTGTGTGTGGATAGATCGTTTGAAACGGGCCCGCTTTCTGAAAACAATCCAGAAACCGTAGGACTGATGCGGCGATTCGGCGCGCATCTCGGAGCAGCCGGAAGTATCGGACGATGCCGCCTGTCTGAAACCATACTCGAACCGGGCGACCTGGCCATTATCACCGGCAAGCTCAGCATGGATGGTGCCGGAAACATGCTGGTTGCCGGTTCTCCCGACGAACCGCTCTTTGTCACGGACAAGCCCCCGGATCAGGTCGCCCGCGAGGCAAACAGCAAGGCAAGGGGATTTGCGATTCTCACCTGGTGCCTTGTTTTGATTAGCTTGATACTGGTGGCGCTGTCTTTCCTGGCTATCGAGCCCGACTCGCCTCCGGCACCGCTCGATCGCCCGCTGGACACCTCCGGCAATTATTAAATATTGTGTGGGGAGAATGGCCGGGGAAGCAGTTTACTCAATTTTGTGCGTACAACTTCGCCTTCGGGGTTGGCCAGCAATACGGACAGTTCACTGCAAAACTCCACCAGGACCTGCAGGCACAACCCGCAGGGGGGAGCCGGGGGACTCGAACTGGTCACGATGGCAATCGCCGAAAAGTCCTTGTACCCTGCGCATACCGCGGCGGTGACGGCATTGCGCTCGGCACATAGCGTCGCCCCGTACGATGCGTTTTCGACGTTGCAACCGGTGAATATCTCACCATCCTGAGCAAGAAGCGCAGCCCCGACCTCGAAACGTGAGTATGGCGCATAGGCATTCCTGCTCGCTTCGAGCGCCGAGGCAATCAACATTTTTTCAGAGCGCTTCAGTCTTACGGCTCGTTCGGCTCGACTTTGCATGAGACTCACCCCTTCTCTCCCGCCTCAACGTACTTGCCCCACCAACGCCATCAGTAACCGAGTGAACTTGTCGCGCGCCTTCAAGGCGGTCTCCTTGACCTCGTCGTGAGTCAATGGCTTTTTGGAGATACCGGAGGCCAGGTTGGAGATACAGGAAATTCCCAGCACCTTCAGTCCCAAGTGAACGGCGGCTATCACTTCCGGAATGGTCGACATGCCCACAGCGTCTGCGCCCACCTTGGCCAGCATGCGGATCTCGGCCGGCGTTTCATAGGACGGCCCGCTGAAAGCGGCGTAGACGCCTTCCCGCAACTCGACGCCCTCCGCATCGGCAACCCGACGTGCCTGCTCGCGCAGATCTCTGCTGTAAGCGTCGCTCATGTCGGGAAAGCGCGGACCCAGGTGATCCAGGTTCGGCCCGATCAAGGGATTGGTGCCCATCAGATTGATGTGATCGGAAATGAGCATCAAGTCCCCGGGACGCAGATCGCTGCGAATCGCCCCGGCGGCATTGGTGACAATGATGATCTTGGCGCCCAAACGGCCGAGCAGGCGCACACCCAGGGTGATGCGCTCCATTGTGTAGCCTTCATAGTAATGAAAGCGTCCCTGCATGATGGCCACCTGTCTGCCGCTGAGTTGCCCCAGCACCAGTCGGCTGGCGTGGCCTTCCACGGTGGAAACGGGAAACCCCGGCAACTCGCCGTACCCGATTGCCTCGGCCCCGTCGACACTGTCGGCCAGGAAGCCAAGGCCCGAACCCAGGATCAAACCCATCTCCGGCTGGATGCTCGTTCTTTGCCTGATCAGGCGCAGCCCGACATCGAGTTGATCGATAGTGCTGGACATCAATTCTCCTGTTCCCCAGAGTTCAGGAAATAATCTTGTTTATCAGTTTCGATACAGCCGGTGATTTCTCGCCGATGGTGAAAGCCGCCTCAAGGCAGGCATGCGCCTCCTCTTGTTTTGAAGCGTCGTTGAAATACATACTGGCAAGGTCGGCGCCTTGTTCGACACGATCGCCCACCTTGCAATGCAGTATCACTCCCGCGCCGTGATCGATCTCGGCGTCGACCGTGGCGCGGCCTGCCCCCAGCGACATGGCGGCCATGCCGACACCCTCGGCGTCGATCTGCTGCACTACACCTCGCAACTTTGCCTTGATCGTCTCCGAGCGCCGGGTGCCGGGCATGCGCGCGTGATCCTTGAGCGCGACCGGGTCTCCTCCCTGGGCCGCGACGACCTCCTGGAATTTCCTGAAGGCGGCTCCCTTTTCGACTATCTCGTTGACCTGCCGCCTGGCCGCGGGCAGGTTCTTGGCGGCCTCGCCCAATACCAACATGTGAGCCGCCAACTCGAATGACAGTTCGGCCAGGTCGCCCTTGACCTGACCGGTCAGCACATCCACGGACTCGATCACCTCGAGGGTATTGCCGATATGCGTGCCCAATGGTTGACTCATGTCGCTTATCAGAGCAACCACCTTCTTACCTGCGCGCTTGCCGATCTTGACCAGCGTGTTTGCCAGTGCCAACGCATCGGCCTGACTCTTCATGAAGGCGCCCGAGCCCACCTTGACATCGAGTACCAACGCGTCGATGCCTTCGGCCAGCTTCTTCGAGAGTATACTCGAAGCAATCAGCGGAATACTTTCGACCGTTGCCGTCACATCCCTGAGCGCATACAGCTTTTTGTCGGCCGGCGCGATCTCGCCCGTCTGCCCGGCCAGTGCCATGTGGGTGGACATCAGTACTTCTCTGAAGCGCTCCGCACTGAGGTTGACATCGAACCCCGGGATCGACTCGAGCTTGTCCAGCGTGCCGCCGGTATGCCCCAGGCCGCGGCCCGAGATCATCGGCACATAGACGCCGGCCGCCGCCACTATCGGCGCCAGGATCAATGATGTCTTGTCTCCCACCCCGCCGGTTGAGTGCTTGTCGACCTTCAGACCATCCAGATCCGACCAGTCGAGTACCTCGCCCGATTCGAGCATCTCGGTGGTCAAGGCCAACATTTCCTCATCGGTCATCCCGTTCAGATATATCGCCATCAAAAGGGCCGCGGCGTGATAGTCGGGTATCTCGCCGGCCGCGTAGCCGCGCACGAAAAAGCGGATCTCCTCGGTGCTCAATGCCACGCGATCGCGCTTGCGCCTGATGACGTCACTCATTCTCATTGGCATCGCCTCCGTTTTTTCGTGGCCAAGGCAGGCAACTGCTTCCCGGCCCGTCCCACTCGACCCCCAGCGCCCAGGCCACGGTCGCACCCAGGTCGGCAAACGTATCTCGCGTGCCCAGGTCAGCGCCGGCCTCGAAAGCGGGCGACCAGGCAATCAACGGGACGAACTCACGGGTATGATCGGTGTGCGCCGTGAAAGTCGGGTCGCAACCGTGATCGGCGGTAAGCATCAACAAGTCTCTTGCTTCCAGCTTTTCCATTATCGGCCCCAGGGCCTGATCGAATTCTTCCAGGGCGCTGGCATAACCTTTCGGATTGCGCCGGTGCCCGAAGCGCATGTCGAAATCTACCAGATTTGCGAAGATCAAGCCGCGCTCAACATCGCTAAGCAGTTCGGCGATTTGCCTCATGCCGTCAAGGTTTCCGGAAGTAACAATTGCGCGGGTGACACCCACTCCGGCGTAAATGTCTTTTATCTTTCCCACCCCGACAACGTCGACACCGGCTTGCTCAAGAGCCGTCAATACCGTTGGCCCAAAGGGCGCCATGGAAAAATCATGCCTGTTGTAGGTTCTTTCGAAGGCACCGGGCTTGCCAACAAAGGGACGCGCTATCACCCGCCCCACCCGGTAGGTATCCAGAAGTTCGCGGGCTTGACGGCAGGCCGAATAGAGTTCGTCGAGCGGGATCTTTTCTTCATGTGCCGCGAGTTGGAAAACACTGTCGGCCGAGGTGTAAAGAATCCACTTGCCCGTCTCGAGGTGCTCGGCACCCAGTTCTTCGATGATCTTCGTCCCCGATTCCGGGCGATTGCCAAGCACGCCTCGCCCGCTCATTCTGACGAACGGCTCGACAATCTCCTCCGGGAATCCCTGTGGAAACACGGGAAAGGCCTGGTTGACAGGCAAACCCATCATCTCCCAGTGTCCCGTTGTGGTATCCTTGCCGGCCGATACCTCGCTAAGCTTGCCGCACAATCCTCGCGGCAGCGCGACACGATCGACTCCGGCGATTTCGGCGATGCGGCCCAGGCCAAGCGACTGCATCACGGGCATCGAAAGCCCGCCGACTGCGGCTGCCGTATGCTGGAAAGTAGCGGCCCCACTGTCGCCGTATTTACCGGCATCGGGCATCTCGCCGATGCCGGCGCTGTCGAGGACGATCACCACAACGCGTTCGAATTTGCTATCTTCGGCCACCCTGGTGTCTCCTTGCCGCTCTAGGCCCCGACAATAGAGTCTACCGTGAGCACGGCCATAGTCAAAGAAATGCCCTTCGCATTGTTGACGCCGGCGTCCCGGCGGGGTAAAAAGCAACTCCGGCCCCGGCGGGCCGTCAAGGAGAACTTCATGGACGAGAGACAGTTCGGCGGACAGCGCAAGGATGCGCGGGTGACCGTCAACCGTGAGTTTCGCACCCTCGACCAGTTCATCATCGAGTATGTGCAGAATATCTCCAAGAGCGGTGTATTCATCAAAAGCGAGGATCCCCTGCCGGTTAACACCGAGGTCAACCTGCGTTTCACGGTCATCATGGACGAGTTGGAAACCATCGAGGGACTTGGCAAGGTAGTCAGGGTCGTCCCCCCGGGCGGAGATGACACTCCCGGCATGGGAGTGATCTTCACTCGCCTGACTTCTTATTCGGCGAAACTGATCGAGAAGCTGCTTTCGCGCGACTGAAGAATCGAGATCGGCTCAAGCGACTAGCGTCACGACACCCGCTTCCAGCGTTAACTGCCGTCCGCATTCCACACAAGTCGCCCGGTTTGCTTCGAAGGCCAATCCCGCGCCGCACGGGCAACGGTAACCGGCCGGGCGAGCCGGAGCGCCCAGCACCAGGCTGAAATCGTCCACATCGGCGCAAACGACGGCGCCGGCGCCGACGAAGGCGTAGCGGCCTATGGTCACTCCGCAAACAATCGTGGCATTGGCGCCAATGGTGGCGCCGGCGCGCACCAGGGTCGACGAACGCTGCTCGGGATCCCTGCGAGGGAGGGCCGCCCGGGGGGTTGCGACGTTCGTGAAGACTGCCGATGGACCGACAAAGACGTCGTCTTCGAGCGTCACTCCCGAGTAGACCGAGACGTTGTTCTGGATCTTGACCCGCTTGCCAATGACGACTCCCTCGCCGACGAAAACATTCTGACCCAAAACGCAATCCGGGCCGATCAGCGCCCGGGGCATAATGTGGCAAAAATGCCAGATATGAGTGCCTTCCCCTATCCGGCACGGTTGGTCGATGACTGCGCTGGGGTGAATATGCGCTTCGTTCACGGATGCACGATCTTGGCGAAGCGGTCGGCAAGCGTGACCGCGCCGGAGTTTTTCCGATCTTTCCAGATTGCATCGAGTGAGGCCGCGCGTTCGGCCGCGGAGAGAGAGTCGGCGCCGGCTGGTTCGAAGTTAGCGAGCCTCGAATACGCTCGCTGCAGAGCTAGTGGATCATAGCCGGCGCAGGCGCACAACACGGAGCCCAATTTGTCGGCGGCGATTTCTTCCGAGCGAGATCGCGCAGAGCGGGCTATGGCCACGGCCTTGCTAACGGCCAGATCGAATTTTCCAGAAGGTCCCTGCCCTTTGGGAATCGCTCGCGCAAGTTCGGCGGATCCATGACCGAGCACGACGTGTGCCACCTCGTGTGCCAGCACGCCTGCCAGCCCGGCCTCGTCCGAAAGCGCCCGCAGCAGGCCGCTGGTGATAATCACGAACCCCCCGGGCAGTCCCATGGCCCGTAGCCCCGTGCTATCGAGCACGACGAAGCGCCAGGACAGATCGTAGCGGTTCGAATACATGGCAACCGCCATGCCTACCTTGTTGACGTAGTCGTCCAGGGCGGGATCACTCAGCAGCTTGCCGGCGGAAATAATACGTGTGGCCGCGGCCAGGCCCAGGCGATGCTCGATTTCGTCGAGGCCCGGATCGCTCTCGAGCTGCCGCGGCACTCCGGGCATTTTCAACAACTCACCGCAGGCGACAGGTTTCAATTCACCCAGAAAATCTCCTAATCCTTCGGGTCTGAAGGCCGCCTTCTGCAGAAACTCGTCAAGCACTGGATCGAGCGCGCTGCCGAGCTTACCGCTCGGCGCCTGCAACCCGCGGGCGGCCATGGTGACTACCGTCGTCGATGCTCCTCGAAGACCATTGTCGCTGAGCGCCTTGCCGTAGCCGCTGGGCTTGGCGGGTGCCGCAAAAACCCTGCTGCTAACCCAGCCTTCCTGTCCGGCGGCGATCCTTACCTTGGTCCAGTGAGAGCGCTCCTCGATGACCGATAGTTTCTTGCCCTGGTCAATCTTGGTGACTACGGGAAAATATACACCAGGGCCCGAACGAACTGTCGCGCTGCGTTGAACCGCCTTTTCAGCGGCCAGGGCAGCGAAGGTGATCAGCGATAAAACGATACAAGCGGCCGCAATCCTGCGCATCTGCGCAACTCCCTTCATCCTCCAACAATATTGGACGGAAATCTTCTTACTTGTCCAGGTGCTCGCGAATCGGAGTCGCGCTGAAAGTCGCCAGAGTCGTTTTCAACACGTCAAAAAGCAAGAAAGGCACGAACCCGGCCATCAACGCCCAGGCCGGCCCGCTGCCCTTGCCGGAAAGCGCAGCCCAACTCCACAGCCAGCCGACACCAAGGGCATAGATGACCGCCAGCCCTGCCAAGGATCCAAGCCAGCGCGCCCGTCCGACGAAGTGTCCGGCCAGGTAGGCAGCCAAGGGAAAGGCCAACAGGTAGCCGAAGGTAGGAGAGCCGACCACCGCCGCGCCGGCCAGGCCTGAAGAAGCGAAAACAGGAATGCCGGCCAGGCCGATAAGCAGGTAAAGCAACTGCGAGGCGAAACCGCGTACTGGCCCGCAGGCGCTGCCGGCGAAAATCACCGCCGCGACCTGCAGCGTGGCCGGTACCGGCGTGCCGGGCAGGGGAATGTAAACCTTGGAAGCCAGCACGGTCAGCCCGGCCAGCCCGACGACGATACCAGCCTCGCGCGCAACCCGTGATACTTTCAGTTTTTCAGCAACCGCCGTAGAGTCAGTCATCTCGCAACCTCTTCTTGGAATAAATGCCTATTTTCACGAATGTCCGCCGAGGTGATCATTGAGCTTGTTTTCGACGCCATGCAGTCGGGATTCATGGTTAAAGCCGATGGTCTTGATTGATCCCATGTCGCGCTTGATGTCGCGGACATCTATCTTGAGCACACCGACATCCGTCTTGAGCACGCTGACATCGGTCTTGAGCGTGCCCACATCAGTCTTGAGCACGCTGACATCGGTCTTCAGAACACCGACATCGCTCTTGAGAGTATCTTGCCCATCCTCCAGTCGTCCCAGACGCCGGTTGACGACATCCAGCCCCTCGAAGGCTAGCTGGAAGTTGCCCTTCATTTCTTCCATCAGGATTTCGAAATGTTCCTTTTTCATCGCGACCTCCAGGATAGAACTTGCCGTTGCCGGAATCAACCGCAATTTTCATCCAGCAGTTAAGCAAGCGCCGTGCCACCAGGTTGACAGCTTGTTTTACAGGGAGTTACAGAGCCAGGCAGTCAACCAAGTGTACGAATTCCGGACACAGCAGGCAAAACAGTGCGAATGGCGGTGCAGTGATGAACCAGAGTGCGATGAACCAGAGTGCCAGATACCTCTGAGGATACGCAAATCGGGACTTGACCCGTTTCGGCTTGCGGGTACTATTACGAGAATCGTGGCTCAAGGGGGTTTTCATGAAACGTAACGTTACGATCGTGCTGGTCATTGCCGTCCTTGCAGCAATAGGGCTGGTGTTCTTCTTGTTCACCAAGAATGAAGACGGACGAATTGGTTTGGACAAAGCACCCGCAGGCGGCGCTTATAAGCAAGCCGACGAAAGGGCGGGCATTAAAGCGAGCAACGATCCGACCGGAGCAAAGCCGGCTGTCTCTGGAGGTTCCGGGCGCAGGGCCGGCGAGTTGCCGCGTCTCGACCAGGCTGGACGCCGGGCACGGGCTGAGAGCTTGAAGGCGATCATTGCGGCCCTGGCCAGCAAGGGGATTACGAAGCAAAAAGCCCGGTCGATTGCGATCGACGGCAAAGATGCGACACCGACCGAGAAGGAGCTGCTCGAATACGTGAGAGACTCGATGAAAGAAATACGCCCGCTGCTCAGGGGCTGTTACCAGCGGGAGATGGAACACAACAAGAATCTGGCCGGGATGGTGAAAGTTAAGTTCTCGATCGTGGCCGACGAGGAGTACGGAGGTCTCGTCGAATCCAGCGGGATCGCCGAAGGAGGCAATGAAGATGTCAGAAAGACGCTGGGAGAATGCCTCAGAGAGACGATGTACGCGCTCAGATTCAAAAAGCCCCTGGGCGCGGGACGCGTTACCGTAACTTATCCTTTGATTTTCTCAAACGGCGTTGCCAAGGCCCCGACGATTCGCCGGATCGACAGGATGCCCAAGTTCGAAGTTGAAGGCTTCGAATGAGCCTTGCGCGCCGATAGTTACAGGCTCTGCTGCTGGCCGCCGCGGCGATGGAGGTAGAAGGCCTGGGCGAACGCCGCCGGGCCGTAGACAACGGCCAAGACAATGAAACCCTTGATGACCGCGCTTGGCGCATTGCGCTGCACCACAATCGCGAAGAAGCCAATCACGGCGGCCATTGCCAGAAGACCACAGATCACCAAATTGAACCCGTTGAACAGCCTGGCGGGGGCCGTGTGCTGGTGGGTGTTGGTGTACTTGTCGATCAATACGCATTGCGTGCCGTAGACCAGGCCGCCGCCCAAAGCCAGGCCGATGGCCAGGCGCACCATTTCTTCGCGGACATGGCTGGTAAGCAGGCCAAAGAGCATGCAGAAGGCGGCCGCCAGCAGCACGTGATATGCTAACGTCTTGAAATAGTACAGGGCGGTCTTGAAACCCAGCTGCGGATCGAGCGGGCTCTGTTCGCGATATGCCCGCCAGCGAAGCAGCAGGTATGCCGCCGGCAGGATCCAGAAGAATCCCCAGAACAGGTACATGAAACCGAATGATCCCAGATAGAGATTGGACAGTGCAGACATGAAACCTCCCGTGTTATTGCAGTTTTTACCTTCGTGGAAGTAAACGGAAAGAAAAGCCGTTTTTCACTCGTGAGCCTTGCCTTGCAAACAAACCCTACTTGGTCGTCATCACGAACACGCCGTCCCAGTCGTCTCCGGGAGGCTTGGCCATGAAGGCCGCACAGCGAGCCAGGTAGGTCTTCGACGGCCCGTCGTCCGGGAAGCTTTCCAGAACCTTCATGAACCGATCACGGGCCGCCTGAAAGTCTTTAGCCCGGTAGGCCTCGATTCCGCGCTCGAAGGTCGCAATCTTGTCGGCCTGGCCGGGAGACGCTTCTCCCTGGCTGATGAGTTCAAATATGCGCACCGGCTCATGCTTGCCCTTGACTCTTATGAAATCGAGTTCGCGGGTTGTGAATTCGTCACCCAGCGCGGCTCGTGTCCCGGGCCCTATTATTATTCCCACGCCGAACTCGCGGGTAAGCCCCTCGATGCGCGAGGCCAGGTTGACCGCGTCGCCCATGGCCGTGTAGTTGCCCCGGGTGGACGAACCGATGTTGCCAACGACCATGGATCCGCTGTTGACGCCAAGGCCGCAGGTCAGTTCCGGCAGCCCTTCCTGCCTGAGTTGGCGGCTTAGCTCGACCAGTTGTTTCTGACTATCGAGCGCCGTCAGGCAGGCCGCCCGGGCGTGATCGGGCATGTCTGCCGGCGCGCCGTAGACGGCCATGATGGCGTCGCCGATGTACTTGTCGAGCAGACCGCCGTTACGCAGGATGATCTCGGTCATCTCGCCCAGGTAGCGGTTCATCACCGCTACCACCTGCTCAGGGGAGAGTTTCTCCGAAATCGATGTGAAACCGACGATGTCCGAAAACAAAACGCTGCACACTCGTGACTCACCGCCCAACTTCAGGCGTTCGGGATTTTCGATGATCCGCCCCACCAGGGACGGATCCAGGTAGTACTGAAACAGGCTGCGCACTCGCTTGCGGCCTCTCCGTTCACGCAGGAAATTCAAGTAGGTGATCGCCGCGAAGGTGATAAAAATGCCGAACTCGACCGACACCAGGTCCAGCAACCGGCCGTTCTTGAAAAAAAGCAACGACATCAGAAAGTAACCGCCCATGCCGCCGACCAGCGCCAACATGCTCCAGGAAATGCTTCTGAGCACGGATCCCAACAGGCCCGTAAACAGGCAACCGGTAACGAGCAGCAAAAGCACGAGCAAGCGCGACACGCGCCTGAAAAAATCTCCGTGCAGCAGGTTGTCGAGAATCGTGGCCTGGATTTCCATGCCAGGATAGGCGCCGGCCTTCGAGAAGGGAGTAGACTTGAGATCGAAGCCGGCCGCGGCCGTCGAGCCGACTATGACCCACTTGCCTGCAAAAACATCATTATCAAGGATCGGCACACCGCCCTGTTTGGCCTGGATGGCCGACAGCAAGACGTTGACGAACGGAATGTAGCGGTAGGTCCGCCCACTGCCCGCCCGGATGCCTCCTTGACCGTGAAAGTGGATCCAGGCCCGCCCGTCGCTCGAAATGGGAATTTCTTTTCCAGTCACAAGCAGCCTCTGCCCGGCGCTGTCTATCTTGGCAAAACCTCTCGTCAACAGAGGCGCCAATGTCAAAGCCGGCACCAGCCTCCCTCCCACCCGGGCCAACAAGGCTGCCCGGCGCACCACTCCGTCAGCCTCGGGAAAGGCATTGACGAAGCCGAAGCGTGCACCGGAGTCGAGTAACTCCGCAGCCAGCGGATCGATGCGCTCGAAGAAAGGAAGTTCGAGCCAGGCGCGCCCGGGCAAAGCCGTGCGCTCGAGCATGCTGATCGAAACGCTGGTGGCCGGTGTCGGGTCGGCCGGGCGCAACTTGACGCCCAACCCGACATTGCCGCTCCGGCGGATGGCGGCCGCAAACTCGGCGTCCTGTTCGTGACCGTCCTGTTCCTCGGAGCCAGAGCTGGAACCCTCGAACAACAGGTCGAAGATCACCGCCCGCGGCCCGGCCTGTTCGATGTATTCGAGCATCAGCGTATGCAGCGCGCGCGGCCAGGGATAACGGTGGCCCAGGGTCTGCTCCACCTTCTCGATACTTCCCTGGTCTATGGTCAGCAGCACGATGTCACGATCTGCCCCGGCCGGATTCGCCGCCCGGCGCTGCAATGCGTCGAAAACCAGCAGCTCCGGTGTCTCGAAAACCCCCAGCCACAGAAGCCCGCCCAGTAGACAGGCTACCGCCAGGCCCAAGATCGACCCAACGGCCATGCTGCGCGGCAGGTTCCGAGTGGCGGGCATTTCAGGGGCTCTCCAACAGGCCGATCCATGTCTCGTAAGCTGCCAAAGATCTTGGAACAAGCTGCCCGGCGGCGGCCGGCCACTGCCTGTCGTCGCGCACGTCGCGCAGGCCGGAGGCCGTCGCGGACAAGACAGACAGATCGATGCCGACGTCACCGACGGTAAAGCCCCTTACGTTGACCACCATTACCAGCGTCTCGTTTTCGTCGCTGCGAGCGAAAGCGAAAACATCCTGTCCGCCTCCGCCCTGAACCGCAAGCCGCATATACTCGCCGCGCCTCAAAGCCGGGTGATCATTCCTGGCAGCGATGGAACCCTTGTATGACGACAGCAAGGTATTGTCGGGAGTGTCCTTTACCCAGGGCATCATGCCCCGCCAGGCCGTTGTGCCCAACTCCTGCCCGTAGAGAATTTGCGGGCTGTTGGGCAGGGTCTGCATCAAGACGTTGGCGGCCATCAGCTTGTCCGCGCTGCCGCCCCAGTCCTGGTAGACCGTCGTGTACCAGGGCACGTCATGGTTCTCGATGAAGAAGCACATCACGGCCTTTTGATCGAAGCGCTCGGCCACGGCCTGCTCGAGCCAATCGAGACCGCAGGCTGTCGCGCATCCACCGGCCGGTTCTCCGTTCTTGAAGATCCCCTGGGCCACCCAATAGAAAGGAAAAGTGAAGGCCAGATCGAACTGGTCACCGTAGTAGTCCTTGATACCGTATCCCTGTTCAGCGTTATCGAAGTCGCGGAACACCTCGGCCAGCAGCAGCAGATCGGGCCGCATCGATTTCAGCTCGCGCCTGAGCGCGCGCCATACCCGGTGGTCGGGACCGGTTACGTGATCGAGACGCAGGCCGTCCACGCCGTCTTCGAAATCGCCGTCGCCGTTCGGGTCGATCCACTGGCGGGCCACGCCGAAAGTCCATTCACGGGCAGCGGGAGATCCGAAGTTGACGTCTGGAATGTCCGCCCAGCCGGACTCGATCGTCAGGCGCGTGCCGCCCAGTTCGCGCCCGAAGCCGTAGCGCTCGACGAGCGGGTCGGAAGTCTGGTGGTTTATGAACCAGATGTAGTCGCCATGGAAGCGCGAGGCCGAATCGAGTGCGGCCAGAAAGCGCGGATGGTGGCGCGAGGTGTGATTGATTACCAGGTCGAGCACAACGCGCATGCCGCGCGCATGGGCCGCACGGATCAAATCGACCAGATCGTCGTTGGTACCGTAGTCGCGCTCGACACGGTAGTAGTTCATGGTGTGATAACCGTGGGCATGGTCGGCCGACTCGAAAACCGGCATCAGCCACAAGGTGTTGACTCCCAGATCATCCAGGTAGTCGAGCTTGCCGGCAAGCCCGGTCAGATCGCCCACACCGTCGCCGTCGCCGTCGGCGAAGGCGCGCACGTAGATCTCGTAGATCTCGGCGTCGGGCAGCCAGGCGGGCGGGGCTTCGAAATCGTAGCCCGAAAGTTTCCCGTTGCTTTTTACAACCAGCAGGCTGGCCGGCAGTCCGTCCGAGCCGTTCTTGGAAGCCACCAGGTAAAAAAAGTAGGCACCCTCCGAGGGCAAATCGTCCGGAGAAAGATTCAACAGGGCGCCGGACGGCATCGCCGGACCGCCGGGGTTGCGAACGTCGGTATACCAGCCGAAGCTGGAACCTGGCAGGCTCGCGCCGGCGTTCACCGAGATGCCGGCGCCCAGTTGACTGACCTCGAAATTAGCAACGGGCTTCTCGCCCGAGCCTGGATTGAGCACAATCACTTCGGTTTCCGCAGCTTGCAGGCTGGTTCCGTCCGCGTCTGAAACCGTCAGTGAAAAGCGGTAGCTTCCGGCGGCCCCGGGCGAAAAACCCATCAGGGCGTCGGTCAGCGGAGGTTCGGCGAGCGGGTCGTAATCGTAACCCGCATGGGGCGTAACATGCTGAGGCTCGAGAGTGACTCCCGGGCCAGCGCTCTGTATCCAGGAGTAACCGCTGATGCCGATACCGTCGGGGTCGCGGCTTCCCGTGGCATCCAGCACTACCCAGTCGCCCGGGTAGGCGAACTGGGTCGGGCCGGCGTCGGCGACGGGCAGTTCACCGGCGACGTTGATCGTGAACAGGCCCGACAGCTCGGCCGAGCGATGCCCCTCCCCGTCGGCCGCCGAGAGCCAGAAACGATGATCGCCCTCAGGGAGATCCGCAAGCCCTGCCAGTATACGCAAGTTGCCGTCATCCCAGGTCGCCTGCCGGCGCTCGCCATCCAGCACCAGGCAGATCGATTCGGGATCGATCCCGGCCGCGGCCGCGCCGTCTTGGTAGCCGGCCGAGATGGTCACCTGGTCGCTGTCGAAGACCTCGCCGTAAGCCGGGCCGAACAGGCCAAGGTTCGGAGTGCAGGGATTGTCGTGCAGCAGCACGCTGTTTCCGAAAAACGGCTCAGGATCTCCGGCAGCCGGGTCCGTGCGCCAATCGTTGTCGTTGACGATGAACTTGTACTCGTAGCGACCTTCTCTGAGTGTGACACTGGCGCTGAAGTTGCCGGCTCCGTCGCCGGTCATCGGAATTGCCCCATCGCGCCAGCCGGTGAAATCGCCGGCCAACAGCACACTGTCTGAGGGGTTGCCGGTCGAGTACGAGAACTGCGCCGCGGCCGGCTCGCAGTTGCTGGCCCGCGGACAGTCGCCCGCGGCCGGGGCCAGGTAGGTGAATCCCGCGGCCAACTCTCCGAAACGGCCGTCAGGGTTGGTAACCCGCAGCGTAACGGCTCCGGCTGAGCCTGGCGGAGTCACAACCTGGATGCTCGACGAGGAGGTCACCTCTACGCCCGTGGCCAGCACGGCGCCGAAGCGCACAGAAGCGCCGCCAAGAAACCCGCTCCCCGAAAGAGTCACCGGCGTACCTCCGGCGGCGGGACCGACCGAAGGATCCACCGAATCCAGCACCGGGGCGGAAGCCTGATCACCAGGATCTAAGTCGGCCCCATCCGCGCCGTCGGCATCGACCGATGCATCGGAACCGGCGTCGACCGAAACGCTCGATCCCGCGCAGCCCGCCAGTAGGAAGAAAGTCCAGATCAGCATCCAGCTTGGTATATTATTGCTCATGCCGCATTACTATCACAGTTGAGGTCCTCGGATCCACGCCGTACGATCTTGTTCGGATATGCACCAACTTGCGCTATACTCCCTTGAAACCAGAGCCCGTTTTCCAGAGTCGCTCTTGATGAGAGGGGATGACAAATGGGTAAGTTCATAGGCGTCTTGCTTCTGATCGCGCTGGGCATCCCGCTGTTGATCGCGGCGATCTTCGCCAGCGGCTTGACCCGGGCTGTGACAAGCCCGGATTTCTACGGAGACCTGGCAGGCAAGGTGGTAAAGCGCATGCCCGAGATGATCGATAAGTCCTTCGCGGCGGCCAGGCAACCGGGCGCGGTAAGCGATCCCGACGCGCGCGCCTGGATCGAGGCCATGTCCAAGGCCGAGACTTCTTTTTCCAAGATGCTCGAGCTGACCGGCATCCAGGGCTGGCTGCAGGACGAGGTGGCCATGAAAGTCGCGCGGGTGGGCGACGTCGTTGCGGGCAAGGCTCAACCCGGAGAGATCTTCTTGGACATGCGACCTTTGAAAAAGGCCTTGGTCTCGGACGAAATGGGCGCATATCTGAATCAGGTGCTCGCCAAGCTTCCCGAGTGCGATGCCATGGGCATCGAGAAATGGAAGCAGCGCGCGATTTCAAAACGCCACGAGAAACCCTTGCCGGCCTGCAATCCCGGAAAAGAAGTAATCGAGCAACGCACGCAATGGATGGAAGCCTGGCTGGGGCAGATTCCGGATCAGAAACCGATGTTCGAAGGCAGAGTAACCTCCGAACCGGTAGTCCTGGAAGCTTTGCATTGGGTAGATTCCGCCATGTGGCTTCTGTTCTTGCTGCCGGCCCTGTTCATCGCCATCGGCGCTCTGCTAGTGCGCTCTGACGGGCGCGGATTTCTGGGCGTGAGCGGCGGTACGATTCTCACAGGTGGAGCCGTCTCGTTGCTGCTATCGTGGCTGGCCAGCGGCTGGATGATCACGGCAATCGGACACAACCCCGAGCGCTGGATGACGGGCGCGCATGCGCGCCTGTTCGGATCGCAGGCCGGCCGGATGTTCATCAAGGAACTTTCTGGAACAGTTGGAGTCTTCCTGAACGACCTGTTCTCGCCGGTAGTGACCTCCGCGCTAATCGTATGCGGGATAGGCCTGGGATTGATCGTGCTCTCCTACCTGCTGAAAGACCGAAGTCCAAGCGTGCCTACCTCTTCCACGCCCATGGTGTGAGAAGTATCAGCACCGAGAATATTTCCAGCCTTCCGAGGAGCATCAGCAGGCTCATGACCCACTTGGCCACGTCCGGCAGATGGGCCCAGTTGGCCAGCGGACCCACGGCCCCCAGGCCGGGGCCGATGTTGCCAAGGGCCGCGGCCGACGCGGACGAGGAACTTACCAGATCATAACCGCAGGCAGCCATCACCGACACACCCATGATAAACGTGGCCAGGTAGACCACGCCAAAGGCGAGAATGTTTGAGACGATTTCGGGTTCGATCAGCTTCTCTCCCATGCGTACCGCCCGCACCGCGTGGGGAAAAATCAACCGCTGCAGCTCACGCACCAATGCCTTTGCGAACACCAGAAGACGGGCGCTTTTCATCCCGCCCCCGGTCGATCCCATGCAGCCTCCCGTGAACATGAGTAGCACCAAAACCAGGCGCATCAACTGCGGCCAGGTGTCGAAATCGGTCGTGGCATAGCCGGTGGTGGTTCCGATCGACACCACCTGGAAAGCGACCTGACGGATGTGACCCTCGACGCTTCGACCGCAAGGGACAACCAGCAAGCCTATCAGAATGGCGGCCAGGGTTATTCCGGCATACAACCGGAACTCGGGGTTTCGAAGAAGCGGTTTGGCACGCAATCTGAACAACTGGGCATGCAGCGAGAAATTCATTCCGGCCACGAACATGAAGAAGACGATTATCCATTGGGTAAGCGGGCCGAAGTAGGCTACGGACTCCCCGTGCGGAGAGAAGCCGCCCGTGGACATGGTAGTAAACGTATGGCAGAAGGCGTCGAAAATATCGGCTCCGGCCAACTCGAGCAGGATCACTTGTGCGGCTGAGATGATCAGATAAATCTTCCAGAGATCCTTGGCCGCATCGGTGATCCGCTGGCGGTCCTTCTCGAAAGTCACGCCTCCCGGCGTCTCCGCTTTCAACAGGCGGTAGCCGCCCATGCCCA
This sequence comes from uncultured Myxococcales bacterium, assembly GCA_964513625.1. GTDB lineage: Bacteria > Myxococcota > B64-G9 > B64-G9 > B64-G9 > DATKYQ01. The sequence goes on along the minus strand of CAZENH010000003.1, from coordinate 94,324 downwards.
GAAACGAGAGCAGGGCAACGCTGAGCACGACGATTCCCATTCCCCCCAGCCACTGGGTCATGCAGCGCCAGAACTGCAGGCCGTGAGGAATTTTCTCGATTTCCATGCCGGGGCTGCCGAAGACGGTCGAGCCGGTAGTCGTGAAACCGCTGATGATTTCGAAGAAGGCATCGGTAATACCAAGCATGCCGCAGATGAGGAAGGGCAGCGTACCCAGCAGAACCGCCGATATCCAGGCGAAGGTGACAACCGCGAAGCCTTCGCGCCGGCCAATTCGGTCAGCGAATCCTTTGAACTTGCGCCTGAGATAAAAACCCAAACCAAGGGAGAAAACCGCCGTCAAGCCGAAGCTGACAATCTCCAGATCTTCTACCGAGCTCTTGGAATCGTATACGATGGCCACGACCAGGGGTGCCAGCAGGCACACTCCCAGGATGATAAACAGGTAGCCGAGGAACTGAAGCACCGCGCGCCACTGCATCGGTCACGACCGCCGGCGCTGTGTGAAGAGTTTTTCGATCTTGCGGATTGCATCCGGCAGCGCAAAGACCACAACATCGTCTCCGGGCTGGATCAGGGTCTCTCCGGTGGGAATTCGCACCTTCCCGTCCCGGACTATGGCTCCGATCAGAGCATTTTTCGGGAAGGCCAGATCGCGGATCTTATGCTTTACCGCCGGCGACTTCTCGGTAGCCTCCATCTCGATGATTTCGGCCCGGCTCTCCGCCAGCCGGGTGACCGAATGGATATGGCCGCGGCGAACATGCATTAAAATTTCACCCACGGTCACCAGGCGAGGGTTGATGACTATCTCGACTCCCAGGCTGTCCATGACCGGCACATACTCGGGCTGCTGCACCATGACCGCGGCGTCGGTGTTGGAGTGCTTCTTGGCCAACAAGGCCGACATCATGTTGTGCTGGTCGTTATCGGCCAAAGCGCAGAAAAGATCACACTTGTCCAGAGATGCCTCCTCCAGGACATCGAGGTTGGTCTCCGATCCCTTGAGAACCGTGGCCTTCTTCAGTAGCTCGGCCGCTTCGGACGCCTTTTCAGCGTCGGGCTCAATCAGGAATACCTTTTCTACTTTGTCCTGGATTCTCTCGGCCAGTTGCAGCCCGATGCGGCTGGCACCTGAAATGATCACGTGTCCGACCTTCTTGGGTCGCCTGTGGATGAACGGGGCAACGAACTGCAGGGTGTCGGCGGATACCAGCAAGTGAATGTTATCGCCGGGCTCTATTCTGTCTTTCCCCCTGGGAACGATGACCTCGCCTGCCCTGGTGATGTAAAGGATCAAAAAGGCGTCTAAAGAGCTTACTTCCCGCAGTTCCGCAAGGGTCTTTCCAGCAAGCGGACTGTCTTCCAAAACGTCGAAACCCAACATCAGCACCTGGCCGCCGGCGAGATTTGCAAAATCGCTCGAGCCGGGAATTTCGATCATGCGCACAAGGGCATTTACGATGGCGGGATCCGGGTTTATTACCTGATCGATACCCAGCTCCTTTATCGGGAAAATGCTGCCCTCTTCCAGGTACTCCTGGTTGCGCAGGCGCACTATTCGGTGTTTGACACTCATCCGGCTGGCCAGCATGCCCACGACCAGGTTCACCTCGTCGACGTCCGTGACTGCGATTACCATCTCGGCCGATTCGATTCCCGCGCGTTTCAGCACGCTGGGCATCCCGGCGTTGCCGCAAACCGCGAGCACGTCCAGCTTCTCTTCTATTTCCCTGATCTTGCGCCGATCCTGGTCGATCATGGCCACCTGGTGACCTTCCAGGGAGAGTTGCTCGGCCAGAGATTCGCCGACAACTCCGGCGCCGACAATGAGGATGTTCATCTTGAACGGATAGTATGAGAGTCGGGATCAGGAGTCAAACAACGAGCAAAATCCAGCGACTGCCGCACGCGGCTGATCATTGCAATCCGCCTCACGTGGCGATAGTATCGCTGATCAAATATCAAGGGAGGAAAAACCAATGAAGAAGTCCGTTTACGCTTTTCTAACTATTCTTGCGTTGGCACTGTTTCTCATAGCTTCCGCCTGCGGCAGTTCGGGAGAGGATTGCACCGGAGTGGGCATGGAAATGTGCGGAGGGCAATGCGTCAACACCCAGACCAGTTCAAGCGACTGCGGAAGCTGCGGCAATGCTTGTACCGGGGGTACCGTTTGCGTCCAGGGCAGTTGCAGCTGCTCGGGCACCGGGATCGAAATGTGCGGCGGCGAGTGCACCAACACCCAGACCGACGCCGATCACTGCGGCGGATGCAGCACTGTCTGCGGCGGCGGGGCCACCTGTTCGGCCGGAATATGCACCTGCTCCGGCGGTCTTACTTACTGTGTCGACAAGTGCGTAAACACCGACACCGACGATCTGAACTGCGGCGCCTGCCTGGTGCCCTGCACGGGCGATCAGCATTGCATCCAGGGTCACTGCCTGACAGCCTACGCCGAGAGCTGCGACGGCGAGGACAACGACTTCGACGGCCTGACCGACGAAGACGAAAACGGCCAGCCCCTGACCCGCGCCTGCGACAACCTGTGCGGCCCGGGCACCGAGACCTGCAGCGGCGGCGTGTACACGGGATGCACCGCCCCCGTCGCTGTCGACGAGGTCTGTGACGAGGCCGACAACGACTGTGACGGGCTGACCGACGAGGGCGTCACCAACACTTATTACGACGACTACGACGGCGACGGCTACGGCGACCCCGATCTGGCCTGGGCCACCGAGGCCTGCACGTTGCCGAGCGGGCCTTCCCAGAGCGGCGGCGTCTACGTCGAGGACAACACCGACTGCGACGATCTTGACGACACAATCAACCCGGGAGCCGTCGACGGTCCGCCGGACTTCTGTGACACCATTGACAACGACTGCGACGAAAACACAGACGAGGGCTGCCAGTGTTCGCCGGTGGATCTCGAACGCGACTGCGGCAGCGACGAGGGCGAGTGCAACCACGGCACCCAGATCTGCACAGTCGACGGCTGGAGCGACTGCGGCGGGGCCGGCTACGTGCCGCCGGCCCTTGGCGAAGAATGCAACGGCCTGGATGACGATTGCGACGGCGAAACCGACGAGGAACTGGCGGACGACGCTTACGAAAACAACGACAGTTGCGCCCAGGCCCGCCACCTGCCCGACGCCAACGAAGGTTGGGGCGAGGTCGCGGTCGACTCCCTGTCGCTCTACCACGGCGCGTCGACCGATCCGGACAGCGACTGGTACGTGATCCACGCCGAAGAGGCCAGCCATCTCGAATGCATACTTCACCCGGGCGACTGGCAATGCAATTTCCGCTGGCACGCTGTGCTTACCGTACCGTCGGACGATGTCCACGAAGATTACGTCATGTGCATCAAGACCGGCGGCACATGCGGAAGCTTCGACTACAACTTCTGCACCGACGATGACGACAGCGCCGCGGTCTATGACTCTGCAAGCCACAGTTACACCATGGTGCTCACCTGGGACGGCACCTGCGGCCTGGACGACAGCTGGGACTTCTATGTCCAGGTGAGAAACGCCGCCGGGGCGGCCAATTCTTGCCAGAACTACTACCTGGGCTTCGAGTTGAGCTACGACGGGCCGGTAAGCTCCGACCAGTGCGAATAGGCATTTGTCGAACCGTTGCCAACGATTGTCCGGAACCTTTCAGCCCCCAGAATGCGGAGGATACGGCTTTGAAAGCCAACAAAATCGATCATATCTGCATCGCGGTGAAGAACCTGGACGATGCCCGCAGGAAGTGGGAACCGATCCTCGGCAAGGACAAGCCCGACGACGAGTACATCGACGAGCCGGAGAAAATCAAAGTGGCCCGCTACTGGGTCGGCGGGGTCGGCTTCGAACTGATGGAATCCACGACACCGGACGGCGAGGTAGCCAAGTTCATCGAAAAGCGCGGCGAGGGCTTCATGTTGATGTCTTTGAACGTGGACAACACTCGCGAGGCCATTGAAGACCTCAAGGGCCGGGGCTACCCGATCATCGGCGGCGCCCGGAAATTCCGCGACTGCGAGTTTGCGTTCATTCATCCCAAGGCGGTCAACGGGGTCCTGCTCGAAGTAATCGACTACAAGTGGGATGAGCTTAAGAAGTAAACGGAGGCCGCCTCAACAAGGCGAAAGATGTCCAGGCGCCCGAAAGATCCTTTGCTGGTCGACGTCGAGGGACACGCGGAGTGCCTGCTCGGCAACGAGGCCATTGTGCGCGGCGCGCTGGAGGCCGGCCTGGCCTTCGCTTCGGGCTATCCGGGCACGCCTTCTTCCGAGATCAGCGATTCTTTCGCCCGCCTGGCCGGCTCGGCCAAGTTAGTATTCGAGTATTCAATTAACGAAAAGATCGCCCTCGAGACGGCCTTCGGAGCCAGCCTGGCCGGCGCCCGGGCCATGTGCGCCATGAAACACCTCGGCCTGATGTATGCAGGCGATCCGCTCTCGACCATCCCCTACATCGGTCCGGTCGGCGGCCTGGTGATCGTCTCGGCCGGAGATCCGTCTTGCCGCACCAGCCCCAACGAGCAAGACCAGCGCCTGTTGGCACCGATGCTGCACATTCCGGTGCTCGATCCGTCAACTCCGGAAGAGGCTTACCGTATGGCGATCTTCGCCTTCGATCTTTCCGAGCAAAGTCGACTGCCTGTATTACTGCGACCCACCACCCGGGTATGCCACTCGCGCGCAGTGATCCGTTACGGCAGGCTGCGGTCTCCTGTCGTCACGGGCTTCGTCCGCGACCCTTTGCGCTTCGTCCCCATTCCGGCAAACGCGCGCCGGCTGCGGATCGAACTTGGAAAAAAGGTCGAGACGGCTCGGCGCCTGATCGAGTCTTCAGCGTTTGTCTCGGCCACGGGCGGCGGCGAGCTGGCAATCTTGGCTTCGGGCGCCCCGGCCGCGACCTGTGCCGACCTGCTTGAAGAGTTGAACCTGACGGACAAGTTGCGCCTGGTGACGCTGGGTGCCGTTTATCCTCTGCCCGAGGAAAAGCTTCTTGCCCTTCTGGACGGCGTGCGCCGGGTATTGGTCGTCGAGGAGTTGTCACCCTTTGTCGAGGATGCGCTGGGAGCACTGCTCAAACACCGGGGCCTGTCGCTGGAACTGCTCGGCAAGCGCAGCGGACACTTGCCCGTCGAGTTCGAATATACTCCCGAGATCATCCAGCGCGCCATTCAAACGGGATTGGGTCTCGGCCGGGAAGTGCCAAAGCAGCCGAGCTTCCAACTTGCACCGGCACGACCGCCCTCGCTATGTCCCGGCTGCCCGCACCGGCCCGCGCAGTTCGCCCTGCGCGCCGTGTTCGGCGACGAGGGGTTGTATTTCAACGACATCGGTTGTTACACGTTGGGTTACGGTCCCCCGTTGAACACCGCCGACGCCCTGCTGAGCATGGGCGCCGCCTTCACATTAGCGGCGGGCGTGGCTCGGGTCACGGGCCGGCGCACGGTCGGTATCATGGGAGACTCGACTTTTTTCCACTCCGGCATGCCGGCGTTGCTCGAGGCTGTTCGCCAAGATGCCGACATTGTGGCCGTCGTTCTCGACAACCACGTCACCGGGATGACGGGCTTTCAGGAAAGCCCAACCGTTGAAAGGATCGGGGACGAGTTCAGGCGCAATGTGACGATCTCCTCGGTGGCAAAGGTTCTGGGCGCCTCGCATGTCGAAACCGTCGATCCTTACGACCTGCCGGCGACAATCGCGGCTTTCGAGCGGGCGCGTGCCGCGCAGGGCGTCAGCGTGGTTGTTTGCGAGCGCACATGCCCGGTGCATCTTGCGCGTGAGACCAAGGCTCCCCGCCCGACCACCGTCTACCAGGTCGATCCACTGCGCTGCCGGATCTGTTCCCGCGAGGAGTGCGGCATGCGCTGCGGCCAGGAAGTCGATCTGGGCTTTGAAAGTTTCATGGCCCGCGGCCGAGTGCTCGAGATTGACAAGAGCGCCGGTAATCTTCCAGGTCAGGCCCCCTGTAGCCTGAGTTGCCCTTTGGGCCTCTGTATCCAGGGCTATATCGGCCATATCGCATCCGGAAACTACCAGGCCGCCCTGGAAGAGATCGTCCGCCGCGTGCCCCTTCCGGAAAGCGTCTGCCGCGTGTGTCACCGGCCTTGCGAGGCGGCTTGTGTGCGAACGGCTGTCGACGAGCCGCTGGCGGTGAACGATCTCAAGCGCTTTGTCGTTGACTGGGCCGCGAAGAACATGCCTGCCTATGATCCCGAGCGCGACGATCCCTGCGGCATGCGCGTAGCCATAGTTGGCGCCGGCCCTTCCGGGCTGGCCGCTGCACACGACCTTTGCCTCAGGGGATACGCGGTCACATTGTATGATGCCGAGGAAAAACCCGGTGGTATTCTGCGATACGGGATTCCCGGCTACCGTCTTCCAGGCCAGGCGCTCGATCGCGATATCGATCGGATCATCAATCTGGGCGTGCGCTTTGAGGGAAACCGGCGCATGGGCCGCGACTTCAGCTGTGCTTCGCTTCTCGAGCAGGGCTTTCAGGCCGTATACCTGGCGCTGGGAGCAGGCCATGGCCTGCCGCTCGAGATCGAGGGCGCCGGTGCAGCCGGCAATCCCGAGATGGTCGACGCTCTTGACTTTCTGCGGCAGATTGAATCGCGATCCGTTCCCTCACGGGTGGTGGTCGTCGGCGGCGGCAACGCGGCCATGGACGCCGCCCGCAGCGCCAGGCGTCTTGGGGCCGGGAAGGTTGTGGTTGCCTACCGCCGTGATCGCGATGAGATGCCGGCTATCGCAGACGAGATAGACGCCTCGCTTTCCGAGGGAGTCGAACTCGCAACCCGCCTTGTGCCCGTCAGACTCGAACCTGGACGCCTGGTTTGCCTGCGCACCGAACCGGGCGAGACGGACGCTTCCGGGCGGCGGCGACCGGTGCCGATCGAAGGCTCCGAGATCGAGCTGCCGGCCGATCTGGTCATCGCCGCCATCGGACAAAGACCCGAGTTCGAAGAACCCGGCTTCGATCAGACACCGGGCGGACTAGTGCAAGTCGAAAACATATTTCTGCAAACCAGCAACGAACGCGTTTTCGCCGGCGGCGATCTGGTGCCGGGCGAACGCACTGTAACCAGCGCCGTCGCTTGCGGACAGCGCGCCGGTTGGGCCATCGATCGCCGCCTGCGTGGCGAGCAGATCGCCGATCGCAGACCTCCGCCGCCACCGCCAGGTGACGGCCGGCGCTGGACAAGGCCGGGGATAGACCGGGCAGATCATCTGCCGCGCGTCCGGCCGGAGGAACTTGCCGGAGAAAAACGCCTGGAAGGCTTCGACGAAGTGGTCTCGGTTCTTTCCGAAGGACAGGCCAGGGCCGAGGCGAGTCGCTGCTTATCCTGCGGAACTTGCGGCAACTGCCGTGCCTGTCTCGACCTCTTCGGTTGTCCGGCTTTCTTCGAAAAAGACGGGCTGGCGGCTATTGACCCCGGATTGTGCAACGGCTGCGGTGTGTGCGCCGAGTTGTGCCCCAACGGCGCGATCCATTCGGTGGTTGCACCGGGAATGGAGCCGGGATCATGAGCGCTGCGCGCCTGAAGCTACTTGTTGTCGGCGTCGGCGGTCAAGGAGTGCTGACCGCGGCGCGCCTTTTGGGAGAGGCCGCCATGAAGGCGGGGCTCGATGTCAGCGTGGGCCAGTTGCACGGCATGTCCCAGCGCGGCGGCGCAGTGGAATGCTCGGTGATCATCGGCGGCGCCAAGAGCTCATATGTCGCAGCGGGTCAAGCCGACATCGTGCTGGCGCTCGAACCGCTCGAGGCGCTGCGGGCACTACCCATGATGTCGAAAAGAACCCGGGTGGTCGTCAATCTCGGCAAGATTGTCCCCTACAGTCTTGCTATCCAGGGCAAGGATTATCCGTCAATCGCCGGAATTCTGGCTGGCGTAGAGGAAACGGCCTCACGCCCGTATACCATCGACGGCTCGGGTTTGACAGAACAAGTCGGTCTGCCGCGTGCACTGAACGTTGTCATGCTTGGCGCTCTGGCAGGCCTGGGCCTGTTGCCCTTCGCTGACGAGATTCTCTGGCAAACCATCGAAAAGAAGATCCCTGAGCGCTTCGCTGCAGCCAACCGCAATGCATTCGAGCTTGGCCGGGGCGCAACGGAAGGAAAGCAGGGATAGGATCTTGAGTTACAGGATCGGAATCGACGTCGGCGGAACATTCACGGACTTCGTGTTGCTCGACGACCAGAACGGAAAGATCACTATCAACAAGTGTTTGACCACACCCCGTGATCCCTCCGACGCGGTTGAAGAGGGCATCGATAAACTGGGGCAGAAAGCCCCCGGTTTCGTCGAGCGACTCGACGAGGTCATTCACGGCACCACCCTGGTGATAAACGCCATCATCGAGCGTAAGGGATCGATAACCGGTCTGATCACCACGCATGGATTCAGAGACGTTCTCGAACTGGGCCGTGAAATGCGTTACGCGCCTTACGACATCTTCGCCGAGTTTCCCGCAGCGCTGGTGCCGCGCAGCCGTCGTCTGGAAGTCGATGAACGGGTAGACAGCGACGGGAAGATTCTGCAACCACTGGATCCCGATCAGGTGAGAAGTGTAATCGAAGAGCTGGCCGGTATGGGTATCGAATCGCTGGCAGTCTGCTTGCTGAACTCTTTCGAAAATCCCGTCCACGAACAGATGATTCGCGACATCGCTCGTGAAACGGCCCCCGACATGTCGCTTTCGATCTCCTACGACGTGCTACCGCAGATCCGCGAGTACGAGCGTACCAGCACCACCGTCACAAATGCCTACGTTAAACCGCTGACCGGCGATTATCTTACCCGACTTGGCCGGAGGCTTTCCCGCCTGGGTTCGCAAGCCAGGTTGTTCATCATGCTCTCTTCCGGCGGCATTACCTCGGTCGAGACCGCGGCCGAGTTTCCGGTGCGTATCATCGAGTCGGGACCCACGGCGGCGGTCATCTCTGCGCAGTATTACGGAAAGCTGTTCGGCATCCCGGAAATGTTTTGCTTCGACATGGGCGGTACGACGGCCAAGTCGTGTCTGATCCAGGGCGGGCGGGTCAATGTGGTGCCCACCTTCGAGGTCGGGCGCGTACAGCGATTCATGAAGGGTAGTGGTCTGACGATTCAGGTACCGGTGGTCGACTTGATGGAGATCGGCGCCGGGGGAGGCAGTATCGCCAGGATCAGCAACATGGGTACTCTGCAGGTCGGCCCGCAAAGTTCGGGTGCCGATCCGGGCCCGGCATGTTACGGACGCGGCGGGTCGGATCCATGCGTCACCGACGCCGACCTGCTGCTCGGTTACCTGGACGCCGATTACTTCCTCGGCGGAGAAATGCGGCTGGACATCGAGGCCTCCCGCAAGGCAGTCACTGATAAAATCGCGACACCGCTGGGAGTGCCCTTCACCAAGGCCGTCTTCGGCATCCACGACATGATCAACGAGACCATGGCCGCAGCCGCAAAGACACACATCGCCGAGCGAGGCGGCAACCCCGGGCTGGTAACGCTGGCCGCCTTCGGCGGGGCCGGGCCGGTACATGCCTACGGCCTGGCCAAGAAGCTCGGGGCGCCGCGTATCATGGTGCCGCCCAACGCCGGAGTGGGATCGGCCCTGGGCTTCTTTACCGCGCCGCGTGCTTTCGATTTGGTTCGCAGCCACAAGTCGTCCCTGAAAAGCGCAGATTTTGAAACGATCGAGAAAATCTTTGCCGGGCTGGAGCGCGACGGCTCCCGGGCACTGCAACACGAGCGCAACCCGGAGCTTCTGACCTTCCGGCGCTCTGTAGACCTGCGCTTCGTGGGACAAGGCTCCGAGACTAGTGTTGTCGTGCCGACCGTCGATTTCGCGACCTTGAGCCGCGAAGACATCCGCCGGCTTTTCGACGCTGAGTACGAGCGACTCTACGGGCGCACCTACCCTGCTTCGCCGGTCGAGTTCGTCAACTTCAGGCTGCGCGCCAGCCTGCCCGAGCGGCCGCTCGAGCTTCCAAAGATTGCAATGTCCGGCGGCGAGCCGCAAAACGCCGTCAAGGGCGAGCGCCGGGCCTATTCAGCCGCCGCAGGAGATTTCGTGCCCTATTCGGTATATGATCGCTACCGGCTCGGTCCCGGAGCGTTCTTCAGCGGACCCGCCATCATCGAGGAACGCGAGTCCACCGTGGTGGTCGGCGAGGACGGCCGGGTGTCTCTGGACGAGTATGGATTCTTGTGGATTGACATGCCGGGAGCAGCCCGATGAAGACCGGCCTCGATCCGATCACACTCGAGATTCTCTGGCGCCGCTTGATCTCTATCGTCGACGAGGCCGACGGAGCCGTGGCCCGAACGGCCTTCTCGAGCCTGCTTCGGGACGCCCATGACTACACTTGCATGTTCACAGACAGGCATGGTCGCGAGCTGGCGCAGGGCTCATTCGCCACGCCCGGCCAGTCGGGCGCCATGGCGCTGGGCATCAAGAAACTGGTTGAAAAGCTGGCTCCGGGTTCTTGCCGTCCAGGAGACGTTTTCATTACCAACGATCCATGGGCGCTGGCCGGACACCTCAACGACGTCTGCGTTCTCAGCCCGATCTTCCACCATGAAGAACTCGTGGCTTACACCGCCTGCGTCTTTCACCACTCGGACATAGGCGGCAGGGTGTCGTCCGACAACCACGACGTCCACGAGGATGGGTTGTTCATCCCGTTAGTCAAGCTGCACCAGGAGGGAGTAGTCAACGAGGCGCTGCTCGAGATGATCCGCGCCAACGTGCGCACACCCGACCAGGTCGTCGGGGACATCCGCTCGCAGATCGCCGCCAATCACGTTTGCGCCGAGAAGATTCGCATGATGCTCGACGAGTACTCTTTAAAGGGTCTCGACGATCTGGCCGGTGAGATATTCGAGCGCACGGCGGACAGTATGCGGCGCGCCATAGCCGGGATCCCTGACGGCGTCTACCACGCACAGGGTATCATCGAACAGCCAGAAGGGCGTGATGACGTGGTCATCAAGGCCGCGGTAGAGGTCGCCGGTGATCGGATCTCGGTGGATCTTTCGGGTTCTTCGGCGCACGTCGACTGGGGCGGCAATGTCGTATACAATTTCAGCTACGCCTACGTTTTCATGGCCATTAAAAGCATGCTCGACCCGGACATGCCCAACAACGACGGCTGCACGCAGCCGATCGCGGTCACGGCACCGGAGGGCACGGTAGTCAACTGCAGCTTCCCGGTGGCCGTGGCGGCGCGTATGCAGATCGGACATTTCTTGACCGAGATCGTGTACCGGGCCATGGCCGGGGCATTGCCGGACAGGGTCATCGCCGGAAGCGGCGGCACGCCGGCAACGATGAACGTCTTCTACGGCAGGCGGCACGACGGGAGACCGTGGCACACGGTAATCATCAGGGGTGGGGGCATGGGCGCAAGTGCGGCGGATGACGGACAATACGATTATATTTTTCCCGCCAATGGGGCCAACACACCGGTGGAAATCTTCGAAAGCGATACTCCCTTGATCATCGAGCGCCGTGAGCTATTGCCCGACTCGGGCGGTCCCGGTCGTCAGCGGGGCGGCCTCGGCCGGAGGGTGGTCTTCAGGGTTCCCGAGGGTGAACTGGCCCCAAAACCACCTGTCTACCTGGGCATCCAGTCCGGCCGCTTCCGTTACCCTCCCGAGGGCCTGTTCGGCGGCCTCCCCGGTGCGCCTGCGCGCTTCACGATAAACGGCCGGGCGGGCGATCCCTACGGCCTGTCTCGCCTGCAACCCGGAGATGTGGTGATCATGGACGCAGCCGGCGGCGGCGGCTACGGAAACCCCGCCGAGCGCGACCCCGAGTTGGTTGCGGCCGATGTTGCCGAAGGCTATGTCACTATCGAAAGTGCCCGCCGCGACTACGCGGTGGTACTCGATAAACAATCGCTGAAGGTCGACCGTGACGCGACAGAATCGCTGCGGAGGAAGAAATGATCAAACCAATCCGAGCCTTGATCGCCAAGCCGGGCCTCGACGGGCACGATGTCGGGGCCAAGCTGGTCTGCCGGGCGCTGATGAACGCCGGCATGGAGGTGGTCTACACAGGTCTGCGTCAGTCTCCCCCGGCCATCGCCAAGGCCGCCCTTGAGGAAGATGTCGACGTTCTGGGCCTGTCGATCCTGTCAGGCGCCCACCTGCCGCTGTGCCGCCGCCTGGCGGAGGAAATCAAGCTGCGCGGAATCGATCGAGTGCTCTGGCTGGTAGGCGGCAACATTCCCGATCGAGACAACGCGGCTCTGGCCGAATTGGGCGTGGACGGCGTCTTTCCCACCGGCACGCAGTTCGACGAAATGGTGACCTTCATTCGTGAAAGGGTAAAGCGGTGAGCGACAAGAAGAACGAAGTGCCCCCTCTTTTCTGGGATTCGGGGCTCGAGATAAAACCGGTCTACACGGCCGAGGATGTCGAGAACAGCGGCGGCCTCGAGAGTGTCGGGGATCCCGGCAACTATCCCTATACCCGCGGTATTCACCCTATGATGTACCGCAAGCGTCCCTGGACAATGCGTCAGTACTCCGGATTCGGCACTGCCGCCGAGACCCACGAGCGTTTCCTGTGGCTGATCGAGAACGGTCAGACCGGGCTTAACGTGGCTTTCGATCTGCCGACCCAGTGCGGCCTGGACTCCGACGACGAAATGGCCGCGGGCGAGATCGGCCGTGTGGGCATGGCGGTAGACAGCCTGGCGGACATGGAAGAGGCCTTCGCCGGCATCGACTTGAATAAGATCACCGTCTCCTTGACAATCAACGGCTCGGCCGTTGCCATCATGGCCATGTATTTCGCCATGGCCCGCAAGCGCGGCTACGACCTGGCCGAGTTGCGCGGCAACAGCCAGAACGACATCCTCAAGGAGTTCATAGGACGCGGCACCTGGATCTTTCCGGTCGAGCCGTCTATGCGCCTGGTTGGAGACACGATGGAGTTCTGCGCGCGCAACGTGCCGCACTACAGCCCGGTCAGCGTCTGCGGCTACCACATTCGTGAGTCGGGCGCCAATCCTGCCCAGGAGATGGCCTACGCCTTATCCATTGCCAGGGCCTACATCGACCATGCCTTGGCGCGCGGCCTTCAGATCGACGCGCTGGCCGCAGGGATCACCTTCAACTTCGATATCCACGGCAACCTTTGGGAACAGGTGGCCAAGTTCCGCGCCGGGCGGCGTCTGTGGGCTAAGATCCTCCGAGAACAATACGGGGCCAGCAATCCACGCGGACTGCGCCTGCGCATGATCGCCGGCGGAGGCGGGGGCGGGCTGACTATTCAGCAACCAGAGAACAACATCGCCCGCGGGGCCTACTATGCGCTTATCAGTGCGCTCTCCGGCACGCAAACCATGGCCCTGTGTTCCTATGACGAGGCCTACACCATTCCATCCGAACACGCCGCCAAGCTTAGCCTGCGCACCATGCAGATCCTGATGCACGAGATCGGCCTGTGCGACACTGTCGATCCGCTGGGAGGCTCGTGGTTCATGGAGACGGCAACCAACCAGATGGAAACGCGTATAGTTGAGTTGATGCACGAACTCGAAGAGCAGGGAGGCATAGTACAGGCCGTGGCCACAGGGCGCGTCCAGGCCGCCGTCAACGCTCAGGCCTACGAACAAGAGCGCAAGATCCAGTCCGGCCAGATCAAGAAGGTGGGAGTCAACTGTTTTGTCGAAGAGGAAAAGCAGCGCGAGGTGGAGTTCCATCCCTACCGTGAGGACGAGGCCGCAAAACAGATCGAGCGCCTGCGAAAGATTCGCAGCGAGCGTGACGGCGTCAAAGTAGACAAGCTGCTTTTGGTGGTGCGCGCTGCCGCCGAAAGCGGCCAGAACATCATGCCGGCTATAATGGACGCGGTCGAGTCGTATGCCACCGTCGGCGAAGTGTGCGCGGTGCTGAAGGACGTCTTCGGCACCTACCGGGAACCAATCCGGTTCTAGTGATGGGAGAGAGATCTTGAGACCGCAGACAGTCATCAGCATCGAACAGGCTTTAACCATGACTTACGCCACCCTGCGCATGGTGCATCAGGGCTGGCGGGTAATCAGGGTCGAGCCGACTCCCGTGCCGGGGCGCAAGTCCCGTGGCGATCCTAACCGTTACGTCGGGCGCCCCGTGGCCGGCGAAGACCGGCACTCTTACTTCGTGGCCCCCAACGTCGGCAAGGAGGCCATGGCCGTCGATCTCAAGAAGCCCGCCGGACGCGAGCTGCTCGGACGTCTGGTTTCCGAATTGCGTCCCGATGTTTTCTGCACCAACACTTTGCCGGCGCGCCACCAGAAACTGGGTATCGACTACGAAAGCATCAAGAAAGCCAAAGAGGACATCATCTGGTGCTGTGTCTCGGCCATGGGTCTCGCGCATCCCGACGTGCCCGGCTACGATCCCGTCCTGCAGGCCTTGTGCGGCTACATGGACATTACCGGTCAGCCCGATGGTCCTCCGCTGCAATGCGGGCCGCCTCTGGCCGATCTCAAGGCCGGGGACGAAGCCTTCATCCAGGTATTACTGGCGTTGATCGAACGCAAGGAGACGGGTCGCGGCAAACGCATCGACATCTCCATGGCCCGCGCGGCGGTTTCATGGCTGCAGACCTTCCTGCCGATGCTCGACATGGGCAGCCCGCCCTCGGAACTCAGGCGCTCGGGTAACGAGCACCGTCAGTTCATTCCGGTAAACGCCTATCGCACGGCCGATGGCTACGTCTATTTGGCTATTGGGAGCGACGTCCAGTGGTTGCGTTTTATAGGCCACCAGATGTTCGCAGAGCTCGACCAGGAGCGCTACCGGACCAACGAGGGCCGCAGACAGTACAAAGAAGATCTGCACGCAGCCATGGCCAGGATTCTGGGGAGCAACCCGACGGGGGCGGTGGACGCGGCATTGACCGCAGCCGGTATTCCCCATGCGCCGATCACGCCGATCGAGGAAGTCGCCGAGCTGCCCTTCGTTTTCGAAAACGCGCTCGCGACCGTGGCGCCTGACGGGCGCCGGGTGCGCTTGCCCCCGGCCGCGGCCGACACCGATCATCTCGAAGCCGCGGGCGGCGTGCTGCCCTTCGCTCCCGCCTACGGTGCCGACACCGACAGCCTGCTTGCCGAGGCGGGATATTCTCCCGCCGAGATCTCTTCTTTCAGAGAGCAGAGGATTGTAGCATGAACGACTTCGCCTACCATCGTCCTCACAGCGTCGCAGACGCCCTGCGCCTGATGAGCGAAGTCCCGGGCGCGCGCTTCATCGCCGGCGGAACGGACGTCATGGTCAAATTCAACGCCGGTGCCCCGCGCCCGCAATCTTTGATTTCGCTGCGCGCGATCCCCGAGCTTTCGGGAATCGAACTTGGAGAGCCGACCAGCATTGGCGCCTCGACAACCATCAGCGATCTGCTCGGGCAGGCTGAACTTTGCGAGCGCTATCCGCTGCTGGCACAAGCCGCGCGATGTCTGGGAGGCCCGCAGATCCGCAATGTCGCCACAATCGGCGGCAACCTTTGCAACTGTTCGCCATGCGCGGACACGGCTCCGGCCCTGTTGGCGATCGAGGCGCGAGTAAGGCTGGCAAGCCCCGCGGGAGAGCGCGAGATCGCACTCGAGGATTTCATGAGCGGTCCCGGCCAAACCTGTTCGCCGCCTGATGAGATCTTGACCCAGGTCCTGTTGCCGAAAACTCCTCCCGGTGCCCGGGGGATCTATTTCAAGAAGGGCCGCGTGCGCATGGACCTGGCCATTGTCTCGCTTGCGGCGTTGGTCGTCAGCCGGGGAGACGAACTGCGTCATGTCCGCCTGGCCGCCGGTTCCGTGGCCCCAGTTTGCCTGCGCCTGCGTGCGGCCGAGGATCTTCTGACCGGTGAGCGAGTCACTCACGAACTGCTTGCGCGGGCGGTACGCGCCGCCATGGAGGCCGTGACACCCATCGACGATCTGCGTGCCTCGGCCGACTATCGCAGGCGCCTGGTCGGCGTCTATCTGCGCCGGGCAATCGAATCCATCCTGAACTGGAGCGAGCCATGATGCGCATCGCCTTCAGCTGTAACGACAAGCCGGTCGAAGTCGAGATCGAAGAGCATCAGCGCCTGATCGACGTGCTCAGGGATCAGCTCGGCCTTTACGGCACCAAGGAAGGCTGCGGCCGGGGCGAGTGCGGCGCCTGCACGGTGATCGTAGAAGGCAGGGCCGTCAACTCCTGTCTTTATCCGGCGCCCGAGATCGAGGGCAAGAGCGTCGTGACCATAGAGGGGTTGCAGGGGCCCGACAATCGCTTGTCTGCGCTGCAGCGCTCCTTCGTCGAACACGGCGGAATTCAGTGCGGTTTCTGCACGCCCGGTATGATCATGTCGGCCAGGGCGCTGCTCGACGAGAATCCGCATCCCGATAAGGACGAAATCCGCAAGGCGCTTGCGGGCAACTTGTGCCGCTGCACCGGCTACGTGCAAATCGTCGATTCGATCAGTCATGCCGGCGGTGGAGACGAGAATGATGGCGTCTAAACTAGAATATATCGGCGGGGAGATGGCGCGTCCCGACGCCGCGGACAAGGCCGCAGGGCAAGCTGTTTACATCCATGATCTCGAGCGCCCGGGCATGCTCTACGGCAAGATCAAGTTTTCAGACCAGGCCCATGCGAAGATCGTCAAGATCGACACTTCGCGGGCCGAGCGCCTTCCCGGAGTGCAGGCGGTGATTAGCGCCTACAACACCCCCGAGATACGAATAGGCTTTCTGCGCGACAACTTCGCGCTCAAGAAAGACAAGGTGCGCCAGCAACGCGACGAAATTGCGGCGGTGGCCGCCATAAATCCGCAGATCGCCGCTGAGGCCGTCGAGCTGATCGAGGTCGAGTACGAGCCGCTTCCGGCAGTCTTCAGCCCGGAAGAAGCATTGGCCGAGGGCGCGCCGCTGGTACACGAGACCGACCCGCGCGGCAAGAAGCGCACCGACAACCGCCTGGCGCTCGGCTACCACCACGAATCGGGCGACCTGGATGCCGGACGGGCGGCCGCCGCCCATGCCGTGGCAGGGGAATACTCGACGCAGCTCATCCAGCAAAGCTGCATGGGAACCGCCGGCTGCATCGCCGAGTTCGACCGCAATGACAATTTGACCATCTGGGCCAAGACGCAGATTCCATTCCTGGCTCAGCGCGATTTCAACAACGCGCTTTTTGCCATGGATCTTCGGGGCAAAAATACGCGGGTAATCGTTCCCAGCCTGGGCGGCGGATTTGGCACCGGGCTCGACACGCATGCTTACGAGTACATTGCAATTCTCCTGGCCCATCGCTGCGGTAGACCGGTAAAGATTCTCTACGACCGCGGCGAGGAGTTCGCCCGCCTTTCCCCGCGCCAGTCCTCGCGTGTTCGCGTCGAACAGGGTTGTGATAAGAGCGGCCAGTTGACCTTCAGGAAGATCGAAGTACTGCTGGACAACGGCGCTTACACCTCATGGGGTGCGACCTACCCGACGGTAATGCTGCTTCCGGCTACCTCGCTCTACCGAGTTCCCAATATCTATTTCGACGCCAAGCTGGTCTACACCAACAACACCTACTGCCAGGCCATGCGCGGCTACGGCAACCCGGAGCTTACCTGGGCGCTGGAGAGCAATCTCGACGAGTTGGCCGAGGCGGCCGGCATTGATCCGCTCGAGCTGCGGTTGCTAAACTGTAACCGGCCTAACGAGACTACTCCCATGGGTCTCAAGGTGACCACCTGCGGCCTGCGCGAGTGCATCGATACGGTGGCCGAAAAGCTTGCCTGGAAGAAAATACGCCGGAGATCCAAGGGCAAGAAAACAGGTGTCGGCCTGGCTTCGCTGATCCACGTCGGCGGCGGCGGGCGCATCTACCGCTCGGACGGATCCGGTTTGATACTGAAGCTCGACGACTTCGGCAACGTCAATGTCTACTACGGAGGCGTCGAGATGGGCCAAGGTTTGCAGACGGTGCTGGTTGCCGCCGTGGCCGAGGCGCTCGGGGTCTGCCCAGAGAAAGTCATCATCAACCCGACAGACACCGGCACCTGCCCCTGGGACGTCGGAACTCACGCAAGTCGCGGCGCTTTCATGGCAGGCAACGCCGCAATAGCCGCGGCTCTGCAGATGCGCGACAAGATCTTCGAGCACGCCCGCGAGTTGTACCCGGAGCTGGTGCAAAAGAACATTGCCCGCAAGAAAAAGCGCGATCCCGCTTACAACCCGCCTGACTTCAACATCTCGCTGGCCGCCAAAGACGGCCGCTTCGAACTACGCGGAGGGATTCTATTCGTCCAGGACGCGCCGGACGATCCCGTCCTGAGGATTGAGCTGGACGCCTTGTTGCGAGCCGTTCATTTTCGCGAACAAGGCGAGATGCTGGTCTCCGAGGCTTTCTATGATCCGCCCAACGAGTTACCCGACTGGAACAAGGGCTACGGTAATATGTCGGCTGCCTACGCCTTCGGCAGCCAGGGGGCCGAAGTCGAGGTGGATCGCGAAACGGGCGAGGTCAAGATTATCAAGTTGTCAGCCGCTCACGACGTCGGCCGGGTGCTCAACCGCCAGACGCTGGCCGGCCAGACATACGGTGCCTTGGCCCAGGGAGTCGGTTACGCACTCTACGAAGAGGTGAAGAGCGAGCGCGGCAGGATAGTCAACCCCGACTTTCGCGACTACAAGATCCCCACCGCGGCCGAGATGGATTTTCCAATCGAGCTGGACTTCATAGAAACCGACGACCCGGCCGGACCGTTCGGGGCCAAGGGAGTTGGTGAGCCCGGTCTGGTGCCCACTGCCCCGGCCATAGCCAACGCCATATACGACGCCATCGGTGTACGTATCCGCGACCTGCCCATTACCCCCGAGAAGATCCTGGCAGCCTTGAGAAAGTAACATCGCTGTTGGACCCATTTCCTTTTCCCCAAGTGGCGTGCAATAATGGGGACAATATCCGAACCAGGGAGGAGAACCGCTCATGCGAAGCTTGATAGCCAAGATTACTCTGCTGCTTGCGATCTGCTTTGTTGCCGGCTGTGGTTCCGGCGACTCCGCCAATTGCGACGCACTGAAGACGGACATGACTAACTGCCTGGACGACTACTGCGCAAACGAGGGCTCGGGCTCAGTCGTGTGCGGTTGTTGGGCCAAGGGACAGGACACCAACCAGGTCAACTGTGAATGCGCCACTTTGGACTGGGGAGCCCTCTGCGGCCAGGTGGATCTGGACAAATACGAGCCGGGCTCTCTGGACTGCGCACAGGTTAAAAATAGCCTGGCTGGGGTCTGCCAAGATTAGCGTTGTTTAGGAACCTTTATTGAAAAGCTGATAGCAAGTTGAATCCACATACTTTCTCCGTAATACACCTTGTGGCACACAAACGGCACAATATCCGACTGCTAGCTTTTCCATTGATCCTCGCCTTGGCAGTGGGCGCGGCCGGTTGTGGAGAAGAGAGCCGCAGAGTATTGGGTTCAAACGCCCGGGCCCTGGATATTCCCGTACAGGTACGGATTTCCACCTGGAATATCGAGACAGTCGGCGCACCGGGCACGCTCCAGTACGAGGCGGCGCTCGACATCCTCAGACGCATCGATGCCGATGTCGCGGCAATCAACGAGGTGGCCTCGATCGCCGATGTCGACTATTTTTTTGAGCTCGCTTCTGATTCCGGCTTCCCTTACGCGGCCGTGCCTTCCTATAATCCTTTTGGTGAGCTTCGAAGCGGAGTGATGAGCAAGTTTCCGTTCGCGAGTACGCCGCAATTTCACACCTCGGCCGAGCTTTCCGGCGATCCGAATGCGAATGATCTTACCAGGTTAATCGTCGAGGTGACTGTCGACGTCCCCGACAACTTGCGGGATCTGACATTATTTATCGAGCACTGGAAGTCCGGCACAGGCAACGACAACGAGTTCCGGCGCGCGCTGGAGTCGATCAGGATGAGCCAGGCGGCGGCCGGTCTCGATCCGGCGATTGACTGCTACGTCATCCTCGGTGACGTCAACGAGCAGATTGATTCGGTGCCGAATTTCCCCGACCCTTTCATCGAAATGCCCAGCGGTCTGCCCATTTCCTTCGAGTTGGGGATCGATCTCCAGGCGGAATTGTACGGGCCGGGTATACGCAACAATCCGTTTTTCTACATCGAGCAGGAACCCAGCCCGGGCGTGGTCGCTCTGGACGCCCGGCAGCTCGACGGAAGCGAGATCACTCATCCGGCAACGAACAGACGCATCGATTACATCATGGCAAGTCGGACACTGGCCGGTGCCGGCCCGCAGGCTGAAGTTTACGATTCGGCCGACGAGGGGCTGCCCGGCGGCTTGCCCAAGGCCGGCAGTCCTTTGCCGGTGAACACCTGTGCGGATGCCGCCGACCACCTGCCTGTTTTCGCCGACATCACCGTCGCCGCAGGAAACTGCTTCGATGACTCCGACTGCTCGGACGGCAAGACCTGTAACGGAGTAGAAATATGTGTCGCGGGCGTCTGCCAGCCCGGAACGGCTGCAGACTGCGATGACGGCATTGCCTGCACACTTGATAGATGCGACTCGATCAGCGACAGTTGCGAGCATACTCCCCGCGATTCCGTTTGCGACAACGGGCTTTATTGCGACGGCAGCGAGACATGCGACTCTCAGCAGGGTTGCCGAACGGGCACGGCGGTCGAGTGTGACGACGGCATCGGCTGTACGGATGACAGCTGCAATGAGACCGGCGACCGCTGCGAGCATACTCCCCGCGCTTCCGCCTGCGACGACGGGCTTTATTGCAACGGTGCTGAGTATTGTGATGTCCAGCAGGGCTGCCGGCCGGGCGCGGAAATACGCTGCGACGACGGCATCGCCTGCACCCAGGACGGTTGCGACGAGAACGGCGACCGCTGTGAACACTATCCCCGTGATTCGGCCTGCGACGACGGCCTCTTTTGCGACGGTGTTGAGTCATGTGATTTGCTCCAGGGTTGCCTGCCGGGCACAACAATCGATTGCAACGACGGCATCGCCTGCACTCAGGATATCTGCAACGAAAGTGAAGACATCTGTGAACACTCTGCCCGCGATTCCGCCTGCGACGACGGGCTCTTTTGCAACGGCAGCGAATCGTGCGATCAGCTACAGGGTTGTCGTCCCGGCAATAATCCCTGCCCGCAACTTGCCTGTGACGAGGCGCAGGACGAGTGTCGTTCGTGCTTGTCAGATGCGGACTGCGACGACGGCGTTGCCTGCACTGAAGATGTCTGCAACGCTGCAAACCGTTGTGATCGCACACCGGATAATCAGATTTGCGACAACGGGCTCTTCTGCGACGGTGTGGAATGGTGCGATCCGGCCGGTGGTTGTCAAGCGGGAGTAGCCGTCGACTGCTCGCTGATCGACAACGAATGTCGACAGGGCCAGTGTGACGAAGAACAGCGCTCTTGTACTTCTTCCCCGCGGCCCGATGGAACCGGATGCGACGACGGGTCGCTTTGCACGGAGAACGATTCGTGCAAAGCCGGGCACTGCAATGGAGAACTCAAGGATTGCACAAGCCTGGACGACAGCTGCCTGGTGGGTGTCTGTGATTCCGAAAGTGGTAGCTGTCGAGCCGAACCGGTGCCGGACGGCCAGGCCTGCGAGGACGGCAATCAGTGCAGCGTACAAGACACTTGCCGAGAGGGAATCTGCAGCGCGGGTGTGGACGTATGCGGGGGCCAGGGCTGTAACTGCAACCATACCGGATCCACGAGCTCAGGTGCCTGGATGTGTCTGATAGCGATAGTGGCGGCTATTCGGCGCCGACGTTCTCTGCGGCCGGCAGGTCAATGACCGTCAGCGCTCGATCTCGCGGATGGCGTCTTTGAGCGTGTCGCCCATGCACAGATTTTCCAAGAAAGAGCGCTTGCCGGCTTCGCGAAGCGCGGGCAAAGCCCGGGTGTCTTTCATCTCGGCCAGCTTCTTCGCGGCTCGCTTGCGGCTCGAACAAGAACCAGCATAGCGCAAATCCTGGATGTAGGCGTATCCCAAGTCGACTTCGTCTGCCGCGCCGTTTTTCAGAAGTAATCTGATCGCGTTCCAGCGTAACCAGTAGCGTTTGCCGCGCGAGGCCTCAACCAGTTCATCTCCCAGTTGATTGAAGATTGTCTTGGAGATGAATTCCTTTCAGTTCCCTGACTCCCACTTCTTCGGTGGGAACCTCGCTCTTGGTCATGGGAAAAGACGATCGTGGACCGCCATGCCGAACAAGAGCGCGTTGGTCGGGGATACAAAGGTACACAGGCAGGCGTCACCGATAGCCTTGATCTTCCTGCCGCCGAAGGCCCCAAGCATGGGCAGGATCAGTTCCTCGTAGCGCCGCAGCCAGGCAGCGCTTTCCTTGCGGCTCTGCTGACCGGTCCGCTCGGTATAGCCGGCAATGTCTACGAACAGGATCGCCAGGTTGCGCGATTTCACCGTATATCTCCCCTGCACTTTGTAACACAGGTCGCGCAGGAGATCATACAACAAACAGGGCGAGACAGGGCTTGGTACGCTGCTCTATTTCTTGGGCGCCAGCTTGTCCGGGGTGGTATCGAAGAACTTCTTCACCCGCCACTTGTCTACTTTGACGACGAACTTGGAGTCATCGCTGTAGCAGTAAACGTTGGTGTCCTTGTCGGGGTCGATGGCCAGGTGAATTACGTGGCGCTCGTTTATCTCGGGCGGGGCGCTCTCTTTCTTCTCTTCCCCGGCGGGGGCGGCGGCCTTGTCAGGAAGTTGTTCGGCCGCCAGCGAGAGGACCAGCGTCAACGGGGTCTTGCCCTTGTCGACCTTGTTCTTACTGGCACCGTCAGAAACCAGACCGACTACGTCACTGACCTCGATCTTGACCGCCTTGTCGACCAGATCGTCGGCTTTTTTCTTATCAACCGGCTTGCCGTTCATGCTCCACTCGGCCAAATTTTTCCTCTCTAATACGATATCGGCCTCTCCCCCGTGGATCTCCAACTTGGCCAGGCGCTTCTTGTCCAGGTCGATGTAATCACGCTTTACCCAGTCGCTTGCCCGTGTTCCCAACTCCCAGGCTTTCAGGTCTTCAACTGCGTAAACCTCCGGGCCGGGATCGACCCTGACGTTGGTGTAGCCGTCCGAGCCGGCCTTGCCGATGATCAGTAACTTTTTGCTCTTGGGCCCTTCCAGGGTTACCTTACGGCGGAAATTGTCTGCGGCCACCTCGAGATCGACGTAATGTGAAGTGCCGCTCGAGACCACGTATACCGACTCCATTCCCAGAAGTTTTCCCAGGATGCGATCGACCTTGGCGGCGTCGGCCGGAAAGCCGGATTTATCCGGCAGGCTCCATCCGTTTTTGTCGTGAGTGAGCTTGATTGACTTGCCGTCCTTGTCCTCGACAACCAGGCTCTCGATCGAATCGCGATCCATACCCGAAAGCAGCAGTTTGCGCGATGCCTTGTTTACGTTCTCGGAGCCGCAAAAAACATATCCCAGACCGAAAACGATCACCTGGGCGGCCAGCAGGACGCTCAGTATCATGTTAGTGCGTTTCATGACTCCTTCCTCCCTTCGTCCTTGCCCTTCCCTACAGTCATGATTGGTACGGCACGGCTGCGACTTCCCAGGGTGAAGAGTCCGATCAATACGACTGCCAGGATGGCGAAGGCGAAGTTACCGACCTGCCAGCCTATCATCTCACCCGAATCCAGCCGAGCCAGAGTGCGGGCAAAGCGCTCCTTGGAGCGGATGCGAAGCAGGCCGGCGTCTTCCACCGACCAGTCGACCAGGTTGTTGACGAACTGCAGGTTGGCCAGGTTGGCTTGCGATACCTGACTGGAAATCGACAGCACTATGTCATTTACGAAGTTGGCCGAACCCAGCACGACCAGCCGCGCATCCTGCTCGGAGCGCTCGATCATGCCGGCGCGGTGACCCTCCTTCTTCTCGGTCTTGCCCCTGGAGGCGGGTCCGGGCTTCTCTTCGGAGAGTACCGGCGGCTTCTTGCCTACAAAGTAGCTTTCAAACTTGCCCACTACGCTGACGGCCAGCGGAATACGTTTGGTCTTCTCCGGTTCCGAAAATCCCACACCGGGGAACCTCTGGAAATCCGGCTGAGCCTGGAAGTAGGGAACTTCCCATGCCTTGTCCGAGGATTGCAGCAGCGTCTTGCAAACAGGCTTGCCGTCCTGACTTTTATTGCCTGAAGCCTTCTTGTCGCCCGAAATGCAACTCACCGGTGACGACCAGTGGAAGACCACCGACGGCAGCGCGGCCGTAGCCGGGTTGTCGCTGGCCAGCCCGTCTCCGCTTACATCGACAAAAGGCGCATAGTGAACCAGCTTGATCTCCCTGACGCGCATGTTTCCCAACTGCCTTACGACCGGCACAGGGAAGGCTGCGTTCTGCTCGTCGAGAACCACCGCCTTGCCGACTTCAACGCCGTAGGCCTTGAGCATGTCGCCGAGGCCGGTCTTCTGCATGTTAACTTCCAGCGTGCCTGATTGGCCCGGCTCGAAGGCATACGTCCCGGCCGTGATGATGGCCGATCCACCGCGCATCAGAAACTGGTCGATGGCGAATCGCTCGCGCTCACCCAGGCTGCGCGGACCGAGAACCACAAGCACGTCAATGTAACCGGGCACGCTTCCGGACGAGAGATCTACGTCGGTCACCTCGTAGGTGCCGCGCAGCTGCTTCTTCAGTGCATTGAAGGTTTGTTGGTGCGGCGGCGGCATGCCCGGATAGTTCATCTTGGGGGCCGTCTTGCTTACGAAGATCCCGACCGTCTTCATGAAGCCCGGTGCATGGCGCTGCAGTGATGCCTGAATTTCGCGCTTAGCATCAGATTCGGAGAGTTTGCCCGAAACATTCAACGCTTCGGCCTTATCACCAATTTGCATCAGCATGCTCAGATAGAAGGTGCGATTGTCGAAAAGTGACAAAGCCATCGGCTTGATGCCGTACTGTTTGTAAAGCTGCTCGGGAGTGATACCGCTATTGGCCTGATCGGGGTCGATCAGGCTGTAGTCGAACTTGCCTGCACAACGCTTCTTTATCTCAGCGGCTGCCTTCTCGATATTTTTAGGGATTTCTGCAAGCTCCTCGGGCATGTTCTTGGAGGAAGCGAATATCTTCAGATTGGCCTTGCCTTCAATCTGGTTGCAAACCGCCTCCAGGCTCTTGAAGCCGTAGATCACTTTCTTGATCGAACGGGCAATATCGTACTCCAGGTTGCGCAAGCTGACGCGAACGTCGGTGCCCTTGACTTCGACGTCGATCAGGTCGGCGAAGTTGAGCACCTCGAAACGATCTCCGTAGCGCACCAGGATGTCAAAGTAGGCGTTGACCACCGAGTCCTCGTTACGGTTCGAGAAACGGAAGGGTACCGAACGGATGCCGTATTTCGATTGGGCCTCTTTTATCGCTTCGTCGTTATCGGTGGGATCAACAAACTCCGTTGTCACATTCGAACCGCCCGCGACCTGCAACTCACGCAGGAAATCCTTGATACGCGGCACCAGCGGGTCGAGCAGTGGATGGGTCTTGTCAGAAAAGTATCCCCTGACCAACAGCGGCTCCTTGGCGCCTTCCAGCAGATGCCTTGTCACCGGTGAAATGCTGAACTCGCCCCATTCGGTCATGTCAACCCGCAGGCCAGCGACCGGGGCCATGCCGAGGTTGAAGATCAACAGGTTCGCTCCCAACAGGACGACACTCAGCACCAGGCCGCGATGGCGAGGCCGGCCCTGCGGGCCGCTGCTCCAGCGACGCCGTTCGAGTGAAAGCCCGTTAAGGGCGAGAAACAGGGCCGCCAAGCTCAAGTAGTAAATCAGGTCGCGCAGGTCGAGCACCCCACGCAGCATGCTGTCGAAGCGACTGCCGGTACCAAGACCCCTGAGAACCTCATCGACGGCAAGGCCCATGGGAATGAGACGCGGCAAATATCCAAGCAAAACCAGCAGACCGCAGACGACGATGCTCATCAGCAAGGCGACAAGCTGGTTATTGGTAAGCGAGGATATGTACATGCCGATCGCAAGATAGGCGCAGGCAAGAAGCAGCAGTCCCATATAACCGCCGATCACCGGCCCCCAATCGAGGTTGCCCAGGATGGCGATTGTAATGGGCACCGGCAGGGTCAATAACAAAGCGACCAGCATCAGCCCGACCCCGGCCAGGAACTTGCCCAGCACCACCTCGCGAATCCTGAGCGGCAGGGTCAGCAGAACTTCCAGCGTGCCCGAACGAGCCTCTTCGCTCCAAAGGCGCATGGTAAAGGCCGAGGCCAGAAGCACAAGCAATATCGGCATGCCATCGAAGAACGGCCGCGCGTCCGCGATGTTGCGGGCGAAAAAACCCTCAACAAAGAAAAACACAAACAACGAAGCCAGAAGAAAGATGGCTAAGAAAATCAAGGCTACCGGAGACAAAAAGGACGCCTTCCACTCCTTGCGTGCTATGGCCATTGTGTGGTTCATATGTTCACCTCCTGTCCTGAAGACAGGGCCCTGAAGACCGACTCCAACGTCCGCGTGTTGCGATGCAACTCTCTAAGCGGCCAGTCGTTGGCCTTGGCCCGCTCGAAGATCAAGCGCCCCAAATCGGCATTGGATTCGCCCTCGACCGATAGGCGCACAAGCCCATCAGGATCGTCTTCGGGAGTCACCGACTCGATACCAGCCGCGGCCCGCAGATCGTCTCGTATTGAATCCAATTTCGCGCCGGCCGCAAAGATCACCCTGAAGCGGTTAGTGGCGGTCAGATCCGACATGCGCGCATCTGCCCTGAGACGACCGTTCATGAGCACCAGCACCCGCTCGCAGGTCTGCTCGACCTCGGACAGGATATGAGTCGAGAGAATAACGGTAGAGTGCGAAGCCAGCCTGCGGATCAAGTTGCGAACTTCGACAATCTGATCGGGGTCGAGCCCATTGGTTGGCTCGTCCAGCACCAGGATGTCCGGTTCGTCCAGGATGGCCTGGGCCAGACCGACACGCTGGTGGAAGCCCTTGGAGAGCTTGCCTATCGGGCGGGTGAGAACATCCGCCAGTCCAGCAGCCTTTACGGCACGCTCAAGTAGCTGCCGGCGCCTGTCGCCCTCGATGCCCCGCAGTTCGGCCGTCATCAGCAGGCTCTCCTGGACAAGCATTTCGGGGTATAGCGGGGAGTTTTCGGGCAAATAACCGATCTTCTTTCTGGCCGATAGGGGGTCTTCGACAACATCCACGTTGCCGATTCGCACCCTGCCGTCGGTCGGTTCGAAGTATCCCGTCAGCACCTTGAGAAGGGTCGTCTTGCCAGCGCCATTTGGCCCCAATAGCCCGACGATCTCACCGCGCTCGATGCCGAAAGACACGTCTTGCAAGGCCCTTACCTTGCCGTAATTTTTTGATACCTTCTCGACCTCGATCATCTTTCGTGTCTCCCTGTGATAATTACTGTTTCAGCTATGGCGACCTGCCTGGTAACAATCAACGACGGCAGTTCATTCCCAATTCTGGGCAGTTGTCAATTATATTTATATCAATGAGTTGCGGGAGAAGTCAGCTTGCGCTCAATCAGTCTCAGGTCGCCGGCCAGGCTCCAGGCCATCAGACTGGCCGCCAACGAGTGAGCTTCGCGCTCAGCCAGGGCCACGGGCGCAATCGGGCTTGCTCCGATCAAAGCGCGCCCCGATTCGATCACGGCCTCGATAATCGGGGCCGAGCGAATCTCGTCATCGACCAGGATGGCCAGGCGCCGATGAATATTCTCACGCGTCAATTGCGCGAAGGTCTGGCGTTGCTCGTCAGCCAGCCTGATTTCGACGGCCACCCGGCCCGAGCCATCAGGTCCGCCTCCATCGATTACACGGGACTCTTTCACCCGAGCGCCAGCAAAGGCGGGCGGATCCACAATCAGGTAGGCCAAGAGACCCCACTCCCCGCGCATTATACCGATCCGGCGCCCCGGGGGAGGAGTCAGCCCGGACAGGAAGGTCATGAGCTTTTTGCGGTTGGTAGCGGTCAAATAGCAGGTCCTGCGGGGAGCTCCCTTTGAGATTCCGGGATTTGTCTCTACCGCCAGCTGGACTGAACCGTCCCCGGGTAACCGGCCGGCCAGGTTCTCCAAGAAAGGGTTGTCCTCGTCTACCAGGCTGAATGCCAAGCGCGAAGGCCGAGTCAGCACTTGCTGCAAGCTTTCAACCATGCTCTCCGCAACCCCGGGCACCAGTACGCGGATGCGATCGTCGCCCTCCAGCTTGACCCGGCCGTCTCTCAGCCCGGCCGCGTCCAGCCTCCTGTGCAAGGCTGTTTCCATGGCCTTAGCGGCACCTGAACCGGGATGCTCGAGCGCGAAAAGGAACCCCACGCCGCCGCCCTTCACCGAAAGCCTCCCGCCCCCCGAGCAAGCGGCAACGAAAACCGCTAACAGCGATGAAAGCACGGCAAACTTGCAGGTGGCGAAACTCATGTTTCCCCCTTTCCGGCCACTACCCGATGAACCTTTTTCTTTCCGGCCCGGACGAGAACCGAGCCCTGGTCAAGATCATCGAGAGTCAATTTGTCTTCGATGCCTTGCACCCGGCGCTCGGCAACCCGCGCCCCACCCTGCAGGACCAGGCGGCGGGCCTCGCTCTTCGACTTGCATAGCCCCACCTCTGTGAACAGGTCGACTATCAAGACGCCCCGGCTCAGGCGCTCTCTGGCAATCTCTGTAGACGGCAAGCCGCTGAGGCTCTCTCCGTTCGTGCCGAAAACGCTTTTTGCAGCCTGCAGAGACTCTTCGGCCGCTTGTTCTCCGTGCACAATCCTGGTGACCTCGCAGGCCAGGCGCTCCTTTGCCGCGTTCAGCCGCGCGCCATCTCCCGAGCAAAGCTGTTTCACTTCGTCGATCGGAACAAACGTGAACAGAGCCAAAAAGCGCTCGACGTCGCTATCGTCAGTATTGCGAAAATACTGGAAGAAGTCATAGGCGGAGGTTAATCCGGCGTCGAGCCAAACAGCTCCGCCGGCGGTCTTGCCCATCTTCTCGCCCGAGGCCGTCTCGAGCAGAGGAAACGTCAATCCGTATGCGGGCTTTGACTCGACCCGGCGAATGAGGTCCATCCCGGCAACTATGTTGCCCCATTGATCATCGCCGCCCATCTGCAACAGGCAACCGTGCCGCCGGAAGAGCATGAGGAAATCATATGCCTGCAGGAGTTGGTAGTTGAACTCCAGAAAGCTGAGTCCTTTTTCCAGTCTGATTTTGTAGCTCTCGAACGACAGCATACGGTTAACCGAAAAATGCCTTCCGATCTCGCGCAGGAAATCGACGTAGTTGAGATTCAGAAGCCAATCACTATTGTCGATCACTTGGCCGTCAGCACCGATAAATTTGCGAATCTGGGTCTCCAACTGCCGGCCGTTATCGCGAATCTGCTCACGCGTCAGCATCTTGCGCATCTCGGTCTTGCCGGAAGGATCGCCCACCATGGCGGTGCCGGCGCCCAGAATCGCGATTGGCCGGTGACCGGCGCGACTCATGTGAGCCAGGGCCATGAGAGGTAATAATGATCCGGCGTGCAGGCTCGCAGCGGTGGGATCAAAGCCGATGTAGCAGGTGACTTTTTCCTGTTCAAGAAGCTCCGGCAGAGCCTTTGCATCTGTAACCTGGGAGATGAAGCCGCGCTCGGCCAGTGTCTGATATACATTGCTCATCGGTTGAAAACTCCTTAATCGTCCGGCGGCATTTCCAGATACAGATTGAGCACTTCCGGGTAGGCCTTGATGCGAAAGACCGCCTCTATCTCGGCGGGAGAAAAATCTTCTTCTTCCAGAAATTCCTTGATGCCCTTGATGGCTTTCACGACAACCTGGCGTTTCTCCTGATCTTCGGGAAGCTTCTCACCCTCCAGGCTGCTGTTCAGATCGTCTGACAAACCGAGAAAGCGATCTTCGTCCTCGATCCGATCCTCGAAGTAGAGATTCCACAGACGTTCGAGTTCGGCGTCGACCTTGGGGCGCTTCTGCTCGTAACACAACAGCTCGAGTTTGGGCATGAAATCTTTCAGTTTCGTCTGACGTGGAATCGCGGTACGGGCCTCTTCGTTGAGTCTGATGATCACGTTGCGCGTACCTAGCGATCGCACCATGGGCCTGAATATTTCTTCGAAGCGATCCCGGGGAATGCTCTCCTGGATGCGGGACATGGAATGCCTCCTTGCTAAATTGCCGGCTCGACCGTACGCAAAGAGATTGCCATAACACGAAGGCCAAGACAATCGGAAGTTGCGCTTGTTTTTAGCGCTCCGGCTGGTATCATTGTCGGGAGGGTTCACTTGCAGTAACCGGGGAGTGGGAGACACGCGTGAACTACATGAGTCACCTGGAGCACCAGGACTTGATGCGCGAGATGCCCGACGGCACTTTGAAGATGACCAATCCCCTGACGGGAAGGACGGCCTGGTGGGTGCCGGGACGTATCGGACGACCAAACATGCATGCCACCCAGGCTTCGATCGAGCATGACGTCATTCGCGAACCCGAGGATTACTGCGCCTTTTGCCCCGAAAACATGCTGCAGACGCCTCCAGAGATCGAACGCCGTATCAAGGACGGTGACGGCTACAGATCAATGGCCAGGATCCTGCCGGGCGACCTGCTAGAAACTTCCTTTGCTTTTCGCCGGATGGCCAACCTTTACGAGATCGTAACGCTGGATTATTGGCGCCGTAACTATGACTTCAAGGGCCGTGATCACCTTCACGAATGGGCCCGGGCCTACCGGCAAGATCCCGCCGGGCGCGCGCACTTGATCGAGTTAGCCCGCAAGAAAACGAAGGCGTTACGCGAGGCCGGCGAAGATATTCCCCCGCTGACCGAAGAACAAATGTTGAAAGAGACCGACAGTTTTTTCTTAGGATGTCATCAGTTGATCGTGGCCGAGCGGCATTACCAACCCAGTGCCAGCGTGGGTCGCGCCAGGACTCTCTGGTGGTCTGGTTCCTTCAGCCCGCAAGAACACTTCGAGTACTTTCGCTTCACATCCGATGCGATTTGCGAAATATATGAAAACAACCGTTACGTGCGCTTCGTGGTGACTTTTCAGAACTGGTTGGCGCCTTCCGGCGCCTCGTTCGATCATCTTCACAAGCAACTTGTCGGCCTCGACGATTGGGGCACTCTGATCAACAGAGAGGTCGAAGCCTGCCGCTCGGACCCGAACTTTTACAACTCGATGGTCGTAAACTTCGCCGGCTTCAACAACCTGGTCGTTGCCGAGAATGAGCACGCCGTCCTGTTTGCCGACTTCGGGCACCGCTACCCGACATTGGCCGTCTACTCCAAGTCGAGGGCACTGAAACCCTTCGAACACTCACCCGAGGAGTTACGGGGCATTAGCGATCTGGTTCACGCCTGCCACGCTGCCCAGGGCCCCGAGACGAGTTGCAACGAGGAGTGGTATCATCAGCCGCGCGACTGCCTCGAACGTATTCCGTTTCATGTGCTGATCAAATGGCGGGTGAACAATCCGGCCGGGTTCGAGGGCGGCACCTCGATCTTCATAAACCCCCTGCGCCCGGTTGACGTCCGTGACGAGATCGTGCCCGAGTTGTTCCGATTGAGAAATGAAGGCAAAATATCGTCCGACATTAAAATCGCCGAGGAGTGCCCGCTCGAGCCCAACAGCTTGCTATACAGCCGCTGAAGGCTCCCGGCCCCGGGAGGAAAATGACATGTCCGAGAAAGACCGGATCCACAAACTGAGCAGCATGCCCCCGCCCCAGGCTCCCCATGATAAGAAGAAAGGCTTTTTCAAGAAGCCCCTGACGCTGATCATCGGTTTCATAGGCGTTGTCGCAAGCACCAGCACGGTGATCGGACTGGTGCGCGGCTGGTTCTCGAACGAACCGGATGCAGTCGAGTTAGCCGCTCAATCGACCGAACGCCTTGCTAAAATCGAGAAGAAGCTCGACTCACGCAACGATGACACTCACCTGGTCAACCAGGTATCCCGCCGAGTGACAGCTTTCTCGGACCGTTTCGCAAAGATTCGCTCACGGATGAAAGACATCATCCGGTTGGAGTCTTCTCTCGGAAAGCAAGCCAAGGCCGGCGGGATACTGACCCCCGACCAGAAAAAACTCATCTTGGCCGGACGCAAGAAAGAAACCGAAGAACTGCTAAGCCTGGTGCGTGAAACCGAGAAGAAGGTCACCGACTTCATCGAGGCCGTCCGTGGCGATCAGACTCTTTCACTGGTTTCTGCTTCTGACTCGGTAGCCGCCGAGAAAAAAGCCGCGGCGCTGGCCCATCTGAAAGAGGCCAGCGACAAGATGCTGCCCGAGTTGAAACGCCTGAAGAACAAGTACGGAGGTTGATGCTACTGATTTGGCAGTTCGGCCTCTATGGTCGCGAAGCTGCCGGTCAACGAGCGCTGCTGGGCACGGATCCAGCCCGGGCTGCGAGCGATGTTCGATACACGCACTTCGCCTATCAAGCCGTCCCAGGTGTCGTAGTGATCCCAGGGATTCGAGCCGATCCAGATCGGCTTGCTGCCGTCAGTGCTGATGGTACCGCCATACGCGGCCTCTCCGTCCGGAGAGCCGTTGAAATAGAGACGCATTGTCGTCCCGTCATAGCTGGCCACTGAGTAGACCCACTGCTCGGTAGGATAGTTCACATTGTTCCCGGACAAAACGCGGGTTGTCCCGTCCAGCTTGAGGCGAAAGCGCAATCGGCTGCCGCTGTCGATCGTCGACAGCATCCACCAGTGGTTGCTGTCCTGCTGTCCGTCGGCCTTCGACACCAGTCGACCATCGAGAGATCCCGCATCATGCCAGGCGAAGGCCTCGATCGTTATGCCGTTGTCGCCGTTACCGCCGACAACGTCCCAGCTGCCTATCTCGGCCCGGTCGTCGTTTCCATCCAGGGAAAGGGCAAAGTCACCAAAGCCCCCTGTCTGCATCGTGCCGGGTGAACCGGCAAGCGAACCATCCCGGCCGTGCCAGGTGGAGTCCCTCGCCCGGTCGGGCTCTGCCAGGTGGTATACGCCCACAAAACCAGTATCCCAGACTCCAGGACGATTCTGATCATCGGTTGCCGAATCGTTGCCGTAGTACATCCAGATGTAATCGTTGCTCGAGTTGCCGGAAATGTGCGGTACCCTGACCCAGACAACCGAACTGCCGCTCTCGTCCCACTTTTCGATCTCGTAGGGCAATTCGGTAACCAGGTCGGCATCCACGAAACGAATATCCTGGCCTTGATCTTGGGTATGGCCGTAGTCGAACCAGCTCGAATGAATTCTGACCAGCACCGGAAAGGCGCTCAGATCCTCTGCCTGAGATCCATTATTGAAGACGATCTTGCGCCTATATTGCCAAGCGGCCAGCGGCTTTTTGAATTCGACTTCGCGCTGGTCCGCCGGCAGGGACTCTGGAGACCAAGTGCATGATAGCCGCGTCATTAGCGGTCCAGCTGCGGTGTCGGCGACCGTGAAGTCGTAGTTACCAAGCCCGTCGCCCACAGGCGCGTCCACAGAAACCGATCCGTCCGCCGGGCAAAATTCGATTCCTTGAAGCCTGACATAATAGAGGTCGATCTTGCCGACCGGGCTGTGAAGCGCAAACTCGAGTCCCAATGACGGCGAGTTGTCGACTCCCGGATCGAAATCCGACAGGTTGACACAGAATTCGCGGCACTGACCATCGACGCCCAGGCCACCGGTCAGACGGAAAACTTCACTGACGCCCGCACCATGGTTGTAGCTCAAGGTAAGATAGCTCGATGCATCCGCCCCGGTCGATCCGACACCGAAGCAGACCGAAACTTCGCTATCGAGGCTGGAGGCGTCAACATTTGTCGTCATCGTGAACGAACTCCCGTCGGCCTCGACCGCGGGAGACCACTCAGATCCCGCAGAGCAGGAGCTGCCCGGACAACCGTGCGCATCCCCGGCGAAAGACCAGGCCGAGGTGTCACAGGACTCAGTGGTGCCGAACCCGTCGTCGAGCAACACCGAGCGTGTCGGCCTGCAGCCAGCGCCGAAGGCCCGCACGCTGACGTTATCGAGATAGACCGCATGGTTGTCAGTCTCGGAGTGGACGATGAAGATCATAGTTACAGCCGGGTTATCGTCGGCCCAGGTGCCGATCGGCTCCGTACAGGCATGCCAGAAAAAATTATCGGGTTTGCCGCCCGTCGCGCAGTAGATCTGCTGGTAATGAGTGTCGTCCCTGGCAACAACTATGATCCCGTCGTTCTGATCGGCGCCGTTGCGGGCGGTGTCAAAACACACCCGGGCAGCGCCCAGTCCGGTCAGATCGAATGTCTTCTCCAGGCGCCATTCCTCATGCTTCGTTCCGCAATCGGTCGCCTTGTCCTGGTAAAGCGCAAAGATTCCCTGATTCCCGGCGGTGCAGATCTTGTCGAGATCGTCGCAGCAGTCCTTGGCGCCGTCGGCCTCTTCACAGACGCCGCCCTTGAAGACCGTATCGAAACAGTGGTTCCCGTCCCAGGCTCCGGGAAGCAGGCGCCAGCCGCCGAGATCGCAACGGCCCAACTGGTCTCCGAAGTCGGTCGAGTCGAGCAGCACCGGGCCGATCTCGGGTCTGCAATCAAGGCAGTAGGCTTGGCCTAAAGTGTCTCCTCCGGCCAGGGTAATCGTGCAGGCCGACTCTTCCGGCAGCAGGACGTTGTCATCGCACACTAAAAAGAGCGAGTCGGGAGGCGTCACACAACCCGAGGAATCCTGTGAGCACTGCGGGATGCACAGCTCTCCAAGATGGTTTGAGGTGCAGTACGAGTTGTCGGGAGTACCCAGGCAATCACCCACTCCATCGCAGGCGGCCCCGGACAGGCAGGCCGCCCCCTGGGCGGTGCATGGCGCACCCTGCGTATCATGGCAGTCATGACTTGCTTCCTGGCAGTGATTGCACTCGGTCTCGGGACACGGGCTACCGGCATGCGTGCACGCGCCTGCAGCGTCGCAGATGTCGGCACCGTTGCAGTACGTACCATCGTCACAGTCAGTAGCCTGTGCCTGAATTCCGCAGGCACCGCTGCCGTCACAGCTGCCGGTTCGGCAAGGCAGGCCGTCCTCGCAATCATCCTTCTTGTCGTTGCCGCTGGCTTGTGGTTCGCAAGTCTGGTTCGCAGATACACACTCCTGGCAAGCGGGGCACTCGTCATCATTGCTGCAACCCGTGCACTTATCGGTGCTCTCGTCGCAGGTCAGCGGGGCCTGGCACGGGGCTGTCCCGCCCCGGCAAGAACCCGCGCCGTCGCAACTCTCAGGGCCGTCACAGTAAAACCCGTTGTCACAATCGCCCTTGATATCGCTGCCTGCGTCTTGCGGCCGGCAGCTGCCGCCAGGGGCGCACTGGTAGCAGGCCAGGCAATCGTCGTTACGCCCGAGATCGTCTACACACTGGTGTGTCTCATCGCAGCGTCGGCAGGGAACACAATCGTCGTCACTCACACACGGGCCTCCCTCGGCCCGCAAGTGCAGCACGTCCGGAGCGGACCAGATTCCGCCGGCCTCAACTTCAAGTCGAAGCAGCCAGACGCCCGACTTATCGGGTGTCAACCAGGCAACGTCTCCGTCGCCGCCGTCGATTCCGGCCTTTGCTCCGGACGGGGCGGCAAGCAACGTCCAGCGATATTCGTCGATCTGGTCCGAATCGGGATCAAAGCTCGCGCTGCCGTCCAGTGTCGCCGTTTGACCGACACGCACTAGCTGGTCGGGACCGGCCACAGCCACGGGCGGCCTGTCGGGGCCGGAAGTGTCGCTCGAGCAAGCTGTCAAGCTCAACACAACTAGCGTCGCCAATGCTTTCGCCAAATTCATATTCTCATCATACCTCGAAACCGAACAAAAAAACACGCCTGTGCTCGCCCTCTGTCATGGCTGATCGCTCATGGCATGAACCAGACGGTATCCGACCCCTTTTTGTCGGGCCGCCGATCCAGGCCACATTCGACAACGGCAGTCAGTTGGCTGGAGTTGCTATCGGTCAGTATGAACTGATATTCCCCAGCTGACTCCTCCGAAGGTTGCGTCAAACTCAGCCTCCCGCAGGCCGCAGGACGCCGGACCCGTCCTTTCAGAATCACGTCGTCGATCATGATGATGTCGTCGTTATCATCACTGCCGGCGCCTATGCGGATGCCCAGGTCGGGGTTATTGTTTACTAGCGGATCAATCGCCGAAAGATCGACACACACCTCGAAGCACTCGCCGTTAGAACCGAAGTTGCCGTCCAGGTGCCAGGCGTCCAACCAGTCTCGGCCGTCGAAGAAGTCGACGTCAACGAAGTCTCCGGCACTGTTGGCGTCGTGATCGCCCACCGTGAAGCACAGGCTGACACGCTCGTCGAGATCGGATGCGTCTATGCCGTCGGCCTCGATGGTCCACGAGTCGTGTTCCGCCCACAGGTTACCAGAACCATCGCACTGGTCGTCGCCCGGACAGGTGGGTGTTCCCACGCTCAAGTTCCACTTTGAGTAGTCGCAGCCGTCGAAGTTGTCCTGAAAAACAATCCGGGACTGCGACGCGCACCCGCCGCCCCAGCCGAATATTTCGATATTGTCCAGAAAGACCTTATGGTCGTCGCTGTCCGAGTGCATGATGAAAGTGAAGCTGAGCGCCGCATCATTGGCGGTCCAGGCCGGAAGCTCTCGGCAATACCTGTAGAACCAGTCGTCCACGACGTCGCGCGGGCCGTTGTTCTTGCAAAAGAAAGGCGAGTTCCAGTTCAGCTGGTGACCGCTGTCTGACACGTACAGAAGCAAGCCGTCGTCGCTATCTGCATTTTCCTCGGCATAGTCGAAGCAGATCCAAAGCGCAGAAAGCCCCGAGGCATCGACGGTCTTCGAAATGCGAACCTGCTCGTGGTGGCCGCCCGAAAGGCGCGCCTCGTCCGCGCGCAGCACCGGACTCGAGAAGGTGTCGTCGTCGCACAGGTTGCCGTCGGCGCACTCTTCATCACCCCCGCCCGGGCTACAATCGCTGATGTCATTGGTGCACCTGTGGCCCGTATCGGGGGCCACGGCCCAGCCGTCCAGCGAACAGTTCTGGTTGTTGTCTTCGAAATCAGTGAAGTCCACGACGGTTGCCCCTATCTCGACCGTGCAGCTTTGGCATTCGGCCTGGCCGGATCTCCCCGCCCCCGTGAGCGTCAGGTTGCAAACAGAGCTATTGGTGCCGTTCAAATCAACCGGGTCGTCGCACACAAGCTCGAGCGTTTCGATCGGCAGGACACACCCGTCTCCGTCCGCGCCGCAGCCGGGCCGGCAGACGCTTCCCGGCGCCAGGTTGTCGCAGAAGGCGTCGTCCCGTACGCCCTGGCAGCTTCCACCCAAACAAAAGTCGTCGCTAGTACAGGCCAGGCCGTCATCGCAATCGGCAGCATTGTTCACGTGCTGGCAAGAGCCGTCGGCCAGCAGGCAGCTGTCGTTTGTACAAACATTGCCGTCATCGCAGCCGCCATTTACTTCGAGCACGCCCGTTTTTTGCTGGCCGATACAATTGCCGTCCTCGCACGCATCAGCCAGCGTGCAAGGGTTTCCGTCGTCGCAGGCTCCCACGCGTTGCCTGTGATTGCAGGCCCCGCTATCCTGATTACAGTCGTCATCGGTGCAGTCATTGCCGTCATCGCAATCATCGTCGACATTGCACCTTGCACACTCATCCTTATCCTCGTCGCAGACGAGGTCGTTTACAAAGCACGGATCGCCGCTGCTGATACAATCGTTCTGCTTATCGCAGATCTCGGCTCCGTCGCAGTATAACCCGTCATCGGCGCAGATACCGTGGTCTGGAGTATAAACACATTGGCCGGTCACGCTGTTGCAGCTATCTGCGGTGCATACGATTCCGTCGTTGCAGTCAGAGTCGTTTTTGCACCCAGAGAGCCTGGTGCGTAGTTCGACTACGTCGCTGCCCGCGGCCCCGTGCACGTCGGTGACCGTTAATCTTACAACCCATACGCCGACCGTATTGGGAGTGATCGTTGCCTGCATCTGGCCTTCGCCGGCAATAACTGATGTTCCACCTTGCGGTGCCGAGACGACGCTCCAGGCAAAGGCAAGCGGTCCACCGTCGGGATCGAAGCTGGCGACGCCGTCGAGATCGGCGGCTTGCCTAACCGGCAGCAGCTGGTTGGGCCCGGCCACGGCCACGGGTGGGCGATTGGGCCCGTTGGTATCCGAGGAGCAGGCCTCGAAAAACACGAGGCTTGCGATTATAATCAGCGCTCCTCTCATCGCCTCCCTCCCGCGTCAGAGAACCCCTACCGTGCCGAGGCTGGCTAGCCCGGTCGACTGGTAGGGACTAAGAGTATAGCCGCCCGAAACGCTGCCGCCGGCGGTGTTGATCCTAATCCGCCCCGTCGTGCCGCCGCCGCCGCCGGCCTTGCGCATATCCTGGCCGGGATCGCCGTAGGGAACGTCGGCCGCGCCCCCCGGTCCGCCGTCGCCCCCGTCATTGATGGTGCCCTGTGTTCCGTTGCCACCAAGAGCCCGCGCGGTGCCGAACGAGCCATCTTGTCCGGGCTCGGAGTTTAAACCCGATCCATAGCCGTCGCCCCCGCCCCCGCCGCCGCCGTTGGCCGCTATAATCCCGTCGATAGTGACGCTGACACCCTCCAGCAGAATGCCTCCCCCGGCTCCGCCGCCTCCGCCGGCCTCGCCTTCCGCGGTAGCGGTGCCGCCTCCGGCTCCGCAGGCGTTGATGCCGTTACCCGAAGTGATAGTCAGCGTTCCTCCTGCAGTTATTTGCAGTGCTCCTCCTCCTCCGCCACCCACGCCGCCATCAGAGCCGTCATAGTCCCCGCCGCCGCCGCCGCCCGAACCGCCCAGCAGCGGGATCAGCTCCTGTGCGCCGTAGTGCCCACCACCGGCCCCACCCGTATAGGTCGAGCTGCCGTCGCCGCCATCGCCGCCGTCGTCGCCGAACGCTCCCCCGCCTCCGCCGGCGCAGGACCACGGGCTGCTGCTCGTTCCTCGTCCTCTCTTGCCGTTGCCGCTGTAGTAGCCCGAACCGTCCGTCTCGCTTCCGCCTCCATTTCGTCCGCCGGGGCCGCCGATGTACGAGCGGCCACAGGCGCTTATCAAGGCATCGATGTAGACGTCGCCGCAGGCAAGCAGCGCCAAAGGCCTGGTCCCGATGACGCTGACGTCTTCCAGGATCTGGATCGAGCTGAAGGAAAAAACCCTGATGGGCACGCCGGGCGCTGCCTGGGTGATGAGCAGGTCGGAATGGGCGATCGGGTTGCCGACGCTGAAATAAATATCTCCGCTGTCGGTGTCTATCGTCGCCGGGGTATCGATAACCAGCGCCGTTGATCCAGAGCACAGGTAACTCTGGGGAATGTTGGACGGGTCCACCTGGCGGCAGCGCGAGTTGGGTGCGGCGCCGGCGCAGCCGAGCGCGCAATTCGCCCTCGAACTCTCGCCGCCGACACCGTCGCAGTGAACCAGGTCATCGCCGTCGCAGTAATCGCCCGCCACCGAGTTGAAGGCCTGGCAGTTGCCGTCGTCATCGCAGCTGCCGCTCCCGCCGCAGAATGTTGCAGTGCCGCATGCGGTTCCCGGGAGCTCGTTGTTCGGCTGGCAGACTCCTGCACCGTCACAGCTATCGGGATTGGTGCAATCGTCGTCGGCCTGGTCGCCGCACAACGTGTCGGCACTCAGCGGAACTGTCTTGCAGCCACCGTTGCCGTCGCAAACGTCTTCGTTACACACCAAGGCGCCCGTGCATTGCCCCTGGGGATCCGCCTGCCCGTTTGCCGTCCACAGGCATGTTGTCGGATCGCAGCAGTTGTCGCCGGCCGGCGCCGCCGGATCGCAATCCTCGCTTCCGGTCACCTGCCCGTCTCCGCATGAACTACAGCTGTCGTTTATCTCGTCGCAGTCTGAAAAATTTGCACACGGATTACCGGGGCTACTGCAGTCATTTGCAGGATCGCAGTACTCGACTCCGTTGCAATACACTCCGTCTTCCGGGCAATTATTGTTGTCCGGAGTATGATTGCAGACACCGCCCTGACACTCGTCCAGTGTGCAATTCACCCCGTCGCCGGTGCAAGTCGTTCCGTTCTGCTCGAATGCATGTGTCTGGTCACAGTTGCCGGCCCCATCACATTGGGCGTCGTTGCAGTCGCCCGCCGACAGGTCCGAACACTGCGTTCCGGCGGCGACAAATCCGTTCCCCGGGCAATCCGGGTTCACACCGTCACAGTTTTCGGCCTGGTCGCATTCTCCCGTCGCCGTGCGACAAACCGTGGTCGCCGGCTCGATGTTGGTTAAGCAAGCGCCTGCCTGGCAACTGTCCGGGTTGTCGCATTCGCTATCGGAACTGCTGCCGCACGGCGTCCCGTCGGAAACGCTCGTAAACTTGCAGCCGCCCGCGCCGTCGCAAACATCGATCTGGCAAACGGGAGCCCCGGAGCAGGAGCCTTGCGGATCGGCCTGGCCGTCCGGGGCCCATTTGCAAGTGGCCGGGTTGCAGCAGTGATTGCTTGCCGGCGCCGCCGGATCGCAGTCTTCACCCGAGCCGACAAGGCCATCTCCACAGCCGCCACAAATGTCGTTGGCCTCGTCACAATCCGCCGGGTTTGAGCACGGGTTGCCCGGCGATATGCATGCGCCTGCTAGGCACTCCTCGGCTCCATCGCAAAACACATCGTTGCCGCTGCAGGCCGCACCATCGGCCGCAGACACAACCTGGCAGGCTCCTGATCCGTTGCAGACGTCGAGCTGGCACTCGGCTGCGCCGCTGCAGAAAGCCTGCGGGTCGGTATCGCCGTCTGCGACCCAGTGGCAACCGGTGACATCGCAACAATGATCGCCCTGCCCGGCGCCCGGATCGCAGTCTTCGCCTGTACTCAGAACGCCGTCGCCGCATACCGTGCACAGGTCATTTCCCTCGTCACAGGCGCCACCTTGAGTCAGGCAGGGATCTCCGCTGCTCAGGCAACCCGCCGCGGCGTCGCAGAATTCCTGGCCGTTGCAGTACAAACCGTCGTCCGCGCACAAGCCGTCATCGGGCGTAAAGCTGCACTCGCCCGTATCGACATTGCAGTGATCCGTGGTGCAGTCGATTTTGTCGTCACACTCGCTGTCCGACTTACACTTTGTCGACAAGGCCACAAGACGCATTACGTCCGGCTCCGATGAAAGGCCATGGGAGTCAGTT
This sequence comes from uncultured Myxococcales bacterium, assembly GCA_964513625.1. GTDB lineage: Bacteria > Myxococcota > B64-G9 > B64-G9 > B64-G9 > DATKYQ01. The sequence continues at coordinate 53,211 of CAZENH010000003.1, read as the reverse complement.
ACGACCAGCCCGATCATCCATACTCCGGCTGCATCGGGCTCGATCGTGGTCAGCCTTTGACTCGCATCCGCAATCCCCGCCTGAGCAACTCCGGGAGCAGAGAGAATGTTCCACTGAAAGACGAGATCATCGCCGTCGGGATCGAAACTCGAGCTTCCGTCCAGTTCGACTATCGTCCCCATGTCCTGAACCAGGTCGGGCCCTGCGCCGGCCACGGGCGGGCGGTTGGGCCCGGTGGTGTCAGCGGAACAACCCGCAAGCAGTACGACTGACAATAACCATGTTCTGACGATTCTCATCAGCAAACCTCGAAACCATGATGAATCATGGGCCGAAATCAATCGGGAAACTCCCGGAGTTGTCACCCACGCCGTCCGTGACGAGAGGCGGGGCGCCATAGTAGATGCACATTACGTTGGCATTTCCCGCCAGGTCTGACTGGATGTTGGCCGTATAGGTGCCGTCGCCCTGGTCGGAGAACGGCCCGATAATATCGTGGCTGGCCCGCTGCCAGCTGAGATCGTAGTCGTCCAGGTAGATTCCCTGTCCGTTGTTCATCGGGCTTTGTGTCGGGATTTCGAATGAAACCTGCGCGTCGTTCCTGCCGATGGCGCTCTGTTCCCAGATGAACCTGAACCAATCGTAGTCGACGGTAGTGTCGCTGCCGACCCCGTTCATGCGGTACCACTGGTTGCCGTCGAAGTACCAGGCGTTGGCATAGCTGTTGTTGCCTATACCCAGCTCCCGCATCCAGAACCCGGCCACCAGGTCGCTGCCGGGAGGTACCAGGCGGGTGTCGATGTCCGGGTCGTCCAGATAGGATGGATCGTTATCGACGATGCGCACGCCCTGCAGGTCTCCCGAACTGGTGCTGGCCGGGTTCTGGGCGGCGGTCAGCAGGCAGATCTCGCCGTCGGTGTTGCCCTGGTCCCAGAAATGGACAATCGTCTCGCCGTCGCAGTCATCCGCGGTCGAGTTTCCCTCGGCCGCCTCGAAGTGGTTGGAAAGCAGCGTCCAACTCACCGTAGGATCCGGCAGATCGTACACGCTGAAGTCGTCGACAAGCGCGCAGTCACTGTTGTCTCCCCCGCGCACCCGGAAACGGATGCGCAGGTTGGAGATGTTTCCGCAGCGTGGCGGCAGGATGTGGGTGAACCACTGATAGGTGCTATCTTGATAGTTGTCGCCCTGGATATCGAGGACGTACCAGTTGCCGCCGTCATCCGGCGAGTACTCGGTAATGAACAATTCATTGTCATCAAGAGACCACGACCTGGAAGCGTAACGCAGGCGGATACGGGTTCTGCCGCTGGTGTCGATGGCGTCGGTCATCAACCAGTTGCCGTCTCTGCAGATCACGACTCCCCGGTCGCCGAGCGTGTTTGGATTCTGGGCATTGTCCCAGCGGAAGACCCGGCTGCTGTTGCTGATCGAGAAGCCCGCCAGATCGTCTTCGAAGTCGTTCGAGAACATCTGCTCCGGAGATATCAGCCGGGCATTGTCGGTGAAGCAGACGATCCGCGACGGATCGTAGCCCGGCCCGTCGAGACGCACGGTCAGAGTGTCGCCCGGGGATCCCAGCGGAACCTGCCAGGTGGGCCCGTCGAGGCAGATGAAGTTGACGGCCTGGCAATCGGAGTCCGCTCCGTCCGTGAAGGTGTCGCACTCGTTGTCCTTGCCGTCGAAGCAGGTGGCGGCGACGTCGCAGACCGGGCCCTCGCTCATGTCGGGGTTCACCTCGGCGTCGCTGTCGTCACAGTCGTCGCCGCCGCAGGCAATGTCGACGTGGTTGTCCCCGTCGCTGTCTTTCTGGTCGCTTCCCGGATTGCAAACACCAAGGCCGTCACAGGCATCTCCCAGAGTGCAGAAATTACCGTCATCGCAGGCCTCGTCTTTGGGATCATTGCCCAGGCAGCTATTGGCATCATCGTCGCACGACTCGGCGCAATCGCCGTCTCCATCCGGCCCCGGGCAGGGATCGCCGCTGCCGAGACAGTTTCCACCGCTGCAGCTGTCGGTCACGGTGCAGTAGAGCCCGTCGTTGCAGGCCTGGCCGTTGCCGTCGTAGGCGCTGCAGTTTTTTGCACCCTCGTTGCATGACTCGTTGCAGTTGTCGTCTCCGTCCGGCCCCGGGCAGGGATTGCCCGTGCCGCCGCAGCTTCCTCCGCTGCAACTGTCGGTCAGCGTGCAATACAACCCGTCGTTGCAGGCCTGGCCGTTGCCGTCGTAGGCGCTGCAGTTTTTTGCACCCTCGTTGCATGACTCGTTGCAGTTGTCGTCTCCGTCCGGCCCCGGGCAGGGATTGCCCGTGCCGCCGCAGCTTCCTCCGCTGCAACTGTCGGTCAGCGTGCAATACAACCCGTCGTTGCAGGCCTGGCCGTTGCCGTCGTAAGCGCTGCAGTTGTGCGCCCCCTCGCTGCAGGATTCGTGACAGTCGTCGTCTCCATCGGGCCCGGGACAAGGGCTGCCGGTGCCCTGGCAGCTTCCCCCGCTGCAGCTGTCTGTCACCGTGCAGTAAAGTCCGTCATTGCAAGCCTGTCCCTCGCCGTCGTAGGCGCCGCAATTATGGCCTCCCTCATTACACGACTCGTTGCAGTTTGAATCTCCATCGGGCCCTGGACAGGGATTGCCGCTGTGGCCGCAGGCGCCCGAGGCGCATTCCTCTGATCCATTGCAGTAGGTGCCGTCGTCGCTGCAGGGTGTTCCGTCCCCCTGGTTCACGATGCCGCAGCCGCCCGAGCCGTCGCATACGTCGAGCCTGCACTCCGGGGCTCCGGTGCAGACTCCCTGGGGATCGGCATCGCCGCTAGCAGTCCATTGGCAGTTTCCCTGATCGCAGCAGTGATCGTTCTTCGGACTGCCCGGATCGCACTGTTCTCCCAAGCTGATCACTCCGTCACCGCAGCCGGCACAGATGTCGTTGATTTCGTCGCAATCGCCCGCAGTGCTACACGGATTGCCGGGCGAGACACACATGCCCGATTGGCATTCCTCTGCACCGTCACAGAAGGTATTGTTGGATGTACATAGCGTGTGATCGGCGACATTCACCAGGCTGCAACCCCCAGAGCCGTCGCACACGTCGACCTGGCACTCGGGCGCGCCTGTGCACACGCCTTGCGGGTCGGGATCGCCGTCGGTAATCCAGCTGCATGCCGTTGCGTCGCAGCAATGATCGCTCTGCGGACCGCCCGGATCGCACTCTTCTCCCAGCCCGTCACTCACCACCCCGTCGCCGCAAGCCGCGCACAGGTCGTGGTCTTCGTCGCAATCACCGTCCACTGCCGCGCAGGGATCGCCGCTGCTTACGCAGTCGGTCTGCGCATCGCAGTGTTCGCTCCCGTTACAATACTGGCCGTCATCCGCGCAGTTGCCGTCATTGGCGCTCGAAGAGCAAGTGCCGGGGCCGTTGTCGCAAACGTCGTCGGTGCATCCGACTCCGTCATCGCAGTCTCCACTTACCAGGCAGTCAACACAACGAGCATTGCCCGTGTCGCAAAGCTGATCCAAGCCGGTGCAAGGATCACCGCTCCCGACACAGCCCGCCTGACGGTCGCAAATCTCCGTCCCGTTGCAGAAATCGCCGTCATCCGGGCAGGCGTTGTCATCCGGTGTGAAAATGCAAGTCCCCGTATCGCAACTGTCCGCTGTGCAAGCCACCGAGTCGTCGCAGTCTCCGTCCTGGGTACAGGCCCGGCACTCCCGGCCCGCCTCGTCGCAGATCAGGCCCTGATTCAGGCACGGGTTTCCGCCGCTTTGGCAACCCGCCTGCGGGTCACAGATCTCCGGCCCGTTGCAGAAGACACCGTCATCGACACACTTGCTGTTGTCGGGAGTGTTCGTGCAATTTCCATCGGCGCAGTTGTCGTCGGTGCAATCCTGCCCGTCGTCACAATCGCCGTCGGTCAGGCAATCGACACAGCGTGCGCCGGCTGCATCGCAAAGCTGCGATCCGGCAGCGCAGGGATCGCCCGTGTGCGCGCAACCGAGACTTGAATCGCAGTACTCCGTCCCGTTGCAGAAGTTGGCGTCGTCGGGGCACAGACCGTCATCGGGCGTGTACTCGCATACGCCCGTGCTCGTATTGCAGTGATTGGCAGTACAAGCAATGCCGTCATTGCAGTCGACATCCAGCATGCACTTGGTAGACCGGGCACGAAGTTGCATCACGTCCGGCTCGGAAGGCAGGCCGCGTGCATCGGTTACGACCAGCCCGATCATCCAGACACCGGCCAGGTCGGGCGTCAGGCTTGCATGTTCCGACGCCGGTTGGTCGATCTCAGCTTGAGCCGAGGCGGGACCGGACAGGATCGTCCAGCTGAAATCCAGCCCTTCGCCGTCGGGATCGAAACTTGCGCTTCCGTCAAGCTCGGCGATCGCTCCCAGGTCCTTGACCAGGTCGGGCCCGGCGTTGGCCACCGGCGCCCGGTTGGGCCCGGCGGTGTCGGATGAACAACTCGCAAGCAGAACACAGGCAGTAAGCGCGCCAACCAACGAAAGCATCAGATTCCTGCTCATTTTGGCTCCTCAGTGTTTGTAACTTACCAGACTACGACGTTTCCCTCGCTGTAAGCGCCGCTCGAAGCATCGGGGCTCGGGATGCCCGTCGAAGAGAACGTGGATGCGCCGGAGAGAGTATTGACGCGGATTAGCCCAACGGCACCTCCCCCTCCGCCGCTGTTATTGTCACCCACTCCTGGATCGCCCGGGGCCGTGGCGGCCCCGCCGCCCTGCCCGCCGTCTCCCCCGTTTCCACTGCTTGCGCCTCCCGCGGCCCGGGCCCAGCCGAACGGTCCCGGCTGGCCGGGAGTCGAGGTGACGCCGCCGCCGAATCCGTCGCCGCCGCCCCCACCGCCGCCGTTGGCGGCCAGCGTGCCGTCGCCCAGTACATCAATTGCCTCGATCAGGATCCCGCCGCCCGAACCGCCGCCGCCGCCCGAACCGCCGTCGAAGCTGGGCGGCGCTCCACCGGCGCCGCAGGCGTCGATCCCTCCCGGTGAACTAATTACAACGAAACCGCCGGCGGAGATCTGGACGGCTCCTCCGCCTCCGCCCCCGCCGCCGTCGTTGCCTCCTCCTCCTCCACTGCCTCCCAGTAGCGGGCTAAGATCGGCGGTTCCGTAATTCGGGCCGCCTGCTCCGCCGGGAGCGCCGGGCGCATCGCCTCCGGCGCCTCCCACGCCTCCGAAGCCGGCGGCGCCGCCGCCGCTGTCACTGAATCCGTTGGAGCTTCCGGCCCGGCCATAGCCCGTACCGTTGCCGTCCGAGTTGCCCGGTCCCCCGTCATCGCCACCGGCGCCGCCCGCCTGCCCGATCGCGCAAGCGTTTATAATACCCGAGACGTTCACATCGTTGCAGGCCAGCAACACCAGCACCCGGCTACCGGTGACGGTCACATCAGCCGTTATGTCGATACTATTGAAGGCGAAGACACCCAGTTCGGGTGCGCCGCCGCCCTGGGGCACGACGCTGAACACTATATCGCTCGAGGCCACGCCGCTGATCGTGCCGGCATCGGTATCGATCACCGAAGGCGAGCCGATGTTGAGCGGGTTGGAATTGGCGCACAGCAGGCCGGGATCGACGTTGGTCGGGTTGATGCCCAAAGGCCGGTACCAGACATGCTCCCAGCCCGAAAGCGCCGGATCGGGATCCCACTGGCAGCTGATGTTCGCGCTGAGTTGGCTGTCTAAATCGGTTGCCGTGAAATCGTAGCTGCCGTCAGTGTCCGGGTCTTGCGGAGCCGTCAACGAAACTACAGCCGGCGCAACACAGTCCTGGTAAGCGGACACCGTGATCTGATCGAGATCGATCTCGCGATCGTTGGCCTGCATCTGAAAACGTATGCCGGCGTTGGGGTTGTGATCGACCGCCGGGTCGAGATCCGAAAGATTCAGGCAGAACTGCTCACAGGTATTGTTGGTGCCGAAGTTACCCTCGTTGCTCCAGACTTGCGCCCAACCCATGCCCGAGTCGACGTCGACCGTGATTATCTCGTTCGCATTGGCTCCATTCTCTCCATAGTAGAAGCAAAGCTCGAGATCGGTGAAGGACGACAAGTCGAAGTACCTGTAGAACTCGCCTATGCCTACGCCGGTGTTGTTCACCCAGGCCACGTTGCTCGCATCGTAACAGTTGAAGCGCGGGCTGCAGTTTATCGCTCCCCCGCCGCCCACCGTCCAGCCGTTCCAGTCGCTCAGTGGATCGCTGCAGCTGTCAAAGTTCTCGACGAGCATGAGCTTGGCCGCAGGGCAGGAAATGGACTCGCCGCGCAGGGTGATGTTGTCAATGTAAATGCGATTGTTATTGTCGTTGGAGTGCGCGAAGAAGATGACGCTCAGGGCCTGGTTGTTGTCTACGAAGGCGGCCGAGGCTGAGAGAGGAACGCAGGTATGGAACCAGATGTTGTCCAGGCCGTCGCGCGGACCGTCCGCGTCGCAAAACACGTTAGCACTGTAGTTGCCGTTGGGATCCGCCACGTCCACCTGGAGGACGTCATTGCCACCGCCCGCCTGCCTGTCGGCGTAGTCGAAGCATAGCTCCAGGTTGGTAAGTCCGCTGGTATCGAACGTGTGCTGCAGGCGCCACTGGCGATCTCCATTGTTGCAGCTGTCACGATCCGCCTGGAAGGCGATCGTGCCGGCCAATGCGTCGTTGTCGATCGGGCAGATCAGGTTGTCGCAGCAGTCGCGGTTGTTCGGATCGGACATGGGGCAACTCGTTCCAGTGCCGTAGCATCTGGTGCCCGGAACGATTGTCCAGCCGTCGGCAATCTGGTCGACCAGCGGGGCGCAATTGCCCGGGTTGAGATCGTCCTCGAAGTCGGTCTGGATCAGCGTAGTCACTCCCACGCTGGCGCTGCAACTCAGACAAGCCTCCTGCCCGGTGATGTCGCCGCCGCCGGCCAGTGTTATCAAGCAATCGGAGACGGTGTCCAGATCGAGGTAGACCGGGTCTTCGCAGCTGAGAGTGAACGAGCCAGGAGGCGTCACGCAGCCCGATGCGTCTGGCGAGCAGGCCGGCGCGCACAGATCCGGCGACGTGCAGTTTGCATTGTTCGTAGACGACTGGCAGGCGCCCGCCTGGCATGTATCGTCCGTGCAGCCGAACGCATCACCCGTGCAGGGAGTTCCATCCGGATTGAGGCAGTTGTTCGCCACCTCGTTGCACAAGTTGTTGCACTCGGGTCCGCCCTGGCACGGGTCGCCGGCGTGCAGGCTACACGTGCCGCCCGAACAGCTGTCCGCTCCGTTGCAATACTGCCCGTCGTCGCATGAGGCGCTGTTGGCCGGATGCGCGCAAACACCCGAGCCGTCGCACTGGTCGTCGGTGCACACGTTGCCTTCGTCGGTGCAGGCCGTGCCGGCCGCTACGTGGCAGTTGCCGGCCACCCCGTCGCAGACGTTGTCGCACTCGGGTCCGCCCTGGCACGGGTCGCCGGCGTGCAGGCTACACGTGCCGCCCGAACAGCTGTCCGCTCCGTTGCAATACTGCCCGTCGTCGCATGAGGCGCTGTTGGCCGGATGCGCGCAAACACCCGAGCCGTCGCACTGGTCGTCGGTGCACACGTTGCCTTCGTCGGTGCAGGCCGTGCCGGCCGCTACGTGGCAGTTGCCGGCCACCCCGTCGCAGACGTTGTCGCACTCGGGTCCGCCCTGGCACGGGTCGCCGGCGTGCAGGCTACACGTGCCGCCCGAACAGCTGTCCGCTCCGTTGCAATACTGCCCGTCGTCGCATGAGGCGCTGTTGGCCGGATGCGCGCAAACACCCGAGCCGTCGCACTGGTCGTCGGTGCACACGTTGCCTTCGTCGGTGCAGGCCGTGCCGGCCGTGACGTGGCAGTTGCCGGCCACCTGGTCGCAGACGTTGTCGCACTCGGCTCCGCCCTGGCACGGATCGCCGGCGTGATTGCAGGTGCCGCCCGAACAGCTGTCGGCTCCGTTGCAATACTGCCCGTCGTCACATGAGGCGTTGTTGTCCGGGTGCCCACAAGCCCCCAAACCGTCACACTGGTCGTCGGTGCACACGTTGCCGTCGTCGGTGCAGGCTGTTCCAGGCGCCTCGTTCGAAAAACTGCAGCCACCGAATCCGTCACACACGTCCAATTGGCACTCTGGCGCACCAGTACAAATCCCTTGAGGATCGACATTACCCGCAGACACCCATTTGCAGGTCGCTAGATCACAACAATTGTCATTCTGAGGCGCTCCAGGATCGCACTCCTCTCCAGAACCAACCTGAACAAACCCGTCACCACAACTGCCGCAACTGTTGGTCGATTCGTCACATATCCCCGGACAGGGATCTCCGGACGACACACAACTGCCAAATCCGTCACAGCTCTCGGTACCGGTGCAGAACAGCCCGTCGTCGGTGCAGGCCGTGCCGGCCGTGACGTGGCAGTTGCCGGCCACCTCGTCGCAGACGTTGTCGCACTCGGCTCCGCCCTGGCACGGGTCGCCGGCGTGATTGCAGAAGCCGCCCGAACAGGTGTCGACTCCGTTGCAATACTGCCCGTCGTCGCAGGGAGCACTGTTGGCAGGATGCACGCAGACACCCGAGCCGTCACACTGGTCATCGGTGCAGACGTTGCCGTCGTCGGTGCAGGCCGTGCCGGCCGCTACGTGGCAGTTGCCGGCCACCTCGTCGCAGACGTTGTCGCACTCGAATCCGCCCT
>CAZENH010000003.1:2369-44434 GCA_964513625.1 uncultured Myxococcales bacterium | reverse complement strand
ACGTGGCAGTTGCCGGCCACCTCGTCGCAGACGTTGTCGCACTCGAATCCGCCCTGGCACGGGTCACCGGCGTGCTGGCTACACGTGCCTCCCGAGCAACTGTCCGCGCCATTGCAGTAAAGCCCGTCATCGCAACCAGAACTGTTAGCCGGATGTCCGCATACACCCGAGCCATCGCACTGGTCGTCGGTGCACACGTTGCCGTCGTCGGTGCAGGCCGTGCCATCCGGATCGAAGCAGGTACCGGAAGATTCCTGACAGGTGTTACACTCCGTCCCCGGACACGGATCGCCCGTCCCGACGCATGCGCCCGACCCATCGCATTGCTCGGGACCGTCGCAGAACAGACCGTCGTCTGTGCAAGGCGTTCCACCGGCCGCGTTTGCGAATGTGCACCCGCCCGACCCGTCGCAGACGTCTAGCTGGCATTCGGGCGCCCCGCTGCAGACGCTTTGCGGATCGGGATTCCCGGACGTTATCCACTGGCAGGTAGACGCATCGCAGCAGTGATCGTTCTGCGGGTTGCCCGGATCGCATTGCTCTCCCGAGCTGACCACGCCGTCGCCGCAACCGGCGCAGACGTCGTTGGTCTCGTCGCAATCCGACGAATTCGTGCAGGGATTGCCGGGGGACACGCAACTGCCTCCCTGACATTCCTCTGTTCCATTGCAGAATACGCCGTCGCCCGTGCAAGCCGTTCCATCCGTCTCGTCTACGACGGTGCAACCGCCAGTCCCGTTACATGCGTCTTTCTTGCACTCCGGCGCCCCGCTGCAAATCCCCTGCGGATCGCTATCACCGTCGGCCGTCCAACTGCAGTCTGTCGGATCACAGCAGTTGTCGCTGGCCGGCGCCGCCGGGTCGCACTGCTCTCCCTGTCCGTCGCTGACAATGCCGTCTCCGCAGGCGGAACACAGATCATGATCTTCATCGCAAGAGCCGCCCAGCTGGCTGCAAGGATCGCCGCTGCCGACGCATCCCGCCTGCGCGTCGCAGATCTCGGTCCCGTTGCAGAAGATGCCGTCGTCCGGGCAGGCAGTGTCGTCGGTCGTGAACAGGCAGGTTCCAGCGTCGCAGGTGTCCGTCGTGCAAGCGATACCGTCGTCGCAATCAGTGTTCAGTACACAAGCTACGCACTGGTTGCCATTCTCGTCACACACCTGCCCGCCCGCAATACACGGGTCTCCGCTGCCTACACAACCCTGCTCAGAGTCACAGATCTCTGCCCCGTTGCAGAACAGACCGTCGTCGGGACACAGGGCGTCGTTCGGGATATTGCTGCACTCGTGCGTGGTTGTATCGCAACTGTCCGCAGTGCAGTCGATATTGTCGTTGCAGTCACTGTCCTGCGTGCAGCCGCTGGGCGTCGCCCTGAGTTGCATGACGTCCGGCTCGGAGGGCAGGCGAGTGTCGCTGACTAGCAGGCGGATCACCCAGACGCCCGCTTTGTCGGGTGTGATTGACGCCATCCGGGCCTGTGGATTTGATATTTCGGCCGTGGCGCCTGCCGGGGCCGATATGATATCCCACTGGTAGTTGAGCCTGTCCCCATCTGGATCGAAACTCGCACTCCCGTCAAGGTCGACCAATTGTCCGACTTTCTGCACTCTGTCGGGGCCGGCGTTGGCCAAAGGAGCCCGATTGGGCCCGGCCACATCCGATGAACAGCCAGCCCCAAGGCCGGCGACCAGACAGAGAACTAGAAATCGAAACTGTAGCCTCCTCATCATCAACCTCCAGGATAATCTCGGCATCCGTTTTGCAACGGCCGGAATGAGTCTTTGCACCATGCTGCTTATTGTACTATTTTTATCACGAGACGGTGGTAAATGTCACTATTGCCCGCAGGCGCTAATGGAAGAAAAACCGAACAACCCCGTGAAGTTCGAGCTAGTGTTCGATCTGCGGTACCAGGACACGGACAGCCGCCTGGCGGCGACTCCGCGTTCCCTGCTGTCTGCCATGCAGGAAGCTGCGATTCTGCACTCAGAGCAGGTCGAGCGGGGAATATCCTGGTTGAGCGAGCGTCGCCTTAGTTGGATGCTCGTCCAGACCAGGGTCGAGTTCACGAATTTCCCGCCCTGGCGATCCAGGCTTGAAGTTACCACCTGGCCCTCCGAGATGGGCCGACTGCTATCGCGCCGCGAGTTCGTGCTACGCAACGGGCTCGAGCCCGTTGCACGCGCAACGACCCTGTGGGCCTTCATGGACACGGCCCGCAGGCGCGTGACCCGAGTGCCCTCCGAGGTGTCCGGTGCCTTTCGGGTCGATTGCGAGCGGGCGCTCGAGCGTCGCTTTCGGCGACCCGCCGCCTGCGATCCGCTGGAACGACAGGAAAACTTTCCAGTCCAGCGTTGGGAGATCGACTTCAACGAGCACGTCAACAACATCCGTTACCTGGACTGGATGCTGGAGACGATTCCAACTGACACCTACCGGGATTTCGTACTCAGGGAGTTGAATATCCGTTTTCAGAAGGAGGTCGGCCCCGGGATGAACGTGTTCGCCGGCATCATGGAGCTTCCGGGCACCGACCCGGAGGAGAGACGCTTCGCGCACGAGATCCGTGTCAGCGAGCCCGATCAGACCATTGCCTCGGCCGAGACTACCTGGGTCAGACCGGACAAGGCCTAGAAAACACTTCAAGAAGCGCCGGTCTTCTTTCCTGTCCGGCCGCGTCTGCGATGTCTGCGTCCGCGCCTGGATGCCTTGGCCGGTGCGGAAACCTTCTTGGGCGCCGACCCGCGGACGGGAGTGCTTGCCGCTGATCCTTCCTGAATGGACGCCCGGCGCAAACGCAGTAGCGTCCGGCGCCCTTTGCCGCAAGCTTTAACGCCGATCTCGAAAAGATCGAGCGCCTCCGGGAAAGACGCGCGCCTCATCATGGCGCGCGGCAAGGAGCGAGTGGGTTTCATCTTCAGCAGGCGCCTCTGGGCAGCCACCAACTGTTGCACCCGCTCGGCTTGTCTCTTGGGCAACTTCAGGCGCAAAACCATGCCGCGCAGCATCTGGTGGGCTATTTCCCCCTGGGTCCCGGATACCGGCTTGATCCCGTATGATTCTTCCCCGTTTCCCGAGGCGTCGGCTACCGGGTGAACCAAGACCGCCGCCAGCAGCACGGCGTTGCTCAACAACTCGCGTTCCGAACCGTCGATGGCTGAAAGATAGGCCCATAACCCTCCACCCGGTTCGCGTTCCTCGCCGCGTTCCGGCGCCCGGGACAAGTAACGGGCCACTTCGGGCATCATTATTTTCAAGACCCCGGTCTCCCACATCAACCTGAAGCAGGCAGCGGCACCGCCGGAGCGCAACATACGAAAGATCTCCTCGAGCAGGCGCGGAGCGGCGCACTTCTCCAGGTGACTGCGATAACGCACGATTGAACGAAGCGTGGCCGGCTCTATCACGAATCCCAGGCGACCTGCGAACTTGAGAGCTCTGAGGATTCGGACGGGATCCTCGCGGGTCCTGACGTCCGGGCGACCGATGAACCTTACCTTGCGTGCGACCAAATCCTCAAGACCACCTACGTAGTCCACCAAAATGCGTTTGATCGGGTCGTAAAAAAGGCCGTTGATGGTGAAATCACGCCTGAGTGCGTCTTCCTGCTCGCTACCGAAAACATTGTCCGAGCGGATCAGCAAGTCGCCGTCGGGTGCCTGTTCGCCCGCAGCGGCCCTGAAGGTTGCAGTCTCGATAATCTTTCCCCTGAACAGGATGTGCGCCAGCCTGAAGCGCCGGCCGATCAGTCGGCAATTTCGGAAAAGCTTACGGATCTCCCCTGGACGCGCCGAGGTTACCAGGTCGAAATCCTTTGGTGTGAGCTTCAGAAGCAGATCCCTGACGCATCCGCCGACAAGATAGGCGGTGTGCCCGAAGCGATTGAGCCTGCGGATCACCTTGAGCGCGTCCGGGTCAATCTTGGCGGGCGGTATTCCCCGTGTGGGCACGGCAACGGGCTGCTCGATCGAGGAAATCTCCGTTTCCCCGGTCACTTCACCGAGGGTCTCCGTCTTATTTTCGCTCGCCTTACTTGCGGTCATCGCGAGCCTTTTACACCCTCTGACGTCAACGGATCAAGTCTAGTATGGGTATCTCAGGCTTTGATCCGATCTTTAGCGGGCAGGACGGCGCCAGGAAAATCATTCGGCGGGTCGCTGAAAAAAGACGTCCACGTAATCCGTAACACCGTCGCAGGGATTATCCATTTGTTTCAGGCGCCAGTATTTTCGCTTGCCTGTGACCCGAAAGGTCATAAGACCCTGCCTCCGGCAGGGCCTGCCGCCGTTGATGTGGCTAACACGAGTCACGATGGTTCCACGGAACTTGAAGTAACTAGTTCCCACTTCTGGAATGACGCCGTCGATACGGATATAGTCATTGCCCTTCCGGGACTCCTGCGATCCCGCGATTGTCAGTGTGCCCTTGCCGTAGACGACCTCGACGGTGCCGAAATGACTCCAGGAGATCCACTGCAGCGCTAACAGATGCTTGCCCAGCAGTTTGTCCAGGACCACTTGATCCTTGATGACCGTCTGTGGGGTCTTGTCCCCGGGCGCAGCCGACCCCGCCGTTGCCGGCCCGGGAAACCAGGCCAGAAACATCGTGACTGCCAGCGCTTTCGGAAAACAGCTGAAACTAGAAAGAGTCATCGTGATATCTCTCGACGGTGAAGCTCACCGACCAGGGGCCATAGGCGTTCGAACTGACACCGTTGGCGGTCGATCCCTGGTAGCTTTTCTGTCCCGGGAGAATTCTGACCAGTACAACCCCGCGCTCGCCTGGTTTCAGAACACCGGCGTGTACAGCCGCCGCGCCCAGCTGAGAATCCGAGGTGTAAACCTCGCTGCCCCAGATCGATCCTTTCAGGCTGCCCGTGACCTCGAACAGGAAGCGTTTGCCGATGTCCCCGACTTGAGCTCGAAGGTAGCCCGGATCGGGCCTGACACCTCGCAACGCACGTATCTCGTCGCGGATGGCAACCGCCTCATCGAGCATGGAGGCCCTGGTGAACTTGGCTTGCAATGATTTGAGTTTACGGATGAGTTCGACCCTCAACGGCTTGATCTCGTCTTCCGCCCTCTCTCGTATCTTCCCGGCGGCCAGATCGAACTTGGAAATCAGCTTGGCGGCATCCTTAGGCAACTCGCCGCCTAGGACCGCGGAAGAACCCAGCATTAGCATCAAGACAGCTATTATCGGGCTGATAATTTTCATGATTTCCTCCGGTTTTTGGCACTCTCCCGTTAATCATACGGATACGTTGTCGTATTGGTCTGCTGACCATCAATCCGGCTTGTTTTTCCTGGCTTGAGCCACGCACAAGACGCCTTCACCGGCGCGGGCCGGCTTGTAGCACAGATTATCCGACAGGCACTTAGCCTTGGCACGATCGCCCGAGGCCCAACGCTTGATCAGGCCGGGTTCGCAGATCAGTGGTCGGCACATGGCCAGATAGTCAGCCTTGCCTTTCGCGACTATCCTTTCGGCTACATCAAACGAGCGTATGCCGCCCACCAGGATCACGGGCACATTCAGCCGGGTCTTGAAAGCCCCCGCCTGCTCGGCAAAATAGGCCTCCCGCTCCGGTTTCTTGATACCCATTCGCGAGGGAATCAGCTGCTTCGATTCGCGAGTGCCGCCACTCACTTCAACGGCATCGATTCCATTTTTTTCCAACAACTCACCGACACGCAGCGAGTCTTCGAGACTGAGTCCGTCTTTTATAAAATCTTCGCAGTTCAGCTTGACCAGGATTGGGTAGTCTTCTCCGACCTGCGATCGGATCTCTTTCAGAACTTCGAGCAACATACGGGCGCGATTGTCGATTGTTCCGCCATATTCGTCCGTGCGCTGGTTGAAATGCCCGGACAGCGACTGACTCAGCAGGTAACCGTGAGCGGCGTGAATCTGCAGGCCGTCGAATCCGGCTTGATACGCCCTTTGGGCGGCCTTGCCAAAGGCCAGAACGACCTTTGCGATCTCATCCAGCGACATGATCCGCGCCTCGGCCCGTTCGTACCCGACTGGCTTCGAAAGTGCCCAGGCATCCATCCCGCTCAGGTTCGTGTCTGCGAAAATGCCGGCATGGGCGAGCTGTGAGACTATTACTCCCCCGCCTTGATGAACGGCCTGCACCAACTTGCGCAGACCGGGTACCAGCCGGTCATGATGTATGCCTAGCTGACGCACACCCGCCTGACCCTCGGCGCTGACGAATGCGTGTCCCGCTATGATCAATCCGGGCTGACCCGCCGTCAACTGGCGCAGGCGTTCGATCATTTCGTCCGTCACGGCCCCTTCTGCATCAGCCAGCCCCAGCCAGGTTGCAGAACGAACGAAACGATTACGCAGCCTGAGACCGCTAAGCTCAGTCTCTTCGAACAGTTCGCTCATCTAACACTCCTTATGGCGAATCATATGTCTATAAAATGTTCATTGCAAAGATCCCCATGGCCGATCTTTGACGGCAGATGTGTAGTGTTTTGGGGCACCTGTCCGACTGTTGGACACTTCTCCAATCCGGGCTGTCTACGAAATAGATATATATATCATATATTTGTATTGGCATCGGAATCTGGCATGCCGGTTGCAGACATTTGGCACCACGACATGGAGGCAATTTGCCAATCACCAATCCAACCATTCTGGCCATTCGCTCGCGCTTCGCCCAGTCAGGGGCGGAGGCGCTTTCCGATCATGAATTAGTGGCCTTGCTGATCGGTCCCGGCGGCGGAAGACGCTCTGCGGCAGAACCATTGGGGCTGGCCGAGCGCGCCCTGGGGCAAGCCGGAGGTCTATGGGGTCTGGCCCGGGCCGAGATTTCACAGATCGCAAGACTGGACGGCGTGGGCGAGGCACGCGCCTGCAGGCTCAAGGCGGCCGTCGAAATCGGCCGCCGCCTGGCCGTCCCCGATCCGCCCCGCGGGCGGCCGATCGAATCGGCGGGAGACGTCGCCGAATGGTATCGCTGCCGGCTGCAGGGTTTCGAGCGTGAATGTATTCATGCCTTGCTGCTGGACAGCAAACACCGTCCGCTGCGCCAACTGCGCGTCTCCGAGGGATCATGGACTTCGTGTCATGTCGATCCAAAGGTTGTCTTCGCAGCCTGCCTGCGTGACGGCGCCCCGGCCGTGATCCTGGTGCACAATCACCCCTCCGGCGATCCGACACCCAGTCGCGACGACCTCGAGTTGACCGAGCGCATGGTCAGGGCCGGAAAACTCGTTGGAGTCACGGTAGTCGATCACCTGGTCGTCGGTCGCTGCGGCTATACCTCGATGGCGGATAGTGGTTTGATCTGATCTCTTTTTTTTAGTATACAGGTCGGAATCTGTTCCATACCGGACAAAAGGGGTGACGCATGACACGCAGGGTTCCGTCCATGTTGTATCTGCTTCTGTCGGCCGCTCTGGCGTTCTTGCCGCTGGCCAGCTCGGCCCAGGACAAGGACAAGACAGCGGAAGAGAAAACCGGCTTCGAAGGCTGGGAGGAAGACTCCGCCGATAAAAATGAACAACCCAAGGCCGCTGCCAAAGATGAAAATCCGACCGGGGCCGAGGAGGACAAGGCGTCCGAAGAGGGCACTTTGGCACCGACACCGACTCCCGCTGCGGTCAAAGAGACCACGCCCCCGCCCGTCGGCCCCGCGGCCGAGGAGGCGATTAGCCACAAGGGACTTCTGCCCTCGGTAGATCACAAGTACGGATCACTGGCATTGATGGGCCTGTTCCAGACCCTCTTTGAATCCAATATAATCAACGATGATGCAGATGACGAGACGGTCGGCTTCCGCTTCCAGCGCGCGCGCATCGTCCTTATGGGTCATCTGCTCAGCCGCAACCTGGAGTATTTCTTCCAGGGCGATGCCGGCAACATGGCCTCCTTCGCCCTGGATATGTTCGTGCGCTACAAGTACCAGGGCTTCAGCCTGCGGGTCGGTCGTTTCTTACCCGACTTCACCTACATGATGCCGCGTGACCGGGCTCATCTGGATGCCGTCAACTTCCCTATTTTCCTGACAACCGGCGCCTTCGGCGTCTGGCGCCAGATCGGCGCCGAGATAGGCTATCAGGCCAACGATCAGTTCGTCGTAAAGCTGGGCGTTTTCAACGGTCTGATGTATGAGCCCGGCGCCATCAATCCGCAGTTGATCAACATGCAAATGGGCACCATCGCAACCGGCACCGGTGTCTATACCAACTACACGGACAACAACAAGGCCAAGGACATCATGTTACGGGCGGCCTTCAAACCGATGGATGCACTCTCGCTCGATCTCAACTTCTGGCTGGGCATGCCAAATAATTTCAATGGCGATTCGGACAACGACATAGTCATCATGGGTGGGCCGGGAGCCGAGTACAACAACGGCCGACTGCACCTGATATCAGAGTTCATGTTCCGGGTGGTTTCATACGGCGATGACAGCGACGCCAGGAAAGCCCTGGCTCTGTGGGCCCACATCGGCTACAAGTTGCAGGACTGGATCGAGGGCATCTTCCGCGTCGAGTGGCTCGAACCCGACATGGATACGGATGACGACATGCGCCTGAGGTTCACGGCCGGCGGTCACTTCGCGGTAGAGCAGGATCATTTCTCCATCCTGGCCGATATATTCGCGGACATTCCGGCCCAGAGCGGCAACGAGATATTCGGAATCCTGATCCAGGCCTCGTTGGCCTGGTAAGGCCTTGCCTCAATCGCGCCGGAGTAAGCGCGGAAAATTCTTGGGCAGCCTGTCGCTGTCGAATGGCGAATTTGCCGCCAGTGTCGACACCGGGTGAGTGCAGTTACGCTGGGCGAATACTCCGCCGGGCCGGTTGTTGCCGCACTCTCCCACCCCGACAATCGGCAGGCGCATGGTCATCTCGGTGGTGGCCAGGTTGAAATTCAAAAGCCCGTAGTTCAACTCCCCGGCCCAGTTTGCGATGTGCTCGCGATCCTCGCTGAATACCGACGCGGCGAAAGGATAGCGATTGGCGGCAGCCAGATCGAGGCCCTCTTTATCAGAAGAAAAGGGCACCAGTATGACATCGGGACCAAACGACAGGCCCTCGGGGCGCAGCGCATCGATCGACTCAGGCTTTTCGAAAGCCAGCACCGCCGGGCCGACGTAATGGCCCGGCCGGCCGGCGGTCAGAGGCTCGCCCTCGAGCACGGCCCTGGCGCCGGAGTTCACCAGGCGCTGCTGCAAGTCGAGGAAGCGTTCACGCGCAGCCTCGCTCAGCAGAGGGCCCATGAACACACCGCGATCGAATGAATATCCAATCTTGAGCCTGCGGGTGATATCCAAAAAGCCGTCCGCGAAACGTTCGAAGACCGTTTTGTGAACAAGCACCACACCGGTCGATGTGTACTGCTGACCGGTTGTAAGATAGGCGCCCTTGACACACTCGCAAACAGCCCGCTCCAGATCGGCGTCTTCGAGAACAATGGCAAGGTTTACCCCGCCCATCTGCAGGGCGGCCTGTTTGTGCGGTTGCTTGGCCAGCGCAGTAAGTAACCGACGGCCGGCCGTGCAAGATCCCGTGAAGAGAACCCCGTCTGTGCCCTCGTGGGCCGCCAGTGTCAACCCATAGTCGGCATCCCCCTGGACCAGGTTGAAAACTCCGCGGGGTAGATCGATCTCGTCGAACAGGCGGGCAATGAATTGGCCCGTGGCCGGCACCAGCTTGGAGGGCTTGAATACCACGCTGCAACCCGAGACCAGCGCGGGCATTATCTGCGAGATGGGTAAGTGAACAGGCGAGATGGCAGAGCCCAGCACTACCATGATCCCCAGCGGCCGATAGCTGACGCCGCCCTCTATACCGAACTTGACCTCGCCAACCTTGAACGGGCTGACAGAGCGTACTCCCTCGCGGATCTCGGTCTCGAGCTGGGCCTCTACCTGGCAGACTTCTTTCTCCGCCTCCCACAGGGGTTTTCCGGTCTCTGCGGCTACCAGTTCAATCAGTTCATCGCGATGATTGACCACCTCGGCGGAAAACTTGCGTAAAATGTGCGCCCGTTCGTTGTGTGCCCGGCGCCGCCAACCGCTAAATGCACGCCGCGCGGCAGAGACCGCCTTGTCGATGTTGTCTGGAACCACGGAAAAAGATCCGATGCGATATCCTGAATCGCCGGGATCGAACGACACAATCTTGTTCTCGGCCCCACGCGATCTCAGAAACTTGCCGTCGATGTAGTCTCCCAGGACCTTGACTGTTTGCATGCCGGATCCCTCGCCTGGTACGCTTCAAGATTGAAAGCATGTATATCAGAAACGTAAAGCCGCTGTAAAATCGAAAGTCGTTGACAACAGTCACAAGGAGATGCAGATGCGAGCCGTCCTGCAGAGAGTATCGAGGGCCAGCGTGAGCATCGAGGGTAACGAGAAGGCCGCCATCGACAACGGCCTGCTGGTGTTGCTGGCCGCGGGACAGGAAGACACCGAGAAAGATGTCGCCTGGATGGCCGACAAGATCATCGGCCTGCGCGTATTCGAAGACCAGCAGGGCAAGATGAACCTGTCTGTCAAAGACGTACGGGGCGAGATGATCGCCGTCAGCCAGTTCACCCTCTATGGCGACTGCCGCAAGGGGAGGCGCCCGTCTTTCGTCCGGGCCATGGAGCCAAAAAGAGCCGCATTGCTGTGTGAGATGTTCACAAAGCACGTAAAGCAGGCCGGCGTACCTTGCTGTACCGGTGAATTCGGCGCGCACATGGAGGTTTCGCTGGTAAACGATGGGCCGGTCACATTGTTGGTCGACAGCGCTGTTTCGCGTCGTTCGAAAAAAGGCGGCTTCGATGATCAGGGTTAAGCTCGGCCTTGATCTTCACCTGTTCCTCGTGCATCATTGCCGTTGATTCACCAACAAGTATCGAGAGGGTCATAAAATGGCGGCATGGACGGGCGAGGATACCCTGCGCTTCATCGGCGAGAGCGAGTTGTTCGAGACACTGACGCAAGACACCCGGCGAGAACTGGCCGCCGCGGCGGACGCGCGCCAGTTCGGATCCGGCCAGCAAGTGATCAAGCGCGGCGAGGCCGGAGATTCTCTGTTCGTCGTGGCGCAGGGCGAAGTGCGGGTCGTTCTCGAGAGCCCCAAGGGAGAGCAGGTGGTTTCCGTGCTGAGATCGGGCGATTTCTTCGGTGAGATCGCCATGATGACCCACGCACATCGCACGGCAACCGTAACGGCCACGGTTGATAGCGTATTGATCGAGCTATCGGCAGCCGTTATCCTGCCGATCATCGAGCGCCATCCCGAGTTGAAAGCCCGCGTTGCGAGAACCGGGGTTCAACGATCACAGGATTCATTGAAAAAGATGATTGAGGACTGATTAGTCGGCAAGCGGGAGCCAGACGAGCCAATTGCGACAATAATGGCTTCGAGAGTACTGGACATAGAATTGTAAAGTTTTGCCATTTCAGGTGGTCTGGATGACCGGCGAAAACACGGCCAAGATGCGCCCGGCGGAAAACGAAGGCGACCACACCTACCGTGACCTGGTCGAACAGGTCGTCTCGGGGGACGAACAGGCCTGGTCGACTTTCGTGCATCAGTTCTCAAACCTGCTCTTTTCACTGCTCTGGCGCTATGCAAACGGCGATCAGGACCGCTGCTCTGATCTGTACCTGTACGTAATAGAGGGGCTGAAGAAGAGCAACGAACGCGGTGAAAGTTTCTACCGTTTCAGGCGCTACCTGCAGAGCATCAAGCGTTACCATGGTCGTGGGCGCCTGACCACCTGGCTAGGGCGGGTCACTCAAAACCTGGTTTCAGACTACTTTCGCGAGCGTGAGGGGCGCCGCACCTTGCCGCGGGCCATCCAGCGCCTCGACCTGTCGGCGCAGAAGATGTTCAAGCTGCTCTATTGGGATTGCCTGAGCGAACGCGAAACATTTGAGACTATGCGATCTGAGAATCCACGGCTGGGCCGGGCGGAATTCGACGACAACCTGTATGAAATCAACAGACTACTCAAGAAATCCAACCGCTGGTCCCTGTACAGCGAAGTAATCCGACGCACGCCTGCCTTGCCGTTGTTACCCGGCCCAGCGGATCGCCCCGACCGTCAGGCACAAGTCCAGGTGGCCGATCCGCATCCTGATACGCAGCCGTCTGTGGCTGTCATCGAAGGTGAGCAGCAGGCAACCGCCCGCTCAATGGGCCGGGCCTTGCGCGCGCTTATCGCTGAAATGGACGAATCCAGCCGACTGGTCCTGTTGTGCCGCTTCAGGCACGGAATGACCGCCAAGGAGATTGCCAAAGTCGTCAAACAGACCGATCAGAAGCGCATTTATACCGATATCGATAAAATCGTTGGGCATCTCAAGCATTCCCTGGGACAGGCCGGCTTCGAGTGGGACGCCGTCTGCGGTGGAATTGGCGCAATCGACGGCCTGCTGGACGAATTCGACCAGGCCGACAGTGATCAGGATCATGTTTTTCCGGGCAACGGCAATCCCTTTCCGTCTAAATAGCAATAGAGGAGCGTTGTGGGCTGCGATACAACAAAAGATATTCAGAGACTTTTTTCGGGCCAGTTGGCCGAGGACGAACGCTTGCGGCTTACCGGGCACCTGGCCGATTGTAAGGAATGCCGCAGCGAACTTGCGTTTCTGGCGGCAGTCCGGCTGTCGTTGCCCGAGCAACCCGAGGGCCGGGCCGGCAATGATTGCATTTCAGACGAAATGCTGGCCTTGCTGTACGACGGCGCCCTCGAGGGTGAGGAACAGGAGCGTGCCCTTTTTCACCTGGCCCGCTGCGACCGCTGTTTGGGCGCCTGGCTGGCGCTCGATCGATCTCTTGCCGATGCCGCATCCAGGCCAGCCTCCGTCCCGGCGAGCCTGGTCTCCCGCGCACTTGGAACACATGGCACCTCGTGGTTCGGACGACTCTTTTCTGGAAATATCTTTGCCAGACTGGCAGTGGCCGGATCGGCCGCCGCCGCTGTCTTCGCGCTGGTGGTGACACTCTCACCGGGGCCAACCGAACAACCAGAGCCAGTTCCCGTGCAAAGAGCCGGGCAGGAACAGGATCTCAAGCTGGCGAAAAACGACGGGCAAACGCCCCGTACCGGCGCAGCTTCAGTCGACGCCAGGCGGGATGACTCTTCCGCTGGCCAAAAGGGCCCCGGGGCGCCGACAACTACCCGAGCGCCGCACACATCAGACGCAATAGCTCATAACACTTTCACAGAAAGCCTCGACGGCCCGACCAGGCAGCGGCTGTTTTCAAGACTAGGCCGGCCCTGGACCAGGAACGCCTCGCTGGTAAGCGCGCTTTCGACCGCCGGCGGCTCTCCTGCGGTGGAAGGCTACCTCGCGGGTCGTGCCGCTCAGGCATTCGGTATATTGTCGAAATACCAGGACGAGGCCGGGGCACGCACTGTCACGGCGAATATCCTCAAGTCGCTGGCCGCCGAACTCAAGCTTTCGCGCCGACAGGACGCCGCTCGCCTGACCGCCTTCGCCGCCGATCTGGGGGACAAGATCTCGGCCGGTAAGATCGAAAAGGATTCTTCGGTGCGCCGCCTAAAAGTCTTCGTTGCGGCCTTGTCCGAAGATGCCTCGGCGGAAAAAGCCTTTCGGGCAGGCCTTGAACTTGGTAAATTGACCGGCGAGTTGACGTTTCTGGCCACTGCTCAACTAAACGGCATCACACCACCGCAAAAATCCTGGCCAGACAAGGAAAGCATCGCCAGGATACGCAAATTGATCGAGCAGACGAAGGCCATCGATCCCAAGGCGCGCGGAGCTCTCGACAACCTCGTGCGCATGCTCCCGGCCGCTGGAGGGAAACAAGGGCCCGACTCCGCCAAGGCTGCGTCGGACAGGTCAGCCCGCATTCTGGAAGATATCGAGCAGATCGACCGCAACATTCGCAGTACCCGCTGAAGCCGACAATTCAGGTTGACCGCGGCCCGGACGGCGAGTACGCTTCCTTTTGATGTGCGGTTTCGTCGGAATAATCAGTCGCGCTTCGTGCGCGGCAGACATAGTACTGGCCCTCCAGGCGCTGCAGCACCGCGGGCAGGACAGTGCCGGGATCGGCACCATTGATCGGAAAGATTTCCCGGTGGTCCGCAAGCTCGGGCTGGTTGGCCAGTCGTTCGGCCCGCACGAGTTGGAAGCGACTCCCGGGACGGTGGGTATCGGTCACGTGCGTTACCCGACCCTCGGTTCGGGTCTCTTGCGTGACGCACAGCCCTTCTGGTATCGGCAACCCGGCATTTTGATGGCCCATAACGGCAACTTCATAAACGTTCCCCAGATGCACCGCAAACTGGAAGACGAATCGGTCCACCTGATGAGCCGCTGCGACATAGAGCCCGTGCTGTGTCTATTCGCAATTGAACTCATGCGCCGGCGTCACAAAAACCACACGACCGAGGACGCAGTTGCTGCTTTGAAAACCACCTTCGAACAAACCCAAGGAGCCTACTCGATCGTAGCGGCCATGATTCTCGACGGCCAGCAGACACTAATCGCGGCCCGTGATCCATTCGGCATTCGTCCGGCTGTCTGGGGACGCAAGGACGGCAGCGCCATTGTAGCCTCGGAATCGGTGGCACTAGACGTCCTGGACGCTCACCTCGAGGGCGACATTGCACCGGGCGAGGTCATGATCTTGCGTCCAAATCGAGAACCTGTACGTTTCGATCTCGGCTCACGCGGCTCGGCACCCTGTATCTTCGAGTACATCTACTTCGCCCGGCCCGATTCGGTCATGAACGGTCAGAGTGTATACGGCGTGCGGCTGGGGCTGGGACACGAACTTGCCAAGGCATTCAAAGCCAAGGGACTCGAAGCCGATGTGGTGATACCGATACCAGACACGTCCCGGCCATCGGCTAATGCCCTGGCAGAAGAACTCGGCCTGCCCTACCGCGAGGGATTCATCAAGAACCGTTACACCGGGCGGACCTTCATCATGCCCAACCAGGGAGAGCGCACCAACGCCTTGCGGCTCAAGTTGAATCCGATCCGCTCTGAGTTCGACGGACGCAGGGTGCTGGTGGTTGACGACAGCATCGTGCGCGGTTCGACGCTCAAGCGCACCATACAGATTATCCGTGAACAGGGTGCCAGCGAAATTCACCTGGCTATTCATTCTCCGCCGGTTATCTATCCTTGTTACTACGGGATAGATATGTCGACACGTGAGGAGCTTGCGGCCGCGGCTTTCCTGCCTCGTTGTGAGGCGGGTGATCTGTCGACACCACAAGCATCGCAGGCGGCGATTGAGCGAGGACTGGCCCGTCGGCTGGGACTCGACTCGCTTACCTACCTGCCTCTTTCCGGACTGCGGGCCGCTTTTCCCGAGAATTGCTGCGCAGCCTGTTTCGACGGTCGCTACCCGTTGAAACTAACTGACGAACAAGTCGACTGGATCGAAAAAGATCGTAGAGCCTGCGTCCAGAGAGAACTCATTTTATAGGTCGTAATATATACAAGAGGAGGAGAAGAGATGAACAGGGACGAGATGGTTGACGGCATCATGCGCGCTTCGGGAATAAGCAAGGCCAATATCAACCGCTTCTATGACGGCCTGGTGGCCCTGGCCAAGAAAAGGCTGGTGACCGAGGGCGAGTTCGTCTTTCCGGGACTGGGCGTGCTCAAGGTCAAGGTGCATAAGGCCCGCGATGGACGAAACCCGAAAACCGGCGAGAAGATCCACATCCCGCGGAAGAAGGTCGTGCGCTTCGGGGCCTACAAGGAGCTAAAAGAGATCGTAAACCCGGGCAAGAAAGAAGAGGGCGAGAAAGTCACTGACGAGTGAGTCTTACTTTCCTCGCAGCGCCTTTATGTCTTCGAACTGGAACTGCTCTTTCAGAAACTGTTTGATTTCCGAAGGGGCTTGTTTGGGACATACCAACAGGTATAGCACGTAGTCTTCGGTCGCCTCGATTGGAGCCGCATTGGTGGCTTGCCGGGCGCGTGATAGAATCTCATCCTGCCAACGTCCGCATAATCCCTCGATTTGCTTGCCGATTGTTTTTGCGACATCTGTCATGGCCTTGCTCAACAGTTCTTCATCGCTCACGGGAAAAGCAAGCGGATCAGCCTTGACGTCGAACTTGTAGTCAGCCCGGTTGGTCTTGTCACTGGTCGAAGCGCTTCCTGTAACAACCTGATCCGAGAGTTTCACTCCTCCCTCGCCACGGGCGACGAAGCGTACTTCCAGGTTGGCCGTGCGAGTCACCTGGTAAACCTCGTAAGAGTGCTTATCAAAGACAGGTTCGGGAAGCTTTCGCGGTGTATGCGAAAGAGTGCTTCGTAGCTGCACTACCTCATCCTGTGTTTTTTCCCTGTCGGCATTATGATCGATATTGTCCTTTTCTGCCTTCTTCAGGCGTCCGCGTAATGACTCCTCATCGTCACTTGGACCTGCATCCGCGAAAGCTTGCCTGGCCTGGTCGATTATCTTTTTGTCGTCTTTTATTTTTTGTCCGAGATCCTTGATGTGCTCACGATCGGCGGCGATCTTCTTTTTCATTTCGATGAACTTGGGATTGTCTACCATGCGCGTCCCGGAGCGATACTTTTGCTCGGCCGTGGTCGCATGGCGGGTTTCGTCGAACGTGACACCTCCGATCGACACCCGTAGTGTAAGCTCCGGCTTGCCGGTAGCCGGAAGATCGACTGTAGGGCAATTGTTCACTTTGACGCGCCGCAGCTCTTGAACCAGACCGGCCGTGCGCTCCCTCAGGTTACGCTTGGTCTTGCCGGGAAGCACGGCTATCCCGAAACGGGAAGCGCTCTGGATCTCGCCGCGGGCCTCGGCCTCCAGTGCGGCCGAATCGCGATAGATACCGACCAGCTTGTGAATCCTGACCAACGATACCAAAGCGTTGCCGAACAGCTTTCTATCCATGTCCTCCCCGGCCGCGGCGAACAATTTCTTGGCCCACTCGATCTTGGTCTCTTCCAGTCCCTGTTCGGCCTGCTTGTCTCCCGGCAATGCCTTCTGTAGTTTCTGATACAGGGAAATCGCTCCGGCGAAGTCCTTTTTTTCGCGAGCCTTGTTTCCCATAAGCATGATCTGTCCGACAGCCTGATTCAGGTTCTTCTTGTAGGAAGTCTGAGAAGGATCGTATTCGATTGCCTTCTTGAAGGATTCGATCGCCCCGGCATAGTCCTTCATTTGCAAAAGGCTCAGGCCTTCCTCGTTGGCACCCGAGGAAAGCTCCCTGCGCACCTTCTCAATGCGCATCTTTGCCTCCGCGTTTTCCGGATCAGCAGCAGCAGCCTTGCGATACTCGCCCAGCGCCTCTTCGTAAAGATCGGCCTGCATCAGCTCGTCGCCGCGTTTCAGGTGAGCAGAAACTGTCGAGCAGCCAACCAAGAACAGCGCAGCGAACACACCCGCAATTGGAAGTAATCTTGACATTTGCAGCGATCGTAAGGTCGAGCAGGCAGCAATGTCAAATTTAGCCCTGCTCAAACGAAGTTCATGGCATCATGTGCCAGGCCGTGTCGGGGAAGTCGACCTGCGTCTTCGACCACAACATGAGCGGCTTGCCAAAGGTCACCAGATCGCCGCTATCCGGCACGAGCGCGGGTTCTTCGGTGTTGCCGTTTATATCAACAAAGGCATAAACCGTGTATTCACCTTCAGGAACGAACATCATGCTGAAGTCACAACCGGGCCCCTGGAACAGACACGAGGAGGAATACAGGGACGAATCGGTGAGATTGCCCCCTGCCGTGACCAGCTTGATCCAGGCCACACGGTTGCCGGGATCGACACTGGTGCAAGTCAATGTGCCGAAAATCGTATGCGTGGGCACGGGTGTCTCTTTTTCTCCGCAATCTATGGCTGCCGAGGCAGCGACAATAAATATCAACAAAAATATTTTCTTCGGTATCATTTCAATCTCCCTGTGACTCACCGTCCGACCCCGGCTCAATGAGTTCGTCCATCAATTTTTCGACCGCCTTGTCGCTCGATGGACTGGAGCAGAAGCGCTCGACCACATCGGCCAGGACATGCTGACCCCAACCGAATGCCTTTGTACCGATGCGCTCGTTGTGTCCGTGTATCAAGGTCGAGATCTTCTCGTCCGGGTCGTTGTTCATTGGCGAGAAGCCATATGTGATTATTCCCAGTTTGTGCATGTGCTTGGCGTCTGTGAAGGCCGTGAGCAGGTACGGCACTACCTCCGCGCCGGGCTCGTGATCGCTCACAACTCGCCGGATCACGTCGAACAAAGGCGTGTCCGCCGAATAGACCAGCGGATCCATCCAGCGCAGCAACTCGATCTTGGCCTCCTTGCCCAGCACCGCCTGAAGCTCCCGCTGGAAATCCTCCCACGTTTGTCCGGGCAGCACTCGTCCGTCAAGCATGACCTCCGCCCGCGACGGGATTACGTTCTTCTTCTCTCCTGCCCGCAGGACGGTGGGAGTAGCCGTGGAGTGAAGCTGGGCATAGAATACGCGCCCTTGTTCATTATCCATTTGGCTCAGCGCCAGCCGGCTGGTAAGCGGGTTCAATACGGCCTTCATGGCCGCGCGTACATGAGCCTTCTGTCCGATCGAGACTTGGGCAATGAAATCTCTGACGGTGTCTGTCGCATGATGCGGCAGGCCTTTCTTTTGCAATCGCAGCAAACCTCGCACCATTTTGGCTATTGAGCTTTGAGGGTTGGGGATCGAGCCGTGTCCGGGCTGGCCTTCGAAGCTAACCCGGCACCAGGCACAGCCGCGCTCGGCCACCTGCACCGGGAAAAAGGTGCGCCCTCGCAAATCGAGCCTGAATCCGCCCAGTTCACAAAGAGCATACTCGGCCCGGATCAGGTCGGGATGGTTTTCTACCAGGTAGCCCGCCCCGAATCGGCCACCTTCTTCCTCGTCGGCCACAGCAGCGAAGATCACATCCCGTTTGAGCCCGACGCCCAGGCGCTTGAGTCGACAGATGGCCATCAGCGACATGGCCGTCATCTGTTTCATGTCAAGCGTGCCGCGCCCATAAAGATATCCGTCCTTCTCGGCAGCGGAAAACGGCGGGACGTCCCAGTGCTCGGCGTCGGCCGGAACCACGTCCAGGTGGCTCAGCAACAGCAGCGGCTTTTCAGATCCGTCCCCTCGCAATCGAGCTATTACGTTTCCGCGCCCGGGGGCCGATTCGAGAAGCTTAGGCTCAAGGCCCTCGCCTTCCAACACCTCGTGCAAGTAGCGCGCCGCCTGAAGCTCGTTGCCTGGCGGGTTAGTGGTGTCTATGGCAACCAGGGCCTTGAGATGCCCAAGTCCTTCTTCACGAAAGGCCTGGTCGTCCATAGCCGCTCCTCAGTGATTACACCGGCCGTCAGTCATCATCCCGTGGTGTTGAAAGCCTGCGCTCGAGTTCTGCACAGCGCATCTCGGCCGCGAGCGCCCGCTCTTCCATCTCTGCCAGGCCGGCGGCTAACTCGCCGAACTGTTTCTCGCGGGCCTTTACCTTTTCTAATTCTAGTTGCAGGCTCTGCGAGCGATCTTCTCCCGCCAGCACTTTTTCATCCATCTCGGCCAGGCGGGATGTCAGAGAGCGCATCTGCTCTTCACGCCGCCTGAGTTGCTCTCCGAGAGCGGACAGGTCCGAGCCGGTCTTCTCCTTCAGCTCACCGAGCTGCTCTTGCAAAGTGGCCGCCCTGGCTTGCAGTGTCTGCTCGCGCTCCAATGCCAGTCTTAGTTCCTCTGCTGTCGGACCGGCGCTTTCACGCAGTTCGAGATCCAGGCGATCCAGTTTCTCAATCAGGAGCTTGCCATGGGCTCGCTCACGATCGAGATCCTGCCGAGTCTGTTCGAGTTCGCGGTCCCGATCGTTCAGCTGCCCGCTAAGCTTCTCGATCAAAGATTGATTGTCGCGTTCGCCCAACTCCAGTTCGTCATAGAGTTCGCGCTGCTTGGCCAGCTCATGTTTCAATTTCTGGCATTCTTCCTCGAGCCCGGCTGAGCGCAACTTGGAAACTTCGTTTTCGGCCTTTTCGGCAATCTCGCGAGCCTCAACGAGTTCTTCATGCACTTGATCGAGATCCCAGCGGTAGTGTTCGAGTTCATCGCCCATGGCCTGGATCTCGGCAGTCAGGCGGGACACCTCTTCCTGATGCCAGGCCAGGTCCTGCTCAAGGGCAGGCAGCTTAGCGCCATGCTGGAGCTCCTCACGTAAGCGGCCTTCGGCGACCGCCAGATTCCCGCGCAGAACTTCGATCTGCGACCCCTGGCGTATGAAATCAGAACGTGCCTTTTGAGCGAATTCTCGCTCACGCTCAAGCTCGTCTGATAGCGCATCTTTTTCCCGCTCGAGGAGAGCCACCCGGCTCTCGGCCGTCCTTACTTCCCCGAGCATGCGCTGTAACTCATCGCGCTCGCCCACCCGCAGGTTGGATATCTCCGCCTCCAGGCCTTCACGCGCGCGCTCCTGGTCCAGCGCCTCGGTGCGTTGGCTCTCGATTTGTCGAGCCAGATCCTCCTCGTGCCGGCGGGCCGTATACAGCTCCCTGGTCAGTTCGGCAATCTTCTCCTGGGCATCCTCCAGATCCTGCTGTTTCTGTGAGCTGCGCTCGGAAAGCTCGTCGATCATCATGCGGCGATCGTAGTCCCTGCTCTCACCGTCCTCGATACGGTTGATCAGTGCTACCATGTCGGATTCGAGCTCATGCTGGCGTGTCCGTTGATCGGCGAGATCTCTCTCTGCTCCGGCAAGCGCTCCGGTTTTTTCGGCCAGTAGCGAGCGCAGGTTCTGAGCCTCTTTGCGGCTGTCGTTCAAGACCTCCTCGATTGTCTGTCGCCCGGCTCGAGCTGCATCTTCCCGGCGGCGGGAATCCCCAAGCGAAAGATCGAGCCGCTCTTTCTCCCCTTCCAGCGCCGACAGGTCGCCAAGTAATTTTTCGTTCTCGCTTCGCAAGACGCCAAGCTGCTCCTCGGTCGTCGCACGCCCGTTGCGCGCCTCTTCTGCGAAGCGCTCCAGCCGCTCACACTCTTGCCGTAAGTTCTGAACCTCGTCGCGCGCCTGGTCGACCTGTTGCTTGCGCTCGAGCACGGAATTCCGCAGATCATCCAGCTCCGCTTGCCGGTCGTCGCGCTCTTTCCGTAAAGCCGAAATTTCCTGCCCGAGCTTGCGCTGGGAAATTTTCAGTCCCAGGTTCTCCTGGCGCAACATCGTCACAGCTACTTCGTCATCGCCGCGCGTAACCGATCTAAGACGCATCTCGCTCTCGAGTTCGGTGATACGCTTGCGGAAATCGTCAGCAAGCTTGTGCTGATCGGCCAGTTCGCCCTGCAGACGCTCAACTTCGATGCGTGCGCCCTCGAGCCAGCTCAGCTTCTCGGACACCTCCTCCTCGCGCCGCCTAACCAGGTGCCGCAGTTCTCTGGCTTCGGAACGTACGTGCTGTGTTTCCCCCTCGCGCGCCGCGAGCTGATCCTGCAGATCTTCAGTCGCCCTGGCAAGCTGGGCGTTCTCCCGTCGCAGTTCAATGAGCTTCTGCTGTAGGTCTTCCAGCTCTTCACTTGAGTGCCGAATGTCTTCGCCGGTTTCTTCTTCCTCGCTCACCTCGACGAGTTCGCCGGAGATTTCCTCAATAACTCGCCGGTAGGGTAGCTGGATCAGCAATTGCTCGTCGAGCTTCAAATTCTCTCGGCCGCAGACCACAATGTAGTAAGCGACTTCTTCCTGGTCGCCGTCATCAAGGCTATCCATGACCAGCGGCGCATCCTCTGCTCCTGCTCCCATCCAGCCGACCGTGCAGCCCAGAAGAGGCGTCTGTCCCAGCACGGTCACCCTTGCGAAACTCTCCTGGAGACGCGCGATGAAATCCTCGAAAGACAGCCGCGCCGGCGGGGCTTCCAGGCCGACCAGATCCGATAAGTTCGGATGCTCCGGATTACGGATTCCAGTGACAAGGATTCCCGTCGGTTTGAGCAGCCGTATAACCTCCTCGAACTCGCCCGCCTGCTGCTCCGCGCCAAGTTCGAAGTCAATGACTACGTCAAAGGCCGCGGAAGGGGCGTCAATGCGCCCTGCTTCGAGAGCCTTGAACGAGATACCCTCCAGCGGTTCGAGTTCGAGTGCCGCGTCCAGGTCGGGGCCTGGCAGATCGACCCCGACAACATGATCGGCGCCGCGCTCCTTGAGAAACATCGCGCCGCTGCCGTCACCGCAACCGATCTCTAGAATCCCGAGGCCCTCGAAGAGGGTTCCCAGAAAAGCGTAACGCGGCAGGATATCTCCCCACGGCTTGTCAGAAGCGTAGTAGCGCATGCTGTTCGACCCTCCGGAAAGCAGGAGCAGGGCAGCACGCATTGTAGGTGTAAATCGGTTGGCAGGTCAAATTAGGCGATTCTGAATAGGCGCACACCATTCTGCGTCTGATAAACATGTGTCAGCTGTCGCGGCAAGTGAGCCAGACCTTGAAACTGGTTGACAGCCTGCGACGGCGAAAAATATGATATTGCAACATCGGTAAAATTTCGTGATTTCACCCTACTCAAGGAGGGCATGACATGAGGAAAATTTTTATTATCCCGGCAATGTTGGCCATTTGCGCACTGGCCTCGACAGCCATGGCCCAGTCAGTGTTCGAAGAATGCCAGCAGAAGAAAAACGACATAGCCGAGATGGAACAGCAGGCGCAGCAGATGGATGCCGACATTGCCAATCTCGATCTCAAGATAAGGGATCTTGAGCGCCAGAAGCAACAGCTGCTGCGGGACAAGTTCGACAAGGCCCGTGAAAAGGCGAAGCTCCAGAAACGGATCCACATTGACAGGAGAATGATGAATCGCATGTGCGCGGGCCTCAGGCAGTGTGGCAATCTCGAGCAGCGCATTGATGCTCTCAAGTCGCGCATTGCACCGCTGGCCGAACGGCTGCGGAGGATTCGCCGTGAGATCGGCGAGCGCAACGCCGACTCGCTACGCCTGAACCGCGAAGTCAACAAGATCGAAACCAACTACAGGCAACTCAACTGCGACAATCTGGTCGCGGGTCAGACACAGCAAGCGACGATCGATCGCTGCAACGACCTTTTCAGCCGCTGGAACCAGATGCAGAAAGACATCAACGGCCTGCGGGCCTCGGCGGCCGCGCTGCGCGGCAGGTATCGCAGGGTCATGCAGAAAATGCGCATCCACGGTGCCGAGTTGAACAGATTGATTGCCAAAATGCGCCGCAGGTGCGGACACAGCACCCGGCTTGCCGAACTCGAGAACCTCGAAAGAGAGCAAACCACTTTCGGCAATCTCAAGACTGAACTGGATCAGATTGATTCAAGCATCCGCAAGATCCCCAGGCTCAAGATAGTTCGGCCGAGGATCAGGCCAATGCTGAAGAAGAAGCCCGAGCTTCACAAAGTGCTGAAGCATAAAAAGAAAAAGCACGATCTGAGAAAAGTTCGGTAATGTAACTGTATCCGGATTCCCGCTCCGGTGTTTGCCCGGAGCCACTTTGCTTCATTCTTTCATTTCTGCTATTAATCCCCCATCTGCGAGCTTGCCCAGGAGGCAGTTTGTCCAGGCCGCACATGCGCTGCATGGGCTGTCGAGCGCCCATTCAATTCCAACCGGGTGCCGGGAGCCGGCTGTGTCCGTTTTGCGGATACATCAACTTGGTGCGCGAACAACGCGTAGCCGTGCCCACCATAGAGCTGCGCACCGACGAGATCTTCGCACTCATGCAACGCGGAAACCTCGAAGAGGCCCTGCGGCAGGCCGATGATCTAATTGGCGCGGGGATAGAAAGCTATCGCTTGGCCTTCTACCGCGCATGTGTCCTGTTTGAATCGGGCAAAGTTACCGAGGCCGTCTACTCCTTGATCGACCTGACCGGCCTGGAAGCTCCCAAGCAGTTGCGGGCCGACACGCAGGCCTGTCTGGCCGATGCTCTTTTTGCCGCCGAACGCGATGAAGAGGCGCTCGAAGCGATCGCGCGCTGCCTTGCGCTCTACGAAAACCATCCCGGGGCGCTGCATACCAAGGCGAAAATCCTGCTCGAGGCAAACAGGGTTCCAGAGGCCATAAAAGTACTCGAAGAATGCATCCCGACACTATCACGGCGGTGGAAAATTACTTTCCCGCCAAGACCGAGTTCGCTTTTGATATTACTGGCACGCTGCTATATCAAGACCGGTCAACACTCCAAGGCTTCGATGCCGCTGGAGAATCTTTTGCTGCAGGACACCGCCGCCTCGCTGCCGACGGTCGCCGAAGCCATCTCGCTTCTGGGAAGCGGCTACATCGAGACGCGCCCGGATCGCGAGGAAGGACTAGCACTTGTGCGTCAAGCCGCATTGCTCGATCAGCAGAACCGCCTGGGACTAGTGACCAACCTGAAAGCGGCCATCGTCAAAATCGGAGGTAATGCAGAAGCTGAACTTGCCGGTCTCGGCGAAAAGAGAGCCGAGGTACTTACCGAGATCAGGGAAGTCTTCCAGATTGCGGATATTACGACCGACGCAAGCGCCTTGCCGTCCGAAACCTCACTGCGTTCTCTGGATCAGAATTCCGATAGGCGCACGGATCTGCTTGAATCTTCAGCTCACCGGTTGGGCCTAATTTATTTCGATCGGGGTACTCTGTATCCGCTGCAGTCGCTCGAAGATTTTCGTCGCTGGGTTATTGCCTGGAGGGCTCGTGACTACATCCGGCTACTGAAACACAGTGAGTTGGAAGAAAGTCGTATTACGCGACTTAAAGCCGCCCACGAGTTCCAGCAGGGGCGGGCCTCTTTCCATCGGCAGAGCGACAGGTTGCGGCGCAAGCGCGGAACCCGAAGGCGAGGCAAACTTCGTTGGATCATGCTTGCTGTCATAGGTCTCATGCTAATTGGGCTTGTTTTCCTGACCATCTTCGGAGATCGGCTGCTGGACGAGTTCGAAGGCCGGCTAGTGCGAATCGAGTGCCGCGGTGACGGCGACACTCCTCCCTGCACTTTGTACATCGCGACCGGGCAGGTCGGCGTGAAGCGCTACCGCAGGCGCAACTCCTCGAGTTCCCCTGTTACCCGCCTGGTAAGCTCCTGGCTCGACCAGCGCGTGCAAAAGGATGGAACGCTAAATTACCCACTGTATTTTCCATGGGGCGATATTGCGGCCGACAATTTTACTGCCTGTCGTGGTAAGCAGATAGTAAAAAAGAGATTTTCCTTCTCACCCAGATGCAAGTAGCCAAAAACTGTCGGGAACCAGAAAGGAAATTCAGGCGCCTTGCAGGCCGGCCAGCCTGAAGGGAGCCAAGTCGAAGGGTAAATCGGACTCGTGATCGCCTTCAGCGATCTTGATACGTTCGCAACAATCCGGATCGCTGACCAGTTTGCGCATTAGCGCGTGGTGCAGGCTATGACCCGACTTGCGCGCCACAACCTTTGCAGTCAGGAGCCCTCCCAGAAGGGCCAGGTCACCCATGATATCGAGCGTTTTGTGACGAACAAACTCGTCAGGGAAACGCAGACCGCCTGGATTCAGCACGGAAAATGAATCGATCACAACGGCGTTTTCCAGCGACCCGCCGCGCGCCAGACCATTGCGTTTCATTTCGCCTACATCCTTGAGAAACCCGAAGGTACGCGCAGGCGCAAGCTTGCTTTCGAAGAAGCTCGCCGCATGCTTGTAACAAAGATTCTGATCGCTGACCATCGGATGATCAAAATCGACTATGCAATCGATACTCAACGTCCTGGCCGGAATGAGTGCAAAATAGCGATCGCCTTGGCTGACTTCCACCGGACGAGTAACCCGGGTCACCGATCGACAAGCAGCCTGCGATCGTATTCCAGCTTTCTTGATCAGCTCGACGAACGGCTGCGAGCTTCCATCCAGTATCGGCACCTCTTCGCCGTCCAGCACCACACGGGCATTGTCCACTCCGAGCCCGAGGAAAGCAGCCAATAGGTGCTCAACCGTCGAGACACGCGTTCCGTTGTTTCCAAGCACCGTGCAGAAAGACGAGCTTACCACCGAATCCGGCCGCGCGGTCACTCGCGGATTACCCTGAAGATCTGAGCGTTCGAAGACGATGCCGCTTCCTGCCGGGGCTGGCCCGAATGACAGTTCTACCCGCTGACCGGTGTGCAGACCGATCCCGCCAACACTTACCCAGCCAACTAACGTCCTCTGGTGCAGCACGTTGTCATGAAGATCGCTGTTTAGGCTCATGGTCTCGTTTTTCCTAGTAGTTCGAGCTAGTTTGGGCCTTTTAGTGCAAATCATGTGCCACTTTCAATCGATTTTGCCCGAGCACATTATCCTTGTCAAGTTCATGACTTACAAAACAGGCCAAAAATTCAAGCCCGGACAATGATATCGAAAACGCGACAGTCTTGTCACAGTGCGTAACAAATACGCTACATTCAGCTCACAACAATTTCGTCTGCCCCGCGGGCAGCGATATTCCCAGGTGTTGGTAGGCCCGTGAAGTCGCGCGCCGACCCCGTGGTGTTCTTTGCAACAGGCCCTCCTGCAGCAGGAACGGCTCGTAGACGTCCTCTATCGTTTCGCGCTCTTCGGCCACCGAGGCCGCAATGGCTTCGACACCTACGGGACCGCCATCAAAGCGCTCGATAATGGTCCGCAAGATCATATGGTCCATGCGATCCAAACCCAACTCATCAACATCCAGGCGAATCAGGGCTGTCTGTGCAACCTTTTGATCGATCGTGCCGTCGCCAAGCACCTGGGAAAAGTCGCGCACCCTGCGTAACAAGCGATTTGCCACCCTGGGAGTGCCCCGTGAGCGACGAGCGATTTCTTTGGCTCCTTTGCCTCTCAATTCGAGACCTAAAATGCTCGCCGAGCGGTTGACGATCTCGGCTAAGTCATGGGGCGGATAGAACTGCAAGCGACAGACCACACCGAAGCGGTCGCGCATGGGCGAAGACAGAAGAGCCGTTCGAGTCGTCGCCCCGATCAGCGTGAAATGAGGCAGCTTGAGCCGCAGGTTACGAGCCGCCGGCCCTTCGCCAACCACGTAGTCGAATTGGAAATCTTCCATGGATGGATAGAGGTTCTCTTCGACCACTCTTGGCAGCCTGTGGATCTCATCGATGAACAAGACGTCGTTCTCTTTCAGGTTTGTCAAAATGCCTGCCAGATCTCCCTTGCGTTCGATGGCCGGCCCTGAGCTTGTAACAATGTTGACGTCCATCTCGTTAGCGATCACGTAGGCTAACGTAGTCTTGCCCAGCCCCGGCGGCCCGCAGAAAAGAACGTGGTCCAGAGCCTCCCCTCGCTGCCGGGCCGCCTCGACGAAAACCTTCAGGTTGTCTATTGTTTCTTGCTGCCCGATATACTCGGCAAAAGTCTGCGGACGCAATGATTTCTCTGAAGAGGCCTCGTCCGGAAGGGGCTTCGGCGACAGATCGCGCCGGGATGACTTTTTATCGTCGTCACAAGTGCTCATCTCAGTAGCCTCAACGCTTCGGGCAGCAACCTGTCGAGAGTTTCACCCATGAGCACTCTCTCACGCAGATCGCCCACCACTTGCTCAATTTCCACAACCTTGAAGCCCAGGTTCGAAAGCGCAGAACGCAGATCTCCCATGATGGAAGCAGCCGAGATATCGCCCTCGTCCGTCGAACTCGCTAAAGGTAACAGGCGGTCCTTGAGATCGATAATCATACGTTCGGCCTTCTTCTTGCCGATTCCGGGAATCAAACACAGCCGAGCCGTGTCGGCTCCGCACACGGCCAGCGCCAACTCCCGGGGATCGATCCCCGAAAGAACGCCGACGGCAACCCGCGGGCCGATGCCGCTCATCGAAATCAGGGCCTCGAAGGCCTCTTGCTCGGCTTCATCGAGGAAACCGTACAGCAGAATTGCGTCTTCCTTGACTTGTGTGTGTATCAATAGCTGCACCCGTTCACCTAACGGCCCTATGCTTTCCAGCACCCGGCGCGATACAAAAACGCGATAGCCGACCCCGGAGACATCAACCACCAGATAGCTCGATGTCTTGCGCAAAAGACGCCCCTGTAGAGATGCGATCATCTGTCGCTGCTCCGGTGAGCGCCGCACCAGCGCAGGTGGCACAGGGCCACCGCCAGGGCGTCCGACTCATCCAGTGACTCCGGTTGCCGGCCCAGTTGCATCTTGACCATCTCGCACACCTGTCGCTTGTCGGCCCCGCCGTAACCGGTCAACGTCTGCTTGATCTTGCGGGCCGAATACTCGCTGACGCTCATTCCTGCCCGGCCGGCCGCCAACAGGGCGACTCCCCTTGCATGACCAAGAATCAGTGCGCTCTTTGCGTTCTTGGCGTGAAATATTTCCTCGATCGCCATGACCTGTGGATGTCGTGTCTCGATTACCTTTTCGATCTCGCTGAAAATAATGGACAGGCGCTTGGCCAACGGTCCTCTGCCCGCACGTATTACGCCACTGGCCACAACACCGGGCTCGGGAGTTCCTTCATCCAGCACTCCAAAACCGCAACAAGCAGAGCCTGGATCGATGCCCAGCACACGCACGCTCTTCTCCGCGTCAGGAGTCGGAAATCTCGGCTAGGGTATCTGGATCGATGTCGAAGTTGGCGTACACGTTCTGCACATCGTCGTTCTCTTCCAGCGCCTCGGCCAGCCTGAGTACCTGGCGAGCTTCCTTGCCGCTCACCTCGATTGTGTTCTGCGGAATCTTGTCGAGCCGGGCGGAGGTCACCGCGATGCCCGCTCCGTCCAGGGCATCCTTGACAGCCTGGAAAGCCGAAGGGTCCGTGGTAATCTCAAAGCTGTCATCGACCTCCTGTATGTCCTCGGCACCCTCCTCCAGCGCTACTTCCATGAGTTGGTCTTCGCTGGCAGCGGCCTTGTCGACGACCAGGAGCCCCTTGGCGTCGAACATCCAGCCGACGCAGCCCACCTCGCCCAGGTTGCCGGCGCTTTTCGAGAATATCTTGCGGATCTCGCTGGCCGAACGCCTGCGGTTGTCGGTGATCACCTCTACCAGGATGGCCACACCGCCCGGGCCGTAGCCCTCATAGGTAACTTCCTCGTAGGCCACTCCTTCCAGTTCTCCGGTGCCTTTCTTGATCGCCCGATCGATGTTGTTATTGGGCATGTTGTTGGCCTTTGCCTCGGCGATCGCCGATCGCAGGCGTGGATTGTGATCGGGGCTTCCACCGCCCATGCGTGCGGCCACCGTGATTTCTTTTATCAGGCGCGTGAAGATCTTGCCGCGCCTGGCATCCGCGGCACCCTTCTTGTGCTTGATGGTGCTCCACTTGGAATGACCAGACATGACACCTCCCGGAAGGCAGACAGAACCTGATTTGTCCAGCTAACACAAATCCAGCCGGGCTTCAAGCCCGACTCCGGACCGGCTTAAAGTGGAAGGCGAAATTGACTTTTCGACCGCCGGGGCGATAGCCTTGGCGCATGCCTGCCCTGGGAGAAATGCTGGTAGCGGACGGGGTCTGCAGCCAACAGCAGATCGAGGACGCCATCCAGAATCAGGTCATCCTTGGCGGCCGAATGGGCACCAACCTGGTCGAGTTGGGAGTGATCGACGAAGAAACTCTGGCCCGCTATCTTTCGCGCCAACACGAGTTGCCCTCCGTATCGGGAGAAAACGTGCAACCCGATCCCCAAGCACTGGCCATGATTGGCCCCGAGGTAGCAAACAGTCTCGAGATCATTCCCTTCATCAAGGAGAGCAAGCGTCTCCAGGTGCTGTGCGTCGATCCACGCAACATCAAGATCCTGGACGAAGTGGCCTTCATCACCGGGCTGACGCCCGACCCGATCGTCGTCGCGGAAATCCGTTTCTGGGAACTGCTCGAGCGCTGCTACCACATCAAGCGCGGGCTGCGCTACGTGGCTCTTGATGCGCAGGACTTCATGGCCAAGACACTGATGGAGAGAAAGCCTGCGGCGGGTGTGGAACCGAGCGTCTCTGAAGATCTGCTCAGTGAAGACGCCTTTGCAAAGCTCTATCAGCGCCGTGACGGTTTTCCGAATGTCAAGACCAACGAGACGACTTCCTCCTTGTCATCCGCGGACAACAGGCAGCACCAACTGCTGCCCTCGGAAGCCATGCCCCTGCTGACGGCAGCGGATTTGGAAGAACTAGAAGAAGAGCCACCCAGCGGACCTCCCGGCAACATCGAGCGTCGAGTCTGGCAACGCGACTCGGCCGTCCAAGACCGACGCAGCGAGGACAGGGCGCTGAGCGAGGCTGCT
This sequence comes from uncultured Myxococcales bacterium, assembly GCA_964513625.1. Taxonomy (GTDB): domain Bacteria; phylum Myxococcota; class B64-G9; order B64-G9; family B64-G9; genus DATKYQ01. Next base: position 14,297 of record CAZENH010000003.1, on the reverse strand, counting down.
TCCGCGGCGCCGTCGTTTCCTCCACCCGCCGAGGAGGAAGAGGACAGCCCACTCACCTTCGAAGAGGCCTCGCTCCTGCTTGCTTCGGTCAGCGCCCGGAACGACATTGCCCACCTGGTGCTCAGATATGCCCGCTCGCTGTTCACCCGGGCCATGCTTTTCACCGTGCATCGCGGAGTGGCCCTCGGCTGGGATGCAGTCGGCGACAGGGTCGACCGCTGGTCTTTCAGATCGGTCATGATACCGCTCGACAGCCCGTCGGTCTTCCAACTGGTCGTCGACAACCGGGCCCACTATCTGGGCGGCCTGACCAAGACCAGGGTCAACATCGAGTTTTTAAAGGTGATGGGCAAGCAGGTTCCGCTGAGTGCATTCCTGTTGCCTATATTGGTTCGCGGGCGAGTGGTCAACATCCTGTACGGAGACAACGGGCACAAGGCTCATTGTCCTTCCAGCATCGGCGATTTGCTGATTCTGGCCCAGCGTATCGGTCGTTGTTACGAAACGCTTTTCGAGAAAAAGCGTATGGATTATCTTTCTAAGACAGGCCCGTAGACCTCAAGGAGATCAAGCGATGGTAGAGAGAAGAGATTTCAAGAGGCTGCCGGCCGAGACCGAGATCAACATCCGGCAGGTGCCGGAAGGCTCCCAGAAACGCGGAGCGGGCAAGAATATCTCCGGCGGCGGCATTCTTCTATCAGCCAGCGAACGCTTCGAGCCGGGTATGCTTCTCGATATCGAGGTGCTGACCCGCACGCACCAGAAGTTCTCGCGTGTCTTCAGGCCGATGACGGCCAGGGTCAGGGTAGTGCGCGTAGAAGGCGACAAGCCGCCGTACGACGTCGCCGCAGAGTTCATCGAAGTCGAGCGCTGAAGATCAACTTGCCCGTTGTTTCCTGGATAGCAAGAAGTCCAGGCCGAATCGTCCGTCGTCTATACAAAACACGAAGACAGCCCCGGCCAGCCAGATGCCGTCTCGCCACAGGGTGGCCGCGGAGATCTCCTCACCCGCATCGGCCGATGCGAAGCAACCGCAGGATATGGGCAGATCGCGGGAGAGGGCGATTCCAATCGCAACCATGAACATCAAGAGCATGCCGCAGACGGCTAGCGCACCGGCCCTTGTCCACAGGCCGGCCGCCAACGTCAGGCCGATGACGATCTCCATCCAGGGCAGCGTCACCGCCATGATATTGATAATGCTTTCGGGAAGAATCTGGTAACTCGCGATACTCAGACCGAAAGCCTGCGGATCGGCTATCTTGTACCAGGCGGCCGCGATGAAAATCACTCCCAGCGCAACCCTGACGGGCAGCGATATACCGCACAAGATATTTCCGGTACGGGTGCTCATGGCTGTCCACCGCTCTCGGTTCGGCGATCGGCCTTGCGCCAGGCCGCGAAGCCGCCTTCGATGTAACGTACGCCGAGCAACCCGGCGCTTGAAAGCTCGCCGGCCATCAAGCGCCCGGAGTCGATCTCTTCGTCCCCGTAGATCAGCAACCGATTGGGACCCAGCGCGCGCAACTCGTCCATGATTTCCTTGTCCATGGGACGGATGGGATCGTAGGGCAGCGAACGCGCTCCGGGCACGTGTGCTGTCAGAAAATCGTTGACCGGACGCGCGTCGATCACCGTAAAAGGCGACAAGTCGGCCTCGAGATGGTTCATCTTGACCGGCGTGGCCTCCTTGGAAATCTCAGGACAATCCTTGTAGATAACGTACGGTTGGCCGCCGACCAGCTCGAGCCCTTCCGGCCGAACCCAGTTGACCACCAGGCCGACAGCCGCCGACGCGATCAGCAGAATCGAAGCCTTTAAAAATGTGTAAGCCGCCTGTCTCACTCTGTTCTCCAATTGCGGGCTACGGGATACCTGGCAGACAGCCATTAGTCAACATATCACTATCTGCAGCCCACCGGCTAAACAGAGTATTTCAAAATCGGTTGGAGGTGGGGGCTTTTTCTGTCGGCTTGACGAAAAATGTTTTCAAGGCTAAACTGACCTTAATTATGGTCAACCATAATTAAGGAGTTTTGCATGAAGACCCTTTCCCTTTCCGAGGCCAAGATGAAGCTGAGCGCTTTGATCGAGGCGCTTCGGCAGACGGACGAGGAGATCATGATCACCAAGAACGGCCGGAGAGCGGCCGTGTTGGTAAGTCCCGACGAATACGATAGCTGGAAGGAAACCGGTGAAATCCTGTCAAACAACGAACTAATGGAGGAAATACGGAAAGGCCTGAAGTCCTTGCCCAAAAAGAGCCGCTTGTATTCTCTCGATGAGCTATTCGACTGATAGCGGCATGCGGGACAAAAAACTTCGAATACCACACGAACTGGCGGAGCTCATCCGCCACCTCCACCCTCGACTCAAAAGGAAAGTCAGGGCTGCTTTGCAGGCACTCGCCGGGGATCCCTTGCTGGGCAAGGCGCTCAAGGACGAACTGGAAGGGTTGCGCAGCTTGCGCCTGGGGCGCTTGAGAATCATCTATCGGCTGCGTGGGCGCTCGATAGAACTCGTCGCCATGGGTCCACGCCGTAACATCTACCAGGAGACATACCGGCTCCTTCGCAAGAAGACCTGAAGGCCCCGGCCCCGTTTATTCTTGTTTCCCGTTCAGCCTCGCGGCGCATTTTGAACCTAAGATGATTTCGATCGGTTTGGTTTTCAGCTTGCCGGCCCAGACCTTCTGCTTGCGGCTCTCATCATCGGGCTTGATCTCGAACTGACCCGTCAGCCTGAGTTCTGCGTCTTTTTCGGGCAGCGCCGGTTCGGCGATCCAGCTGCCGTCGCACAGATCGACATAGGTGATCAGGAACTCGCCCTTTTTGAGCTTGTGGGCAGCGGGGTAGTTCTTGGACCAGATCTTGTTCGGGTTTCGCTTCAATACGTATCTCGTGGCCGGCCCGCCGATCATGGTAGCCGTGAAGGTGCGGGTGAAGTAGCCCCAGGAACACCACTCCTGGAAGACCTTGGTGTTGTCGCGAAGCGAGAACAGCAGGAAATGAACGCCGTTTCTGTAGTTGTGCCTGAAGATGGGTTGACGGTTATCGTTGCCGCGCAGTTCGGCGCGCAGTGACGCCCCGGCGGTCTCCCGCGCTTCGGCCTTCTTGTGGCCTGCCCCCAAAAACAGGAAAAACGATCCCAGGATCAACAGGGCCAGGTAAGCAACCGGCCAAATCATGTTTCTTCTCATCGGGGTTCCTCCTTCCTGCATCCGTGATACGGCCGAATCGGGGAGTTTCTCGGTTTAGTCTTCAACAAACAGAATGATTCAAGCTTCCTTTCCCGAAAAAACGTGGCCGCAATCACACTCTCGCGCTCCGGCAGGATTGACGAGCCCGCAGTCCGGACATTCGCGGACATTTCCGGTCGGGCTCTGTCTGTCGGACGGCTTTCGGCGCCAGACTATCCATAAAAAGAGCAGCATGATGACGGGGCCGATTCCAAGCAAGATCACTTTGACGATCAGTTCATCGCGGCCCATCCAGGACCAGAAGGCCAGCGCGCTTCCGATGCAGACGACCAGAGACAGCGCCAGGCTCGTTGTCATGCCTGCGCGGCCCCATGACTTGTCCTTTAATAAGGCCCGGCCGGCCAGCACGCCCAGGATTCCCAGCCCGAGAAGAACCAGACCCAGCACCGGCAACGAAGCGAACAGACCGGCCGCGCCGATCGGGATGTTGCCTCCGGCGAACAGCATGACTATCAACATCGTCCCGACCAGAGTTGTCAGGCCGCTGATGACCACCCACAGGATTGCGACGCATATTCGTGCCATCTCTGACCAATATGATCAATAACCGGCCTAGAAGCCTGTCACGGCTCTCTCAAAAGTGTCAACTCCAGAACGGGCTCAAACACTGGCGTCACTTGACAACTATCCATGGCGAGGTAGGCTTTCGATACAAGCGAAAGGAGAGAAATCATGAAGTCGCTGATCGTCTTGTCGATCGTGGCATTGCTTGCGAGTCCGGCCTCGGCCGGGAAACCGTCGGTCAAGTCGATGCCCCCGGTGGTGGTCGAGACCACGCCCCAATCGGGCAAGACCGCCGTGGATGCGGGCCTGAAGGAGATCAAGGTCACCTTTTCCAAGGATATGCAGACCAAGAAGATGTGGTCCTTCGTGCAGGTCTCCAAGGACACCTTTCCCAAGGCGGGCACGCCCCGCTACCTCGACTCGCGCACCATCACGCTGCCGGTCACGCTCCAGCCGCACAAGACCTATGTCATCTGGATCAACTCGGGCAAGAACAACGCCTTCCGGGACACAGACAACCACCCGGCGGTCCCCTACCTGCTGGTCTTCGAGACCAAGTGAGAAAACTCTTCCCGGCCGGGCAGGCAAACGAGGTTCGCAGAAGATGAAGTTCGCGACCCTCCTTTGCCTCGCTGCAATCGCATTCATAACAACGGGTTCCTTCTCGGCTTGCGACGAAAGGCCCGGTCGGCCAGCCAATCACAGCCGTTTGAAGGAATTCGTGCCGGACCGCGATTCCGGTGTCGATGTCGCCCGGCGGGGAGAGCCCGGCGACAAGGGGCCCGCCCCGGCTGTCGCTCCCGAAAAGGACGCAGGACCGCTTTGCCCGGATTCGAACGAGGGAACGGAGAAGAAGACGATCGATGTCGGAGATCCGCTGCACGACAGCGCCAAGTTTTACAAGCGGGCCCTGAACGAAGGCCACACCCGTATCGAAGCGCTGTGCATAGCGGCGAACGAGATCAGGCGCTACAAGTCGGTCAAGCGCGTTGAGGTGGCGGAAAAGACGTTGCTGATCACCTACCAGTCGGGCCAACAGGAGTTCTACCTGGCAAAATGACGATCGTGAAGACCCCGGACTAAGCTACCTACGTATTTCCTACCCGCAAAGATGCCAAAGAAACAGCTTGGGAAGCAGCAGAAAATTTTTTAAAAATACATTCTCCCGCAGGTACTAGCGACAATAACTCCAGAAGACGGAAGACGTGCATTCATGCGGGCTCAGACGTCTGCCGTCTTGGTTTTTTTCGAGTGGCTTGTGAAATGTAAATGACGTTCTGGCTTCGAATGCCGGACAAGGAGGCGTGGAAATGAAAAGACGAGGGGTTGTGATCTATGTCGCTTCGACGATTGCGTTGGCCTTGATTGGCTGTGGCGGAGGCACCAGCGGTCCGGCAGAGGGCAGCGAGGGGGGCCCTTGTTACGGGAACGGCACCTGCGATACCGGGCTGGTTTGTGGAACCGATGATATCTGCCACAAGGCCGAGCCAAACCTTTGCCAGGGCGTCGAATGCTCCGGACATGGAACCTGTGCGGTCGATACAGATGGTAATGCCCTATGTGTTTGCGACGATGGTTATCATCGGGACGGCCTGGCTTGCCTGCAGGACGATCCCTGTGATCCCGATCCCTGCTCCGGCAACGGAACCTGCGATGCGGGCAGTTGTACCTGCGATCAGGGTTATACCGGCTCTGCCTGCGATTCATGCGCATCAGGCTACCATCCGGAAGGTGCCGCTTGTGTTGCGGATAGTTGCGTTGCGGTGCTCTCCGATGACTTCGACGACGGCGATGCTTCTGACTGGTCATTTCAATCGTGGGGACCGAATACATCTAACGTTTCTTGGCAAATCTCCCCCAATGCAGGAGGCTACCAGTTCGAGGGCACAGGAGGTGTTTCGACGGGTGGCGGTAACAGTATTGCCTTTCCTAACAGCGCAACCAACTACACCGACATGGTGCTGGAGGCGGACATCACCAACGTTGCACAGTTTCACACCACAGCCGGAAATGGTGGCCTGGCATTGCGGCGAGCAACAGACGGCAGCTTAACCTTCTACCTTTGTTATGTAGCACCGTCGTTAATGTTTATCTCCAAATTCAACAATGGTGACTACGGCACCAGTCTTGCCTCGGATGACACGATATCCTTCCCCGTCGGATCCACTGCTCACCTGCGATTCGAGGCCATCGGAAGCACGCTCCGGTGTATATTAGACGACTCTACCGTTTTGGAGACAACCGACACCGACATTTCGGCGGGTTCCGTGGGCATTGTTAATATGGGAGGAACCAAGGCATTCGACAACGTGGTGCTGCGCGACTGTTCGGGTGGCCAGGCTTGCGACATCACTCAGGTCGAATCCCTCAATCCACTACCACTCGATCTGCGAACCGTTGCCTCTCTTCCGGATAGCGGTTTCATCTACCTGGTCGGCGGCTACGAGATTAACTCGGGCGCCACCACCATCTGTCTGGCCAACATATGGAGCTACGCAACGGCCAGCGACACGATAGCGGATTTGGGCACGATTCTCCCTTATGCACGTTGTCCGTCAACGTCCACCGAGGCCGCCTGGGCGGACAACGGAAAGCTGTATATATCACCGGGACTGGGCCCGACCGTGAACAATGGCTGGGGTAGCCACAGCTGTATTATCGAGTTCGATCCGTCTGGCCCTGGCGCAACTGAAAAAGCATGTTTCCCCTCGACTCGTTGGGGTTTGTCGGTGATAAACGGTCATGACGGATATCTCTATTTTATCGGCGGTTGGAATGGCGGATCACTGACTGGCATCTGGCGCTATGATCCGCAAAGCAATCAGCTGACCGACACGGGAGCCAGCATACCGATCGCAGGAAACTCGATAAATGCCGTCGTCACGGATGTTTCTGATGGGCGAACCTATGTGTTCACAAACCAGTATGATTCCTACAAGCTCTACCTGTTCGACCCGGCAGATCTTTCTTTTATCTATCTGGCCGATACGGGATACACACCGACAAATGCCTGGCTCGGAAGCAATGGACTGGTCTACACCCTGACCGGCGCAGACCCGGACTGGTTCAGCAAGTTGATCACCTATGACCCGGCAGCCGATCTGCTGGCTATAGAAGACCTTGGTGTCAATGTCTTTGGCAGCAGGACCGCTCCCGTCTTCTCTCCGGACACTGGTGAGAGCCACCTTTACGCCTTTGGCGGAAGTGTGTCAGGCAGCAACCAGCCGACTCCACTGGTTGAGCGCACTCTGTGCCTGCCTTGACTCCGACAAGGACTGGAATCATTGTCCCTCGGGCAACGGTCGATGCTTCTGGCTGAAGACAACGACGTCGTCGACGAAGCCCCCATGGCCCGGGTTGCCGCACTGGAATCCATCGATTCTTACTAGATCGAATTTTCTGACCGCGCACGGGCCCGACGAGCGTCCCAGCTCCATGCCGTTCAGCACAAGCCGCAGGCCTCGTTCATCATTGCTCAACTGAATCCGGTATGGCCTGCCGGCCGGCGGATCGAATTCATGGCTGATGAGTACCTGGCCTGTCTTGATGCCCTGCCCGGCGCAGTGAGTGTTGCACAAAAGGTGCAGGCCGGGCTGCTGCCCGTTCTCGGTGCTGTTGTTGAGCGTCACGCAGTTCATGTTTTTCCAGGCCCGGTCCTCGGTGCATACGGCCAGGATGCTCTGCTCGGTCAGCAGTGCCCCGCTGAACGAGAGCGTCCAGTTTCCATGGATGCCGGCGGGCAGCACCGCTTCCACGCTGGCGCAGCCCTCCGGCGCGGTGCGCTCCAGCCTGAGTCTCCGGCGTTCGATCGACACGCCCTTCTTGTAGACATCCCTGAACGGATCGATCTCCCGGTCGAAATGCGCATCCAATGCGAACACTGGCGGCGCGGTCCAACCGGGCTGGATCTCGGCCAACACCGGCGGACCGACCGCCGCCAATCCCACCGGGGGCTCCTGGGCCGGATCGGACACCGAGATCCCATTGGCTACCACCGCCATCGAGAACTCGGAGTATACCTGTGACCAGCTGCGCTCGGCGTGAAGCGCCACCTGGTCCGGATAGGTGTCGGTGAGAAAGGTGCGCCGGCTGTGCGGCCCTTCGCACCCGGCGATGGTCTTTCCACCAAGCACGACGTGAGCGCTGTTGTGCCGGTCGCCTCCGAAGAAAAGGGCGATATAGGAGTTGCTTGGATTGACGTAGTAGAGCTTGAAGGAGCGGGACATGGATCCCGCCGATGCCGCCGACGGTTGGGGACAGACATCGTTGAGCAGGTTGGAGTCCAGGCAGTTGCTGTCGGGGCCGCAGCAGCCCACCGCCTGGTAGACCAGGTGCACGGGCGCCCGAAAATCGTGGAACAGCTCCGGTCGGCCGGTCAGAAGATCTTCGGCGCTGCCGGGTTCGCCTTGGATCACGCTTGCCTTTCTGAGCCTTTGAACCTGTTCCAATAATACCTTGGCCAGCAAGGTATGCCCGGGATCAAAAGCCTGCTGGCGAAAGAACACCAAGCGCGCTAGTTTCTCGGGCGAATCTATTCTCGGAAATCCGAACCGGCGCGGGGGAGCCAGCACGGAGAGCAGCTTCGATGGATCGCCGAACGCCGCCACGTAAACCTCGCGCGGGCCCAGCGCGTAGCGCAACTCGACGTCACCGGGAAGCATGAAGCCGGGAACGCAGCCGTTGTCAGTGCTTTGGCGGTAGTTTGAGAGCGGTTCCCGCCAGGTGAGGTAGTCCCCGTCGATCTTCAGCCACGCCAAGGTCCCGGCCAGGCTATCGTCGATTCGCCAGGAGTGGGCGACCCGCAGCGCGATCCGGGCGCCTTTCAGGGGGGACGGAAGAACAATTTGCCGATCGGGAGAGCCGGACGACAGTCTTCCCGTCAGCGCCCAGGCCGCCACGGCCAGAAGCAACCCAAGCGCCAAGGCACACCAGAGCAACCGGCGGGAAGGCGCTTTCCGCGCCGGGCCGCACAGCCAGCGAACCAACGCGCCGACATCGGCCCGGTTGACCCACAAGAGCACCGGCTTGTCGTCCGGCAACTCGGGCAAGCGGCGCGGATCGAAGCGCAGCTCCTCGAGCGGTTGGTGTGTGCGGAACCGCTCGGGGCTGATGGTGGAACGGGTGGCGGCCGGAGCGATGAACACCGCGGGGCCGGGGTGGCACGACCAGTGCTCGAGGAATATGCGCAGCTTGTGTTCGAGCTGGTCGACCGGAAGCAGACGGCCCTCGCCGTCCAGCTCGCCCGACGCCCAGACTCGCAACACGTCTTGATCGCCGGGGCCCGCCAGGCGTCCCCGGCGCCAGGCGCTGGCCAAGAGCAGAATTGACAGGTGGGCCGACCGGCCGCGCAACCGTCCGGCGTCGACCTCGTCGCGACTACCCATGAACGAGCCGCGCCAGCGCAGGGTGCCCTCGGGCGGCACCGCGGGCCACAAGGATCCTCCGTTCAGACTGGCCCAGGCGCCGGCCACGCTCGAGACGTCGAAGCTTTCCACCGGAAGTTCGTCCCAGCGCTCATACTCCGCTCCCGCGCCGATGGCGGCATAACCCACCGGCCCGCCGGGAGACGCCATGGGGAAGAAGAAGGCCAGCTTCCGACGGCCGGCTCGCTTGTGTCTGGACCCTGTCGTCAAGGTGACAAAATCTCCAGAACGTGCCGAGATGGATTCTATTGATTGGAAGCCATATCAGGCGAGAACGCGAATTTCAAGGGACTCCGGCCGGGATCTATCCCCAGCAGCTCCAGGCCCAGAACCGCGGAACCCCGGTAGCCCTTGCCGATGTTGCGATCGAAGAAGGGCTCGTCGTCTTCCGCGTGGTAGAGGGCCATGCGCCACCCCTCCGGCGTGGAGAACTCGGACTCCCACTCGACGACCAGCGCGTTGCGCCCGTCCTTGCCGCTGGAAAGAAACAATCCCAGGCGCACGGCGCCCGCGAACCCGGAGCCGCTGAAGTCGAGTGTCAGCATGCTGCGCTCCTCGCGCGACTGGGCGGCCACGGCAGTGTCGATGGTCCAGCGTTCGCCGTCCTTGCGGACCCACGGCAAGGGGATCAACAAGGCGAGATCCCGCCGGGTCGCACCGTCGGAGGTGGTCCTCGCCGTCGGCCTTGCACCCCTGCGGGCCAGCAATCCCTCGGCGTAGGCGCGCAGCCGCGCCCGCACCAGCACCGGGTCCAGGGCGGCCTCCTCGATCAGGGGACGCAGCTCGGCGAGATCGTCGGGCGCTGCCTCGTCGAACAGATCGAGGAGCCCTCTCAAGGATTTCTCGTCGGCGTCAATGTTTCCCATTTTACTCTCCCTGCTTCAACTCCAGCGTCAAACCGCGCAGCACGCGAAGCTGGTAGTAAATCTGGCCCTGTTCCAGCGACAGCCTTTCGGCCAGTCGCTGGGGGCTTATGTCGGGTTCCGACAGGATGCAATCCAGCAGGACGTGCAGGTCGAACTTCCGCTTGCGCTCCGCCTGGAACCCGTCGATGCGCCTCCTGAGCAGGTCGACGAATGCGTCGATCTCGGCGCGATTGAAACCGGCGCAGGCGGATCGCTCGCCGGCGCCGGGCATCAGGTACTCGAGCCGGTTGGCGGACGATTCCAGCAGGTTGAGCAGCCGCCATTTCAAGCGCCGTTTCAAAAAGGGCACTAGGCCGCCTTTTTGAGGATCGTAGTTGCAGCGATCGAGAGCGTCGGCTATTACTTCGCAAGCCAGATCCTCCACGGAGCGCCCCAGCCCGATGTCGTCGAAGCGCCTCAGTGACCCGACCCGGTGCTGGATTAGCCAAAGCGCATAGGCCACCAGGCGCTCTCCAACCTCGGCCCAGTTGACCTTTTCGAGTTCACCGGGCCAATCTCCAACGCCGTCCATGCACACCCTCCCACCAAGCACGGAAGCAAAATGTCTTTCAAACGGTGGTTCCCGAACAAGCCGGGCCGCTTCGGTCTAGATACAGTCGGGGGAGAAAAAAATAAAAATTTTAAATTTTTTCTTCCTCAACTGTAGTAGGTGAAAATTACCATAGGTTTCAAAGTGCGTCGAACGGCTTTCGTGTTCGTGTTTTTTCATGCCTTTCTGGCAAAGGGGGGGGTTCTTCTCAAGAATTCCATTACAAGGGCCCCTATCGCAACACCGTGTATAATTTCCTCGAATCCGCAAGATTGAATGGCGTCGAAATCGAGTTCCCGGCGCCCGACGCAGTAGAAGATTTCCAATATCCGCAAATTCCGCGAGAACAGGTGCGAACCCAGCGCGATATAATCCTGTCCGACGCTCTCGATAAGGCCTATCTGGCTGAATTCTGCGCCAGGAGAGGACTCGAAAGCTATGCACAAGAGGCGGCGAAATGGATGGCGCGTTTTCCAGAAAAAGCAAAAAGCCTCGGATCAGGACAAATATGCGAGTATTTTTGTTCCTGGAAAAAGCGCAAGTGTTCACCGGGTTCGACTTGTTGATGGATGCCAGAAACAGACAGGAGGTCGTCATGATAAGACGTGCGGCTATTGTAATTTTCGGACTAATTGGATGTTTGCTTTGTCTTAGTGCCTGCAGCGAAAAAAGCAACAAAGATTCTAGCGTAGAGAAGGAGGTCGGGCGCGACGGCGCGGTGCTCAGCCTGGCTGATGGGACGACCTTGATCATCCCGCCGGGCTGTCTGCCCCAGGGCGCGAATGTCGTGATGACCGAAGTGAGCGATCACCACTACTCGCCCGCCGAGATCGGCAAGCTGGTCAGGCTCGAGCCCTCGGGGCTTGTGATGCGCAAGCCGGCATCGCTCTACATTCCCAGGGAATGCGAGACTAGCACGGTAGCAATCGCCTTCTGGAACGAGGAGGCGGACCGGTATCAGGTGGTCGACTCGGAGTACGACGAGCTCGGCTACGTGGCGGCTGCCATCGACCACTTCACGGACTATGCCGTGGTGCTCGAGTCCAAGAACGACGCCGGCGACCCCACCGTGGATGGCCAGCTTCGCTTCGAGCAGAACTGGTTGCTAGTTGACCTGAGGCTACGGGATCACCTGGATACCCAGGGCCATATCCGTACCACGGTCAGCTCGGTTTACCCGATCGGGCCCGTAAACGATATCGAGTGGGATCTCGCGAATCCGGTCCAGGGTTACCCGATCAGCCTACGCTGGGTCGTCAAGGTATTCAAGGAAAGCCTTATCTTCGA
>CAZENH010000003.1:0-2269 GCA_964513625.1 uncultured Myxococcales bacterium | reverse complement strand
GAAAGCCTTATCTTCGAGGCCGGCTACGAGTTGCAGGTCATTGGATGGGACCAGGGTGCCGGGTCCGCCTATAGGGCGGAGCTGCGCCGCGGAGAAGAGCTGATCCGCAGCTTCACGAGCGGCTCGGGACTTGGCGGAGCCCTGTCCGTCGGCGACGTGCGCGATTTGTTCACCGAGATCCCCGCCAGCCTGGCCGTTGTACAGTATCGAGATGAAAACGGCGAACTCATAAACGGCTTTGAGCAGGGAGAGAGCTACTACGCCCGTGTGACCGCGTTGCCCCGCGAGGTTCTCAACCCCGACACGGGATACGGCATTTCCTATTGGTGGGACCCTGGCATGGCGGCGACCGAGGCTATTCAGATCCCCGCCTCAGTCGAGCCGGTGGATAACGATGCGGATGGAGATCCAGCGACGACTGATTGCAACGATATCGATCCTTTCGTCAATTCGCTTGCAGGCGAGGAGTGCAACGGCATCGACGACAACTGCGACGGGAACACGGACGAGGGCTGCTCCCAGGGAGTGCCTCCTTGCGAGCATGAGTGTGATCCTTTGAGTCCTCCCGGGCAGGGCGACGGCCTGTTCTGCTCCGAGGATCGCAGCCGCTCGTGGCTGTGCGTGCTGGATGGGCCTCTGAGCGGCCAGGGGCTGGACCTGGAGACCTTGCGCCAAAACGGTTACTGCTACAAGCAGTACTGGTATGCCTGCCCGGCCGGGACACGCTGCAGCGTGCCCGGCTGGTGCCTCCCGCCCGAGGAGGATACCTGCAACGATGAATGCGAGGCCGGTGAGAAAGGCTGCACGCCTGACGGGATGTCCAAGTGGTCCTGCGCCGAGCCCGGCGTTACGGCCAAGTGCCGGGTGCCCCAGGTGTCATCATGTGGCGACGGCAGGACTTGCGTGAACGGTGAGTGCGTGCCGATGGATTTCCACTGCCCGCAGGACGAGATGGTCCTGGTGTCCGGCGGCGGCAGTGAGTTCTACATCGACAAATACGAGGCATCGAGGCCCGATGCCTCCGCGACCAGCGCCGGTAGCAACTCGTCGAGGGCATGCTCCAGACCCGGCGTGATGCCGTGGGGCGACACGCGGTACGCGGACGCGCTCGTCGCATGCGAGAGCGCGGGTAAGCGGCTGTGCACGCGTGACGAGTACACCATTGCCTGCAGCGGGGACTTCAACTGGAGGTACAGCAGTTTCTTCGACTGGGACCGTTACCCATACGGCCAGAGCTACCAGGAGAACCAGTGTAATGTTGATTCCGATGCGGCCCTCGCAACGGGATCCTTTTCGGGCTGCCAATCGCCGACCGGTGCGTTCGACCTGGTGGGCAACCTGGCTGAATGGGTTTCACAGCCAGGCTCGAACACAGGCGGAGGGGATTACGGGGCGATAGCGCGCTGGCCCTGGATTCAGCCTCAGGCGCTCGATTGCGCCCTGATGGCCAGCTCGCCCCTGGCCGTGGCCGAACCGCAGCTTGGGTTCCGCTGCTGCCTGGACGCGGCCTGTACGCCGGACTGCGCGGGCCGCGAGTGCGGCCCGGACGGCTGCGGTGGGGAGTGCGAGCCAGGCTGCGGCGCGGGCGAGGTCTGCAACGTTCTGGGGAGTTGCGTCCAGGACTGCGTACCGAATTGCACTGACAAGGAGTGCGGCCTGGATGGTTGCGGCGGAGCCTGTCTCCCAGGCTGCTCTCTCGGTGAACAGTGTAATGAAGCAGTCGGCCAATGTGGCGGCTGCACGCCCGACTGTACCGGCAAGGAATGCGGTCCAGATGGTTGTGGTGGAACATGTTCGCCAGGTTGCGTAACCGGGGAGACCTGCAACGAATCGACCGGGCAATGCGAGGGCTGCACGCCTGACTGCACCGGCAAGGAATGCGGACCCGACGGATGCGGAAGCACCTGTGCGCCGGGATGTGGCGCCGGTGAGACCTGTAACGAATCGACCGGGCAATGCGAGGGCTGCACGCCCGACTGTACCGGCAAGGAATGCGGACCCGACGGATGCGGAAGCACCTGTGCGCCGGGATGTGGCGCCGGTGAGACCTGCAACAACGGGGTGTGCGAAACTGTAACTACTGACATAGTATGGATTCAAATTCCCGGCGGCACGTTTCAGATGGGGAGCGCTGCCGGTGGCTCTAATGAGTTGCCCGTGCATTCCGTGACGGTTCCTTCTTTCGAGATGACCAAGACCGAGGTTACGATCGATCAGTACCAGGCATGTGTCGATGCAGGTACTTGTACCTTGCCGGATGACAATACCT
>CAZENH010000002.1:114802-303027 GCA_964513625.1 uncultured Myxococcales bacterium | reverse complement strand
GTCGTGCTCTGCCAGTTTACGCTCTCGCTTGCATGCATCCCGCTTACCTACCTGGTCTCGCGTTTTTTCCTGAAAGAGCATAGCTGGGCGCTGTGGGCTGCCGCTATAATCGCCGTATTGCCCGTACACGTCTTTTTCGCTACAACCGAGATACGCCTCGTGCCAGGCGTATTCTTCATGCTTCTCGGCCTTGTCTGCCTCGGCCTGGCAATAAAGGATCAAAACCAGATATCACTGTTTGCATCAGTAGTTACAGGCTTTTTAGCGACCCAGTTCTATCCAACCCTGATGCCCCTGCCAATTATCATGTTGGCGCTGACTCTGGTCAGCGTGGAAGGACGCAAGCTGTTTCATCGAACATCGACCTGGGTGGCAGCCGGATTGTTTTTCATCTTGTGGATCGGACCGGCCGTCTGGATGACCTACTTGATGACTACCAAGGAACACACCGTAATAGGGACTGATTTTATAAAGGCCTTAGCCGATAGTTACAAGATACTCTTTCCATCTAATAGTCTGGTTTCTACAGGAAGATATAATGTCTTCCTGAACAGCAACTTCACACCTCCAACATTCATTATCCTTGCAATTGGAGGGTTTATTATCGGCCTTTGCAACAGGCGCCGACGAATTTCGATTATAGCTTTTCTTGCTGCAGCATTGCTTTTGAGCTTTTCCGGGCTCTTTCCGGGCAGAATGAATCTGGCGCGCCTACAGCAGGGCGGCCTGCCTTTTTACGCCGTGCTCACCGGCGCCGGGCTGGGATTCCTGGTAGACAGGCTGAAATTGGTCGGGCGCCTTGCGGTCATAGGCTCCTCAGGCCTGGGAGCCTTGCTGGTACTTGGTTCGATTCTTGTATGGCCTGGGCCTATCGGGGAACTGTACACGTTGCAGTACGAGCGGCGATCTTTTATCAAGGGACTCGATCACATCGACGATGGATGCATGGTGATCTGGTCACCAGGGCCAAGTGGAATCAACCATGACGTGCCGTCGTATCTTGCAGAGGAACGAGGACGCAAGTTAGCATGGGGCGCGCTGAGTTCTACCAACGTTCCCAAGGATTTGATGAAAGATGGATCCTGTCTCTATTACTACCGAAACAGCACTTGCTTCGCGATCGTTCAAGACGAGAAGCGGGATGAGATGCTGAGACCCGAATGCGCCACGGTCGAGAAACAACTGGAAATGAAAAAGGTGTTCGTTGAAGAGATCCCAAGCATTCCAGACGACATGTCAGAATACTGGGGAAGCCAGATCCCAGTTGGATTCTTCAGAGTCGAATCTATCAGGTAAATAGGCGATATATACGCATAGTCTGATAAGATATATTATGTCAACTAATGCACATATGGCCTATGGGGTGGTTTATAGCAGTTGACGTGGCCTATTGACTGCCGACACGGATGAAGGCTACCCTCTTGCCCATGTCCATCGCCGAGTTCTTATCGACGGTCAAGGGATTCGATGGGATTCAGTGGGATGACCTGCAGAGTCTCTCGGATAACGCCCGGGAAAATAATTTTGCTCCCGGCCAGGAACTCATGCGAGCAGGTGAACCGGGCGACACCATGCATGTCATCCAATCCGGCCTGGTCAAGGTGCCAATCGTCGACGAATCTGGAGCCGAGAAGATGGTGTTTCATCTTGGGCCCGGTGAACTCGTGGGTGAAATGGCTTTGCTCACTGGTGAACCTCGCTCTGCAGATGTAATCGCGCTGCACCAGACATCTACCGTGTCCCTGGACAGGGCCACATTGCAGCCGCTGCTAGAAGACTATCCCAACCTGGCCAAGTTTCTTACCGAAATACTCGGGCGAAGACTGGAGGAAAAAGGCGGCATTTCCCAGGTGGGAAAGTACAAGTTGCTTAGTAAATTAGGCGAGGGAGCCACCGGCAAAGTCTATGAAGCACTCCACCCGACTTTGAACCGCACGGTAGCTATGAAGATGTTGTCTCACTCATTGGTCTATGATTCGAATTTCAGTCAGCGATTCATTGAAGAGGCCAGACTGATGGCCTCTCTGTCGCATCCGAATATTGTGCAGATCTTCGATACCGAGTCGGCATATGCCACCTACTTCATTGTAATGGAAAAGCTTTCCGGCAAGAACGTAGCCCACCTGATGAAGGAAAAGGGTGCTTTGGATCCACTTCAAGTTGCTTCGATACTCAGGCAAATGGCTGCCGCCCTGGCCTATGCCCATGAGAAAGGCTTTGCTCACAGAGATGTGAAACCGGCCAATGCCGCATTGGATTCCAGGGGTTCAGTTAAACTGATGGACTTTGGATTGGCCCGTCCGATCCCCGTTGAACTAGGCAGTAGCGCAACCCAGTCAGTAGACGGCACTCCTCAATATATCGCGCCGGAGACAGCCATGGGCAGGGTGACGGACGGCCGGGTCGATATCTATGCACTGGGAGTAATCGGCTTCGAAATGCTCACCGGTAGACTTCCGTTTGAGCGCCAGTCGGTGACGGAGTTGCTAAAGGCTCATGTGCGAGAAATACCTGCGGATATAAGGACGTTGCGGTCTGACATTCCAGAATCACTTGCAGAATTCGTCAATTCGACGCTGATAAAAGATCCTCAGAACAGATTGTATGACGCGGATCGTATTCAGCGAATGTTGGATTTATCGCCGGCGGCCGGTGGCCAATGGGTTGATGAGGCACAGCAGGCTGTGTTGGTCAGATATCGACCCCAGGCTGCCGTCAGGGTCCAAGAAGCGCTGAATAAGTTTGCAAGAGAGTTCTCCGTTGATTCTGATGTACAGATTACTATTGGGGATCTGATTCCTGCGGGCAAGAACTCCGAAACCGAGGGAGATGAATGATGAGCAACGAAGAGTTCGACGATGTCAGTACTACTCTCGTTGGAATGGATCCTGTTGACTTCGACGAGGTAGAGCAAAAACCAGAGGCACGTTCCTCGGTCAATATGAAACCCGTGACCAGGCCGAGAAAACCGGAGGATCCGGTATTTATGCCTGAGCCGCCCCACTCTATCAGAGATACGGGTCTTAGCCATTCATATCTGGAAGAGTTGGTCCTGAAGCATCTTTTCCAGGGTGGAGATATGTCTGGCGGTCAGATCGCCGAGAGGGTCTGTTTGCCTTTTGCAATAGTTGAAAACACTATTGAGCGGCTTCGCAAAATGCAACTCATAGACATCAAGGGTTCGAGCCATGCGGGTATCGGAAGATCCGGAATGATAATTGCCATGACGGATGCCGGCCACAGGGTTTGCGAACACTCCATGGATCGTGACCGATATGTTGGGCCGGCCCCTGTCCCCTTTTCGTACTATTGCCAGGCCGTGGCTGCACAGACAATTCGCGGCAACACATTGCAGCGCTCTGACATCGAGCCAAATTTTACCGATCTGGTGATCCGGGAAGAGGTTTTTGGCGCCATCGGTCCCGCAATGAACTCGGGCAAGGCTTTGTTCTTTTATGGTCCACCGGGCAACGGAAAAACTGCGATTTGCCAGCGCATGACAAACTGCTTTGGCGGAGACGTATTTGTTCCACATGCGGTGATCGTTGACGATTTCGTAATCAAAGTATTTGACGAGACCCTTCATAAGCCAGTGGAGCACTCGGGTCCGCTGGACAAGCGTTGGATGCGATGTTCGAGACCCATGGTCGTTGTAGGCGGTGAGTTGACCCTGGATGACCTGAACTTGTCTTACTCGGAGCAAGTCAAGTATTACGAGGCTCCTGTGCAGATGAAGGCAAACTGCGGCATGTTGCTGGTGGACGATTTCGGACGCCAGACCGTTTCTCCAAAGGCGCTTTTGAACAGATGGATTGTGCCCTTGGAAAGTGAGATAGATTTTTTCGCCATGCACACCGGCAAGAAACTCCAGGTGCCGTTCGACGTGTTTGTAGTGTTTTCCACCAATCTGAACCCGGCAGAACTTGTGGACGCGGCCTTCCTGCGCAGGGTGCGTTACAAACTCGAGGTCGGCAGGCCGGATGAGTCACTCTACAAAGAGATTTTCCAGGCTGAGTGCGAAAAACATGACGTTGTTTGGGATGAAGCAATGGTGGAATACTTAATTCGTGAGCATTATCGAAAGTATAGCAGGCCTTTCAATTGCTGCGAACCACGCGACTTGCTGGCGCAGGTCCAGGACCTGTGTGCATACCGGGGAATTGCCTCCCGGATGACTGAGGACATCCTGGATCAGGTGGCTGCCAACTATTTCGTTAATTTCGAAGATAGTGGGCCTGAGTAGATCGCTGCAACCCG
Source organism: uncultured Myxococcales bacterium (assembly GCA_964513625.1). Classification (GTDB taxonomy): domain Bacteria; phylum Myxococcota; class B64-G9; order B64-G9; family B64-G9; genus DATKYQ01. Next base: position 298,770 of record CAZENH010000002.1, on the reverse strand, counting down.
GACATTAGTTTACTTAAGACTAATTATGGTAACATTCTACTCCAACAGCTTCGAGATCGTTGGCTGGTCGGCGGGTGGAAACTCATAGTTGCAAAGCTTGGAGATGGAAACCCAACAGAAGTCATTCACGGCAATCTTCTCAGGTTTTCCCGAAACTATCTCACAGTCGTACACATGGAAATCCACGTTGAAGTCTGGATAAGAGTGAACGAGTCCCATGAAACGTTGACCGACCTGCACTTCGATGTCCAACTCTTCCTTGAGTTCTCGCATCAGCGCCTCCTGGTCGGTTTCGCCGGCTTCCACTTTGCCGCCGGGGAACTCCCACTTCAGGGGCATGAAAGCCTGGGGCCTGCGCTGAGTGATCAGTGCCCTTCCCTGCGAGTCCCGGATGAGCCCTGCGACAACTCTTATTGTTCGTTTGTCAGGTTCGGCCATCATTTGGCAAGAGACATGGCATAGAGGATTTCGCCGTTGGATGTCCAATAGACACGGGAACCCGCGACAGCCGGTGCTGCACTGGCACCCTTTCCCGGATTGAATATCTGGACGAGTTTGCCGTTCCGGCGATCGAGGGCCAACAGCGAGTATTCCTCGGACGAGACCAGAAGCCAGTTGCCAACGGCTACCGGTTGGCTGAGTTGGCCTTTCTTGGATGAGAACCTCCAAACAAGTTTTCCGTCCTTTGCCCTGATTGCCGCAACCTTGCCATCTGCCGTGCTGAAATACAGCATTCCGTCTGAGGCTTCGACCGCGGACGGTCCCTCTGCCTTGAATTTCCAGCGCTCGGTCATATTTTGCGGATCGAGGGCCACGATGCCTTGTCCAAACGAGCCCGTTATAAGATTTCCCGCCTCAATTATCGGAGTTGTGTCTACATCGCCGAACTGATCGGAGTCTCCTGAAAGCTTCAATGCGTTCATCAAGTTTCCATCCGCGAGAGAGAGCTTTACAAGAAAGCCGTCTGAGAATCCTGCATAAACGACTTTGTTGACGACAAGTGGATCCGCCACACCGCGTACCTGAAAACGACCTGCAGGAACCGGCCTGCGGTACCCCCACAACCACTTGCCGGTTTGCGCCTCCAGGCAGGTCAAACTGTTGACGTCGGTCATCGCCAGAATCTTGTCGCCGGCCAGGACAGGTGTCCCGATAACCGCGCCTGGCATGCGATAGCTCCACAGAAGCTCTCCATCGGACATCCTGAAGGCGTATAGCTTTCCGTCGATAGATCCATAGAAAAGCACACCATCGGCTACAAGCGGTTGCCCTCCTGCGGGCCCGTTGGTTTGCTTGCGCCACAATACCTTGCCATCTGACGATCTCAGGCAGAAAACGCTACCATCAAATGCCCCTGCAAACACTCTGCTCCCGTCATCGGCGACGGCAGGGGTTCCGAAATGGTGATAGTCTTTGGAGAATGAGCCCGCGTCGATTAGCGCAAACCTCCATAGGACAGTCAGTATTCGGTGTCGAGAGGTACTTTCCTTGTAAGTGATCATTTCGCCCTTTACAGCCGGCTTGATCACTTCTCCACTCAGATTTGAACACCCCGAAGTGTAAACCACCGCTAGGACAGCCGCCAATGAAATGAAGCGCTTCACTTTGCTCCCTTGGCGTCCGTTTTTCCGTCAGATTCGGCTTTTTCTTTCTGTCCGGATGGTTGTGCTTCTTTTTTGGTGCCTTGTTCGGCTTCCGGCTTTGGGGGTTTCGGCACGGCCTTGGCGCTTTCGGATTCGCCGGCCGGAACATGGTTGATATTTCCGGGGGGCGCGGACAAGTTATCCAGACGTTGTTGGATCTCACGCCTGTATGAAGTCTGAGGGTACTTTTCGAGGATCTCCTTGTAATGCGCTATAGCCTCGCTGGTCTTACCCATCTTTTGTTCTATGCGAGCGACATGATAGAGACCACGGTCTGGCTGAATGTCGAAGGGCGGTTTGGTGAGCCGGCGGTATTGCTCGATTGCATCAGCGTCCTTGCCTTGAGCCTCCAAAGAGGCGGCAATGCCTTCCAGGGCGAACGCCGAAAGCTCGCCCGTCTCGCCCTCTTCCTTCAGGTAGTCCTTGAAGCTCTCAGAGGCTTTTTCGTACTCGCCAAGGTGGCTCTGAATATCGCCTATGAAATATGTTGCCAAGTTGGCCGTTCGTGCCGAAGGGTGATTCTTACGAACCTTCTCGAAAGCCTCTAGCGCAGCCTTGTATTTAGCGTCGTTCGAGGCGTAGGATCCTTCCTGCTGATCGGATCCGGGCTCAATTCCTTCACCCGCAACCCTTGCATCAAGAATCTTCTTGGCTTCTATAAAGTCGATAGATGCCTTTTCTTCCTTTGAGTTGTTGTACCAACGAAAGCCATATGAGCCTAGAATAACCAGTGCCAAAGCCGATGCACCGATTATCAGGACAATTTTCTGCTCCGAGATCCAGCCCATGGCCCGGGTAGTGAAGCCGATGAACTCATCCGGCTCCTTGAGATCCTTCCTGGATAACTTTTTCGCCAAAAGAAGCCTCCAATATGATCGGCCTGCCTACGATGCCGCGAGTAAAATCAAGGCGGTACACTAGATCATGGCGTTTGGCATGTCAATCGATTATTGTAACAGTTCTGCTTACATGTTGATTCCCGTATCTGGTTGCGGATACCATCTGATGGCATGCGAGGATTTCTGACTATTATGGCGTTGATTTTCTGCCTGGCGCCTCGACCTGGAAACTGCGAGGCCTGGGATTTCGCGGCTGGTGGCGGCGCGTACTACGGATCTACCTTCCGGCAGGATCATAAAGACGGGCTGGGTGTTTCTGTTTACGCAGACCTGGGGCTTACCGAAACCCTGTCTTTGACGTTTGGCGGTGCCTATGCCAAGCACTTTATCGGCAGTGGCCAGGCCTATTCACTTGCTGGAGCCGGAGTGGGCATCGGATACAAGATCGACACGCTTGTTGTGGTTCCCTTCGCAGCGCTCAGGCTGGGATGGTTGCTTACGAGTTTCGAGGACGAATCGGCCAGCAGCGGTCTGGGTGTATGCGTGACTGTCGGCTTCGACTACCTGGTGACGGAGAGTTTCAGCGTGGGCTTCGCCGCAGAATACCGTGGCATGCTTAGCGACTTTGTCAGCTTTCCCGCCTATGCCGCCTTCACGACACGGGTCGGTTACCGGCTGCCTTTCTGAATTGCAAGACCTTGGTAAACTCAGCACATAGCAACAGGATGCAGGCCGAGTAGAAGATCCAGACAACAATAATCGCCATAGTCGCTAGTGATCCGTACAGCAGGCTGAAGCGGGCCACGTGGGTCAAGTAGTAACCGAACACTTTTATCGCCAGCATCCAAAAAAGCGAAAACAGCAGGCCGCCGGCCAGTGCGTACCTAATACCGACACGTTCTTTTGAGAAATATTTTAGCAGAATCACGAATACGGTGGTCGCAGTAACCACGGTTGCCATGATGCGAAGCACGACATGTGCGGAAAGAAACTTATCCCAGCGCTGGCTAAAGCTCGCGTCGCGAGCCGAATAGAAAGTCGAACTCAGAATTCCGAAATAGTGTACTGCCAGGAACAATAAGCCAAGCGCCAACACAAAAACGACAATCAATAACTGAGAGACAACCATGGAACGATGCTGCTTTGTCTTGAACACCCTGGCGAAGGCTAATTCGAGTGTACGGAAAACAAGCCCCGCGGTTATAAAAAGGATGATCAGGCCTGTGATTCCATAAGTGCTGCGATTTGAGACTGCCCCGGCCAGGCGCTGCATGACGTCATCGCCAAGGAACGGAACGACGGCACGTACATAGGAAGAGATATGAGAAAATAGTTCCTGTTGTGAGGCGTATTGATGGGCGATGTTGTTGAGCACGAAACCCGCGATAGAGAGAAGCAACAACAAGAAAGGGAGCAGGCTCAGGATGGCGTAGAAGGCAATGGCCGCCGCCATGATATGGCAGTCGTCCCGGTAGAATCCCTTGGCGGTCTTTCCCGATGTGGAAAGAACAGGGTTCAGTACAGGCAGGTGATAGATCCACCTGCCTGCATGTTGCACTTTTGCCCGCAGGCGTCGCCAACTTGCCCCGAGGCGTTTCACCCTCTTCTCCTTTTCGGTCTACGGGCCTTGTTTTTTTCTCCGCTTTCCCCGCGTTTTCTGAAACGCCAGCGAAGAGGCACGCCAACGAAGGCGAACTTCTCCCTGAGTTGATTTTCAAGGTAGCTACGGTAGTGCTGCGGTAAGCGGGAGGGATCATTGACCGAGGCCACGAAGGTCGGAGGTTTCACTTCGGCCTGCGTGATGTAGTAGATCTTGGCTCTTCTGCCCTTGACCAGCGGAGGTTGGTGCTTGCTAAGTGCTTCTAAGACCAGGCGATTGAGATCACCGGTAGATATGCGTTGGAATAGATTCCTGGCCACCTTGTTGCACTCCGGAAGCAGGCGCCCTAGCCCACGCCCGGTCATTGCCGATAATCGCAAGACGGGAGCATATGAGACGAAGCGTACGCCGTGCACAAGCTCTTCCATGTACTTCTTCATGGTACCAGGTTCTTCCAACTGGTCGATTTTGTTCACGGCAATCACCAGTCCTCGGCCGCGGTCATTCACTATACTCAGCAAACGAGCGTCCTGGTCTGAAAACGTTTCCGTACCATCCAGCACTACTACAGCCACGTCGGCCCGTTCGAGGCTTCGCAAGGCAGCCATTACACTGTACTGTTCGAGTTTCATTGAGATGCGCGCCCGGCGGCGCACCCCGGGAGTGTCGACCAGCAGGCAACTGATGCCGTCTTGTTCCAGGGAAATGTCTGCAGCATCCCTGGTAGTACCCGGAGTGGCGCTTACAATCTGGCGCTGCCCACCGGAGAGTCGGTTGGCCAGCGAACTCTTGCCCACGTTTGGCCTGCCTAGCAGGCATATCTTCAAGTCGGCGTAGGTAGCCGGCCGATCCTCCTCTTGAGGTTCTCCGAGATTAGCCAGAACCATCTCTTGCAACTCGTCCAACCCCGTTCCATGGGCGGCCGAGATGGGAAGAATATCGAGCCCGAGTCGATGAAAATCGTGCCGGCTTGAGTTGTCGGCGCCGGGATCGCACTTGTTTACCAGGCACAGCACAAGCTTGCCACTGCGACGCAGAACGTTGGCAACCTCCTGGTCGACGGGATGCAGGCCGTCGCGGCTGTCACAAATGAACAAGACCAGATCAGCCTGCTCGACGGCTGCTTGCGCCTGTTCGACTACCATTCGGGACAGTTCGTCTTCGGGATGAGTATCAAAACCTCCGGTGTCAACGAGAATAACATTCCGTGAGCCCATCCTGGCGTCGACAAAGAGACGGTCTCGGGTGACACCGGGCGTATCCGCGACCAGAGCAGCCCGGCGACCGGCCAGGCGGTTCAGCAAAGTGGACTTGCCCACGTTGGGCCGGCCCACGATAGCAATCACCGGTCTCATGACTCCGGCTCCCCAAGATATCCCATGCTTCTCAGTCCGGATGATGTGCGCGACCAATTGGTCAAGTGTTTGACCCTGAGATCGAGAAATACCCTGCATGCCAGCAAGCGTTCGATTGAAGCGCGTGAACGACTACCTATCGATTTCAGCTTCTTTCCACCGGCGCCGATCAAGATGCCCTTTTGACTGCTGCGCTCTACGTAAATGGTAGCGTGAATAACCGCAAGATCTCTTTCCGGATGCTCTTCGAAAGCATCGATCACAACCGCCACGGCATGTGGAATTTCCTGACCGGTGTGTCGGATGACTTGTTCTCGAATAAACTCGGCAGCAAGCAGGCGCTCGGGTTGGTCGGTGATAATGTCATCAGGAAAGTATCGTGGTCCTACCGGCAGGCGCTTTGCTATAGCCGAGAGGAGGATCTCGACGCCTTCCCCGCTTATGGCCGATATCGGAATGAGTTCCTCGAAAAGCCCGTCCGTCGCGTAGGCCGAAAGCTGCGGCAACAGAGTTTCTTTTTGTCCGAGAAGATCGATCTTGTTTATTGCCAGCAAGGCGAGGCGACCGGAGTCTTTGACCGCTTCCATCACCAGACGGTCCTCGGGATGGCCGTCGGGAAGATCTTCCTTTTTTCTGGACTCGACGACCATTACTACCAGGTCAACCTCTGCAAGTGCCGCCTTGGCTTCCGAATGCATGAAACGGTTGATGGCCTTGCGGTTCGCAGGAAAGTGCAGTCCAGGGGTGTCCAAGAAGACCATCTGGCAGTTTTCGAGACTGACGATTCCGCGGACGCGGTTGCGCGTCGTTTGTGGCGTGCTGGTGGTTATCGACACAACGTTGCCCACCATGCAATTGAGCAGCGTGGACTTTCCCACGTTCGGCCGGCCCACCAGGGCGATAAACCCTGATCGGTGGCCTGGATGATCCCCGGTGAATTCCGAACCTGAGTTGTTCATCATTGTCGTTGCGTTCCCAAATCCACCGCAAGCCGATCCACGGTATACTGGTTTTCAAGAGCGGAACGGGCGGCTGCCTGTTCCGCATCCTTCTTGCTGTTACCTTGCCCTCTGCCGATCTCACGGCCGTCCATCCAGACGCTGACAAAGAAGACCTGTTTATGCACCGGACCCTCGGAGTGGTCGAAACGGTACTCGGGTGGTTCGTGCCCTCCTTGCTGCAGCAGCACTTGCAAGCGGCTCTTGGGATCGAATCCCGAGCTTTCAGCCAGGGCCGTTTCTATCTGACTGCCCAGACCAAGCTCAATGACAGTCCTGGCAGCATCGAGCCCGCCGTCCAAAAAGACAGCTCCGAGTATTGCCTCGAACAGGTCTGCCAGCAACGAGGGTTTGTCCCTGCCCCCAGAACGCTCTTCACCCTTGCCAAGCCGCAACCATTCACCGATCGAGATTCGCTCCGCCGCTTGGAAAAGAGCCTGCTCGTTGACCAGGGTTGCCCGCATACGGGTCAGCTCGCCTTCATCGACACCTGGGTGAGAACTCATCAGGCGCTCCCCCACCACCAGGCCCAACACCGCGTCACCGAGAAACTCGAGGCGCTCGTTGTGCCTGACATCGTCGGCCGGCGGAGCCTCGTTAGCGTATGACTTGTGTGTGACGGCCTCGACCAGCAGCTCGGACTTTTTGAAGCGGTACCCCAGGCGTTCAGCCGCTGCATCCGTCAGTTCGTGCTTGTAAATCGTCATCGTCCTCGCTCATCTTGCATGGTTTACCCATTGGCCTCACAGACTACCCCAACCAGCCGATCTTCATCCAGGTTTTTGGCATGCAGCCCGATTATATCGCCGCATGTCGCCTCGTCGGCCGGCACTTTGACAGGGCGGTATGAATCGCCACGGCCCCTGAGCCAACCGTCTTTCTCATCCTCCATCAATACGCGCAGTCGCTGCCCAATACCTCGGCTGACAAACCGCCGCCAACTCTCTTGCCCCATGGCGCGCAAGGCAGTTGCACGTCTGGATACGATTTTTCCGGGAACCCTTCCGGGAAGGCTCTCGGCCGGAGTGCCGGGCCTGGCCGAAAATGTGAAGACATGAAGGTAATCAAGCTGCAATTTTCTCAGAAATTCCTGCGTATTTTCGGCCTCGGCGTCGCTCTCTCCCGGGAAGCCTGTCATGACATCGCTACCGATTGCCGCGGCCGGGAACTCTTGCCGAAGTCTTTCGATCAGATCCTGAACCTGGCTGCGGCGATAGGGACGCCTCATGCGAGCCAGAACATCGTCGTCACCGCTTTGCAGGGGAATGTGAAAGTGCCTGCAGATGAACGCGGATGAGTCGATGGCGCCGATCAGATCCGGCGTCCATTCAAGAGGCTCGATCGAACTGAGTCGCAGACGGTAGCCTTGGCCAAGTCTTGCGTAAAGAGGACCGAGTCTTTCGATCAGCCGGGCCAGGTTGGCAACCTTGCCAAGCCCTTGTCCGTAACGCCCCAGATGAATGCCGCTGAGTATGATCTCTTTGTGACCGTTCTGGCAGAAGTGTTCAACGTCTTCAACGACAAGTTCAGGTGGTACGGAACGTTCTCGGCCCCTTATTCGCGGCAGCAGGCAATAAGCGCAACCCGCATTGCAGCCGTCCTGCACCTTGACCACCGCGCGCCGCCGTCCCAGTCGTAAAAAGGGGCTGGTTTCCCCTTTGCTGTTGTGCATTACCTCGGGCGAAGCCGATGATCCCGCCAGAGAAAATATTTCTGCCGCAAGCTTGTCTGTTTTTCCGGGCGGGATGACCTTAAGCACATTTTTGAACTTCGAAAAGACATCGAGCATGCTGAGCGCGCCGCAACCCGTGACAAGTACAGGCAACCCGGGGTAATCTCGAAACATCGCGCCTAGTATCTTGCGTGCATCCCTATCAGCCTTGTGGGTCACGCTACAGGTATTGAGAAGCACTATGTCGGCCCCGCGGATTTTCTTCGTGATCTGGAATCGTCTTGCCGGCAAGCGGGAGACCAGTTGTGCGAGATCAGCCAGGTTGACCTTGCAGCCTAAAGACCTGAAATGGATTCTAAATGGCTCACCCACCAGTCGCTTTTACTACCCAGCGCGGCTTAGCCGCAACCAAAATAGCCTGCGCAGGACTCGGCAACTTCTTCGCAGAATGCGAAGAAGTTGTGCAGTTAGAGTCTAACGTTCCTGGCGGCAAGTCATGCCGATTTCATGCCGGCATGACTTGACAAGCAACCCTATGGAAAATAAGCTGGATTACCACAAGGATGGTTACAGGGAATGAACTCTGAAGCGGGATCTCTACTGGTCGAAGACGGCAGGATCAGCGAGGATCAACTGCAGATCGTCCTTGCCTCAGTGGTTCAATACGGCGGTAGTGTAGTTCAGAATATCGTACGCATGGGTTTGCTCGCGGATGTCGAGCTGGCGGTTTTCCTGGCGGACAGACTCAAGGTATCCATGGCCGAAGCCGGGCAGTTTGAAAATCTCCCGGCTTTCATTACCAGGATGATCTCGGCAGACCTGGTGCTTTCTCATCGAGCGGTGCCCGTCATGCTGCACAAGGGCGTATTACATGTGGCCATGGCCGATCCCACCGATCGGGCCGGCCTCGAGGAAATCGCCTTTACAACTGGATATCAGGTCTCAGCGGTCATCGCCCCGTATGGGCTCATTGAAAACGCCATGGCCAGGTACTACGGGATTCCGCCGGAAGACGAGAAACTACCGTGCCCGATACCCAGGGACATGCCGACACCAACCGCGGACAGCTTGGCTTCGCCGCCCGACAAGACAGAATTAGTCGCACATTCAGAAGCGGCCGATCGGCTGGATGACCAGTTGGGTGCTTTTGAAAAAGGTCCCTGGTCCCGACCAGTTGCCGAACCAGCCGATCAGAATTTGCCACCGCTCTCACCTGAAACACCTGCAGAATCGTCCCCGGTTACCGAAGGCCTGCAAGTCGTGAATGACGACTCTTCTGATCTCGATGAATTGTTCTTCGGACTGGGACGCCAGGATAGTGAAATAGTACACCTAACCCGTGTCAAGGCTTCAAACGCTGGCTCAGCTGCTGGAACGATCACCGATGCAGTCCTGGGCCAGGCCGCTGTATCCGGCACCAGGTCGCCCGAATCAGCAGGGAAAGACATAATTGAAGCGGTTGGCGCGCCGATAGAGATTTTGACTCCGCCAGGCGTTGCTTATGCTGACGATGCCAGGCAGACGAATCAGGCCGAGAAGATCGATGCAATGAGCCCTCTTGCTAGCGCCGATGAAGCCAGGAGCATCATCTCACGAGCGAAAGATCGTGACGAGGTGGCTCGCGGACTGGTCCGCTTTGCGCTGGCCTATCTGCCGAGGGCTGCGCTGTTCATCGTAAAGAGAGACATCCTGGTGGGCTGGATGGGTGGCGGTGAGGGCATTTACCAGAATCTAGTCAAGGGCATCATGATTCCGATGAATTCCCCCTCTGTATTCCGCACTGTTCGTGAAACGGGAACGGATTACTTTGGCTCGTTGCCGAGAACCACGGTCAATGACATTTTCATCTCAGCCCTTGGGGATATGCGACCCCGGCGCGTCCTGCTGGTGCCGATCACGGTACGTCATAAACCGATATGCATACTATACGGCGACTGCGCCGGAGAACCGGGATTCGCCAAGGACCTCAGCCCGATACACCTGTTGGTGGGCGACGTATCGAATGGCTTCGAAAGAATAATTCTCAACAAGAAAATGGGTCGTAGGATAGTGCGCTGACCGTTTTACGTTTTCCACACCTTTTCCACAATTATATGCGAAATGGCCTGTTAGGTTGGGTCGCGAAAGGATTGGGTACAGAACTGACTTTAACTAAAAGATTAATTACTTTATGATGTGATTACGGTTTATTACAGGCAATAGCTGATAATCTTGTTGCGCTCATAAAACCTAGTGGCAGATATTTCATGGTGGTAGCTCATCTACCGTCGATTCTGTGGAAAACTAGTTGATAACTCAATATTGTGTTTCTAGGAGGTTGATTGACCGGCAATCGACTGGATCTGAGATTTCAGGGCCTTTTTTGTGTTGAGAGTGGGATCGTCAAGCACCTTTTCGAGGAGTTCCAAAAGAACGCGGCCTACCCGAGGGCCGGGAGGACAACCAAGGATTTTCATCACGTCTTGTCCGGAGACGGCCAAGTCGGTTACCTTGAAGGCGTTATCGGCCCGCATGACCTTCTCGACCCTCGTCTTGAGTGCCCGTAGATTGGCTAGAGTTGCTCGTACTCCAATGCCTCTGCCCCAGGCGTCCGCCCTGCGCATCTCCCAAAGATCTTCAAGGTTAGAAGAACCTACCCGGCGCACGAGCCTTCGTACCGCTCCATCAGTCCACCCGTCCTCGTAGTGAAACATATGCCCGCCAATCACGGATTGGACTCTCCTGATCTGGGCGTTCGAGAACTTCAGGCGTCGCATTACACTCGCTGCCAGACGCGCTGAAGCCGCCTCATGGCCATAAAAAGTGCGCTCTTTCTCCGGTCCGTCCGCAGTCTCCGGCTTTCCGATGTCGTGAAGCAGTATCGCAAGCTTCAAAACAGCATCGCCACGAGAATGTCTGAGGCATTCGAGAGAATGCCGGTAGATGTCGTACCGGTGAAAGCGGTTTTGGGCGAAGCCGACAGTCGCTTGCAACTCGGGAACTATTTCTTCTAGCAATCCACATTCGGCAAGCAACTCGATTCCCCGGGCGGCATTCCTGGATACGAGCATTTTGACAAGCTCGTCGCGAATCCTTTCAGGCGCTACCTTGCGAAACACATTCAGTGACCCGGGTATCGCCCGCTTTGTGCGAGAATCAATGTTAAAACACAGCACGCAGGCAAATCGTACCGCCCTGAGCGGGCGCAGACCATCTTCGGCGAAGCGGCGATCGGGATCGCCTACGGCGCGAATCAACTGCCTGGCCAAATCACGGCGGCCTCCAAGAGGGTCGATCAGCCTGTCACGCTCGAGATCGTATGCCATGGCGTTGATGGTGAAGTCCCGTCTTTTCAGATCCTCGCCAAGTGTGCGCAGGAAAACAATTCGATCTGGATGACGCCCGTCACTGTAGCCGACGTCTCCGCGAAAGGTCGTGACTTCGATAGAACGCCGCCCTGACAGCACGGTTACCGTGCCATGGGCTATCCCGGTTGGTATGACGCGATCGAACAGGTTCGTAACTTTTTTTGGCCTGGCGTCTGTGGTGATATCCCAGTCGCCAACCTTGCGTTCCAGCAACAGGTCGCGGATGGCCCCTCCGACCGGGTAGGCCTCGAACCCCGCCGCTCGCAATCTCTGAACGACACGTCTGACCGCGGAGGGAACCTTGTCCGCGAGGCAGTTGACGACCGACTTCAGTGGAGAACCTCCGGAGGCGCCTCGTCGTCTGACTCACCGAACAAATATCTGTCCAGAAAGCCGAAGTAGATATGCACGAGAACGTCGCGAGTGTCAGGATCGAGCGCTTCGATGACCTCCTGCCGTTCATCCAGGTTGTCGACGCCGAGCAGATCACTCAGCGCCTGTTGTACATGTTCGCTGACACACGAGTCCGCCAGAAGCTCTACAGGCCGCGCTCGGCTGAATGCTTTGCGGATCATTTCGTTCGAAAACAGCAGGTGCGTTCCCCTGGCGCCTGTCTCGAATATCTGGTCGAGCGATTCCAGGATGTCGGGAGTTACCGAGATGAACGATTTCATTTCCATATGTCGCAAAAGCTCCCGTTCAGTGATTGTACGCCCCTGACCTGATTCGAACAGGTGGCCTTCCGCTTAGGAGGCGGATGCTCTATCCAGCTGAGCTACAGGGGCACGTCATGATTGATTTTCTAATGTCTCGACCAGTGCATGTCAAGAGAACAGTGCTAAAACATCGCCCGTGAAAAAAAGGGGCAGCCCAAATAGGCTGCCCCGGGAGCATTCCAGTTGTGGCTGATTTCAGAAATCCTTACTGAACAGGTCGCGAATGGCCTGGTAGTCGATCTGCGGCGCCTGTATGGGATCGATGGAGAAACAGGAACTTACATTGCCGTTTTCAATCTCGCCATCTGGGGTGAGCAGGTGAAAATATGTCTGCAGCAGGTTGATTCCCCAGCATTCGGTCAACTCGGCGCTAGCATCGCCCAAATCGCCTCCGCTGGCATTAGCGTCAGAGCGGCCGTTGCCGTTGTCGAGCCATCCGGTCCTGACGTGCAGACTCTCCTTGGCAGCGGTTCCGTCCACAACTTGGAGGTCGGCGTCAACATCGAAATCGAGCACGGTGTATCCCTCGCTGGTATGACCGTAGAAATAGGTGGCGTTACCAGTCTTGGTATGAGTGTCATCCGTCCAGACATCCTCTCCGACAGCGGCAACCGCGCTGTAGCCTGTGCCTTCCTCGAAGGCATAGGTGGCACTGCCGATGTCGTCCTCGGTAGGATCCAGGAGCCTGATGGCGTCGCAGTCGACTTCGACGATCCCCTGTCGTGTCAAACTACCGTTTGAGCCGGCCAGGGGCTTGGCGCCCCCGTACAAAAACGGCACCCAGGCGTCGTCACCTGCCTGCTTTGGCCTGCCCGCCGCGAACCAGATGAACGTCCTGCGCCCATCGTCGGGATCAATACAGCGCCAGACATGCAGGATGAATTCCAGGTTCTTGCCTTCGTCATCAGAGAACGGGCCCCAAACGGCTCGCGCGTCGTAGGTCAACTGGTCATCACCCTCTCCCAGGATGCCGTCCTCGAGCACCGCCTGGCTGGGCTGGAAACGGGTGATGAACCAGATGGTGTTGAAGATGTCGCGGGCCTGGTTGTTCACCTGCCAGGCCACGTAGAAGGAAAGATCGTGCAAGTCTGCCCGGTCCCCCACCATGGCCTGGCTTATGCTTCTGAGGCCCGACTTCTGTTGGGCAATGTCCCCGGTCCCGGTCTGCAGGATTAATGTATCCTCTGAGGGAAATGCCTCTAAGAAGGCTTTGCCAGAGGAGATGTCGTCAAGAGGTCCACAGGCCGTGCCGAGCCAGCCCAGAAGAACAATTAGTCCGATTGTTGCCAGATAGCTTCTCATTTTCATTCCTCCTTTGAACAAGTGGTGGTTCCAATTTTCTGTCAGGTTGGACACCACTGGAGGAAAAAATAGAAAAACTATTTATATCAAGGAATTGTGACAATGATCACATGTTCTAGTCAAAGCTGGCAGGATCCATGGCGCAGTCAGAGGACTTGCCCTCTGTGGGAGCCATATCAATCGAATCGTTATAGTAAACCCTGTTTTTACTGCTGCTCCAGCACTCGTGGATATCGATGACTGCGGCACCCAGGTCTCCCTCCGACCAGCGCGAGTCCGCCCTTCCCTCCCCATCCGAGTTCCAGCGAACCTTGACGGCCACTTGCTCGAGCGCCCGGCGATCTGGATTTTCGCCGGCGTCCAGGTCGGTCAGTGCCGTGAAGTCGAACAGACCTGAGAGATTGCTTTCCTCGTTGTAAGTGTACAAGGCGTTGACTGGTTGCGGGGCGGGATCGTCTTCGTACATGTCCTTAGAAATGAAGTCTGTAAACTGGATACTCAGGTGGGTCTTGCCCTCCGGGTTGTCGGTATCGGGCGCAGTATCGAAACCGATACTGGCAGCACCTTGCTCTCCGGTGTTCTCGTACTGGCTGCAGACTCCTACGTTGGCCGTCATGTTGCCTGTGCCTCGTCTGAAAACCTGACGGCTGGGTTCGATGGAGCCGTAAAGGCAGTCTTGCCAACCATCGACATAGTCTGCCGTGTCACGCAAGGCCACGTCATTCACCTGCAACGAAAAGTCGTATACTCCCTCAAGTCTCTTGCGGCTCATTACGAAGCGCCAGTCGGTCTGCGGAGAGTCGCTGGAAGGCCATGGTCCCCACATGCGGATGTCGGTGTCGCGCGCAGTCGGTGGAAAGCTGGTGATCAGATCGATCATGTCCAGAAAGTTAAAGACCTGATTGTTAACCTCTCCGGAAAAGGAAACGGTGTAGGCGTACCAGGTTGCCGGATCGCCCAGGACTGCATCCGTGCGCTGGCTCAGGCCGGAACTCGCTTCGAACAATTCGACGCGGCGTTTCTCACTTGCAGCCACGCGAATCTCCAGAGTCGACTTGGCCGGGACGGAATATAGAAATTCGAGATCTTCCTGCAGGTACTCGTTTGAATAGTCGCCACAGCCTGCGAGAGCAGCGGAAAATAGAATAATGAAGGTAAAGCGGATACGCATGACAATACCCTCCTGACTAGTGCCGAAAGGCGGCGCCCATGTATATGCCGCCATAGCCCAGCGAGGCGTTGTCGCCTATGTTGTAGTAAAGGTAGTGAACCCGCCCTTCCAGAAACAGGTCGAAGTCTCCGATGTGAAAAACAAGTCCTCCCGAAATGCCGGGGCTGAGGCTGCTGAAAGTCTGAGCGGGCCAGTGCATGAGCGGTTCGCCGAGTTGCCTGGAGGTAATTAGAAAACTCAGGCGAGGTCCTCCGTACATTCCGAACCAGTCCCAGTCGAGGTGAAAGTGCATGGCCGCGCCGATCTCGACGCGAAAAAAGTCGGCTGCCACGTCCTGCGCAGTTCCGTCTTCCATCTCGACTCTGGTGGCGTCGTGTCCCCCGCCGAACATTACGTCCAGGGCCACTGACACCCAGGAGCCGATCACGCCGAAGAACTCGATCTGCAGGCCGGCCTGCAGGGACGAGTAAAACAGGTCGTTCCGCGTCGGCGCATCGAAGAAAGCTTCGCCCCCCATGCGCAGTGAATAACCTATATACTTGGTCTTCTCGCAGATGATCACCAGGCCCTTTGTAATGTCGTTCTCGAATGCGACCCGGTTGAGATCTTCGTCTCTGACAGTCAACCTCTGTCCGCTTTCGAGCGAGTACTCACCCAACAGCAGATCATGTTGGCGACGCTTTTTTACAGCGAACATTCCGGGGCCCACGGCGATCGAGGCTGCCTGTCCGGGAGTTTTGTCCACCTCGGCCACGATCAGGCGCCTTTCGAGATCGTAGATCAGGTAGCTGCCTGTGAGCGAGGCCGGAAAATCTATTGCGCATGCAGGATGTGCAACACGCGTCAACACTATTTCGCCGTGCCCCGAGACCGAGTAACCGTACGTCGGATGTTGCACGCCCCCGCGTGTTCCGGCCGTGCGGTTGACGGTTTGATTGTAGGTGTATTCGTAAGCTTCCCTCAGCGATACCTTGCCGTCGGCGGACTGGTCGGCCGCACCCCTCAGGGCCGAGGCCAGGTAATGGGTGAAAAAGGATCCGCCGATCTCGTCCGACTCCTGTGAGCCCTCGGCGCTCGAAGACGAAGTTACCAGTATCTGGCCCCGAGTATCCTCCAGCTTGACCATAGAAGGCGCGGGAGTGCCGCCTTTTAGACGGGTTATCTCGCCTGCCTGGCAGGTATCGATGAATGCCACGCGAATGTCGGCCGGCACCTGCTCGATCCATTGTTTGAGCCTGGTGAGTTCCAGGCGGCTGTCGCCAAGCATGAGCAGACCATCCTTGGCATGGCCTGAATAGTAAAAGATCAACATGGTCGGCGACGAACTACCAGCAACCTTCTCAATTCGTTGCTGCATCTTGTCCATAGCCTGCAGCACGTCTTCGGCGTCCCCGCCTATTACGGAAATTGTATTTTCTTTTCTCAGATTGCCCAGGTCGGCAAGCACCGAACCAATTTTCTCTGCATCTTTTTGGGCATAACGTAACTTGACTACTTCATCACCGCCGTCATTGCTGGCCACAAGCAGGGCAAAGGGCTCGGGCTGCCGATCGGGCCATGAGGCAGGCGCCGACTCAGGCAGGGCCAGTAATGCAAGAAAAATCATGAAAACTCTGGTCATCGAGTTTCCTTATGAAGCAAAATTCCTGCCTGGCTGCAATCCAGCGGCATACGCTCAGCCGTTATCAGCGTTTTTACTCCTCCTGGCAGCTTGCTGGCTTTGGTTACAAGGCTATCTGCCGAAAGCGGCTGTTTGCAGATTAGCACGAAGACGCGCTCTTGGCCCAGGGTCTTATCAAGGATGATGCTGCCAGGAACCGGACGTCCCGCTCCGCCAGGGAAGATATCGGGCTTTTCTTTCGGACGTGGGAAATACATGTTTATCTGACCGGCCTCATCTATTCCAACGATATGTACGTAACCGCCCGCTGGAGCGGTCAGCCAGAACTGGATACGATCGCCGGGGTGCAGTATTTGCCCTTGCTCTGCAAGCCTCGGCTGACCGGCCTGCATGATCCAGTAGCCCAACTCGATTTCGGCACCTTTCATTCTCTCGCCGGGTTGCTCGATCCGGGGCAACCAGACAATGATCAGCAGAGCTAACGCTCCTGCCGCCACCAGCGGCGCCAAGATTCGGGGGCGCAGCAGGTTCCCAAACCAGCTGGCCTTCCTGGTGCCGGCCCGCACTCGTTCCAGGATCTTCTCTCGATCGTGGCTGGCATGGAAATCCTGCCGAAACTGATCGAGTTCGTGGACGAACGCCCGGCAGTGCACGCAGCCGGACAGGTGGTTAGAGAGACGTTCATGTTCGTTTGCCTCAATTTCGCCTGCGTGGAAGCGGGTCAACTCGAAACGGCTAGGATGACCCGAACTATCGTCAAGATCCAGTTTCAACGATCACCTCTGTTAATCATCTTCTTTGCTTTGGCGATAAACTTTAGAAGGCGTTTCCTGACTGTCGGAACACTCAATCCAGTCTCGGCAGCTGCTTCCTCCTGGCTCATGCCGTCTACAAAGTAAAGTATTGCCAACCGCCGTAAACTGGCGTCGAAGCTCGGAAGGATCTCGCGAATTGTGGCGATATCCTCGATGTTGGTAGCCTGTTGCAGACGGTCGCCGGCTGCCTGTTTGCCGCCGGTCTCCCTGTTGTGGCGGCGGCTTCTCGATCGCAGCACGTTGAGACAGTGGTTGGTGCAGATCCTGTAGAGCCATGTCATCGGTGAGCTCTCGCCACGGAAGGAGTCTGCCGAGTTCAGGGCACGAATAAAGACTTCTTGCAAGGCGTCCTCGGCGTCCGCCTGGTTGCCGAGCAAGACAGTGCAACGCCGAAAGATCAAGTGGGCGTAGCGATCGTAAAGATCTTCGATCTGGATAGTGTAGTTTCCTTTCCCCGCGACCCGGACCTTGTATGACCTCCTCGCGCCGCGTGTTTTTCCAATCGATTCTCACAATCTGGCGGTTGTAGTCAAGCACGACGCGGTGACCTCCGTCTATTTCGACACCGCGGCCTGGAAAAAACCGAAAAACAAAATCGAGCCTGATTCCAAGTCTCAGAAATATTTGCAACTGTTGAATAATTTGGATAGTTTCGCTGTCAATCATCCAGAATGATGAATCTGGGAGGAATCATGAAAAAAACCGGATTTTCCGCGGTACTGGTGGTGTCGTGCCTGCTATTTTCGTCATTGATGGGCGGATGTTTCTCGTCCATGTCATGGCAGACGGCAGACACCGTGCCCAAGGGAGGCGTGGAGTTCGGTGCCGGCTGGAGCGTGAGCCGGGCCGACCAGATCGAGTACACCGACAACGACGGCAATACGACCAAGGTCTCAGATACCCTGCATGGCACTTTGCCAAATCCTTTTCCCGACCTGTTCATGCGCTTCGGGCTCGCTGAAAACCTGGACGTCGGTTTCAGGCTGTTTTTCCTGGGCGTCCAGGGGGACATCAAGATCCGCCTGGTGAACAGCGACATTTTCAGCCTGGCCATCGCGCCTGGGTTGAGCTACTCACGGCCTTTCATCGTTTTCGGCGAATATGCCCTGGACCTGCCGCTGATCATCAACTTCAAGCTGGGCGATTACGTCAAGCTGTATCTCAGCGGCCACGGCAGAATATCCGGCTGGCACCTCGAATTGTACGGCGATAACGCGGGCACGGACGACATTCACGCCTTCGGTGCCGGTGCCAACCTGGGCTTCGAATTCGGAACCAAGCGCTGGTTTATACGTCCCGAAGCCGGCTACATGAACTATTTCGTCGGTTTCGAGGACAAGTGCCGCGAGAGCCTCAAGCTCGCTTGGTTCACTTTCGGCCTGGGGTTTGGTTTTGTTTTCGGAGTCGAGGATGACACCCAGAACGATAAGATCGACAAGCTAGAAAAGCGCATCAATCAGCTTGAACGCGAAAGAGCACTTCCGGCAAGCCCCAAGCCGGTTTCGGCTCCAAAGGCCGGCGATGAAGCAGTACGCAAACGAGCCGACGAGGCAGCCGAGGATCTGCAGAAGGAGGAGGACAAACGCAAGGATGAATGACCAGCGCTTGTGTCAATAAACCAGTATGCTTGCAACAGGGTCAGGAATGAGCTTTTTGCGCCCGTCGAGAAAAGCTAACTCAACTACAAAAGCATAGCCAGCCACCTCTCCGCCTTGGCGGCGAACCAGTTCCCCGCAAGCAGCGGCAGTGCCCCCGGTGGCCAAAAGATCGTCTACTATCAGCACGCGCTGGCCACGTTGCACCGCGTCCGTGTGCAACTCCAGAGTGTTCGAGCCATATTCCAGATCGTACGAAACGCTGTCGGTGTGATAAGGAAGCTTACCGGGCTTGCGGGCCACAATCATGCCCTTACCCATGTTTAGCGCCAGCGCACCGCCGAACAAGAACCCGCGACTCTCGATAGCCAGGATCAGATCGGCATTCAAAGGTTGCGCGAGCTCTTCAAGCTTCTGCATTGCCCGCCTGTAAGCCCCGATATCGCGCAACAGCGGCGTGATATCCTTGAATACAATTCCCTCCTTTGGAAAATCTGGAACGTCGCGAATGAATTCTGTAAGTTCTTTCATGATACCTCCGATGATCTTCGCCTTCAGGGTTTCCGTGGCAGAAAGAATAGCGGATTACGCGGTTTGGTTCGCTTGCGAATTTCGAAATGAAGATGGGGTCCGCTTGCCCTGCCGGTGTGTCCGACACGCGAAATGATCTGCCCCTGCTTCACCTGTTCACCTTCAGAAACTAAAATGACCTTATTGTGCGCGTAGACGGTGATCATGTCGCCTGCGTGACGGATGATCACCAGGTTTCCATAGCCGCGCTGCTGGTCACCGGCGTAAAGCACCTTGCCGGCCGCCGCGGCATGTACCGGAGTATTCTCGGCGGCGCCGATGTCAATACCGTCGTGGCGCCGCCCATGGCGGATGCCGAACTTTGAGGTGAGCGTACCCTCGACCGGCCAGACAAACTGTCCTGGAAACTTCTTGACGCTCGCCGACGCGCCCGCAACGCCGCCATCCGTTTTCTTGCCAAGCGGCCCCTTCACATCGGGAATGAATATCTTCTGTCCCGGACGAATCAGGCCTGGATCCTCGATTCCGTTCAACTCGGCCACCTCCTGCGGTCTTGAGCCGTAGTCTCGGCAGATCGAGGTCAGGGTTTCGCCCGGGCGCACTACATGAAAGACACCCACGGCCTCGGCGTCCGGCACAGGAGTCAGCACATCACGGGTCGAGAGCCCGCCGCAGGCGCTTGCCAGAAAGACAAGTGCGAGAAAAAAGTTTATCTTGAGACGCTTCATGAGCCCCGGCCGCCTGTAGATACTGCCGTTTCTTCTGTCTTGCCAAGCCGGTACAAGCCGGCCGAACACAAAAGCCCGAAAGCGAAGGTTCCGGCAGACCAGAGGACACCTGCATCCAGAGAGACAGGCAGTATGTTTGTTCCGGTGACTATCTTGGCCCCCGGCAGGACTTCCTTGAACGGCCACAAGACCCATAACGAGCCGAGGATCAGACCGATCAAGAAAGCCATGGTAACGTCGTGATAGCGCTTGAGCAGATAGTTCAAGAGTCTGACAAAGGCTAAAATGCCCAGAATACACCCGGCCGCGAACACGGCCAGGCGCAACCAGTCCATGTTGTTTATTGCATCCAGGACGCTGCGATACTCGCCGAGCACCATCAAGATGAACGATCCGGAAACCCCCGGTAAAATCATCGCCGAAATGGCCACGACTCCTGAGACGAACAAGAATACAAGGCCACCACTCGATCCCCCCGAGGTATCGAAAAGCAAGGTAAGCCCAATCAGCGCAGCGGCCGCGATCAGGCAAGAAACAGCCTCCCGGATGCTCTTACGCCCGAGAAGACCGTAAGGCACGAGGATCGAGGGGATGATCAGGCCGATGAAAAACGCAAGCGTGGGGGCCAGATGCTCATCCAGCAAAAAAACGATCAAATGCGAAGATGCCAGGATCGCGCATCCGGTTCCGGCCAGGAGCACGAGCAGCCAGGCACTGTCGGTACGCCGAAATTCTTTGTACAATCCTTCCCGCCGCTCTCGGGATCCTGGGTGTGCAAGCCAAGCGAAAAAAACACGAACTGTGTCGAAACCGTATGAGCCGATCGAACCAAGTAGCCTTTCGTAGATTCCAAGAATCAGCGCAAAGGTGCCGCCGCTGACTCCCGGAATGATGTTGGCGATTCCCACAAGTACGCCCTTAATTAAGGTTATGAAATGACTCGAGATGAAGACCAATACGCGGGACAAGGTTTTATCTCCTGTCTTTACCAGCCTTGCTCGCCGATAAGATCGACGAAGCGACAGGCGGTTTCACGAGTAATGTCATACTCGCCGGGGCCAATCCTGAGATGAGTCATCAGTATCTGCGTCTGACGGTCCCCCACGGGAATGACCAATCTGGCTCCGGATGCCAGTTGGTCGAGCAAAGCCTGTGGAGCTCGAGGAGCTCCCGCGGTTACAATGATGCCTCCATAGGGAGCATACTCCGGCCAACCCAGGCTGCCATCTGCCGTTTGAACACGAACGTTGTCAAAACCGAGTTTGGCAAGACGGAGTGAGGCTTCTTCGGCCAGCAAACCGATACGTTCGATACTGACTACCTCATGTGCCAGTTCGGCCAGGATCGCCGTTTGGTAACCCGAGCCCGTGCCAATTTCCAGCACCCGTTCATTACCCACAAGTTTCAGCGCTTCGGTCATCGTGGCGACCATGTATGGCTGTGAGATTGTCTGTCCGTGACCGATGGGCAATGGTCGATCTTCATAGGCGGCGGCCAAACTGTCTTGTGGCACGAATAAGTCCCTCGGAACCTTACGCATGGCAGCCAGAACGCGAGGATCGCGTACCCCACGAGCCTCGATCTGACGCGCAACCATCTGCATGCGCTGCTGGTCGAGCTTCACAAAGTTTCCTCTGTGTATCCGTCATCCCACAAGTGTGGCGGATCCCATTCTCCATGCCAATTGCGATCGAGCGTCAGCAGGGAAAGCGAAATGTAGCCACGGCGCAGAGCACCGCGATCAGTTTCTTCGGGCGGGTCAATCTCGTCTGGACGCTCGGCGATCCAGTAGTAGCGCTTGCCGCGAGGGTCATCTGCAACCACGACGGCACCCTTTTCGAGATGATTGCCCTGACGGGTCCAGCGGATGCGCCGCGTCGGAACCGCCGGGAAGTTGACGTTCAAATAGCAGTCCGCAGGAATCTGAACGACTCTCAGCTTTTCGATCAGCAGCCTGGAAAAGCTGGCTGCGTCTTTCAGTCTCTCAGGTTTGCTCCACGCCTCAACACTGACCGCCAACGAGATGCGCGCGCCTTGCAGGGCGCCTTCCGCTGCGCCGCCGACGGTACCGGAATAGTCGAGATCCTCGCCAACGTTCAGGCCGTTATTAATTCCGGAAATGACCACGTCAGGAGGTTCCGGCATCAGGCTACGAAAGGCCAATAGCACGCAATCGGCCGGAGTTCCATCAACCGCGAACCGCTGATGTCCCAACTGGTTGACCCGCAGCGGACGGTTCAAGGTAACCGAGCGACTGCAAGCGCTGCGCTCACTGTCGGGCGCCACTACCCACAGATCGCCGAGATCTTCGATGTGTTTCTCTAAAGCCGCAAGTCCCGGTGCCTGTATTCCGTCGTCGTTCGTGAGAAGAATGGCTGGCATGCGCAGCAAGGTACAGAGAGTGAGTTCTGTTGTCAACCGTATAGAGTTTTGCACAAAAAAGAGAGAACGGTAAAAGGTACCGTCCTCTCGAATCGGGGCGACTGGATTTGAACCAGCGACCACTTGCACCCCAAGCAAGTGCGCTACCAGGCTGCGCTACGCCCCGTCACACTCCGCTGTCCTTTGCGGAGACTCGGACTTGTAGCATCATGACCACAACCTGTCAAGAGACGTACAGCCGGAAAGTCTCAGGTGGGCTCATCGATCAGCTTGGACAGATCCTTGAGTTCTTTTTCTATTTTTTTCAACAGTCCGCTGTTGTTGGTCTTGGGCAAGGATAGGCTCATCTGTGGTGAGGCGCTTTTATCTCCACTGCGTGAGAGCTGCTTCTTGGCTCCGGCGATAGTATACATGTCTTCATAAAGCAGCTTTTTGATCTTCAGAAGCAGTTCCACATCCCGCTTGCGATACATGCGCTGCTGAGAGCGAGACTTGGTCGGCTTGAGTGCCGGAAACTCGCTTTCCCAGTAGCGTAGCACGTATGGCTCGACGCCAACGATCTCGCTCACCTCGCCGATCTTGAAATAAATCTTGTCGGGCAAGATGTCGTTATCTTCATTACTCATCGCGGCCTGGAAACCCTATATGTGCTCTAGTTTGCGTTACCAGCGGGTTCTTGCCCCGTGGCTGCCCGCACGACCTTCTCGAAACCCGCGGGGTCATGCAGCGCAATGTCTGCCAATACCTTGCGATCCAGCTCTATGTTGCTGGCATCCAGATCGTGAATCAAGCGACTATATGTCGTACCACACATACGCGCAGCCGCATTAATGCGCACGTTCCAGAGCGCCCGATAGTCGCGTTTCTTGAGCTTCCTTCCATGATAAGCATAGGCTTGCGCGCGCGCCACTTTGTGAACGGCAACGCGGTAAGAGCTTTTTTGCATACCCTGAAAGCCGGAAGCCCGTTTCAGTACTTTTTTTCGCCGACTTCTTCTGGCCGGCGCATTGGTTGCCCGGGGCATGGATCACCTCGCATTACTGCTGATCTTGGTGTAAGGAAGCAAGCGGCGCACCTGCTTCAGGTCGGCACCGGACACAAATGAAGCTTTTCTCAGCTTGCGTTTGCGTTTCTTGCTCTTGGTGGTCAAGATGTGTCGCAAGTAGCTCTGCTTGACCTTGACCTTTCCACTCTTGGTCACCTTGAAGCGTTTGGCCGCTCCACGGTTTGTCTTCATTTTAGGCATCGACTCCTCCAATCATGCTACTGCTGAGCTTCTTTAGTATCGCCGTCCCGATCGTCCTGCTTCGTCAGTTTGCGCTTCTCGGCACGTGCGCGCATTTCAACGAGTGCTTTCGGAGACGGCGTGAGAACCATGTGCAATAGACGTCCTTCCATAGTCGGTTCCGTGGCCACCGTGGCCAGTCCTCCGACATCCTTGATTATCCTGCGCAACATCTCGATTCCAATGTCCCGGTGAGCCATTTCGCGTCCCCGAAACCGAATTGTCACCTTAGCCTTGTTGCCCTCCTGGAGGAAACGAATAACATGTTTCAGCTTGAACTGGTAGTCATGTTCCTCAGTCTTGGGCCGTAACTTGACTTCCTTGAGTGACTGGTTGACCGCCCGTTTCTTGGCATTTTGCTGCTTTTTCTTTTGCGTGTACTTGTATTTACCATAGTCCAAGATACGGCAAACGGGTGGACGGGAATCCGGCGACACTTCAACCAGGTCGAGCCCCTTCTCTTCGGCGATTTCCAGGGCATCCCCGGTCGCCATGATTCCCAGTTGCTCTCCCTCGTCGCTGATTACTCTGACCTCCCTGGCCACTATTCTCTTGTTGATTCTCGTGGTGTCAGGTCGTCCTCTGACTCTTTTATCGAGACCGATGCTACACCTCCTTTACGTTTGCACGCTCTGGCCAGGCAGCCTCTGCGAGCATCATATCTACGGTTTCTGCCAAAGGCATAAAGCCAAGATCCTCGCCGGCTCTGGTCCTCGGGGCAACTCCTCGTTTTTCCATCTCGCGTTTGCCCACTACGAGCATGAATGGAATCTTTTCAAGCTGAGCTTCGCGAATCTTGAAACCCAGCTTCTCATTACGATCGTCGACTGCTACGCGCAGATCGTGAGAAACAAGCGTGGATCTCACCTCCTGGGCGAATTCGTTGCAGTCGCTCGTTACCGGCAGGATGACGGCCTGCATAGGCGCAAGCCAAGTCGGGAAAGCACCCGCGTAATGCTCGATTAGAACCCCGAAGAAGCGTTCCATGGAACCGAGCAATGCACGGTGGATCATGAATGGTTTCACTCGTTGTCCGTTGCTGTCGACATACTCGACGTTGAAGCGCTCGGGATTGTTGAAATCAACCTGAACAGTCGTACACTGCCATGTTCTTCCGAGCGAATCACGTATCTTGATGTCGATCTTCGGACCGTAGAAAACGCCTTCACCAGGATCGATCTGGAAAGCCAGACCCTGCTTCTCGAGAGCCTTTCTCAGAGCATCGGTGGCCTTCTCCCAGTCAGCTTCCGTCCCAACGAACTTCTCCGGTCGCGTGCTCAGGTAGATATCATAGCTTTCGAACCCGAAGGCACGTAAAAGGTAAAAAGTGTGCTCCAGGCAACGTCGAATTTCCGAATCGAGCTGTTCTGCGGTGCAAAAGATATGAGCGTCGTCCTGGGTAAACCCACGCACTCGCAGAAGACCGTGCAGCACCCCCGAAGCCTCGTAACGATAGACGGTGCCCAATTCGGCGAATCGCAGCGGAAGATCGCGGTAACTCTTTAGCTGATTGCGATATATCTCGATGTGAAACGGGCAGTTCATCGGTTTGACATAGAACGGGTTTCCTTCGATCTCCATTGGGGCGTACATGTTTTCTTTGTAGAAATCGAGGTGCCCGCTGGTCTGCCACAACTCGGCCTTGCCGATATGCGGGGTGTAAACGATCTCGTATCCGTAGTCGAAATGAGATCGGCGCCAGAATTCCTCAATGATCGAGCGCATCCGAGCGCCCTTCGGGTGCCACAGGACCAACCCTCCGCCAACCGATTGAGAAAAACTGAAAAGGTCGAGTTTCTTCCCCAACAGCCGATGGTCGCGCCGACGCGCCTCCTCGACGTTCTCAAGATGCTGCTTCAGATCTTTCTTGGAGAAGAAGGCGGTTCCGTAGATACGAGCCAGCATCTTGTTGCGCGAGTCACCTCTCCAGTAAGCACCCGCCACACTCATCAACTTGAAGGCCACGATACGGCCAGTCGATGGCAAGTGCGGGCCGCGGCACAGGTCGGTAAAATTACCATGCTTGTAAAGGGATACTTTTTCACCCTCGGGTATTGCGTCCAGCAATTCAAGCTTGTAGCTCTCTCCCATTTTGTCAAACAGTGCTCGCGCCTCTTCGCGACTGACCTCGACGCGCTCAAAGGGAATATCTTGCGAGATCACCTCGTTCATGCGCGCGGAGATTTTTTCGAGATCTTCGTCGGTGAAGCCACGATCATTGTCGAAATCGTAGTAGAACCCGTTGACACCATCATCGACGGCGGGACCAATAGTGACTTTAACTCTCGGAAAAAGGTCCTTCACGGCACCGGCCATGACGTGGGCGGTCGAGTGGCGGATGATGTCTGTGCTCTCGGGAGACTTTGGTGTGATAAACACAACTCGAGAATCACTTGAAATAGGCTGGCGCAGGTCTATCGGGCGGCCATCGACTGTCGCCGCCACGGCATCCCTTGCAAGTCCCGGCCCTATGGAAGCGGCTAGTTCAAGCAATTTTGTTCCCTTCTTAACGTCCAGCGTGTTTCCGTCGGGAAGGGATATGGTCAAGGAACCTTCTGAAGACATTCTGTTACAACACTCCCGTCCACGGGCGCATAATAGCGCCACGAATACTATACCTATTCAATAGGCGCGGGCGGTTTCGAACCGCCGACCTCTACCGTGTCAAGGTAGCGCTCTCCCCCTGAGCTACGCGCCTTCATCTTCCCGGTAAGCGAAGATATATTTCCTCCGCTTCCGAGACGCTCTTGCCTAGCAGCGAATGGCCACATTGTCAAGGTATTCTTGGGGTTATTAGCGCTGAAGTATTTCATGGCGGCGCGATTCTGCCGAGCAACTGGATCAGGCCGGGGATCATACTTCCCTGCTCATCAAGCTGTAGCTTTATTTTGAATCTTTCTAGCGACGCGAATTTCTTCACGTCTTCAAGAGTGAGAGTGCCGTCTACGACCAGCGTAACTATTATTCCCCGCAATTCGGTAAGTTGTTGCAGTAAGTTGTTTTCCAACTTGTTGTTATTCAGATATATTTCGAGTTGCAACGGACTTATGACCGTAAGAGAAAGAACTTGTTCTGGTTTAGTATTCGCAGGCAGGATGATCAACTTGGATTTTCTGTGCTCCCTGCACAGCAAGTCGATCTGCTCTTTGCTGATAAAGCCTTTCCGAATCCTGGCACCGATTGTTGCGAATTTCATGCGACTTGCCCGCGCCACCGTCTCGCTGTCGAAATTCTCGTTCAACATTAGTATCTTATGCACAGGACCGAGCGAGTATAGCTGGTTTTCGGTCTCCGGGCGCAGGCCCTTTGCGTCGACTTCGTATTGCACTTCAAGATTGGCGAGCCTGTGCAGTTGGGTTGAGTGATTCGGCATTATTTCATGGAAGAGGATCAATCTCTTGGGAACATTGCTAAACTTGTCTGTAAGTAGTTGCATGAGTCTACCGGGAATCAAATTACCATGCGTCATACGAAGCTCTACTACTAAATTCTTCAGTCCTATAAATCGCTTCAAAACAGCCGGGTCGATGCTGGAGGGTACGGAAATTATCTTGGTGACCGGGTTAGTGATAGGCAGCTTGAAGTCCGCCTGCGCCTGACGAGAAAAGCATGAAAGCAAGGCCCAGGCCATGACGACGATCGCAAGATATACTGCATGACTTCTCACATTACCCGTGAGTGAGTATCTCATATGTAATAGGATATCGCGATTGGCCTCTTTCTGGCAATCAATATTGAAAACCGTCTCTCATAGGTGCAGAATCCTTCGTATGGAGACGATCAAACCCAAAAGCAGTAGCAAACACAGAAGCTGTCCCGTATCGGCTCGACCGCTGGTTCCACAGGCGCACCCGCCGCCGCGAATGTCGGAGTCATTCCAAATCTTGCACACATCTTCGGGATCGTAGGGACAAGGATCAACGTCGTTGCACAGCCCGTCACCGTCGGCATCCGGGCATGCGGTATTGCAAACACCTTCGTCTTCGTCGCAATCCTCAGCCGGACAAGGAAGTGTTCCTGCCAGGCATTCTCCTGCGACGCAGCTTTCCGCACCGTTGCAATACAAGCCGTCGTCGCAGTCAGTATCGACCATGCACGACAAGCAGATATCGTTATCCTCATCACATTCTTGATCGGGGCAAACAGGCATTCCCGCCTGGCAGGCGCCGGCGTCACAAGTTTCCAAGCCGGTGCAATAGAGGCCGTCGTCACAGTCGGCGTCCATTCTACAGGATACGCAAGCGTTCGAGTCCTCGTCGCAGTACTGATCTGGACATGGATCGCCACCGGACAGGCACTGGCCGGCCTGGCAAACCTCTGCACCGTCACAGAAGAGGCCGTTGTCGCAGTCACTATCGTCCAGGCATCCCTCGCAAATATCGTTGCTCTCTGAACAGGGCCTTCCCGGGCAGGGATCTTCGCCGACGTGACAAGTGTCAAAAAGACAAGCCTCTATACCGTTGCAGTAGCGCCCATCGTCACAGTCACTATCGCTGACGCAGGACAGGCACTGTCTTCCGGGTTCGTCGCAAACCTGGCCGGGACAAGGATCTTCTTCGGGCCTGCAGGAGCCGGCCTGACAGGACTCCTCGCCGTTACAGAAGGCACCGTCGTTGCATTCGCTATCCTGCGCGCAATCAACACAAGTACCCGTGCTCTCGTCACATACCTTTTCGGGACAAGGATCGGCACCGGCCCGACAGGCGCCCTCCAGGCAATGCTCTGCTCCGTTGCAAAACTCGCCGTCGTCGCAGTCGCTATCCTGTGCGCAAGTTCCGCAGGATGCCGAGATCTCGTCGCATGCTTCTGAGGGACACGGATCTGAACCCGAAAGGCAATTTCCGCCGTCACAGGTTTCGATTCCGTTACAAAATATGCCGTCGTCGCAGTCCGTATCCTGGACGCAGGCCGAACAAGCATCGGCCTGCTCGTCGCACTGAGCGCCCGGACAAGCCGGCCCACCCTTCAGGCAAAGGCCCGCAGCACAGAACTCGTGACCATTGCAGAAAAGGCCGTCGTCACAGTCGGAGTCCAGAACGCAGATCATGCATTCGTCCCTGGCCTCGTTACAAACCTGCCCCGGGCAGGGTTCGTAACCCAGCATGCAAAGCCCTCCGACACATGTCTCGGTTCCGTTGCAGAAGAATCCGTCGTCGCAATCGGCGTTCTCAACGCAGCCTGCGCAAATATCGCCGGACTCGTCGCAAGGCGCTCCCGGACAGGGATCCAGGCCGAAATGGCATGTTCCGCCGAGGCAGCTCTCTTGGCCATTACAGAAACGACCGTCATCACAATCGCTATCCAGAGTACAGCTCATACATGTGTCCAGAACATCGTCGCAAACCTGGGCCGGGCAAGGATCCAGGCCGGGATAACATGTGCCCGCGGAACAACTCTCTGGCCCGTTGCAGAAGAGGCCATCGTCACAGTCGGCGTCCATCGTGCAATTCGTGCAGCTGTCACCGTCTTCGTCGCACACCTGGGCGGGACAGGAGGCTATGCCTCGGATACACTCACCGTCCGTGCAAGTCTCCTGTCCGTCGCAGAATAATCCGTCGTCGCAGTCGGCGTTCTGGGCGCACGCGCTGCAAGAAGAATTGCCCTCGTTACATGCCTGGCCGGGACACGGATCGGTTCCTGCCAGACATGTTCCGGCATCGCAGCTTTCTTGCCCGTTGCAGAACAGGCCGTCGTTACAATCGGCATCCTGTGTGCAACCGCTGCAGCTGTCGCCGGATTCATTGCAGACCGCCCCGGGACACGCCGGGACACCCTCCAGGCAGACTCCGACGACGCACATCTCTTGCCCGTTACAGAACAGGCCGTCGTCACAGTCGCTATCCTGCGTACAGAGCATGCACTCATCGCGGGCCTCGTTGCACACTTCTCCGGGGCACGGGTAGGCGCTAAGAGCACATGTTCCGCCGCTGCAGGTTTCCAGGCCGTTACAATAAAGACCGTCATCACAATCGGTGTCATCGGTGCAGGCAACGCAGTTCCCTGATGCTTCTTCGCATATTCCGCCCGGGCAAGGGTCTGCGCCGTCTATGCAAATTCCACCGGCGCATGTTTCCGCCCCGTTGCAGTAGAGGCTGTCATCACAATCAGCGTCAGCGATACATGTGACGCACTCGCCAGCACTCTCGTCACAAAGCATGCCCGAGGAGACGCAAGGATCTCCCTCGGACAAACAGGCGCCAACACCGTCGCAACTATCGATCCCGGTACAGAAGAAACCATCGTCGCAGCTTATACCAGAAGGTTCATCATTAGTTTGGCAGACGCCGCCCAGGCAACTGTCGGGGTTGCTGCAAGCCGTGTCTGAAGAATCTCCGCAGGCCGTGCCGGCAGCAGAAATGCAGTTGTCGACCGCCTCGTTGCATACGTTGTTGCACTCAGGGCCTCCCAGGCAAGGATCGCCAACATGCTGGTCGCAAGCGCCTCCCGAGCAGGTGTCCGCTCCGTTGCAATACAAGCCGTCGTCGCAGGCTGCAGTGTTGGCCGGGTGGGCGCAGGCCCCCGACCCGTCGCACTGATCGTCCGTGCACACGTTGCCGTCGTCGGTACAGGCCGTGCCGGCCGTGACGTTGCAGCTGTCGGCCGTATCGTCGCAGACATTGGCGCACTCGGCGCCGCCCAGGCAAGGATCGCCTGCATGCTGGTCGCAAGCGCCTCCCGAGCAGGTGTCCGCTCCGTTGCAATACAAGCCGTCGTCGCAGGCTGCAGTGTTGGCCGGGTGGGCGCAGGCCCCCGACCCGTCGCACTGATCGTCCGTGCACACGTTGCCGTCATCTGTACAGGCCGTGCCGGCCGATACGTTGCAGTTGTCGGCCGCCTCGTTGCACGAGTTGTTGCATTCTGTGCCTGTCGCACACGGGTCGCCGGATGACACACAGCCAGTGACCGGGTTGGAGCCGGGATCGGACGGATCGCAGATGTCTGCGCCGTCGCAGAACAGGCCGTTGTCGCAGGCAACATTGTCCGGTGTAAATACGCAAAAACCTGCCGAACAGGTATCAGACGTGCATGACCTTGTATCATCGCAGGCATTGCCGCAGCTTCCGCAGTTGTCCGGATCGACGTTCAGGTCTTGCAGTGGATTGAAGTCCAGTGGGCAGATGTCGGTGCCATCGTTGAACAAGTCTCCGTCAGTGTCGGGATTCAGAGGATCCGTCTCGCCAAGGTCGACGCTGCCGTTGGCATTGGCGTCCTCGACGCCGTCCGCCAGGGAGTCTCCGTCGCTGTCTGGGTTGGATGCATCGGTTTCTCCGGCATCCTGGGCCCCGTTGCCGTTGACATCCTCGATCGAGTCAGGCAGCCCGTCGCTGTCCGAGTCGGTGCTGGACGGATCGGTCGTCGTCAATGGATCGGCATCGGGTACGAAAACGGCCGGATCTGTGCCCTCGAGCGGTCCGGCGCCGTCGGGATCGGGCACGCCGGAGACGAGTCCGTCCTCGATGCCGTCCCAGATGCCGTCCGCGTCGCTGTCCGGATTGAGCGGATCGGTGATAAACCCGTCTGCACCGGCCACGGTTTCCTGGTAGTCGTCAATGCCATCGTCGTCAGTGTCGGCATCGTTGGGATCGGTGCCCAGGGCTGCTTCCTGTGAGTTAGTCAGTCCGTCCCCATCGGGATCGTCATTGCCCACGTCGACAAGGACAAGATTGGAATCCCTTTGCAAGGTGGTGTCGCTCTGGATTCTGGCCAGATTGGTAATAGTCGTGCCAAGTGGCGTGCCGGCATCGACCCTGACCTTGAAGGTCATCAGGTAACTGGCGCCGGCGGGAAGTAACGGAAGAAGGGCCGACACACCGCCGGCAGTGGTCACGTTGAAGTCGCAGAAATCGGCGTCCAGTCCATCGGTCTCGGGTTGCGGTCCAGTGCCAGTGTCCATGGTCATGCTGCCGGGATCGTAGGTCGTGTTGCCCGGAATAAGATCAGTTACCAGAGCATTGGTCGCGTCTATCAGGCTCTGGTTCTCGATGTTCAGCGTGTAGGTGATAAGTTCATCCTGCAGGACACCAACAGGATTTGCGCTCTTTGTCAGCTGCAAGAGTGGATAGCTGACTTGTGTCACAACTGTGTTGGAATCAACCTGCGGGAGGTTGCTCGAATACGCAATAGCTACGTCCTCGATCGACGTGCCTTCCGGCAGTGTAGTCACCTGGGCCTGGCAATGTACGGTCATGGACGTCCCGGCTGCAATATCGCCCAGGTTCCAGCTGACGCTGCGCGTTGCGACCGAGTAGCTCCCGCCGTTGTCGGCCGATACGAAATACAGACCTTCGTGCAGAGGGTCGTTCAAGACAACGCCCTGGACCACGTCTCCGGGGTTGCTCGACGTGTTTTGCACCGTGATAGTGTAGGTCAGGGTATCGCCGGCTGTCGCCGTGGCCAAATCAACCTGCTTGGAGACATCGAGAAAGGTCTTGTTGACAGTGAAAGCGTCGCGCGGATCGATCGTCTGGCCGATGTAGCTACCCTGGGCGTAGACGTCGAAGGGATAGCTCCCGTCGGGATCGCTTGCCTGCCAGTCGAGCGTAAGTGTAATGACAATTTGCTCACCATGGTCGAGATCGGCGTTCATGTCCCAAAGCAGCGTTGTAAATCCGCCCGACGATGAGATTTGCGGATCCGTCTGCACAGCCGGAGATCCGGGCAGCGTGACCCAGGCGCTGCCGGGAGCGTAGGCCACGCTGTCGAGCATCCGCAGCCAGGCGCCGACGCTCGAAATGGCGTCGTAGTTGCCGGCCGCAATGGTGATCGTGACGTCGACGCTTCCGCCGGAGATGGGCACGCTTGTCGTAGATGGGACACCACTGACCGAGAGGATCGGATCGAGGAAATCCTGGGTCAGCGGCAGGATAGTGTAACCCAGGTCGAGATACGGGTTGCCGTTTGACGAGCAGTCGCCATCCTGTCCGTAGGCCAGCGCCACCGGGCCGTCGGCCACGAGGTGTGTCCCGGCGTTGTCGCCGTCGGTTGGGTCGTAGATCCTGAGAACCTCGCCGACATTGAGCGTGTATGGACCTGGTTCGGTGGCGATGTCGCAGTCGGTGGACGCGTCGTCGAAAGTTCCGTCTCCGTCAAAGTCAACCTGTACCGTGGTGCCGTCACGTGTCGGGGTTACCCAGATCGGCGAACCGGCCTGGGCGGGATCGTATAGCGAGTTCGTCGGAGACCATGAAATGTAGTAGTCTTCCTTGAGGTAACGGCTGGGCACTAGCGAAAATCCCCAGTCGCGGTTTGCGCGCGTGTAGTCATAGGCCACAATGCCCCAGATCAAATCGTCGGCCACTATGCGCGCGCCGGATCCGGCCCTGAGCGGCCCGCCGGTCTCGTCTATCCACGAGGTCGCCGACGCGCCCGGAATAGCGAAGTTCCAGTTGTTTACCTGGTCGAAGACGCTGACGTTGACGGCAGTAGCCCTGGGATTGAACAAGTAGATGTTCGCTTCCCGGTTGTTTGAAACCGGCCCGCGGAGCGGCACGACGTAGTCCCGGCCGTAGGCCTTCAGCGGGATGGCATTGAAGAATCGAGTCTGGTAACAGTCGTCAGAGCCGGTCAGAATACCCACCTGGACGTCTTTTGTGGCGCTGACCAGCGTGTTCTCCTTTATTACTATGGAGGGTGCAGTGGTTTCGTCCACGTAACCCGGGCCCTGGGATGTTGCCGGTTCGGGCGGATTGGGCGGATTCCGCGGGTTGGTGAAGCCGCTGAAGTAGGTTTCTCCCCGGGACAGTTCGATGCCCACCTGGTTTGTGCCGTTGTCGATGATCACCCAAGTGCCGTCATCGTAGGCCGTGACCTGAAGTTCGACATACTGGAAAGGAGCAAACGAGCCGTTGTCGCCCCCATGGGCACCGTAGGAGTCGACCCCTACCGGAATACGGTAAGTCAGGAAGCCGGCCAGGGCCTGACGAGCGTACATCTCCCAGGCCCCCCCGATTTGAGCGAGCCCCTCGGGCCACATGTTGTGGGCAATGTCCACCGGCCCGCCCAGGCTGATGACCCGGTCTCCGCCGTCGTAACGTATGTCATTGGGGTCGCGCGGCTGCACCGGGACGACGGCGTTGATACCGCCGCCGGAGCCGTCGCTCCTGAGCGAGAGCACCTGGCCCTTGGAAAGCAGGTACACTTCGGTGCTGCTCTGTACCGGGCTGAGAATGTTCGGCTCGTAGCCGTCTTCCCAGTGGTCGTAGTAGACCGCCTGGTTGTCCAGGGTGGCAGTCAGAGTCACCACCGAGACCATGCTGGACACCGTGTCGAGCCCGTTACAGTTGTTGTCTGGATTTTCCGAGTCGTTGTATAGAAAGTCGAAGACCTGGCTCTCGCGCCCCAGGACGACATACTCTTGAAATCCCGCCGACATTTGCTGTGCCGACAGATCGGCGGGCGGCAGGTAGAAGCAAGCGATTACCATAGCCGCGATACCAGTGAACCGTACTTTTTTCATCAGCCTAACCTCCTCTGGTGATCGAGAAAATGCTAACATAACCGATGTCCGGCTGTCATTATTGTGCATCTGGTGCTAGTATTCTTTCCATGATGCGGTTCTCCTGGCGAAGAATGCCGTTGGTGATTCTTGGACTGATCACGATTTTTGCAAGCGCGTGCAGCGGTCGTGACGTTGACGGCGACGGAGGCCAAGAGGACGGTCATGACGCGGGCGACGGAATCGAAAACCCCCTGCGCATCGGTTCTGAACAGACCTTCGAGATCGCCACCTGGAACATTCGCAACTTCCCGACTGATTCCATGACTGCCGGGCGCGTGGCCGATCTCGTTAGCCGGATGGACATCGACATGCTGGCCGTCGAGGAGATCGCCGACGTGGATTCCTTCAACTTGTTGCTTGACGAGTTGGACGGCTACTCGGGCGTACTCTCCCCTGATGTATACAGCTCTGGAGAATACCAGAAAACGGGATTCATTTTTCGCACGGAAATGGTTCATATTGGAACCCAGGAGTCGATCTTTGATGGAGATTCCAATGCATTTCCGCGCCCGCCCCTGCAGGCTCAGTTCGAGATCGACGGCCCTCAGGGTGAAAAGCTCTCATTCATTGCCATTGTCCTGCACCTCAAGGCCGACTCGGGCCTGGAGAACGAGACTCGCCGCAGGCTGGCTTGCGAAGAGCTCAAGACACACATCGATGACATGGTAGCGGGCGGTGAAAACACACGGGTTATCGTGCTGGGTGATTTCAACGACTTGCTCACCGATCCGGTCGCCGACAATGTGTTCGAGGTCTTCCTGGACGACGAGCAGCACTATCGTTTTCTCACCCGGCAACTCGCGGATCAGGGAGAGTATTCGTACATCCCCTGGCGCTCTTTTTTAGACCACATCCTTGTAAGCACCGATATGCTTAGCGACTATTCGAACGGCGTCACCGAAGTAGTCCACCTGGATCAGGAGATCGGCAACTACAACTACGTCGACAAGGTTTCCGATCATCGGCCGGTTGCAGCGATTTTTCCGTTCTGACGCTGTTGACCGAAGTCAGGCGCGGACTTCCTCGAAGACGTGGTGTTGGCCGTGCCACTCCAGCAGGCGGGCAAACGGCTTGTCATGCTTGTAATCTATGCGTACGAAAATAAGCCTGCGTGTATGTCCCAACGAGTTGAGATCGAGCGCTGTCACGTCGTTCCAACAGCCCGGATTGAGGTACTCGCGTTCACGGCCAAAGATCTTGTGAATTGGAATATGAGTATGACCCAGGATGATGATGTTGGCGTCTTCCTCCTCGAGAATCTTACCGGCATCCTCGGCAAGTGTCGGCGACCTGTGCACGTCGATGAAGGCGGAAAGACCTTTCAGTGCGCCGGCACGCTTCAACGGTAGGCTGCTGAAGCGTGTCTTGATGATGAACACGATGTAACGTATGGCGTGAAACAGGCCGAACCAGAAATCGTTGAAGATGGCCCAACGGCTATACATGTTGTAGGGCTTGACCTTATCTATATAGGGCCTGGATTTCTTGACCCGGTACAGAAAGTCCTTGACGAAGAAGACACCCCAGGGAAGGTTCAGAACCGGCTCGGGGTAGCCGCGGGTCAGAAAGTAACGCTTTCTATCGAAGCGGAAGATTGGCTCTAGCTGGTTGCCGTGCTCGACGTGGACGCCGTCGAAACGATAGGCTTCGTTAATGAAGGAGATCTCTCCCTGGATCACCCGACGAATCGTGTCCTGTACGCCAATCCATAGCAAGCCGGGATCATGGTTGCCAAGAGTGAAGACGATCCGGCGATGGGGATGCGCATTGAATTCCTTCAAGGCATCAAACATTGCTCGATGACCCCGGATGATCGCCTCGGTCTTGTTGACCGAGGCGCGTTCGGTCAAGATGCCGTCCTTTTGTTCTTCGGGCATGAGCTGGATCATATTGAGAAAGTCGCCGTTAATTATCAACTCGACATCTGCATCTTCGCTGCCGCCGCAATAGTCGATGAATTCAATGAACTTGTTGTCGTAGACGAAGTCCTCGAGCGGGTTGACGGAACCGTCGGGCAGGAAACGTCCGTTTCCAAGGTGCAGATCGCTAATGACAAACTTGATCTTCTTCATCGCGCTTTGCTTCCGTTTCTTCCGTCTCTCCGTTCCGCTCCTGACCGCGGTATGCACGGCTTCTATGATAGGTTTTCAGTGCCCGGGTGCCAAGCACCTTGCCGATCGCTGTTAATGGTACGGCCATCAGGACACCCACGAACCCAAACACCTCCCCGAAGGCCATGATTGCCAAAATGACTGCCACCGGTGCCAGACCGAGTTTCCTGCCCAGTATACGTGGGGTTAAAAAGAGGCCATCGATAATATTTACACCGACGAAAATAGCCGCCACCGAAAGGAAGGCACCCCAGCCGGAGCCTTCCAGAAGCAGGAATAAAAAAGACAAGAGCAGGCCGGTTGCAGTTCCAAGGTAGGGCACAAAATTGAACAGCCCGGCAAGTACTCCGATCGTAACTCCGGCAGGAACTCCGGCCAGGCTCAGAGCAATGGCGTAAATTACGGCCAAAATACTGCAAACTGTACCTTGCCCTCTCAGAAAGCCCGAAAGAACGGTGTCGATCTCGCCCGCAATCTCGAGAACCCGTGGGCGCTGCGGCACCGGGACAAGGTTTGCAAACCAGCCGGTGATCTTGTGATAGTCGGCCAGGAAGTAGAATGTAAACAGGGGAATGATGATCACGTATACCAGCGACACGATCAGCGACACGGCTCCGGACAGTACGTTTTGCAGCAGGTTGGCCACCGGAGCCGCCAACTCGCCGGCGGATGCGTTCAGCTTGTTTGCGGCCGCATCCAACATCTCACCCAGGGTATCGGGCAACTGCAGGCCGAAAGTCCTTTCCAACCACGGGAAGAAAGACTGGTGAATCCTTTCCAGGTAGGCGGGAAACCTTTCAGCCAGTCCAGCGAGTTCCTGATGGATGGTAGGCACGATCAAGGCGAACAAGCCGGACAGGATCAACACGAGCAACACAAGACATAAAATGCCGGCAACCGATCTCGGAACTTTGTGTCTTGAAAGGAACTCCACCAACGGCTCGAAAATGTATGCCAGCAGGAAGGCCGTCATAACGGGCGCCAGCACGCCCCGCAGGGCATATATGACGATGCCGACAACGACGAAAGTTAGCAGTGTGTATAGAAATGTCCTGCTTGGCAGGCGCGGGTTCTGTTCGGTCATGCGTGGGCTTCCGGAGAGCTTCTCTTACTTTTGTTGATCACGAGACTTGTTCCAGGCAACCCACTCGTCTGCCGCGTCCTGTTCGCTGTTGAAGGCCACCGGCGCACTGATCTTACCGTTGGCGGCCACACGTACCTCCTGCATGGCCTTGGCAACGAACTCCTCCCACTCTTTCTTGGTCACCTCATGTGGTCCAGCGACCTCGACGCGCCCGGGACCTCCCGGCTTGACGCCTTTTCTGGGCATCTGGAACTTTCCGCTGGCATCCTTGACCTTGCCGGGCTTGGCGTATATGGGTGCGTTCGACACCGCCACGGCGCCGGTATACACGCGAACGACAGTGCTCTTGTCGGTCTTGGAATCAATCCTGAAAGTGGTGCCGCGCACACCGGCTACTGCGTTGGAGGTCTTTACCTCGAACTTGGAACCCGATCCGGTCAATTTCGAAACCAGAGCATAGGCCTGGCCGCGCATCAGCTTGGCGGAGAAATTCTTTCCGCCACCTGAAAAAAGCGCTTGGCTGATTACCAGCTTGGAGCGCTTGCTCAGGCGAATCACACTTTGATCGCTCAAGACAATTTCCACCCTCGATTTTTTCTTGCCTGTCTTGATCACGTCACCTTTGAAGATCGAGCTGTTCTTGTGGAGTTTTACCCAGCTTCCAGCCCGGTATGCGGTCACGCTTCCCTTCATATAGGTAATCTTGCCGGCTTGATTGCCCGCGGAAAGCGCCCGGGAGGCCCCGATAACGAAGACAGTGCATATCGCCAGGGCAAACAGCGCCTGAAGGGTTCGTCGCTTCGACATTGGTTTCTCCTCGAAGTGCATACTATTTAATCAGGCGCACGGTCATGGCACTGGCCTTGACGGACTCGACCTCGATCTTGAATTCTCCTTTAAAATCCTTGGCTTCAAGTTCGGTGGCCATGTCCCTGGTTTTACCGGCTAGCATGACTTGCAAGATAGCAGTACCAGAGCGCAGGCTCTTCTGGTGAACCTCCTTGACCGAGCGAACCTGGTTGGAGAGAATCTTGATGAAATTGCTGAGCATGCGATTATTCTTGATTCCCTTGACCGTCATGCGGATACTGGCAGCGCTGCTCGTCTCGGCCACCCATTTCTTGGCGATCAGCTCGGTTATTTTATCGGAAAGTTTCTCGGCTGCTCTCTTCAGCGCCTGGCTGCCGGCGGTCGTCGGCGAAATATTGGGCACAGTGGCCGTTTCCGTCGCCACCGCGATTATCTCTCCATTGTCACAGTTGATCGCCCTGACCGCCAACTCGGCGTTGGCGCTCCTGAGACGCGTTCCCTCCCAGGTCTTGCCTATGTCTCGGGCGACAGCTTTGCCGACTATAATCAGTTCGGCGTCCGAGGTCTTGGCGATACGCCTGGCTTGTTTGTCGGAAAGGTAAGCCACCGGCACGCCGATTTTCTTTTTACCCTCCAGTACATCCGTGTCCACGAACGTGAATCCCTTGGCCTGCATCTTCTTCATGATCGTGTTCTCGACCACACGCATGTCCTGAGTGACGACGGCTCCGCCGGGGCCCCACCAGTAGACCGGCTTGTTCGAGCCGACGTTCTGCTCAGCCACCATGATAATCACTCGTGGCATCTCTTTGCGCTTGAGAACGTTTTTGAGGCCGTCGATGTCAGTGGAAATGGCACCCGTAGCGACATGGGCGCTGATATTGACGATGTAGACGTTGTCCTCGGCCCGCTCGTCGGTGATCTTATACTTTTTAACGTAGCCTTCGGCCTGGGAGTAGATCCGATCCGAGAGTAACTGGTAGTTTTCGGTGATGGTTTCCGAGGAGATCATTGTCCCGACAGCTGACTCGACCGCCTTGCGCAGGGCATCGTCTATCGCTTTGTCACGCGCCTGGGCCTTGTCGCCGTCGAAGATGGCCGCCTGCCCACTTACCTCGACCTCGTCGCCGGCTTGTGCCCGAGTGCCCGGCAGAACCATCAACAAGCAAAATATCGTAAGCATGCATGCGCGGGTTTTCATTATTTTCTCCTTTAGCCGCCGTTCAGTCGATGACCAGCACGACTTTGCCCGCGGCGAGGTATTTCAAGTTTGCCGCGGGATCCCTGAACTTGGCGGCATCAGCGTTCGATAGAACGATGTTGGTCTTGCTTCCCTCCCCGAGTTTCAAGGCCTTTATCACCAAAGCATTCGGGGCCACACGATCGTCCTTCTTGGCAGCCTTGATGTCGCGGAAATATGCCACCACGCCGGAGTTTTCAAGAGCTTCCTGGCTGAGGTATTCGGCGCTGTATACGACCTTGCCATCCTCATCCAGAATTTTCGGCGAGAGAGCAGGAAGCGCCTTTAGTCCGCGCGCGTCGATGATCATCCCAGTATTCTTTGCTTGACCCTGTGCAGGCAAATCCGCTTCCTTTGCACCCGCTTTTACGAAGGTGCCGGCAAGCTGGCCGTCTAGAGAAACCTGTACCACCAAATCGACTCCGCCATCAGAATAGTACTTTGTTTTCAAGACCTTGAAATTGCGAATGACTCCCTGGATCTTGGAGCGCATCTTAGAGCTAGTGACCATCTCGCTCTCTACCGTGATCTCCGAATCGATGCGTACGCCCTTGAGCACCTCCATGATATTTCTCAAGGCATCCATTTTGGCCACTCTCTCGGCGCCCAGCCTGGCTACTGCCACGTTGGGAGCCTTCAGATCGGGGGCTCCGCTTCCGGTGGCAGTAATGGTATGATCGCTCCAGTTGACCTGACCATGATCGACCTTGAGTTCACCCTCGGTCACCTCGCCGGCCGCCTGAGCCAGCGCGATCTGCGATAACAGCAGAAAAGCGACTAAAAAAAGCCCAGACCTGTAAAAATTCTCCCTCATCAGATCCTCCTGTTCGATCACTGCTTTTTCGATGTGTTTCGCTTATCTATCACGCACTTTCAAAAATTGTCAAGCCATGCCCGGAAAGGACCGAAAACCACGCTTCACACACACCCGGTAAAGACGATTTCAGGCCGGGATAATTCAAGAAAATGAGCGACTACTCCCACTCGATCGTGGCAGGCGGTTTGCTCGAGATATCGTACAAAACACGATTTACACCGGAGACCTCATTGATAATTCGGTTGGATACCACTGCTAAAACCTCATGCGGCAATCTGGCCCAATCGGCCGTCATTCCGTCCATGCTTGTAACTGACCTGATTACAACGGTTTCTTCGTATGTACGTTCATCGCCCATCACACCGACCGAGCGTACCGGCAGTAAAACCGTGAAGGTTTGCCAGGTCTTCTCAAGTACTCCCGCCGAAATCATTTCATCCTGCAAGATGGCATCGGCCTC
Source organism: uncultured Myxococcales bacterium (assembly GCA_964513625.1). Classification (GTDB taxonomy): domain Bacteria; phylum Myxococcota; class B64-G9; order B64-G9; family B64-G9; genus DATKYQ01. Next base: position 258,150 of record CAZENH010000002.1, on the reverse strand, counting down.
GCGCAGGGAATCCAGGCGCTCCTGGCTGAGTTCTCCGATTACCCTGACAGCCAGGCCAGGCCCAGGAAATGGCTGCCGCCCGATCAGCGATGGCGGCAAGCCCAGGGTCTTCCCAACGCGTCTGACCTCGTCCTTGAACAGCTCACGCAGAGGTTCGATTAACCCAAGTTTCATGTGTTCGGGCAGACCACCGACATTGTGATGGCTTTTGATCGTGGCCGAAGGACCTCTCACGGAACGTGACTCGATCACGTCCGGATACAGGGTTCCCTGGGCCAGGAAACGCGCTTGAGAAAAACAGGCTGCCTGTTCTTCGAAAACGCGGATGAAAACCTTGCCAATCGTCTTGCGTTTGCTCTCGGGATCGCTGATACCCGCAAGAGCTTCAAGAAATCGATCGGCTGCGTCCACGACCGTAAGCTCCATACCGAAATGGTGTCCGAATATTTCCGCGACCGAATCCCTTTCACCCTTACGCAGCAAGCCGTTGTCGACAAAGATGCAATGTAACTGCTCGCCTATTGCTTTGTGCAACAAAGCCGCCACAACTGACGAGTCGACACCGCCAGACAAGCCGCAGATGACTTCCGCGCGTCCGATTCGACTACGAAACTCACTTACCGAGCGTTCAACGAACGATTCCATCGTCCATCCGGGACGACAACCGCAGATTCCAAACAGGAAATTGGCAAGGATGTCCTTTCCTCGGGGCGTATGGACGACCTCGGGGTGAAACTGTACTCCATACAGCCGATGCTGTTTGTCGGCCACAGCGGCGAAAGGCGAGTTGTCACTGTGGGCCAGGACAACAAAGCCCTCTGGTAAGCGATCGACCCGATCTCCATGGCTCATCCATACCTCGCAGACCTGACGAGGATCGAAACCCTTGAAGAGATCATCGTTGTCTTCGATTGTCAGCTTTGCCCGGCCGTACTCCCTGTGTGTGGAAGCCGATACCTTTCCTCCCGCTTCCTTTGCCAGAAGCTGTAAACCGTAGCAAATGCCTAATACGGGCACGCCTAAATTGAACGTCTCAGGTGCGCATGTCGGTGCGCCGTCCACGTAGACTCCGGTCGGCCCACCCGAGAGGATAATGCCCCGTGGGGCAAATTCGCTAATTTTTTCGCTGCCTGCGTCACACGGCAGGATCTCGCAGTAAACACTTTGCTCGCGGACCCTGCGCGCGATTAGCTGTGTGTACTGGGAGCCGAAATCCAAAATAAGGATCTTGTCTAGTTCCCCGCCGCCGATCTCCCGATCCATATTTTGACTCCCGTCTACTGTGAAAGCGGGTAATTTGGTGCTTCTTGAGTGATTATCACGTTGTGCACGTGGCTTTCCTGTAAGCCTGCAGGAGTGATACGGATGAATTGACCACCGCGGCGCAGATCGTCGATGGTCCGGCAACCCGAGTAGCCCATACCCGAGCGAAGTCCTCCAACCAGTTGATAAAGCACCTGGGTCAATCTCCCACGGTAGGGCACCCTGCCCTCGATTCCCTCGGGGACCAGCTTTTCGTCTTGCTTGACGTCCTCCTGGAAATAGCGATCGCGACTGCCGGCTTTCATTGCTCCCAGGCTGCCCATGCCGCGGTATACCTTGTACGAGCGACCCTGATAGAAGATGACATCGCCCGGGCTCTCTTCAGTACCGGCAAAAAGTGAGCCGATCATTATCGCCGAGGCTCCGGCAGCCACAGCTTTTGTCACGTCGCCAGAATACTTGACGCCGCCGTCGGCAATGATGGGAACGCCGTGTTTGTCGCCGATTCTGGCACATTCCATTATTGCAGTGATCTGCGGCACTCCGATGCCGGCCACGACCCTGGTAGTGCAGATAGATCCCGGGCCGATTCCAACCTTGACGCCATCCGCGCCTGCTTTGATCAGGGCCTCACAGCCCTCTTGAGTTGCGACATTGCCGGCGACTACGTCTGCGTCCGGCATCTCCCTTTTCAGGTTCTTTAGTGTCTCGATGACGCCCTTCGAATGGCCGTGGGCAGTGTCGATTACCAGTATGTCACAACCGGCTGCTGCCAAATGATGTGCTCGTTCGATGGCCTGCTCACCGACGCCTACTGCGGCTCCCACCAGCAGGCTCCCGCGATCGTCTTTCGACGAATTGGGAAATTCCTTGGCCTTCTGCAAGTCTTTGATCGTGATCAGGCCGCACAGGCGGAAATTGTCATCGACGACCAATAGTTTTTCAATCTTGTGCTTATGCAGAATGTCCGTGGCCTCTTCGCGTGATATTCCCTCTTTGGCGGTTATCAATTTCGAAGTCATCACTTCAGAGACTTTCTGTCCCAGGTTGCGTTCGAAGCGCAGGTCGCGATTGGTCAAAATTCCAACTAACACGCCGTCGCGAACGACGGGTATGCCCGAGATCGAGCGCTCGTTCATAACGGCGACGGCCTCGGACAGTAACTGCTCGGGCTGTATGGTAATCGGATCTCGAATGATGCCGCTTTCGAATTTCTTGACCCTGGTGACCTCGGCTACCTGCTTTTTCAGCGACATGTTCTTATGCAGGATGCCAACGCCGCCTTCCTGGGCCATGGTAATTGCAGTTCGGGCCTCGGTGACCGTATCCATTGCGGCAGAGACTATGGGAATATTCAGCCCTCTGCGCCTGGTCAGCCTGGTCGAGACATCGACCTCGTTCGGCAGGACGTCCGAGGCCTGGGGCAGCAGGAGCACGTCGTCGAATGTAAGTGCCTCTTTGATGAGTTTTTCTTCCATGATATTGCCTCCCGCCAGTTGTTCTCAACCCGGCGACATTCTTATTAAATCGCGCAAGTTAGCGCAACCGGGAGGAGTCGTCAAGGCGTTAGTGGAAATAGTTACCGCAAAGCGAAAACACCTGCTCTTGACATCCCCCGAATAGGAACCATTTTGTCATACGTGTGCAGGTGTTCTCAAATCTGCGCAAGAAGTGATGCCGAGATTACCGCTGCTATTCTTCAGGTCTAGCGCCACAGGCCCCCTCTTTTACCGAATGCCCTCCCTCGGCGGTGAGAGAGGGGGTGCCCCCCCTATATCTAGAATCGCCAGCTGAAAGCCAGCTGTGCTCCTCCGGGCGTGAGCGCCAGCGTGGGTACAGGAACTTTGTTCATCTCGAGTGCGGGTCCTTCGTCGATTAGCTCACGGTTGTATATTTCTGCGGCCGACGAAATGCTGCCGTAGGCGAACAGTTCGAAGACGATCCCGACAACCAGCAACCCGCCGCCGCTAGCGAAGCTGATGATCCCCGTGTTTTCCGGAAGTTTCTTCTCGACGCCGGGCATGTAGTAGACGGCGCCGAAGACTATGGCGGCAAACGAAAGCCCGGTAAAAACATCGGCCGTAATATGCCATGCCTTGTAGCTGCCGAATGCGGATAGCGCGTCTGAGTTTTCTCCGATCAGTTTTTCAAACTCGTGACCATCGTCATAGATGCCGTATGTCTTTTCGTCGACGGTGTATTTCTCACCGGCAAAGAAAAGAAATCCGTGATGGACGGTTGCCTCCTGGGCCTGCGCGCAAACGGCGACAAGCACGACGACAAGAGACAGGGTCAAGGTTGCAAGTTTCCTGAACATGACATTACCTCCAAGAGGATTCACTCTCTGATCTGGGACCTCAACAATGGCTCAAGATGTTCGCGACAGGCGGCCAATTTGGAGCCGAACTGATTTACAATATTCATCATCAACTTCAGACACGCCTGAGGTTTCTGCTTCTGAAGCTTGGCGAAGTCGCGGCGTGTGATTTCCAGAATTTCACAATCTGTGCCGGCCGAGGCCGTAACCATGCGTTGACCGCCTATGATCAGAGCAAGTTCTCCGAAGACGTCACCAGGAGCCAACTTTTCGAGTACCTTGTCGCGGCCGTCCATTGTTTTATAACTCAAGTCAACCACGCCCAGCTTCACGATGAACATCGATTCGGCAACCATGCTTGCCACGAAAATCGGGGTATCACGGTGGATGCTGTGCTCACGGCAGATTTTCGACATCATCAGGATGCCCGAATCTGAAAAACCGCGAAACAAAGGGCAAACCTTTAATGCTGAAGTGTTGGCAACGGTATCTCTGCTCATGACTTGAAACCTATAACAAAACACTGCTCTTGGTAGCAAGCCAAAAATTTGTCTTTCCCGAGGCAATGCTGTGTTGACAAAAGGGTTGTCGGCGAGCATCATCCCGGTTGCTTTTGAAAGGAGCATACCTATGACAGGCACAAAAAAAAGAGAGATCAAGAACGCTTCCGGCAAGCTTGGGATCCTGTGTCCCGGCTTGGGGGCGGTTGCCACAACTTTCATCGCGGGTGTTGAGGCCGTACGACGAGGCATTGCCAAGCCGATTGGGTCGCTGACACAGATGGGCACCATCAGACTTGGTAAACGCACCGAGGATCGCGCCCCCAAGATAAAGGAATTCGTGCAGTTGAGTGCACTTGACGATCTATGTTTCGGAGGCTGGGACGTTTTCCACGATAATTGCTTTGAGGCGGCCGTCAACTGCGAGGTTCTTGATCGTAATCTGCTCGAGGAGATCAAGCCGTTTTTAGAGGCAATCCAGCCCATGGCGGCAGTCTTCGATCAGCGTTACGTCAAGAAGCTTCGCGGCGATACTTCGAACGTCAAGAAGAACGGCAGTTTGATGGACAAGGCCGAAGCACTAATGAAGGACATTGACAGCTTCGCCGATCGTCAGAAGGTCGATCGCGTTGTTGTCGTCTGGTGCGGCAGTACAGAGACTTACCTGGAAGAGAAACCGGTTCATAAGGACTTGGCCTCGTTTGAAAAGGGGTTAAGGGAGAGCGACCCCGACATCGCGCCCAGCATGGTTTATGCCTATGCGGCAATCAAGAAAGGCATTCCCTTCAACAACGGTGCACCCAACCTGACGGTCGAGATTCCGGCCATGCTCGAACTGGCCGACAAGACCAGAACACCGGTAACCGGCAAGGACTTCAAGACCGGACAGACGTTGATGAAAACCATCATCTCACCGGGATTGAAGGCACGCATGCTGGGCCTCAGGGGATGGTTCTCAACCAATATCCTGGGAAATCGCGATGGAGAAGTACTCGACGATCCCGGGTCTTTCAAGACCAAGGAAACCAGCAAGCTGGGCGTATTGGACTACATTCTGCAGCCTGAGAAATACCCCGATCTCTACGGCGACTACTATCACAAGGTGCGCATCAACTACTACCCGCCGAGGGGAGACGCCAAGGAGGGCTGGGACAATCTGGATATTTTCGGCTGGCTGGGTTACCCGATGCAGATCAAGATTGACTTCCTGTGTCGCGATAGCATCCTTGCGGCACCAATCGTTCTCGACCTGGCACTGTTTTCCGATTTTGCCAAGCGGGCCGGACTGAAGGGTATTCAGGAATGGCTGAGCTTCTACTTCAAGAGCCCCGTTACCGCCCCCGGCCTGTATCCCGAGCACGACCTGTTCATCCAACAAAAAAAGCTGAAAAATACCTTGCGCTATCTGATGGGCGAGGATCTTATTACTCACCTCGGAAGCGAATACTACGATTTCTGAACGAGAGCGGATTTTGACAAAGAGTTTCCAGACTCTGATAGTCCTGGCCGCCTGGGGGATGTTACCAGCCGCAACCTGGGCTGGTGACGGCATGGAGCACTGGTACTTTCCCAAGCCCTATACGATGTCCAGCCCGATGTTTCCTTCACGATTCGGCGGCATGGAACTGTCTATGAATTTCGCGGGCTCCGGGATGGGTTTCGCCTTTCCGTTGCAGAGCACAATGACCGCGGCCGAGAGACAGTTCGCAATCGACTTTGCCTGGCCGTTGGGAGTTGGAGCACCGGATGGGGGTCAGGCTAAGTTCTATGGGGGGAACCCCAGGCTTGGATTCTTGGGCAGTTGGAAATTCAGCATTCCTTTCAGCGCCGACGATAGTATTCCGGCCGCCTGGTCTGTCGGTGCCGATATTTGTATTCCACTGGCTGCGATCTGGGGCGGCAACGTTGGGTTTGGCTACAACTATCCCATCTACCTCCAGGACTATGCCGCCTGGAGGCCCGATTTCGCGATCAAGCCCAAGGCCATGCTGGCCCTGGGTCAGCCGCTCTTCTTTGCCGAGTTCGAACTGGATTTTCCGGGCCTGCTGGTCGGAATCCGCAGCGCCCCTAGAGGCAGCTTGGACGTCTTGCTCGGCTGGGGGCTCACCTTGGGCACACAACCGCTCGACTGGTTTTCGATGATGTTCGAACTCGGCGGGCTGCACGACTTGCGAAACAGGACGTTTGCAGATCACGATCCTATCTGGGGAGCCGTCAGCCTGCGCCTGACCTTCGGTAGTTTCGCGACTGGTCTCTCGATGCGAATACCATTCGTCAGGGCCTATACGTCTGAAATCGAGGCTCCGGTCATGCTGTCTTTATTTTTCGGATACGAGATACGCATTTCACGTTGATCAGAAAACATCTTTTCCGCGTGCCGCAGATCTCTTTCGTCGTCTATTTCAATCCAGCGCTGCCCCGACATGACCCGTGTGGCGGTGACGTGTGTGTCCTTGCGTGCTAGCCTGGCGTAGGCCTCTTCGTAGTAGGCTTGCCGGAGTCCCGCGGCCATCATCGACTCGAGTTCCTCAAACAGCAGCTTACCCCCTTCGACCGTGCAGAACTCTATCCCGATCGACTCTCCCAATGCCCGCTGCGGTGGTATTTCTTTTGAGAGATTGACGATGTTTCCATGTCGATCGATCTCAATCTTCATTTCCTCGGCGCACATGTTGTCCTTGACTTCAACGGTCAGGCGCACGTCGCCGGGAGCCTCAAGCAGCCCTGTCGCGATGTCGGCGTCGAAAAGAAGATCGGCGTCGATCTTGAAAAAGTCGCTTGCATCCAGCTGTTCCTTGGCCTTCAGTAGAGAATAGCCGTTTCCGCTGTTCTTGAAGTGTTCATTTTTCACGAAACAGAAGTTGCCTTTCCGCGAGCGTGTAAAATCCACGATTTTTTCCGAGAGATACCCGGTGACGATGACGATCTCGTCGAGCCGGACGGCCCGGAGCGCGTCAAGAATATGACCCATGATAGGCTTTCCATTGACCGGGACCAGAGTCTTGGGCACCCGGTTCGTATGGGGTCTTAGTCGTGAGCCGACTCCGGCAGCTAGAATCAACGCTTTCATGTCTTCACCGTTTGAGTAAGAGGCAAGGGTTTTGTTTTACGCGCGGGACTCAAGAGGCCGAGGAAAGACAGCACCACGATTCCAAAAGCCGTCTGGAAGATGCGGCGGGCCCGACGCACCAGTTCGAACAGCAGACCGTAGCCGGCCTGGAAGCCACTTGCACCGAAGACCAAGTCACTGCCCTGCTCCATGACTCCGATTTGCCCTGGAATCATCGAGAAGATCCAGGCGACCAATTGGCTGCTACTCATCACGAAGAATGCCATTGCCAACGAGATCGGTTTTTGCAACAAGCTACAGATAAGATAGACCTCGGCAACGGCTGCCATACGGCTTACAATCTGCGCTGTAAGCGCGATCCAGAAATCCTTGCGGAAGCTGGTTCTGAACTGACGGACATTTTTGTCTGCTTGTTTTGCGCTTGCGATCCAGTTCTCTGGTTTCTTCAGCGGAACTCCGACTCGCCTGATCAAGACAACAAATTTCGAAGCCATGCCTCGCTTGAGAACCAGCATGACCAATATGCCGGCGCCGACCAGGACCGTGGCCGCGATTAGCAACAGGGCATCGAGGTAGCCCGGCACCTGCGGCAAAAAGAGCGCAAGAACTGCCCCCAGAACGATCATAACGATGCAGGCTGCGGTATACATCAGGTTAAAGATGATCAGGGATGAGATTGTGTCCGGGCCGCCGATGTGCTCTGCCAGGTACTTGCCCTTGACCAACTCGCCCAGGTTTCCGGAAGGCGCGACCCCGTTGATCGATTGACCTGCGCACATGATCAACCAGAGTTTCATAAAAGGCACATCGTTTTTGAGCGCGCCGAATGTGTGTTTCCAGGTAAGCGTATCCAGCAGACTTACGAGCAACCAGAGTGCCAAGACCCAGACGAACCCGTAGCGGACTACGGTTAGTCCGGTCCAGATTGTGTTGAGATCGTACTGCAGCAGCATCTTTAGAAAGAAGCCGATACCCACAAGCAAAAAAATGACATTGAGAGATTTCTTGATCATGCCTGAGATCCGTCAGCCACGTTCTTGGGTATGGCCTCGGTCAATGGCTCGCCTGAGTCCCATCGCTCGCGGTTCTTAAGATAGATGTGGTAGACAATCGCCAGTGCGAAGCCGATACAAGACGTGAAGACGAGCACCAGAGCCAGCCAGACGGCGCCTGCGAGGAAAAGCGCGAAGAACAGGGCTGTGAAGAAATCCCTCTTGACTACATACTTCAGCAAGGCAAAGGCGCCCGAGCCGAAAGACCCGGTCGATTTTCGATCCCAGGCAAACTTGAAGTCCATCAAATCGCCCGAGTGGGCAAGCGTATGAAGCTGGTAATAGATATAGGCCTGCGAAAGTGCGAAGACCAGCATGGATACCAGCGCCAGCGCCAGGTAAACATCTCCGTCGCCCTGGCGCACAAGGTAAACTCCCATGGCGCCGGTAAATACAAAAGTTTGGATGTCGTCGGACAGCGTATCCAGCCAGGCACCAAGGTAGCTGTGTTTGAACTTGAGCCTGGCCAGTTCGCCGTCAAGACAGTCGAAAAAGCAGGCGGCGAAGTAGAGCCCGGCCCCAACCGTGGCCAGCATCCTGTCTCCCAGGGCGACCATACAGGCTCCGCCGAGCCCGATCAGCATGGAGATGATGGTCAAGTGATTCGGAAGCAGGCGTGTCTTGGCGAGCAGTCCGACGATCTTCAGAGTTACCGGGCGCATTACATGGTAGCCGACCAGTCCGTCGATCTCCACGGGCTTTCTGAGCCCGCCTAGTAACGTGCGCTTTGCAAGCTTGAGTTCACTGCGACTGGAAACTCGCGAGCATAGACCTTTGCCCGGCACGATCTTGATGCCGGGTAGACTCAAACGCGACTTCAGCGAAGCCCGTATGGCGATCTTGGCAAGTGTTGCAGGTGATATCTTCAGCGCTCGATCGGGCCAACTGAAAGCGAGCGGCTTGTCGTAAACCGGCGCAGTAAGCACGCTCTTTAGGAAATCTCGTGAGACCACCAGGTCGGCCGCAATGCAGATTAGACCGTGCCCGGAATCAATCGACTTGGCAATCACCGTCTCGAATGCCCCGCCGACGTTGCTTTCGATATACTCGACCTCAACCGATGACGGGATCTCAACCGCGACAGCCAGTTCTACCGTGCGAGTATCGAGCTCGCAAACGACGTTGATTCGCTCAATACCAAGTCCGCCAAGCTCGCCCAGAATGCGTCCGAGTCGCGTGACCCCCAGAATCTTTTTGGCATAACCATCGCGACCTGCCTCTACCAGGATGAATGTTTCAAACATGGCACGCTCCATCGAGCTCGACACTCGCGTCGATGTGCTCGCTGAAGAAGTTATCGAGCAACAACCGTGCCAGGTTCAGCGAGTGATTATTTTACAGTGATTACGGACAAAAAGGCGCGCGCAATGGCGTGCCGACGATTCACAGTGTGCCTGTAGACGGGCGATTAGGGATTGACGTGCATGTATCTGTAAAAACCATCTGCTTCAATTGTCTTTTCTTGGCCGCCTTGTTTGATCTTTAGCAGCATCTTGCAGTTGATGTAGTAGTCGCGAGGTTTTGTGAAGCGCCTGATGATGGAGCGTTTGAGAAAGCCCAGGCTGGCGGTGGGATCTTCTATCTTGCGCAGGCTGGTCATGGTTAAGGTACCGATGACACTGGCGTCTCCATCGACGGCCACGATACGAACACGGCGTGGGATGGTGTATCCCTCATCTGAACGAGTGTCCTTGATAAAACCTTCGAAGTCGAAGCGCGCCCTGGTGGTCGCGACTATTTTGCCCTTGTTGTCTGAGATCAGCACCCAGCCATTGTGTGCGCTGCCGTATTCGCGCGTGCTTTCTACTTCTGCCATGATCACCGAGATGTCAGAGTTGATATGCTTGAAACGGAACCAGCGCCGGGCCTGGTTATACGGCGCCATGTTCGAGTAGGAGTGCTCGGCGAAGCCGATACCGTCGACTTCGATAATCTTGCCGCCGCGCCTTACCTTTCCCCTGACATGTGCCCGGGGGCTGGGGAACATCATGCTATAGACGCCGTCGCCCTGGCCGAACTTCAAGAGTCCCGAGCCCGGGCAAACCGGCGGAACCAGGTTTTCAAAAACCAGGTCCATCTCCATTTTTTTACAGCTTACCTTGACGCTGATCTTCTGCAGATCGCCACCGATCGAGTTCTTGCCGAACTTCATCGAGAAGCCTTGCTTGGCGTAAGACCACTCGTCGTTATCGTACTCAGCCTTGCACTCCGATTTGTCTCCGCCAGGGTCAACGAAGCGCGCCTTGAAACCGCCCTTGTGGTCTCCGACACCGATGTTGGTGATCGCGATGTCCAGGCCGATGTAACTCTTATCGGCAAGCCAACTGTCGATGGTCCAGAATTCAGAGTAGCTCTCGTTAGAGAAGAGGTGCGGCCCGAAATCTGATAGTAATACAGGACGGTTGCGGGTTCCGAAGGACGTCATTGAACCTGCCACGCACACCGCCGGTAGGCAGCAAACCAGGAGGCTAAGCAATAATTTTTGGTTGATAGTTTTCATTATCATTCGTCTCGCTCTCTTCTCTTGACGCGCACGCCGGAAAGATTCTTCATTTTTCTCATATTATATCAGCGGATGATAGCGCAGGTGATAACTGACAATCTGACCCCAGAAAAGCGCCCGTTGCGGCCAGGGCACGCCGCTCAGATCCGACCAGAAAAGGTTGCATCTATTGCAGGGCTCGTACTCCGCGCGTCTACCCTGACGATGTAATTCGCGCACCCTACGCGCCTTCTCGCTGTTGTATACCTCGAGCACTGACTTGTCGCGAATCGATCCCCAGCCGTACTCTCCCTCTTGATCCATACAACACAGGGTCGTGCGGCCGTCGACCAGGATATCCAGCCTCGAGATGTGCTCGCAGGGGAAACCCGGAACAGGAAGGTCGCTGTGGATGTCGCCCTTGTAGTTGAACAGGCCAACAAGCATTGGCCGCACTCCCAGTTTGCGGCATAGCTCGAGAAAGCGCAGCTTCTCCATCCAGGTGGTTTCCTCGGTGACAGTCAGACGGACGCTGATGCTGCGAGCGACTTTCCCTGCCTTCCTGTCCGTAAGATACCGCAGGTTTTCCATGGTTCGCTCGTAGGGAAGGCCTACGATACGACCATAACGTTCCGGCACGATCGTGTTCAAAGATATGTAAAGGTGATCTACGCCGAAGTCGCGCAATTGGTCGACCTTGGAGGGCACCAGGGCCGCGCCGTTGGAGTAGAGCCGCAGCTTGGTGAGCGGTAGACGTGAACGAAGCAGTTCTAATCTTTCGAAAATGTGTTTGTCTACGAAAGGCTCACCCTGGAGGAAAGGCTCGATCGCCGGCAGCTCGAACTCGGCGCAGTCCGTGACAATCTTTTCGAAGAGCTCACCGTCCATGGTCTCGCGACCGCGTTGCAACGCGTTATTCGGGCAAAAGCTGCACCTTGCGTTACATCGATTGGTGGTCTCGATGGCCACCAGTCTCGGCGTTTCCATCTTTCGATTGACTTTCATATCGCACAAGATTCGCATGCTGCCGTCATACATGGCAAGATCAAAAACGACGGCCGCTCTCTTCCCTTGACATTCGTAGGATCGTCAATTTTTATGTGAGCATGAAAAGATGCCCGCGAGCCATACAACAACCGTGTTGAAACTCCTCTTAAAGCCTGAGTCTTTCATTCGCTGTGCCTACCTTGAGGCCCATTCCCGGTTACTTGGGGGGGCCTACACCCGCGGGCCCGCAGAGATGCATGTAGCGTTGACGTTCGACGACGGTCCGAGTGAGAACTGGACGCGTGAAATCCTCGATATTTTGGACGGGCATGGTGTGCAGGCTACCTTTTTCATGATCGGTGAACATGTTGCTCGTTTTCCCGATATGGCACGCGAAGTCGTTGACCGGGGACACGAGCCAGGCGTGCACCTTTTTACCCACGAGCGGGCTGTGGCCGATCATGACGATCTTTTTCGCCAACAAGTAGAGGGATCCATCGAGCAGATCGAGAGGGCTACTGGCGCCAGGCCGCGGTTTCTGCGTTTTCCCTTTGCCTATTTGGGACGCCAGAAACCACATAGAATTCTCGCCGAATTCGGCCTGCGAACGGTCCACTGGAGCTTTTCGTCCATGGACTCGCGCAGAGATGCTGCCGGCATCGCGCGCCGGGTAAGGCGTTTTATTTTTCCAGGTGCAATCGTTCTGCTGCATGACGGCGTGGGAGGCCACTCGGCCCATGCAAAAAGCCGCAGCGAGACCGTTCGGGCATTGCCGGCGGTGCTCGATGCCTGCGCCGAAATGGGACTCAAACCCGTCAGCATGTCCCCTATGTTTTCTCTCGGCCTGAAGGAGTGAACTTGGGTCTGCGCATTTGCATGATCAACGACGAGCAGTTTCCCTACAAGGCGGCCGACACGATCAACGTCGTCAGGACCGCTTCTTCGCTGGGAGAGGCCGGGGCACGTGTAGAACTGCTGGTTCCATGGATGTACAAGGGTGGTCTGCCCCGTGACGAGTTGTGCGCCTATTATGGTGTACCGCCGACGTTCGAACTGGTTCGCCTGCCGTCGCCCGCGCCCATTACGAGAATATTGCGTCCCGAGAAAATGACTCACGCCCTGTTGGCTCCCTGGGTGGCGCTCGCGCGGGGCTGTGACCTGATCTATTCGCGCAATCTGGCTCCGCTGGTTTTCGCAGAGTTGATGGGTAAGCCTTGGGTTTTCGAAACCTACCGGCGCTTCGTTGAGGAGACACCTTGGCTGCCCAATCTCACTCGACTCCTACCGCTCGACCATGCACTGGCCGCCGTCACACATTCCGAGCTTTCGGCGCGCAGCCTGCGTGAGATGGGATACAAGCGAGAGGCCATCCTAACGGTATACAGCGGCTACCTTCCTCAAGAGGTGTCACCACGGCTCGAAAAAAAGGCCGCGCGGGAAATGTGTGGCCTGGATATCCAAAGACCGGTTGTGCTGCACCTGGGTAACATCGATCCTTATATCCGCATCGACCTGCTATTGCACATGGCCTTGAGGCTTCCCCAGTATAGTTTTCTTTTTGTCGGAGGGTACGACAGACAGCAGGCCTACTGGAGAAAAGTAGTCCGCGAGATGGGCCTGGATAACGTGATCTTCGTTGCCAACAGGCCTCCTGCCGAAGTGCGCCAATATGTCTATGCCGCGGACGTGCTGTCGGTCGTACCACGCAATGCCGATCTGGTCACGCAGGGCTCGGGTTTTTCGTTGAGTCTTTACAAAGTGCTGCCGGGACTGCCGATGAAGATCATGTTGTACGCGGCCACGGGCATACCCATCTTTGCACCTAATCTTCCCTACCTCAGGGAGATCTTGCAAGATGGTGACAACGCCGTGCTATATCCCATAGACTCCGCGGATCAAGCCGCGTCTCGACTTCGCGGATTGATCGAAGATGACGCGCTTTCGGGCAGAGTTTCGAAAACCGCTTTGCACGACAGGAGATTCAACACCTGGTCCGAACGCGGCAGGCGCATCCTGGATTTCTTGCAAGACAGGATGTCTGAGCGACAAAAAGGAGTATTTGTAAGTTGAAGTCCAGGGTCGCAAAAATTGTCAACATCTTGTTCTTGCTGCTGGGCGCCGCTTTGCTTGCCGGTTTGCTGGTCAAGCTGGATTTCAACGAGGTCAAGCAGCATCTGATCCAGGTGGGCTGGTATTTCGCGCTGGCCTTTTTCATTTTCATAGTCAGCTTGATGCTCAATGCATACGGTTGGAAAAAAATCGTCGATCCGCGCTCATCCAGGGCGCGTTACCGGGATTTCTTGGCAGCCTTCTGGGTCGGTTATGCCATCAACCAGGTGACACCCGGAGCCAGCCTGGGAGAGGTGCTCAAGGGCACCATTCTCAAGGGTCGCATCGACAGCGACAGCCTCATCGCTTCGCTGATTTCCTTCAACTTTCTGAGCACCTTTGTCAGCCAGATCTTTACTCTTTTCGGAGCGGCACTTTGCCTGGTTGCGCTGGATCTGCCCACGGACGTTATTCTGGTGCTGTTCGGCGTGGCGCTGGTCATGTTCATTCCCATCGGTCTTGTTTACCTGTTGCTTCGCTGGGGGATCGCCAGCCGGGCCGTGCGCCTGCTTTCCAAGATTCCGTTCGTAAAAATACGCGACCCCGAGGCCCTGCTTGTCAAGGCCAAATCGGTGGACAAGGAAATACGCGAGCTTCGCAGCAGGCGCCCGGGCGATTTCTGGATCTTCATAGTCAGCCTGATCGGTGTCAAGTTGATGCAGGTTCTGGAGCTTTTTATACTGTTGATCGCTTTAATGCCCGGACAGGGCGTCGCTTTTTTGTTGCTTTTGTCTTTGCTGGCACAAACGGCAACGCAACTTTTATGCTGGGCCGCGACCTTCGTACCCGGCCAGATTGGTGTGGCCGAGGGTTTCAGCGCGCTGCTTTTCAAGCTGCTAGGACTCGATCCAATCAAGGGCTTCGCCATGGAACTCGTTCGACGTGTTAGGCGCTTGCTGAGTATTTGCATTGGACTGATCATCGGTTTCTGGCCCCGCAGCAAGGGTGACCGCTGATGACCATAACGCAAAATTGATTCCCAAGGAGTTGAATTGATGCAAGAGCTAAAATACCTCGAGCAGGCCAACCTGGGCGGGTTTGCGATCGACAGGCGTGATTATATTGAGTTGGTCGAGTTCATAAGACAGGAGGGCGCCAAGAAGGTCCTTGAATTCGGACCGGGAGCCACTACCTGGGCTTTCCTCGAAGCCGGCTGCAGCGTATGGAGTCTAGAGTTTGGCGATGAATACCTTGCCGCGGCCGACGAGGCTTTCAAAGAGCAGGATAATGTGAAGCTGTTCAAGGTGGAGTTGAAGCACGATCTGGTTGTACCCGAGATCGAGGGCCAGACCTTTGACGTTTGCCTGGTCGACTCGCCCTACGGCCGCTACTACCGCTATTTTTCGCGCCTGAACAGCAGCATATTTGCCATGCGCGTGTGCGACACTATCTTGATGCACGACGCCAGGAGAAAAAAAGAGAGGCTGACTTTGAAGTTCATCGAGGACAGCGGCTGGAAGGTCGAGCCGCTCTTCAGGCGCAGGAGCAACTTCACAGTCTGTAGGCGTATAGAGGACTACAGCATTCCATGTGTCTGAAGGTTCGGAAAGGAAAATCAAGAGGACAGCAAGATGGCAGACAACAAGCACGGATCGCAAGCAATTATCCTCTGTCCGACAGGCAGTTGGGTTGAACATCGCCTGTTGGGATTGACGATTGGCGAACGCTTGCTGCTATCGCTTGCAGCTTGCGGAATCGAGAAGGCGGCTTTCGCAGGCACTGGACCGCGGCCGGAGTCAGGGCAGGCAGCGATCGAAGTCGTAGAGCTATCCGATATTGATAGGCTTGAGCATGTGATGGTTCTTGCAGCGGACGTCGTTTTCGACAAAAGCGCATGGGCTGACCCGTCAAGGCGTGACGAAGGAGCTCCGATTTGCTGGATGCCGGGTGCGTATATCGAGAGTGTGCTTGCCGATCCAGATTTGTGGCTTACAAAGAGAAGCCCGGGCAAGGCAGGCAGCGGTCCAGGCTTTGCAGTCAGGGTCGGCGACAGGAACTCGGCCCGCACGGCCCGAAGATCTTTGCTTGACTCCCTGCGCAAGCCGATCGACGGCTTCGTCTCGCGCCACCTCAACCGGCATCTCTCTCTGGCGATTACTCCCCTTCTGATCCGCACCGGTTGGAGACCGAACACCTTCACGGTTATCTTCGCACTGGTAGGCATTGCTTCCGGATTAATGGCGGTGTTTGCCGAATATTGGTGGTCACTGGTTGCGGCAGGCTTGCTTTTTCAGGCCCAATCGGTGCTCGATGGTTGTGACGGCGAAATGGCCCGCCTGACATATCGTTTTTCGCATCTCGGTCAGTGGCTCGATTCGATAGGAGACGATCTGACAAACTACATCTTCTGCCTCGGTCTGGCCTTGGGCCAGGCACGGGTGAGCGGCGAAAACTGGCTGTACATTTTTGGAGGCCTGACTTTCATCTTTCAATGGGCGGCATCGGGCATCAACTATCGACGCATGATCATCATGGGTACCGGAGATCTACTGGCAATCCCTGATACGGTTACGACGCGCAACGATACGATCTTCGGTAAGTTCATGGGATTCATGCGCGTCCTGTCCAAGCGAGATGTCTTCGTCTTCATCGTCGCCGTGTTTACCGCCGCGCAGTTGCCGCTGGTGGCATTTTTCATCTTCGCCGGCGGCACCTACCCTACTTTTCTGGCTGTTCTGGTCAACGATATCCGGGTTTCCAGGATGACGGCATGACAGACAGCGCGCCGACTCTCCTTCCCGAACAAATCGAAGGGCTCTCTAGCGAAATGTCTAAGGCCGTGCTGGCCTATCTGAACCTGCCCCCTGTGGGTTGCTATGCCGATCGGGAAGGACCGCCGGAGTTGGGAAGCGAACTGGCCTTCGAGATCCAGGGGCCTGCCAGAGTGGCCCTGCTTGAGCGGCGCAGGACGCAGGGAGGCTTTGAGTCGCCTGCGGATCTTGTCGGCATCCCGGGCTTTGACAAGAGGGAGTTGGATACACTTACGCAACGTCTTGGCGATCTAAGGCGCTACGGACAAAGCTTACGTCCGGTCTGGGGCGGGCCGGAGTCTGAGGCGGAGTTTTTTCGCCTGCTTGAGAGCGCCGAGAAATATATCCATATTCAGATGTACATCATCGGTGGAGAGGTCGGGCTGCGCATGGCCCGCTTGCTGGCCCGCAAGAAGCGACAAGGAGTCGAAGTCAGGGTTTTGTTTACCGCCAGCGGTTTCGTCATCTCGGGCAGTCCTTCGGGAACCGGTTTCGTAAATCGCCTCTCTAGGCTGCGTTCCTACCTGTACAACGACAGGTATGTTCGCAAGTTGATAGTCCGTGAACTTACAGAAGCGGGGGTTTCGCTGGTCGACAGCGCTCCGATAGGCAGGCACTGGAGGAGATCAGCGCTGCGTGCCCAGGGTGTTAATAACGCACAAGCCTATAAAAAATGGGCGCGCGAGCGTGGTTTGCCCGATGCCTGGATTGAACAACAGCAGCGCATCGACAAACAATGTGCATTGGGATTTTCCAACGTAGACCATCGCAAGATGATCGTCGTCGACGGCAAACGGGCGTTCATCGGAAGCATGAACATCGCGGATTCTTACCTGTATCAGAACGAGTTGTCTCACGATCCTCGGGTAAATGTTCGGCGCTGGCAGTGGCACGACAACGCCGCCATCCTCGAAGGCGGCTGTATTGCGGATCTCAACCAGCAGTTCGCGGAGCGCTGGGCGCTTTCCGGCGGTGATTTTTTTGATCATAAAGATTCATTCTACACGCCGTCTCCCGAGAGAGTCGGAACTGCAGCGGTTACAATCGTAAAATCGATTCCGGGCATGGTAAGCCTGCCCATGAAAAAAAATCTCGGCAGATTCATCCTGTCGATGATGGGAGCCGACCTGCGCCCGCGGACCGCCGGCGATAACCCCATCCGCAAGCGTGTGCAACAACTTCCGGAGCTTGCAAAAAACGATTTCTATGTCGAGCACTGCTATCCTTCGGACGCGGAGTTGCTTACGCACTGGACCCGCCACGCCGTCTCGTTGGAGGATTTTACGATGGTGGTGCCGCTGCATTACGACACCAGGCTTTTGGGGCTGGAGTGTGACCGGTTTTATCCCGAGATGATTGCCGCCGGCGCGAAATTGCAGGGTTTCGAGCGCGCTATCATGCACTCCAAGATTGCCGTGGCGGACGGTTTCTATGTCTCGACCGGCTCGTATAACTTGAACCTGCGCTCGGCCAGGGCCGATTTGGAAATGCAGTTCTTCGTGCAAGACAGAAGCTTTGGCGAGGCAGTAAGAGGGCACATCGCAGCCGACCTGGAAGAATGCCAGCCCATCAATCCGGGCCCGCTGGATCGCCTCCGTTCCCGCATCTCGCTGCCTTTGTTCGACGCATTCTTTCGCTATTTCTTTCTGTAGCCGGGTTTAGCGCCGAGGATGAGTGTCACAGAGATTCGGCGCGAGCGAAGGCCTCGCCCATGCGCGTAAATCCTTCCCCCGCTCGGCCTTCAATGATGATCGATGCCGCGGCGGCACCCAGCCTGGCGGCATCTTCGGGTAGCCGACCCGTGGCCAGGGCGTAGAGAAATCCAGCCGCAAAGCTGTCCCCGGCGCCTGTTGGATCAACGACCCTGGCGGGATGTATCCCGATCCAGCAGGAACCTTTGGCGGTGATGATGTCACAACCCCTGCGCTCGCGGGTCACAGCAACGATCGGGATCGAGGCTCGCAAGCGCTCAAGAAGATCCCCCTGCCCGACCAGGTCTTCCTCGCTGAGAACGGCCACGTCGACCCCGGCAAGATCCTCAGGGAATGGGCTCCAGCGGAAAGGGACGACACGGCTGTCGGATCTCTTGCGAATGAAACCCTGTACTCCGATGGCCAAAATCCCAGGCTGCACTGCCTGCTTCCAGGCTCCAAGGTCGACTTCGCCCATGACCGGGCCGACAAATAGCACATTTGGTCGAGCCCAAGAAAAAGGTATTTGTTCGGGAATTACTTTTGGGGCCAGAGCCGTAACGGTCTGGACGCGCATGGCTCCATCGGGATAACTGTTTCTGAAGACCGTGGTCAGCCCCCGGCGCTCGATGAGGCATTCTATTGCCTCGAGGTCCGCATCGCAGGCGAAATCCTCGCCGACCGTAGATACCAGCCGCGAATGAGCGCCCAGGCACAGGAAGGTCCCGGCCGCATAGTAGGCGCAACCACCGGGAACAACGTCCCGCCCGATCAGGTCGTGAGTGACGTGTCCTGCACACAGGGTTGTAAGCTCTCTGTTCATTGGCTGTCTACCGCCGTCTCCTTACTCTCAGGCGATCTGCAGAAAAACAAGTTCTTATACCAAATTTGCACTTGTGATGACACACTTGTTGCCGTATTTTACGATGCCAGGCAGAGGGAAGTCCTACAGGAGAAAAAAACTCGATGGCGCAACCAGTCGACCAGGCGATCATTCTCGCGGCGGGCCAGGGTATTCGTCTCAGGAAAAACGATCGCGACTATCTTAAACCGCTGTACCCACTTTTCGATAGACCATTGATCTCGTATGTCATGAACGCGTTTTTCAGCCAGGGCGTCAAAAGGTTCTTCGTGGTCGTCGGTTTCGAGGCCGAGGAGTTGATGCCCGGCATCCGCGAGGCTTTGCCAGAGGGCGCCGAACTGCACTTCATCGACAATTCCGACTGGCGGTTGAGCAACGGTGTCTCACTGTTGAAGGCTTATGGTCATGTCAACGGGCGTTTCTTTCTCTCGATGTCAGACCACATCTTCGATCCCGAGATGATTACGGCGCTGCAACGAGGTGCTTCCGACGCGGAGTGCCTTTACCTGGCCGTGGACTCCAAGATCGAGACAATCTTCGACATGGACGACGCCACCAAGGTCAAGCTCGAAAAAGGGCGGATCGTCGATATCGACAAGAAGTTGACGGACTTTGATGCGATAGATACCGGCCTGTTTATTTGTCCGGATGCGATTTTTTCACACTTGCAATCAGCAGCGGCCGGCGGTGATTGCAGTCTCTCGGACGGAGTGCGCACAATGGCAGGAACAGGCAAAGCAAGAGTCGTCGACATCGGAGAGTCTTTCTGGCAAGACGTGGACACGCCCGAGATGCTCTCGAACGCCGAGATACTGATCTCTCGCTGGAAGAAGCTTGACTGAGGAACGATTTTTGCATCCATTTTCTTGTGACCATACTCGGGTTGCGATGTCGATAATGCGGACATTCATATTGCTTCTTACAGGTTGTTGCCTTCTCGCCCACGGCGAGCGGGCCTCGGCTGGAGAGTTGCGCTTTTTATCCTTGAAGACCATACCGGCGCCTCAGCCCAGGTTCGACCAGGCCATGGCGACCGACCGTGAATCAGGGCGCGTCTTCCTCTTCGGTGGACGCGATGGTGAAAGATTTTTCAATGATCTGTGGGTGCTCGATGAAAAGAAAATGTCCTGGCGCAAGATTGAGACCGGGCAGGGCCCTGCCCCACGTAGCGGCCACAGCCTTGTTTACGATAAGAAATCCGGGCGACTGATCCTGTTCGGAGGGTTCACTACAGACGAATTCGGACAGATCAAATTCTTTAGACAACTTTGGATTTTCACTGAATCGAAAGGCTGGAGTCGCGAGTATTTCAAGGTGGGGCCGAGCGGGCGTGCCTGGCATGGAACGGCGATAATTGGGGAAAAACTTGTGATCTTCGGGGGATATTCGAGCGAGCCGCGTCCATTTTTGGACGATGTCTGGCAGATGGATCTGGAAAATCTGTCGTTCAAACGGGCAGCGACTGACGGCGGGCCCAAGATGAACGGTCGTCCCGCGCTGCTGCCGCTTGCTGATAAAGATAAACTTCTGATCTTCGGCCGGCTTGGAACCTTCAATCCTTCCTCGACCCAACGCTGGATACTGGACCGCGCGGCCGACAAATGGACTCGTTTGGCGGAGATGGGCGCGCCAAATCCCGCATATAGCATCACCATGGCGGATGCGAAATCCAAAAGACTATGCATCGTCGAAATAAAACGTGATGACGAGGCCATCTCCCGAGTTGCATGGTGTGGCATACAACCGGACGGAAAATGGGAACGGCTTGAAATGGCGGAGGGGCCGACGACACCTGTGGGTATAGTCTGCACCCCGGACGCGCTAAAGCCCGGCTGGATCTGCTTCGGTGGAGCATATCGGGCAGAAGTAAACGGCCAGACTTGGTTGGCCGAACCCGAAAATGGCGACGAGGGCGGTCTGTGAGAACACTGCTTGCAAAGTTTTCCGAACGCTATGTTGCATTCGTGATTCGCCGCTACTGGCTGATCTTGGCGGTTGCCCTGGTTGGGACCGTTCTGGCCGCGATCTCGGCATCCCGCTTCAAGCTTAAAACCGATTTTGCCGAATTGCTTCCTCAGGACGAACCTTCCGTGAAGGATCTCGATCGGGCCAAGAAACGCATGGGCGGTCTTTCGAATCTGATCGTCACGGTAAGTGGAGACGATCTAAAGGCCAATAGGAGGCTGACCGATGATCTTGTAAAAAAACTGTCGTCATTACCGAAAGAATATGTGGTATATATAAAGTATAACTATAAGGCTGAGAAATCATTCTACGAGAAACACAAGCACCTCTATGTTGATCTTGACGACCTTGATGAGTTGTACAAGCGCCTGCATGCGAAGATCAGATACGAGCGCATCAAGAACAATCCTGTACTAGACATCGACTTCGACGGCGAAGAACTCAAACCGGTCGGGTTCGACATCTCCGATCTCAAGAAGAAGTACAAGAAGAAGGGCAAGTCGTACGATCGCTACATTGACGGCTACTTCACCGGCGAGAAAGGACACCTGTATGCCATTCTGGTCTACCCTCCCGGTTCGTCGACCAGCGTCGATTTCGGCGGGCAGATGCTTGTCACCGTCAAGAAAGCAGTGGCCGAGGTATGTACAAACGCTCCATATACGGGGAATTCTGACGAACTCGACAGGTCGATCCATGACAGCTGTCGAAAACGCTATGGATCATCAATAGAGGTCGGGTTTGCCGGATCTGTCGTGACGGCAATTGATGAGGAAAAGGCCATCATCGACGACCTGGTGCTGGTTACCAGCATCTGCCTTTTTTTCGTGGCATTGGTTGTGCTACTGTATTTCCGCACCATCCGCTCTTTGCCTATCATCGGTATCCCGCTGATAATGGGCACTACCTGGACCTTTGGAATATCCATATACATTGTGGGGCACCTCAACACCTCTACGGCTTTTTTAGCGGCCATCATAGTTGGCAACGGTATCAATTTCGGATTGATACAACTGGCCCGGTACATCGAGGAACGACGCGCCGGAGGTGACATTGCTAGTTCCATCACCAATGCCATGGCACGCACTGCCAAGGCCACGTCGACCGCTGCCCTGGCGGCTTCAATTGCCTACGGGTCGTTGATTATAACCAGATTCAGGGGATTCAACGGATTCGGCTACATGGGCGGGCTGGGAATGGTGTTGTGCTGGATATCCGCTTTCAGCGTCCAGCCGGCTTTGATGGTAATGCTCGAGAAGATATTGCCGGAAAAATACAAGTCGCGCGGGCATCGCTTGCGTTCAGGCCTGTTCGCCAGGCCCTATGCGAAGTTCGTGCTGCGATTCGGAGTGCCATTGCACATCTTGGCGGCAATTTTCGCTCTGATCTGTATCCTGGTGGCCGTGCCGTACCTGAAAGATCCTTTCGAGTACGATTTTCGCAACCTCAGGAACCAATCGGCTCGTATGACAGGCTCAGGGGCACTTACTAACCGTGTCGACCAAATCTTCGAAAAGAGACTCAATCCGCTTTTCATCCTGGCCGACCGTCACGATCAAGTCCCGTTGATAACTTCAGTCTTGCATCGTGAGAACAATGCCGGACCGCATGAGAAACTCTTCCAGTCGATAGTCTCGATTTTCTCCTTCCTTCCGGATCACCAACAAGAAAAAATCAAGATTCTCAAAAAGTTGAGAAAACTGCTGAGTAAAAGCGCTCTGAGTTGGATGACCGACGAAGAGCGTAAGGAAGTCGAAGATTACCTGCCGCCAAAGAACGTAAAGCCGATAACCGTCGATGACCTTCCCTTTGCGCTGACCCGCATGTTCACAGAGTTGAACGGCACGCGCGGCATGCCCATAGCTCTTTATCCACGCCATGGAGTTTCGATTTGGGATGGTCATTTCCTGATGCAACTGGCTGAGGCATCCCGGGTGGTAACTCTGCCTGACGGTGAGCAGGTCACTTCGGCTGGCACATCCACTGTTTTCGCAGACATGATAGCCGCGATAGAACGAGATGGCCCACGAGCGGTACTGGCCTCGCTTCTGGGAATCATGTTGCTGGTGTTGATTGCATATCGCAGTTGGTACTTCATCTTGTTGATTATGCTTGCGCTTTTCTACAGCATCGTCTGGATGATCGGTCCGGTCGCCATGATGGACATGCGGCTGAACTTCCTCAACTTCATAGCTTTACCGATCACTTTCGGCATTGGTATCGACTACACCGTAAACGTACTCAACCGGTACAGGATAGAGGGACGCGGATCGATCAGGAAGGTTATCGGCAGTACTGGAGGCGCGGTAATCTTGTGTTCTTTAACGACCCTGATTGGTTACTCATCGCTGTTGATAGCCGATAATCAGGCCCTGGTGTCATTCGGGATCCTGGCCGACATAGGCGAAATTGCGAGTCTGGCAGCCGCCGTATTGATGGTGCCGCTAATCGTTCGCCTGATAGAGCAGCGCAGGCAAAAAAAGGATGCCCAGAAGATGCGTAAGGCGACTGCAAAGACCTGATGTGTGAACCTCACAGTGTATTATTATTGCAATACTATTGACGAAATTCACACCCCCGGTATCCAAAAAAAGACAGTTGATAGTAAGCTCCAGGAAAACCGTAGCTATCTCCGATCTGGATTCTGTTGTTATTACGGTAAGGTAGGACAATGTAGGGAGCTGTGCCGCCGTTACTCATACTCCTTGGAACTAACTGAAATAACGGGATTTTGTGGCATGATATTTGCATATAAGGGCTGGAAATTCTGTATGGCGCGAGGATTGCACTGCTGGAAGTTACTCGCGAGATGCGAGCACGATAATGAAGGGAGAATAAGAAAATGGAAGCCAGAAAAAATCATCCTCTCCTCGATCCCATGCCTGTGATTTCCCAACGGATCAAGCACCTGAAACCGTACGATCCGGTCTCTTCACTGGACACAATATTTCAACACCCCGAAATCTCGCATTTCAAACTCGACTGGAATGAGACCACCGTTCCGCCCTCGCCACGGGTAACCGAGGCGTTGGTCGGCTATCTCAACAACGGCTCCAAGTTACAGTGGTATCCGAAAATGCATTTTAAGGCACTGTTTGAGAAAATATCCGAGTATGTCGGCTGCCAAGCGTCTCAGCTGATCGTTACCAACGGTTCTGACGACGCCCTGGATCTGATCTGCCAGAGTTACCTGGACGCCGAGGATAACGTGATCACCCCCGTCCCGACTTACAACCACTTCATCCAGTTCGCCGAGAGGACGGGTGCAAGGGTGAAGAAGATCCTGGGAGATAATCCCCTGGTTCCTTCCCTGAAAGACGTATCTCGCGCAGTGGACGGTAACACAAAGATCATTTACCTGGCGAATCCAAATAACCCGACCGGTAATCTTTACTCCCCTGCCGAAGTGCTTCAACTCGCGCTGCGCCATCCTCAGTGCCTGGTCGTCTCTGATGAGGCATACTTCGAGTTTGCCGGCATCAGTTGTGCCCGCTTAGTCGACGAGATCGACAATATCGTGGTCACCCGTTCTTTCTCGAAATGCTTCGGTTTGGCAGGAATGCGCATTGGATATCTGGTTGCTTCCGATACCGTGATTGGCAACCTTCGGCGAGTGCATAATCCGAAAAGCGTCAACATGCTGGCGCAGATAGCTGCAATTGCCGCCCTGGACGATCTGCCCTACTACAAGAGCTACATTCGTTCCGTCAAGCGTTCGGCAATCATGGTTGAGAGATTCTGCAACGAGCGGGAAATTCCCTGCTGGCCGACTTATGCCAACTTCATCCTGCTGCGTTTTGACGATGCCACAAAGATGGCAAAAAAACTCGCCGAGAATGGAGTTCACGTGCGGGATAGGTCGAAACAGATACCAGGAATGATCAGGATCGGCCTTGGCACGGAAGAACAAACCAGGGAAGTTCTCACCCGTCTCGATTCCATTCTGCAAGAAAGCTAGTCAGGGCACTGACGGCACCCCGGTTATTTTTTACGGCGGGTTATAAACCACTTGAGCAACAGGTAGGTGCCGCCTCCCGTTGCGCCGCCCAGAACGTCTGCCAGGAAATCTAATATGTCGCTGCTGCGCCCCGGGATAGTGCTCTGGAAAATTTCATCCAGCGCACCCATGAGTGCGACCACAAACAGGCCTATCAGCCAGGCGCACCAACGTCTGCGCGACCAGGAGATGGAGCTGAAAGCCCTTACGGTCAGGGTTGCCAGCAGGGCATACTCGATGAAATGCAGCAGTTTATCCCAGATCCCCAGCGAAGATAGTATTGGTACTCGCGAAAACGAGGACAGAAAGAAAATGGTTGCGACATAGGCCAATAAAGGAAGCCAGTACCTCGGAAAGGAACGCAATATCGGTGCCTCGCGCCTCGGGCGCTGTCGGGTTGGTTACATCTTGTACTTGCCAAAGTCCTCCGGGTTGAGATTCTCAAGTATCTCCGCCCACTTGTCCTTTTCACTACCCGCTTCATCTCCGGACTCGGACATCTTCAAAACTTTTTTTAGCACCGCCAGATCCACTCGCTGGGATTTTTCGACAACTTTTCTGGCCACCAGGATCTCAGAGCCGGTCCTGAGAGCCAGAGCAATGGCATCCGAAGGGCGTGAGTCGATTTGGATGTCCGTTCCTTCCCTCTTTACATACAGCATGGCATAGAATGTGTTGTCTTTAAGATCGCAGATTTCAATTCTTTGCAGGTTGCCGCCCAGACTTTCCAGGACGTTCTTCAGAAGATCATGCGTCATCGGCCTGGCAAGTTTGATTCCTTCGAGTTCAGTTGCTATCGCGCTGGCCTCGATTAGTCCGATCCAGATCGGTATCGCGACCTCATCGTCAACTCCCTTGAGAATGATTATCGGCATGTTGTTAGTGGAATCCAGGGTGATGCCGGCCACCTTCATCGGTATGTTGTCCGACCTCAGACCATCCGCAGAACCGTTTTCTGGCATCATACCCTCCGCAAAGAGTCTATCCGCTCTTTCAGCCCCCTTGTCAACCCCGTAGTTTCCAGAGATTAAGTAGCCAGGGGAACACGCCCCCATAGTGTATGACCACGAGCTTCCAGAATTTGCACGTCAACCAGTGTGCCTGCCCTGGCGCTTTTTGCATTTTCGAAATTTACCACCCGATTGCAACGGGTTCTGCCGCTTGAGATCTGCGCGTCACGCTTGCTCGGGCCGCTGATGAACACTTCCTGCATTTTTCCCTCGAGTCGCACGAGACTTTCCGCTTCAATCCTCGCAAGCAAGTTTTGCAGGACCTCTAGCCTGTCAGCCTTGATCCGCTCAGGTACGTCATCATTCATTCCTGCCGCCGCGGTCTTCGGGCGCGGCGAGTATTTGAAGGAAAAGGCCTGATCGAAGGCCACCCGGCGAACTACATCCAGTGTATCTTCGAAATCTCTGTCGCTTTCGCCCGGAAAGCCTACGATGATGTCTGTCGTGATGCTGATATCCGGAACCGCCCCTCGTAGCTTTTTTGCCAAATCAACGAAATTGTCCGGACTGTACCCGCGGTTCATGCGCTGCAGCACACTTGCCGAACCGGACTGAAGAGCTAGGTGAACGTGCTCGCATACTCGCTCCAGTTCGGCAACCGCGGATATCAACTCGTTTGAAAGATCTTTCGGATGGCTGGTTGTGAAGCGTATGCGCTCGACAGCGCCTTGCCTGTCAATCTCATGAAGCAAGTCCGGAAATCCGAGACCGGACGGATCACGGTAGGAGTTCACGTTTTGACCAAGTAGAGTCACTTCCCTGCAGCCTGAATGAGCCAACTTCTCGATCTCACTCAAGATCTCATCCCGTGCTCGACTCACCTCGCGACCGCGCACGTGTGGTACGATGCAATAGGAGCAAAAGTTATTGCAGCCCTTCATGATGGTCACAAGAGCGCTCACGTCTGAATGTTTCGTGGTAGTCAAAGGAGTGAAACAAGGATTGTCAAGATCGTGCTCGATAACGTCGGTGATCGGGCCCTCATTATTCTGTAGCCGCTTTACAATATCGGGCAAGTTGCCAATAGCGTCCGGCCCTAGTACTGCATCGAGATAGGGCGCCTTCTCGATCAGCTCCGCACCGCCTTGCTGGGCAACGCATCCGGCCAGTATCACTCTTACATGCCTATTTTTTTGGTTGCGGCGGTATCTTCCCGCCTCGCTCAACGCCTTGTGTTCAGGCTTCGCTCGAACGCTGCAGGAGTTTACGATCACCAGATCGGCTTCCTGTCTGGAACGAGCCGGACTCATCCCAAGTCCCTTCAGCAGGCGGGCCATGCGGCGCGAGTCATGCTCGTTCATCTGGCAGCCGAAGGTCTTGATATAAAAAGTCTTGATCTCTTGATAGACAGACATCAGGTCAGTCTTGATCTTTGATTGTGCTTTCGTAGAAGTCGGCGCTGATTTGCTTGGTGGGATTGAACGATGTCTTGAAGCCTTCAGGTCTGATGCTGGTGATTCTGTCCATCGGCAGTATCAGCCATCTCAAGGCGCCCCTGAGGTAAATGTCTTTGTCATCGGCGCCGATCAGCACGCCACGATAGAGGATCCCCGAAGAGACGATCTCCACCCATTGAAAGCGCATCTGATCGAAAGAAAACTCATTGAAAAATCCGGGTCTGTTTTTATTAGTCTTGTTATTCATCCGGTGTCCTGGCCGCTCATTCTCCGTCGTCTTTCCGACGGCTTGTCTCGTTTGTGATCTCAATTATTTTAACGTTCGGCTGAGTGATTTCTTCTCTTCCCGCAGACGATCCGGACAGGAAATTGTTGTTTTTCGGTATCGGTTTTTTTCGGCCGCGCTGAGTTTGAGGAATCTCCTCGCTAAGGCGCTTGATATAACCCTCGATGCGACTGCGGATGCGGTCGTCAACATGGATGAACTCGATACCCATACCCGATTCTTGCCCTTTATCGCCACCGGACTTAGTCCATCTGACCTTTCCATTCAGGTCGAAGAGCAATGGGATCCCGGGCAAAGAGAAGATCATCCGCACCGAAGTTCCTTCTTTGAGAGGATTGGCGGTCTGGATGAAAAGGCCGCCCTGCGAGATATTGGCAGACCAGTCCGACAAAAAGCTGCCCACCGTGCGGTATTCGATCTTGACCTCGAATGGAATCCGGTCTTTTCTTCGCTTCTCGTCGCTCACAATTTGATCCTAAATGAAATCCTTTTAGAGGACAAGAAGTTACTCTTGATTGAGTTCGGTAATATTGGCGAAATAGTCGAGGGCTTCGGGATTGCGCAGGGCGTCGCGATTGAGCACAGGCTTGCCCTCGACAACCTTTTTCACGGCCAGTTCCACCTTCTTCATATTGAGCGTGTAAGGAATGTCCGGCGCGGCAATGATTTTGGCGGGCACATGGCGGGGAGAGGCGTTATCCCTGAGCGTCTTTCTGATCTTTTTCTCTAATTCTTCGCTAAGTTCGACTCCTTCAGCCAACTTGACGAATAAAATCACCCTGACGTCATTTTTCCAGTCCTGCCCGATCACCAGGCTGTCATCGATCTCATCCAGGTTTTCCATTTGGCGGTAAATTTCGGCGGTTCCGATACGGACGCCGCCGGGGTTGAGTGTAGCGTCCGAACGACCGTGGATCACTACTCCGCCGCGTTCGTTGATCGAAATGAAGTCTCCGTGCCGCCATACTCCAGGGTAGCGCCTGAAATATGCGTCGAGGTATTTCTGACCGTCCGGGTCGTTCCAAAAGTGTATCGGCATCGACGGCGAAGGCGCCAGACAAACCAACTCGCCATCCCGGCCGATAACTGGTTTTCCATCCTCCCCGAAGGCCTCGACTTTCATACCCAGACCACGGCCCTGAATCTCGCCGGAGTAGACCGGCCCGATCGGGTTTCCACCGACGAAACATCCATTGATGTCAGATCCGCCCGAAATCGAAGCCAATTGGATGTCTGCCTTGATGTCGCGGTAGACATACTCGAAACTTTCTTCGGAAAGCGGCGAACCGGTCGACAGCAGCGCCTTGAGTTCCGACAAGTCGAAAGACTCTTTGGGTTTGGCCCCCGTAGCCTGCAGTGCCGATAGATATCCGGCGCTGGTTCCGAAAATTGAAATCTTCTCGTCCGCTGCCATCTGCCAGAGTGTTTGCGGATCCGGGTGGAAAGGGTTCCCGTCGTAGAGAACCACCTTGCCGCCCACTGCCAGCGACGAAACCAGCCAGTTCCACATCATCCAGCCGCAGGTGGTGAAGTAGAAAATCGCCTCGTCCTTTTTAAGATCACAGTGCAACACTAGTTCTTTAAGGTGGTTGATCAACACGCCGCCTGCACCCTGCACCATGCATTTGGGCAAGCCCGTTGTCCCTGAAGTGAACATGATGTACAGCGGATGTAAAAATGGGAGTTGTTCGAATACTGGTTCTAAATGTTCCGACTGGGATATGAAGTCCTTGTAACGTACGCCGATTGGGAGATCTATTTTTATCTTGTCCGTGAGATAGTCAACAACGACTACTTTTTCGATCGACGGTAGATCCTTGATGATCTTTGCCACGCGCGAAAGCGAGTCGAACTGCTTGCCCTTGAATCTGTATCCGTCGGCGCAGAACAGCACCTTGGGCTGGATTTGTCCGAAGCGATCCAGAACTCCCTTTATCCCGAAATCTGGCGAACACGAAGACCAGATGGCTCCGATGCTGGCAGTGGCCAGCATGGCGAAAATGGCCTGGGGCATATTGGGAATGAATCCGGCTATGCGATCTCCCTTTCGCACACCCATCTCTCGCAGCGAGACGGCCAAACGCGCGACTTCGTCATAGAGTTGATGGTAAGTGAGCCTCTCTGGCGCCTGGCCCTCACCCTTGAAGATCACGGCTGTTCGATCATCGCGAAAGCGAAGAAGGTTCTCGGCAAAGTTGAGTCTTGCCCCGGGAAACCAATCGGCTCCAGGAAACTTGTTCAGGTCGTCAACTACGCTCTCGTAAGGCCTGGAAGCTTTGATCTGAACGAAGTCCCAGACGGTGGCCCAGAAATCGGAGATGTTTTCGATGGACCAGCGGTACAATTGGGTATAGTCGGAAAAATCTTTTCCATAGCGCCGGTTCACCTCTTCCAGAAAATTGAACATATTGGTGCTTCTAACGCGGCCTTCAGATGGTTTCCACAGCAACTTCGACATGATTCTCTCCCGCTTGCCGTTGAAAAACGATGTCCAAACCTACTTGCCAGAAAGAAAAATCCATTCGCGAACAAAATGCAAGCAGAAGATCGGCAAAAGGCTGCCGGCCGGAATCCGTATTGTTCAGAATACTGAATATATGCTAATATTTGACTAGTTCCGCACTCCCACAGGTGCTGGAGGCAGTCATGCTGAGTAAACGTATAGGTTTGATCTCTATATTTTTTCTGCTCACGGTCGGGATCTGGTTGGCATCTTGCGGTGGCAGCACTATCGGCCCGGGCGACAGTTCGGTTACCTGTACCGAGGACGGCGATTGCCCGGTCGGTCAAGCCTGCGTGGAGGGTGTTTGCCAGACTCCGGGCGGAGACAATGATATTTTTTGCGTTGGCGATAGCGATTGTCCATCGGGTTGGATTTGCCTGAGCAATCATTGCGTCGAACAGTCCGACGGCGGCACGGACGGCGGCGATACATCAGACGCTCCCGATATTGAGATCCTGGCGCCTCTGCTCAGTGGAGATCCGCCGGCCTACGTTCTCAACTTCGGCTCGGTCATGGTAGGACAGACCACATCGCAGGGCGTCCGCCTGCGCAACGACGGTTCTGCTGACTTGCGCATTGTCGATCTGGTTCGGGAACTCGGAACTGTGGACGATTTCTTCGTCGACCAGGACATCCTCGACAGTCTGCCGATCGTTGTTGCTCCCGGAGAGGAAACCGGGTTCGATGTTCTTTACCGCGCCTCGGACGGCCTCAGCGACCTGGGTGTGCTGAGCATCATCAGCAACGATCCCGACGAGGCCCGGATACCGATTCAGCTGGTCAGCGAATTCAAGGGCACGGCCAAGATCTCGGTCGATCCGGCAACGTTGTCTTTCGGCGACGTGGTGCTTGGAGATACAGGCAGCCTGACGCTGAGCATTTCCAATCAGGGCAGCGGCAATGCAGTGATCGTCCTGCAGGGCATCCAGCTTGCCAGCATGGTGAATGACAATTATGAACTTGATAACTTGCCGGAGTTTCCTTTCTACCTCAACCGGGGAGATGTCCTCGATATCTCTGTCAAGTTCCATCCAGCCGCCGTAGGCGACGCGATTGATCGGGTGGTGATCGTGTCGAGTGACGAGAACAATCCACAGATCGAGGTTTCTGTTGATGGGCGAGGTGTAGAACCGAACCTTACGGTCGATCCGTCGCCCGTGGACATGGGTGAGACACCCGTGTCAATTGCCATCTCGACGGAAGTAGGACTGCGAGACGACGGAGGCGCACCTCTGTCGATTACCGGGATATCGCTACAGGCGGGCTCAACTGAATTCGTGCTTACGTCTGATCCTGTCAACGGCTTTGATCTAGCGAATCTCGACGCCTCACATCCTCAACTGCTCATGCCCGGCGAGGAACGAAAGATTGCAATCGAGTACACACCGCAAGACGACGGACTCGATCTGACGACCTTGCTGATTGACAGCCCGGATATCAATCCCACGCCGCGTCAAGTTGTGGTCAGAGCCACGGGATTCATTCCACCCGAAATCGAATTTCAGCCGGCCACGCTGGATTTCGGCCAGCTTCACGTCAACGGCATGCTGAGCCTGCCGCTTGTCGTCAGCAACGCAGGACAGCGCTTTCTTACAATAAACAATATCCAGATCAGCGGTATCAACTCGTTTTCATTCTTGCCGGCAGGAGTGCCGAATCTGGGTGCCGGCGAGCAGGCTTCTTTGCAAGTAACCTTTGCTCCCCTGTCCACCGGTTCGCACCAGGCCGACCTGGTTTTTACCAGCAACGATCCCGCCAATCCGGTGGTAAGCGTACCGATGAGCGGACAATCGATTGATCCGGACATATTCGTTTGGCCGCCAGCACCGATCGATTTCGGTCAGGTATACCGCGGTACAGTCAACCAGAAAACAATCGAGATCTACGCTGCCGGCATGGGGCCGCTGGAGGTGACCAACATCGAGTTGATTCCTTCGGTTTCAGATTTCGACTTGGTCAACCTGCCGCAACTACCGGCCACGGTACAGAACTCGGGCCAGCCACTCTCCTTTGTCTTGCAGTATGCACCCCCAGCGGAGGGAGCCGATTCAGTTGCGCTGAAGATCGACAGCTCCGATCTCGATAATCCCTCGCTGATGCTGACCGTGCTGGGCAACGCCATCGGTTGCCCAAACGGTTTCTGGGACATCGACGGCGATCCGGCCAACGGCTGCGAGTATGCCTGCGTGCAGACGAACGGGGCGGTCGAAGCATGCGACTACATTGACAACGATTGCGATTCAGAAGTCGATGAAGACTTTAATCTGGACAGCGATCCCGATAACTGCGGGTTGTGCAATGTCGGGTGTGTCTACAATCATGCAACTGGTCTGTGCAATGGTGGAAGTTGTGCCCTGGGTGCCTGCGATAGCGGACACTGGGACATCAACGCCGATCCGACGGACGGCTGTGAATACACCTGCACGACCAGCAACAGCGGAGTCGAAGCCTGCGACCATATCGACAACGACTGTGATTCGTTCACTGACGAAGACTTTACTCTGGATTCGGACGTTTCCAACTGTGGAGCCTGCGGCAATGTTTGTGACTTATATAGCGCGGTGCCCGCCTGTTCGAACTACAACTGTGTCGTATCGTCGTGCCTGACAGGATTCGAAAACTGTGATCTGGTTGATTTCAACGGATGCGAGATCGACACCATGAACGATCCCGACAACTGCAACGGCTGCGACATTATCTGCCATTTCAATAATGCACCTGCGTTGTGCGTAGACGGAAGCTGCGTCCAGGGCGACTGCAGCGGCAACTTCGTCGATTGCGATCTTAATCCCGACAACGGCTGCGAAGTGAACACCAACACGGACGAGTTGAATTGCGGCGGCTGCGGCAACACATGTGACCAGGACGAGGTTTGTGTTTCCGGAGAGTGCCGTTGCGGCGGGGTCGGCCCAAATTGCACGGCTAGTGAAACCTGCTGCGGCATCGATTGCGTAGATACACAGACTGACGACGACAACTGTGGTGGATGCAACACTATCTGCCAGCAGGGCGAGCAGTGCGTAAACGGGTCTTGTAGCTGTTCGGGCACCGGACCGGATTGTACTCAGGACGAGATCTGTTGCACCGGAGCATGCTTCGACCCGTTGTCCTCGGCACTGCACTGCGGTGACTGTGATAATAGCTGCGACGTGAATGAGTTGTGCAACATGGGAAACTGCAACTGCGGCGGAGTTGGGCCCGACTGTTCACTGCCCTTGTCTTGCTGTGGAAGTTCATGTGTTGACCTGCAAGGAGACGAGCAAAACTGCGGCATTTGCGACAACATATGCAATCTGGCGCATGCGGTCAACCAGTGCCAGAGCGGCAGCTGTGTGATTTTGAGTTGCGAATCCGGTTATGCGAACTGCAACACGAGCACTCCCGACGGGTGTGAGATAAACATCAGCGGAGATGTTGCCA
Organism: uncultured Myxococcales bacterium; assembly: GCA_964513625.1. Taxonomy (GTDB): domain Bacteria; phylum Myxococcota; class B64-G9; order B64-G9; family B64-G9; genus DATKYQ01. Next base: position 224,489 of record CAZENH010000002.1, on the reverse strand, counting down.
ACTGCGGAACGTGCGGAAACCTGTGCAGCAATGCTCACGGAGGCACACAATGTCTGTTTGGCAATTGCGTGCCGACCTGCGCCGGGCTGTGGGGCGATTGCGATTCAGATACGGACAACGGCTGCGAGACGGCGCTGAATACATTGACAGACTGCGGAAGCTGCGCCAACCCGTGCGATTTGCCAAACGCCAGCGAGAGTTGCTCGGGCGGCAGCTGCGTGGTAACCGGCTGCGACAGCGGCTATACTGACTGCAACTCCCAGCCGGGCTGCGAGACTTACACAGCAGGCGACGTCGACAACTGCGGGTCGTGCTCGAATCATTGCACCAACGCCCATGGTAGCACCCAGTGTTCATCAGGGGTGTGTGTTCCGACATGTGCCGGTCTGTGGGGCAATTGTGATTCCGACCCGGATGACGGCTGCGAGACGCCCCTGAACACATTAGCCAACTGCGGAACATGCGGCAGTACATGTAGCCTTCCCAACGCCAGCCAGACATGTGACACGGGCTCATGCCAAATAAGCTCCTGCAATACCGGTTTCTCCGATTGCAACACGGATGACTCGGACGGCTGCGAGATACACACTGATGCAGATGTGGATAACTGCGGCTCGTGCGGCAACGGCTGTACAAACGCACATGGGACTACACAGTGTGTGGCCGGTAGTTGCGATCCCAGCTGCCAGGGACTGTGGGGCAACTGCGACTTCGATCCGGATGACGGTTGCGAAACTGCGCTCAATACATTGACCAACTGTGGAACGTGCGGCCAGGCTTGTGACCTGGAAAATGCCAGTCAAAGCTGTTCTTCAGGCAGTTGCTCGATTACGAGTTGTGACAGCGGTTACACTGATTGTAACGCGCAGAACGCGGATGGTTGCGAGGTGCATACCAGCGCCGATGTCGACAACTGCGGTTCATGCGGCAATACCTGCACCAACGCTCATGGGACTACGCAGTGCAATACTGGGATTTGTTCGCCGAGTTGTGAAAGCCTGTGGGGTGACTGCGACTCTGACCCGGACAACGGCTGCGAGCGTCCGCTTGACACCTTGGCCGATTGCGGCGGTTGCGGCCTGGCCTGCAGTCTACAAAACGCCAGCGAGAGCTGTTCTACCGGCAGCTGTGTGATTTCGAGCTGCATTTCCGGCTATACCGACTGTAACTCGGTCACCGGCGACGGGTGCGAGGTGCACACATCCGTAGATACTAGCAACTGCGGCACGTGCGGGAATGTGTGTTCTAACGCTCATGGCACCACCCAGTGTTCGGCGGGCTCCTGTGCTCCTGTCTGCGCCGGTTTGTGGGGAGATTGTGATTCCGACCCGGACAACGGCTGTGAGACACAGCTCGACACATTGACCAACTGCGGTAGCTGCGGCCAGACCTGCAATCTTCTCAATGCAACTGAAAGCTGTTCAACTGGGAGCTGCGTAATAACCAGTTGCAATTCCGGCTACACGGACTGCAATTCGACGGATGCGGACGGCTGCGAGGTGCACACCGCAGTGGACACGGCGAATTGCGGAACTTGCGGTAATATTTGCTCCAACGGTCATGGAACAACATTGTGCTCTGGCGGCACATGCTCCCCGACTTGCTCTGGTCTGTGGGGTGATTGTGACAGCGACCCGGACAACGGCTGCGAAGAGCCTTTGAACACGCTCATGGACTGCGGCGATTGTGGGGTGGTGTGTGATTTGCCTGGAAGCGGAGAAACCTGCGTCACGGGCAGTTGTGAGATATCGGGTTGTGACACGGGATATTCCGATTGTACTTCTGCTCCCGGCTGCGAGACACACACCGACGTAGATGTCGCGAATTGCGGCACCTGTGGGAACGCCTGCACCAACGCGCACGGGACTACTCAGTGCATATCCGGCAACTGCGATCCGGCCTGTGTCGGTCTGTGGGGCGATTGTGACAGCGACCCGGACAACGGCTGCGAGACGCCTGTAAATACCCTCACAGATTGCGGTTCTTGCGATTCGGGGTGCGATCTTCTGAACGCCGGCGAGAGTTGCTCGACTGGAAGCTGCCTGATTACAAGCTGCAATTCAGGCTTCGCCGATTGCAATTCCATAGACGCGGACGGCTGCGAGATCAATACCGGCAATGACGTGAACAACTGCGGCTCCTGCGGGCATGTTTGCAGCAACGCCCATGGTACCACGCAATGTGTCGACGGCGCCTGCGTGCCGTCTTGCGGGGGACTGTGGGGCGACTGCGACGGCAATCCCGACAACGGCTGCGAGAGACCTCTCAACACATTGTCGGACTGCGGCTCCTGCAATTCAGGCTGCAGCCTGCCACACGCCAGTGAAACCTGCGCCTCGGGAAGCTGTCTAATTGCCAGCTGTGACAGCGGATACTCCGATTGCACGGCCGCCGCCGGCTGTGAAACAAACACGGCGGCAGACGTCAATAACTGTGGAAGCTGCGGCAATACCTGCAGCAACGCACACGGCTCGACCCAGTGTTCATCGGGTAGTTGTAATCCGACTTGTGTCGGGTTGTGGGGCAACTGTGACAGCGATCCGGACGACGGCTGTGAGACTGCTCTCAATACGTTGTCCAACTGTGGCTTGTGCGACCAGGGCTGCTCTTTAGCTCATGCTAGTGAGAGTTGCTCAACCGGGAGCTGCCTGATAACCAGTTGTGATTCAGGATACGATGATTGCGATGCGACTGCCTCGACCGGCTGCGAAGTGCACACCGACACGGATACCAGCAATTGTGGATCATGCGGGAACGTGTGCAGTAACGCTCACGGGACGACCCAGTGCCTGTCAGGTGGCTGTTTCCCGAGCTGCGCTCCTCTGTGGGCAAGCTGCGACTTTGATCCCGATAATGGCTGCGAGACGCCCATAAACACGCTGAGCGACTGCGGCTCGTGCGGTCAGGGATGCGATCTATTGCACGCTGCCGAAAGTTGTGTGACAGGAAGCTGTCTGATTTCCTCCTGTAACTCGGGCTATAATAACTGCAACGGCCTGGACATTGACGGTTGCGAGATCAACACTGCCTCGGATGTTTCCAACTGCGGAGCCTGTTCCAACCAGTGCACGAATTCGCACGGCACCACACAGTGCACCTCTGGTAATTGCGATCCAAGCTGCAGCAGCCTGTGGGGTAACTGCGATAGTGATCCCGATGACGGCTGCGAGACGCCAACCAATACACTCAGCGACTGCGGCAACTGCAACGTTGCGTGTGATTTGCCGCATGCCCAGGAGAGCTGTACCACTGGAACTTGCTTGATCACTAGTTGCGATTCGGGTTGGGACGATTGCGACACCGGGGCCGGTTGCGAGACTTACATCTCCGGAGATCTGAACAACTGTGGAGGTTGCGGATCTGTATGCAACCTGGCCCATGCGAGTGAGAACTGCACTTCGGGCAGCTGTCTGATAACCAGTTGTGACACCGACTGGTGGAACGTGAATAGCTTGAATGGGGACGGGTGTGAGTGCGGTGACACCTCCGACAGTGTCGAGACCTGCGCTGCGGTGGTATCGAGTGTCGGTACGATCAGCCCTTCAAATACCCTGATTTCCCTGAATCGCGTTATCGTGCATCGCACATCGTACAGGGACGACTATGACTGTTACAAGGTGACCTACTCGCGTGGATCTCCGGGCAGCGGAACTTTTCGCATCCAGCTCAACCCGGATCCCGGCAACCTGGCCTTCAAGGTCTGGCGCAATAATTGCTCGGCGCAGGTGTGCGGTGGAGACGTGTCGTTCGTGTCAAATTGCTCAAGTACCGGCGTCAACTGCCAGACCGGCAATACCAACGACTTCTTGGTTTGCGTATACGCAGCCACGTCAAATTCAATTTGCCAGGCGTACACGCTGCAGTTCCAGTATATTCCCTGAGGCTAGTGGCTGAGCTTGCTATTCGACGGGAGCGCTCAGGTCCGGGGCCTTGCCTTTTTGCATAAGAGTCAGGCCGCGGATCTTGCGCCGAACAAGAACAGCATCCTGCGCATGAGGCGCTTTCTTCAGGTAGACTTTCAGTTCGGCAATGGCCTTGGCGGTCTCACCTTTCTGGTTGTAGGCGTCGGCCAGCGACTTGTGGATGTCCCCGACAATATTCGCCGCCAGCTCCGATTTCAAGGCTGCCTTGTAGTCAGCAATAGCCTTGTCGATAAGTTCGTGGTCGCGCCGACCCACGCTCAGGCGCTGGTAAACATGGCCCCTGTTGTACAAGGCGGCAGGATAGTCTGGACGCAACTTCAGAGCATGGTTGAAGTTTTCAAGGGATGATTCCCATTGGCCCTTCTCCATGTAACAATGCCCCAGCATGTTGTAGGCGACTTCAAAGTCAGGCTTCAATTCTATTGATTTCTTGAACTCCTCGATTGCTTGGCTCAAGAGCTCGGACTTCTTTTGGCGATCGGTGGTGTGGAGCCTCTTATTAAGTAAAAACTCGCCTCGCTGACGATGACGGGCGACATCGTCCGTAACGAAAACCGTGTGGCCTGTGCCCGATGAGAGAAACAGCACCACTCCAACAACTCCGGCGATCACAACCGCAATCGCTGCTATGATTGATTTGGTTGTCATGCACTACAGAGGGGAAACCGTAAAGTAGAGGCCCACCGTTACCTGTCCGTCTATCTGGCCGCTGGGGATGGTGCGTGTCACGCTGGTGTCTACAGTCACATCGGTCTTGCCGATAAAAGCGAATTTCAAAGACATCAGGAAGTCGCTCAGGATCTGGCGACCGTCGGTCGTGAACTGAACCTCATCTGTTCCCATCCAGCCGGCCGCAATCGAACCGCTCACTGCCACTTTTTCTGAAGAAGCAGTAATGCCGGTAGCATCGTAACCGTCGAGCCACATTTCCAGAGACGGCAAGGCGAAGTTTAGACTGTTTGTGGAAATCGTGTACTGGACATACTTGACCGTGACCCCGCTGACCTTGCCGGCATCGATATACTTCTTGAGATCCTGGTTGTCTGAAAAATCAACTTTCTGCGGATCAAGCTCGAATGAAAAGGTCTGTTTTATGTCATAGCCGGCCGGTATCTCGGTTTGACCGGAAAGGCTAATCCCCAGATTGTCTTCCAGAGACTGCCTGAGCAGGCCGGCATCGAGCGAAAATGGAAAGGTCTGGTCCGGCAGATCGATCCTGATATCTCCGCCGAGAAGTCCGCAGGCGCCGATGCCAAACGAGGTCACTGATACCAGTAAAAAGGCCGTAACAACATGCACTATTTTCATCCCATTACCTCCGTTGAGAAAATCCTACGCTTTTCACATACTACAGTCGGACAGGCGAGACTGTCAATCGAGGTTACGGCTTGGTCTACCCGCGGCCCAGAGCGGCTACCGTTTGTTCGGCCAGGCTGTAAGGATCTGAGCTCCTGTCGACCAAGCGATCGATTACCTGGTTCAGGTGGTCCTCGTGCATCAAGTACGACCACCCGTGCGTGAAAAGAGTGCGTCTGTAGATGTCTATGAACTCCTGCCGCAGCCTGGAACGGACAAACTCGGGATCGGTCGCAGCAAGCTCGTACGCCTTGCGGTGCTCGGCGATAGCAGTTACCAGATCGTCGAGGCCTGTGCCATTTGTCGCAATAGTCTTTATTATCTTGGTAACCCAGCCGCCCGGCGTGACTCGCGGCTGTTTGCTCTCTGCGGCCAGAGCAACTGGACCGTGGTGTTGTGTCTCCACGCTGGGCACGAAACCCATATCGAGCATCATCTTGAGCTCATTTACCGTGCGATCAGCTCCTTCACGATCGGCTTTGTTGACCACGAAGATATCGGCAATTTCCAGGATGCCGGCTTTAATGGCCTGGATCTCATCCCCCATTCCAGGTGCCATGACCACCATGGTCGTGTGTGCCAGACGCTGTACCTCGACCTCATCCTGCCCCACCCCGACAGTTTCTACCAGGATCAGATCCCAGCCCATGGCATCGAGCGCGTGAACCACGTCGCTGGTTGTGCTGGTCAATCCTCCCAGATGGCCACGGGTGGCAAAGCTGCGAATGAAGACACCCTCGTCTGTGGCATGTTCCTGCATTCGGATCCGATCGCCAAGGATGGCTCCCCCGGAAAACGGACTGGACGGATCAACCGCTACAACGGCAACGGTCTTGCCGGCTGCACGAAATCTACCGATCAAACGGTCAGTGAGTGTACTCTTGCCTGCGCCGGGGTTTCCGGTGACGCCAATGATGAAAGCTTTACCGGTATTCCGGTAGATCTGCTTGAGGATGGTTCGCGCCTCAGGAAGGCCGTCATCAATCCATCGCAGTAAGCGGGCACAGGCGCGAGTCTCACGCCTGAGAACATCGTCGAGGAGGGTCATTTGTGTTCCGTTGCCGCCCGGAGCGCCTTGTTGTTTTCCTTGACCAGCAAGCCCAGGTATTCGTTTACAGCCGCTACAACCGCGTCCACCTCGGCTTTTAGCTCGTCACAGGCCCCTTTTTGCAGAAAGCTCTCGTCTGCCAGTTGCTCGAGATGATCCTGGAGCGCAAAAAGCGCACCGCGACTCTTTAGCGCATGACTGGTTCCGGAGCGAAATGTGCCCTCGCCGAAACCGGTTGCCAGAGATGCAGTAACGGTAGTGACGGCTTGTTTCATTCGACCGGCCAGGTTGCCGGCTTCTGATTCGCCCAATGAGCCGGCAATCTTGTAAATCCGGCCGCGCAGCGCTCGGCCCAGCTTGTGGGCGGGGATATCACCGAATTTCAAAAATCCCCCGGGACCGGTAGATGCCCGGGCAGCCGCTCGCAGGCGCCCGTCTTCGTCGTCTGGCCTAACAGCCCTGGGCGGTCGGTTATGTTCGTTATGCCAGACACTCTTGCGCTTTACCCAACCCTTGGCTGCCTTTTCATTTACATCCGGACGTGAGCGCTTTTGAGCGTAAGCCGGTTTTTCCCCACTCTTCGATTTGCCTTGCGGGTATTTCAAGGTGCCCTCTTCTCGTTGACTACCTGGGGTTGACGTTGTCCCTGACCCATTTCACAATATCGGCTGTCGGCGCGCCCGGAGTGAAAACAGCCTTGACGCCCTTTTTTTCCAGTGTGGAGATGTCTTCATCTGGAATGATTCCGCCGCCGAAAACCGCGATGTCTGCGGCGCCTTTTTCGGCCAACCCATCGATGACCGCGGGCATAAGTACGTTGTGAGCGCCGCTCATGATGCTCAACCCGATGGCATCGACGTCTTCCTGGATAGCCGTTGAAACTATCATTTCCGGCGTCTGGTGCAGGCCTGTGTAGATGACTTCCATTCCGGCGTCACGCAGGCTTCGGGCCACGATCTTGGCTCCCCTGTCGTGCCCGTCAAGCCCGGGCTTGGCTACTAAAATTCTCAATTTTCTCTCGTCTGACATGTTTTACACTCCCTAATCGGAATTTTACCCAAGCCTTACAGCATGCCCGGATCCTTGTGCTCACCGAATATTCCTCTCAAAACGCCGATGATCTCACCCAGCGTGCAATACTCGCGCACGGCATCCACGAAGCATTCCATCAGATTACCGCCATCACGGGCGGCCTCCCCGATGTGTGTAAGGTTCATTTTCACCTTACCGGCATCACGGTTGCGTTTGACCTCTTGCAAGTTGCTCACTTGGCGCCGTGTGACCTCCTCGTCTATCTTGAGAATGGGAATTGGCACCTCATCTTCCATGGTAAACTTGTTTAGTCCAACGATGACCTTTTCATTTTTCTCTATTTGACACTGGTAACGATAAGCGGCGTCGCCGATTTCCTTCTGAGGATAGCCCAACTCGATAGCCCTGATGATTCCTCCCAACTCGTCGATCTTGTCGATGTATTGCATCGCGTCGGTTTCCATCTTGTCGGTCAGCCACTCGATGAAATATGAGCCGGCCAAAGGATCGATCGTATTCGCCACCCCGGTCTCTTCGGCGATAATCTGCTGGGTTCGCAAAGCGACGGTGACTGCTTCTTCCGTGGGCAAAGCCAGTGTTTCGTCCAGCGAATTGGTATGCAGGCTCTGGGTTCCTCCCATGACGGCACCAAGCGCCTGCAGCGCCGTCCGGACAACGTTGTTCATAGGCTGCTGCGCCGTAAGCGAGCAACCAGCCGTTTGCGTGTGAAAACGCAGTTTGCAGGAACTTTCTTTCTTTGCCCCGAAGCGGTTCTTCATCACCCGGGCCCATATACGACGTGCAGCTCGGTACTTGGCGATTTCCTCGAAGAAGTCACTGTGGGCGTTGAAAAAGAAGCTGAGACGCGGAGCGAAGGTGTCGACTTCCAGGCCGGCGTCGATTCCCGCTTTTACGTAGCCGATTCCGTCGGCCAACGTGAAGGCCAACTCCTGCACTGCCGTGGAGCCAGCCTCGCGGATATGGTAGCCAGAGACAGAAATCGTGTTCCAGCGAGGAACTTTCCGGGTGCAGTAGGACAAAATGTCGGTGATGATGCGCATCGAAGGCCGGGGCGGAAAGATCCATGATTTCTGCGCGATGTACTCCTTGAGGATGTCGTTCTGAATGGTGCCGCCGATTTTATCGGCCGAGACACCCTGCTTTTCTGCTACGACAATGTACATAGCAAGCAGAATACCGGCTGGGCCGTTTATGGTCATGGATGTGGTCACCCGTTCGAGGGGAATTCCCGCGAACATTACCTCCATGTCTCTCAGGCTATCAACGGCAACGCCGCACTTGCCCACCTCTCCCAGTGATCTCGGGTGGTCGGAATCGTAGCCCATCAAGGTTGGATAATGGAAGGCGACCGAAAGACCGGTTTGTCCCTGGTCTAGCAAGTAATGAAACCGCTTGTTGGTGTCCTCGGGAGTACCGAACCCGGCGAATTGGCGCATTGTCCATAGCCGGCCACGGTACATCGTGGGATAAACGCCGCGAGTGTACGGGTAGCACCCGGGCAAGCCGAGACAATTCGAGTAATCGTAGTCAGCTAGATCCGTCGGAGTACATAAGCGCGGAATCTCCATGTCGGAGATGGTGCTGAAACGCTCGAGTCGTTCAGGTGAACGCCGAAGTGTCTGTGTGAGTTCTTCTCTTGTCCAGCTTTCCTTACTCTGGATGATCTGCTCGAGAGACTCGCTGTCGAAAAGCATACTTGCCCATCCCTTCAGCGTTCAATTCCGACACGGGCTACAACGCCCGCATCATAGTAGTGCTTGATCTTTTTCATTTCGGTGACCAGGTCGGCGGCCGCAATAACTTGCTCGTGAGCATTCCTGCCAGTGAGAATCAGCTCCAGCGATGGTTTCTTGATACGTATCAGTTCGAGAACGTCGGATAGCTCGATCAGGCTGAAATCGAGAGCCACGTTGATTTCGTCGAGTATGATCATATCGTAGTCGCCCGACGAAATTATTTTTTGAGCCAGTTGAACGCCGTCCTTGGCCCATTTAATATCGATCTGCTCCGGGTTTTCCTTAGAGACGAAGGTTTCCCTGCCCATCTCGCGAATCTCGATGAAAGGGGCCAGGCGGCGGGCGGTTTCCAACTCGCCATATTCCAGGTTGCCCTTCATGAACAAGATCATAAAGACCTTCAGGTTGTGTCCCACGGCCCTGAAAGCTTGCCCCAAAGCGGCCGTCGTCTTTCCCTTGCCGTCGCCCGTGTACACCTGGACAAAACCCTGATCTAGATGTTTGCCCGTTGTCATACATTAACTCCTGAGCAGGGATCTGGCGATTACCAGGCGCTGGATCTCGCTGGTTCCCTCGTAGATCGTGGTAACCCGGCTGTCCCTTACCAGGCGCTCGATCGGGTAGTCCTTGATATAGCCGTAACCGCCGTGAATCTGGAAAGAACGCGCACAGATCCTGTTGGCCGCCTCGGTCGCAAACAACTTGGCCATCGAGGCCTCACGTGTAAAAGGCTTCTGCCTGTTCTTCAGATCGGCAGCCCTGAGAACCAGCAGCCGCGCCGCGTCCAGTTCTGTTGCACTGTCGGCGATCATCCATTGGATGGCCTGGTGACCCGCCAATGGTTTACCGAATGCGGTTCGATCACGGGCATACATGATTGCCTGATCTAGCGCTGCCTGGGCTATTCCAGTAGCCTGAGAAGCCACGCCTATGCGTCCGCCGTCGAGCGCCATCATGGCTATTGGAAAACCATGATTTTCTTCGCCCAGAAGCGCGTCCGGCGGGAGCTTGGCGTCTTCGAAGATGAGCGAAACCGTGTTGGAGGCCATCAGCCCCATTTTCTTTTCTTCCGGACCGGCGCTCAACCCGGGAGTGTCCTTAGGCACTAAAAATGTGGATATTCCCCGCGCACCCGGTTCACCTGTTCGCGCCCAGCAAACGATAACGCCGGCGTGTGCGCCCGAAGTAATGAACTGTTTGGTGCCGTTCAGAATCCAGCCGTCATCGGTCCGCCTGGCGCTGGTTTTCAAAGCGGTAGCGTCTGAGCCGCAATGTGGTTCGGAAAGAGCAAAGGCGCCGGCGGGATATTCACCCGATGTAAGTCTGGTAACGTGCCTGCCGATTTGTTCTTCAGTGCCGAATTTACAGATGATTTCGGCCACCATGTTGGTTACCGCCATGGTGACGGCCGTGGACGCACAGGCATGGGCAATTTCCATCATTGCTAAAGCGTATGCCACAACGCCCGCCTCTACGCCGCCCCATTTCTCCGGGACATTGACGCCCATCAGCCCCAGGCCCGCCATCTGAGAAAGCTTATCGAACGGAAAACTGGCTGCAGCCTCACGCTCGGACGCGCCGGGCTCGAGTTCGCGGGTAGCGAAATCACGGGCAGTCTGTTGGATAAGCTTGTCGGTTTCGCTGAGTTCGAATTCCATGCTCTCGCTCGTGAATCAGTAGTTGTAAAAACCTCTACCCGACTTCCTGCCCAGCCAACCCGCATCAACGTACTGGCGCAGCAAAGGGCAAGGGCGGTACTTGCCTTCTCCCAGACCATTGTGCAGCACTTGCATGATGGCCAGGCATGTATCAAGGCCGATCAGGTCGGCCAGTGCAAGTGGACCCATTGGTTGGTTAGTGCCCAGCTTCATGCCGGTGTCTATGTCTTCGACACTTCCGATTCCCTCTTCTAGGGCAAATACGGCCTCGTTGATCATCGGCATCAGGATCCGGTTGACGATAAAACCGGGAAAATCCTTGGACTGTGTGCAGGTTTTCCCCATCCGTTTTGCCAAAGCGATCGTGGTTTGAGCGGTCTCGTCAGAAGTAGGCAGCCCACGGATGATCTCCACCAACTTCATGACCGGGACTGGGTTCATGAAGTGCATACCGATAACCTTGTCGGGTCTGCCGCTGGCAGCACCAATACGGGTGATTGAGATCGACGAGGTATTGCTGGCCAAGATGGCTTGCTTGGGTACGATCTTGTCCAGCTTGTTGAAAATCTCGAGCTTTAGCGACTCACGCTCGGTCGCAGCCTCAACGATGAAATCGCATTGTGCCAGATCGTCGAGACCGGCTGCCTTGTGCAATTTCGCTTTGATCGCCTCGGCCTCGTCGGAGCCTAGCTTGTCCTTTTCGACCGCGCGTTCGAGACGTTTTCCGATACCGTTGATCCCCTTCTGGATCAATTCGTCGCTAATATCGCAAAGCCAGACATCTAAACCGCAGGCGGCCGAAACCTGAGCTATCCCGGCCCCCATTTGCCCGGCCCCAACGACGCCGATCTTCTTGATTTCCATAGTGTATTCCTCCGGTTACAATCGAGCACAGCTCAGCTGAAACCATCTCGACAGCGGGCTGTGACTATCAGGTTTCACAACAATTGTCAACGCGGCGTATTGCCAAAGTCCCTAATCGATGCTAGTTTGTACAAGTTGGAGGTTTTGGATGTCACCGGCCGGCTGGATGATAATAGGGGGTGTTTTTCTGCTGCTGGTCCTGTGGCGGGTTTTCATGCCCAGCCTGGACAAGGCCGTTGCGCAGGCCGTGAGCGAGAACGACCTGGGTCCGGTGCGTGATGCCATCGGCAGGCGATCGGAGAGTGCTCAGCCCGCTGGTTACAACCACGCCGTGCGTAGATTGTGGGATTCATACAAGCGGCCGATGGCAATAGAACTAATCAAGGAGATGGCCGGCAACTTTGGAACAGCTCCCATCACCCAGTACTGGATCGACGTCGTTCTCAAGGTCGAGCCGAAGCTGGCCCGCGAGAAGTTTTCGAAGACCTTTCTCAGTACCTACTATCAGCCCGAGGTGGCCGCCAAGTGCGGCTCGGCCGGGTGAGGCCACTGACAGCCTCGCCGGTCGGCGGGCAAATCAGCAAAATCAACAAGCTATGCACACCCGTCGTTCGCCTTGCGACTGAGATCGGCAGGCTCAGGTACAATCTCGGATTGCTTGAGCAAGTAGATCATCAGGTATTCCTCGGCTGTTTTCTTAGGCCCGGCCAAGTTGTGGATCAGCCGATGGTAAGCATTGACCTGTCGCTCACGAAAAGTGAAGAACATGTCCTTGGGATTCTCGATCGTCTGGTGCAGATCAGAAAGCGGGACATTAAAAAGCTGGGCGACTTCAGAAGGTCCGAGGACACCTTTCTGATTGTTGTCCATGTAACTACGCATGGTTTCCAACTCTTCGTAGGTGGCATTGAAAACCATTTCGAACAGAGCCTGCTGTTCTTCGTCGCTCAGGTTGTCGGAGGTGAAGTAGTCTATCGCGGCAGGATCGCAGCCTTCCCTTATAAGCTCCAGCAGTTCAGACGTACCGCTGAGAGTACCGTAGGAAATCGTGAAGCGACTCTTGGCCTCCCAGACCGAGATCAAGACAGGAAAGATTTCACGTACTGGTCGGGAGGTGCGATGTTCCCAGAGATCGGCCAATACATAAGTTGCCTTTCGCCTCAGTTCGAGCCTCAAATTACAATCGCCGGCGATGGAGAGCAGGATATCCTCTGCGATGATGGTGGTAACGGCCTGCCTGACGAATCGATTGATGTCTTCGACAAGCTGGCCTCTCTCGCTGTTGGCCGGCATGTGGCGTTTGGCAATTCGACCCAATAGGCGCAAAAAGTTGAACCTGGCAACCTGGTAGGCGCGCCCCACCACGGCCCTGGTTGGAATGATTGCCTCAATTGTGTAAGGGTTGGAACGACAGATGGCCTCCGCCAGGGTGTGAATATCACGGCGGGCTCCGGCCACAACGTGTGGTTCGATCACCGAAGCGTAAGAAGTTACTACATGTCGCAAGCGTACGAGTTGATCCATAACCATGCGCAGATACTCGGCGCTGGATGCGGCTTCCTCGCTTCCCTCGCTCGCAAGCTCGGCCAGCACATTACCAGCCAGAACGATCTCTTCAGGTTCGAACACCTGACGATCGGTCATGACATTCCTTTGTCCCCCCGATGCCATGTACAATGATAGCTCAGTGTCAGGGCGAGTCAAGAAGCGATTTTGTGCTACAAGGAAGGCAGCACCAGGAAAGTCTCACCATTGACCTTGATACTACGTTGCGAGTCAACTTGTGCTCCATCTTCCATGGTCAGGCGAAATTTCAAGGAATAATCTCCATTTGTAAGGCTGAAAGTGTGTTCGAGCCTTCCTGCCGGTCGATGCTGACTATCGAAACGGAACTGGACCGCAGATTGAAACTCGTCCTGATCTGAATCGCCGCTTACAAATATCTCAAGTATCTTGAGACTGGCGCTCTGTGTTGGAGTGATTTCGATCTGTACATTCACATCGTGCGGAATCATCGCCAACAGTTGTACGCCTACCAGCGCCGCGGCGGTTGCCAGTAGCACAAGCGGCAACGTCTTTCTGAGAAGGTGTTTTCTCCAGCCTCGCGCGGAGTTTTGGCTTATAGCGTCTGGCAAACGAGCCCGCCGTTCCCGTCATCTAGGCAGAACATGTTGTCGGCCTCGGCGCAATCCTCATTTGTCTGGCAAGCCTTTGAACAATAGGCTTCGCCGGTGGACGGCTGAAAACAAGTGAGGCCCTGCGCGCAATCCCGATCTCCGCCGGGGCATGGTTCGGAAAGCTCGGCCGGGACGTACTCGATACAAATATTGGCGGAGAAACTTTTTGCACCCCAGAAAGAGATCAATCCCAATTGGCATATGTAACCCGCGGGACAATCGGTGTCTTCGAGACACAGGTTACTACAGCTTCCGGTTGCCGGGCAGAAGCCGCTGCGGCAGTCGTAACTCGCCTGGCAAGCTGTGCCAACGTCGCTGCCGTTACCTGCAGTCATGCATATCCCATTGAGACCGGAAAAACGCATGTCGAGAACCGGCCTGCAGGATTCCAGGTCTTGGCAATCCGATTCCCGCTTGCAGGGTGTAAGGCTCCCTGGAGTAGGACGACAGAGCCTGGCAAACGCTCTCTCTCCTTGTGGGCCGACAAGCCCAACATAGTCGCAAATGAATCCGGATGGACAATCTTCGGAAGCGAGGCAAAAGCTCGAGCAACTACCAGAATCAAGACACAAACCGCCTGCACAGGGTGTTTGAGAATTACAAGTCTCTCCCGGCAAGGCCCCACCCGAAATGGCATCCACACAGCGGGTAAAGTTCCACTCGTTCAAAAGACCGCACACTTGAGGATCGAGGCAATCGCTGTTTCTGGCACATTCGCCGTCAATCACGGCCGGTTGACAGAAAAAGTTTTCGGCATCTTCAGGATCCGCTCTGCAAGAGAACAGGTCGGGGCAATCGGCGCCCTGTGGATTGCAATTGCTTGTGCAAAAAGGTACGGGTCCATCTGCCGGGCTTGGCATACACAACATGCTTTTGCAATCCGGATCTCCGTTGAGACAGGTTTCGCCTATCTCGGCAAGGACATTACCCTCGGGAGCACACCCGTAAAACTCAGCGGTCTGCCCATCGGGGAGATTCATTGGAAGCTTGTCGCAAAGAAAAGCGACTGGGCAATCCAGATCGCCAGCGCAAACGGGAGTGCAGAACCCGTCAAGGGTACAAATACCCGAACTGCATTGCTCGCCGTGTCCAGGATCACATTCGTCAGGCGCGGATTTAACGCAGATGTTGGGAACCAGGCATCGCGTTTCCCAAGCCGCTTGTGAAACATCGGCAACAAGGCCGCAAACACGGTCATTTTCACAGTCCCTGTCATTTAGACAGGCTGCTCCAGCCGGCGGCGTGTAAGGCTCCCTGCAGGCCCAGAGACAGTTTTCGTCCGGAGCACAACTGTCGAGATCGGGACAATCGTCATCATTCGTGCAGGCCTTGGAACAGGTCATCGATCTGTCTTCGTTTTCGATGCAAATTCCGCCAATGCATGTCTGATCGCCACCCGCCTGGCAGTCACTGCCGAACGGGAGATCAATCGGTAAACATGTCGTGTCACTAAGAAAGGAGTTTGACAGGCACCTGGTGCGCGGTGGGCAAAAGGTGTCATTGAAGCAATGATCGGTTCCACACCCCTCGATGTGCCTGCAGGCACCTTGTTCGCATTCCTCGCAGCCCAGGCATTGATCGTCAAACGAGCACAGCACACATCCCGACAGAAGCCGGCATACTCCGTCTTGCCCGCAGCTCTGGCATGCCTGGCAATCTGTATCGTCCGTGCAGGCTCGACATCCAGCAACGTCGATACAGCGCTTAAGATCGCATCGCTGGCATGACTGACAGTCATCATCCGTAGCGCAGATCTGGCAGCCAGCAATGTCAGTGCAGAACCCTTGCTGGCAGGTCTGGCAGGTCTGGCAGTCACCATCTGCTTGGCAAGGCACAAGACGTTTTCCTGGAAAGCAGTGCTTTGTGCCGTCAAAATTGCAGTAAAAACCAGTGGGACAACTGTCGTCGTCTTTGCAACCTATGGTGCAAAAAGCCTGTGTGTCCTCCGGCTTCTCACAGATGCCGGACAGGCAATCGCCGCCGGAGGCACAAACTTGGCCGACGGCAATTTCGCAATGACCATGGACTTCGAGATAGCCGGCCTCGCAGTTTCCCTGTTCGAATCCACCGTCACAGGAGGCCGCCAAGCCCATGACCAGAAGCAGCATGACCGGACTCGAAAAACCATGACGAATTGCTTTCGGAATGCCAGCCATCGGAAAAAATTCTCTTTGTAAATCTATCAGGACTTCTTACCACTAGTCTTACCGGCCTTGCCGTCGCGCTTCACCTTGGTTGCAGCTGTTATCTCTGGTCGCAGACCTTCACCATCCGGCAGAAAACGCAAGGTTGCATCGATATGTACGGAAGTTGCAGACAGGGCCTTGCGCATAACGTCCGAAAAATTAGCGGATTCAAGAAAAAGTCGCAACTCACGAGAAAGGACCTTGAAAAGATCTTCCTTGGTCTTGGATGCCTGGCCGACGACAAACTGAATGACATCCTTGGGTAACTTGAGGTCTCCCAGGAACGAGCGTACACCCTCTTCAGTCATGAACAAGGCTCCCATGCCAGCCACGAGAGCCTTCTTGATGAGATCCGATAAGGCCCATTCCTGACTTTTTTCAAACTCGGGCACTTCGTCGAACTGTTCCATTTTCACATCCTTCTCGACTTCAATGACATACTACAGATCTTCAATATACCAGCGCTCAGCCACTTTAACCAGGATCAACTTTTGATCCTGACCGAATTCCATCTCGGCTCTCGTGTCGGAGATCCTCCGGGGCTTTTTCGCTGATTTCCTGATAGCCGCCGCCGTCTCTTTCAGTTGCGCCTGCTGATTGCGACAACCGGAAAGGATCTGAGCCCGAGTGTGTCTTTCGAATATCCGGGGAGGGGCACAGCTGAGGAGCGTCTGGCAGTCTCCGGCGTCGGCTGCCCGTAAGAAGCGCCCCAGCGCCCCTTCCGGGCTAGACTCTGCGTTTGGAACGATCGGGCCGCCGTCTATACGCCAGCAACCGTCTTCCTGAACCATTTCTATATGGTTGCCAAGTCCATCACTCAGCGTGGCTCGCAATACCATCTCGAGGTTTTTGGCTCCGGCCAGTGACTCAAATCTTTTAACGAGCGTCTGTCCCCCTGCCTTGAAATATTCTGTGAATACTTCCGGACTGGCATCCTTGCGTGCCCGGTCAGAAAGTAGTTTTCGGGCATCCTCAATTTTTCCTTGTCTGCTTGATTCGAGGTATTCATTCAGCGACACAAAAGGATCTGGTTTGACAGCAGGTCGGGGACAGCATCCAGGTAAAAGACACAAGATCAAAATCAAGGACGATCTGGCAAGCGAATATGACGCCTCTTGAAAGCCAATCATGCTGGAACGTATGGACGCCATCAAGACTCGGCAGTCGCATCAGACCTGCAAAAGAGAACCATCTTTCCCTTCTCCATGAAACGACCATCCTTGAAGTGATCGTAGAAGTCGGAAAGAACGGCGTCGAAGTCCGGATGGCGTTCTTCGACCGAGTCGGCCGTCATCTTCTCGAAAAGATCGTCTATTTCCTTGGGTACATCCTTGTTGATCTCGGAAGGCAGCGGAGATCGGCGCCCTGGCAGGTTTCCGGTCAGCATCTCGTAGAAGAGGATGCCCAGGGAGTAGATATCGGCTCCCTTGGTTAAAGCCGATCTCTCCTTCATTTGTTCCGGGGAAAGGTACCCAATTGAGCCCGTGATCACCTGTGGAACAGGCCTGTCAGACTCGGTCTGCAGGAGCTTGGTCATTCCGAAATCGGTTACCCGGGCATTGCCTTGACCGTCGATTAGTATGTTTTCGGGCTTCAGGTTCCCGTGGATCACTTCTTGTTTGTGGGCGACGTTCAATGCATATGAGATTTGGGTAAAGAGTATCAGCGCACGCTCCAGAGGGAGGCGGGAGTTGGACATCTCGTCTTTGAGATTGCCTCCAGTCAAGTACTCCATGACGAAATACGGGTGCGCGATTTCAACATTCTCGTCGATGATTTTAACAACCAGAGGATGGTTGAGGGTCGCCATCATGCCGACGACCTCCTTCAGGTGCCTTACCACGTCGGAGCGCTGCAAAAAATTGAAGTAGGTGAAGAGCTCCTTGATTTCCTTGATGGCCACATCGAGTGCCAGTGCGTTGTGTCTGCCCTTGAAAACCGTACCTATGCCGCCACTGCCGATAGCTCCATAGCGAGTGTACTTGGAATCATATTTACTGCCCTTGGACGATGCAGTGGATTCGGCAGCCTCTCTCTTTCCCTTGCCCTTTGCAATTCTGGTTGGCTGATTCTTCTCCTTCTGGACGTCGAAATCCTCTCCTTCATCCATTTCAATCAACTCCTGCCCTTCTTTCAGTTCTTTGCCGAAGTGCTGTTTGAGTTCTCCGATGAATTCATCATCCTCGCCCTGCTCAGCGATTATGCGGCCTTCCTCCGTTACTGCCAGCGTCTGGTCGCCACGGTTGATGACTACATAATTGTAACGTTTGAGGAACTTGAAGTAATCGGCGAAATCGAGGCTGAGGCTGTTTTTCAAGAAACTTCGGGCATCTCCAAGCCGCGGTCGTGCACCTGCCTTGGCCCTGTCACAAAGGCTTTTCAGTACAAGGCGCATTTCCTCTGTCAGGATCGATGGTGACACCGCCACTGGTAGTTTTTCGGTCATCTGTTTCTCCTCCCTGCCTGGTGTTCTCGTATTACTCAGCACTTGAAAATGCCAAGTCTTGCTCGGGGTCAGAAAATCCGCAATAATAAATACCAAAGGCTGTCAATCCGGTCAACCCTTCTGGAGGACAATGTGAAAATGCTAAACTTGTCGATCGTGGCCGGGTTGTTTTTGATTGTCATACCAGCGTGCGGTGGTTCTGGTTCTGAAAAAAGCGATGCCGGTGACTCCGGGACCCAATTATGCGATCTCGAGACGCATCCCTGTGCCGCGGGTGAGCGATGTGACAGCAACCAGACTTGTGTACCGGCCGAAGCGCTGGTCATTACGACTACTTCGTTGCCGGATGGAAGAGTCGGGTTTGGCTACAGCCAGCAGATTGAGGCGCAGGGCGGGCTGGTGCCATACTCATGGTCCATGCACGACGCTGATCCCGCGCTAGATTTTTTGACTCTCTCTTCACGGGGTCTGCTCGAGGGCTCGGCGACTTCCCCTGTTGAGGATGCCAAGCTGACAATTTCTGTTACCGACGATGGTTATGGTGGAGGTGAGACGGTCGATCGGGTGTTTTCAATTAGCTTTGCGGCCTGTCGGGAAGGCGACCGTGAACTTTGTTACATCGCTCAGGCTGGAGAATGCCATCAAGGCTTTCGCACCTGTAAGGACGGCCAGATGGGGGATTGTGAGGCCTCGGCGGATCTTTCTTCGGACAGACATAACTGTGGTCCGGACTGCGGCGAATGTGACGGAGCCGTTGCCGACGGTTGCACCGATGGCCTGTGCAGTTGTCAAGGAGATGCCGTGTGCGACCAGGGGGAAAAATGCTGCTCTGCAGGCTGCACGGATGTTTCGAACGACTTGGCGAACTGCGGATCCTGTCAGAACGACTGTACCCAGAGGATCGCGCATGTGTCAGGAGCGGTACTCCTGTGCGATCAGGGAGCTTGCGACTATTCGGGCGAATGCGATCGTGGCTGGCTGGACTGTGACGCCAAACGCGACAACGGTTGTGAAAAACAGGTTGTGATCGGCACCTGCGGAGCGTGTGACACAGATTGCAACGCCGAAGTGGCCCATGTACCTTCCACTGAGCGCATTTGTCGCGATACCGGCGATCAGTTTGTGTGCGACTACACCGGCGACTGCATGAATAATTACGGCGATTGTGACGGCGCGCGCGGAAACGGCTGTGAACAATATTTGCTGGATGAGACCAATTGTGGTGCCTGTGGAGTTGAGTGCGCCCAGGCTGCCGTTGGCAGCCTTTGCATAACCCCTGACGGAGCAAATCCGTACTTTCACATATGCGGCTGTCGCTTCAACGGCACATCTGGTCTCTCGGAAGGCTGTCTGACCGGAGACATATGCTGCCAGCACGAATGCCGTGATGCGGCCGTCGATTCCGAGCACTGTGGAGTTTGCGAAGCGGCCTGCACCTCGGGTGCTTGTGTCGGCGGCGCCTGCGGTTGCGTGACAGACGATGATTGCCCCTCTTCGGCGAGCGCGACCAGTTGTGGCTCAGCCAACGCTTGCGTTTGCGATACGGCTGGAGCCGGGGACAGCGCCTGTCCCTCGGGACAGTATTGTTGCGATGGGGCTTCGGGCGGCAGCGGAGGACCAAACGCTGATCAGGATCTCGGTTGTTGTATCAAGCTATGCGGCTGGAACAACGAGGATCAACCCTGCGTCCAGTAGGCAGATTTCCAATAATCAGAACATGAAAGCCACACCAGCGCGTCCCTGCGCCGGAATGACCCAGTAACCAGGATAGACTTCCATGAAATACGGCATCAGGTCGGCCTCGACGAAGATTCCCATATTTGCGAAACGCCATTCGAGGCCGAAACCCAGTAATAGGCCGGCCACGAAGTTCTTCGCCTCGTCCAGCGTATAGACCAGCGGCAAAGCAGCGCGCAGGAAAAAATGCCTATGGAACAACCCCGGGAAATAGAAGCGAATTCCGGGGCGCACACCCACCAGGTAGGTTACCTTGTCGTAGTAGCTCTGGTAATAATCCACCGACCAGTTCACAGCCAGATCCAGGTAGAAGTTGTTGAAGATCTGAAAACCAAACAAAATCTCGAAATCCAGTGGGGCTGCTATGGCGGTATTGCAACCTCCTTCATAGTCACACCTGTAGTTGAAATAAGCACCTTCACCCAGCGAAAAACTGAGGTAGAGACGGTTGCTGGGGCTTGATCCGCTGCGCGATTCTTCATAGTACTGCGCCCCGGCGCCGGCCGAGCATAGCATGACAAAGGAACATACCAGTGCGGCAAGAAAGTTATGCTTGTTTGCGATCATAGTTTTTCCTCCCTGTTTATCAAAGCGACTCGTTGACCTACCCTGACAGGCAAATCCGAGTCTGTAAAATGAAGATCGACTCGGTCGCTTTCGAAGATCATGACCACAGTTGATCCCATCTCGAAAGCGCCCAACTCTTCTCCCTTTTTGACGAAAAAATGCTCGTTGAAATTCAAGCTGATTGGAGTCGCGCCCCAGCGGTTTGAGCGGAACTCACTGAATGTAAGGCTGATATGACCCACACACTGGGCCCCAACCAGAACCAAGGCAACCCTGCCGGCAGGACTGTCGGCGTAGATGGCAATCCTCTCGTTTTGCGTGTAGAGGCCCGGAATCCAACGGACGCTAGGAGGATTGACCGGAAGCAAGACTCCGGGCATGTAACCGAGGCTAGTGATCTCGAGATCCACTGGCGCGTGCACGCGGTGGTAATCCTGTGGGCTTAGGTAAAGAGTTGTATAGTGGCCATTCTCGAAGTGTGCTGCCATCGGCCCGTCACGTAGCAAGCCAAATAGGTCATAATGAACTCCCTTGATTTGCAGCAAACGGTCTTTCTGACACACGCCCCAAGAGGATACGCAACCGTCCACCGGTGAGACAACCGCCTGCGGGTCCGGATCTATCGGGCGGGCGCCCGGCTTGAGTCGGCGGGTGAAGAACTCGTTCAGCGTGGCGTACTGTTCCAGGTCCTTCTCGGCCTCTCGATTGGCAATATCGTAGAAATACGAGAAAGGTTTGATTATATGGCGCGATGCATTGCTGCGCGCAAAATCACCCCAAAAACGTGAAATCATGTTGGTGGGAATGTGCCTGAAACTTTTGGCGATGGTGCGGCTGATAGTCTCTGACCCATGTAACTTTGGAAACCTCATCCTGCAGATGTCTAGCATTGGAGTACAATTCTGGCAAGTAAAAGCACAGTGTGATAGTAAGTCGGGTTCGGAGCAAGCGCTATGCGAATCCCTATTGCAGTCAAATACTCGCTGATGATCATGTTTACAATTTTGACCACCAGCGCCTTGTTGAGTTGGTATTTCTTGGGTTATATGAAGGAAGAGCTGCAATCTGAAATGTACAAGCGTGGTGGAGCTGTTGCCCGAAACATGGCCTACACAGTAGCTCCTTTGCTATTGAGTAAAGACGATGCAAAGATCGGAGCAGCTCTGGCAAGCGCCATCAAGGAACCGGACGTTGAATCAATGTCGGTGTTGGATCACGACTTCAAGACAGTCGCCGATGCCAGGCCGGAGGCACTGGGAAAGCCGTTTTACGATCCAGTGCTGGATATTCGTAATGTCAGCTCGTCCGTCCACGCGGTGGACGAAGAAAACGACCAATTGGTTTTTGCCCGGGTTGCCAAATTCAGCGGAGTGCAGGTTGGCCTGGTAGTTGTCAGGGTTGGCAGAGGCGCCTTACGAATAGCCATTAAATCGGCCACTCGCCGAGTCTTGTTGATCACCTGCATCATCGCTGGATTGGTAATCGTGATTGGCTTTTTTACCCTCAGCAGGACCATTAAACCCTTGTCAATGGTTCTTGATGGAACGCGGCGTATTTCCAGGGGAGAATTTTCGACTCGCTTGGAGATAAAGAGCAACGACGAGATAGGAGAGTTGGCCAGAGCGTTCAACGACATGGCTGCCCGGACAGAATTGTTTTTCCGTTATGTCGACAAGTCTATTGCCGAAAGACTCGCCCAGGACGAGAGTTTGGCTCGTCCCGGGGGAAGTATGCGACAAGTGTCCGTACTTTTCGGAGACATGCGTGATTTCACGGCCATGAGCAACCAGCGCTCACCTTCCGATGTGGTCTGGATCCTCAATACCTACTTCGATCTCTTTTTTGAAGTCGTCCACCAGTTTGGTGGTGTAGTGGACAAGACAATGGGCGATGCGATCATGGCCTTCTTCGAGCCATCACGTGCAAATGCAATTGACAATTCACATCGGGCTACTCTTGCCGCGGTGTGCATGAAATCAGCAGTCTGGATTCTCAACCGGGTCATCGATGAGGCCAAGCGCTCCGGCGTGGATGTGGTACTTGAACCACGCAACTTTGGTTTTTCGGTAGCTACCGGACGTCTGATCGTCGGAAACATCGGCTCAGATCGTAAGATGGACTATACAGTATGCGGGCCGGCTGTGAACTTAGCCTCCCGGCTACAGCAAGAGACGAAAAACGGTGAAATAGTGCTCGACAAGTTTACAGCCATGGACGTAGAGGAACTGGTTGAAATCGGTGAATTGCATCAGGTGCAACCCAAGGGCTTCTTGCCTTTGCAGAAGGTAACTCCGTACAACGTTATCAGGGTAAAAGAGGTTAAGCTGCCACAGTTGCGCACAATAATGCGCAGGCTCTTTTCGAAAAGCTTTTTCCGGTTGCACATGTCCAGGGCTGTCTCTGAACCCATGAGCGATGAACAGGTCCAGCACCTGGTGCAGTTTGTCGCCAGACTAATCGACGGCGATCCAAAGGATTTCCTGAGTGGCGATCTTGTGAAAGGTGACTGTTGACCCGCGTTAACCGTTTCCATTGATGCGAATGGCGATATCGCGCAGCGTTGCCAGAAGTTTTTCAGGTTCGGCTCTGATAGATTGCCAGGCATGAGCCCGCAAGCGGCTGGAGGTTTTCTGTGCATCTTCTACTTCTTCTTCGTCAACTAGGATGATCAGGCACACCCCTCCTCTTTCGTTCACCATGTCACAGATACGTTCAGCGTCCGCGAGACGCATATCGACAACTGCCGCGAAAGGAGTGTTGGCGGACAAGCTCTCGAACGCCTCATCTCCATCTCGACACTCGATTGGCGTGTATCCAAACCCGTCCAGAACGATCCCCATCAAGCGAACCGTCTCCGATTCGCCCATGGCAAGCAGGACACTCCAGTCTGAGCTGACTTCATCGACTTGAAGCATGGGGGCGCAGCGTATACACGTTGCGAAGATGTGGTCAAGTGGTAATTGGAAGCAATCTAGAACTTTCCGTGGTTCCATCGGTTTCTTGACAGTTCGCTACATGCGACCTTATGCTGACTGTATCGCATGAATAGAAGTTGTCGCCTTCTTTTTCTCGTCTATTTTTTGTTGCTGGCCGGTACTGGCTGTGCGGCGGGTTTGGGGATTGGCCTGTGGAGTCTGCTTGGCAAGGCTGCCGTATCCCAGTTTCTCCTGCGGGCGCTGATTGTCTTGGCGTTTATGTTGCTGTTGGCAGCACTCGCGGCCACTCTGCTTTCGCGCGCGATAACTCGTCCGATCGATGAAATGCGACTATCAGTAAAGAAATTCCTCCACGAGGACTTTCACGCAGGCTCTGGCTCGATCGCGCCACTTCCATTATCTGCGCTCTCGTCTGAACTGCGAGAATTGGGAGTTTTTTTGGAGGAACGTGATCGCAAGAAACTGGCCGAGGCGCAAGATAAGGCGCATCGCGAAAACCGGGAGGCACTGCAGAGGTTCGGGCGTGGTGTTGCACGCGAAGTTCAGAAATCTCTGGCCGGCGTCGTTGGTTATACCGAAATAGCTTTAAGGCAACCGGGTGTAGAGGGCCAACTTAAGAATTACCTGACACTCATGGATCAGGAAGCTCGTTCAGGCCGCGAGGCGTTGGAGAGGGTCTTGCGTTGCGTGCGCGACGAGGACTTTTCCACCGAAACAATCGATGTGAACTCGCTGTTGCTCGACACCAGTCGCAGTTTTACAGACGGTCTGGAGAGGGAAAAAGTAACAATGAAGCTCAACATGGCGCAGGATCTCCCACGGGTGATGGGTGATGCAGGTCAGCTCAGGCATGTTCTGACCACGCTGATTACCAATGCCCGTGAATCCATGCTGCCAGAGGGAGGAACGCTCGAATTGAGCACTAACACCGATAGCCATAAACAGGTAGTCATCATGGTCAAGGACACTGGACGGGGAATTGCCGAGGAGGATCAGCCGCGAGTGTTCACTCCGTTCTTTACAACCAAGGGCAACCGTAAAGGAGCCGGGTTGAGCCTCTCGATAGCTGAACGGATTGTCAACCAGCATTCTGGATTGATTGAATTTTGGAGCAAGCCCGGCAATGGCTCGGTGTTTTTCGTAACGCTTCCACCGGCTCAAAGCGATGGCGACCTCGAAGCCGATGCCGGCGCTCGAGAGTAACTGGGCCGGTTTATTTTTCTCGCTCTTTCAGTTCCTTCAGGCGACGGTACATTTGCAGGCCTTCTTTTGCCCTGATGTTGTTTGGATCGATCTGCAGGACACGTTGGTAGAAAGGTTTTGCTTTTCCCAGTTTTTCTCTGGCGAAGTAATCGTTGGCCTTTTTCATCAGGTCTGACACAAGTTGTTTACGAACTTGAGCCAGTTTGGCATCCAAAGCTTGAGCCTCTCTATTCTCCGGGTCGATCGCCAGGACTTTTTTCAAGAGAGTAATTGCCATGACAAATTTCTTGGTACGCATATGATTACGCACCTGCTGTAGCATTTCCTTGACTTCTATGCTTCTGGCAAGCATGTCGTCAGCCGGCTTAGCATACTTGGCGTCCGACCGGGCGACCGGTTTTGCAACTGCTCGCCTGGTTCTTGGTGGTTTCTTTGTGTTTTTCGTGTGGGAGGAGAGATCCTTGATGCTGGACTGCAGCGGGGACACCGGCCCTTTCTCGGGCTCGCCACTCAAGGCCAGGTCAAACTCGCTGGGCTTTCGCCGGTTGCATTCTTCAATTAGTCGCTCGACATTGATATCGAACGGGAGGTTGTTCTCCAGGGCTGTCCAGCGAGCTTCGAGCAGCCTGGCACGTGCCTCCTTGATGCGACCCTGTCTGAAACTATCGCGCCCTTCTTCGACCAGGTCACTGATGCTCTTCTTCAGATAGCTCAATCTCTCTCCAAGGAGCCTGGCCTTGCCCAGAAGTTTTTTTCTGAGCGGATCTCTGTTCGGCAAATTTCTGGCAATATCCGAGTAGTACTTGAAAGCCTTTGGCAGGTTACCCTGTTTAGCCCAAAAGTCACCTTTCTGCATCCAGTGTTCGATCAGATATTCGGCGGCCTGGGTAACCTTTCTCAGCAACTTTGTGTAACCAATCCCCTGAGTCGCGCTTTCCGGCCGCGAACTGGCAAGAGTGCGGTAAGCACCAAGCACGTTGCCGCTTTCGAATTCCATCTTGCCCTTGAGGTAAGTCGCGCGAGCTCTTTGCGCGCTGGACAGACAAGCGCTTCCAAAAAGTCCGATCATTGCAATCAGCAAGCAAGTCGAGCTGATTGTTCTTCTGGTGCGCAACATCATGGAGACAGACTATATCCCAACGCTGATTCGATTCAAGGGGCATCCTTGATCGACCAGCGCTCCAGCGCGTCGTCAGATGCAACTTCATCCACGAAACGGGACTGGCGCATAACGGCTCGACGGCGGCCTTGCCGATCGGCCACTAGCGGGCAGACCAGGTATAGCTCATTCATCGCCCTGGTTACTGCTACGTAAAAGAGGCGCCTTTCTTCTTCCTCTCCCCCATCCTCTGAGAGTGAGCGCGGATGAGGGAAAAGACTCTCGTTCAGTCCAATAATGAAGACAACCTTCCATTCCAGGCCCTTTGCCTGGTGTATGCTCGAGAGTATAAGGTGATCATCCTGTTGGTCGCCTCCGAGCACGTCCTCTGAGCCTATGCTTGACAGGAGGTTCAACTCGGACAGGAACGCCTGTGCGTCCGGAAAGTGCCCCGAATACTCGGCCAATTGCTCAATGTCGTCGAGTCGGTTTTCAGGATTTGAAAAAAGTGTCGGCAGGAGGTCGCGATAACCGTACTGCAAGACGGCTTCGATGACCGCTTGAGTGCCATTGCTATCGGCCTTGTTCATTTCTCTCAACTGCCTCTGTAGTCGCTTCCAACCCGGGCGACTCCTTGGTGGTAGATCGTTTTGTCCGAGGTCCAGTGCAGATTTGAGAGGCAAGCCGGATTTGGCGAGGGTAGCGAAAATCCTCTTTGCACCGCTTCTGCCGATACCACCCTGCATTTTCAAGACCCGCAGCCAACTCAGCTCATCGAGTGGATTGGTGTACAGACGCAAGTATGCCAGCACGTCCTTGATGTGTGCCTGCTCAAAGAAGCGCAGGCCAGATCTTACGACAAACGGGATTTCACGACGTGATAACTCTAGCTGGAGTTCCATGCTGTGATAGTGAGCACGGTAGAGCACAGCCATGTCTTTCAGTGCAATTCCCTCCCCCGCCAGTTCCAGCAAGCGCTGAGCAACGAATGCAGCCTGCTGATCGACATCGCGAACTATGGCCAAGACAGGTAGCTGGCCCTCTCCGCGAACCGCCGAGAGCTTCTTAGGAAGCTGATGCATGTTGTATGCAATGGACCTGTTGGCTACGACGAGTATCTGCGGGGTCGACCTGTAGTTGGTTTCAAGCAAGAAGCGACGGGCAGCGGGCCAGCGATCATCGAATGTCAGCATGTTGTCGACGCTGGCTCCCCTGAAGCCGTATATCGACTGCGCATCGTCGCCGACAACGGTCAGGTTTTCGTGTACAGAGGCCAGGCGGTCGATGATCTGGCACTGGAGTGGATTCGTATCCTGGTATTCGTCAACCAGGACATGTTTGCAATAAGAGGAGATCTCTTCGCGTACCTCCGATCGCTCGGAAAGGAGCTCGTTGAGGTTGATGAGCAAGTCGTCAAAATCCATCATGTTCATTCTGCGCTTGCGATTCGCATAGCTTGCCGCGATGGCCATGATCTCGTCGGCAATGCGCTCGAGCGAAGGCAACCTTTGGGACACGACATCATCGAGAGGTTGCAACGTGTTGGCGGCGTAGCTGATAAAATCGCAAAGCACGGGTGGACGCGGCAGCATGCGCCCGCTTGCCTTCTTCTTCTCACGCTCGGCGATACAGTCCGCCACCAGATCACGCGAATCTTCTCTGTCCAGGATGCCGAAATCCGGTTCGAAGCCGACCACTGACGCGAATTCCCTGAGAAACTTGTTTGCCAGGTGGTGGAATGTGCCTCCCATGACGTCATTTGACCCGCCGCTTGCCAGGTGTGCGACCCGGGTCAGCATTTCCTTGGCGGCCTTGTTGGTAAAGGTGCACAATGCGATTGAGGATGCGCTGACGTCTTTGTTCAAAAGAAAGGCTACCCGGTAGGTCAGCATGCGTGTCTTGCCGCTGCCTGCGCCTGCAATTACCAATACGGCGCCGTCAGGGGCACAGGCTGCTTCCAACTGCTGTCTATTCAGTTGATCTTCAAAATGCCAACCGGTTCTGACGGCGGGTGCATTCAGGAGATAATTCTTCATTGCCCAAATGACGTCAGTTGCCGTAGAGCTTGTGCTCTTTTTTCAAGATCGCCTGCGGAATTCCGAGCTGGATCTTAACACCGGTCTTGACATTGTAGGAATAGTAGAAGCTGTCGGGAAAGGCTATGCCGAACTTCGAGGGCGACACGCCTCCCTGGATCTTGGCGGCCAACTCACCGGCCTGATGTCCCAGAGAAAAGAAATTTGGACATAAGGCCAGCAATGCGCCCTTTTCCACGTAGCGGTAGCTGAAAGTCGCGAAAGGTATCTTTTGCTGCACCGATAGCGTCAGCATTAGTCCAAAATTGGCTACAACGTCCTTGTCCATTATCATCCAGATGGCGTCCACCCGTTCGCCCAGGAGCTTTATGGAGGAGAATGCCTCCTTCTTGGATTTTATTGCTATTGCAGCAACCTTCATGCCGAGTTTGCCGGCTGCGGTTTTGAATTCATTGGCGCGCTTGCCTGAGTTTTTTGGATTGTACACGATTCCGATTGTTTTGGTCGACGGTGCGACCAACTTCAAGCCTTTCAGGTGCTCCTCGGCCGGCAACATCATGGACACACCGCAAACGTTAGCGGGAAGTTTCGGGACTGAAAGCACCATACTGAAAACAACAGGAGTTTTTTTGAAATTGTCGATCGCCAGCTTCAAGGCACTGGAACCGATTGCCAGAATAAGGTCGGGTTTTTCGGCCTTCACCTCTTCGGCCACCTGGGTGAAACTTTTTTCTTTCTGAACTTCGAATACCTTGATCCTGCTAGGCAAGGCTTTCTTGAATCCATCTAGAGCTTCTCGATAGGGAGGGATCGACCTGCTCATTATTACGGCCACACTGGGATTATCAGCGGCCAGCGCAATAGTTGCCGCGAGGAACACAGAAAAGAATAAACCAATAACATATGCCCGCAACATGAGCCTGGGCACTGTCAACTCCTTCTGACCCGAGTCGGGTAGATGCCGTCCCTTCCGCCCGTTGTCATATGAAATGAAGACATAGACGGTATAAAGAGACAAGTATTATTTCTCAAGTCGGGACGGCTGGTTGGATGATACTCAAGGCACACAGTCTAGAAGCGGCCACAGCAAAGCTACGCTGCGCAGTAGATCAACCTGTAGTTTTACACTTGCTGCCAGCAGGCGGGTCATCTTGCGCGGATGACAGCAGACAGACCATGAGATCGACTTCAAAGCAGTCGTTCTTCCGCAGAAAGCGAGCTCGGAAAGGGCTTCCTTCTCGTCCGGGGTAGCCTGTTCCCGGATCTGCTCAGTGCCATGCGGGCCGGCTGACAAATGGTAACCAGCATGTGAGTCTGCCCAGCCGGATTCGGCCCGATCGAGAAAGGTTTTTGTCAGCTCGAGCTCGCTGCCGCTCTTTGTCAGCCAAGGTCCGAGAAACGACTCGAAGGCCGGGAACGGCTTTTTGCCGAACTTCCCCTTTATAAAAGGCCTCAACACCTCGTTCCACAACTTTATGGCCCCGAAAAGTTGACGTAATGTCAGCCAGCCATTCTGGCTGTCCGTCATATGGCCTTCACGCCAGGCTGTGATCCTGTCTTTGCAAAATCGGTCAGCAACCTCGGAGAACCTCTTAGCCATGGTGGCAGCACGTTTCACGTTGTCGAGTTCGGTGCTCAGACGCGCTGCCAAATAGTCCGGGAAAATGTCTTCGCTTCCAGAGTTCTCGGTCTCCCGCATAATAATAGCAAGTGCCCGGTCTTTGTCGCCTGCCA
This sequence comes from uncultured Myxococcales bacterium, assembly GCA_964513625.1. GTDB lineage: Bacteria > Myxococcota > B64-G9 > B64-G9 > B64-G9 > DATKYQ01. Next base: position 194,730 of record CAZENH010000002.1, on the reverse strand, counting down.
GCTCTAGCAGAATACCCAGTTTCAGCAATAGCGTTCCGCCACGTGCCTTTTTCTCTAGTGGCGCAATTTTTCCATGCAGCCAACTTTCGGAGCGAACCTTTCCCATGCTCTTCAGAACTTCGCGTAGAGTGCACAACGCCCGTCTGCGCACCTCGATGAACAAATTGGATATTGCGGCCAGAAGGAAATCCGCGCACTGCTCATTGGGAAGAAAAGCTAAACGACTGATCAACGTCCAAAGATCCAGGGGATCACCGGAAAGATCGCCTTTTTTTGCGAGGCTGACCAGCGGAGATCTTAGTTTCCTGGTTGCATCTGCCAGGGGCGCGAAGATTAGGGGCATCTTTTGTACGGCTAATGCTCGCTCGCGAACCAGAGAGGCAGTGTCTGTCGGCAGATTCTTCAACTTAGCCAACATGGCACGCGGATCAAACGTGGAAAATACCCACTTGAGCCTGGCCTGTTCGATCGTCTTGGTCAATTCCGACTGCGCAGGTTTCATCGCAAGATCGGCAATCGCTCGCTTTGCTTGTTTGAAACGTGCAGCTTCCAACAAGGCTTGAACTTGCAGCTTGACAACGGTTTGCCTGGCCATTTGAGTGAATTGGCCCGAAGGATAGGTGTCGATGAGTTTCAGAAGCTTGAGAACTTCCCGTGACTCGCAGGCGCGCGCGAAAAGCAGTTTTTCGACGAGCGCTTTCAATTTATCTTTGCAGGGGGCAGCCGGATGTGCTTTTTCAAACTTCGAGATAGCCTCGGGATCCTCGCTGCTGAGCCATTTTTTACATTCTAACTGATCGATCAGGCCTGCAACACGACTCGCATATCTTCCATCAGGCCAGTGATTCAAAAAAGTCTTCAGTTCGACGAGCCTGCTTGTTTTGCGTGCATTTTCAAACTCCAGATCTTCCAGGCGGTGCTTGACCTCTATAGAGTGGACCGAGCCTGGATGACGGCGTAAAAATAGTCTGTAGGCATAAGGCGTATTCACGGCAACGGCGTCACGGTAGTGTAGCAATTCTACCCTGCGTAATGCGTCGGCTGTGTTTGGGTTTTTTGGATCCTCACGGACGAAACGCATCAGTTCATCGACGTTCTGACTCTCCTTTAGACGATCCCAGCCACCAGTCAGGCAAGCCATTTGCGACGACATAAAGCAGAAAAATAGACTTCCAACTGCCAGGTAGTACAATGTATGCATATGTGGTCTATTTTTTGACATGTAGGTTAGTGTAGGATACAATCACTTCCATGGAGGATTGAAGTGAGGCTTCTTACGAGATTCAGGATTGTCGTGGTTTTCGGAACCACCTTTACAGGTTGCGTCTCAGCCACGGCTCCCTCGATTTTCCCGCAATTTCGCCATCCTTTGTTTCACGATTCCAGGTCCGATCTCAGAAGTTACGAAACCGAAGACACATCTAGCGTACCCGTTCTTGCCGTTAAAAGTCATCTTCCAACATGTACGAGTTCATTCTCACACCCACTACTCAACAGTTGTAACGACAGGCTGGTTATTTCTCGCAAGCATCTTATGGCTCTCTACACGCCCGCCAGCGGTTCAAATATTTTTGATCTCCGCCTTGCCCTTGCTTCGAACGCAAGATCCATGTTGCACCATCCTAACTATCGCATCAATGGACACCGATTCAGAAAGGACTGTTCCGGGTTCGTGCTTGCTACCCTGTCCCGTGACGGTATCGATATACGTCCACTCCTGTCGCATGGCGGTGCAGTCAACGGAGTAGCCGCTATCTATAGATCCTTGTCGATGCGCGGCCTGGTGCATCACCACAAGGTACCGGCAATCGGAGACTTGGTCTTCTTCAGCAACACATTCGACCGAAACGGCGATGGACGTAACAATGATCGCCTGACTCACATTGGCATCGTCGAGCGCGTCGACCCTGACGGCACCGTAACCTTCATTCACCACGTCCGTCGTGGTATTTTGCGTTACAAAATGAATCTGTTCACACCTCATGCCCGACGCCAGCCCGGAACGGGAAAGGTGCTCAATCACTACCTGCGGGTTGGATCTGGTGATCCGGCACATTCCGCCAGGCTTACCGGCGAGCTTTTTCACGCCTTCGCCACAATTATCAAATAGGTTTGGTAACTCGACGTCTCATTCAGACGTTATTTCATGCAAGGTACCCTCTAGATTGCTGGTGTCCACGATGCAGAGGGTTTTTTTCCCGTAGAGCCAACCTCCAAGTTCGCCCGGATTGACGAACAAGGCGCCACCGTCGATCTTCCTCACGTCGGCCTTGTGAGTGTGTCCCGAAATGATTAATTCAGCGCCCTGCTCGATTAGTTTGTCAATGCTGACCGCCGTTGAATCGTGAACTACAACGACCTTCTTGCCATCGAGATTCAATTCGTACGGCGCCGGTTGGATGCGACCCTTCGATTCACCTGTCAAACCCTTCTGTTCGCCGTCGTTGTTTCCAAAAACTCCGATCCATGGGCAGCGAATCCTATCGAGAGGCTTCAAGGCAAATGGAGCAATGAAGTCTCCGGCGTGAATGACGAAGCCCACCTTGTTTTCATTGAAAAAATCAACCGCTTTTTCAATCGCCGGAATGTTGTCATGCGAGTCTGCCATTACTCCGACAAGCATCTGATACTCCTTGGGCTGCAAATGCTATCGGCTAATTATCACTGGAGTTCTGTTTTGTCAAACGCCGTAAGATCGTCACAAAGCTGGAGAAGCTTCGCAGCAAGGATTTTCGTACTGCCTCTCTTTACCGGTGCGGTCACAGAGCGTCTTAGTCCGGCTACCCACAGTACAGACGATCCACAAACCAATAACGGTATACCAGGACGCATGTGGCGCGGGATCTTGGCATCTTGCATGACCTGAGAGACCTTCTTGGTGCCTCCTCCCCAGACATCGATTCTGTCTCCGGGTGAGGCAGAGCGTACAATCAGGGGAAAGTCAACCTGATCGCCGTCGAAGAAAGCCGCACAGGGAGAAGCCTCGGAAGGATTCCAACTGGTTTGAAAACGCAGTTCGATCCGCGAGCCCGTGGGCAACAGGATAACTTGCCCAGGACCTGTTAGCTTGGTCTTGAACATCCTCGTCGTTGTCGGCTGCAGCGGCTGAAACGAGAAAAGCCCCTCTTGGACCCGGCATAATAAGTTTCCTGGTAAATCGAGACTCCAATCGTCGGATCGCTCGGAGGTTCTAAGCATGGTTATGATTCGCTCGAGCTGATCCAGCTCGAGGTTTGCACCAATGCCGGCTGACTCTTTCAACATGTCCAGAACGACCCGTGAGAGGACCGCATCGTGCAGGTTGGTGAGTACGTCGACGGGTAGCGCCGGCAGTCTGGACTCGAGAGAACTTGAACAAAATGTCGCGGCCATCTTGCCAAGTAGATCGCAGTCGCGGGACGCCGCTTTGGAAAGTCGTAAAATTGCCCGTTCGACGGAAGGGTTGGCGATACGCTTTATCTGAGGCAACAAGTCGTGTCTTATTCTGTTCCTGAGGTATGCCCGGCTGTTGTTTGTGGGATCGTCAAACCAGTGCAGTCTGCGCGCGCGCAAGTAGTCGATAATTTCTTGCCGATCACATTCAAGAAGCGGCCTGATGAACATTTTCTCCCGCCGAGCGGGAATTCCGGTCAATCCTTCCACGCCGGTCCCGCGAAAAATACGCATCAAGATCGTTTCAACCTGATCACTGCGGGTATGGGCAGTGGCTAACCGGCCGTAGCCGAACTGTCGGGTAACACGATTGAAAATACGGTAGCGAGCCTCCCTCAGACTTGCCTCCGATGATCCAGAAGGGGTCTTCTCGTCCAGTGATTCTTCAAAAAAAGGAAGATGCCAACGCCGGCAGCGTGCTTTGACCTGGGCACAAGCGTGTCGTGACTCACTAGACTGGCGATGGTCGATATAAAGTACGCCCAACTCGATCTCTAGTCGGTCCGAAAGCGCGTGCATCAGGTCCATCATGGCGGTGGAGTCAGGCCCTCCGGAGCATGCCAGCAATACCTTGTCTCCGGCCTTGCACAATCCGTTTCTACGGATGAAAGCCGAAACTCGCGCGCGCAGCGCAATATGCTTGCTGGATTCCTTCATTTGCCCGGACATAAGATTACCCAGCCTGGTTTACGGAGTCAACGCGTCAAGTTTACGGTGAGAAACTAATTTCTTGTAGGGTGAGACAGATTGTGTATACTGGCCCGAGATCCGGGTTTCATACGTGCGAGGCAAGTCTGTGCACTCGAGGAGGTCAGCATGAATAGCCTTTCAAGGTTGTTCTTTCCCAAGGCGGTTACCTTTGTGATTTGTGCAGTCTTCGCGATGGGTTGCCTTGGGGGAGACAAGGAAAACAGCGCTAAAAAAGAGAAGCAGAAAACGGCTGCTACGACGACTCGTGAGACTACACATACCAGGCCGGTTCTAAAGGCTTCGCTGGATGATTGTGTAGGGCCTGTGAAACTCAGCAGCAAACCAAAAATTATCACGTTTGCGGATCATAAGTTCAAGGTGGATGGATACCTGCTTACCCAACTGGACAAAGATCCTGATTCCGAGTTGGTAGTGGGAATCATATCCGACACCAAGGAAAAAACAGAGAAGAACCTGGAAAATATCGACAAGATTGTCGAATTCTTCAAGAAGGAAAAGGCCGACGTTATCGTACACCTGGGAGATATTGCGAGCGTCCTGCCGGTCCCGGAGGAAATTGATGTGCCTCAAAAGGACGCCCAGGGCAAGCCTCTCAGCGCCGCCGACAAAAGACTCTATAGGCGGCGCGTAGTCAGTAAGTCTCGACGTGAGGCAATGGCCAAGAGCCTTGAAGACATCGTTGAAGTAATATCGGTTCTTGCAGAGAGCGATCTTCCGGTTTTAGCAATAATCGGCAACCGCGAGTGTAAGACTACGTTCAACAGCGCCATGACCACGCTGTCCGAAGACTATCCGAATGTATTCAGCCTCGATAAGATTCGGCGCGCCGACTTGGATGACTTGGATATCATCAGCATGCCTGGCTACCATGATCCCGAGTATGTCCATTGCACCTGGGACAAATGCCTGTACTACGAAAGCGATACGTTGACTCTCGTCGATCTGGCGCGCGAAGCCAACGATCCGGTCATGTTGGTTTCTCACGGTCCACCCCGGCAGAAGGATCGCAACGGCATCGACGTTGTCTCTGAGGGAGCCAATGTTGGCAATCCATGGCTGACGAATGCAATCGTCAAGGCGTCTATCCCGTTTGGCGCTTTCGGAAATATCCAGGAAGCCGGCGGCAAGGCCACAAACCTCGACGGCACGGAGATCATCCCCCAGGACAAGTACGTCGACTCGCTATACCTGAACCCTGGCCCGGCAGACAGCATGAGTTGGAGCATGAACGACGGGACTGAAAGCATCGGTATGGCGGCCGTGATTCATGTCGTTGGCAAGAAAGCTAAATACAAGATATTCAGAATAGGACAGGCAGGAAAAATCCCTCAGCCGACGGTCCCAGAAAAGACAGAAGAAGAAAAACCAGCGCCCTAGACCGCTTGATTAGGCACTTAGGTTGAATTAGTAATCCTTGGCGGCTTCCACTTTTTGAACGCCGTCCCAGCTCCCTTTCCACGATCCATCGACGGGGATGTCGAACTCGAAGGTCATTGCCTGATCCTGGCCGGACATGGCTCGTGATTTCAGGAAGAAAGTCATTTTCAACTTTTCCGCATCCGGTGGGCAAGCAGGTGTGAAGTAATAATTCAGCCGCGCCCCGGGAGGAAAGTCGGCGATGTAGTCCGAGCCCTCCAGGTTGAAGTTGAAAACCGGGTGCTTGCTGGCAGACGAGCTTTCGGCGAAATGCTCGGTTGTCGGATCCTTCATCTCGGGCTCCCTGTGCTTGCGCTTGGCCAGGGCCAACTCCTTCTCGTAGGCGGCTTGCGCTTCGGGAGTAGGAGCCTTGAACAACTTCATGTTCCAGCCGCCGTAGACGACTGGCCCGATTCCTCCCCATACCATTATTTCCCATTTCAGTTTATTTCCGTCTTTCTTTACCGAGAAAACATCCAGGCGAATCGAGCCCTGATAGCCGCTGGCGACGGCCTTGTAGCTTCCCTGCTTGAACTGATCATAGACGCGGCGGATCATCTCATAGGCTTCTTCATAGATCGGCAGATTCGCCTTTGCAGTTCGCTGCTTCGGGCCATCTTGCTTGGCCAACTCGCGCTTACTCTTAATAATCCTTTCGGGGTCATTTTTTCCCGAATGATTTGCCCAGAATTTGGTCACCGGATTTTTGAAATACCAGTTGACCAGAGTGTTGACTTCCTGCAGGTACTTCTGCAGGTCGGGACGCCCCTGAATGTCAACAATGGGCCGCAATATCGAGTTGTTTTCGAGGAACTCGATTTGCATCTTGTACAGATCGGTCATATAGCCGGCCTCTTCCTCGATCTCGGCTTTAACGGTCCAGCGAGTGATCATCACTGACAAGATGGCCACGCCAACTGCCAGCAAAACCGGAAAGATTGCCTTTTTCATATGGCTTGCCCCTTATTTCAAAATATTGGTATCGATGTTTCGCTTGTATCTCATTGCTATCTGTCTTTCAACAGGAAATGCCGTGCTACTCAGGCGACCTGAGATCAGGCGCTATTAGACGCCTGTCGTTGAGAAGGCTTACAAACTTACGCCAATCCGAAAAGACGATCTCGGCTCTAGTGACAGGCGCCTTGCGGCCCCGGTGGAAAAGCGCCGCGCGCATACCTGCAGCCAGCGCGCCTTCCACATCGCAGTCTTCTTTATCTCCTACATGGAGAATCATACGCGGTTCCACGCCAAGCACGCGCGCGGCTTGAACGAAAGATGCCGGATGTGGCTTCAGCGCGCCGACTTGTTCGCTGACCACCATGGCGTCGAAAGGCAAGTCAGAGAGTCCGATGCCGTCGAGTTTGGCGGAGATCGGGTAATCTGACAGCAGGCCAAGTTTTATACCGCGTCGGGCCAAATTCTGAAGCGCTTGTCGCACTCCTCGATAGGGTTGCACCTTGGAAAACACCTTCATCCATCGACGATCGATCACTTCTTCGACTTGGCGGGCCGCTTGTTCCTGGGACAGCCCGCGTGCTTTAGCCAGACGCCTGGCCTGTTCGGCCCTGAAGTCCTCACTCGGTTCCCTACCCCGCATCTCGTCGCGTACCCGATGTAGATCACGAAAAAAATCCATCATGCTCATCATCGCGAGCGGGTTGCGCACCAGCATACTCCTGATGCTGTATAGAGTACCGTCCACGTCGAGAGTGATTGCTCGAATGCCCGGGGAATCACTCATCCTGCCGCCAGATCCACCGTCTTGACAGTTCCGAGTTTTTCAAGAATCGCAGGATCGCCGTTTAGATGTGGAGATTTGACATGCGCATCCGCGGCGCCGGATACAAGTTGTTGCTGTCTGAATTTTTCGAAGGCCCCGGATTGGACGACGGCTAGAAGCGGTTCGCCCAGGCGTAGAGAAGCTCGTTTATGCTTGTATTCGATGTTTGCAGCCTGCAAGTTAGCCTCGAACTCCTGAAGCAGCGTCTTCAGACTTTCATCTGATTCGGTCTTGGCGGGCTCGATCGCCAGAACATACCTGGGGTGCTCGCAATCCAGGCGAACCGAAACACAGAACCCGTCCAGTGCCACTCCTGACGACTCCTGGGCAGCGGTCACGGCTTGTACTACTTGGCTTTCCGATATCTTTTCTCCCGTATAAGAGACCATGTTACCACCCTTGTGGCAGAACATGATCATGGGAGTCTTGCGGTAGAAATCCACAACCTCGACGACATCGTTCATGTCGTAACGATAGAGCCCGTGCGATCCCGTCACCAAGATAAAGTAGCGTTTGCCGACCTCGAGTTCGTCGGCCGTCAGAACTTTCGGTTCCTTTTCATTCTTGTTTTCTTCTGGAATGAACTCTAGAAAGTGCCCGGTAACGGCCGCCGCTCCCTTGCTGCCATCGGCCGACATTACTACCGAAAAACTTCCTTCGGTGGCGGCGAACCCGTAATCCATCACGGGTAGATTTCCAAACCAGTCTGGGAACTGTCTGAGGTAGAAAGGTGCCGAGCCACCCTTCCAGCAGATGCACCCGCACATCTTCGGCCAGATGTCTATTGGGCGCACGCGTTTGTGTAATGCCAGAGACGATCTCATCCTGGCGGCTGCCTTGCGATTTTTTCTCAGACGATGTTCGAATCTCTCCCGCATTTGTGGATCAATTTGCAGGTCTTTCTTCAGAGTGCCTTGTTCGCAGTCGCGAATCAGATCGGGGGCAAAATCGGTCAGTTTGCGGCACATCAAGATAAGTGTGGATGGATTGATGGCCGCCATCAAAGAGATGCGTGTAGTGACGGCAAAGCGCAGCAACAGATAGTACTTTGTGTTAATGTCCTCGATGTAGAAGATGGACATGGGAATTTTCTGAAAGTGCTCCCAGGCTTCGGGTGTTCCACCAGAACTTCCCTCCCGACGTGTATTCACGACTCCCGTCGCAATAGTGATGGAACCGTACGGAATTCCTCCATCAGTCTCGCCTTCGATACGGGGAGAGTGCATTGTAAGAATCGTTCCTCGAACCATTCGCGGGAAGACCTGCGCTACTTGCCTGTACCAAACCCGTCGGGCCGTCCTGAATTCCTCGAGATACAATTCATTGACTGGAATGTATTTCGCCGGTCCAGTAGTGCCACTGGTACGCGCAAAATACGTTGCTTTACCGGCCGTAAGTATATCGGACTCTCCGTCGGTCATCTTGTGAATGTACGCCTTCAGATCATCATAGTTGCAGACGGGAACTCGTTTCTGAAAGTCCGAGATCGTTCTAATCGCCGCAAAATCGTGTTCTTTTCCGAATTCAGTATTTTCACAACGGCGGACGATCCTGAGCAGGATTGCCTGCTGAACTTCACGAGGGTGCTCGGTGGCAAACTCGAAACGTGCCCATGATTTTGAAAACAATAACCGAGAAAGAGAACGAACGAGCCAGGCTGGAATGATCGGCATGATAACGAGGCGCAAGAACCTCAGGAGTCTGAACACAATCTTGCGAAACATGGCACCTCCCGGAACGTGTCACATACCATAGCCTGCGCTGGGCGACAATCGGAAGATCGACTCGAAACCGAAAGGGCCCGACCTTTTTGGCCGGGCCCTTTCGGGTGATAGCTACACAACGATTCGGCGTCAGTCCCACTCGGTGACGGTCGGCCGCGGCCAAACCGCCCACTAGCGTGAACTGTTGCTGAGTCTACTTTTTCTTCTTGGCTACTTTCTTCTTCTTGGCCGGTTTCTTCTTTGCCGTCTTCTTCTTGGCTACTTTCTTCTTCTTGGCCGGCTTCTTCTTGGCTACTTTCTTCTTCTTGGCCGGCTTCTTCTTCGCCGTCTTCTTCTTGGCTACTTTCTTCTTCTTGGCCGGCTTCTTCTTGGCTACTTTCCTCTTCTTGGCTACCTTCTTCTTGGTGGCTTTCTTCTTCACTACCATGATACCCTCCTTGGCCTGTCTCCGTGGCCTGGTTTACTTGCCCCCTAATAAGGGAGCCGTTAGAGAACGCCTCCTCTGGCGCTACCACTTGCGACCCGGCGACTGCTAACGGTTTTCAAGCAGAAGAACTTAGCCTTCGACCGCTTGAAAACCAAACCGGAGCGCAAAAATTTGTAAAAATCTTCCATGACGTGACAATACACTATATTGTCTGTCATGTGTTGTCAATAGAAAACTGCCCAGCATTCGAAAAATATTATTTACGAATCATCGGATTTTTTTGGGGTCCTTGACAACATGGCAGTCCGTGGGATAACCGGGTGGATGTCTGAAGGCGCAACTTGAGGAGCAACAATGGCCAAGGAAATGGTTATCAATGCGCTGGCGCCGGAAAATATTAGGGTCGCATTTCTAGAGAACGGACGCCTGGCCGAATTTTTCGAAAACTCGCAAGAGACACACAGGACCAGGTCAAACATATACATGGGCAAGGTAACCAGCATCCAACCAAGCCTGGATGCTTGTTTTGTAGAATACGGTCAAGAAAAGCAGGGCTTCTTGCCAGTCAGCGAAATTGTTCCCTCCTTCAGGAGTTGTAAACCAGGCAGTAAGACGCCTGCCCGGATTGAGAATCTACTGAAAAGAAACCAGTTGATTCTCGTTCAAGTCGAGAAGGAACCTGTCTCGACAAAAGGCGCTCGCCTGACAACCGACATCTCCCTGGCCGGAAGATATCTGGTTCTGACTCCTTTTTCCGAAAATCTCGGAGTTTCAAGGAAGATTGAAGACCAGGAACAACGCAGGGACGCTCGCAACCTGGGATCACAACTGAAAGTGCCCAAAGGCATGGGTTTTATCATCCGGACAGCAGGCCGGGGTGAGAACAAGCGGGCCTTTGAACAAGACCTGAAGTTCCTGGTTCGTCTATGGAATGACATCCAGAACAGGTTTCGCAAGTCCTCGATCCCCGGGCTTATTCATGCGGAAGCTAATCTAATCCAGCGCGTCTTGCGTGACTACTACACAAATGATTTTGATCATATCTGGATCGACAACGAACAGGCCAAGGAGAAGGCCAGACGCTTCTTCAGACTATTCGCTCCCCGGCAACAGAAAAAGCTTAAGTTCTATTCGGAGCGCGTGCCAATTTTTTCCCACTACGGCGTCGAAGAACAAATTGAAGGCATCCAGTGCCGCAGAGTCGAATTACCCTCCGGTGGAAGCCTGGTTATCGATCAGACCGAGGCATTGGTTGCTATCGACGTAAACTCTGGCAAGATGACGCGTCACCATGACCAGGAGGGCACTGCGTTTGAGACCAACATGGAGGCATCCGCCGAAATTGCCCGCCAGTTGCGCTTGAGAAACTTGGGCGGCATCATCGTCATCGATTTCATTGACATGACTGGTAGGGCTCACAAGGCGGCTCTTGAGAAATCCCTCCGCAAGGCGATGAGCAATGATAAGTCGCGACACCAGATTGGCAAGATTTCCGCTTTCGGTCTTTGTACATTGACGCGCCAGAGAATCGACCGGCCGATTGGCCTGATTGGCTATAGGGAATGTCCAACCTGTCATGGGGACGGTAAAATTCGAGCTGCGGAGACTATTGCCACGCGGTTGCTCAGGAAGATTGAGACGCAAGCGGCTTACGGCCAGATCGAATCTGTTCAGGTAAGGTTGCATCCCGACGAAGCCAATTTCCTGCAGAACAAACGCCGCGGCAATCTCATGGTTCTCGAAAACGAGTTCGGTATACATCTGGATGTCGTGGCCGATCCTTCTTTTGGACATTCTGAAGAGCAGGTTAACTTTGTCCGGCGTGCCGAAGTTGACAATACGAGTGAACAAAATAAAAAGAGCGAATTTGTCAGCGACAAACAGGCCGAAGCACATGAAAAACCAGAAAATCAGAAGCCTCTCGATAAGACGACGAGTACACCCAAGAAACGCCGCCGCCGCCGTCGCAAGAAGAAGACAGTCAGCACGCCTGGGCAAGTTGACCCGGCGCAGTCTTGACGATGTCGGGGTTGGCGAAGTCGGGTTGAACCTGACTGCATCCTGGAGTAAAATGCGATTTAGAAGACTGAACTCATTCTAACGAGAAGATGACGGAAAAAAACGAGCAACCAGAATTCGACACACCGCGTTCAAGTCCACGGGCAACGGCGGCCCTCGATGTTGAGGTTGAGGTTGCCGGCGAGATGCAAAAGGTACGCCTGGTAAGTCGTGATATCGGCGCTGGCGGTATGTTCTTGAGGACGACCAATCCGCCACCACTGTGGAAGCGTATCAAGCTTTCTTTCGCGCCTCCCGGCAAGGAACCGCTCGAGGTCCAGGGCGAGGTCGTCAGAAGCATTACACCGGAAGCAAGCGCTTCTTCTGGTTTTCCCCCTGGGATGGCAATTGCTTTCGATGAAGTGTCGCGAGCGAAGCGCAAGGACCTCGTTGCGCTGGTGCTGGATCTGTGCTCCCAGCGCCCAGCGACAAAGCAGATTGTCGACAAACAGGTAAGCTCCGGTGAGCCAACCGGAGCCAAGGCCTCTGAGAAGATACAGCTCGATAGCAATAGGAAACAAGTAGCGCAAAACAAGGAGAATCAGAAGGCGGATGACATGCTGGGGGAGTTGGACGAGATGCTTGTCTATGTAGAGGAAGAAATTAAGCACGAACATGATGAGACCGAGGCTGAATCGGAAGACAACCTGGAGTTGAGTGTAGATCTCGAAGGTGCGGAGGATGCAGAGCCGGAAGAGATCTCACCAGGCAATATCGTTGCTGGAGATGATGAGAACGAGTTGAAGACCGCCCTGGTTGACTACCGCAAGGCGCTGGGCGGTGACACCTATTACGATACACTGATGATCGGGTTAGACGCCGGGCCGGATGAGATAAAGGTTGCCTACCAACGACTTCTTAGTAGGTTTAAGCCGCCGGTGCCACCAGATTCTCTGTCCCCGGAGGTGTTGAAAGAGCTTTCGGCGGTCCTGGGCAGGATCAGGAAGGCCTTTGCTATCCTAAGCAAACCTGACAGAAAACGCGCATATGATTTCTTGATCGACAACCAGGTCGAGGATTTATAGACCAGGTAAGAACTCAATCTTCAGAGAGAATCCAGTCGGGTTCCACTTCCTGGATGCAAAGTTCTTCGCGCGCCTTGAGCAACTTTTCGTCTGTGCTTCGCAACCTCGATGTGAGGATCTGGAGGAAACTCCACAAGAGCTTGATACCCGAGGGCGGGTCTTTACGGATGTATTCGTAGAATTGCTTTCGTCCGATAACCAACAAGCGGCTGGGACCAATCGAGGTAATGGTCGCAGAACGAGGCGCATTGTCGATCAATGCCATTTCTCCAAAGTTGCTGCCCTGTGAGAGCAAGGTGATCTCCTGGTCTCCCTTGGAAACCCGAACCTGTCCTTGAACCAGTAAAAACATCTCATCACCGGTGATGTTCTCTTCGATTATCGTCTCTCCCTCCCGGGCAGTCTTGACGTAGGAAAGGTTCATCAGGTTGACGAGTTCGCGGTAGCTGAGGTACCTGAACAGGGGCGCCTTGCGCATGAAATCAACACGCTGGCGCAACTCCTCGGCTGCCTCAACCTCGTCCCCGGCTACTCGCAAGTAGACCACCGAGATATTGTCCTTGCCTCCTCGATTGTTGGCCAGGTCGATAAAACGCTGCGGCGCCTGATCCTCGGCGCCAGCCTTGAGCACTTTTTCAGCGTCTCCCGGTTTCAGATAGCCGTGAAGCCCATCAGAGCAGATGATGAACTGATCCCCAGGCAGAACGTCGAGATGCAGGGTGTCTACCCTGACTCTTGCCTGAATTCCCAGCGCGCGGGTTATAACATTCTTGTACTTTGCCTTTCGGGCGTCCTCTTTGGAAATCGTGCCCCGCCGCAACTGCTCGTTTACCAGGGAGTGATCAACCGTCAACTGGTGCAACTGCCCTTCCCTGATCAGATAGATTCGAGAATCGCCGACGTGAGCCAGGAATGCTCCGGACTCAGCAACCAGCATCATTGACAACGTTGTCCCCATCCCGTGGCGTCGTTTATCTTGCTGGCCCATCTCATAGATTGCTGCACAGGCTTTTTGAACAGCGATCTCCAGAATCTTGAGGATCTTCTCACATACTTCGTGTGGAGAGTCATACCTGTAGCTTTTCAACAGTTCTTGGCAGGCCCGAACGTCTTTTTCAATGACATCTACGGCCATGGCCGAAGCTACTTCACCGGCCGCATGTCCCCCCATTCCGTCAGCTACCAGAAAAAGACCGAGATCTTGATCTACCAGAAAAGCGTCCTCGTTGTGATCTCGTTTCTTGCCAACGTCGGTTTTACCAAAGACACTGATATTCACGGTAACCTCGCGCACAAGATTCGCAAAGCATAAAGAAGCTAACAGAGGCACAGATCTTCGTCAACAATGAAGGTCTTGCCCTTGCGATCTACGAAAATAGTTTCATCTGTCCCGCGGCGGGTTGCTCACGAACTAGCCTGGTCGTAGGCGACAGACAATCAGATCCGAGTGGTTGATCACCGCAAGCGCAAATGTCGATTTCCATCTGAAGCCGTTTGCCGATGTTAATCAAACGCTCGTAACCCTTGCGGCGCGTACGCTCCGGCAGGAGTTTTGTCATTTTATTCACGCCGATCTTTCTCCAGGCCTGGCCCTTGAAGCTGCCTTTGATCATGTGGAAGTGCGTGCTCGGCAACGCCTGTTCGAGAAGATCCAGCAAGTGCGGTCGCAGTACAACGTAGCTTGCAGAAGTGTGGGAAATTCCGACCGATCTCAGGTAACTCAACAACTCTTCGATATGGGCGACCGTATCAGACAAGAAAGGAAGTAGCGGATCGAACCTGCCGCGTACGTCGATATTCCAGGACGAGAGCCTGCGTATCGATTCAAGTCTCTGCTGGGGAGGCGCTGCGCAGGGCTCGTAGAGGCTTGCGAGCTTCTCGTCCATCGTGAACATCGAAACCTGGGCATGAATCCGTTCGCTATGATCGCGAAAAAGATCTCCGAATTTCTCGGGCACCAGTCCGCGCGTAAAAAAGTGCAAATCCAGATCGTTTTCGAGAACAATCCTCATGCATTCGTATGTAAGCAGGTAAAGGGACTCGATCGGTTGAAAGGAATCCGAAGTGGTATTGAAAAAAATGGCTTTTGGTAAATTCTGTTTGCGACGCCTGATCAGAAGCTCCCGTTCGAGGAGAGTGGGCAGGTTGCTTTTCAGTCGAATCGTGCCCACCGGAAGATCGCGCCTGTTGCTTGAGCAGAAAAGACACTGGAACATGCATCCATCGGCTGGATTGACGATCGCCATATCCTGCATACAAGCTCGCCTGGAACGTTCAAGTGCTTTGTCGGCTTCGATCGTCTCAACTTTCAGTTGAGACGGTTTTGTTTGCAGAATACTGTACACATGTATAGTATAACTTCGCATGGCAAACCTGTCAACCTTGGTGCCTTGGGAAGATATTTTCCTTGCACAAGAAATATTCGCGTGTATAAGTACGTTGACTTGAAAAATGAATGATCTGCTTTTTTCAATGAAGACAGGAAAAGGAGCCGAGGAATGAATTCGAAAACCAGATTTTATCAGGTAATCTTTGTTTGCGTCTTGGCGGCAGCAATGGGGCTGGGCGTAATCAGCTGCAAAGTGGGCGAAAAGAAGGAAGGTGAGACAGGTGCCGCAGGAACGGCCACTGCCCAGAAGCAGACAGTCTCCCAGAAAGCCAAGGTCGAGTTCTACGTCATGTCGAAGTGCCCTTTCGGCACACGGGTCGAGGACGCTATAGCCCCGGTCTTGAAGAAAATGGGAGGAGATATCGACTTCTCTCTGGATTTCATCGGAAACGTCTCAAACGGCCAATTGACCTCGTTGCACAAGGAGACAGAGGTCAAGGGTGATATGGTGCAGATTTGCGGTCACAAGTACGCACCCGACAAATATTTCGAGATGGTGTTGTGCATGAACAAGAACGCCCGGCAGATTCCCGAAGGATGGGAAAAGTGCGCCGAGAGCGCCGGTGTTCCCGTCGACAAGGTTCGCGCCTGCGTAGACGGCCAGGAAGGCAAGGATCTGCTTACGGCATCGTTCAACAAGTCGCGCGCGCGACGCGCTAGCGGCAGCCCGACGATGTACATCGGCGGCAGTCTCTATCGCGGAGGACGCACTGAGAAGGCCTTTACCCGGGCCATCTGTAATGCATTTTCCTCCGACAAACCCAAGCTTTGCTCTTCGATTCCACCGCCGGTGAAGTTCCCCATCACCATCCTCTCGGATGAGCGTTGCAAGGAGTGCCGCACGGGTATGATCGAGCAGCAGTTGAAGTCGCTCTTCCCGGGGGCTGAGATCAAGGTTGTCGACTATGGAACCGACGAGGGCAAGAAGTTGTACAAGGACAACGATCTGAAGAGGTTACCGGTAATGTTCTTCGGCAAGGATGTGCAGAAGGCCGAAAACTATGCCCGCTTGCAGCGTTCGTTGAGGCCCAGCGGCGACTTTTTGATCCATGATCGCTGGGGCAGGTTCGATCCCAACCGGGAGGTCTGCGACAACAAGAAAGACGACACCGGTAACGGCAAGACAGACTGTGACGATCCGGACTGCAAGTTCAACAAGGCCTGCCGCAAGGAAGCCGCCAAGAAGCTCGAACTCTTCGTCATGGCGCAATGCCCTTACGGTGTCCGGGCCCTGGATGCCATGAAGGAGGTCCTGAGCAATTTCAAAAACGATATTGATTTCCACGTGAACTACATCGCCAGCGAAGAGGGCAAAGGTTTCCGCTCGTTGCATGGCCAGGGCGAGGTTGACGAGGATATCCGAGAGCTGTGCGCTGCCAAGTACTACAAAAAGGGCTACAAGTTCATGGAATACATCCTGTGCCGCAACAAGAACATCCGCGCCTCCGACTGGCAGTCATGCACCGGCGGCAAGACAGGTATCGACACCAAGGTGATCGAGAAATGCGCCAGCGGGGAAGAAGGCAAGAATCTTCTGCGCGACAACATCAAGATTGCCGATGGTCTTCAGGTGAGCGGCAGCCCTACCTGGTATGCGAACAATCTGTACAAGTTCTCCGGATTGGATGCAGAGAGCGTTAAAAATAATTTCTGCCGCTATAACAAGGGATTGAAAGGTTGCTCTAACAAACTGAGCGGTCCAGACAAAACGGTTCGTCCGGGCGCCTGCAAGTAGACCATAAACGCATATACATAAAAAGGGCACGGCCTGCGCCGTGCCCTTTTTTTGTATTCAACATCGCAACAGCAGTCAGTTATCGGTGTCTTCGTTGCTATCCGGCTCGTCCTGCATCTCTCTTTGAAGTTCGGGATCGACGACCTGTCCCTCATTATCAACATTCAGTTTGGCCTTCTTGCGCAAGGCCTCTTGCTCCTTGCGCATCTGCTCTTCTTGTTGTTTCAGAAGCGCGGCTGCTGCTGCCTCGCCCGCCTTCGCTTCTTGCTCTTTGCGTAAGCGCTCTTCTTCCTGTCTCTTCTTCTCGGAAAGCTCCGCCTGCTTCTGTCTTTCTTTCTCCTGCTCGATCTTCAACGCTGCGGCTTGGGCCTGATCTTGTTCTGTTTTACGCTTGCGTGCCTCATCCTGATCGCGTTCACGACGCAGAGCATATGGATCCGGCATGGCTTGTGCTCCCGCACCAGAATCCCGTACCCCATCGGTTGTCGCTGACGGTGTTGACTTCTTTGTAGAACGCGAGGGCACGGCCCCGGTTTCTCCCAACTCGTCATCAATAGCGCGATCGATGCTGCCAGTCGGCTGAAAAAGCGATTCGCCCGGTTGATCGCCCCAGTCGCCACTATTATCGGAGTTCTCGGTGATGTCGGCGGCCGGAGGCGGCCGGCGATCTGCCCTGAGTTGGTGCAGCATTCTCTGCTGGTTGGATTTTTCGGTTATATATTTTTCGCGCTCTTCCTGCCATGCTTGTCTGATAGCTTCCCAATCCTCCACTTCTCGTTTGAAGGTGTTTCGCTCGAGGTCGGCTTGGCGCTCTTGTTTTTGCCGTGGTCGGACGACCTGATCCCAGCCTTCTGTTCCGTCAACATCATCAAGAGGATCGCCCGCCCAGGCACCTGTGGGGAATGCAAACAGCGCTATTGACAGAGGTGCCAATATCATTCGCAGCTTTAAAAGTATGACCTTACGTCTCAACATGACACTATCTCCCAACGGAGCAATAATACCACGAATCTACCTGCACAACCATACCACTTATATCGCCTCGAGCGAGATGACGAGATCTTGAAGCGTCTGATCCTTCGATATCACAATTCCCTCGGTACAGCCTCTCGTCGTCAGTTTGCCCTGAGCATCGAGACGTTCGTAACCCAGTGCTATCGCCATCACGCTTTCTGAGGGTCTTATGAACTGGATCAGGTTGTTCGGAAAGAAGGTTCCGCAGCAGTTGAAAACAAGGTACTTTGGTGCAGATGTCAACGGATTGAGATCCTGATCATCGAGAGCGATCGAGCCTGATAAAATGTCGTTACAGCCGATAGAACCTGACGTTGCACGCCTGGAGTCGATAAACCAGACCTGTCCGCTTGCCGGCACTTGCGGAATATCGCGCGCGAAGCTCAGATCGACTACGGCGCTCCCAAATCCCTGTGCCTCCGAAAAAACCAGGCAGTTTCCCTCAATACACTCGCCATCTGCTACTGGTGCGCAATCGAGCGCCCTGGCGCAAGGTTGCCCCGGCACAGACCCTCCCCCTCCGCATCCGGCAATGGAGACGCTGAGCAAGATCGTCGATACAAACGCCCAGTCGCGCATGATACGGTGGTGTAATAGCATGCGAACTACAGATTTGCAACTGTAACTTCTGTTTGGGTCTTTATTCTTGCTAATCCTGCCAACCCGTTGCAAACTCTTTTGCCGATGCCCAATGTAACCAGTAATACGCCCTGGAAGGGGTTGAGGAGGTTTGCGTTCCCTCTCTTGTGGGCGGTTCTGGTCATCTTTTTTTTCTTGCTGCGCGACGTTGCCGCGCCTTTCGTCGGCGCCTTGCTGATCGCATACCTGCTCGCACCGCTTGTCAAACGCATGAGGAACCTGCAGATAAAGGGCAGACAAGTTCGAATGCCGCGCTGGACCGCTGTTCTTTTGATATATTTGGCACTCGGGTTTGTCGTCTGGGGCTATTTCATGTTGGCGGTACCGCGCATCAGCGCCGAGTTTGGTAAGCTAGCGCGCGAAGGTGAAAAACTATTCTTGTCATTGACACCGGAAAAGATCGAGGAATACAGCCAGGATATCAAGCGCTGGGTAGAGGAAAACGGCCTGCCGGTTAAGATAACCACTCCGTCAACGCATGCCGACCAGCGCCAGCAACCCGGTTTCGTGCTCAACCTGGATGAAGTGATCAAAAAAACCGTTGCCGATATCGCCGAAGGAACCAGGAATGCGTTTTTCACATTTCTGAAGCTGGGACCTGCCTTTACTGTCAAGCTTTTCAGGTCCATCCTGATGGCGTTTCTGATCCTGATGGTCGCGGCATTCTTCTTGGTCGATCCGGAACGGATCATCGATTTCTTCAGGTCTCTTTTTCCCCGGCGCCTGCATCAGGGATACCAGGAAGTTATCATTCAGATAGATCGCGGGCTTGCGGGAGTTGTGCGTGGACAAGTGATCATCTGCCTGATAAACGGACTGTTGACCTTTATCGGCCTGCTTATCCTTGGTGTAAAGTTTCCGGTTCTGCTATCCTCGCTGGCGGCGGTCCTGAGTCTGATACCGATATTCGGCTCGATCCTGTCCTCGGTTCCGATTGTCGCACTGGCTCTGACGTCCGGTTTCTACACCGGCCTTGGAGCGCTTGGCTGGATAATTGGAATACACCTGATTGAGGCCAATTTTCTGAATCCCAAGATAATCGGAGATGCTGCCAAGATTCATCCGGCATTAGTAATCTTCGTGCTGGTGGCCGGTGAACATTTTTATGGAATAGTGGGAGCCCTTTTTGCCGTGCCGCTTGCCTCTGTCAGCGTGGCAACATTCAAGGTGTTTCATCGTCATGCCATATCCTGGGGGCAGGATGAATCAGACAAAAACAGCGAAACTGAACAAAATAATACAGAAAGCAATACTTGATATGTTGCTTATATCATACTGTAATATAAGACATATGAGGATTGATGAAAAAATACATTGCCGTTGCCGGTAATATCGGGGCTGGCAAGACTTCGCTAGTCGATTTTCTTTGCCGACGTTACGAACTGAAGCCTTTTTTTGAACCGAACGACACTAATCCTTACCTCAAGGATTTTTACAAGGACATGCGTGGTTGGGCTTTTCATTCGCAGGTTTATTTCCTGACACACAAATTCCGCTTGCACAGGGAGTTGGAAAAGTACCCGGGCACCGTTATCCAGGACCGCACGATCTACGAGGATGCAGAGATATTTGCAAAGAATCTGCACAAATCCCGCTACATCAGCAAACGTGACTACTCGACCTACCGTGAGCTCTACGAAACCATTCGCAAGGATCTGACCGCTCCAGACATCATGATCTTCCTGCGTTGCTCGGTCAGGACGATGCGCAAGCGTATCAGCGAGCGTGGACGTGGAATGGAACAGAACATCCCTACCCGCTACTTGAGGCGATTGGACAAGCTGTATACAGAATGGATCTCGAACTACAAATTATCACCACTAATCCAGATCGACTCTGAACACATTGACTACGTTACGGATCTCGTCCACCGCCTTGATCTCCTGACCGCCATAGAAAAGATTCTGTAGAAAAATTGACAAGCCGAGCCCATGTAGTACAATGTAGGTATATTTACTACCTATACGGTGGAGGTATGACATGAGGCGCTTTCTAATAATATTGTCTCTCGGGCTTGTCGTTCTCTGCTTTGTCAAGGGATCTCAAGCCAATCCCGAAGATGCCTTAGCGGTAACGACCTTGAACGACACAGTCGATCGGCAAATCCAGACTCGCCTGCTTTCGCTGCAACTCGGGGCGGAACTATCGGCGGCAATAGAAGATAGCAAGGCTTTCTGATCTGCTACTGAAGAGTCCCGTTAGGCCAGTTTATCGTCCCGACCTGGAAAAATGTCAGCACCTGTCCGTGCGCGAATGCAAATGTCTTCTGGGTGACTTCTGTTTCCTGGTCGTCATATCCGGTCACAAAGAATCTGACGATTCCAGCGGCCGCCCTGTCGCAGCTGTCGTTGCACCATGGTGAAAACGGACAAGGTGGCAGGGTGTCGTCGCAGCAGATGTATGTACTCATATTCGCCGACGAGTGGCAGCGGAAATAGACGTAGATCGCGTAATTCCCCATTCCAGGGTTGTTGAAGTCTATCTCGTCTCCGAAGTTCCCGGGGCTTGGCCACAACGCGCCGTCAGGATCTTCCCAATTGTCGGTCTGATAGGTGGGAGAACCATAGGTCCCCCAGTTAACCTGCTGCTCGCAGCCATCATCCTTGGTCGGACAGCAGTCGTCCGGGGAGAAGGTGTTGCTGGAGCCCGGTTTGAGAAGGTGCAGATCGACATCAACCTTGCGATTGTTGGGAGCTTGTTCGTACCAATCAAGCGTCACGCGGAAGGACTTGGGGCCCCGAACGTGAATATCGAATGTAGCCTGATCGCTCGAGTTCTGCGGCACGTCGTTGTCACCTACTACCAGGCCGATCTTGTAGTCGCCCGGAAAATCGAACATCACCGTGGCATACAGACCACCGCCGCCGATCGGTGGGGGCGAGCCCCTACCGGGAGGATATTCGATGAACTGCCAGTCATAGCCCACAACCGCGCCGTCACAGTCGGACGACGTGGTGGCGTCAAAAGTTACTTCGGTGCCCATGTCAATGGCCAGGTAGCCTGTATCGTTGCCTCCCTGCTTGATCTTCGCCTCCGGTCCGGCGTGCACAATGATGTCGAGCATGTCTTGAGGGCTGTCTGCGCCGTCGTTGTCTGTGACGGTCAATCCTACTCTGACCAGGCCGGCCTCAGAGAGGATGATGGATGTCACATTATTGGAGGCGCCCGGCAGGGTCAGCGGCGTACCGCACATCTGCACTGCGGGTTGCTCGATAATCTCCCACAGGTATGCGCTTATGCTTCCGTCGTCGAAGCTTGTGGTTCCATCGAGGATGATCTGCTCTCCCAGCATTGCATCCAGCACGGCGGTGTCGGCTGCGTTGGCCAGGATAACGGCCGTAGGAGGCTCGTTTCCCTGGAATCCGTTGCCGGTCACGAGTACTTGCGCCTCCTGCCCCGGTTCGGGATCGTCGTGATCGATTAGCAAAGTTCCCATGTCATTGGCTACATCGCCTGGGCTGTAGCGCACGGTTACCGAGGCCTGGCTCGACGGTGCCAGTGTGAGTGGCTGGGCAGGCAAAGGCGCCGGAAGGTTCTCGAGACTGAAATCCGTGGAACTGCCGGCCGCCAGGTCGATCAGAGGAACAGACAGGTTACCTACACCATCATTGCGGATGATCAAATCTACTGTCGAGCTGTCGTTGACAGCAACATTGCCGAAGTCGATAGCTGCGGGTTCAATGGTAATCTCGGGCACGCCCGCGCTGGCGGTCATGGCGACAGAGGCCGGCGAAGCGGCCTGATCGCTGCTTGTGACTATCAAATTGCCGTCGAAGCTGCCGCGTCCGGGCGCCAGAAAGGTCACCTGGGCAAGGACAAAGTCACCGCGGTTGATGAACACCGGAGGCGTCAGCTGTGTTACCTGGTCTGGATCTTCGATCGCGACCGTGTAGGCCGTAGATATGCCGACCTCTGGTTCAACCGAGTCGAGCCTCAAGACTGCGTTTCCTGTGCCCATGTTTGATATTGTCAACGGCAAGGTCGCGGGTTGTCCTGATGGAACGGCTCCGAACTGCAGTAATACCGGATCGAGGTGGATCATCGCCTCGCCCTTGAACTCGCTTATAAGCTGTACGTCCAATTGACCCTCGTCCGGATCGTTCGAAAAGATCTTGGCCACGGCTCGATCGGTCAATCCGTCCTTGGCGGTGTAGGTCAGAAGCAGGGATTGCTCCTCTCCCGGAGCGAGTATAACCGACGGCGGCACTGTGGGTGCCATGACGAATTCCTGCTGTGGGTCATCAGTCAGTGTCACGACACTCAGTTCGAGATCCGCGCCGCCCGTGTTTCTGACTACCAGGTTGGCGTCAACCGGAACCCCAACCGTCGCGCTGCCGAAATTTATCTCATATAGCGTTCCGTGTTCGTCCTGGTGAGTAATGACATCTCCCGCCAGCGTAATCTGCGGCTCAGCAACGACGGTGTCCGTCCCGACGGCGTCCCCATCCGATGAAAAATCACCTCCATCGTCGCCTCCGTCCTGATGTTCTCCAGGCACACAAACGCCTTCGTTGCATATTTCTCCAGACTTGCACTCTGTATCCGTGGAGCACGACTGAGGACCCTTATCGCCCCCGAATGGAGTACAGACGCCGGCGTGACAGTACTCACCGATGCCGCATTCCTCGTCGACGCTGCATGGCACACCACCGTCCGTGGAAGTGCCGGAGTTGCAGGCAGACAACCCGAGCACAAGGAGCCAAAAAATACTTAATGAAACCGTCACCGTCATTTTGCGGCAGTTCATGGTACCTCTCCGTCGCTCGAACCAGCTATATGATAAACTGTATGCAGCAATTCGTCTATAGCTCGGTCTATTTCTTCAAATCGACCTTCAAATTCAGCACGCGGCCAGATTTCGGCGTTACATCTTTCCACCAAGTGTCATAGTTCACCAGGCGAACCCTGACGTTGTGCAGCACATCTGCACAGATTTTATCGATGATCAGTGGTGTCTTGCCGGGCAAGCGCTTGCCGTCAATCTCAACGGTGGCTCCAGGTGGTTTGCTGCTAACGTAAATCCAACCGCTGCCGTGATCGCACTTTTTTCCCTCCAGAAGGCCTGCGTGAATCTCACGCAACGGGTTGCGACGGTCGAGCGTTATTGTCTGTGACCAGGTACGAAAACCGTCCATCTCGAGGCTGATGGACAAGGGCGTGTTGAGTTGCAGATCCGGGATCCGTGTAGGTGTTGCACCGTGTTTTTCTCCGTTGATGAACACAGCCACACCGGGCGGATCAGAAGTTATCTTCAGGCTGCCGAGCTTGCCCCGGTCGGGCTTGTGCTTCTTAGTCGGCGCTTCGCCTTTTACAACAGCGGACGCCTGTAGGATCGGCTGATGGGCCTGCCCTCGATTTATCTTGTTTGAAGCGCTAAATTGTTCGATTCCGTCGTCCCAGGTATGTACAAAGAGCATCCACCAGGCCAGCAAAACAGCCAAGCAGAGCAAGCTTACGCCGATCAAGTACGAAAATATTCGACTTCTTCCAGAGACCTTTATGTTCTTTCTTCTTTGGCCGATTGGGATGGCAATTCGCCCGGACAGAGCCGGAATTGACGGCCGTTTACTAGATGAAGTCTTCAGGGAACTTACGGCACCCGGCAAAACTTGCGACACCTTGGGAAACAAAGGCTTTGCGCTGTTTGAGGGTCGAGGCGAGACAACCTCGGCCATCTCATCTTCGACCTCCGGCTCTTGTGCTGGTGCCCGGGATTCGTCATCGATTCGGCCCGCGGCGCTCCAGAACTGGCCTGGATCCAGTAAGTCTGTATCGTCTGCGGAACCAACCCCCGGCGAACTCTCGTCTTGACTATTTTGACCATCACGCTTGGTCGTACCCCCGAAAAGACGCCGCAAGAAGACTCCGACGAGCGCGGCGTCCTGACTTTCTCCAAAAAGATCAGCAAGTCGCGAAAGTTCTAATACAACTTGTTCGGCGCCGGCAGGACGCTCATTAGGTGTTGTCTGGAGCAGCCGGCCCGTTACCGTACGTAGTTTGTCAAGGCCGGGTTTCGTCTCGTCTTCGGCTGCGACCTGTGAAATCATCTTGTCAGCCAGTACTCCCAGGGCATACAGGTCGGACAAGCATGTCGGAGCGACTCCAGCCTTTTGCTCTGGAGATATTGAATCGAGCGGTAGTTTGACTAGAGCTTGTCTCGTCTTGAAGAGACGATAGACACCAAAATCGGCGATCTTGACACTGCCACTGAAATCCAGCAGGACAAACTCCTCCCCTAGAGCACCATGAATCAGACCATGACCCTCATATCCTTTGAGATCGGCTGCCTTTGCGAGTCCAGCGGCCGCCTGCATGATTATTTCCAGGATCAAGGCCAAGCGAAGCCCGCCGCCGACGGTTTTCAACCTGTGCAAAAGCGAATACAGAGTGACTCCGTGGATGTATTCATTGACCAGAAACAGCCGCCCATCCTCCGAACCGGCGTCGATCACCTCGAGAATATTTGAGTGAATTACACCCGTAAGCGCTTGCGAATCGGCCACGAAGGCCGAAACATCGTCGGGGTGCACTTGCCAGCCACGGCGTAGGCGTTTGAGTAAAACCGTCTGCTCAATTCCCATGCTTGTCTTGGGCCAGGCAACTTCCAGATCGAAAGGTCCTCTAGAGCCCAGGCTCCTGACAGTCTCGTAGCCGTTGGTTTCTGGCAATCGATTCACGATTTCGGTTCTTTCAGAGAGCTGTAGAAACTATCTTCCATTTTCTTGCTCAGTCTTCTGAACCTGATGGCACGCCGGTTGTGCTCTTTTATATGCAGAGCCGCAAAGCCAAGGTCCATCGACCAGGCAAACAAGTTCAGTAAAAACGATAGCCAGGATCCAGTGTACTCGAAGAACAACAAGCCAAGGATCGACATGAAAACGAGGTAGAGGAACATCTGAAACTTGCCCGCATACAAGTGACCCAGGCCGGTACCTGGCAGCGCAGCCAACACCCATGCAGGCCAGACTAGTCTAATCCTGGTTTCTTCCGGGCTGGGCAGACCGTCCCGGTCGAAAATCCCAGGCCTCTCAGAAAACAAGCCCCGTTCGTCCTCTTGCTCCTCATCTATTTCTTCCTGGTCACCAATAGGCGGCCGCGATTGCGCCGAAGGTAGTTCTCCTGTCTTGGAAGGTAATGAGGCGCTGGCCTGCCCTTCTTGACCTTCATTGAAGAAAACCTTTGCCGCCCGCTCTATCGCGTCCCTGGCTTCTGTCTCCCACTCATCCGGCACCAGTATAGACAGTTTACCATCCTTTCCCCACTCGGTGCGATGGGGTATCTCTTGCTCACGCAACGTTGCCGGGAAGATCTCAATCTCCATGGGATTTGAGCAGATGATTATGCCTACGAAATTGAAGTCGGACATGAAGGCCTCTACGTGCCCAATTCGAACACCACGCCGCAGGAAATCACATGATACAGCATACTGCGGCTCTTGAGGAACACGAATACCGGCCGGTAGCCAATGTCCAAGAAAAGCCCGTCGATTGGCAATGGAATGTGGATTCCAATATTTGCGGCAGCACCGGGCTTCATCTCATTCGAATCACCGGGATACCAGTGACCGACGACGGAAGCCCCAAGGTAAATAGGCCCGTAGCGTAAATTCAGGTCCAGCGACATGTCATATAGCGGGCCTGAGGCGGAGAAAACTACCAGACCGCGCAATCCTACCAAGAAGTAACGAAAAGTGAAGAAACCCGATAAAGATAATGTCGTTCCCGAAATGTCACTACCCTCAGAATAACCGATTTCCGGCTCAACGAGAATGCAGCCCTCCTTCGGTGCCGACCAAAGGGGGCTGAAGTTATTCGAATTCTCGTTGGCCGCGGCTGCTTCTGAAGGCCGGAAAGAAGTCAGGATCAGCAACAGGCAGAATATTACAGATCTAATGTGCATCTTTACGAATTCTCCAAACTGACCATAACACAGGATATTCTTCCTGGCGTCGTTGGTCAATCAACATGTCCCAAAGTTAGTGACAGAGGTAATACCGGTGTGGTATTTTCCTTCTCCGAAAAAAAACGAGGGTTTTAGCTAATGCCTCCGAGGCGGTATTATTTCAGGACTACGGACGGGGCTTCTTTGGGTCCGTTCAACCTGAACATCGTGGCCGAGATGATCCGGGCCGATAAGGTCAAGGCCAGCACGCCTGTATCTCTGGATGGCCAGGACTTCAAGCCTATGAAGTCATTCCCCGAACTGGCCACCTTGTTGTCGGTGGAGACTGAGAGCGATAACCTCGATCTCCCCGATGACGATTTGCTCGAAACCGCTCCACTTTACTCCGGCAGTTTCACCGAAGTCAGTCTGCCCAAGTTGCTTTATCATTTCATAGCTGCCAAGGTCACCGGCAGGCTCTTGGTTTCCAACCAGGTTGTGAAAAAAGAACTTTTTCTTGTAAACGGCAAGCTGGTCGCAGCCGTGTCGAACCTGAAGAGGGACAGGCTCGGTCAACACCTGCTGCGCAAGGGTGTCATATCCCAGGAGCAACTCGATGAAATACTCGATCGAGCCAGTAACCGTGACGAACGCCTGGGAGAATACCTGATCCAGAACAAGATCGTCGAACCACACGTACTGTTTGTACACCTTTCCGAACAATTGAAAGAGAAAGTGTACGAGGTCTTCAGCTGGCGGGTCGGCAACTATGCTTTTTACGAGGGGCAAGAGTATGAGGGTTCTGTTTTACCGATGAATCAAAACCCCTGGGAGTTGATCTCGGAAGGTGTGCGCCAAGGATACGAACTGGCCGAGTTCGAGACCCTTTTCGAGCAATACATGGAATGCGTTCTTCTCAACTTGGAAAACAAGACCTTGCACATCAACCAGCTGGATTTACACCCGCTGGAACTCAAGGTGTTCAAGGCCGCGTCCTCACAGAGAACCTTGCGGGATATTCTTGCACGCCATGGTGGCGACGAAAGCAAGGACAAAACCATTCTCGGTACGCTCTACATGGGCATGGAACTAGAGTTGCTGACTTTCGGCGAGAAATACGAGTCTGCCCGGGATTTGCCCGGTGACAATGCGGCCGCAATGGAATGGGACTTGAGCATGACCGACGGCGATCAAGATCTACCTGCCGAAAGTGAAGATTCATTGATGACGGGCCTGCTTGCCACTCCTCCGGTAAGCCGCCAGGAACAGAAACTTCTCGAGAAGCTCAACAAGATAAAGGAGCAAGATTTTTTCGAACGCCTGGCCCTGGAGCGGACGGCATCAACTGCAGAAGTCAGCCGCTCGTTTCTGGATGCCGCCAGAATATATCATCCTGATCAGATCCCTGGCGATATTCCGGATTCGACGCGAGAACTCTACACGCAGATATTTTCGTTGCTCAACGAGGCCCAGCAGAAGCTCTCGAATGACAAGGAGCGTAAGGAGTATCTCGAAGCACTCGAGTCTGGTCTCGAGGACAGCCAGGTGGATGTTGGCAATATTATTGAAGCGGAAAACTGTTTTCAACGTGGAGAAGTCTTGTTGGGTGCCAGGAAATACGAGCAAGCGCTCGAGGAATTCGATAAGGCCGTTAAACTAAATCCGGACGAGGGTGAATTTTATATCTATCAAGGATACGCTAGATTTATGTCAGTCAGCGGGTCTGATAGTGCAGTAACGAATCATTGCATCAACACGATTGGTAAGGGTCTCAAGATGCGCGGTGACGAAGTCGCCATGGGTTTCCTATTCTTGGGGCGAATATTCAAGACAAATGGGGACAAGGAAAAGGCAGTCAGGATGTTCAAAAAAGCTATCAATCTGGATCGAGGTCTTGTAGAAGCCTCGCGAGAACTGAGGCTGATTAGCATGCGTTCTGAAAAGAAAGGCCTATTCAGGCGCAAGTGAGGGAAAAATGAAGGCACAAAAAACAAAATCTATCAGTGAACTTGTCGAGATTGCCAGGGCCTGGGGCCTGAGCGGGTATGCTGGGTTGAAAAAGAGTGAGCTTGCCAAGTTGCTGGCCGGTGGTTTGAAGGGCAGAACTATTACAGAACTCACTGCCACTGCCCGAGAATGGGGGATGGTTGGGCTGTCCAGACTGCGAAAGCAAGAACTTGTCAAGAAGCTCAGAACAAGTCTTCTGAAACTTACTCAGGCAAATGCCAAGCCGGCGAGAAAAAAGAAGACTTCTGCCAAGGCCTTGCCAAAGAAAACCGCAAAAGTCAGTCGTCGATCAAGTAAGAAAAAGACTGAGCGAGTTCTTGTATCAAAAACGAAAAAGCCTCCTTCAAAGGGTGATGGAAAGAAATCCGTACGGATCCCGGAGGAAGTCTGCCTGCCTGACGGTTATCACGATGGGCGCATGGTCCTGTTGCCGCGCGACCCAGACTGGCTTTACTGTTACTGGGATCCGACTCCCGAGCAGCAGAGGCAACTTGACGATGAGCAGGGCATGCCGGCCATCCGGGTGATCAGGATAGAAGACGGCGAGAAGATGCTGATTCAACCGGTTCCCATCTCGCACGCGGCTCGAAGTTGGTATTTTCAGGTTTCCAATCCGGCCGGCGCTTATAAAGCGGAACTGGGCCTGCTGGATGAGAAAGGTCGTTTCGAGCCAATCATGTCATCGAATCTATCGAGCCTGCCTCCGTCAGCCGTATCCGATAGGCTCGCTTCGAGTTTTGCTTCTCACGGCGACGGAGAGCAACGAGACAACACGATAGGTCCGGCACACGAGGTTGATCGGAAGCTGGCGGCCAAGCTTCAGGCGCTCTCGGCGGGGGTCGAAGGATCGGGAATGGATTCGGCCCGGGCGCTGGAGACACGCAAATGGATGGAGGAGATCGGTTCGACAAGCGTAGGGCACAAGACGGACGACTGACGTCCGATCACCTGGTCCTCAAGCCTTTGATGGCGATCGCATGCCCGTAAAGGGATATCTGGCTCTCGTGCTTCACGCGCACCTTCCGTTCGTGCGTCACCCGGAGCATGAGCAATTTCTTGAAGAGAATTGGCTATACGAGGCCCTGACCGAATGTTATTTGCCCTTGCTCGGAGTTTTCGAACGCCTTGTCGATGACGGTGTGCCCTTTCGCATCACGATGGTCTTGACTCCCAGCCTGCTGTCGATGCTGGAAGACAAGCTTCTCAAGGAACGCTATCTGAAGCACGTTGAGGAACTGGTCTCGCTCGCCCAGAGGGAAGTCAGGCGCACCGCGAGGAATTCTTCCATGCAGCGACTGGCCAAATTCTACGTTGAACGATTCGTCCAGGCCCGCGACCGATTCGCATCGAGCTATAATGGAGACCTGATCTCGGCGTTCAGAGCGCTCGAGAGCGCCGGCGCACTCGAACTGATTACCTCAGCCGCTACTCACGCTTATCTGCCACTATTGCAGCCTTACCCCTTGGCGGTGGCTGCACAGATTCGTACTGCGCTTGCTTGCCACAAAAGGCTCTTGGGCAGGTGTCCTAGCGGAATCTGGCTTCCCGAATGCGGCTATTACCAGGGTCTGGACGGCATTCTTTGTTCACACGGGCTGCGATACTTTTTTACGGACACACATGGGTTGCTGTATGCCAACCCCCGCCCAGCGTTCGGCGTGTATGCCCCCATATTGCCGCGGCCCGGGTTGGCCGTCTTTGGACGCGACCGAAAAAGTTCGATGCAGGTTTGGAGTTCGAAGGTCGGATACCCCGGAGACACCGAGTACCGTGATTTCTACCGTGACATTGGATTCGATCTCGACTCCAGCTATCTGGAGAATCAACTTCAGCCGACTGGTGAACGTAAAAGCACCGGGATCAAATATCACCGCATCACCGGGCGCACCCAGCAGAAAAAGATATATCGGCCGGAAAGGGCTGCTCTCAGGGCCGAGTCGCATGCGGAGCATTTCATGACTGAACGGGAGGCCCAGATCGCTGAGCTTGCCGAAATGATGCCTGCCCCAATAGTCGTTTCTCCATACGATGCCGAGCTGTTTGGCCACTGGTGGTTCGAAGGCCCCCTGTTCCTGGACGCTTTCATACGCCGGGCGGCCTCCAGGCAGGCTGTATTCAAGATGGTCACGCCCGGTGAATATTTGAGACTCCACCCGTTCCAGCTACAGAGCACGCCTGCGCCCTCGAGTTGGGGACGCGGCGGCTACAACGAGATGTGGTTGAATGAATCGAACGACTGGATCTACAAGCACATCCACTGGGCCAGTGAACGGATGATCTCTTTAGCAGAGCGTTTCAAGACGCCGGGGCCCCTGGAAAGGCGTATTCTCAACCAGGCGGCCCGAGAGTTGATGCTGGGCCAGGCCAGTGACTGGGCCTTCATCATGAAGACCGGAACAATGGTGCCTTACGCACGCAGACGTACGATAGAGCATCTCGATGCCTTCAGGCGCCTGTATCTCCAACTGGACAGTGGCAGGCCAAATAGCTCCCTGGTCGAGAGTCTGGAGAAGAGGCACAACATTTTTCCCGAGATGGACTATCGTTGTTTTCAAGAGGACTACTGTTTCCCAAGGCTCAGTGAAGCGTGTCGGGGACGTCCCTAACTAGCTGTTCTTCCTTGTCCTTTTCGAGTGCGCCCTTGATCAACTCGGCGCGCTCGGCCTCCATCTGCCGGGGCAGTTCGATGAGTTTCCGTCTCAAGAGCGCCAAGTCTTCCTCGTCTACCAGGCCCTTGCGATACAAGTATTCACGGATCAAAAAGATATCTTCCGAAGCGCGGCGCAAGTCGGATTCAAGAAGTCCAAGCTTGTCAAGCAGGTAATTCGTAGGCTCTATCATACGACGGCGTCTGTTCAGGTAAAGCATAATCGCTCCACCCAGAACGCCGGAACCGATAGCCATGAAAACCAGAAGGACCCAACCCAGGGTATTAGAAAAATTCATGGCTTCCCTCCTGCACTCGCGTCTATGCCTGCTTACTTCATACTATGACAACGAATGAAGCTTGGCAACGGATCTTGACATGGATGTCCTTGGCTGCTACATCCGGCGACGTCGTGGAAGAGATCAGAAAAGCAGTTCGCCAACGGACACTGGATATTTCCAGACCCGACATCCTGCCTTTTGTAGAGACCATATTGCGTATTTACGGCAACAAGGTGGTTGGCATCTTTATGTACGGTTCCATGCTCAGTTCGGTTACTGCCTCTCAAACCTCCTTCCCTGATTTTTTCGTGGTTACGGATGGATACCGCCGTGTTTTTCGGCGTCTTTCGCACTGGCTGCTTGCCTACTTCTTGCCGCCCCATATCTATCATCTAAGGCTGGACGATCGAAGGCGCTGCAAGTACAACTTGATCTCATTAGGGCGTTTCAGGCGCGAATGTTCTCGGCGGGCAAAGGATATTTATATCCTGGGGCGCTTCGGCAAACGCGTGGCTCTGGTATATGCTCAGAACGAAGATGCCAGGACCAGGCTTACCGATTGCTGTTTCAGTGCTATGTCCAACGTAGTGCCCTGGACGCTGCGCGGTATGCGTGAGCCTTTCGACGAAAAATCCTTTACCATGAGTTGCCTGAACCTTTCCTATGCCGGCGAAACTAGGGTCGAGACCAGCTCCAAGGTTCCAAAGCTTTTTGATTCTGAGCGTGATTTTTATATGGATGTCTACCCGGCCTTGCTTACAAAACTTCCAGTAGCTCGCAAGATGGCGGTCAAAGCCGAAGACGGCCTGTACCGCCCAAGAGGCGGAAGTCTTGTAAAAGCATTTCGTAGACTGCGTTATGGCTGGTTTCTGAAAAAAAGCCGAATTAGGGGAATTCTGCGCTGGCCCAAGTTCTTAGTTACAGTGGACGAATGGGTAAACATCATCTTGGCAAAAATAGAGCGCACCAAGGGGATCAAGCTGCAGTTGACGGCACGCCAACGGCGTCACCCCTTGATTTTCGGCTGGTCTCATTTCTTTCGCCTACTCAAGGCAGGAGCAATCAAGTCTGCCTCGTCGCAGCCCGATTCAGGTAAAAAGAAGTAAATTCCTCATATGATGTGTAACATGCCGAATCTACAGTGGGTACCAACCGGTCGTTTTATCATTGACTGTCATGTCAACAAGTATTAGACTCAGTGCGTCATGAGACGAGACACCCTTCCCTATTCTTCTTTCCAAGGAGGCTGCAAATGAGCCCGTTTGCCGTCGACAAGCGTGATATACAGTTCTGCCTGTTCGAATACCTTCAGATCGAAAATCTCTGTAAATTACCGAAATATACCGAGTTCAACAGAGAAGTATTCGAGATGGTCATCGACGAGGCGAGTAAATATGCCGCCGGCGTATTGGCTCCCCTCAACACTATTCTCGACCGGGAGGGAATCCAGTTCGACAAGGGAAAGGTCAGTATGCCCGCGGAATGTCACAAGGCCTACAAGAGCTTCTGCGAGGGCGGCTGGGTGTCTGCGTCAGGCGATCCGGAATTCGGTGGCCAGGGAATGCCCCTGACTATGAATACCGCTGTGACCGAGATCCAGGGCACCGCCTGCATGCCGTTTCTTCTGGCCCCCGGCCTGACCCACTCGGCAGGTCACCTGATCGAGACCTTCTGTGGCGGCGAGATCAAGAAAAAATACCTGGCCAAGCTTTACAGCGGCGAATGGACCGGAACGATGTGCCTGACTGAAGGCGGCGCCGGCAGTGCAGTTGGCGACCTGAAGACCAAGGCAATTCGGGAAGATGATCATTACCTTATCGAAGGCGAGAAGATCTTCATCAGTTTCGGTGAGCATGATCTTACTGAAAATATCGTACACCTGGTCTTGGCCCGTGTAGAGGGCGCCCCCAAGGGAATCCGAGGCGTGAGCCTGTTTCTGGTTCCCAAGCAACGCCTCAACGACGACGGTTCGGTGGGCGAGTTCAACAACGTTGTTTGCGGTAACATCGAGCACAAGATGGGCATTCATGGCGCGCCCACCTGCACCATGATATTCGGCGCCGACGGTCCCTGCAGGGGCTACCTGATCGGCGAGGAGAATCAGGGAATCCGACACATGTTCCAGATGATGAACGAGGCCCGCATAGGAGTGGGCTTGCAGGGCCTGGGAGCGGCCGCGGCTTCATACCAGGAGGCGCTGCAGTATGCCAAGGAGCGCATCCAGGGAGTCGACATGAAAGACATGAAGGATGTCGACGCCCCGCGGGTGGCTATTATCAAGCATCCAGATGTCCGCCGAATGCTTATGACCATGAAGGCCTTTGTCGAGGGCATGCGCGCCATGATCTACTACACGACCTTGTGCGCCGACACTGCGCTCAACTCGGAAGATGAGGAAACACGCAACAAGAACAAACTGATGCTCGACCTGTTGACGCCCATCTGCAAGGCATACTGCTCCGACTCGGGTTTCGAGATGACTTCCATCGGCGTCCAGGTATTCGGCGGTTACGGATACACCAAGGAGTATCCGGTGGAGCAGTACCTGCGGGACGCCAAGATCGCTTCGATCTACGAGGGAACCAACGGGATCCAGGCTCTTGACCTGCTGGGGCGCAAAGTGGCCGGAAAGGGGGCGGCCTCTTTCATGACCTTCCTGAGCCAGCTCAACGAGTTCATCGATGCCAATTCTGAGCATTCCGGGCTGGGAGCGCAGGTGAAGAAAATCGGCGCAGCCAGAGATAAGTTGACCCAAACGGTAATGAAATTCCAGCAAGTGGGCTCCGAAGGCGACTTCTATTACCCGTTGCTGTACGCCACACCCTTCCTGGAGATGTGCGGAACGATTGCCGTCTCGTACTTCTTGTGTGACATGGCCCTGCTGGCCGAAGATAAGCTCAAGGCAATTTTCGAAAAAGCCGGCGTGCCCTCGGACACGTCCTCCGATGACGAAAAGCGCAAACTAATCGCGGAAAATCCCGAGGCCAGCTTCTACGATGGCAAGATCCACAGCGCCAGATTCTTTGTGGATGTTTATCTACCGCGCGCCCATGCCATTGCTGATACAGTTATGAGCGGCAATCGCAGCCCGCTGGAAGTGAATTTCTGAGCTTACCAGGGCTCTTCATCCAGAGACGAGAGTACCTCGTGTAGCTTGTCTAAAAGTCCCTGGTCTCTGATACCGGTTAGTAAGCGGTATAGCACGTGTTGCAAGTTCATCAATCTCCCGCGCAGCCTCAGTATAATCTCCGCACCAGGAGGGTTCACGCCCAGTTCTTGAGTCAGCAGCTGGTAGACGCGTAAGCGATCCATGTCTTCCAGCCGATATACTCTTTCCTTGCCCGGCCTGTGCACCGGCACCACGAGTTCAAGTTCTTCAAGCCTGTCTAAGATTTCACCAGCCAGGGAAAATCTCCGGATCACGGTGCGTCGAGTGACAATGCGCGAATTTCTTGCCAATTAGTATCTCCGAAACGGCTTATTTTTCGTAACTCATGAGGCTTTCAACGAGTTCTTTGCCCTGGGCGTCAAGCTTCGTGGGTACACTCACCTTAAGCCGCGCAAAGAGATCACCGCGCTCGCCTCCGGTTCGGGGCAGCCCCTTTCCTCGAAGGCGCATCTTCTGGCCACCTTGCGTGCCCGGTGGAATCTTGAGATCGGCATGACCTTCCAGAGTCGGCACGGAAACGCTCCCTCCCAGTGCCGCTTTCGAGAAAGGTATCTTGACGTCTATAGTCAGATCAGAGTTCTCGCGGCTGAAGCGCGAATCAGGCTCATAGATAATCTCTATCAGCAGGTCTCCCGGAGGCCCAGAGTTGATTCCAGGCTCACCCTTGCCCGCCAAGCGGATTTTCTGTCCTTCACGCACCAATGCCGGGATCTTGACTGAAAGAGTCTCGAGTTTTCCCCCGCCAGATGTGAGCGTGATGTTTTTCTGAGCCCCGCGCACAGCGTCAATCATTGGAATCGCCAGGCGAGACAGGGAATCCTGGCCACGCATCGGGCCCCGGGGACGCCGTCCTGTTCTCCCCCCAAAAATACCGCCGAGGAGATCTTCGAGATCAATGTTTCCCGCTCCACCGAAACCAGATCCTTGGGTACCTGAATTAAAATGCACATTCTGGTACCCATCGAACGGCCGGCCGCCTGTACCAGATGACCAGTGAAACCCCGTTCCGGCTCCCGGCGCACCTTCCTTGAATCCGGCTTTCCAGGCCTGATGCCCTACCCTGTCGTACTGAGCTCGTTTCTTTTTATCCGCCAGAATGTCGTGGGCCTCGGAGATTTCCTTGAACTTCTCTTCGGCGGCATTGTCGCCGGGATTGACATCAGGATGGTATTTACGGGCGAGTTTCCGATAAGCGCTCTTGATCTCCTTGTCGCTGGCGCCCTTCTTGATTCCCAGGATGTCGTAGTAATTAGCCATGTTCCAAAAACCCGCTCAGAAGCTTCCAAGAGTAACTTACTGGCATACCCCTCCAAACCGGAACAATCTATTCACCGGGTTTCTTAAAGTCAAATCGACACCCCTGTCGGGGTGTCGAATGATCTGTCTTTGTATATAAGAATTATTGTTGTTCGCTGAATTCCGCCTCAATGACGTCATCTCCGCCATATCCTCCAGGCGCCGTGGTCTCCGCTTCTGGTTGCTGGTATCCTTGGTGACCCGCTGTTTGGGCGCCGTAAAGCACTTCCCCCATTCTCTGTGCCACGGTTTTCAACTCTTCGAGAGCCGAACGGAGACCGCTGAGGTCGTCGGAATCCTTGAGACGCTCGACCTGCTCGATTTTCTGGCTGATCGCCTCGAGGGTGCCCGCATCCAGGCGTTCCTTGTTGTCGTTCATAATACGTCTTATCTCGTGCGAGGTCTGATCGGCCTCGTTTCTTAGTTGCACTGATTCACGCCGCTTCTGATCTTCGCCGGCGTAGCGTTCGGCGTCGTGCAGAGATTTGTCTATTTCCTCCTTGCTCAGGCCTCCGCCTCCGCTGATGGTTATGTGCTGTTCCTTGCCGGTAGCCTTATCTTTGGCAGAAACATTGACAATCCC
Source organism: uncultured Myxococcales bacterium (assembly GCA_964513625.1). Taxonomy (GTDB): domain Bacteria; phylum Myxococcota; class B64-G9; order B64-G9; family B64-G9; genus DATKYQ01. The sequence continues at coordinate 158,516 of CAZENH010000002.1, read as the reverse complement.
GTTGGCGTCTATGTCGAAGGTAACCTCTATCTGGGGCGTCCCGCGCGGCGCCGGGGCAATTCCGTCTAGTTTGAAGCGGCCCAGGGTGCGATTGTCTGCGGCCATGGAACGCTCACCTTGCAGGACAAGGACATCGACCGATGTCTGGCCGTCAGCAGCCGTAGAGAACATCTCGGATTTCTTGGCCGGGATGGTGCTGTTGCGCTCTATCAGCTTGGTCATCACGCCGCCTAGTGTCTCGACTCCCAGCGATAGCGGCGTAACATCCAGCAAGAGGACGTCTGAATAGTCGCCGGTCAGTACGGCTCCCTGCACCGCAGCGCCCAGGGCAACTACTTCGTCCGGATTGACACCGCGATGGGGTTCACGATTGAAAAGTTGCTTGACCAACTCTTGCACTTTGGGTATACGCGTTGAACCACCTACCAGAATCACTTCGTCTACACCCGAAGCAGACAGATCGGCGTCGGATAGCGCCTGCTCCACCGGTTTACGGCAGCGTTCGATGATCGGCTCCATCAGTTCCTCGAGCCTGGCTCTGGTCAACCTCAGGTTCATGTGTTTAGGGCCGTTCTGATCCGCAGTCAAGAACGGCAGGTTGATTTCCGTTTCGCTGACGCTGGACAACTCGACCTTGGCTTTTTCGGCCGCTTCTTTCAGGCGTTGCATGACCATCTTGTCGCCAAGTACGTCTATGCCCTGGTCTTTCTTGAACTCGGCTGCCAAATGTCTGACCAGCACTTCATCGATGTCGTCGCCGCCCAGATGAGTATCACCGTTGGTGGAAAGCACCTCGACCACCTTCTCACCTACTTCGAGAATCGACACATCGAATGTTCCACCGCCAAAATCGAAGACCGCTATTTTCTGATCTTTGTTTTTATCCATACCGTAGGCTAAAGCCGCCGCTGTCGGTTCGTTGATAATGCGTTTGACATCCAGCCCGGCTATCTTTCCCGCATCCTTGGTGGCTTGGCGTTGGGCATCGTTAAAATAGGCCGGCACGGTTATTACCGCCTGGGAAACCTTCTCTCCCAGGTAGGCTTCGGCAGAAGCCTTGAGCTTTCTGAGAACCATGGCCGAGATTTCCTGCGGACGATAGCGCTTGCCGCGGATCTCTACTTCGGCCATCTGATCTTTCCCGGTTACAACCTTGAACGGTACGCTCTTCTCCTCGCTGGCAACTTCGGATTGGCGTCTGCCCATGAATCGCTTGATCGATAAAATTGTGCTTTCGGGATTAGTGACCGCCTGGCGTTTGGCTACCTGACCGACCACTCGCTCGCCGTCCTTGTTGATCGAAACGACGCTGGGCGTCGTACGCGCGCCTTCCTCGTTGACGATTATTTTCGGCTCGCCAGACTCCATTACAGCAACGACGCTGTTTGTCGTTCCCAAATCGATACCGATAACCTTAGACATTATGCACCTCTCTTATCTCCCCCGGGTTCCCCGGCCCGGTCAGTTCGTAACTATCTAAAAGATTGTTCTGTATTCCCGAATGTCAAGGGGCCGCACGCAACGAATGCGGCGGCGAGCAGGTCGACCGGCTATTTGTCGACGCTCAGTTTAGGCACTGGCAAAGGAGTTGGCCCGATTCGTTTTGATCCTGGCAGGTGAAGCCCGGCGGGCAATCGATGTTTTGGGTGCATATCCTGCTGCAATAGCTGATGCCCAGATCATTGGTCAGGCACTCGAGTCCGAGCGGCTGACAGACATCGTCCGAGCCAAGTTCGCAAGGCATCGGCTTGCACAGGCATCCGGGTTCGATGCAATATCCGAACGGAGCGACGTCGGTTTCCTTCCAGCAGAACCAGCCTGCCGGACAGTTGCCGTCGGTGACACAGTTCGCGGAGCAGATCGAGATTGGCGGCTGGTCGCTTATCTGGTCGGCGAAAATCGTACAAGTCAGGTCGAAGACGTCGCAGATCTCGGAAAACTGCTCGCACCACAAACAGTGGATATGCGGATCGCAAGCGCACTTCTTCTTGAAGTTGCAATAGGTCTCGCCCGCCAAGGGGCATTCGGCCACGGTCTGGCAGTCGTAGACGCACAGGTTGCCCACGCACGCCGCGTACCCGCCCTGCGGGATCGGGCAGTCGTTGAAGTCTACGCAAGCAAAACACTGATCGGGCAGGTTGCCGCAACGGCACTTGGCCCCATCGCAGACATAGGGGTATGGACACTGCTTATCCTCCGTGCATTCGGCGGTGCAAGTCTGCCCGGCATCACAGGTAGTAAGGCCGTAGCTGAAACACTCCTCGTCACTCAGGCATGGTTGAGGGCACTTTGGAACGCAAGCGCAAAATTCGCCAGCCGACAGCATGGAAGCAACGCAAACCCGCGGTTGGTTGAACTGGTTGGGAATGCACTCTTCCGTCTGGTCGCCGGTTACGCAAGACAAGACACAGAAATCTCCAACGGCGGGGTCACCCAGGCACACCTCACCGGGAGGACAACTTTCTGGAGTGGCGCAAGAGGTCATGCAACCGCAGACGGAAAACCCATTATCGTTGTTCTCATCCGTAAAACCGTCGCAGTCGTTGTCTTTGTAATCGCAAACCTCGTTGCGGGCGGTGTAAAGCGGTTCGCAACCGCCCCACTGACTGTTTATACAGATCTGGGTTCCAAGTGCGCATTCTCCTTGCTGACCTGAAATGACACAGTCCTGGCTGGCGCCTTCCGAACAATTCTGATCGCCTCCCGCGTCCTGTCCGGCGTCGTAGCCGCCATCGTCCTGCCCGGCGTCGTAGCCGCCGTCGTCTTGCCCGGCGTCGTAGCCGCCGTCGTCTTGCCCGGCGTCGTAACCCCCGTCGTCCTGCCCGGCGTCGTAACCCGGATCTCCCATGCCATCATCTGTCTCAACTCCGCCGTCGTCCCCGTCACCTGTCGGCATGCCGTCTGCCATGCCTAGACAAAAGCCGTTGCTGCAGTGCGTACCTGGCGGACAATCGGTGTTGCTGTCGCAACGCGTGTTGTCGACACAATCGGCGGCCGCATCGCAATGTTGCCACGGCTGGCATAGACTGCTGTCCGGGACAACCTGACACTGGTTTGCATTTCCATTGCACGAGTCGATTGTGCAGATTAGTCCGTCATCGCATTTTGGCGGGACTCCCGGCTGGCAACCATTAGTGGCGTCACAGGTTTCAGCGCCGTTACAGTACTGGCTGTCATCACATTTTCTATCGTCCGGCTGATTAGTGCAGCTTTCATCCAGTTCTTTGCAAATGTCGAGGGTGCACTCAACTCCGTCATCGCAGACATTTGCATCGGCCGCCGACGTGCCGACACAATTTCCAGCCTGGCACTTCTCCTCACCATTGCAATAGATTTCGTCGTTGCAATCCTGATCGATAGTACAGGGCTGAATCACGCATCCACCCTGTTCCGGCAAGCACAATCTATTGCCCAGACAACGCCAATGCTCCGGCCTGTACTGACAATCACGTATACTTTCGTCGCACGAATCATTGGTGCAGTCGATCTGGTCGTCGCAGTTTACACGCTCACCGGCCTGGCAGACTCCCGCTGCGCACTTCTCTTCGCCGTTGCAGTAATGACCATCATCGCAGTCGCTGTCTGTGGCGCAGGCAATGGGAGTGCATCCCGTATCCGCGGAACACCATTCCCATTCCTTGCACATGGAATTATCTTCGACGTGGACGCATTTTCCGGCCTGGTTGTTGCAGCTATCTTGCGTGCATTCCACAGCATCGTTGCAATCGGGAATGATCGCGCCGCTGGCCGGCAGGCAACTTCCATCAACACATTCTTCGTTGCCATTGCACGGATTTCCGTCGCTGCACTGGTAATCGGCCTGGCAGCCGGTCGCGACACATTTCTGCGAAGCAGGATCCCAGCGCTCTCCCGCCAGGCATGTTGTAGGATCGGATCCGGGAATTTTTTCGGATGAGCAGCCAAATGCGAAAAGCAACAGCGTCACAACGGTCACAAGGTCTACTCTCTGCAGCAGGCCACCCATGGCTTTCATAATACACTATTGCGGCTGAAAAAATCGACTCTTGGCAAGATCTTATCTTGATTTACTGATTTGCTTTGCCAACTTCCGGCAGAGTTCCCTTTCGGCCGGCTCACCGATTCTTGAAAATTTCTTCAAAAACCTCATTAGTTTTGGTGCCTTGCCGCCCCGGCGCTTGACTTCTTCGAGGTAGATCAAAAGTGACTTGTCTGACGACATGTCCTTAACCAGATTCCTGATGGCGTTTGCGAACCTGGCCGGGCCGGCTTCGGCCAATGTGTAAAGAGCTTTGCCCATTCGCTGGCGCATGGCGTCGGGCGCTCCGGCCGCGACTTTGTAGAGCACCTCATTTGCCGGCGGATCTTCAATCATTGAACCCATGTTGGTCAGCTTGACCAGCATCTCCTCGAAAATATCCTTGTCTGCCCGTTGTAAGGCTTCGAGGCCGGCAGCATCGGTTGGAAAATTTCGCAGGAAGGATTTGTCCGAGCCGTCGATTTTGATCCTGGCTAGCCCCAGCCCCAGCCTGACTATGGGATTACTCACAGTTTTCTGGTTGGCGATAATCTGTCGGCGGTATTGCTTTTTTGCCATTGCGACAGCCGCCTTTAACCTGTCTGTCACGGGAGCCTGCTCGTTCTTCAGCACCATCAAAATATAAAGCAGCGATTTGTCCTTGGGCATCGCCGTCGGTCCCGGCTTCGGTTCAGACGTCCAGTCGCCGGTGGAAGCTATTAGCTCCGAGAACTTCATCTGTTCTTTTTCGCGTACCAGTGGAATCGCCGCCTCGCCTGCTTTCGACTCGAGTATCATGAAATAGCCATTCGCCGAGTTCTTGAGAGATACGACTTCAACGTTTGAAAAAGCGCCGGCCCTTTTACGCCCAAGGCATTTCTTGATGCGCGTTTCGAAATCGGCCTCGCTAAGGCTCGCAAGCAGTGGTCCCGAAAAGAAGCGGGCCAGCTTGACAGGATCCTTGCCTATGTCGCGTTCGCCAAGCGCAGCAAGATAGTCGTTCCATAACTCTACGGCCGCTTTCTTGTCTGCCTCGGAAGCGTCGGCCAACTTGTCATACTTGGATTTTGTACAGCCAGCGAACAGCGCCAACAATGAAAGTCCGACAAAAATAGACCTTTTCATCATCGCCTCCAGGAAATATTTCAAAATATTTTCAGCCCAAGCTACGTAAGGCCATTTTTCGCCTTGTGCGTGCAGCCAGAGCAGCCAGTCTCTTCAGCGCCCTTTTGGGTCCGAAACAATACAGGCCCATTCCCCGACGGCTTTCGACTGGATCAATCCAGCAAACCCTGCATTCCAACCCCAACCAACTCGACAAAGTCGAAGCCTTGATCTTGACGAAAAGCCCCTGGCCTACGCTGAGGAGAGGGCCATCTGTGCGCAGGAACAGTCCCTCGATGCAAATATTCTGAATAGTGCCCTGGTGATAGCTTTTGGGGATGAAATAGCTGGCACGTAACTCGGTTCTCAGGCGAGGAGAGGACCGGCGCACGCCTGGCTCCCAAAGCTCATCGGCGAACTCGCACAGCCTTTTGAAACGCATTTTGTCTTCCGCCACGACTTCCAGGTACACACCCCGGGGCTTGCTTGTTCCGCGCGGACGCGTGCGCCTGGCGATCACGGTAGCCCGCATGGGAAAAAGTACATTCATTTCGCCTACCGCTATATCGAGATCGACCAAATGACCGGCCTGCATTTGTCCGACGGCCGGATAGAAAAGGACCAGATTTTCGCGATCTTCGATGCTCTTTAGAAGCATCTCTCTGGACCCGTATTCCAAAAGCGTCCACTTTCTCAAGCGAACCTCCCCAACCCTGCAGGAAAACTACCTTTTGAAATCACAGCTGGATTGTGGCACAAACAACATGGAGGTGCAATAATGATAGGCAGGCTTGTTATTGCAATTGTTCTGTTTACGGGCATTCCTGTTGCGCATGCCGAAGATGAACCGAAGACGAAATCTGTCCCGATCTTCAAGATTACCAGCCAGCTTTTTGCTCGAAGCGTAGGCTTCGACAAGGATGGTCATTGCCGGGCGGCTGGAGGAGTTTCGCTCAAGGCCTGGCATGTGCCCGGTTTTCCGGCCGAGATCCCCCATTTTGAGTCATGTACAACCATCTCTTCGCCGACCACCGGCGGCGAGGTCGAGTTCGTCTTCTCGATCATCGACAAGGACGGCGAGAGATTGCAGCGAGTGGACGGTGTTATGGATCTGGGCAAAGAGGGCCAGGTCAGCCAGGCTGTTGACTGGGACCACCTAAAGATCCCTGCGGCCGGCATCTACTACTTTGCGATAAAGATCGAAGGTCGGGAAATCGGCCGCTACCCGATGCAATTCAACTCCCGAAAAGCAAGGCACAAGCGCCCAGGGAAGAAGCATTAGCACCGCATACTTCGCGGCACAAAGCCGATATTTGCTGTCATTGAAGCCATGACCAATACTCGACTCAACTGATAAGACGTTACCGTCTCAAGCGCCTAGGAGCTTGGTTTGCCGCACATGATGAACCTCGGCTTCGCAAACATCAGTATGGCCGGCATCACGATCACGGAACTCATGGCACTAACTAGCATTGCCAGCGCCAACAAAACACCAAAAGTCTTGAGCGGAACCAATTGACCGGCCAAAAACACGAGTTGCCCGCCGGCAACGGTTAAAGCGTTTATCATTATCGCTCGGCCGGCCGTGCGCAGGGTTACCTCCAGAGCTCCAGCCATCTCGCCACGTCTGATCATCTCGAGCCTGGTGCGCGACATGAAATGGATTGTGTAATCAATACCCACTCCGACGACCATTGAGGCGATCAGTACTGTGGCGGGCTCAAGGTCGATCTTGAAGGCTCCCATTACGCCGAAATTCACTAGCAAGGTAAGTAACATGGGAATCATGCCCAAAAGTCCCGCCACAAATGAACGAAACTGGATCATCAACAGGATAGTGGCCAACAGCGCCGCCAGACCTAGTGAGGACATCTGGCTGAAGATGATTCGGTTATCGACATTGACCGAGATCAAGTGCATGCCCGTCTGCTGTATTTGCAGGTTTTGCACTTCTGCCGCCTTCGGATTCTCAGCTACCGCCAGAGGCATGTAGATCAGCTTGCCGTACAGTTCGGATAAATCGCCCGACAGATCTTCCCGCAAGCGACTGTTCTCGGCCGCTTCAGGCGGCAAGGCCCGAAAAAGACTGGTAAGCACGATATTTTCCTGGTTCTCGCGATCGATCTCGCGGCCCAGCGACAGTAGCGACTTGGCCAGGTATTCAGCTGCTTCGGGATCCGCCGCCAACATCTCATCGGGAACATTCGTTTTAACCGCTGTCGCCAATGTCACAAGATCGACGCGCTGCTCGGCAAACAGCCTCGCCGCGGCCCGGGCGACTTTGTCTGCCGACTCCCGATCGGAAAACTCGAGGTCGGACTCGTCGGATAACATGAAGGCCGCGAACTTATCTGCGTAGCTTGCGGGCTTAGTCTCGGGTTTCGATCTCAGTGCACTTGATATTATTGCCTCGATCTTCCGGGCTGGCAGGTCGTGCACCCGATCTTGCTTTCCCAATCTGTACTCTATGTCCAGTGCTGCCAACTTCACTACATGCCGCATCCGTGCTTTCTTGGCCCGTTCGGCCAAGGGTTCTGCGGCGGTTTCCAGATTCACGAGCATAGCCCGGTGAGGTAACTCATCAATAAACGTTTCTACCCGGTTTGCTATTTTTCTAAGCACTGACGTGTCGGCGGTATCGCAGACGGCTTGTACCAGAGCATGTTCGCCGTCGGATGAGACCAATTGACCGAGGATGTCCCTGCCTTCGAGGTTCAGCCACAAATTGCCGATTCCGGCCTGGGAATCTGGAATCGCCAGGTACCTGTTCATGGCCAAGTTGATCTCTGCCAATAAACCGGCAATCGATCTGGGGTTATTGACGCCGGGAACAGTTCTCAGGAATTTTTCGATCAATATCATGGATCTTTGAGTGAAGACATTCTTGACCTTGCCATCGACGGTCACCCACAGGGGTACATTGCCGCCCAACTCGCGGCGCATCATGTCGTCCGCGCGGCGCACGTCGCTGTTTGCCGGAAAGTAGGCAACCATATCGAAGCGGCGATTGAGCGATGGCAAGAATGCGACCGCCACAACTGCAATTATTGCCGAGACAAGCAGCAGCATCCTGCGCTTGCGGATGATTGCAGGTCCGACCTGGTCGGCCATAGTTGCAAGGGCAGACAAGATCTTGCTGTTTCTGGCTGTCGGCGCATTTTTCGGCTTTAGCCAGGACAAAATCGCCGGAAGAAAAGTCAAGGCGATCAACATTGCTGCAAAGATGCCGAAGGCTGCTATCACCCCGGTTTGGCGGATGAACACAAGACTCGAAGTCAAAAACGACAAGAAACCGATAACGGTAGTCAGGCCGGCCATGCAGATTGGCAACATTACGTCGGCCATGGCGGATCCGATCAACTCGTTGCCGCGAACATTTGCGACTGCGACCTCGTTGTAGCGATGTAACAAGTGTATGGCATATGCCGTTCCCAAAGCAATCAACAGGACCGGCACGGTATTCGAGAGGGTCGTGATGGGAATATCCAAAGCCGCCATGAGCCCCATGGCCCAGACCGAGCTGATCAGGACCGTCGCCAAGGGCAATAAGACTCCACGCAGGGAGCCGAATGACAGGAGCAAGATGATGATGATCACCAGGGTGACGATAGGAACCAGGATGGTCATATCTCCCAGGATCATGTCGGACATTGTCTTCATCCAGAATGGGAATCCAGAGAAGTACAGGCGCCTGCCGGGCGCAGCCCGTTTAGCGGCCTTCTCGAGGGCTCGTGCGACTTCGACCCTGTCGGCATCGGCCCCGATATTGACCACCAGATTGGCTATTCGACCGTCCTGGCTCACGACTGTGCCGACCAGACGCTCGCGCGACAAAACGTAAGCACGCAGCTTCTTCAAATCGGCGGAGTCCTTGGGAATGGCGTCATTCGGCAGCAGTCCTTGCACACTGACGGCCTTCTCACCGTCTACGATTGTCTGCTTGACGTCATCGACATTGGTCAGGCTGACGACCCATGAGACGCCAGGGATTTTCTTGAATGAGTCGGTCAGGCGTTTGATGCGTTCGAGCCCCGGCACGCTGAAGAGATCATCTGACTCCACGGCCACCATGGCAACGGCAATAGTACCAAAGCGCTCGCCGGCCCGGTTGAAGCGGACGACTACCGGATCTTCAGGCGGCAGAAATTTGCTGATGTCGCTTTCCACTCTGGAAAACTTCACAATCGAGACGATTCCCGCTACCGTCGACAAGACCACCAGGATGACAATGGCCAAACGATGACGGATCACCCAGCGGGCAAAACTTTCCATTGCACCGTCCTCAGAACTCGGCCTTGAACCTGAGAAATACCTGGTCGAGCGGCTCGAACATTTCCAGGCTTGTTCCGCTCTCCCCGCGCGTCATGACATAGCCTATAAGGACTTCCGCCCCGTCAAACGGCTGATAGGCAATGGTCGCTTCCAGCAGTCCGGCCAGGTTGTTTCGCCCGCGGGTCGCGTCAAGTTCGCCACCCAGAGCCAACTCGAGTTTAAGACGTTCGTTCAGCAGGCTCTTTCTGAATACCAAAAAGAGGTAGTCATGCAGGTCGTGACCGCTATGCTCGGTGAAAAAACCATGTACCCACTGCAGGTTTAGATACCAACCCCCGACGAACGTATACTCGGCTCCCAGCGTCCACTTGGTGAACGGTTGATCGTCAACAACGTTGATACGCGCCATCTCTCCGCCGGCGACTGTGGTGACAGCTACCAAGCTATGCGGGAAAACAAGGCCCATCTCACCCCAGACGCCGATACCCCACACATCTGCGCGAAAATCGAAGCCGAGAACGTCCATTTCAGGAAAAACGAGTTCAACGCCGGTAATGATCAGACATCCTCGGCCCTCAATCGGACAGCCATCTTCCGTCGATGAAGCGAATACACCCTGGCTGGCACCCAGGACCGGAATGCTGTCGCGCCCGTGAAAATAGCTGAGCGACATGTCGACGTCTAAAAGCGACCATTTCAGCCTGGTTCCTGCCATGGTGTTTCCCGCATTCCACTCGGGATCGATAGTGTGAATGGCGTCGTTGTCCGGACCTACCAGGTCGGTGTTCAGGCTCTCGAGTAAAGCCAGCATCTTTGGGTCGATCGCCGGCACCAGCGGATTGTCGAGCGGATTGTCTCCGATGAATAGTTCCACCGGCAGCACCGCGGGTAAAAAACGAGGGGCCACAACGCCCTCGACCGTGAGCAACTCGTCGGCAATAGTGAAAGTGGCTCGCAAAGCAACGTTGCCGAGGTGCTCCTTGAAGTCCAGTGGATTTTCGAGATTGTAGGGGTCGAAGTTGTTGGTCGGATTGAAGCCATCGGCTTCACCCCAGGCAATGTTTTGCTTGCCTGCCCTGATGTCCAATGTCACAGCGTCGCTGTTGAAAAGAAATCCGTAGATGTCCAGATAGGCCTCGTTTATCCTCCAACTGACTGGATCCACCGAACCCCTGTCCCACAGGTCGGATATCGTTTGCACAGCCGTGAAATTCGTATTGCGCAACTCGATGTCGGCCAAGGCGGCAACTTGTTCGGAAGGATTGGCCTTGATCTTGAGTCGCAAGAGGTTTGCATTGCGAAAATTGTAGAACTCGGCATTCTTCAGGCCCAGGTAATTCTCGGTTGCGATTACACCGTTCAACTGCATATCCGCAAGGGCTGCCGGAGAGATCGTAAAAAGCATCACCAGCAAGCAGCATTCCGGGCGTCTCACGAAGGCCGTCATTCTCCGGCGTCCCGTGTGTTACAGGCGCTTCAATTGCCGCTTGGAAAACCTGCGATCACTCAGGCCAGAGTCGCATTTGATCGAATCGACGATCATGCGAGTCTTGTGTTTCTTCTTGAGATCGGCCATTTCAGCCAAGTAACTTTGCATGTATTTGCCGACCGGTTTGAACTGGCTTCGCTTGAACACTTTCCAAAGCTTGCCTGACTTGTCGTAGTACTCTACCGAGTCGAACATGAGATCTTTCTTGCGAACCTTGAATACGAGCTTGGAGTAACGAGATGAGTCCTTGTCTCTTTCTCTGGTTTCGAGCACAAAATGATCGCCCTCGTCTCGCATTGCTGTGGCCTGGAGCCTTTTGTTGAAGCGCTCGCTGCTCAGATCATCATGGGCGAAATCAGTGCCGGCGAAATTTTCGTTCTTGACGCTGCCTGCAATCCTGCGAATCTTGTGAAAAGCCGGCAGGTAGACGTACATTTTACCGTCGATGTCCAGAAAACCAATGCCCTTGACGTCGGCCGGACTCTCGAACTGGATCAAACGCTTATCAGCGCCTTTCTGGTACATTTTCATTTTACGCTTAGATGTCCGACCATCCTGTTCTTCCAGTTCCATGGTGATGACGGCAATCGTATCTTTGGCCGCGTACTCCGCCGCGTCCATCTTTTTCAGGATTTCTTCAGCGCTCAAAGCACGAGCTTGACCCGGCTGTAAAAAAACCAACATTGCATAGGTTGCCAAAGTCGCAAGGCTCTTCATATCGCACCTCTGCTTTCGGGTTATTTTCTTTTCGCGAGTTTTGAAATAATCTCTTTGGCTTTTATCAGCTGTATGTCCTTTCCATTACCATCCCAGGCCAGGTTGACATCGGGTTCGACACCTTCATAAAGCGGGCTGCCCTTGGGTGAATAGTATCTGCCAGTTGATATTTTCAGAGCCGAACCGTCTATAAGCTCCATGATCACTTGAACGGTGCCCTTGCCCAGGGTTTTCGAGCCCACGATCTTGGCGCGCCCGTAATCTCTTAGAGCAAGGATCACAATTTCCGAGACACTTGCCGAACGGTGGTCTGTGAGCACAACCAGTGGCAGTTGCCTGTAGGGGCCGGGTTGAGGGCTTTGTTCCACTTCGGTTCTCAGGTGGTTACGACCAACCACACTTACGACCTTGCCTCCACCGATAAACAGTCCGACTACCTTGGTCCCCTCGGTCAGCAGTCCCCCCGGATTGCCACGCAGATCCAGGATCATTGCATGCATACCCATGGATGCCAGTTTGCGCATGACGCCACTAAGCCTGTCTCCTGTGCCGGCGCGGAAGTTGAGCAGATGAACCACGGCTATTCCGTCGACAGGCGGATCTACCGTGATGTTGCGCTTGGGCTCCGGTGCCCTTTCGAGACTGTATTTCTTTCCTTCAACCTGCAGCTCTACCCGACTGCCGATTTTTCCGCGCATCAGTGCCAGCGCCTCCAATTCTTCCAAGGTTCCCGCAGGCCTGCCGGCAACGTTGTCTACCTCCATGCCGACCCGGATCCCGGCCTTGTAGGCCGGCATGTCGGGGCTGGCATCAAGTACGGAAAGCTTCATAGCATGCGGCTCAACAAGCAAGCCAACGTCGCCCATCTTTTGCGTACCATCATCAAGCAGCCTGCTGTATAGGCTTTGCTCGAGGAATACAGTCCAGGGATCTCCATCACACTCGGTCATTCCGCGAATCATTTTGTGTTCAAGTCGCCGGTGATCTTTGGAAAGGCCGGCCTGTTCAACAAGCTTTCCCGCTTGAGCGAGCGCCTTTTCCAGTCCGGCGTAGCTGGATGTCGCCGTCCGGTCTATCTTCAGTGTCTTCGACTTTGCCCGGACCAAATAGCGAAAAGGAGTCGCCAGCAGGCTAATCTCGCAACTGGGAACCGCACGTTTCAGGCCGCCCAAGCCCCCGAACAGGAGCGCCTCGAGGTTGGCCCTTCCCACGAAAGCCACTTGATAATGGCGGATCACCTCGTGCAACGCGCTGAAATTGCCTGTGGCACGTGCGCTTGAGCCCAGGCCGAAACAAAAGGCCAGGCAAATCAAAGTGGTTCGCCGTGTGATCATATCTACCTCCCAGCCAGACTCAGTAGCGAATGGAGAATTCCGAAAACTCGCCCGTCGGCTCGAGCCAATCCAACTTCACTTCGCTGACTTGCGCCGCCGGGGGTCCAGCGTGGCACCAGGAAACCAGTTTCTCAAGTGCCGATCGAGGCCCCTCGGCAACCAACTCTACTTTGCCGTCGGGCAGGTTCCTGACCCAGCCGACGGTGCAGAGCGACTTAGCCTCGTCTCGTGCCGCCCAACGGTAGCAAACGCCTTGCACTCGTCCCTGGATAAATGCCTGCACCCTGACCGCTTTATCAACCGGACTCATGACTCCTCCAAGATTCATCACAGCAGGTCGCTGGCCAGTTCGGCAAGCTCGCTGCGTTCGCCTTTCCTGAGAGTGATGTGCCCCGCTATCGTACGGCCTTTGAAACGATTGACGATGTAAGACAGCCCGTTGTTAGAAGAATCCACATAAGGATTGTCGATCTGGTACAAGTCGCCGGTCAAGACGATCTTGGTGCTTTCACCGGCCCGGGTGATGATCGTCTTGACCTCGTGCGGGGTGAGATTCTGCGCCTCGTCGATCACAATGAATTGGTAAGGAATACTCCGTCCGCGGATATATGTGATCGGCTCGATCTCGATCATGTCCATGTCCATCAGTTCGCGGTAGCTCCGGCCTCGACGTTTGTCTTTTCCCGAGAGGTTCAACAAAAAATCCACGTTATCGTAAATCGGCTGCATCCATGGGTTCAACTTGTCCTCGACGTCGCCTGGCAAAAAACCGATATCCTTGCCCATTGGAAAAATGGGGCGCGAGACAAGCAATCGCTGGTACTCGCCCTCCTCGGCCGTCTTGTAAAGTCCGGCGGCCAGGGCAAGCAAAGTCTTGCCTGTTCCGGCCTTGCCGGCCAGCGTGACCAGCTTTAGACGATCATCCAGAAGCAGGTCCATGGCGAAAGTCTGCTCCCGGTTGCGCGGCTGCACACCCCATACTCCGCCGCGAACCTTGCGAATTCCGCAGGCTTCTTTTCCGGCTGGGTCAACCCTGGCCAAGGCGCTGTGGTTCTCATCGGCGGGGTCCTTCAGGTGCAGGAACATGTTGGCTACGATATCTTCATTTGGAAGCTCATCCACCGGAAGTCTACCCTCCTTGAAGAAGGTATCTATTTTTTCACCCGCCACCTGAATCTGCGAAAAACCGGTGTATATCTCGTCAACGGCAACTTTTTCGGTGTCGTAGTCCCTGGCAGTGACTCCCAGCACGTCGGCCTTGATACGCAGGTTGACGTCCTTGGTGATGAAGATGGCAGGCTTGTCGGCTTCTTTCTCCTTGAGCTCGACGGCTACAGCCAGGATCTTGTGATCCATCTTTTGCCCAAGACCCATTTCATCAGGGAGCTTGCGGGAGGCGAACAGCACACGCAGATTGCCTCCACCGGGCAGATCCACGCCCTGGCTAAGCTTGCCGTTAACTCTGTACTCGTCGATATAACGGCCGACAACTCTGGCGTTACGCCCCAGTTCGGAAAGATCACGCTTGAAACGGTCTATCTCCTCGATCACATATATGGGAATAACAACATCGTTGTCTCCGAAAGCCAGAATTGCCTGCGGATCGTGAAGCAGCACGTTTGTGTCGAGGATGAAGTTCTTTTTCATGTCTGACCCCCGGGATCGTCGTGATCCTTTATGTCGGCGTAGTGCACCGACTGGTTACGTCCGTGTTCTTTGGCAAAGTAAAGCGCCAGGTCGGCCCTCTGGATAAGCTCCTGCTCGTGCCGCGCGAATTCCGGTAGGGAGCATAATCCCAAAGACAGCGAGATGGAAAATTCTTTTCCCTCGTGCTTGAATGACTGCGCGGCAATTTCCTCCCGGAATCTCTCGGACAGCAACAGGCTTCCAGCGCGGTCGGTCTCGGGCAGCAATATGGCGAATTCCTCTCCACCGATTCTGCCGACCCGATCAGTTGTGCGGGCGACCTCCATCAGCACGCGCGCCACCCGACAAAGAACCTCGTCACCCATCTGATGGCCATATGTATCGTTGACTTTTTTGAAAAAATCCACATCGGCAATCATGAAAGTGAGAGGCCTTTCGTACCTCTTGGCTGCGGCTATCTCCTCTTCCATGATCTCGAAAAAACGCCCGCGGTTCAGAAGCGAGGTCAAATTATCGGTGGTAGCCAGCTTTTCTAGAAGCTCGAATCTCCGGGCGGACTGGATGCCAAGCACTGCAATGTTGGAAATCGTCTCGAGGTTGCGTCTGATATCTTCAGCCCGGCTTCCGCTCTGGTGAAAAAACGTCTGCTTGGTGCTGCCTACAACCAACGCTCCGATCGAACCCTGTTGGAGTTTGGTTGTCTTTAGCGGAGCCACCTTGACGGAGTTCAAGCCCAGCGGATCCCACTTCTCACCGAACACTTTGTTCTGACTGCTGCTTCTCTTGGCAAGAGGCTTGTCGGGCAAGATCAGACCCTGGCGCATTGCCAGCGAACACAGGTTGCGGTTGTCCCTGATTTCGCTTGCCAAGTGCTCGTTTTTCCATTGCGTGAAGCTTTTTGTGCAAGCCACGGCCTTTACGATCAGCGTGTTTCCTTCCTCCTCGAGCACGACCGCCGAAAAATCGGCTCCTTCGAACAAGTGCAACAAAGATTCGGATATCCCCTCGGCGACGTCCAGCACTGTATTGCTCGAGATCATGTTCTCGGTCGTGCCGTACATTTCCCGAGCCTCGTTTCTCAATAGATCGATCTTGTTCAGCCGTTCTTCGGTGCTGATTGTGCGCATTAGTTCGGCTGCTGCGGCCTGCATCAGTCTTTCATCGTCTTCACCGAAGGCGACGTCGACCTTGCGATCAGCCAACAAGACTCCCCTCATGTGGCGTTTTTCTCCTTCGAACAACGGAACCCCGATGAACTTGGTGATCGGCGCCTTCTCCTTGTAATAAGTGATGCCACGATCCGTTTTACGCAGGTTGCTTCTGACAAGGGGCTCCTTGCTTTTGAGTATCGCGCCTATCAGGCCCGTACCTGATTCCATGGGCCCGGGGCGCAGCAGGCCGCTGTGCTTGGTAGGCAGACAATCCTTTAATGTGACATACCTGTCATCAGTCGAAAGCCAAAATACGGCCACAATGTGCGGCCTCAACGCGCCTTCGATCACGCCCAAAAGATTTCTCATGCTGCTATTTATCTGTTTGATCGAGCTTCTGGTCAGGTCCTGTTTGCGTTTTTCGCGCGGTGTATCAATTTCGACCGACATCATGCCGCTCATGCGGTACTCTTTGGCGTCGTTCTCGACTTCTTCCTGAAATTTCTTCTTCTCCTCTTCATGTCTTCGGCGCACCAACTCAGTCCAGGCGGATTCAAAAGTGACTATCAGAATGGGAAAGGCCGCAATTGCGGCAATGTGAACGCTGTAGTCCACGAAACGGCCTGGTTGGGTCCTTCCAAAATATGTCAAGAATTCAAACAAGATGGCAGCACAAACGATTGCCAGCCTGTTGCGGTTCGAAGAGTCGAATCCTCCGGCCGCCGCCAGCAGAACATAAAGCGCCGGGTAAAACGGGCTGGCGATGCCTCCGGAAAGGTCGATAAAGAGATACGTCGCGCACAAAAGAATGAGTTCGAGTTGGAAGGTCTCGGTCTTGTACGGCTCGCGCTTGTCGTCCTCGGAATAGTAGTGTCGTAAAAAGCGCAACAACCTGACAGCCAGAACAAAAGCCAGTGCGCCTGTGATAATTAGCTGTGGAATGCTGACGGTCTCGAATTGCCCGAAAAACAACATTACGGCAAAACCCGCCCCGACGGTCTCGACGAGTACAAATCGTTCGAACCAGGTCAGGCCTCTGCCCAGTTGTCTACCGAGACTCATTTGTCGAGATGTCCTCCGCGGGGGCCTGCGTCACCGCGTTTGGCCGGAAATCCCGCGTCAGCGCGGGCAGCGCCTGCCTGCCGAGCGCCACTGACTTTTTCTGTGTTAGATTTACAGTCGCCCTGGCCTGCGGGTGGCATGCTCAGAATCAGTTCATCAGGCCTGATCAAGCCGAGTTCCTCGCGGATCGTCTTCTCGATGAAGTCGTTACGCTCCTGTAGTGCTTTTGCCTGAAGAGAAAGACGTCGGTTTTCCTCCTGGAGCTTTTTGTTTTCCCCTTGAATTCGCTGAAGTTCGGCCTCGAGTTGGGCGCGCTTTGCTCCCCCGCCGGGTCCCAGGAGGGTGTAAGCAATGAATCCCAGGGCTAAAGCCAGGGCCAGTAGAAAAGAAACCTTCGCACCGTAACTCACTGTGGTTTTACTCTTCGACGGTTGCAATGGCCAGGTGTTTGAGACCTATCGTCGCGGCCATGTCCATGGCTTTGACAACGATTCCGTGCTCGACGGTCTTGTCCGCCTGAACGATTATCATAGTCTGCGGATTGTCTTTGTGCACCTTGACCAGTTTTTCACGGAGAGCTTCTGTCGACATCTCCTCTCCCCCAACCACGATTCGACCGTCCTTCAGGATGGCAATCACCATATGCCGAGCCATCGACGGGATCTGAGCCGATTTTGCCCGCGGCAAGTCGACTTCGAGCCCTCCTTCCTTTACGTTTATTGCGAATGTGGTCGTTAGAAGAAAGAAAATCAGCAACTGGAATACCATATCGATCAAGGGAGTCATCTCGAGCGTGATTTCCTCGTCACTGTCTTCGGGTTGCATGAAATTCACTTGTCATTCTCCGCTTCGAAAGTGGCTGAAGGCTCCGCGGTCATGTGTTGCAAGACAGAGAAAGCGCTCTGCTCCATTTCCATAACCAGGCCTTTGACTCTGGCCCGGAAGTAGCGATACATGGCATAGGTCGGTATGGCTATGATCAAACCAGCGGCGGTTGTTATTAGCGCCTGCCATACTCCAGCGGCGACTATGCTTGGATTACCAACCACCTTCAGCTTTTCAACCTCGCGAAAGGCCTCGATCAGACCCAGAACCGTGCCCAGCAATCCCATCAGCGGCTCCAGAGCGGCAATTGCTCCCAAGGCACCTACCCAGCGGGACAAGAGCGAACTCTCGCCGCGACCGGCTAGTTGCAACGATTCTTGTATCTCGGCCCTTGGCCTTTGCGAGTTTTCCAATCCTGCTGTCAGGACGCGGGCGATGATAGAGTCGTTTTCCCTGCAGGCCGAAAGCGCCTCCGCCTTACGGCCGGATCTCATCATTTCGCCCATGCGGGCCAGGAAAGCCTCGGGGAGCACCCGCGATCTTTGCATGAACCACAATCGCTCTATGACGATGGTCAAAGCCAGGACCGAGCCCAGCAGGATGGGCACCATCATGAATCCGCCGCGAATGATTGTCTCTATCATGGCTCGGAATCCTACCACAAACGGCGTGACTTTCAATAGGATAAGCCATGACACCAGGCAAATTACAGTAGCTCCAAAATCATCTTCTCGATTAGCCTGGGATCGACGAAACCGGCAATCACCCTCGTCAGGCGCCCACTCTTTTCGAACAGCATCAGAAGCGGAGTGACCGAGAGATTGCCCAACGGGCTTGATCCGTTCTTGATCCTCTCATCCGCCAGCAACACCGGATAAGGAATATCCATCCCGGCGGCAAAGGGTGCTACCACATTCAGGCCGAGATCATCGAGTGCGATGCCAATCATGCACAGCCCTCGCGAATGGTATTTTCGATACAGATTGGCATATCCGGGTATTGCGGCCATTGAAGCCTGCGACCAGGTCACGAAAATGTCCAACAACGTGACTTTCCCGTGGCAGGCTGAAAGGGACAACCTGTGTCCTCCCGTATCCGGCAGGCTGATGGCACCAAGATCTGCGGAGCTGAGCCTTGGACGGCTTGTTACGCAAGTTGTCAGAAGCAATAAACAACCGGCGACAAGAACGTTCCGGACGTTACTGTGAAAAACATATGGTTCCGAAGGCGGAAAGATCATGAAAATCACCCTTGGTCGGTCTCCAGGCCGATGCCTCTTTTTGATTCTTGCTCACATCGAGTCTGAACATATTCATCCGCCAACAGTCTGAAGCCCGTGGCGGCCTGCGCCCTCTTCCTGTCATCTGATCGAAGGGAATGGCCATCTCGACTGTCCAGGAAATGTCTTCGTCGCTACTGTTATTCAGTGTACCATCTATTAATACGGATACTTGCATTTGTGGGTTAAAGCTTAACTTCATGCCTGTGCGGCGAGCCGAAAAAGACGCGTCGAAGGTCACTGACGCCGGACTGACCTCGAATTCCATGTAATCTTTCCTGTCCGAGTCAGGATCCAAAAATAGCTCTACCGCTTCTTGTAAGTAAAGCGGTTCGTCTCGGTGCTTGTAGCTGCTTGTGATGTCGCGGTCACGGCAGACAAATGCCAGGTAAAGATTTTTATCGTCCCAGCAGAGCATGGCCTCGGTGCTCTGCTGGGCAGCCGCCTGGCCGTCGAATCTACGGAAGACCCCGGTTCGGGCGGAATGGTTCCATGCTGATTCGTCGAGCTTGCCGTCGATCTTTAGCCGCTCGTATATCTTGTGTATCTGAATCGTCCCCTCTTTGTTTTCCTTGCGGTTTTCACATCCGCTGTGTGTGAGACACAAAAGTACCGCAAGCACTATGGTCAACAGGCATCCCGGTTTTTCGCTCGAATATGATTCCATGCTAATCTGCCTTGACAATCTACCTGAAATAATCTATATTTCCAATCGCTGGTCGGGTCTACCTTTTTCAGGAGGCCACGACCGGAAGAAACGGCCCACGCGATTGTCGGCCGCGCCTGGATCCGCGAGTGACCGGGACCGGTTTTCTGAGAATTCCCAGCCTGCTCAAAGATTTAGGTCCATTCGGCATCCGTGTGAGCACATCTGAGGAGGACAACATCTTGGATCGAAACATGTTCAAATCGAAGATTCACCGGGCAACGGTGACGGAGGCCAACCTGGAATACGAAGGATCGATCACCATTGACGCCGACTTGATGGATGCCGCGGAAATGCTGCCTTACGAAGAAGTACATGTCTGGGACTTGAACAACGGTTCGCGTCTTGTGACCTACACTCTTCCCGGGCCGCGCGGAACCGGCACAATCTGTGTAAACGGAGCTGCGGCTCACATGGTGAAGCCCGGAGACAAGGTAATTTTAGCAACTTTTGCCCGCATGAGTGAAGAAGAAGCCCGCACTCACCAGCCAAAAGTGGTTCTCGTGGACGAAGACAACGCGGTTGTTTCTTTTACCCATCAGGAAGCGCCATTTCAGCGCGCGACAGTCTAGCGACAATTTGACAGCAGTAAATTGGCTCAGCTGAACTGCCTGTGCTAACATCTCGCCGGGTGTAGTTGAAGTCTGCTCGGTCAGAAGAGGTGATGATCGCATGAGTCCCGCTTTGTCCAGAAGACAGGTGTGGTTCCGGCGGGCCGTGCAACTCGCGCTGGCAGGCGTAGTCGTGCTGGGTGTCGTGCTAATGTTGCCAGAGCATGTCATCGAAGTGCGAACGGTAGAGGTTTCCAGAGGCGACGTTGAGGAGATCGTAACCTCCTTGCAGGCCGGTGAGGTAAAAGCCAACCTGCAGGCGGCCCTGCGTTCGGTCGTCATGGGACGCGTCACCAAATTGCACGTCGAACGGGGATCTACAGTCAAGGAAGGCGATCTTCTGGTCGAGTTGGAGAGTGCCTCACTCAGGGCAAGGTTACGCCTGGCTAGGGCCAACCTGGCGGCCGGCTCGAGCGCTTTACGTTCAGCGATATTACGGAGCGAAGCTGCCCAAAGGTCACTTTCTCGCTCGAAAAAACTCTCGGCCAAGGGCGTCTTGTCTGCCCAGGCACTCGATCGTGTGCAGGCGGAGTGTGATGTTGCTCGGGAGACTGTAGCCACGGCCGAAGCAAATGTTGCCCAGTTGAAAGCGGCGCAGGATCTTGCCCTCGATGCTCTCGATGAAACCTTCATCCGTGCACCCTTCTCGGGCCAGATCGTGAGCGTACATGTCGAACGCGGCGAATCACTGGTCGTGGGAGCGCCGGTTTTGGATATTGTGAACGACGACAGTATTACAGTAGTAGCCTCGGTAGATGAAGCCGACGCGGGGCGTTTGCGCGAGGGAATGCCGGTAAGAGTCGATTGCGACGCCTATCCCGGGCGGCACTTCATGGGCAAACTCAGCTACATCGCGCCGGTCGTGCTGAAAGATATTCGCCAGAACCGCCACCTGGAAGTAGAGGTCAGCCTGCCGGACAATAAATCCGAGCTCAAGGTCGGCATGTCTACCGATATCGAGATCATCGTAAAAAAAGCCGCAGACGTGCTTTACGTCCCTACCAGCGCCGTTATGCGCAAGGACCAGATCGAGCAAGTCTATGTCGTGCAGAATGGACGCGCCAAGTTGCGCGATATCAAGACCGGGATGAACAACTGGGAACGGACGCAGGTAGAAGAGGGTCTCACAGAGGGAGAAAGGGTAATCGTCTCGCTCGAAACCAAAGGACTCGTTGATGGCGCTAACGTGCGCCTGGTTGGCGTCGCCAGTCGCCAGAAAGTAGCTTATTGAGATGATCGAGGTCAGCGGTATTACCAAGACTTACAAGATGGGCGCCACCGAGGTGCATGCATTAAGAGGGGTAGACCTGCGCGTCGAGAGCGGCGAGTTTATCGCAATCATCGGGCCTTCCGGTTCTGGCAAGTCGACTCTAATGAACATAATCGGCTGCCTGGACACTCCCAGCACGGGCAGTTACATGCTTGACGGCAAACTGGTCTCAAATCTGAACGATGACGCGCTGGCTTCGATTCGTAATCTGAAGATTGGTTTCGTCTTCCAGACATTCAACCTGTTGCCGCGCCAGAGCGCACACGAAAATGTCGCGCTCCCGTTGTTATACGCCGGGGTCGGACGGCGTGAACGAAAGCAGCGGGCCATCGCGGCACTCGAGAAGGTCGAATTGGGCGCTCGAAGCAGTCACCGTCCAACCGAAATGAGCGGCGGAGAGCGACAGCGTGTGGCTATCGCCCGTGCTTTAGTCAACAACCCGTCGATAATACTGGCCGACGAACCGACCGGTAACCTCGATCAGAAAGTCGGTCGGGAGATTACCAACGTTTTTGAGAAACTCAACCGCGAAGCGGGAGTCACAATAGTCCTGGTTACTCACGACAAAGAAGTGGCCGCTCTCGCACCCAGGCAGGTGGAAATCCTGGACGGCAGTATCGTTGCAGATCGCAGCACGCGCAGCTGATCTAGCCTAGTGGAGTCAAGGCATTGAATATTAGCGAGCAGATCCGGGTGTCTGTCGACTCAATCCGGGCGAACAAACTGCGTTCGTTTTTGACGACGCTGGGCGTCGTCATCGGAGTGACCTCGGTGATCTTGCTGGTGTCAATCGGCGAGGGTATGCGCGGCTACCTGGCTGATATCTTCGCCGGCATGGGCTCCAATCTTTTATTCGTCTTTCCGGGAAAATCGGACACTCGCGGGCACGGTCGTACATTGACGACTGTCAGGAAACTGACTTTAAGAGACAGTCGCGCTTTAGAACAACGTTCACTCAACATCGTGGGAGTGGCGCCACTGGTTGTCGGCGGAGGCAGCGCCGAGCGAGGGTCCGTCTCTCGCGACATTCTGGTAATGGGTACCAATGAGAATTTTCCAGCGGTTCACAATCAGAACGCGGCAAGCGGCCAGTTCATCCGCAAGGAAGACGTAAGCAACAAACATCGCGTGGCCGTGATCGGCAAGACTGTCGCAAGGGAACTTTTCGGGGACATCTCGCCTTTAGGGCAAGCGATCAAGATAAGCGATTCGCGCTACCGGGTGGTCGGCGTCATGGAGCCCAAGGGCCAGTCGCTTGGCTTCGATTTCGACGACGTGGCTTACATTCCGGTGACTTGCGCGCTCGACATGTTCAACCAGGAGGGCCTGACGAGGATCTCGGTCAAGGCGGCAAACAAATCGAACCTGCAGCCCGCTATCAGTGACGTCAGCCGCATACTGAAAGGCCGCCACAACCACAAGGAAGATTTTACGATAGTCAGCCAGGAAGACCTGCTGGACACATTCAACGATATTGCCAAGACCATGACTTACGTGCTGTTGGGCATCGCCAGCATCTCCCTGCTGGTGGGCGGCATAGGGATCATGAACATAATGCTTGTCTCGGTTCGCGAACGGACCCGGGAGATAGGCATTCGCAAGGCCGTCGGAGCCCGCCGGCGGGACATCCTGGTGCAATTCCTGGTCGAGTCGGTCAGTGTCAGCATGCTGGGGGGCGGAATTGGACTTGCGCTCGGCGCTTTAATTGCCGCCATGGTCAGTTGGGCGGTGCCGGAGATTCCAACCCGGATAACGCTCTGGATAGTGCTGGTCGCCTTCGGTTTCTCGGTGGCCGTGGGCGTTTTCTTCGGCGTAGCTCCGGCCCGCAAGGCGGCGGGCCTGGACCCGATCGAGTCTCTACGCTACGAATAGCCCGCTGGTTGACCGCAAACAACCAATAGAGTTAGCATGGTTCGGGGTCACTCAAGGAGGCTTCGATGCCTGGACGAATTCTTTCCAAGGTCTTTCTGCTAAGTTTTATCGCTTGCTGTTTGCCGGCCACGGTTCTGGCCGCACCCAAGTGGGTGCGGACCTCGTTTACCGGAGATACGGCTCACAGCATGACGGTATCCTGGAACGACGGTCCGGCCGACTCGATTGTCGAGTACGGTTCCGATGCCAGTTACGGCATGACTGCCAGCGGCACTTCCGCGGACGCCGGCGGCGCGATCGGCGTAGTGCACGAGGTGACACTGACGGGTCTCGATCCAGACACGCTCTATCACTACCGGGCAGGTGGCAGCGGTGACTGGAGCGCCGATCACGTTCTGCGCACCGGCCCGTCCGATGTGTGCACCCCCATCACCTTCGGCGTGGCGGCCGACAACCGGCCCGATTTCGACTGGCTGCCCTCGGGTTGCTGGAAGCAGGTCTACCAGAAGGTCGCCGATGAAGGCGTTGCTTTCGTGATCAACTCGGGCGACCTGGTGCTCGACGGCAGCCAGGATGGACAGTGGTCGGATTTCCTGGACGACTCTGAGCCATTCATGGGCGATGTTCCACTGATTGCCGCCCTGGGCAATCACGACGACGGCCCCGGTCAGGGTGACGGGGCCAACTACAACAAGATATGGGCCCTGCCGCGCAACCAGATCACCAACACCGAAGACTACTATTCCTTCGACTATGGCAACATCCACTTCGCGGCATTGTCGACCGAGACCTTCAAGGACGACGGGAGCTACAAGTACCAGAAACAGCACGACTGGCTGGTGGATGATCTAAGCAACACCGATCGCATGTGGAAGATAGTTTATTTTCACCGGCCGATATATTCCGTCGGCGGGCACGGCGGCAACGAGGACGGACAGAACCCGGTCTTTATCCCCGTCTTCGACCAGTTCCACGTCGATCTGGTGCTGACCGGGCACGATCACCTTTACGAGCATGACGGCCCGCGCTACAACGATCAGGACGTGGCCTCGGTGGACGACGGCACGGTCTACATGGTGTCGGGCGGCGGAGGTGCGGCCGTCTATCCGCCTTTCAAGCACCATTACCTGGTCATCTCTGTGGCCAACAACGTGATGCACATCCGCGCCCAGATAGCCGGCACATCCTGCCTGACGCTCGGCAGCGGCGGCTCGGGCGTGATCGAGGAATTCGATATCGTCAAGACGCTTAGCAGTGACCCCTGTCAGGGGGGCGCCGACGACGACAACGACGGCTTTTCAACGCCGACTGACTGCTGTGACAGCGGCAGCGAGCAGGTGCCAGGCTGCAGTGTCGCCACTGCGGCCGGCATACACCCAGGGGCAGCGGAGATCTGTGAGGACGGCATCGATCAAAACTGTGACGGTCACGACGAGGCCTGCGCCTGTGCTGACGCAGACGGCGACGGCTACCAGAGCGACGCCTGTGGCGGCGACGATTGCGACGACGCCAATCAGGCCGTCAACCCGGACGCACTGGAAACCTGCGGCGACTCGATTGACAACAACTGCGACGGCCAGACCGACGAGAACGGCTGCGAGAACTGCTTGGATGCCGACGGCGACGGTTACTACGCCGAGGATGCCGTTAGCTGTCCTTCGGGCACCGACTGCGACGATGGCAACAAGCTCGTCTACCCGGGTGCGGCCGAGATCTGCAACCAGATCGACGACGACTGCGATACGCAGACCGACGAGGACGATGTATGCGCCAGCGACTGCATTGACGCAGACCAGGACGGCCACAACGCCATCGACGCCGATTGCCCCGCCGGGGATGATTGTGACGATGCCGATGCCGGAATTTACCCGGGCGCGCCGGAGACCTGCGGAGACGACATTGACCAGGATTGCAGCGGGCAGGACTTGCAGTGTGGTTGCCAGGACACGGACAGCGATGGGTTCTCGAGCGCGACCTGCGGTGGAGACGACTGCGATGATACGAACGCGGCTGTCTTTCCCGGCGCCAACGAGGCCTGCAACGCCGTCGACGACGACTGCGACGGGCAAACCGATGAGGATCTCGGCAATCTGAGTTGTGGTATCGGAGCCTGCGCTACCAGCGTTGCCGCCTGCATCGATGGACAGGCACAGAACTGCGAGCCTCTGGCACGTCCTGAAAACAGCGAGACTAGTTGTGCGGATTCGGTCGACAACGACTGTGACGGCTATGTCGATGCCGAAGACAGCGATTGCAAGGGTGCCCAAGACAGCGGTTGTGGCTGCGGTACGGACTCACCCGCTAGCCAAACCCCGGGCGGCCTGCTTCTCCTTCTGGCTCTCTTGTTGATCAAACGACGAAGCTGAAAAAAGTTCTTTCAGCCTCCGATTTCAAGGCCTACTGACAGCAGCAACAATGGCGGCAGGTTGAAACTATAGGTATCGTTGTCCACGCTCATTTCCGAAGTAAAATCGAACATCGTTCCAAATTCCAGAAGCACGCCGAAATTGCGCAAGGGATACCAGGCCAACTCAATGGTCGGCTTGCAGAATAAGCCTCCCATTTCTCCGTCGAACTCGCGCGGATCGGTTTCGCCCGCTAGCTGGATGCTAGTGCCAAGGTGGAAACCTATGCCGATCTCCGTGCTGAGCCGTATCTCGAGGTTTGGCAACAAGGTGAAATGCAGGCGCATGATCATACCCGCAGCAAGGTACTTGACGACATCGGAGTCCAACGAGTCCTTGGCGTAGTAGTAGAGGACGAAACCACCCATGTACATGGCGCTTGGCGGGCCGCTAAGCTTGAAATCAACCTGGGTGTCCAGTGCCACTCCGGTTCCCATCTTCACTTCGCCGGCCTTGCCCTCGCCGATATCCAGGCTAAGCGTTTCGCCCAGGTCGGAAAAGACCACGCCTGGATGGAAACCAATGGTTACGTCGTAGATACCGACCAGCTCGGTTTGCCCCGCGCGCCGGACCAGCGGTGGCTGGGGTACCTTCTTCTTTTCGTTTTGGGCTGCCTCGTTTGCCTTGGCTTGCTCTGCTGCTTTGCGGCGGCGAGCCAGGCGGGCTGCGACTATCGCAGCTTGCGCTTCCTGTGCCTGTTTGTTCTGCACATTGTTTTTGGCAGGCTCTGTTGTTGGTTCGGCTATTTCGTGGCCGGTCAGCTTTTGCGACAATTCCTCGAGCGCCACCAGCAGTTGCTTCTCACCGCACTCCGATTTGACGAAGCATGCCTTCTCGGTGGTGGCCTTCTTGAGATCGATCAAGGTGGCGGTCAATCTACAGACACCGCCGACCTGGAATATCTGTGTGGATAGGCTCTTCTGGGCGGCCAATTCCCTGCCAAGTTCAACCTGGCAAGACTGGTCGTAGCAGGCCTTGTATCCCTCCTCCTTTTGCTGGTTGATGCGCTCCTTGAGCTGCCTGCGCGGTACAACCTCGTAACCGCCGGCGGTTAGCAACACAACTAGATAGTCGGTCAGGTTTGAGAGCGTCTCGGCCGATAGCCCTGTGCCGCGGTCCTCGATGTCGAAGACGGCAACGATGGGCGCCGGCTCGCTAGCGCGGCCAGCACTCTCTACGGCAAGCAGGGCAAACAACACTACTGCCGTGAATCCTGGGCACCTTTTTGTTTTGATTTCTTTTCCTCAGTGGCCGGCTTTGTCTCGGCTTTGGGTGTGGTCTTCTTTTCGTCCGTGAACTTTGTGGCCGAATCCGGCTGACCGACGTAGCCTTCTCCTGGAAGACCGGTTGCAGAATAAAGGCCGGCTTTTTCCTTGTTCGTGTAATCCAGCTTGCGCGGTCGTTCTTTGTTGCAGGCAATCGTGGACAACAAGAACAGAAGGCTAATCAGGGCAAAATAAAACCTTCTCATGCGTCCTCCGTGAACGTGGAATTACCAGTTCTCGACGCAACTTGTCAAACAAAAACAAGGCCACTTGATCGTTTAGTTCTCGGCATGCTAGTGTCGGTCAACCGAGTAGAAAAATGGAGGTATCGAGATGGCATCGCGCACGTGGTTCCTTTCGTGTCTGGCCCTGCTCGCGTTGGTCGCTGGCTGTTCCAGCGAGGGCCCTTCATATGTCCCCTGCCCCAACGGAGACGTCGACTGCCCGGCCAACGCAACCTGTATCGACGGCGAATGCAAGGCGGCGGACAGTTGCACAGGCGACGGCGATTGCCAAGACGGGCGTATCTGCGACGGAGGCTATTGCCGTATGCCACAGTGCACCCAGGACACGGACTGTGCCGCCAAGCAGCATTGCGCAGACAACGTATGCGTCGCCGGCGATTGCCGCGTCGACGAAGACTGCGAAGCGGATCACTACTGCGACGCGAACTACACCTGCGTTGCCAACGAATGCTCGACCGACGGCGATTGCGCCCAGACCGAGTTCTGTGACAACGGCCAGTGCAAGCCGCGCGAGGTGACGCCCTGCACCGACGACAGCGAATGCCGATCCGACGAGCTGTGTCTCGACAGCACCTGCCAGGTTGCTCCGAGTTGCAGCGCGGACGAGGACTGTCCCAGCGGCACGGTCTGCACAGATGGCAGCTGCGCCCGCCCGTGCGCGAGTGACGATGACTGCTCGACCGGCCATGTTTGTCAAGACGGGCATTGCCTGCAGCAGTGCGTCGGCGACATGATGTGTCCGGGCGACATGATCTGCGAAGGCAACATCTGCGTTGATCCAGAATGCACCCAGGATGACGACTGCAGCGGCGACTACGTGCGATGCCGCAACGGTCGCTGCGAGACCTATACGCCGTGCGTCGACGACGGCGACTGCAGCGACCCGAACTTCACCTGCATCGCCAACATTTGCGAGGAACTACCGCTTTGCAGCATCGACGCGGATTGTGTAAACGAGCAAATGTGTCAGGCGCGGCCGTGCATCTGCACAGACGGCCACTGCCATCAGACCCCGCCTTGCACCAGCGACTCCGATTGCGACGCCCTGTACGACTGTGTAGGTGGATTATGCGTGCCGTCCGTCTGCCGAGGTCCGGGTGACTGCGAGGCCGGAAAGG
The DNA here is from genome assembly GCA_964513625.1 of uncultured Myxococcales bacterium. Taxonomy (GTDB): domain Bacteria; phylum Myxococcota; class B64-G9; order B64-G9; family B64-G9; genus DATKYQ01. The sequence goes on along the minus strand of CAZENH010000002.1, from coordinate 130,147 downwards.
TATGCGTTGGAGGTGAATGCGTAGACCCGGGTGATCCCGACACGGTATACCAGGTTGTGATCTTGACCCCGGGCGGTCCGATCCAGACAGGGCAGCAGATCCAACTCAGGGCGTTGGCGTTGACCCTCAACGGGCAGGCCATCCCGGGCATCGGGTTCGATTGGAACTCGTCCGAGACGTTGCGGGCGGTGGTTGACGCCGACGGTCTGCTCACCGGCGGCACCGAGGCCGGCGACACCCTGATAACCGCGACGGCTCAGGGAACCAGCCCGGCGGTTGTCAGCGACCCGGTTACCTTCAAGAACGTGCTGGCGCAGGCTTCAGACACTTTGCGTGTAACAGTCGTCGACCGCGCAACCCGAGCGGCGATATCCGGAGCACAGGTGATGATGGTCGCTTCCGGCAATTCGGAGACCCAGACGACCTCTGCCGATGGCACGGCGACATTCAGCGATCCTCAGGCGTCCGCCGATATTCACGTTTTCGATTCCGATCACGACTACCTCTCGATATTGGGAACAACTTCGGTCGACGTTCTTGTTCCACTGCCTCCGCGCAGTAATCCAGCCAAGGCAGGCGGTTTTACCGGGCAGATGACGATAGTCGGGGACGGGGAAGTCTCGCTCGGCCTTGCCGGTGTGAGCATCGGCGGCAATCTGGTCGACCTGAACTTCGGCCGCCTACTGGGTGATATCTTCACCGTCACCGTTTCGATTCCAGGTGTGGGCAGCTTTCCGGTCAGCCTGCCGGCCCAGATGGTGTTGGGAGTGTCTTTCCAGGGATACCCGTTCGACATCAAGACGACATACTATGTCGAGGGTCAACGCGGCAAGCGAACCGCCTGGGGAATGGGCGGCACGCTGGGGATGAACACATTCCAGGATATCATCGGTTCGGGCACATCGATTAGCGAGATCCTGGTCAGGTTGTTGCCTTACTTCGCGGTTTTCGATCACGGCCTCAAGCCCAATGTCGATATTTTCCCCATTCCAAGGGTGGTAGACACCGATGACATCGATGGGGATGGAGACTCCAGCGAGATTCGACCCGACTGGACGGGTTTCAACTCGGTGGATTTGACCCCAACGCAACCGCAGAGTATGTCGGTTTTCGTAACTCCCCCGACTTTGCCGATGCACGGTAATACCAGAATCAGCACGGCTGTCTTGATGGCGGGCGCAATGAACGTCTATGGGCTGACCCCGTTGGGAATCACTTCGGAGGCTGCCGATGCCGACGGAATCGCCGAACCGCTGATGATGAAGATGGCGCCGGCCTATGGGGGCCTGCAGGCAGGCCGCTACATGATGCTGGTACTGGCGGTTCCGTCTGGAGACGCTACCAACATGCCGACCGACGTGGCTCTGGTGCTCTATAACGCTGGAAGCCTGCCGGCGGATCTCACCTTCGACTCCGACTTCCTGGGTTTCCCGATGGATGCCAGCTATACTTCGCTGAACCGAACGATGGTGGCGTCGGGCGTTACCGGAAGCACGCTGTTTAGAAGTACGATAGTCGGAACCTTAGGCAAATGGGAAATCTATATGGCCAACGACGACACTGTCGGTTACACGTTACCCGACCCGCCCAGTGGAATGGACGATCTGGCAACCGGAGACAGTGTGACGCTGGATCCGATCACCTTGCGGTCAGGATTGAGCTTCGATGACCTGGTTACCTTCAACGGAACCGATCTCGATAAGATCAATATTTTGATGAGTGCCTGTTCGCGGCACGAACTGTAAAGAGCTAGAGGTACTCAGGCGGCAACCGGGGTGTGCTGAGCGTAGACCAGCAGATCCAGCCAGCGGGCCAGCATGCGTTCGGCTTCGAAAGAAATATTCTCGAAGCGGGCGGCCACTTGGACGAAATCGTTCATATGATAGACGCCGATCACCCGGCCGCGTGTCTGGATTTCGATCCCCAGGCCGTGCAGAACCAGCTTGACATCCAGTACCTGTCCCACCCTGGGAGGGACGTCAGTCTCGAAATAGAAGCCGTTTATTCCTACTCTTCCGTAACGCTCCTTGAAGTTTCCCGGAGCCTGTCTGACGAACAAGGGCGTCTCAAACCTTGGAGAATCGCGGCGATCATCTGCTGACTTCTTGTTCATTTTTTTCATGATCGACCTCACTCGGATATTCATGAACATGGCGCACCGTCCCTGGTTGAAGTTCGCATCGCTACCCGGATTGAAAAGCAAATCCCGTGCCAGTCTTGTGTGAAAATGGCGTTATTTTTGGCTGCTAGTGCATTACACTTTTCTTTTCGACGGCTTGCCGAACAATCAGCAAGCGGCTGCCGGGAAGGCAAGCAGGAACTGGTAGCGGGAAACCGCGACAAAAGTGGCAGAATTCACACGCCGATTGTGAAAATCGGTCGTGACTGGGATCACGTAAACAGGCTTAAAAGGATGGCGGGCAAGCGTAGAGCCAGGCTGGGATTAGTGCCCTGGCGCCACCCGGGACCGCGTGCCGCCCTGAGGATCTTGTCCACCCTGTCTCCGCTAATTCGGCCGAGCAAGAGCAAAGCCAGGCGCAGTCTTTCGATAGTTTTCTGACCGGATACCTTTTTCCAGTTGTCGTAGTAGTCGGGCAATGCATAGTGGCTTCCTGCCAGGAAGCGGTTGGCCGAGTTGCCGGCCAGCTTTCCCATGGCCAGCGCGCCGGTGATGGTCGCAAACCCGTAAGCCGCAAGTGCATCCCCCGTGATGATTACGTTGGACTTGAATGCGGTCGTCGTTGGCGCTAACAGCCTAACAACGGCGCCGCGTCCATCCAGCAGGCGCCCGGCACCGAAACGCTCAATTTTGTCCACCAGACGCGATTCCAGGTTATCGGGAACATCTTGAGGTCTTGTCACCTGGATAACGCTGGCCCGGTAACCGTCTCCCGTGGAGTGCGCCAGAAAAAAATTTCTGGTGTCGTCAAACTGGACAAAAAGCGTTTCATTCGGAATATCCAGTTTGCTCACTTCGACTTCACGTTGGAAAAGAATCGAACGTTTTTCCCTGCGGATGCCCAGCGAACGCGACACTACGCTGCCAATCCCGTCGGCTCCAATCAACACCCGGCAAAGATGTTCCTGGTTGGTGCGAACCTTGGCTTCTCTCCCGTCCGTGTCGACACTGCGCACGGTTGATCCAATCATCACTTCGCCACCGAGTTCTTTGACCCTGCGCAGCAAGGCTCCCTTCACGCGTCCCTCATCAATCAACACAAGCGGTCGACGCGGGTAGAAATCGAGTTTCTCCGCCAATCCTTGTAATCTCAGGCTGACGAATTTCTGGCGAACGCCATTCTCCACGAAGAGATCCAGGCCTTTCAGGAACAGGTCGTTTCCCCTGACTTCGACGTCCTCCCCCACCGGAACCAGAAGCCCCAAAGATCCTCGCTGCCTCGAAACAACAGAATCATGGCGTTCCAAGACCAGCAGCTTGCGTCCAGGCATCTGCGTGGCTGCGGCCAAGCCGGCGTAGCTGGCCCCTACGATAATGGTGTCGAAGCGTCCCACGCTACGGTTCCCTTACCAGCCGAATCTTGCATCCAGGTCGGATGTAATAGTTTTATGGACGTCTTGAGGGGAGCCGGCCCCATCGACTACGACAATCTCTTCGGGCAGTGTCGCGGCAAGCTCACGGTAGGCCAACTCGAGCTTCTTTTGTGTCTCGAGAACCTCGTACAATTCGCTTGAAGTTCGCCTGCGCATCATTCGCCTGCCTGCCTCCTCGGCCGTACAATTCAGCAGGTATGTTATATCCGGTTGGCGTGCATGCCCGTTCAGAAATCGAATCCACTCGAGATCGCCCTGAAGGGACTGGTAAGTATAGCTCGAATGGTAGTAGCGATCGGAAACCACGTTTACTCCGTTGGCCAGCAGAGGAAGGATCTCATTGTCCAGGTGATCCATACGATCTGCGGCAAACAGCAATGCTATTGAGTCGTTGTTAATCGGGCGCATGCTACCGCCGGCATTTCCTGCAATCACTCGGCCTTGGAGAATCTGTCTCAGCAATGATCCCATCGGCCCGCCGCTGGGCTCGCTGGTGATTGCTCCGGGCAGTTTCTTGGAAATCAGCCAATCGACAAGCATGCGGGACTGGGTTGTGGTTCCAGCACCGTCTATTCCCTCAATAACCACAAACTTTCCAGGTGTCGTTTCGATTTTTTTCATACTGGTCTGATGATCCGCAGTGTTACTTGATTTTACCCAGAACCTGTTTTGCCCGTCTGCGGTCTTTGCCCTTGGGGCCGGTTTTCAAAAATTGTTCGAGGTACTTTTTGGCAAGGTCGTCTTTCCTTTGATCGTATTCCAGAAGGCCGAGCCTGAACAGGGCTTCTGGGTGGTCGGGTTTCAGGTTCAACACTTCGAGATATGTTTTCCGGGCGGCGGCTATTTTGTCATCACGATCATAGGCGGTTGCCAGGAAAAAAAGCGCTTCGGGATCGTCGGGAACAGCAGAGGCAGCCTTGCGGTACAAGCGCCGAGCTCTGGCCAGGTGATTTGAGACCTTGCGCTCTTTTACCCAAGCATGTCCGCCTTCCAGGTAGAGCCGGGCCACTTCCTTCGCCGGCCACTTCGCTCTTTTGGCGTACCTGGCGGCCTTCTCAAAAGCCCCGGCGGCATCCTTGTAGCGATGGTGCTCGAGCTTGGCCCTGGCCAGACCTTCCATGGCGCGCGGTAGCCTGCCTCTGCGGAGACTACTTGTAAAACTCTTTTCAGCGCGGGTGATCGAACGTGTTCCGAGTTGCGCCAGACCGAGGTCCGCCAGGATCTCGGCGTCTTTCGGCTTGAGGCGATCTGCCTTATAAAGAGCACTGGCCGCCTTGAAAAATCGACCCAGAGCCAGGAATGTTTTTCCCTTGATGTGATAGGCGCGCGCATCGTCGGCACCTGCCTTTATGCCTTTATTTATCGCTTTCAGAGCTTTTTGGGCATCATTGGAGGCAAGCAGGGCCTCGGCCATGCCGACGAAACCATCCGCCGAGGAATCGTCCTCAGCCACAACGTGTGCGAAGGCGTCCAGTGCACTGGATGAATCTCGCATGTCGAGATATATGTTTCCGGACAGCAGCCTGGCCTCGACGTCGTATGGGTTAGCCCTGAGTGCTTCTCTCGCATATTCAAGGGCTGCTTTCTCTTTTCGCCTTGCGTATTCCAGGCCAGCCAATTTGTTATATGACAGATACTCCCAGGGGTCGAGACCGACAGCTTTCTTGTATGATGTCTCTGCGCTGCGGTTTTGCCTCTTTGCCTCGCGGTATAGGCCCATAGCGTGATGGGCCAGTGCATACCTGGGATATTTCCCCAGCAGAGAGGTGATCTTGCGATGGGCACTGTCGACCGCGCCCTTTTTTATGAGTGCCATCGCCGCAAGCGCTTTGGCGCGCCTTTTCTCCCTGGCTCCCGCGGGGACCGATCCGAGATCCTGCAAGGCGTCATCGTATCGGCCGACATTCAGCAATGCCTCACCTCTCAAAACCAGAAAGCGCGCCGCGGGTACCTTCTTACCGACCAGATCATCCAAGGCTGCCAGGGATTTTCTTGCCTTACCTCGTCGCATGTATGTCCCGGTCAACAACAGCAAGGCATTCAGGTTCTGGGGATCTTTTTTCAAGACTTTCTTGGCGCGTGTAGCGGCTTCGTCGAGTTCGTAAAAGTCCGCACACAATTTGGCAAGTTTATAACCGAAGGAAATATCGTCCGGCGCAAGCCCGCTTGCGGTCTTGACCTCGGCAACTGCTCGTGAGCGATCGAAGGCTCCAAAAGAGAGACGGGCCAAAAGGAAGTGCGCCTGCGCACGATCGCGATCAGTCACCTGCGGTAACTCGACGACTTTTTCGAGGTCGCTCTTGACCTGGTCTGGCGACCTGTTGCCTGCGATTCTTATTTTAGAAATCAACAAAAGAGACTTGACGTGAATGCCGTTGATTTCCAGTGCATGCTCAAGATGCTCAGCCGCTTTGTTCGTCTTACCCAACCTGTATTCAATGACTGCTAGTCGATACAACGACCTTATTCTGGAAGGATTCACATCGATACTTGCCTTAAGGAGTTCTTCGGCTTTTTTCCTGTCCCCGCGGCGTATCGCCATCTCGCCCGCCAAAGCAAGCAGGCTCGCATCGCGGGCGGATTTTGAAAGTTGTTTTGTCAATTCGGCGGCCAGTTGGCCATCTTGGTGAAGATGAAATTTAGTCCATAATAGGGTGGCTCGTGCTTCCGGCGCCAAGGTAGTCTGATCTATTCGACCAAGCAGCTCGAGGCTCTTCTCCCGTAGGGCGACGTTCGGCCCATACTCGTCGTCAAGTGTCGCGCAAGTCAGGGCCATTAACACCCTGCCCCGGCTGTTTTCATTGTCCAGTTCGAGCAACTTGGCGAGCGTCGTACGAGCGTCGCTATATCCCAGAAACGAATCCAGTGTCAGCGATGCCGTTGCCTGGTCGAGCAACCCGGCAATTTTATCTGCGCGGATGTGGCGATATGCAACGTACCCGCCGAGAGCCAGACCGACTACTAGAAAAGGAATCAGCACAAGTAGAACCTTCAAGTAACTGAAGGTTTCTGCCTTGGCCTGGACGTCATGAAATGGGGCGGCGGCGCCTTGCGCCGGACTGAAACGTGTTGGAGGCGGTTGCTTTTCGCCGCTTCCGGCGAACATTGTCGGCGGCTCTTCCCCCTGGCGTGCGCCCGACCATGGTTGTGGCTGGACTTGCTCCAGGGATTGGCCCGGGTCGAACATTGTGGGAGGTTCGGATTTTTTTTGATCGACCGCCAACCCCACGGCGTTGTCAATCTCGGCCCTTAAACCGGCTGTTGGGTCCATAATTGTTTCTTGAGCCGGTCTTGAATTGTCCGAGTCTTCAGCAGGTTTTCCTGCAAGCCCTGCAGGTTCGTCCGCTACACCGGGTTGATCATCGAGCTCTTGGCCCACTGCTTGTTTTTGTGTGAGCGGGTTCGGGGAGTAGACGGTTGGCGGCTCGTCGTCTTCTTCTCCAAGTTCCTGCGGACTTTCCACCTGCGGCGGGAATGCATCGCTCGCTGGAGGCGGCCTGCTCTCCCAGTCCGGCCACTTGATTTCCTCTGTAGGCACCCGCAGATCATCATCGCTATAGGCCGCTTCATCGGAATCATCAAAATCGACCCCGTCTTCTTCGGTATCGGCGTCGGCAGCTTCGCCCTGGGTGTCAGTTTCTCCGGAATCACTGTCCAGCATCTGACGATCGATAGTAATGCGCTCCGTCTCTACTCTGAGATCATCGGGGTTTTCGACGTCCAGAAGCTTGCGCAGTTCAACGACACGCTCGTCCGTGTCGTCAATATCGATAGCTTTTTGAAGGTACGGGAAAGCAGCCTCGGGTTGTCCCGCGTCCACCAGAAACTTGGCGATCTCGGTCAGAATGTCGATGTCATCGCGCTTGAGTGTGCAGGCTCGCTCGAATGCTTGCAGGCCTTCGACATTTTTCCCAAGCTCGAATAAAACCTTGCCGTAAACCAGATGACCGCCCGGCAATCCGGGATTGTAGCCCAGTCCGCGCTCGCAGACCTTTATCGCCTCGTTGCCACGCTCAGCCTTCATCAGGGCTTCGCAAAGTTCGCAAAACAACGTCGAACCGGGATCCTCGGCCAGCTGCTCTTCGAGCATGGATATTTTTTCAGCGAGTTCGGCGTCGTTGGGCATAGTCGTCTCCCCGAGGATCGGGAGACAGTCAAACAAATTCGATGCGCTTTGTCAATTCAGTGGAAGCCTATCCAAGCTCCCTTTGTGGGCATGTTTGAAAAAAACCCGCCAAGAGAATCAATCTTCTTGGCGGGTTTCCAACAATTGCAGGGGACCTTATGCTGTCGTAATTATTACTTGGGAAGCTCAAACCACCTGCCCGCCGCAACACACCATTCCATACTCCCTGCCCAACGACGCCACCTGCTTCTCAAGCAATCTTCAATCCATATGTCAAAGCTCCGATGGGATTAGTCTTTCAATCCCCTGCAAATCTATTTACAAAATAAAAGCACTCACCAATTGGCAGCAAACACGCAAGTGCGTCCAGGGTACTCGCCGCATGACTTCTCCCTGACATTCAGGTTATCGGGCTTTCCGGCTGAAACCAGCGCTCCTGCGATGTACCCGGCCACAAAGGAACAATCGTCATAGCGACTGTCGCCCTGGCAAGAGGCGCAGTCATACACCTTAACGACCAGGTGAGAGTTCGACTCCTGGATGATGCTCATCCGGCCCAGGCCTTTCTCCTGGCAGCTGAAGAGCACGTCGGTCAAATCATGCAAATCTTCTCGCCGCCCCTCCTCCCAACCGGCCCAGTACATGTCGCGGTTCGAAAACCCCTCGCGCCTCATGGCCTCGATTCGTTGTTTCGCGCCGGCCACGCCCGAACTCCTGAATTTTCTGCGAATTGCGGTGGCGAGATCGATGGTCTTTCTCGTAAAAGACAGCAGGCTGCTCTCTTTCTTGCTGTCGGCCTCAGGAGAAAAAACAGCATCGTTTACATCCATTTGGCCCTCCATTTTTAAAACCACCACACGTATGAGCAAGATTCATACCAACATCACGACATGCCGAAAATTGCTATAACAAATTGTATTAATAGGTTAATTATGTATTCCAGCAAGGTTGTAATCGCACTAGATCGGGTCTTATTACCACATAATAATTGATTCAATAATCAATTATTCTACTAATATTGTACTACCAAGCCGCCTAAATCAATTATGTATTGATATTTGTGGATTATTCTGGAGGTATGGGCAAATCAGACAACTATGGTGCATCTACCACGCAAGTAGAAAAAAGAGACAAAATCTTGCCGGTACGGGTCCGGCTAACGGGAGGTGGCGATGATTATGAAAAAATGGTGTGGCTTGATTTCTTTGCTTGTTGGGTTGACCATCCTTGGATGCCAGAACTATAGCTTCGAAGAGCTGCCAAGCTCGGTGATCAAGGAAAGTCGTCGTTTCTTCAATATCACTATTTCAACTGAAGCCGATATTCTGTTTGTGATCGACAACTCGAGGTCAATGGTTGGAGAGCAACTCCAACTGGGAAAGTCCTTCGAAGCTTTCACAAATAAGCTCGAGGAATTCTTTGGAGATAAATATCGCATAGCCGTTATTACAACCGGTGTCGAGAGTGCAATGTGTCCAGCATGTGATGCACTACCGGTTCCAGGTTCCTGCATGAACGAATCAGGAGAGAGTGGCAGGTTCCAGGAAAACATTTGTCACAACGATGGTACCATTGATGATCCTGACTACAGTTGCGTGACTGATCCGAATTGCGGGAAAGTATTGCTACCAGCGGACAAAACTTGCTTCTTCGATACAACGAGTCAAAGTGGTCGTGCTCTTACTGGAGTCAATGGGTGCGGACTTGAACGCGGACTTTCCGCTATAAAAAAGGCTCTTGTGGACTTGTCAGGCACGTGGAACAGCGGGTTCTTACGCCCCAGCGCCACACTCGTGATAATAGTAATTTCGGACGAGGAGGACTGTGGAGAGGTAGGTGACGTCAACGAAGGTCCTGAATATGGGAGTGGACGTGTTTGTTACTATGCATCTAAGGGCGTCGATGGAGACGGAAATTTCGCAGATATTGATGGGAAACCTTACAGACTTACGCCTGTCGAGGACTACTACCGGGATTTCATGTCTATTAAAGACGGCAGAGTGGGCATGGTGAAATTCGCCGCCATTGTTGGCGTGAAGGATATCAACGATTTATCAACAACCACGATCAATTATGTTAAAAATGGTAACGTTTGGGTACCAGATCATGCGTGCACAACAAAGGACTGCTCCGGCCCAAACTGCTCTGCAGAGCCAGGAACCAGATACATCGAGTTGGCCCAACTGTTCGGCATCGGAAAAAACGGATTCATCGACACAATTTGTCAAGATGATTTTTCCGATACTCTTGGCAGGATTGTTACCCTCGCTGCTTGTCCAAGACAATTCCTCCTGTCGGAGGAAATCCTAGATCCTGACCTTGCAAACATTCTCATCAATGAAGTGGCCGTTCCTCGGTACTCGTGCTCACATGTCGGCGAAGCAGAAGAATGCAGCGGTCCCGGCGACTCTTGTTCCCAAGGTGAGTGCCTGGAGACATGGACCTATTGCGCGCCCTCAGGTCCAATAAAACAGGGTTGTCCGGAGCAATCACCTGATGCGCCCGGAGGGAAAATCATATTCGCAGATCATTATGATCCTTGTGATCTATTCCCCGAAGGCGCTCAAGTTCATATTGAGCTTGTGTATGTCACGCCTTAGGCACATTTACAGTTATTCAAGGTTGACGTGGCGGACAAAATGGGATGATAATGGGATGGGTTCATAAGGAGGTCGTCATGAACGTGAAAAGCTGGTATGGCATCCTGGCTCTTTTTACCGGTTTGGCCGTTCTGGGTTGCCAGAACTACGGCTTCGAGGAATTGCCAAGTTCAGTGATCAAGGAGAAGCGCTGGACGCAGACGATAAGCATCGCCTCCATGGCCGACATCCTGTTCGTGATCGACAACTCCGGATCAATGGTCGGTGAGCAGGGCCAACTCGGTCAGTCCTTCAGCGCCTTCACCTCGGAGCTGGAAAACTACTTCGGCGGCGACTACCACATCGCCATCGTTTCCACCGGTATGGAGTCTCCCGGCTGCCCGCCCTGTGACACTGTTATCACGCAATCGTGCATGAACGAGACCGGTGAGAATGGACGTTTCCAGGATCGCATCGGCTACAACCAGGGAACAATCGACATGCCTGATTACATCTTCACGACCGATCCGCAGTGCAGCAGAGTGGTCGATTCCACGACAAAATGGTGCTTCTACGATACAAGCCAAAGCCGCGGCTTTGCCATGGTGGGAGTCAACGGCTGCGGATACGAGCGCGGCCTGGCTCCAATAAAAGTTGCTCTCGACACTCTTCTGGCCGGCACCTACAACGGCGGCTTCCTGCGCGAAAACGCCACGCTGGTGGTAGTCGTCATCTCCGACGAGGATGACTGCGGCGAAGTTGGCGATGTCACCGAGGGAATGCCGGGAATTGGCGGCAATTCCTGCTATTTTGCCGCCAAGGGAGTCGACCCTGACGGAGCCTTCAACGACCCGGAGGGCAAACAATACAGGCTGACGCCGGTCGAGGACTACTACAACTTCCTGCTCAGGTTGAAGGGAAACCGGGAAGGAATGGTCAAGTTCGCAGCCATTGTGGGAATAAAGGATACTCAGGATCTCTCAACCACGACGATTGAGTACTTCTGGGACGATGGCCATAGCCGTTGGGACATCGAGCCAGCCTGTACCACCGCCGGCTGCAGCGGCGAGTTCTGCTCCGCCAAGCCCGGCACACGCTATGTCAAGCTGGCCCAACTCTTCGGTATCGGCAAGAACGGTTTTATAGACACCATTTGCCAGAATGATTTCTCGTCGACCATGCAAGAGTTGGGCACCTTCGTGGCCTGTCCCAAGGTTTTCCTGCTGTCCGAGGCGATTCTCGATCCCGACCTGGCCAACATCTTGATCAACGGCACGGCGATACCGCGCTACTCCTGCGGCTACACTGACGAGGTCAAGCTCACCGAGTGCAGCGGCCCCAGCGACGACTCGTGTCCCAACGGCCTTGCCTGCATTCCCACCTGGAACTACAATCCGCCCACGAATCCGCCCGATCCCAAGGCGCCCGGCGGCACGATCAGCTTCGCTCAGCACTACGATCCATGCGAATTCTTCGGCGAGGGCGAGAGCGTTCACATCGAGTTGGTGTACGTTACGCCTTGAGCGAACACCCCTGTTTGCATCGCTCATTCCGGTATTTTTCTTGATGTATCGCCGTTAGCGTAGTATAGCTCATACGGGGCAGGCGGGAGTGCTTAGGGCGGCCGCCCCGGCCGACAATATGGAACAAAAACGCGTATTGATCATAGAAAACGATCCCGTCTTCGAGGCGGAGATCAGCCAGTTGCTGCAGCAGCGAAGGCTCTCGGTCACTTCCGTGGCCGAGGGTCACGCCGGGATAGACACGGCCAAGAACAACCCGCCGGACGGCATTCTTTTGGCTGCCGAGCTACCCGGCATGAGCGGCTACTCCGTTTGCAACCGGATCAAGAAAAACAAGAAGCTCAAGGAAGTTCCGATAATAATCATATCCTCCGGTGAGACTCCCGATACGTTTGAGCAACACCAGGGCCACAAAACCCCGGCCGATGCTTACATGCTCAAGAACCAGTCGATCGCCGCCGTTGCCGACAAACTGGCTCAACTTGTGGGAGCCTCCGCAGACGCACAGCCGGATGGCGAGGATAACGATGAAAGTGAACTCGATTCGGCTTTTTCGAGTCTAACGGCTCCGACACCAGAGCCGGATGCAGACGATCAGGACGAGATTGACGAACCGGATCAAGTTGAACCCATCGAAGAACTAGAGCCGATCGACGAGCTCGAGCCGATCGAGGAACCTCAGGAGGTCGTCCCGGTCGACAACGAACCTGATCTCGAAGCAGCCTTCAGCCAGCTTACAGAGAAGAAGGCTCCCAAGGCCAAGTCCTCGGATCCTCCTCCCCCGCCCCCCAAGAGCAAACGCAAATCCATAGTCGAAGACGAGATCGAGGGCGAGTACGGGTTCGACAACAAGCTCAACTTTTTACGCCGGAACCTGAAGAAGCGAGAGCGCGAGTTGAGCCAGGCTCAAAAAGAGCTTTCAAAGGCCAAGGCTCGATATGATGAAAGTAATCTGAACCTCAAGACTTTAAACGAGAAGTATCGGGCTCAGGAAGAGAAGCTTGAAAACACCGAGCAGGAGCGCGCTACTTTCTCGCAGCAGCTCGATCAGACTCGCCGGGAGCTTGACGAGGTTACTCAGCAGCTCGAAGAAAATGTGCACCGCTTCGAGCATGAACGATCGGAACTTCAGGCCGCACTCGACGAGCAGATTGACAAGGTCAAGGTGCTCCAGGAGACACTCCAACTCCTCAGCCAGAAAAAGGAGGAAGAGTCTCAGGATTCTCAGGAGCAGATCGAAGATGCCCAGAAGAAGATTGATCTGCTCCAGGAGTCGCTGGATGAGATTACCCAGGAAAAGGAATCCCGCGAGGAAGAGCTGACCCAGGAAGTCGATGTTGAGCGCGGCCGGGCGGATCTGCTTCAAGATTCACTCGAAGCCATGACCGACGAGAAAGAGGCGCTCGAAAAACGCGCAAAGGAGCTCGAATCCGCTTTGCGCGAAGCGGCCGAGTTGCACTCCGGGCTCGAACAAAGCAGCGCCAAGGCAATGGCCGATGCCGAGGAGCAGAAAAAGGCCCAGCAGGCTGCTTTTGAAGAAGAAAAATCCAGCCTGCAGTCCGAATGGGACTCTGAACGCACCAAGCTCGAGACGCAGATCGGCGAGTTGGCCCAGGCAGTGCAGGTGCGCGAGCAGGAATTGAACGCCCGCATTCAAGATCGCGAGCGAAACATAAGTCTTCTGGAAGAGACGCTGCAAAAGGAGAGATCCGAATCGTCGTCCACGATCGAGAGGCTTAAATCTGAAAACGAGTCTCTCGACTCCCGCTTGACCGAGTTGGAAGAAAACCTGGCCCAGTCGCAGTCCGGAGCCGAAGAGGAACGCAGAGCTCTTGAAGAGCAACTTGGTGAGTTGTCGAAGAAGAGAGAAAGCTTGGAGGCCAAGCTCGAGCAGGCTTCCTCGATCTCTCAGGATGAGGTCAACAGACTGCAGGCCGAGCTCGAAGAAGAACGCCAGAGGTTCCAGGCACTGAAAGCCTCTGCCGAGTCTGCTTCAGATGAACACGCCAGAATCGAGCAAGAGGCCATGGCCAAGTTGGAGGCCAAGGACTCCGAGTTGGCCGGGCTTGCCGAGCAGGTTGCAAAGCTAAGCGAAGAGAAACAAAGCGTCGAGTCCGACCTGCAAGAACGTTACGACAAGGCCAAGAAAAAGATCGCTTCCATGGAAGAGCGCGTCGAGTCGGCTGTGCTCAAGGCCTCGAAGTTGGAACGCGAGTTATCCGAGAAGATCAATCAACTGGGCCAGGAGAAGGAAGACCTGTCTTCCAGGATCGCGGAATTCGAGCAACAAAACAGTCAACTTTCCGCAGACCTTGACGCCTCCCGGCAGCAGCTTCAGTCGTTTAGCGCTCGTGAACAGGAGTTGCGCGAATCGCTTCAGAATGCCGGCCAGGAAAGCCAGCAGGCAATGGCTCAACTGACACAAGAGAAGCAAGAACTTGAGGAAATGCTTGCAAGAAACCGTGAGGCAGCACAGCGACTCGAGGCAGAGCTATCGGCCAAGAATGAGTCGCTCGAAGACCTCGAGGAAGACCTGGCCATGTTGCGAGGACAGGCCGACGAGGCCGGTGACAGCGCCACGCAGTCGCAGGCGGCTCTGCGTGAGAAAGAAGAACAGCTCGAGGAACTGCGTTCGCGGGTGAAGAAACTGGCCAGGCAGGGAGACCAGCAGGCAAACGTGGCCGAAGAGTTGAAACAATCGTATGAGCAGCAACTTGCCGATCTGGCAAGTCAGCACGAACGGCAACTGATGCAGGTCGAGGCCGGGAAAAACGACGAGATCGCCACTGTACAGGCAGAATTGCAAGAGGCGCAGGATAAGGCGGAACAGGACAAGGCTCAAGCCATCGAGAAGCTGAAGGCGATCAAGGACAAGACAATCGCGCGCTACCAGGATGCGATGCAGCAAGCAAAGGAAAAGCTCGAGCTGCTGAAGAGTAGGCTCGAGACCTCGAAAGAGCAGGAGAAGCGCCTGCGGCTTCGGGAAAAGAAGGTTGTGCAGGCGTTACAAAAGGCTCGCGAGGTGATCAGCTCGCTGAAGAAGAATTAACACCTTTTTTCCACTACCACAGAAACAACCCAGTCGCCTCGTCGTGAATCCTGTACGGGGGTTCTCCGGTGAGCGCCTGAATAGTGAACTCACAGGCAAAGGCGATATTGCCCTCGAGCAGGTGTCCACCGAAGCAGCGGCCCTGCTCGTCGGCCAAAACCAAGTGACAATGAAGGAAAACCTTGCCTTCCCGAATCGAGATGTTGCCTGTCAGTGATGCGATCTCCATGCCTTGTTCGAAGCGCAACTTGTGGTACTCGGAGGCGGCCTGGTCGAAATAGCCGACCACGCCGTTTTCCACGGCGCCAATGGCGCTGATAGTGCCGGCCTCGATGTCCTCCTGGTTGCAGAAATCAGTCAAACCCGCCAGGATGTCGTCGCCGCGTTCCAATCGTCCTATGAAATATCTGCATTTCTTGAATGCGAACGACTTCATAATGTTCTCCTTTGTAGAGATGTTGCCGCCTCAAGTGCCTAGCTTAATGATCAGCGTTTGACAAGACACATATTTGACCA
>CAZENH010000002.1:0-114702 GCA_964513625.1 uncultured Myxococcales bacterium | reverse complement strand
CCGCCTCAAGTGCCTAGCTTAATGATCAGCGTTTGACAAGACACATATTTGACCATTCGCCCCTGTCCATGCGATTTTGAGCCGACCCGTATATGCAGGAGGCAGCGTGTCGGAGAAAGCGGCGCATTATTCATGGTTCGGCCGCAACAAGGAGAACCTGGCGGCAGGCGGCGGCTATCTCATCATGAGTTGCCTGTATGCGTACCGGGTGCTTCAAAATTTTACGACACACATCGCCGGTCACGGCGGCGATGGTTTTCAGAACCTGTGGAACATGTGGTGGTTCAAGCATGCTCTGTTTACCGGGCAAAATCCCTATTTCACCGACATGCTTCATTATCCTAACGGCCATACATTATTGTTCCACACGCTGAACCCTTTCAACTGCTTGCTGGCCCTGCCTCTCGACTTGATTCTCGGGCAGCCTGCCGCCTACAACCTGGTTTTCCTGTTTTCCTTCGCGGCATCGGGATTTACTATGTATCTTCTAGCGTACGAACTTTTCCCAAATCGCGCGGCCGCCTTTCTTGCCGGTTGTGTGTTTACCTTCTCGCCCTTTCATTTCGCCCATGCGCAAGGCCATCTGCAGTTGGTGGCCATGGAGTGGCTGCCACTATTTTTGCTTTTTCTGATCCGAAGTTGGCGCAATCGCAGGATCGCAGATGGAATCTGGATGGGCCTGTCTCTCGCACTGACGGCCTTCTGCTCGTTCTACTACTTGCTGGCCGGCTTGATTATCGCCGGACTTGCCACATTCGCAAAACTGGTAACTGAACGCAGGCGCGTGTTCGAACGAAAACTCCTGTTTTCGCTAGGGGCCGGGGCCGGCGTCTTCCTTTCGACCGCAGGCGTTCTGCTTGCGGCCATGCTGATCAGTTACCTGCGGCTGGATCTCGTTCCGGCTCACGATGCGCGTTTCTGGTCTGCCGACCTGCAGTCTTTTTTCATACCCCCGTGGGTGTCCGCTTACGGTCCGCTCTTTATTGATACCTGGAGAAAATGGACAGGCAACTCGGCAGAGTGCAACCAGTACCTTGGCTATTCGGTCATAGCCTTGGCAATAGCGGCTTTCGCGTTGAGTAGGCGCGGAGAGCGCCCCTGGGGATGGGCCGGAATAGCTCTTTGCGGAATGTTTCTATCTCTGGGTCCCGTGCTTCACTGGGGAGGACACATCTACAATAGCATTCCGCTGCCTTACAAGTTTCTTGATTGGATCTTTCCCATTCTTGGCATGAGCGGCGCACCGGTGCGCTGGCATATCATCACCCTGATAGCCGGCTCGATTCTGGCTGCAGGAGGTCTAAATGCCTTACTTGCTCGTATTGGCGACAAGAAAATCCTTGTGCTGAGTCGGCGCCATGCAGCTGCGCTGGCCGTGACCTTGCTGGTTTTGCTGGAATTTCTTCCCCATCCGATCGAGTCACGTACCGTGGCGCTTCCCGATTTCATACGATTGATCGAAAAGTCGCCGCTTGACTCGATAGTCTACGACATAGGTGACCCCAATCAGGCGCTCCTGCGCCAGACGGGCCACAAGCACAAGATGATCGGCGGATACGCGTCGAGAACGACACGCTCGGCGCTCGACTTCATTAGTCGCACGCCCGTCCTGAGGGCGCTACGGGGCGAGCTGAATCTTGCGCCCGAGCAGGTCAAGCAAGAAGCTATGGGCCTGCACCTGCGCTTTCTTATTGTTCCCTCCGGCCACCGGGTGGTCGGGCATTTGCGGCAGCTTGGCCTTGATAAGCTTGCAGAACAGTGGGGCACGCAACTATGGGAGATCCCATGAGCGGGATCATGCGATCACGGCTTGTATCGCTTTTAATGTTGGTCTCGGCGCTGGCGGTCTTTCTGGTTCGCCCCCGGGCCGACGACGGCCACGGCCTGCGAGCGAGTTTCTACGCCAACGCCCGCTTTCAAGGATCGCCCGTGCTGGTCAGAGATGTGAGCAAATTGGAGATATCGCTTGACGGCAACCTCGCCTCTTCGAACCAGTCGAATTACTCCATTAACTTCGAGGGTTTCATACAAATCTTGACCCAGGGCAGTTACGGCTTCTTGCTCGACTCCGACGACGGCTCAAACCTGTGGATCGACGATAAGCAGGTGATAGCCAACGGCGGCGTACATGTCCGCCGGCGCAAAGAAGGCTCATTGCAGCTTTCACCCGGGGAACACGCTATCAGGTTGCAGTACTCCCAAGGTGTCGGAGATAGCTTCTTGCGCTTCAGGTGGAAGCCGCCGGAACATTCGTCCTTTCAGACGATTCCCCTCGATATCCTGACGCCGGTACCCTGGAAGAACTTCGACCAGGCTGCCTCGATCCATTCCAACCTGGTTCGAACCCTGCTGAGTCTTATAAGCCTGCTCATATTGCTGGCCGCAGCGACCCTCAGGCTATGGGCGAATTGGGCTGGAATTCGCAATCTTATGCGCGATCGGAAATTACGACGTGAGCTATTCTTGAAAATTGTTCGATCACCCATTGCTCTCGACGTTGTCTGCGTTTTGTTGTGTCTCGGTTTCTACGTACAGACAATTGCGGTCCGCTTGCCGCACGAGCCGTACATGAAGGGCGATTCGCCCTACTACGCCAACATTGTGATCTCGATTCTATATGATTTCGACCTCGACCAGCGCAACCAATCCGATCCGTCGATTTTCGAAAATCCGAAACCCTGGACGAACATCGGCATGTACGACAGTAACATCGCTCGGGGATCACGGGGTGAATGGTATCCCAAGCACACCCTGGTGTTGCCTTTCCTTTCGCTTCCGTTCTACGCCGCATGGGGAGGGTTTGGCCTGTTGATCTTTAATTTGCTGGTGCTGCTGGCTTTGATTGTGGCAATCCGCCGGGTGGCAGCCTTGTATGCTAGCGCCGGAGCCTCCGGCATCGCGGCGGTTCTCATAGGCATCACTCCCCTGTTTCACCATTTTGCCTACTCCTATTCGGCCGACATCCTGGCGGCCTTGTTGCTGGTCTGTGCCGTAGGCGCGGTTCTTACTAAGAGGGGCCTTTGGGCAGGGATACTCATGGGCCTTGCGGTCTGGACCAAACTGCCTAATGCCATAGGCCTGCTTCTGGCCGGAGTGATGCTTATTGTAATGCGTGACTGGAAGACCTGTCTGCATTATTGCGCAGGATGCGCGGCATCGCTGGGAGTATTCGCCGCATTCAACTGGTATCAGTTCGGCGCGCCGTGGATCACATCTTATTCACGGGTGTGGGTTATTAAACACGGTCAACCGCAGATCGGAGATCACTTGGCCAGCTTCGCCTACCCTTTCTTTGGTGGCCTGCGCCTGCAGCTTGCGGATCAGGTTCACGGCCTGGTCCCGACCGCGGGAGCTTCACTGATTGCCGTACTCGGTTACGGTCGGCTCTATAAAAAGAGCCGCCCCGCCTTCGCCTTGATTCTTCTATTTTCGGTGCTGACGTTTCTGTTTTACTGCAAGTACGATTTCATTACCGGCTCTGACTACTCCAACCGTTTTTTGATGCCGCTGGTAGCCCTCTCGGCCGTGCCGCTCGCATGTTTGCTGGACGCTGTTATTCATTATTCGGATGCACCTAGTGTTTGAGGATTACGAACTCCACGCGTTGATTGTGGGCGCGGCCGGCCGCCGTTCTGTTGGTGTCAATCGGAACTGAGAGTTGATCAGACCGTCAGAATCTGTGAGATGAGAAATACGGATAATAGTAAACTACTTTCTCAACTTGGCGAAGAATGTCAGATCGACGCCGGGCACCGGCCTGACGGTTCGATTCCAGATCTTGTAACCCTTCAACTCGACTTCGAGCTCCGATATGTCCTTGGCCAGCATCTTGACAGCTAAAGGTGTCTTTTTACTGAGTGGGTAGCCGTTTACCGTTACCTTGGCCCCTTCCGGTTCGGATTCTACGTGCACCAAAATTCTCCCATGGGCTTCGTCTTCGCCTTTTTGCAGAGCCAGGTCGACCTGGGCAGTCTGGCCCTTGGCCAGTTTGAGGCGTTCGAAGGCCGACTGAACACCCTTTCTCTCGAGCAGGATGACGTGATCGAGCTCGGCGGCCACCTTGGTGAACGTGTGAGGAGTCTTTTTACCGGTGGATACTCCGTCTAAGTAAATTAGCGCCCTAGATGGTTTGCTCTTGACCTGAATTTCACCAAGACCCTTCCCCTCGGCTCCGGCTATTATCGGCGCGCCAGACATCCTGGCCTTCTGGGCGGCTTCCTTGCTGAGCACGGCCTCAAAAATCAGGGGCTTGCGAGTGTCCTGGAGGGTGAACTTCTTCTCCCAGGTGGGCATACCGGGCAGTGATACTTTCAGAGTGTGCTCTACTCCAGGTTCCAGGCTGCCTATCTCAGTTGGTGTTTGGCTAGGCAGGCGACTGTCGTCGAAATAGACGTCCGCCCCCGAGGGGATCGAACTGATCTTCAATCGGCCTGTCTTGGGAGCGTCAGAAATCTGTTCGGTACCGCGGAACATGTATATCAGGCCGCCCGCCAGGGCAGCGAGTACCAAAAAGACCAGCACCAAAAAACCCTTGCCGCGCTTACCGGCGGGCATGATCTCCTCGGCGTAGGGATCCGGTTCGCCCGGAAGTCGCTCGCCTGCCATCGGGTCGAAGATCTCATCCGCTTGGGAGAAACTCCCGGGCTGGGCACCGGCATTGAAAGTCATGAAAGGATCAGGTTGCTCCGCACTGGACGGTGCCTGCGCGGGCTGTGCCTGTGCGGGCGCGCCTTGCAAAAGCTCCATGCCCGGCGGTGGCCTTGGCGGTGGCGCCTTGGGCGGCGGCCGGCCGCTGTCGGATGAAATCTGCATGACAGGATCGGTCCGCTTCATTTTGGGCACCGGCATATCGGCCTGCCGGGCGGCCGGCGTATATTCTGCTGAAGGAGTGAACTCAGGCCCCGCATCGGATTGCGTGCCGGCCATACGGCCGGTTTCGCCGGTCGAGTCGCTGCCACTGCCCGCGTCGCCGAAAAACATGTCCAGAAAGGCCACAAGGTCTGGCCCCTCTTCCTTGGAAGCTAAAACCGCCCCTTCGAGATTAGCCGCCTTGGCGTGCTCGAGAGCCTTGTTGCGCGCCTCTAGTTTATCGGCGAACATGTTTTCCATGAATCTTGATATCAAGATCGAATTCGATTTGAGGCTCTTGTTCAGCAGGTAGTCATCCAGGGCCATCTGCATTTCTTGGGCCGTCTGGAAACGTTCTTCCCTGTTTTGAGCTAAAGCGCGCATTACGATATCCTGCAAATCGGCGTCGATTTCGGGTCTCAAATCGCTCGGCGGCCTGACGTCTCCGGCCACGACCGCCTTGAGCGTGTCCAGATCGCTCTTGCGCTTGAATAGCCGTGTCCAGGTTAAAAGCTCGTACATCACAACGCCTGCGGAAAAGACGTCTGAGCGCCCGTCGATATCCATGCCCCGGCATTGCTCGGGAGACATGTAGGCGTGCTTTCCCTTAACCCTGCCCGGGATAGTCGTTGATATCTCGCTGCGTGCCTTGGCGATGCCGAAGTCCACCAGCTTCACGCCGCCCTCGAATGAAACGATTACGTTGTGCGGGCTAACGTCGCGGTGAACGATGCCACCCTTTTGCCCATCCAGATCCGTCTGCTGGTGTGCGTAGTGCAACCCGTCCATTACCCCCGAAAAAATCTTTACAATGTGCTCGATTGGAATGCGCTTCTTCTTCTTGGCGCAGCGCCTGACCAGCGACTTGATATCCTCGCCGTGGATGTACTCCATGGCGATGAAAAAAACATCCTGGTCCTGGCCGAGATCGAATATCTGGACGATGTTCGGATGGTTGAAACGTGCGGCCAGGCGGGCCTCGTCCAAGAACATCTGAACGAAACGCTCCTGGCTGGCAAGGTGTGGAAGAATCTTCTTGATTACCAGGACTTTCTCAAACCCCTGGACGCCCGTCTGGCGAGCGAGGTAAACCTCTGCCATGCCTCCTACAGCCAGGCTTTTTAAAAGCTCGTACCTGCCAATATGATCGAGGGACACCCTTTCCCCTCCGATTAGCCTCACTTATCAACTACCCAGCCAGCGAGAATAATAGTAGCTATCGACTAGTCTGTCAAAAAAGCAATTTTATCGCGCACCTATTCCTGGATGCGCTCGGCAAGTCTGACACCTTTAATCTTTTCGATCTTCCTGACGATTGAGGTCAGCTGATCCAAATCGGTAACTGAAAGCTTGACTATGCAGTTAGCCAGACCGCCCATTTCCGCCCTGGCATTTACCTGGCTGATGTTGATACCTGCTTCCGATAAGACCGAGGTCACGTTGGCCAGCAACCCGGGACGATCTTCGCATCGGATTCTGACACCTACGGTGTGGCGGGCGGAATGATCGGCATCCCAGCGCACATCGATGCGTCTATCGGGATCGGAATCCTGCACCCGCTTGCATTTGCCGGTGTGAACGGTTATTCCGCGGCCGCGAGTGATCACACCGACCAGGTTGTCGCCCGGGATTGGATTGCAGCACTTTGCGAATCGGACCATCACGTCATCCATTCCCTCTACCAGTATTCCGCTTCTGGACTTACGTCCCGGCCTCTTGAAGACCTGGGCGATCCTGGACGGACGCGTATCCTCGATGGCCTGGCTTGCCTGGTCTCTCTGCTCGGGCGGAAGCAGAAGTTCGACCACTCGGTTGGCGCTTATTTTCCCATAGCCAAGCGCCACCAGCATCTCGTCGGTGTTCCTGAAACGGAGTTCTTCCGCTACATTGCCGATTTCGCCATTTCGCCATTTCCGATTGAGATTGATCCGATGACGCTTGCATTCTTTCTGCAGCAACTCGCGGCCGATCTCCTCCGAGCGCTTTCGTTGTTCGGCCCGTACAATGCTGCGAATTTTGTTGCGCGCCCTCGAAGTCTTTACGAACGACAACCAATCCTTACTGGGGTTCTGGCGAGGATTCGTTAAAATCTCAACGGTGTCTCCGTTTTTCAACTTGTGTCTAAGCGGGGCGATCTTGCCGTTGATGCGGGCACCGACGCAATGGTGTCCCACTTGGGAGTGTACGGCATAGGCAAAATCAAGAGCCGTTGCGCCAAGCGGTAGAGCCTTGACGTCTCCCTGGGGAGTAAAGGCGAATACTTCATCGCTGAAAAGATCGACCTTGACGTTTTCCAAAAACTCGGCAGGGTCCTTGACGTCGCGTTGCTGGTCGAGCATTTCGCGCAGCCATGCGAATTGTTGTAGCTCGTTGTTCTGCCTGAACTTACCGCCGGCGCCTTCTTTATAAGCCCAGTGAGCCGCGATGCCGTGCTCTGCGATTTCGTGCATCTGCCTGGTGCGAATCTGTATCTCGACCCGCTCACCGTAAGGCCCCAGAACCGTAGTATGAAGCGACTGGTAGCGATTGATCTTGGGCATGGCGATGTAGTCCTTGAACCGCCCCGCAACCGGCTTCCAGAGGGCATGGATCAATCCCAGGACCCGGTAGCAATCTCCCAGGCTTCCTACGATAATGCGAAAAGCGATGATGTCGTAGATTTGGTCGAAGTCAATGCTCTTCTTGTTCATCTTGCGGTAGATGCTGTATTGATGCTTCAGGCGACCCGAAATGCCGGCCTCGATATTGTTCTCGTCTACGATGGTTCGGTGCAGAAAATTTGCCACTTCCTCGATATAGTTCTGCTGTTCCTCCTCCATATTCGCGAGTTTTACCGATATTTCCCGGTGCTGCTCCGGATGCAACCACTTGAACGAAAGATCTTCGAGTTCCCGTCTCATCCAGTGAATGCCCAGGCGGTTGGCCAGGGGGGCATATATCTCGATCGTCTCCGAGGCAATCTCTTCACGCCGGCCGGTCTCGACGAATCCGAGCGTGCGCATGTTGTGCAGACGGTCGGCAAGCTTTACCATGATCACCCGCAAATCTTCCGACATGGCCATCAGCATCTTGCGCACGTTTTCGGCCTGGCGTTCTTCACCCGAGGTAAAGGTTATTTTCGACAGTTTGGTTACGCCTTCGACCAGGAAGCGAACGGTCTTGCCGAAAAGATCCTCGATCTCCTCCGGCTTGGCCAGGTCGTCGTCCAGAGTATCATGCAGCAAGCCGGCCACCACGCTCGGTTCATCCAGGTTCAGCTGAGCGATGATATGTGCAACTCCCAGTGAGTGGGCCAGATATGGTTCACCCGAGTACCTGACGCGTCCCTTGTGCACGTTGGCGGAATAGACGTAGGCCTTCTTGACGAAGTCCACATCTGTCTCCGGGCTGTGCGACCGCATCTGGTCGATTATGTCCTGAACCCTGATCATCAACACCCCAAGCTCGCGCCATGTCTAAAACATGCCGGCACCAGGAGTCCAGTGTTTTTTCACTGAAAGAACTTGTCTGCGTTGATGATACATTTTTCTTGATTGTTTCCGGCCGCCGTAATATTCGTCTGCGGCAATTGTTGCAGTCCCTATTCTTGGAGATATCGACATGCCTATCGTGCCTCGTAAGGTTTTTCTTACCAAGGGAGTCGGGCGACACAGGGAAAAGCTGGCTTCATTCGAATTGGCTCTGCGCATGGCCAAGATCGAGAAATATAACATAGTCAACGTCTCCAGCATCCTGCCGCCGAACGTAAAAGTCACTTCGCGCGAAAAAGCAGTGAAGGAGTTAGAGACGGGTCAGATTCTCTTCTGCGTGGTAAGCCGCGCCCAGACCAACGAACCCAATCGCCTGATAAGTGCATCTATCGGTGTTGCCATACCTGCAGACAACAAGGCCTATGGGTACATCAGCGAGCATCACGCGTTCGGTCAAACATCTCGTGCTGCCAGCGACTACGCGGAAGACTTGGCCGCCTCGATGCTGGCTTCTACGCTAGGCGTTCATTTTGATCCCGATCAGGCCTATGACGAGAGGCGCGACATCTTCCTATTAAGCAAAAAGATTGTGCGCACCAGGAGCATAACCCAATCTGCCCGGGCCGACAAACGCGGGTTATGGACGACCGTCATGTCAGCAGCCGTCTTGCTCGATTGATCGTCAGGCTATGCCCGACATGCCTGCTTACGTATTCGGAGCGCTCGACGACGAACTATCCGAGTATTCCTCGGCTCGCGCTGTTGTGTTGCCGCTGCCCTATGACGGCACCACCAGCTACAAGACGGGCACCCGCGAGGGTCCGGCGGCTATTGTCGCAGCCTCGGGGGCCTTGGAACTGTTTGACGAGGAGTTGCATTACTCACCATCCACTGCAGGCATTGCCACCCTTGCACCCGTCGAGCCAGACGCACGCGGGCCGAAGGAGACGATAGCGGCCATCGCTCGAGCCGTCGCACGGCCGCTAGCCGACGGCAAGTTCACAGTGGCAATCGGGGGCGAGCACACGATCTCGATTGGTTGTCTGCGTGCCCAGCGTGATCTGAACCCCGAATTGCACGTCCTGCAGATCGACGCCCACGCGGACCTGCGTGACAGCTATCAAGGCAGCCCTTATTCCCACGCCTGTGTCATGCGCAGAGCGTTGGAGGATTTCCCCATAGTCCAGGTCGGTCTGCGATCATTGTCTGCTGAGGAGCACGAGCTGATAGAGAAGCGGGATCTGCGACCCTTCTCAATGAATATAATCCGCGCAAATCCAAACTGGATGAACGAGGTAATAGATCGCCTGGGCCAGAAAGTATACTTGACGATTGACCTGGATGGCCTCGACCCCTCAGTATGTCCCGGGGTCGGAACACCCGAGCCGGGCGGGCTTGGTTGGTACGAATTAATCGGGCTGCTGAGGCGGGTGTTTTCTGCGCGCGATGTGGTCGGGGCTGACATTGTCGAATGTTTACCGCTACCGGGCCAGAATGTAACTGAGTTTACGGCCGCCAAACTGGTCTATAAATTGTTCGCCTATCAGTTTGCACCCAGATTGAGCCCAGAGGGATAAAAGTTGGTCCGGATGCACTGAACTGGTCTTTTTTATTAGTTGTCCTCTTGACAACCATGATCACGGTGCTTATTTACGCTGCCAGGATCAAAAACCAAAGATGGAAAGGAGAGAATTATCATGAAGATCAGGCCGTTGCACGATCGGATACTGGTCAAGCGAGTGGCCAGTGAAGAAAAAACAAAGGGCGGAATCATCATCCCGGAGTCGGGTAAGGAGAAACCCGCCGAGGCAAAGGTGGTTTCTGTCGGCCCGGGTCGACGAAACGAAGACGGCTCGCTAATCAAGATGGACGTCAAGAAGGGTGACAATATCTTGTTTGCAAAGTACTCGGGAAACGAGATCAAGCTCGACGGTGAAGAGCACTTGATCCTGCGCGAGGACGAGGTTCTCGCTGTAATCGAGAAGTAAAGGAGACCAGTCATGGCAGCAAAACTAATGAAATACCGCGAGGATGCGCTTGCGTCATTGTTGGCTGGAGTCAACAAGCTGGCTAACGCCGTCAAGGTGACACTCGGACCTAAGGGTCGTAATGCCCTGCTGGAGAAATCCTGGGGTTCACCCAACATCACCAAGGACGGCGTCACTGTCGCCAAGGAAATCGAGTTGGAGGACAAATTCGAGAACATGGGCGCCCAGATGGTCAAAGAAGTGGCGTCCAAAACGTCCGACGTCGCCGGTGACGGAACGACAACTGCCACGGTCATTGCCCAGGCAATTTTCCGCGAGGGCTGCAGACTAATCGCGGCCGGCCATGATCCGATGGATATCAAACGCGGCATCGACGAAGGTGTAGGCACTCTGGTGGACGCCCTTCATAAGTCGTCTCAGAAGATCCGCAGTCCCAAGGAGATTGCCCAGGTCGGGACCATCTCGGCCAACGGTGATTCCACCATCGGGGCTATTATCGCCGAGGCCATGGACAAGGTCGGCAAGGAGGGCGTGATCACGGTGGAGGAGGCCAAGGGCCTCGAGACAACGCTCGACCTGGTTGAAGGTATGCAGTTCGACAGGGGATACCTGTCCCCTTACTTCGTAACCAACCCGGAGAAGATGATGGTCGAACTTGAAGAACCATATATCTTCATCCACGAGAAGAAGCTCAGCAACATGAAAGACATGCTTCCGTTACTGGAGCAGGTGGCTCGTACAGGCAAGCCGCTTCTGATCATCGCCGAGGACATCGAGGGCGAGGCTCTGGCAACGCTGGTGGTCAACAAATTGCGCGGCACGCTCGCTTGCGCTGCTGTCAAGGCGCCCGGCTTTGGCGATCGACGCAAGGCCATGCTGGAAGACATTGCCATTCTCACCGGCGGGCAGATGTTTGCAGAGGAACTGGGCATCAAACTCGAGAATATCAGCCTCAAGGACCTGGGCAGTTGCAAGCGAATCACCGTCGACAAAGACAACACGACTATCGTCGGTGGCTCCGGCAAGCAGGCTGATATTGCAGGGCGAATCAAGCAGATCCGCACACAGATCGACGACACAACCAGCGACTACGATCGCGAGAAATTGCAAGAGCGCCTGGCAAAATTAGCCGGTGGCGTGGCTGTAATTAGGGTCGGTGCAGTTAGTGAGGCCGAAATGAAGGAAAAAAAGGCCAGGGTCGAGGATGCACTGAATGCCACCCGGGCAGCAGTCGAGGAAGGTATCGTGGTTGGCGGTGGCGTGGCCTTGCTCCGGGCACAGGGCAGGCTTACGAAGATGGAAGTCGGAGCAGAGCGACAAGCGGGCGTCAATATCCTTGCTAAGGCCATCGAAGAGCCTCTGCGCCAGATTGCCATCAACACGGGTTTGGACGGTTCCGTGGTGCTCGAGAAGGTACGCGAGGGCAAGGGTGATTTCGGATTCAATGCCCAGACAGAGACATACGGCGATCTGATCAAGGCCGGTGTACTCGATCCGACCAAGGTTGTCAGAACCGCTTTGCAAAACGCTGCCAGCGTCGCTTCCATGATGATCACCACCGACGTGATGATCAGTGAGAAACCAGAAAAGAAAGACCCAATGCCCGCCGGCGGAATGGACGGCGGCATGGGCGGCATGGGCGGCATGGGTGGCATGGGCGGCATGGGTTATTGACCTAGAGCCTAAATTAGCAGTATTGTCCGGGAAGACAAACAGGTCTTCCCGGTTTTTTTTTTTGTTTATGCTTGCACGGAAGTCATATGTGAACATATTAGTAGTTGTAAGTAGTCTTTTTGGGGACTGGTAACGGAGAGGCATGGATGAGCGACGAAGAGAAAAAACCAGAGGAAATTTCAGATATTACAAATAACGCGGGGGAAAAAGTGAGCATGCCGACGCAGCTTGCCATTCTACCAGTACGCAACACTGTGCTTTATCCGTCGGTTGTTTTACCCCTGATGATTGCCAGGGGCCGCTCGGTGAAACTAGTCGATAGTGTTCTAGGTGGCAGCCGTTTGCTGGGAGTTGTAGCCCAGAAAGATCCGGCCAAGGAAGATCCGGGAGAGGACGACCTGTATCACATGGGTTCGGTTGGAACTATTCTGAAAATGCTGAAGTTCCCAGATGACAGTATCAGGGTGTTGGTGAGAGGAATCCAGCGTATCAGGATCAAGCGCTTCACTTCCAGCGATCCTTTCTTCATGGCCGAGGTTGAGCCATTGGAGAATATCCTGGCTCCAGGAGTCGAGGTCGATGCGCTGGTTCAGAACATCCGCCAGCAATTCGGCAAGCTGATCGAGAACTCTCCCATCTTACCGGGCGAAACCCAGGTAGCCGCTCAAAACATTGACGATCCCGGCATGCTGGCGGACTTCGTTGCCACCAATCTCAATCTCAAACTCGAAGACATGCAGTCCGTTCTGCAGGTGCTCGATATCAATGAGCGCCTCGAAAAAGTAGCGCACCTGCTCGGACGAGAGATCCAAGTGCTCGAATTAGGCAGTAAGATTCAAGACGAGATAAAAAGCCAGATAGATCAAAGCCAGCGCGAGTATTACCTGAGACAGCAGATGAAGGCCATCAAGAAAGAACTTGGAGAAGATGAGTCTTCTTCTCGTGAAATTGAAGAGATTGAAAAGCGTATCCTGGAAGCAGCCATGCCCGAGGAAGCGCGCAAGGAAGCCGACAAGGAACTCGCCAGGCTCAGCCGCATGCACCCGGAAAGCGCCGAGTATACGGTTGCGCGCACATATCTCGACTGGTTATGCGAGCTACCGTGGTCCAAAAGCACTAAAGACAATCTCGATATCGAAGAAGTCCACACGGTACTCGACGAGGATCACTATGCTCTCGAAAAACCCAAGGAGCGAATCCTAGAGTACCTGGCCGTGCGCAAGCTGAAAGACGACATGAAGGGGCCTATTTTGTGCTTCGTCGGACCTCCCGGCGTGGGTAAGACCTCTCTGGGCCGCTCGATCGCCAGGGCCATGGGCCGTAAGTTCGAGCGTCTGAGCCTGGGAGGAGTGCGTGACGAAGCCGAGATACGGGGACACCGCAGAACCTATGTCGGCGCCCTGCCAGGCAGGATCATCCGCGCCATGCGCAAGACCGGTTCGAACAACCCGTTGATCATGCTCGACGAGGTGGACAAACTGGGTGCCGACTTCCGAGGGGATCCCACTTCGGCGCTTCTGGAAGTCCTGGATCCTGAACAGAACTTTACATTTACCGACCACTATCTAGATCTGCCTTTCGATTTGTCGAAGGTTCTGTTCATCACCACGGCCAATTTGCTCGATCCGATTCCCAGTCCTCTCAGGGACCGGATGGAGGTTCTCGAACTTCCCGGCTACATCGTCGAAGAGAAAATCGAAATCGCCAGGAGACACCTGGTACCCAAACAACTCGAAGCTCATGGCATCAACCAAGATCACCTGGTTTTCTCCGATGCCGCCATACAGAAGATCGTCGAGTCATATACGCGTGAAGCCGGTGTCCGCAACCTGGAACGCGAAATTGCCAACGTTTGCCGTAAAATTGCCATGCGAGTGGCAACGGGCCACGAAGAAAAGGTCAACGTTTTGCCGGACGACCTGTCCGGGTACCTGGGCCCTGAGAAATTTTTGCCCGAGCTGTCCGAAAGAACCGATATTCCGGGTGTCGCCATCGGACTGGCCTGGACTGCCGTCGGCGGTGAGATCCTGTTTATTGAGGCTACCCGCATGCCCGGGGGCAAGAAGCTTTCGATCACCGGCAAACTGGGCGAGGTGATGCACGAGTCGGCCCAGGCAGCTTTCAGCTACATCCGCTCGCGTGCCAGCGAGCTGGGCATTGACGAAAATTTTTTCAACAAGTACGACATTCACGTGCATGTTCCGGCGGGGGCCATCCCCAAGGACGGCCCCTCGGCGGGCATCACCCTGGGAACGGCTATGGCGTCGCTGTTGACCGATCGTCCGGTGGTGTCTGATCTGGCTATGACCGGTGAGATAACATTGCGTGGCAAGGTGCTCCCGGTCGGCGGAGTAAAAGAGAAGATCTTGGCGGCGGCCCGCAGCGGAATATCGCGAGTGATTCTCCCGGCCCGCAACAAGAAGGATCTGGAAGACATTCCCCCGGAGGTTCTAGAAAAGCTGCAGATTCTATTCGTCGAGAACTTTCACGAGGTTCTCGAAATAGCCTTACAACCCAAGAAAAAAACAGCGAACCGCCGCAAGGCTCCCCCGGGACATGCTCCCTCGGGGCCC
This sequence comes from uncultured Myxococcales bacterium, assembly GCA_964513625.1. GTDB lineage: Bacteria > Myxococcota > B64-G9 > B64-G9 > B64-G9 > DATKYQ01. The sequence goes on along the minus strand of CAZENH010000002.1, from coordinate 100,149 downwards.
AAGAACCACCCGCAGCAGCCTACAACCTGACAAGCTCGTAATCACTCTGGCCGAGGCCGATCTCTTGTGCAAATGCAAGGATTCGCCTGTAGTCGACATCATATACCGCAAGCCAAGGATCTCCCTGGCATCCCGCAGCCTTGCTCAAGGGTGAAGGTGGAGTTTTTGCAACCAGGTCGATCGAGGCCGAATCCAGCGCCACGGGATCGAGAGATGCGGCAAAGCCTACATCCGGCACGAAGGCCGAGTCGTTCCAGTCACAGCAGTCGCAATCGGGAGTTACCTGTATGATAAAATTCAGGTAGCCTACCCTTTCTGGCTTATCACGAACCGCGGCATACGCATACTCTGAGGTCTTACGTTGGATTGCTTCCGCCGAAGTTTTCCAGTTGATCGGAATTGCACCATGCGGACAGGCGGATGTGCATTCTCCGCAGCCGATGCAGTTCTCTTTGTCTATCAGGGCCACTTTCTTGCCCTTTGGCCGAGAAGGGTTGCGTGGTACCATATCGATGCAACTCTCGGGACATTTCGATGCGCAGATCGCGTCTCCCTTGCAAAGCTCCGGATCCACGCAGGGAAGCAGATCGGAATGCAAAACCTGTTTGCCGGCCGGTGTTGCGCATCCCATCCCCAGGTTCTTCAAAGCACCGCCGTAGCCGAAGAGCATGTGGCCCTTTACATGACTACAAACAATCATTGCGTCAGCTTCAATTATCGCGCTAGCGATCTTGGCGTCTCCTACAGACGATCCCGGTAAATCAACCTTGCGAGAGTCCCGTCCGAAAAGGCCGTCGGCTACTATAAGCGGTGCTCCTAGTGTCTCTGCGGTGAAGCCGTTAATGGCGGCGGCTCTGAGATTTTCTACTGCATTGTGCCGCATGCCCGAATACAGGGTGTTGGTGTCCGTTACGAATGGTAACCCACCGGCATTCTTGACTAATTCTACGATAGCCCTGATATAGGGTGGAGACAAGAAGCCAACATTGCCTGGCTCGCCCCAGTGAATCTTGACTGCTACCTTATCTCCAGTGTTTATCAACCTGCTGAAGCCCGCGCGTTTGAAGAGCGAGCGAACTTTGTCGATCCTGTTCTTTTTTGCGTTGGATCTGGCGTCGTGAAAAAATACCTTGCTGGACATGGTTGCCCTCCGTATAAATCTATCGAACGATACCTTATGCGCCTTTTTGCCCGAGTTGCAAACATGAAAAATAGCCTTGACATGACTGACAACATGCTTATTTTTACCATCGTAGATTGCTTTAGCTGTAAATGCACAACTATTCCGGAGGGTTAAGATGAGCAAGTGCATTGGAATCGACCTCGGTACGACAAACTCGGTAGTCGCAGTAATGGAGGGTGATGCCCCTAAGATCATCACCAACGAGGAAGGCAACCGCACGACTCCTTCAGTGGTCGCCTATCAGAAAGATGGCGAGATTCTTGTCGGTCAGGTCGCCCGGAGACAAGCCATCACTAATCCCGAAAATACGGTTTACAGCATCAAGCGATTCATGGGCCGCAAGTTCAGTGAGGTCGGCGAAGAAATCAAGCTAGTGCCCTACAAAGTAATAAAGGCATCTAACGGAGACGCCCAGGTTCAGATCATGGACAAGACTCTGCCTCCGCCCGAGATCAGCGCCAAGATTCTCCAGAAACTGAAGCGCGCTGCCGAGGCTTATCTGGGCTCGGAGGTCAAGGAGGCCGTCATTACCGTACCGGCCTACTTCAACGACAGCCAACGCCAGGCCACCAAGGATGCCGGCAAGATCGCGGGCCTCGATGTCAAGCGGATAGTCAACGAGCCTACCGCGGCTGCCCTGGCCTACGGCCTTGACAAGAAAAAAGACGAGGTAATAGGAGTTTACGACTTCGGCGGCGGAACTTTCGATATCTCGATTCTCGAGGTAGGCGAGAATGTCGTCGAGGTCATATCGACAAACGGAGACACCCATCTAGGAGGCGACAATATCGATCAGCGCATCATCGACTACCTGGTCGCTGAGTTCAAGAAAGACCAGGGCATCGACGTCTCGGGCGACAAGATGGTCATCCAGCGTCTCAAAGAGGCCTCCGAGAAGGCCAAGATCGAGCTCAGTTCGGCTCTCGAGACGGATATCAACCTGCCGTTTTTGACCGCCGACCAGAGTGGTCCGAAGCATATGAACCTGAAGCTCACCCGGGCAAAGCTGGAATCCCTCTGTGAAGACCTGATTATGAGCTCATTCGGCCCGGTTAAAAAGGCCCTCGACGACGCCAAGAAGAAGCCGGGCGACATCGACGAGATTGTCATGGTGGGCGGCTCTACCAGAATTCCACGCGTTCTGGAAGAAGTGAAAAAATTCTTCGGTAAGGAACCAAATCGTTCGGTCAATCCCGACGAGGTCGTTGCCAACGGAGCCGCACTGCAGGCCGGAGTTCTTTCCGGCGACGTAAAGGATCTGCTGCTTCTTGACGTCACGCCGCTTTCTCTGGGTATCGAAACACTGGGCGGCGTCATGACCAGGCTGATCGAGCGCAATACGACGATCCCGACTCGCAAGAGTGAAATATTCTCAACCGCCGCAGATGGGCAGACATCGGTCGAGGTTCATGTTCTCCAGGGAGAGCGTGATATGGCGGTCGATAATCGTACCCTGGGCAAGTTCATGCTGGACGGCATCCCTCCCTCACCACGCGGCATGCCGCAGGTTGAGGTCACTTTTGACATTGACGCCAACGGTATCGTCAATGTCAGCGCCAAAGATAAAGCCACCTCACGCGAACAACACATCACCATTACCGCTTCGAGCGGCATGGACAAGGAAGAAATTGACAAGAAGGTCAGAGAAGCACAGGCGCATGCCGAAGATGACAAGAAACGCCGCGAGGAGATTGAAATCAGGAACCGGGGAGATCAGCTTGCTTACCAGACCGAGAAGACTCTGGCTGAGTACAAGGAAAAACTCCCTGCTGATGTTGTCTCGACCATCGAAGCCAAGCTCAAGGATCTCAAGGAAGTTCTCTCGAAGGGCGAAACGGATGCCATCAAGAAGGCTTCAGACGATCTGATGCAGGCTAGCCAGAAAATGGGTGAGGCCCTGTACCAGGGCGTTGCCGGTGCTGAAGCCGGGGCGGCGCCTCCCCCTCCCGGTGCAGGCGCTTCCGCGAATCCAGGTGCATCAGATAGTGGCACGTCATCGGGTGACGGTGATGTCATTGATGCAGAGTACAAGGAAACCAACGATTGACATGACAGCCATGAAACCGGCGGAAAGACCGGCTTGACCACCCGAGAAGAAGATCAGATTATTTATAAAGGGCCTGCGGGAACCAGCAGGATCTTGATCGTTGATGACGAGGAAGTTGTTCGCCTGGTTCTCGGGGAGGCTCTAGGAAACTCGTTTGCCCTGGCCATTGTCAAGACTGCCGAAGAGGCCGTGCCGTATCTCACCAGGCAACCGCCGAACATCCTTTTAGTCGACAAGAATCTGCCGGGCATGTCCGGTATCGATCTGCTGAAGCAGGCAAAGGCCCTCGATCCGGAGATAGAGGTCATTATCATTACTGGCTATGCCTCGCTGGAGAGTGCCATCGAGGCAATGCGCCTCGGGGCATATGATTACCTTCTGAAACCGTTCGAAGATCTGGCGATAGTTGAAGAGAAAGTTCGTCTTGCAGGCGAGAAAAACGAGCTTTCCACCGAACGTCGCCAGTTGATGGATCAGGTCCTGGCCTCGAACAAGGAGCTTCAGTCGGCCCAACAACAGCTCAAGAAGGCATACCTGCAGACTCTGACCGGCATGATAACGGCTCTTGAGGCACGCGACGCCTATACGCGAGGCCATTCAGACAGAGTCGCCGAATACAGCGCGCAGATAGGGCGCGAGATTGGAATGCAGGGCGAAGAACTTACAGACCTGATTGATGCAGCAAGACTTCATGACCTCGGGAAAATCGGAATTCGTGAAAACGTGTTGAACAAGGAAGGCAAGTTGACCTCTGATGAGTACCAGCACATTCAGCGCCACCCCGATATCGGTGCCGACATAGTCAAGCACATGGAGGCTTATGTGCACCTTGTCCCGCTCATCCGTCATCACCATGAACGAATCGACGGCAAGGGTTACCCGGCAAAACTCTCCGGAAATGATATCCCGATGCAGGCCAGGATCATTGCAGTCGCCGACACCTATGACGCCATGACCTCCAGCAGGCCTTACCGCAATCCACGCTCGATCAGTTCGGCGCTGCGTATAATCAGGGAAGTATCGGGCACCCAACTCGATCCAACCGCTGTCGGGGCTTTCCTGATGACGCAGGCAAAGCTCGGTGAAACCGACAAGCAGGACTAGCGCAGATCGGCAGTAATTCGTTTTTGGCGCCCTGCCTCGATCTTTACTTTACGTTCTACTTTTTTTCCCAGTTCTGAATTGACCAGACTGACCTTGTGAGTGCCTTCCAGAAGACTGATGGGCTTCATTGGCGCCTGACCAACCATCTTACCGTCAACCCACACATCGGCCCATGGCCGGACAACGATCAACAGCGTGCCCTTCTTGAAAACAAATTCCCTCGACAGGCGGCGGCCGCGGGCTATCCGTACGTCGATCGTTTTAGATATTCCACTTCTCACAACCGCTCTTATGCGCTGCTTTCCCGCCGGAACCTTCATGTCGCGGATGTTGCCATGACCCAATTTCTTACGGCCCAGGTAGATATCCGCCGGAGGATTGGTTGTGACGGACAGCAACCCGAAGAAATGTCGCACAGATGTATGCTTGGCAACATGCCGATCGGCAGGCAAGTCGCGACCTCCGTCTTTTACTTTCGCCGTGCCGGAATCTGCTTCAGACGGAGATCGGTCCGGTTCTCCATTTCCGGCGTCCTCTGCGATACCTGCGTCTGTTTCCGATTTATTGGGCAAGCTCGGGGAGATCACCGCCATGTCCCCGCCTCCATCGATACTCCCGGTCGTCGAGACGACATCGACAACCACAGGCTTTCTAATGTCGTTCTTGGGGCTGTTCTTTCCGATATATACAGACACTAAATACCAACTCGAGAGAGCGACCAGGACGAAGCTCAGCCCCAGGATGACCAGCGACTTGCCGGACTTCTTCGAAGTCGTTCCCATCCCTGGCGCCAGTAGATTGCGAGTCGGTTCATGTGGTTGCTTGCCGGTAAATTTCGATCCGTCGATGAAAGGCTTGGTCCTCTCAAGAGGCGGGGCATCCTCTTCAGCACCCGGCAACTTCTCCATCAGTCTTCTCAAGCGAGCGGCAGATACCTCGTCTTCGTCCGATCCACCCACTTCGAACAACTTGTGCATGTATGCCGACAGGTGAGCTGAAGAGGCGGTCAACCCGGAAGCCAGCATGGTGTCTTCAATAACCAATTGCATCTCGCGGGCTGTCTGGAAGCGCTCGTCTGGATTTGGCGCAAGAGCCTTCATGATTATCGCTTCAACGTACTCCGGTACAGTTTCGTCAATGCGCGTGGGTCGAGGCACGCGGCCATGCAATATTGCGTCCAGTGTCGATACCTCGCTCTGACGCTTGAAAAGACGGCGACCGGTGACAGTTTCGTACATAACGACGCCCAGTGAGAACAAGTCTGCCCGGCCGTCCATATTCTTTCCTCGTATCTGCTCGGGCGACATATATGAGTACTTGCCCTTGAGTACGCCGGATCTTGTCTTGGACGCCATATGGGCCGCCTTGGCGACACCGAAATCTACAATTTTTACTCCTCCGTCAAAGGTCACCAGGATGTTCTGGGGGCTTATGTCCCGGTGAATAATCCCTGCATGCCGGCCGTCCGGAGTTTTCCAACTGTGAGCGTGATGAAGCCCTTCGCATGCCTCGGCGATAATGCGCATAACCAGGTTGAGTGGTATCTGTTTGCCCGACTCGATGTTGGTCACAAGTAGATCTCTAAGGTCACGACCATCGACATGTTCCATGGCGATGAAGTAGGTTCCATCTTCGCGACCCAGATCGAATGTCTGGGCAATGTTTGGATGCGTCAATCCGGCGGCAATGCGACCCTCGCGCAGGAACATCTCAACTAGTTCTGGATCGTCGGAGTAGGCCTCGAGGATTGTCTTGATCACTACCCGTTTCGAGAAACCGGAAATACCCTTCCGCTCGGCAAGCCAGATCTCGCCCATGCCCCCTACCGCCAAACGCCGGATAAGGGTATAAGCTCCAAAATGCCCACTGGCTTTCAGTGATCTTCGCAATGCCTTGAAAAGGTATCAACTATTCGGCGGTTAGACAAGCAGATCCATAACATCATTGATTCCGATTGGTGCCAGCAATTACATCTTCCTGAAGCGCGAAGATCTGAAAAGCCTTTCGTCGACCAGGTTCTTTCCGACCAAAAAATAGGTTCGTTCCTGCTCCCTCGGCTTGCCGTCCAGAAACACCTGGCCCGGATAATGCCAGTTCACCTTGAAGACCTTTTGACCACGCTTTCGGGTAAAAGAACACTTTCCATCGATCAGCAGGCCTCGTACGTTTGCGACCTTACACTCTCCAGCGTCGAAAAAAATGTAATCTCCAGAATCCCTCACGACAAACGACTTGTTGCTCTTGATCGGGAAGAAGTCATAGGCCAGATTGCCCCCGGCAAAAAAGACCCGCCGGCCGGCCCTCAGAAAAGTGAAGTATTGTACCGACTGTTCGCTCCAGTGCACCTTCATGCGGTTTTCGCTGACAAACGATATCTTGAAGTGTTTCTGACTGATCTTACCGTTGGGAGCTCGTCGTCTCTCGGCCACCTCGCCGTTTTTCTTGATTGTCCAGATAAGATGCGTTTTGGCTTCCTTCCAGTTGCAAACCCATGTGCCGCGCAGGCCGGCCAGAATCTTGCTGTTTTGTCCCGAGGGCAGCGGCGCTGAATCGAATAGCTTGACAAATCGCTCGAGGCTCGGAGCCAATAATTTCTCGGCGGCCTTCTTGCCCGAATTCACCTCGCAGCTGTCGATTGCGCTGACCGGATTCTCGGCTTTCTCGAGACAATCGCGCTTTTGCTCGTCCAGCTTGGCGCAGCGCGCGAGAAAGTTCTTGGCAGATTTCTTGTATTCTGCCTCTATCGTCGATGGCTCGCTGATTCCCAGTAGCTTCATGGCCGGCTGTATTGCTACGAAGCACTTATCGAGAATCCTGTTACACTGTGCATCGACGGGGGATTCAGCCGGCTCCGCTCTTTTCTCTGGTGACGCCGACGCCCTGCGCTGTCCAAGGGGTTTCTCGGTCTGCTTCTGTTCGGCAATACCAGGCTCCGAACTGCTGTTCGCGGTCGTCTGTTTGTCATTATTGCCACAGGCGATCCCAAGCACCAGTGCGACAAGCAACGCCACTGAACCCATTCGACCCATGCGTTTGCCCTCCGATTGCGTTACGTTTGTCAGCTTCGCCCGTTGACAGGTTCTCGTCAACTCTAACTTCTAAACAATTTTTGGATAAGTCCTTTATTGACCCGCTAGCAATGAAGGGTCAAGGCTGTCCAGACGGGCAAGACTCTCGGAAAGCCATAGACGGCAGGGTTGTTGCAAACCGCGGTTTTCTGGAAATCGATCCAAAACCATGGAAAAAGCCTCAGCGGCCAGCAAATAATGGCGTTGCTCGAACCGCCAGCGCCCGATCCAGTACCAGGCATTGGGTTGCAACAGTGAATCGTAGGGACCTGTTACCAGCCTAGAAAGCAACTCAATTGAACCCGGGAAATCCCCGGCCTCGTGTAACCTCATGGCATCCTGGAACAATACCAGACCGCTTTCGAATATCACACTCTCGAGATACATCTGGGTAAAGAGTTTGCGCCTCCAACTCAGCTCTTTCCAGGTCAAGCCGGTGGAATTCTCAAAGGCGACGGTATAGTCATGACCCGCCAATAATTCGGCCAGAAGCGACTTAATGGCGCTAGCGCCGTGGTTCTGGTTGATGTACTCGAACAGAATCGCGTCCGTCAGGTACTCGTCGGCAGGCTGATTCGAATGTCCGACCTCGCAGGCGAGCCCACGCGCATCCAGGTTGTCTATAAATGCCGTAGCCACAAGGTTCATACACCTCTCATGCAACTGACCAGCTCCCCAGACGGCGAAACCTTCCCTGATCCAGCGCGGCATGGCGTAGTAACGTTCAGATCCCATCATTTCACGCATCGAACCGTGAATGAACTCATGGGCCAGTGAAGCCTGGATGTTCATTACGTTAGAGACGAGTTGCTCTGCGGACAAGCTGATCAGATTTAGCCGGCCGCTCTGGGCTCGAACGGTCCTGATGGAAGCCCCGAAATGAGGCCGGTCCGCATCGAACAGCCTGATCACGAAACCTTGCGTGTCTTCGAAATGAATCCCGGTTTTCTGCCGGGTCGTCTCTATAGCCCGATCTCTAAGGTCGCTCAGCCTGCCTATCAGCTTTTCAAAGCGCGGGTCGTTGGCGTACCTGCCGCTGTAAGACCTGTCAATTCCATCCAGAATTTCGAGTCGGACTACGGGTAACGATCTGCCACTGGGTGCGGACATCGCAAAAAAAGGCCCTAACCCGATCGGAGCAAACAGCCCTATTGCGATAGCTAGTGTAATATGGTCGGTTTTTTGGCGCCCCATTGTAAAAACCTTTGGTACACTCCTTTGTTAGCAGCATCCTTATTGACACAATATTATACGGAAAGGTTCCCCGCGTTGACAACTCACGGCAGCCATGGGAGATTCCGCTAGAGGCTTGTGTAACTAACCGAAAGGAATAGACTCTTGTCATATGATCTTGCGGTCGTGGGTGGAACACTCGTTACCAGCCGTCGCCGCCTGCGCACTGACCTGGGTGTCCGTGCCGGAAAAGTCGTCTACATCGGCCGCCTGGGTCGCAAGGATCGCTCGGAGGCCTTGCGTGTAGTCGATGCCGTCGATTGCCTGGTCATTCCGGGAGCGGTAGATCCGCATGTTCACTTCGATCTCAATATCCGCCCCGGCATGACCACGACGGATGATTTCGACAGCGGCACGCGAGCGGCCGCCGCATCGGGTGTTACTACGGTCATCGATTACACAACGCCTGGGCCCGGCCAGTCACCGCTGGATGCTTTCAATGCGCGCCGTCGGATCGCCGACGGCGCGGTCCGGGTAGATTATAACCTGCACAACGTGTTGATCTCCTGGCGCCCTGAATGGCAGGAACACCTGTCCGAACTGGTCAAGCTGGGTTCGCCCTCGGTCAAGATGTTCATGATTTACTCAGAGCGCGGCTGGCAGGCCGACGACGGGATGATAGTCGAAGTCATGCAGGTCTGTCGCAAATACGGCCTGGTGACCTGCGTGCATGCCGAGAACGACTCGCTGATCGGCTACTATACCCGGCTAGCGCGGGAAGCCGGCGCTGGAGCGGCGGCCCTGGCACGGGCACGTCCGCCTGCCGTCGAGGAAGAAGCGGTTGCCCGGGCCATCAAGCTTTCAGAAATTGCAGATGCCCGCCTGCACCTGGTTCACCTCTCGACGGCCGGAGCTGCAAGACTTATAAGCGTGGCCCGGCGCCGGGGTTTGATGATCACTGGAGAAACATGTCCACACTATCTCGTCCTGGATAAGAAGTTACTTGCGAGGAAGGACGGGCACTTGTTCGGCTGCTGCCCGCCGTTGCGCGGTCCGGCTGAGCGAGAAGGATTGCTGCAGGCCTTGTCCCGCGGCTGGCTACAGGCCATTGCCACCGACCACTGCGCGTTTACGAAAGCACAGAAAGAAAGCTGGGGTGGAGATTTCGAGCAAATACCTTACGGCCTTCCAGGTGTTGAGACATCGCTGCCCATCAGTTACACGCTCGGTCCGGCAGTTGGCCGGTTCACGGAACGCCGTTGGGTCGCTTTGCATTGCGAAGGTCCGGCCCGCCTGTTCGGCCTCTATCCCCAAAAGGGTTCCTTGCGAGAGGGCGCGGATGCCGACCTGATAGTTTGGGATCCTAATGTGCGGCGCAGACTGAGCGCCAAGAGGCTGCAGACCGACTGCGACTGGAACCCCTACGAAGGAAAACGAGTGCAGGGCTTGGCACGCATGGTCTTTCTACGCGGGTCAGAAATAGCCCGCGAAGGAGTTTTCAAAGATACTGCAGCAGCAGGTCGTTACACGCACCGGCTTCCCGAGCGTCGTAGATAGTAATTTACAGACAGCCTCCGGGCGGGCGGCAATGATAGGCGAAGATGCACTGGTTGGCCAAACATGTCGTCACGAAGGGATAGCAGTCGGTGTCCGCCCAGCAAGGCTGTTTGTTCAGCCTGCAGCGGCCTATGTTCTGTCCGCCGTTTGTGCCGTCGCAGATATTGATCACCCGATCGTCCGGAGCGGGCACGCTGGTGCAGTCGGCATCGTTCTGGCAGACCGGGCTCCATGACACCGTTGTGGGTACGCACTGGTAGCCCGAGGGGCATTCATCGTCGTTAGTGCAGGCCACCCAGCAGTAAGCCGTGTTCCCGCTGCCAACACATACATTGGCCGGGTCGTCGCAAGGACCGATGCTGGTGTCCTCGCCGCACTGATCACATGTTGGACTGCAGTCCTTGACACAGTGCGGATCTTGCGGCGCCACGCAGGCATGCGTCTGGGACTCGCAGACGTCCCCGAACTCGCAGTAGCTGTTACTCTCGCACAGGCCCAGACGGCATTCACCAGAGACGCAAACCTCGCGCGTCTCTAGATCACAATCGGCGGTTTCGCGACAGCCCAGGCGGCACAGGTTGTTATCGCAAATCTGCCCGATATCGCACTGAAAATCGGTCGTACACGAATTGGCCCCGATACACTCACCTGAGTCGATGTCACAGACAGTGCCGGCCGCGCAATCGTAGTTGGAGAAACACTCGGTCTTGCGCTGGCAAGATCCGCCGGCGTTGCAAATCTCGCCGGCAGCGCAGGCTTCGTCGGAACCGCACACACAACGGTAGTCACGCGTGTCACAGCGTTCGTACTGGGCGCAGTCGGTATCGCGTTTGCATTCTCCATCAAAGGTGCTCGAACTCTTGCACCCGGCAACCAGGCCGCAAAATGCGATCGGCATGACAACAGCAGAATACCAGGCTCTCATTGCGTTCCCCGGAAATAAGCAGCGTAGATATTCGACCCGGCAGGAGGCAGATAGCCAGTCGAGAAAAAGACGGCGTTGTCACCACTCTCGTAGCTCCAGACACCTCCGTTATTGACCTGGTCGAGATCGTCTGCGCAGTGATTGTCAATGGTGCACACCTTGCCTTGTGAACAGTCGTCGCTCTTTGTGCAACTGGCAGCGTCACTTTCGAAAACCATGACCCTCAGGGTGTCCGGTTTTGGATGCTCGCTGAGGTAGAACTTTCTGCGCATGCCCGCAGCCGAAATCCCCAGCGCCTGCACGACAGGACCGTAGTCCTGTTCGCAGATCGAGTAGAACAGCCCTCCGGTGGACTCTTCGACCTGAAGATAACGCTCACCCTTCTCGGCTCCCTCGCAGCCTGTCGGCCGCTGGCCGACTATGGCCGAGAAACTGACGAGGTTCTCCTCGCCCCTGCCTTTCAGGTGCTCTAGCCAGCGGGAGTAGTAGCGGGCAGGGCCAAGCGAGTGATCATCCTCATCGCTTACCACAATCACCAGAAGCGTTGCCTCTTGTCGCAAGAAGTCTTTATTGTAGCCTGAAAGCAGTTCGTCTGAGAGAGCCATGCGCATGGCGTCAAGTCCGCGCTCCGTGCGATCGGCAGTTTCCGGAAGATCGACATTGGCGATGAAGACCTGCCCCGCGTCCTGCGTCTCGGGCGTGATAACCCGTGGATCTCCCTGCAATCGCCCCGAGTGAGTCGGATCGGTAGTATCGGTCGAAACGACGCCGATGTGATAGTCCGCTCCGACAGCCTCGAGTTGCGACATGAATTGGTCGAACTTGTTTCCAAGTTCGACCCGCTCTTCCCGCATGGTTCCCGAGTTGTCCACCACCCACAGGATGTCGACTGTCGGCAAGGGTGTCTGCTGAAACGTGTCGATCTGTAATGGACTCTCGGTAAAGCGCACATCTTCACATGCCAGCATCGCCGCTAGCGCGGTAGCTAAAGCAATCGCTATGGCTGTCTTGGTTCGCATTGACGAGGCTCCCACTTGTGACTCGACAGTTTTCAGGGAGGACAATGATAGCCTTCCTGCAGGCCGCAGCCCTTGGCTGAAACGCAGCCGCCGTAATCGACGCCGTCGTATAACTCGCACTCGATTGCTTTGCAGTCGTTGTCAGTAGAGCAACTGTCCATGGTTACGCCGCAAAGATGGCAGTCGGCGTCCGTGGTGCAAGGCAGGTCGATTCCCGCCATTCCGAGTGCGAAGCACTTGTGTAAAGTTGGTCCGCAGGTATCCATCAAGCAGGTGTTTGCCGGGCAGCCATTGACGATCGCCTTACACGGGCAGAAACCCTGATCTTCCTCGGCACTTTTGAGACACGGCAGCCCTCCGGGGCAGTCCGAGTCGTTCTGACAGATGTCGGTCTGCTTGACCGAGATGATCGTGCTGCAATCGAACCCGTTGGGGCAACGCTGGCCTTCGGAACAGTCGACGGCGCAGTACTCGTCGCTGTTCTGCGCGAAAGGTTCGGGCGGATCATAAGGATAGATCAGGCACGGATTGGCCCGCGGTCCACAGCCCTCTATGTCAGCGCCATCGCATGGTTTGCAGTAGGGAGCGAGCTGGTCGTCATAGGCACTCAGGCAGTTTCCGTTGTTACAATACTCCATGAAGTCGCAGAAGCTGTCATCCCCGCAGACGCCGGCTACGCAGCTGCCGTTCATGCAGGCGTACTTGACGTCACCGATCCAGGGGCAATCGCCGTGGTCCTCGCAGCCGTCCACGCACACCCCGCCCGTGCAGATTTTTCCAAGAGGGCATTGCATCTTTGTAGTGCAGCTGGTAGCCGGAATGCATTTTTTGGTGGGCGTGTTGCAGATCTCATTCTGGGCGCAATCGGCGTTGTCGAAGCAGCCGGAGCTTGGCTGGCAGTAGCCCGAGGCATTGCATTTCTCGCCCTCGGCGCAGCCGCAGTCCTCCGTGCACAGGCACTCGCCCGAAGTGGTATCGCAATGCTGGCAGCCTCCGCATTCCAGGTCGGACTTGCATCCGGTGTACACCTCGCAGGTTCCGCTTGTCGTGCAACGCTCGCCCGCGGCAGTGTTGCAGGCATTATCGTCGACGCAACGGCAATACTTGCCGTAGATGTCGCAGATCCAGTTTGCCGGGCAATCGCCGTCCTTCTGGCACTCGGCCCCGCCCCCGGATTTTTTGCAAGCGCCAAACAAAGATGCTGACGCAAGAACCAACACAAGAATCAAACCCGAATTTCTCATGGCTTGCATTCCTTTCCTCACGCGACTTACTTGCAACCGCCCTTGCAGGCGTACTTGACTTGCACGGTCGAGCCGCCCTCGGGGTAATAATCTCCCTCGAAGGCAACTATGTACTGTTCCTCGCCAGCGCTGGTCGTGTTCTCCAGCACCCAGCCCGTGGCCAGATTGTAAGAGATCGGTTGCCCGCCGCACTTACGCGCCTCGGCAGAGCACATTTGCCCCGACGGACAATCCTGGCTCGAATCGCAGTCCGAAGCTGTCGGAGAGTAGACCCTCACATCAATGTCCTGGCCGGGGTTTGCGGGATCGTGAGCGGGAATTTGTGAAAGTGTGAAGCTACGCTCGGGGTGCAGGTAGCTGACCTCGATCGTTGAGCCCGGAGGCGGCACGTAGCTGCCGTTGAAGAAAATGCTGCCGTTTTCGAACTGCCAGCCCTCCTGGTAGTCCTTGGCAACGTCCTTCCCGTCGACCTTGACTCCGATAGTGTCTTCTTCGGGACTCTCGTCAGAGAGCGTGAACCTGCGATCAAGGCCAGCCACAGTCAATCCGAGTTGGTTCAGCGTTGCGCTGAAATCGCCGTCGCAGATCGAGCCGATGCTGCCCCCGACGTTCTGCACCAGCATGTGGTAGCGCGTTCCGGGTTCTGCCGAGCCGGTGTTCGGATTCGAGCAGCCGTCCGGCTGATCGCCGACGATGGCACCCGAGACAACCCGGTTTTCGTTGCCGACGCCCTTCATTTGCTCGAAGGTGCGCTGGTAAAAAGAAACCATGCCATAAGACTTGTCGTCTTCATCCGAGACGAAGATGACTGCCAGCGCGGCCCCGTCTCGTAGAAAACCAGAGTTGTCGCCCGAGATGAGAGGTTCGGAGAGAGCCTTGAAGGCCGCCTCCAGTCCACGCTCGTTGCCGGCGCCGTCGGTGCCTACCTTGACGTTGGCCGCGAACTGGGTCGCGGCGTTGGGGCCGGACGTGATTATCTTCGGCGAGCCGAGAAGCTTGCCCGAATGTTCCGGTTTGTCCATATCGGTCGAGATCACGCCTATCTGGTAGTCGACGCTCGAGGCTTCGATGATCGAGATGAAAGACTGGAAGTTGCTAGCCAGGTTGTCTTGTTCTTCCCACATGGTGCCCGAGTTGTCGACCACCCACAGGATGTCGATCTTGGCCGAGGCCTTCTGATCGAACGAATCGACCTGCAGCGTACCTTCCGGGAAGAAAAGGTCGACATGAGTTGTGACCGCGAACAAGCGGGTGTCGTCGCAACCCGGCAGCCCCAGGGACGCAACCAGCAGCGCACCGCAGCAGAAAATCGTGAACCAGCGGATCATTTCACTGACCTCCGTTCTTTCTTATTGCGCCTTCGAAAAAGTTCAAAGCCGGCGGCAGCCATCAGTAGCCAACCGAAGTATCTTGTGCCACCCAGCGCCGCTCGGTGACTCGAGCAGCCGCATCCATTGCCATCACTGACTTTTCCAAGGCACTCCTGCGTCAAGGAATCGTCAGTGTATCCCGGCGTCTCGCCGTCGGACGGATAGACGAAGCATAGCGCGTCGATGTCGTCCTGGGCCAGAGTGCGCTTGCTGACTTCACCCGCCGAGGCACTCTTGAACATGGTCGCCGTGGGATCGAGTGAGTGATCCAGCCCGATGGCGTGACCCACTTCGTGGGAAATCGTGTTCTGGATATCCATCATTGGCGCCTGATCGGCCAAGGTCGTGAAGTCGAAGTTGACCCCGTTGAACTCGATATCGAAATCGACGATTTCTCCCGAATCGATGTCATAGGTCGTTGTAGTCAAAGCGATGGTTTTTTCAGTGTCGGGGTCTGAATGCAACCAGGAATTCTCCTGGAAAATGACCAGGTTGATGTTGTCTTTCCAGTGATCTTGATCGAAACCGACCTCGGTGATCGTTGTAGTACCGCCGTAGCCCATCGAAAGATCCGTGCAGGCCTCGCTGTTCCAGCTGTCGAAGGCGGACCTTACGGCCGAGATGCATTGGTTGACGTCGGCGATATCCGAGCTGCAGTGCTCGTTGATGTAATATGTGGCGCTGGAGTTTGGCAGAAAAAGGCACACACCCGTATCCTTGTCGCGGCTTCTTTTGTATGCCCGCGCCGGGCTCGACGCGCACAGCATTGCCGCGGCGATCAGCATCAACACTTTATGAAAACTCATTTGTCCGCCCCTGCCTTGGCGGCAAACAACGCCCTGATTTTCGATAGCGCCTCGGCGCGCTCGAACAACAAGGGATGGCCTGCGTCATCTATGAACGAAAGACCCTCGATTTTCTGGGCGACAATCTTTCGCCCGTTATTAATATGGAAGTCGAAGACACCCTGTGACAAGCCCACTACCCGGTAGGCTGCCTGACTGCGCCGCAAGAACAGAAGCAGGCGATCGCCCACCTTGAAACTCGGATAGCCCTGGGTTATCTGGGCCAGGTGCCCGACCCGGCCGCCCGGTTGGACGATTGTGACACGGCTCGGCCCTCTTCCTGCAACATCCTCTTCCACCTCGAAAGTGAAAGTAGTGTATATGCGCATTCGCTTGGGCCCCCAGGCCGATTTTCCGGGAGCGTCAAGGCGGGCAACGACCACCCTGTCCGAAAAAGAGACGAGCTGGCTCAAAGAAAGCCTCATTGCCATTGAAGCCCAGATCGAGGTCGAAAAGAAGCCCACGACGGCAAGCACAATCACTGCGGAAATCGATTTCTTCATGTCGTTGAAATACTAGCACCACGCAAACTGCAGGGCAAGGCCGACTTTTTGCCCGATGGAACTTTTCAGACGTCAGGACATCAAAAGATCCGTTCACGGGAGGTTGCCATGGATTCGACCGAAAAACTGTCGCGCAGGGTTCAGATCGAACTTTTCTGGGGAGATACCCCGCTGGATGTCATACAGGTTCCGGAGCGAAGGGGTACGATTCTCGCGGGGAGCGAATATACCTCGGCCGTTCCCCTTCCCGATGTGCTGCCGTACGACCGTTTTCCGCTGCTCGACATCGACGCTGGTGATGTCACGGTCAGGGCGGGCGGCAACACTCGCTTCTATCGCAACCAGGACGGCGCCTGGGTACGGCTGGACACGGTCCCCGACCCCGACAGGCCGGGTACTATAATGGCAATGCTGCCAGAAAACAGCCCTGTGCGCCTCGATTTCGAGCGGCTGAACATCGTCCTTTCCCGGCAGCGTGTCAGACCGCCGCGCCGCGGCTTCTTAGCCTCGGAACTAGAGCCGGCTTTTCTCAATAGTCTCTTGCTGGTTGTATTCGGGGCGGCGGCCTTTGTTGCCACTTTGCTGCTTGGACCGCAAGCCAGGGGTTCAGCAGAGGTCGAACTGCATAAGGCGTCCAGTCGTTATTTCTATAACCTTGTCTCGCACATCGAGTCGGATCGCAAACGCCTGGCGCTGGATCTGTTCAAGTCTGATCTTTCCACAACCAAGACACTGGCCGACCTGCCCGCCGGGCCTGCCGGCAAGGCCGGTAAACCTGGAGCGCCAGACACCGGCAAGCGCTCGGCGCACAAGGCAATCAAGCCCGACGATCGAGAGAGTGTTTCGCACCTGGGTCTGGTAGCGGCGCTCACAGATGCTCCCGGCCTGGCCGGCACGTTTGACACTACACATCATGGCCTGGGAGGCGATCTCTCAAGCGCCATTGGGGGACTAGAAGGAAAAACACCAGGAACGTCAGGCGGATATGGGGGTCTCGATGTAGCCGGAAGCGGGCCTGGCGGGCACGGTACCAACACAAATGTACTGCACGGAAGCGGCCCTGTCAGTCGGCCTGAACTCGACAACAGTTCCAGGCCAAAAGTCGTCTACTCATCTCCAACCGAGAATGTGCCTCTTATCAGCCACGGTGAACCTCATTTCAGAGGATCGCTGCCCGCCGAGATCATCAGGCAATACATACGCAAGCATCGCCAGCAGATCCGTTACTGCTACGAGCGCGAACTGACCCGGCACCCCAATCTTGCCGGCAAGCTGCGCGTCCACTTCGTCATAAACCACCGCGGTCACGTCTCTACTGCCGAGGCGAGTCAGAGCAGCAGCTTGGCAGCGGGTAACCTGCGCTCTTGCGTCCTGGCACGAGTCAGGGGCTGGCGTTTCCCCCGTCCCACGGGCGGTGGCGAGGTTGACGTCACCTACCCATTTCTGTTCGCCCCCAGCGGACGCAACTGAGTAATAAGCGGCGTCCGAGCCCAATATCCCGTATTTCTTGCCTTGAATTCGAGTTGTGGCTATGCTCCGCGCTGCGGGGCATATGAGGAGGCAAAATTGACGGAAAAGAACCCGGCTGTCCGAGTGCGCTTCGCGCCTTCGCCTACCGGCTACCTGCATATCGGCGGAGTGCGCACGGCCATCTTCAATCATCTCTTTGCCCGGCGCAACGGCGGGACTTTCATCTTGCGTATCGAAGATACCGACCGCGAGCGATCGACGCAAGCCGCCGTCGATCAAATTCTGGATAGTTTGTCCTGGCTCGAGATCGACGTCGACGAAGGACCTTATTTACAGTCGCAAAGATCCGAGTTGTACAACGTGCACCTTGAAAGGTTGCTGGCCGAGGGCAAGGCCTACCGCTGTTACTGCACAGCGGACGATCTCACGCGCAAGCGCAAGCAAGCCGAGGCCGAAAAACGAACCTATGTGTACGATCGTAGTTGCCGCGAGCGCGATCCTTTTGAGGATCCCGGCGGACGGCCTTTCACAATAAGGTTTCGCTCTCCAGACGACGCGCCAGAGAGCTTTGAAGACCTGATCATGGGCCGTATTCCGATAGACCCGAGCAAACTGGATGACTGGATCCTGGCTCGCTCGGACGGTTCGCCCACCTATAACTTTTGCGTTGTGGTAGACGACTCCGACATGCGCATCAGCCATGTCATACGCGGCAACGATCATGTCGACAATACGCCCAAGCAGATGATGCTTTACCGCGCTTTAGGTTACGACATTCCGCACTTTGCGCACATGCCCTTGACCCACGGTCCGGACGGCTCAAAACTTTCAAAGCGTCGCGAGGATGAGTATCGCAAGCAGGGCATCAGTGTCTCGGTGCAGGAATACCGCAATATGGGCTATTTGCCGCACGCGTTGGTCAACTATCTGGCCCGTCTGGGTTGGAGTCACGGAGACCAGGAGATCTTTTCGCGAGAGGAACTATGCGACAAGTTCGACCTGTCCCACGTTGGTCGGTCGGCCGGAGTGCTCAATCCCGATAAACTAAAGTGGCTAAACGCTCACTACATCGGAGAGACTCCAGACGAGAAGCTTGCCAAGATGCTGCCTGATTACCTGGCAAAGTTGGGCATCCAGGCGAAATCGGACGATAAGCTGCTGCGCATCGTTGCTCCGCTCAAGGAACGCGCCAAGACCATGGTTCATATGGCGGAAATGGCGGTATATTTCTACCGTGCCCCGCAAGAGTACGACCAGAAAGCAGCCAAGAAGTGGTTCAAGTCCGGAGCCGAGAAAATACTGAATCGCGCACGAGCAGAGCTTGAATCACTTGATCTCAACGACGAACAGGCCATCGAAGGTGTTTTTCGCGCAATGGCGGACGAGCTTGGGGACGGTAAACTGGGCAAGGTCGCCCAGCCCATTCGACTGGCACTGACCGGCGCGACTTTCAGCCCGTCACTGTTTACAGTGATATCGATTCTAGGACGCGCGGAGACCTTGGCTCGGGTAGACAGGGCTTTAGCATACCTGGACGCAGTCAGTGAAACGTGATGATCAATCTGCAAGTTCCGGTAGCCTGACGCGGGTCCTTTCGGACTGGACCCGAGGCCTCTCCTTCGATGCCGTGCTGGTCATTGTCGCTGCAACGATTCTGATAATCCTGTTTCACGAAAACGGCTCGAGCTCTGTTTTCCGTGGAAACTTCCTCAAGTACTTTTCCCCGAGCGAGTTTCGGGATCTCTACCCGGCCTTCTACTGGTACGGCTGCAGCCTGCTTCTTTTGGGAATTGTGCCTTTTTTGATTGGAAGGCTGGTGCTTGGATTTCCGGTCGCTGAGCTGGGTGTGGGCCTTGGAGACTGGAAGTTCGGACTTAAGGCAGTCTTTTGCATGTATTTTGCCTTCTTGCCTATACTGGTGCTGGTAAGCTACCTGCCCTCGTTTCAGTCGAAGTATCCTTTGTTTTTCGAAGCCGCTAGTAACCCGGCACATTTTTTTGTCTACGAGTGTGCCTACGCCGTGTACTTCATCGGCTGGGAATTTATCTTTCGCGGCTTCATGCTATTCGGCCTGCGTCCGTCAATCGGATTCTATGCCGTCTTCGTGCAAATGATCCCCTTCGCCATCCTGCATTTCGGCAAGGCGCAGATAGAAACCTTGGCCGCCGTGTTAGCCGGTATTCTGTTGGGATACCTGGCTTTGAGAGCGCGCTCGTTCTGGTACGGCTGGCTTTTACATACACTGGTTGCGGTGAGCAACGACGTTCTCGCAATGTTGCACAAACACTGGTAGTGAAATGGAATATTGACGGGAGCAGAGCTGTTGTAACTTTTGGAGTAACAAACCTGGAGAGGAACTCGTGAGCCCTTCTACGGTAACACCCGAGCAGAGAAGACGTCGCCTGATCCCCAAAAAAGAGATCTTCACCGTGCAGATGGCGGGACAAGATGTACAGCGCCGCTTTTTACTAGGTCAGCGGTTGTTTTTCGCTTTGGCGATTTGGGTTGGTCTCGGAGTCATGTGGGCGGCGGCCGTTTTTTTACCGGCGCAGCTATTGGCTACACTACGCTGGCCGCTGTTCGCGGCCGCTGTGCTGTTTATCGCTTTAGGCACAGCTATTAGGTCAAAAAGCCGCTTCTTGCTGGTTACCTCATTTTTCCTGGCATTGATATGTCTTGGTGGCGCAGTCGCTAGCTTGGCAAAATCCAGGCAAATTGATCTGCTGATGAACCCGATATTAATCATCGGCGTAACTACTTTCGGATGCGCACTCAATCCGGCCATATTCAAGAAACCACGCAGTAGCTGGGTGCAGTACTTGATGGTAGGCCCCTGGTTTGCCGCAGGATGCGCGCTTGCGTTTTTCTTTCCGGCTGGAGAACTGGCGTTGGCCGTCTCGGGGGCGCTGGCGGCCTTACTGGTTTTCTTGGCCTTGCACGCGGCCGATCGGTCGTTGAAAATCTATCATCCGACAGAAGTTGTGTCCGCCGCGGCCGACGTGTTTCCA
Organism: uncultured Myxococcales bacterium; assembly: GCA_964513625.1. Taxonomy (GTDB): domain Bacteria; phylum Myxococcota; class B64-G9; order B64-G9; family B64-G9; genus DATKYQ01. Next base: position 79,633 of record CAZENH010000002.1, on the reverse strand, counting down.
ACGGCCCTGCTCTCCGTCTGGCAAGCTTTCAGCGGGCAGAACTGACCTTCACAGCCAAGGTTCTATCTGAAAAAAGTTCTGCGGAAATTCCTGCATTTATTATTATACTGTGCCAAACCAGACTTGGAGGTGTCATGAGGTCGATTGCATGGAGGCTCTCTCCTCTGATTCTCATATTGGCGCTCCCGGCAACAGCTGCCGCCGGAGAGGACAGGATCATTTCCCCGGAAGAGTTCCTCGGTTTCCAACCCGGCCAGAAGCCGGCCTCCGTCGAACAGATAGACCGTTACTTCGAGCACTTGGCTAAGACATGCCCTCGGGCGCGACTCGAAACGTATGCCACCTCTTACGAGCAACGCCCGCTAGTCTATCTGGTGGTCTCCAGTGAGCATAACCTGTCACGTCTGAAGGAAATCCGTAAATCATTGGCGCGCCTGGCCGACCCCCGTGACACTCCCCGACAGGAAATCGAGCGTATCGCCAAGCAGGCGCCGGCCGTGGCCTGGATGGCATTCTCGATCCACGGCGACGAGCTTTCCGGTTCCGACGCCGCCGTGCGCCTGGCATATAGGCTGTGCACCGGTCAGGATGAACTTGCGCGATTGTTGCGCCGGGAATTGATTGTAATCATCGACCCGGTTGAAAACCCCGACGGGCGCTTCCGCACGCTCTCTCAAATGGCCATGCTGTCGGGCCGGATTCCCAACTCCGATCGGGCCAGCATCCAGCACTCGGGACTATGGCCATGGGGCCGCTGGAACCACTATTGGTTCGATCCCAACCGTGACTATCTGGCCCAGGTGCATCCCGAGACGCGCGGACGTGTAAGCGCCTGGCTGCGCTGGACACCGCAGTTGGTTTTAGACGCTCACGAAATGTGGGGCGATTCTTCATTCTTGTTTTCGCCGCCGCGCCACCCGTTCAACCCTCATCTGCCTGCGCACGTTTCGCGCTGGCTGCAGCGCTTCGCCCGTGACAACGCCGCCCACTTCGATCGCCGGGGACGCTCATACTACACCCGCTCCTGGAACGAAGAGTTCTTCATGGGCTACGGTTCCGGCTGGCCAAAATTCTTCGGGGCCATCGGCATTCTGCACGAACAGGCCGGCAGCGAGGGAGCGCAGCTCAGACAGCGCACCGGCCGATTGCTGGACTACCGGCTGACAGTCGAGCAACAGCTCGATGCAGCTCTTTCAAATCTCGAGTCGCTGGCCAGAAACCGCCGCGAAATCCTGGAAGACTTCGCCGACGGACGCCGGGAGGCCGTTGAACGTGGGCGCCACTCGGCTCGCCGCGCCTGGCTGATCCCCCCCGGCCGCGACTCCAATCGCACACGACTGTTTTTAGCTACACTGTTGCGACACGGTATCGAGATCCAGTCGAATCCGGCGCCCGTGCGCGCCGAGAGACTGCACGATGCCTGGTCTGAAAAGGCTAGCACAAGGCTGATTCCGGCCGGAAGTTACCTGGTGCGGGCCGACCAGCCCCTGGGTCCGCTGGTCCACAACCTGCTCGACTTCCATCAACCCATGTCGAAAAAATTCCTGAGCGAGGAGCGCCGCTGGCTTGAGCGGCGTCACCAGAGCCGACTGTACGAGACAACCGCCTGGTCACTGCCGCTTGCCTTCGGAGTGGAAATCTACTGGACGGACCGGCTGCCTGGCGGCAAGTGGGCCTCTGTCGAGAAACCGGCAGCCGAGACGACTGCGGCACTCACGAGTCCTGCAACGCAAGGATATTTGTTTTCGGGAAGCAGCGACGGCGCGATTTTTTTGGCTGCCCGGTTGCTCGAACAGAATTTCAGCCTGCGCGTTGCCAACGAGCCGTTCAAGATCGACGGCCGATCATACAAACCAGGATCGTTTCTGCTTCGCCGTGAAGAGAACCCGAAGCAGCTGGACGATCGCTTGAAAACTCTGGCAGAAGAATTCGCGGTCGAACTCCACGGGCTTTCCGGCGACCTGTCGCAGGCAGGCCCCGATCTGGGCAGCGATGAATTCGAGCCGCTGATACCGCCGCGCATCGCCGTACTGGCGGGCTTCCCCATCGCCCCGCCTGCCTATGGCGAGATCTGGCACCTGCTGGACAGGCGCATGGGTGAAAGATTCTCCGGCCTTGAACTGGCCTGGCTGTCGCGCCAGGATCTGGAGCGTTACAATGTGATAGTGTTGCCTCCTTGTTACGGCGGCCCCTCTGCCTGTGCGGCAGCTATCGGAAAGAAAGGGCGCGAGAAGCTGGCCGCCTGGGTGCGCCAGGGAGGCAGCCTTGTGGCCATTGGTTCAGCGGCCGCCTTCGTAGCCGGAAAAGATTGGAAATTGTGCCGGACCCGCCCCCGGGCCGAAGCGCTGGATCGCTTTCCTCCGATTGTGCTGGGGCTTTCTGCGGATCAGGCCGAGTCGGCCGGTCGTTTCCGGGGCGTGGGCGTGAGGGCCACAGCCGAAGACAAGGACAAAAAGGAATCTGGCAAGAACAAGAAAATCGAAGTACCCGAAGCGGGTTCGCCTTATGACGTAGAGCCGCTGGTGGGTCCGGCGGCCAGAGCGTTTCTGCCCACTGGTACCGGATGGTACGAGATTCCATCGAAACTAGTGCGTCTGGACAAATGGATAGAGACCGTGGCGCCAAAGCTGAAAAAGAAAGAGCTGGCAGATTTCATTACCGCCGCCGACGAGCGTCTCCGCCGTTTCCATCCAAGCGGTGCCATGCTGCGGGTTGATCTCGATAACGAGTTATGGTTGGCCTTTGGCTGCCCGGACAAACTGGCCGTTAACTTTCACGCGAGAGATACCTTGGTGGCCGATCATCCTGCACAGGTGCCGGCTCGCTTTGCCGAGCTTGGGACGTTGCATCTTTCAGGCCTGTTGTGGCCCGAGGCGGCCGGCCGCATCGCCCGCACCGCCTACCTGTCCAGGGAACAGGTGGGCCGTGGCCAGGTGATCTTGTTCGCCGACGATCCCGTTTTCAGGGCCGTGAGTTGGGCCTCTCAGCGACTGTTTCTGAACGCTTTAGTGCTGGGGCCCGGTCTTGGCACTCAGTGGCCGGCTCCCTTGTAAGCTGCATACCTCCATCCCTTTCCTGCCTCTTCGGAGAGCACGACCCTGAAACCGACGACGTAATGACTTGAACCGAACGGGCTTTACGACTGTTTGTGCTTGACAATCCTGCTTCGTGTCCATAATACTCGCTCTCCAATGAACATCGGATCTGTGACAATACGGCTCTTTCGGTACGTGGTTGCGGCTTGCGTCGTGTTCGTGTTTTCCGCGTCTCCGGCTGCAGCCAAGGAAGCGCCCCCGGTTCCTTACCATGGCGCACCCTTGATCCCCTGGGCCAAGAAAATCGGCGAGAACCGCTTTCGATCGCCCCGCGACTACGATCATACTCTCGAGTACTACCACAAGACGGTCTTGGCTAGCCCGTACGTAGTGCAAGAGAAGATCATCAATACCTCCGGGGTGAGGGCCGTCTTTCTGCGCAACAAGAAGAAAGGCGCCCGATGGGAAGGCCTGAACATCTACGAGTACAAAGGCACCTGCACGATTTTTACGGTTCTTTCGGATGCCGAACTTGAAAAAATAGCGAAGCAGGCCAAGAAGAATGCCGGGAAGAAAAAACCGCGCAAAAAGGGCAAATAGAATTGATGAATTGATGGGAGATCGTCTAATGGCAGGACGGCAGACTCTGGATCTGTCTATCTAGGTTCGAATCCTAGTCTCCCAGTTTTATTTAAAAGGGGCAAAAGCCCCTTTTATTGGTTTCGGTTCGAATCCTAGTCTTTTTGGTTTACAAAAAGGGGCAAAAGCCCCTTTTATTGGTTTCGGTTCGAATCCTAGTCTTTTTGGTTTACAAAAAGGGGCAAAAGCCCCTTTTATTGGTTTCGGTTCGAGTCCTAGTCTCCCTGGTTTTCAAAAAGCGCCAGAGCCGCTTTTTTTTTTCGTTTCAGCCGGATGTTGTGAACAGGAACGGGTAGGTCACGATTACCTCTCCCCCGCCCCGGGGCTTTGGAAAGCGAATGTGGCGTACCGTGCGCAACACGCATTGCTGGACGTTGTTGTCTTCCAGGCTGGCTTGCAGGATCTCGGCCTGCTCTACGCGTCCATCTGCTCCTATGGTGAACGTCACGGCTACCTTGCCGTAGATGTTCGCATCGCGAAGCAGGCCTTTCTCGTAGCAATACTTGAACTTCGACCAATGCCGTCCCAGGTATTCGCCGACCACCTGTTGTGTCAAACCACCTATGACCGTTGTAGGCGGTTTTTTGGGGCGCACGACCGTTATCTTGCGCTTGCCTCTGACCAGCACGTTGACGGCCGTTATTTGTTCATTGTCTCCGTAGCCCTCGGTGCCAGCCGGCGCCAGGCCGTCGCCCCCTATGCCCGGAGGTCCGGAGCCGGATCTTAGGCTTCCGATTCCACCCGAGTCGGGGGAACCCGGCCCGGGTAATCCTTCCAGTTGCTCATCGATGTTCTGTATTTGAGATCCGCCGTTGGCGTTGCCGCCATTGCCGCCCAGCCCGCCTTTCTCTTTCAAGAACTTGAACAGGTCGCTTGCGGCCACCAGCCTGCGATTGTGCTCGTCTGTCGTCTCGCGAGGCAGTTCCCTGGCTGCGCCGGGCACCTTTGATTTCGCCCTGTTCCACTTTGCTGGATCCTGTAACTTCGCATCTACGATGATCTTTTTCTCGATCCGCTCGAAGGTTTTCTTCGAAGAATTCGGCAGAAAAGCAGAACTCACGGCGAATCGCTGGGGATTCTTTATGTATTCCGAGATTTCCCTTGTGGCTGTTGGCGTGATTTGAATCAACGCCCACAGGCCGACCGCGATCAGCAGGAAAGCTGTGAACCAGCGTGCCAGTCCGAGGTCTATACCCTTGAAAAATCCCGAGCGGATTCCCATTGCTGGACGGGTGTAGGCAATCAGAAAAGTCAGCTGACCCATCCCGACTTTCCAGCACTCGCCAATCGACAAAACATGGCTATGCAGTGCGCCCTGCTCGTACGGGCATGGTAGATTTTCGGTACAATCGTTCCTGATCAGATCCAGTTGCATGCCCTGCACCACGCTGATCACGTGTCCCCGGATGCCTCCCGGACAGACCAACGGAAAAAGTTCTTCTCCCAGGCTGGCGCTGGCAATTCGAAGATCTGCATCCGGGCGGTCTCCAATTGTGAATGATTCTCCAGGCCGCAACTGGCGGGTGGCCAGCACCACCGGCCCCCACATGACCTTGACCTCCAGAATCTTCTCCACTACCGACGGGATGTCAGACTTGCACAGCTCTTTTGAAAAAACTCGCTCAACTGCGGCCGGCGATTGCATGACGGAACCTCCATGAAAGAATGTGAAGTTCGTTATCTTTGACAACTCCCTGTGAGCTGTGTTCCGTCTCATGAAACCGGCCACTTTTTTTCTTGCAATACAAAAACTGCCGTGCTAGAAACCCAAAGTCTTCATGGGATTGTTACATCTGAGAGTGGGCTTGACGGCCCGCTCTTTTTTTTCGCTGGAGCTGGCAGGTTGAGAAATAAAGAGATAGAACAAGCAGTTACGCAAATATGTACTCCCTTGGTCGCAGAGCGAGGTATGGCCCTGGTACAGGTTCGTTACCTGCGCGAGACACATGGCTGGGTACTTCGAGTGATGGTCGAACGTATAGGCGGCGCGGTTACGGTTGAGGATTGCACAAACATTTCACGCGAGCTTTCCGACCTGCTCGACGTCGAGGAACTGATCGACGGCTCCTACAATCTGGAGGTTTCGTCACCCGGCTTGGATCGCCCGCTCAATGGAGCGGAAGACTTTTCGAGGTTTGCGGGCCGATTCGTAAAATTGAAAACCAAAATTCCCGTAGGTGGCCGGTGCAATTTCACAGGCCGACTCGTGGGGTTCGACTCAAGCATCGTTACCATCGAGGTGGACGGCACGAACTACGAACTGGAATATCCCATGTTAGAAAGGGCCAACCTGGTGCCTTTTTTCGATGAACCGGCCTCGGTTTGAGGCAATCGGATGATCAGGAGAACACAATGCAGTCCAATCTGAATCACACACTTGAAATGGTCGGCAAAGAAAAGGGAATCGATCGCGAGATTCTGATCGATGCACTTGAAACCGCCATGCTCACCGCTGCCAAGAAACGCTTCGGGCCCGACCGGGAAATCGAGGTCCATTTCAACGAGGAAACCGGCGAGGTAGAAATCTTCGAGTTCAGAACCGTCGTCAAAAAGATAAGCGATCCTGAAAACGAGATCTCCGCCGAAGAGGCTGCACAACTCGATCCCGAGGCCCAGGTTGGAGACTCGCTGGGAATCAAGCTCGACACGTCGGAACTCGGGCGCATCGCCGCCCAGACTGCCAAGCAGGTCTTGATACAGAAGGTCCGCGAAGCAGACCACGCTTTGGTGTACGAAGAATACAAAGATCGGCGCAACGAGCTTGCCACCGGTATCGTTCGCCGCTTCGAACGCGGTAATATCATTGTCGATCTCGGACGGGCCGAAGCGGTGCTTCCCATGCGTGAACAGGTTCCCCGGGAATCCTACCGGGCCGGCGATCGCATCCAGGCCTACGTGCTGGACGTTCTCGAAGAAGCCAAGGGAGGCCCGCAGATCATCCTCTCACGGACCACTCCCGGGTTACTTATTAAGCTCTTCGAAATGGAGGTGCCCGAGATAGACGAGGGCATCGTGACCATCGAAGCCGCGGCTCGCGAGCCCGGTGCACGTTCGAAAATCGCAGTGTCCTCCAGGGACAGCGACGTCGATCCGGTTGGAGCCTGTGTAGGCATGAAGGGCTCAAGAGTACAAGCGGTTGTGCAGGAACTGCGGGGTGAGAAAATCGACATCGTTCCATACAGTCCCGATCCGGCCACTTTTGTCTGCAACTCGCTGGCACCGGTCGAGGTATCGCGGGTGATCATCAATGAGGACTCTCACGGAATGGAGATTATCGTTCCCGACGACCAACTCTCGCTGGGCATCGGCCGCAAGGGACAGAACGTGCGTCTGGCTTCCCAACTTGCCGGTTGGAAGCTGGACATCAACAGTGAATCCCGCGTAGCCGAAATGTGGAAGAACGCCATCAACTCGCTCGGAAAGATAGACGGTGTCGGCGATATCATGATCGACACGCTCTACAAGTACGGCTTTCGATCGGCCAGGGATGTGATGATGTCCACCATAGAACAGCTCACCGACGTACCCGGGATCGGCGCCAGGGTGGCCGAAAAGATGCAGCGCTCGGCCGCCCGTGTCGTGGCCGAGGAGGAGCAGGAGCTAAGGGCTGCGGCCCATGAGCGCCGCCAGGCTGCGGAAGCGTCCGAATTGGGATTCGATGGTGAACAAGAACGTTTCCTTGAGATCCGTGGAATCGGTGACAAGACCATTGAGCAGTTGGCTGATGGCGGTTATTACACGATCATGCAGGTACACGAGGAAGAAAATGTGGTCAAATTGGGTGAGGTAAGCGGGATTGGTATCAAGAAAGCCCGCCAGGTAAAGCAGGCAATAGCCGTTTACCTCGAAGAACTGGCCCGCGCCGCTATCTTGCCCGACTTACCCGACGTAGAGGAACAACCGGAGACTACGGACGATATGGGAGAGCTAGCTGAAGATGCTCCTGCGACTTCGGAAGAGGAGCAGGATCAGGACTAATAGGATTGCTCAATAGCGGAAATAACCGGCAGAAAGGTATGCAGTTGCTTATCAGGAAACCGACACAGAGTGCATTACGCCTCGCCCATGGACGAGGATTGTGAGAGGTCATTCGACTTGGGCACCAACTCCAGTAAGCGGGCCGGCCGCAGGGCCGGTTCTTACAGAACCTGCCAGGGTTGCCGGGCGCGTATTTTACGAAGGGCCTCGCTGCGCATCGTCCGCGATCCAGAAGGAAGTTGCCGTCCGGACCTGTTTGGCAAACTGCCCGGACGCGGTATGCACCTGTGTCCCGATGTCGCCTGTTTTGAGGCGGCCAAGCGTAACCAGGCCGCTTCGCGAGCATTTCACAGACAAACGTCTTTCGGCGATCCCCGCGCAATGGCGGCCATATTCCTCGAGTCAGGCCGGAAGCAGGCGCTCGCCCAACTAAGCGTCGCAACACGTTCAGGTTTTCTGGTCACCGGACGAACGGCAGTGATCGAGGCGTTGAAAGCAGGGCGCGGCTCGCTGGTTCTACTTGCAACTGACGGATCGCCATCTTTGAAACGCGAGCTTGGCTCACTGGCCGGACAGAAAAACCTTGTGCCCTATTCGGCCCTCGACAAGCTGAGCCTTTCTTCTTTTCATCACGGAAAGCCCTTGGCCGTCTTGGCCGTCAGTCATCGTGGAATCGCAAACAGGTTGAGTGTTGAGCTGGAAAAGATTTGCAAGTTGCAGAAATCTCTGGGAGAGGTCACCCAAGAAAATGAATGACGAGGATCTATAAAATGATCTTTAGAAATTGGGCGCTAGTTGACAGCAAACTCAGTCCGCGGGAAGATGCGGGCACATCACACCGGCGGCAGCGGTCGCCGGTCTTGAGGCAGGTGCTTTAATGTCGAAGATGCGTGTGTACGAGATCGCCAAAGAACTCAAGATCGAGAGCAAGGATCTGGTGGCCAAGCTTCAAGAGATGGGCTACGACGTCAAGAGCCACGCCAGTTCACTGGAAGAAAACGTCGCCACGGAAATTATCGAGAATTTGCAGCAAGAGCACAAGGCAAACATCGTCGAGAAGCGCATCAGCACAGGTGTAATCCGGCGGCGGGCCAAGAAAAAGGTTGCGGCTCCAGCCCCTGCTCCCGATGCCGAGACCGACAAGAAGAAAGCCGCCAAGGCCAAGAAACCCAAAGAGCTTAAAAAGCCTCCCGTCGAAGAACCGCCGAAGGAAGAGGCCAAGGCCGAAGCCGAAGCCCAGCCCGAGCAGGCTCCAACTGAAAAGGAAGAAATTGTTTCGGCCGAACAGCCGGAGCAGGCCGTTGAGGCGAAAGAACAAGAGCAGAAAAAGCCGGTGCCTAAGAAAAAAACCAGTCCCAAATCTGATTTTTACACGGCCAAGGTGATCAAGCGCGCCGAACCGGTTAAAATTGTAAAGGGAACGACAAGTGTAGAGAATCAAAAACCCGACGAGGCCAGGCCGACCGGTATCCGCGTTCTCAAGGTTGTTCCCGGTAAGGAAGGGCGTGGCCATCAGTTTATCGACATGTCCAAACGCGACAAGGGTCGCCGGAAAACGGCCACTACTTCACGCAAGGGCAAGACGAATCTACGCGATCAGCTTTTTGATTCTTTTTCTCCGGCCTACTTGCCGGGCCGGTCTCGGCGAAGGCGTATGTCACGCAAGACTGGCAAGAAGACCGCCTTAACGACACCAAAGGCCCTCAAGCGAGTCATTCGCCTCGAATCCGACAGCATAGTTACCAGCGAGTTCGCCAGGCGTATGGGGGTCAAGCTGACTGAAGTTAACCGCAAGCTTCGCGATATGGGTGAAGAAATCGACAACCTGCGGATGGACAGTGAACTTGACCTCGAGATGGCTTCGATGTTGGCACAGGAGTTTGACTACGAAGTGCAAGATGTAACCTTCAAGGAAGAGAACATCTTACAAACCGTCGGTGATGATGCCGCCGAGGATCTGGCTGAAAGGCCACCGGTGGTAACGGTTATGGGTCATGTTGATCACGGCAAGACTTCCATACTCGACGCGATCCGCAAGACAAAGGTAACGGACGGCGAGGAAGGCGGCATTACACAGCACATTGGTGCCTACGAAGTCAAGTTGCCACAAGGCTCGATAACTTTCATAGATACGCCGGGTCACGAGGCGTTCACCGCAATGCGTGCCCGCGGAGCAGGTATTACCGACATCGTAGTACTGGTTGTCGCCGCGGATGACGGTATCATGCCCCAGACGATCGAGGCTATTCACCACGCCCAGGAGGCGGGGGTTCCAATCATAGTGGCCATCAACAAGATAGATCTTCCCGGAGTGCAAACCGAAAAGATCCGCCAACAACTGACCGAGCACAAACTTGTGCCCGAAGCCTGGGGCGGCGACACAATTATCGTCGAGGTCTCAGCCAAGACGAAGGTTGGTCTGGAGACATTACTCGAGAGCATCCTGTTGCAAGCCGAAGTGCTTGAGCTCAAGGCCAACCCGACTAAACCGGCCCAGGGCACGGTTGTCGAGGCCAGGTTGGATCGTGGTCGTGGCCCGGTGGCGACATTGCTTGTCAGTCAAGGTACTTTAAAGAGGAGTGAAGTTGTAATCATGGGAACGGCCTTCGGTAAGACACGCATGATGTTCGACTACGAGGGACGTGACATGATGGAGGCCACTCCTGGGCGTCCTGTACAGATTCAAGGTCTCAACGAGGTGCCGGAGGCTGGAGAACCTTTCAACGTCGTCACTAGTGAGCGTGAAGCCAAGAAACTTGTTAGTCATCGTCTAGGTGAGAAACGGGCGGCCAGGTCAGGTCAGACGGCACGTTTGAATCTGGAGGATTTCTACGAAAAGCTTCAGGGTGTCGAGAAACTCGAACTCAAGGTGGTCGTCAAGGCTGATGTCCAGGGCACGGCAGAGGCGGTCAAGCAAGCACTTGAAAAGCTCTCGGTCGATAAAGTGGGAGTTAAGGTGATTCATCACGGCGTCGGCGCAATAAACGAAACCGACGTCAACCTGGCCGCGGCCTCGGATGCCGTGCTGGTCGGTTTCAACGTAAGGCCCGATTCCAACGCCAAGAAGCTGGCTCAGACAGAGCAGCTTGAAATTCGTGTATACAAGGTAATCTATGATCTGACACAAGACATCAGAAAGGCACAGACGGGTCTTTTGCCGGCGACCACCAAGGAGCAGACGGTCGGGCGGGCAGAAGTTCGCGAGTTGTTCAACGTCCCCAAGATCGGCACAGTGGCCGGCGTTTCGGTCATTGACGGGAAGATGCAGCGCGGCTCAATGGTGCGCTTGTTGCGAGACAGTGTCGAGGTTCACCAGGGTCGTATGAGCAGTCTGAGACGCTTCAAAGAGGATGTACGAGAGGTCGCATCCGGCTACGAGTGTGGCATTGGCATTGAGAACTTCAACGACATCAAGCGCGGCGATGTGATCGAGTCTTTTATCCTCGAGCAGGAGCAACCGACCCTGTAGTGGAGGCCGGCCATGGTTGTTGGTGTGGTGCGCCTGGTACTACAAATACCCGACAACGACAGCCTCAAGGGTAAGCGTAGGGTGATCAAGCAGGTAATTGAGCGCACCCGCGGTCGATTTGCCTTGGCGGTTGCCGAGTGCGGTCTGAACGACAACCATCGCCAGGCCGAGATTGGCTTGGCCTGCGTGGGTAACGACAGGCGTACCTGTAATTCGGTTCTGGACAGGGCTGTCGGCTACATAGACTCATTGGGGACGGCGTTGATAGTTGAGAGAGAGTTGGAGATCATCAACATTTGAAACCCTGTTTCCTGGCAGTACATTTGACATAATCCCGACCAACCATTTAGGATGTCCGCGCAATGAAGAGCATTCGCATACGGCGTGTGGCCGAGCAGATTCACGAGGAGATCAGCGGCCTGATCACCAAGGGACTCAAGGATCCTCGCCTGGGGTTCGTGACCATCACAGGCGTCGAAGTCAGCCCTGACCTCGGCAGCGCCTGGGTTTTTTTCAGCTGCCCGGGAACCGAGCAGGAGCGCTCGCGATCGCTCAAGGGATTGGAAAGTTCGGCCGGTTTCATCCGCAAGACTCTCGGTAGGCGTTTGCATCTGAGGACCATCCCCGAGTTTCATTTCAAATACGACGAAAGCCTCGACCGTGGGGATAACATCGAACGCTTGTTGGTCGAAGTGCGCGATAAGGAGGGTTGGGATGATCCCTCCCGCCAGCGAGGCTCGGCCGAGGATGTCATCCGTGCCATTGGAGAGGCCGAGAAATTTCTGGTGACCAGCCACTTCAATCCCGATGGCGACGCTATTGCCTCTGTTCTGGCCATGCGTTCGATCTTGCTGGCGATGGGAAAGCAGGTAGTGGCTTATAATGAGGATCCGGTTCCACGCCTGTATACTTTTTTGCCAGGCTCGCAGGCTTTTGTTGCCAATCCTGGAGATGGTCCCTATGACGCCACGCTGGTGCTCGACTGTGGAGAACTCGATCGTTGCGGGCCATTACCCCCGGCGCCGGCGCGTGGCAAGTTGATCTGCATAGACCACCATCTGACAACCAGTCCGCTAGGCGAAGCTTTTTACATCGACCCGGGCGCTTCTTCGATCGGAGAAATGATCGACCGCATGTTGCCCTCCTTGCCAGTTGAGCTCAATTTGGAAATTGCAAATTGCATCTACTGTTCGGTCTTGACCGATACGGGCTCATTCAGATACTCGAATACTACGCCCGCAGCCCTGCGCTCTGCTGCCAGGATGGTCGAAGCCGGCGTCGAGCCCTGGGAGATGAGCGTCAAGGTTTACGAATCCCAGCCACTCGCGCGTATCCGCCTGCTTGCCGAGGTGCTGCAAACCCTCTGGCTCGATCCCCTCGGGCGCTACGGCTCAGTGCTGGTCACCAAAGCGATGCTCGACGATCACGGAGCCAGCATGGACATGATCGACGGCTTCATCAATTATCCGCGAAGCATTGAGGGCGTCCAGGTGGCGATACAGTTCAGGGAAGCGGAGCAGGGACGTTACAAGGTAAGCTTCCGTTCCCGGGGACGCGTCAATGTGGCCGAAATAGCCTCCAGCTTTGGCGGCGGCGGGCACCGCAACGCTGCCGGCTGCACCTTGGAGGGCTCTGTCGACGAGGTAAGCCAGCAGGTCTATGACGCGGTCGAGGTCGCTCTGGGCGACTTGAGTACCGCAACACCCAGCCAATGAAGAAAAATCGACCTCGAGCTCTCGATGGTGCCCTGCTGGTAGACAAGCCGCGGGGCATGACCTCTTTTGATGTGGTCAAGAAGATCAAGGCCTGGGTGCATCCGCTTAAAATCGGCCATACCGGAACACTGGATCCGATGGCCGAGGGCCTGTTGCCGCTGGTAATCGGCGAGGCGACCAAGTTGAGTCGCTTCCTGAGCGCTGAGGGCAAGAGTTACCTTGCCAAAGTCAGCCTGGGCACTGCCACCGACACCCTGGATGCCGAAGGAAAAGTTGTTTCCAGCTCGGCTGTTCCCCGAATAGAAGACGACGAGTTACGCCAGGCCTTGAAAAAATTCGAGGGCCAGATCCAACAGCTGCCGCCGATGTTCTCGGCCGTGCACCACCAGGGCCGGCGTCTTTACGAGTTGGCCAGGGAGGGAAAGGAAGTCAAGCGCAACGAACGCAGGGTACGTATATACCGGCTGGAGCTGATAGAGCGTGGTTCCGATTGGCTAAAGCTACTGGTGGATTGTTCGTCAGGAACCTACATCAGAAGCCTGGCAAGCGACATTGCCGTGGAACTAGGCACGCTAGGACACCTGGCCGAGCTGACCAGGACGAGAAGCGGCACGTTCGAGCTTGCCGACGCCCATAAGCTCGACGAGTTGCGAGCCGAAGGCCTTAGTCAGGCGATCATAACGCTTGACGAGGTCCTGTGTCGCTTTGTAAGGGTCGATACACAGGCTCAGCAGGCTGAGCGCCTGGCCCAGGGGCAATGCCTGGGAGCAAAAGACCTTGCAAAGCTAATTCCCTCTTCTTTTCGGGGTGATAACAAAATATGCTTCATTGCGCCGGGAGGCTCACCGGTGATTTTAGCATCTGTAGAAATAGATGCAGCCGGCAAGCCTGCCGGCATGAAGATACTCCGCCAGCTGCGCCCTAAAATATTAGTTTGACTTTCCACATTGATACACGTAGGGTTGCCGCCGTTAACTTTCACGCTGCGGGGTCTTGGCCCCCTGCCGCGCATGTAAGGAGGTTGGCCATGCCTACTCCGTCCGATCAGAAAGTAGAGATCATTTCGAAGTATAAACTCCACGAGGGTGACACCGGCTCGCCAGAAGTGCAGATTGCACTGATGACTCATCGCATTCTGCACTTGACCGAGCACTTCAAGATTCACATGAAAGATCACCACTCCCGGCGCGGCTTGTTGAAGCTGGTCAGCCGGCGCAGGAGATTGTTGGATTACCTGAAAAAAGGAGACGTGCAGCGCTACCGCTCGATAGTCGCAGCTTTGGGACTGCGTAAGTAGCAAGATCTGCGGTAGAAAAAAAAATTGGTATCCACCCGACACGACAGGTGACGGTTGGGTTGGTGGTCGGGCAGGCCGCCATTGGTTCTAAATCTCCACTCTCGAAAATTTCGAGTATGGAGATGTAGGACTGATTGCATCCTGCCTGGACATTTACTTCCCCGAAAATTGTCCTGTCTGGTGGTTCTCGAACGCGGGCATAATGGCTCGTCAAACGGGTGAAGCACATTCACCAAAGAACTACGAAAGGACAAACATGACAACAACTCAAAACAGCATTCGTCTGGGCGACAAAGATCTGATCATCGAAACAGGCAAGATCGCCAAACAGGCTGACGGGGCTTGCGTGATTCGCTATGGCGAGACAGTAGTCCTCGTCACTGCCGTCTCGGACAAGAAACCCAGGGACTTGCCGTTTCTTCCGCTGACGGTGGACTACCGCGAGAAGACCTATGCCGCCGGAAAAATCCCCGGTGGCTTCTTCAAGCGCGAAGGGCGCCCATCGGAGAACGACATCCTGACCTGTCGGATCATCGATCGTTCGATCCGCCCGCTTTTTCCAAAGGGCTTCAATTTTGAAACCCAGGTCATCGGGTTGCCCTTGTCGGCGGATCCGCTGAATGCGCCCGACGTCATCACGGCCACCGGAGCATCCGTGGCCCTGTCGATCTCGGACATTCCTTTTGCTGGTCCGCTGGCCACCGTGCGGGTAGGCCGGGTCGAGGGACAACTGGTGATCAACCCGACTTTCCAGCAGCTCGAATCGAGCGACATGGACATCGTCGTGACGGCATCGCAGGAAGCCATAACCATGGTAGAGGGAGAGGCATCGGAGATTTCAGAGAGCGACCTGGTTGCGGCCCTGATGTTCGCCAAAGACCAGTGCCAACCGATTATCGCCCTGCAGCAAGAGCTTATGAAAGAGGTCGGCAAGACAAAACGTATTTTCACGCCGCACGCCATCAATGAGGATATTCGCACCGAAGTGCAGAAAGTCGCAAAAGAACCACTCTCTTTAGCGCTGGCCGAGAAAGAGAAGTTGCCGCGCTACGCTGCCTTGCGAGTTGTCAAGGACGATATCCTGAAGCTCATGGCCGAAAAGTATCCCGACCAGGAAAGCCTCGAACTGGATGTTTCCGAGACTCTCGACGAGATGAAGAAGACGATCGTGCGTGGATACGCTACCCGTGAGGGCCGCCGACTGGACGGACGCGGATTGGCAGAGGTTCGTCCGATCAGCATCGAGTTGGGCTTCCTGCCGCGTGCCCATGGATCGGCACTCTTCACTCGCGGCGAGACCCAGGCCATCGTGACCACGACTCTGGGAACCTCGCGCGACGAGCAGTTGGTCGAGAACCTCGAGGGTGATTTCAAGCGTCAGTTCATGCTGCACTACAACTTTCCGCCCTTCTCCACCGCTGAGGTCAAATTCCTGCGCGGTCCTGGACGCCGGGAGATCGGCCACGGTAAACTGGCCGAGAGAGCCCTTAGCAAGGTGCTGCCAAAGCACGAAGACTTTTCGTACACAATTCGAATCGTATCAGAGATTACCGAGTCCAACGGCTCGTCGTCGATGGCCACCGTCTGCGGAGGCAGCCTGTCGATGATGGACGCGGGTGTCAGCACCTTGGCTCCCATCGCCGGAGTCGCCATGGGCTTGATGAAAGAAGGCTCAGAATTTCATGTCTTGACCGACATTTTGGGCGATGAGGATCACCTTGGTGACATGGACTTCAAGGTCGCGGGGTCGGAGAAGGGAATTACCGCGGTCCAGATGGATATCAAGATCCTGGGTGTGAACAGCGATGTTCTGGAGCGGGCTCTGGCCCAGGCCAGGGATGGCCGTCTGCATATCCTGGGAGAGATGAAAAAGGCCATCTCGGATCCGCGCTCCGATCTCAGTCCTTACGCTCCCAGAATCATTACTATCAAGGTCAAGCCGGAGCGTATCAAGGACGTGATCGGCCCCGGTGGCAGGGTTGTCAAGGAGATCATCGCTAAGACCGGATGCTCGATCGACATCGAGGATGACGGCAGCATTCACATCGGCTCGACCGACCCCGACTGCGCCCAACAGGCCATCGATATGGTAAAAGAACTGACCCAGGAGGCCGAGGTCGGCAAGCTGTACATGGGGACGGTCAGGAAGATTACCGACTTTGGCGCTTTTTGCGAGATAATCCCGGGCACCGACGGCCTGCTGCACATCAGTGAGCTGTCGGACAAGCGGGTGGAGAAAGTCACCGATGTCCTCAGGGAAGGAGACGAGGTGCTGGTCAAGGTGGTCGGGATCGATCGCCAGGGCAAGATCAGGCTCTCCCGAAAGGAAGCCCTGGGCCAGAAACTTGAATAGCTTAAAGTGGGTGATACTCCCGACAAGATTACGGTCGAAGTAGTGCGCCTTTCGCACTCTGGCGACCTTCCCCTGCCCTCCTACCAGACCCAGGGCTCCGCCGGGATGGATCTCAGGGCTGCTGTCGGCGAGCCGCTGACGATCCCTCCCGGAGACTGGAAACTGGTTCCGACCGGATTGAGCGTGGCTATTCCAATCGGCTTCGAAGCCCAGGTACGTCCCCGTAGCGGGCTGGCGTTGCACAACGGTCTTATCGTCCTCAACACTCCCGGGACCATCGACTCAGACTATCGCGGTGAGATTGGCGTGATTTTGGCGAACTTGAGTCGGGTAGCCTTTACCATCGAGCGTGGGATGCGCATCGCTCAGTTGGTGTTTTCAAGAATCACTAAGGTAATCTGGCAAGAGGCCAAAAGCCTTCCCCCTTCCGTCAGAGGCGACGGCGGGTTCGGACATACGGGTAGCTGACAATAATGAACCAAAAAGACCTTGTCGAACGTCTCGAATTATGATACGGCCGATTATCAAGGAGTTTCAGATACATAATAGCTTTTGTCTTTAGCCCGGGAGTGCAAAGTGCTTTGTTTTCGTTGTGGAAGTCACAATCCCGACGGGAGCGAGTTTTGTAGCCAGTGTGGTCAGAAGTTCGTCGACTCCCAGAAAGATCACGTCAAAATCGAATCGGCCGGTGAAATCAACCTAACGGCCGGGAGCGTAAACGGTGCTGCCAAGAACGACCTGGAGATAGGCAGCCGACTCGCGGAACGCTACGAAATACGCGCCGTACTCGGAGCGGGACCGACGGGAACCGTCTATCGGGCGCACGATCTAGAGATAGAAGTCGACGTTGCTTTAAAAGTGATTCATGGAAAGCTGCTCCAGACTCGAGATGAGCGCAAGCGTTTCCTTTCCGAGATTCGCGCTACGCGCAAGATAAACCACCCCAATGTCGTGCGTATCTACGATGAAGACCAGGACGGCGATTCTATTTTCTTCACCATGCAACTGCTCGAGGGTCTCAGCCTGCGCAAGATAGTCAGGCTGCGTAACGAGAAGAAACAGCATTTCACTAAAGGCGAAATGGAGCCCATCTTCTCGCATATTTGCCAAGCTTTAGATCGATCTCACGAGTCCATGGCCCATGGAAACCTGAAACCCGAAAATGTGATTGTGTTGCCGGACATGTTGAAGGTTACAGATTTCGGTCTGATTGGCGCCTTGCCCCGCAAGCCTTTTCTGGCTGCGCTTAAAACTAACCAGGGCGGATTCGACTACCTGGCGCCGGAGTTACGGGACGGCGAGAACGAGGCAGTCCCTTCTGCAGACATATACTCTCTGGGAGTGATCCTGTGCGAGATGCTGACTGGAGAAAGGTACGCGGGGCCATCCTCGGGCTTACCTAAGCTTGCCGAGGGACAGGAAATCTGGCAGGCCATTCTTGTCAAGGCACTGAACGAGAATCCCTCCAGGCGCCACCGTAGTGCTCGTGACTTTTTCGAAGATCTGCACACCGCCGGCAGCGGTCCGGCGCGAAAACAAGCCCAAAGTGTCCCTCCCCGGCCGGCTCCCTCGCGCAAGGCCAAAAAGAAAGATGGCCCGGTTTCTGAGAAAAGCACCTCCCATAAGGGCGTCTCTTCAGGTTTGGAGGATAACGATAATTACCCTCCAACGGTGGTCAATGCCGAGACTATGCCGGATGAAGAACTCGCAGCCCAGATGGATTCCCCGGTAGATGCTGTCGAAACGGTCAGCGATGATGATTTGATTGAGGATATCGCGGCCGAACCACAACCTCTCGATGAGCCGGATGAGTTCATGGATGACGATTTTGAAGGGGATTTCGTCGACGACGTTGAAGATGAGTTGGACGAGGGTGAAACTCTGGTTGCCAGTACACCTCCGCATCCTTCGCTGGCACCCAATTCCGAGCTGCGGGTTGCCCGTCCGGTAGGCATGGCCGGAGATCTGTTAGAACCCGGTGCACGAGAAGTTCCGGCAGAGAAAATGGAAGAAGGTGAATCCGGCAAGGTCAAAATTCTAAATCGACCCGGAATGTCTCAGCCTCCGCGCCCCGGGCGTTCGGTTCCGCCGTCCCGGCCCATTGTGCCAACTCCAGCTGTCCAGTCATACGGATCGTTCAGCCAACCCCCGTTTCCACCATCGTTTGTTTCTCAACCGCCGATGCCGCGACCGACCAGGGCACCTACCTATATATTTTTGACTGTTTTACTTTTGATAGTCGGCGTTGGCGTGTATTTTCTGGTTGATTACCTCAGGGCGCAGACGGAGTTGGCTCGTGCCCAGGCGCATTTGGCGGTCGCTGGAAAAACCCTTCCGGCCCGGGCGGGCGTTCCCTCGGGGCCGGTTGTTGCCGACGTGAACGGCAATCAAACAGCTTCGCCGTCGGCGGGCAGACAACCGGAAAAAACGGTGCCCGTGGAGAAAACGCTGCCTAAACCGGTAGAGACGGAGAAGACGGCGGTGGTTTCCAGCGCTGCCGCCGAACAACTTGCCCGGGAAAAGAGAAAAGCGGAAGAGGACAAGAAGAAGGCAGAACTTGCCCGCAAGGAAAATGAAGCTAAGATTGCCGCTGCCGAGGCAGCGCGTAAAAAAGAGATTCAGAAAAAGAAACTCGTGTCACCGCACAAGGCAAAGGCTGCATCGAAAAAGGTCGATCGCCAGAAAGCGGCCGCGGAGAGGCGCGCTGAGTTCGCCCGACAAGAAGCCGAGAGAAAGCGCCGGGAGGAAGAAGCGCGCAAGCAGGAGAAGGCCCGCAAGCTGGCCGAGGCCCGGAAAAAGGCGAGCGCCAGTATGCCCAAGGTGGAGGAAGTGCCCGAGGTCGGCGGCAGCAAACAAGCGCCTGCCGAAATACCGCATCCTGCCAAAGAGAAAGTGGTTGCGGCCATCGAGACTGCGCCTGCGGCAAAAGGAAAATGTCGGCCGGGAATGGTTTTCGTTCAGGGCGGCACGTCGTACATCGGTAGCGCAACTAACGATCCGATGCGCAACTTCGGAGAATCCAAGTTACATACGGTACAAAGCAAATCTTTTTGCATAGACCGATACGAGTTCCCCAACGGCCCCGGAAGGAAGCCAACAGTAGGGGTTTCATGGAATCAGGCTAACAAGTTGTGCCGTAAACGTGGAAAACGCCTGTGTAGCGAGCTCGAATGGGAATATGCCTGCAAGGGAAAGACCAATCGTCGTTTCCCGTATGGCAACAAGTGGAATCCGGACGGCTGTAACACCGAGAAAGCTTCCGGAGAAGATCGCACAATCGGTAACTGCGGCGGTTTTCCGCGCTGCAGGAGCCCTTTTGGCGTCTTCGACATGAGTGGAAACGTCAGCGAGTGGACTGCCACACCATATTCCCCAGGTGCAGGCGCCCGCACCTACAAGGGAGGTTCGGCCACGCGCCCCAACTGGGCAACAAGGTGTGCCAGCCGCTCAAGCGCCTCGCCCGGAACCCGGCGCGACGACCTGGGCTTCAGGTGTTGCGCCGATCCAAAATGACCCTTAGTGGTGAGTCTTTCTACTCGAACTCTTCTTCGAAGGCTGTTCGAACGCAGTTCCTGCCTTCTTCCTTGGCGACATAGAGCGCCTCATCGGCCTTGTTCAGAAGTTCCTCGGCGGTCTTGATATTGGCATCGGGGCAGACGGCCACACCAATACTCACGGTAACATGAGATTCGACGCCCTCATGCGAGTAGACGGCCTCGTCGACGTTTCGGCGTATTCTGTTGGCCACAATCAAGGACTGCTGCCCGTCAGTTTCAGGGCAGGCCACGACGATCTCTTCACCTCCGTAGCGGGCGACAATGTCAACCTGGCGTACGCTAGCCGTTAACACCTCAGCCGTGTGTTTCAGAACGTAGTCGCCGTAAAGGTGACCATAAGTGTCGTTGACATTCTTGAAATGATCGAGATCGAGCATCAGCAGCGCCAACGGTGTTCTGTAACGTTCGGCCCGTTGAAACTCGTAAACGATTCGCTTTTCGAAATAGAGCCGGTTGCAGATCTCCATCAATGGGTCGGTCATCGAGAGTTCCTGCAGGCGATCGTTTATTCCCTGCAGTTTCTTGTTTGTGGCGATCAGGTCGTCCTGGAGTGTCTTCAGTCTCAACATCGACTTGACCCGCGCAAGTAATTCCAGCTTGTTGAGCGGCTTCATCAGGTAGTCGTCGGCGCCCATTTCAAGGCCTTCGACCTTTGTTTGCAGGTCACTGCGTGCCGTCACTAAAATGATCGGGAAAAAGGGGAAACCCTTGCTGCCTTTAATGATCCTGCATGCCTGGTGTCCGCTCATACGGGGCATCTCGATGTCCATGATGAGCAGATCGGGCGACTCCTCCTTTACCAAACTCAAAGCCTGCTGACCGTCTTGACCCTCGATCGTCGCGTAACCGGCATCCTTCAGGGTTTTGATGGTTTTCTTACGTGCGGCCGAATCATCGTCCACGACCAGTATCTTCATCGTCCTTGTCATTGCAAAAGTCTACGTCCGCGCCTGTAATCTTGTCAATCAGCGGCTGCTCTGGTAAAAGGCCTCTGGCAGGTATACTATTGGAGGTCGTTATGGAAGAGATTGCGCCGCCTCTCGTGCCGTCCGGTGACCGAACCGCCATCCCGGTAATTGTGGCCGGTTTGATCACTACGGCTTTAGCGCTGTTCGGCGTTTGGGCCGCAAATCAGGCAAGCGACAGCTTCAACATCATGAGCTGGTACGGCTACTATATCATACCCATAGGCGCAGTGCTGGTCGGCCTGGTGGCCGGCAGCGGTTACGGAATTGCCTCATGGGTTACGGGCGTTCGTATCTCGCGCAGCTTGCTGTGGGTTGTCATATTCCTGCAAGTGCTGGCCTATTTTCTGGCCCAGTACATCCAGTTCAAGCACTTGCTTGCGAAATATCCCGACGCAAGTGAAGTTGGTTTCTTGGAGTTCTTCGACGAGACGACACGTTCGTTCGCCTGGACTCAGAAAGATGGTTCAGCGGGGTCGCCTCTGGGCGCCTGGGGTTACTTGTGGCGCTGTCTCGAGATCGCCGGCTTCGGGTTGGGCGGCTTGATTGTTCCTCTGATCCTCAAGGCAAAACCCTACTGCCAGTCTTGCCAGCGTTACATGCGCACAAAATCCCTGGGGCTTTTACCGGCTGGAGCGCCTCCAAAGAAAATCAAGAAAAAGGATCTGGATGCCAAGGCCGAGTTTGACAAGGCCCAGGAAAGCGCCTGGAGTCAGGGCATGCTTTCACTCGAAGAACTCAGAAAATACGCGCAAGAGGGAAAGCTCGAGCCCTTCAAGCGTATCCTCGACGAGCATCGCGCCGCTCAGAAAGAGGTCGCCAAGCTCACGACTCGTATATCAGTCAGCCTGAGCTTTTGCCCGTCTTGTTATAACTCTCATCTGAGTGCGGCAACATTGAGCGGTCAGGGCAACAAAATTGCAAGACAGGAGTTGGGCAGTTCTGAGGTCAATCCCGGTTTGAGCCGGGAGTTTATCTGAATTTGAGCGGGAGGGGGTCGGAGAGACAGGATGGGAGTCACCTTAAAGCAGATCCACGAATCAGCCAGGCAGGAATCGAAGCGTCGTGGATTCAGATCGATCGGTATATATCACTTCTTGTGGGCCACGCGCACGCTGGATCCGTCCGAGTTCGACAGATGGCTTTCAAGATACGCCGTCGACAAGACGGTTTTCATAAAGATGCTCGAGAACACCCTGCGGCCACGTCGCGCCGGAGGCGGAGTTCCACGCGACCGGCGTGAGGCCGCACTGCTCGAAGATGCGCTCGGCCTGGCCACGCGGCTGGCTAACGAGCGTGGAGAAACTCCGAATACCCGGCATCTGGGCGAAGTCATCAGCAAGCTCTCACAAGATCCTATCCAGGAACTGTGCGAACGTTTCTTGCTGGACTACAGTCTACCTGAATAGAGCTTCTATTTTACGCGGACAAAGGCCGTACGCACACGGTTGTTGCCGTCATGCTGATACTTCTGGGTCACAGGCAGGCGCCGGGGTCCGTTCCAGAGGCCCATCCAGAGGGTGAAGCTCTGGTAAGGATAGTTGGCCGGAACAGTCATTTCATAATCGTCTTCGATTATCTCTCCCGCTTTCCATTCGCTGGTCGGGTAGAGTCCGCTCATCGGCGCATGGTCTCCGAAAACGCGGTGTGCGCCGCCCTGAGGTCCGTCGCCGTGAATGAACACCAACCAGTCGTCGCCCACAGGAGCCTTGCACTTGAAGAAGTATGAAATTGTGAATTTTTCTCCTTTTTCCACCTCGGGCTTCGACAACTTCCAGCCCAGCAACTCAATCTTGCCGTCGAAATCCACGTTGGTCTTGTGAACTCCGTCTGGAACAGTCGTTAAAACGCTGGCCGCGACCTTTTTCTGTCCTGCCGGATCTCGTTCGGTCGAGCACAGGCAGCTGAAAGGGTGGTCGTCGAACACAACGTAAAGAGATTTTCCAAGCCTCTTTTTTACCTCCGGTCTGAGACTGGCCAGCAACGACTTGCAATCCCGGCCGAAGCCAGCCCCGAGGATCAAAAAGCTCCTCACCGGGCGGGATAAAAACTCGATGGCCTTGTCGACGTTCGGTTGGTCGGACTTTGAAAGATCTACGGCCTTGTTGTCGAAATAGAAAGAGACGCTGCGGCTCAACCAGCCGTTGTATTGCGCGATGGGCGCCTTGCCGTCGCATTCCTTCATGTATGCTCGGTAGAGAGGCTCCTGGGTGAAAGTCGGTGTTACCTGCGGCATGATCCAGGCGGTCAGAAATACGCATGTCGTGGCGGATACGGCAAACATCGCGCCGAAGGCAGTGCTTCCAATATTTCGGCGGAAAAACAGCCAGGCCATGATGAGCAGCCAGGCTCCGCCTATCACTCCGAAAAAGGGATAAGGATCCAGACTCCTCGGCATCGGCCACCCGTAGTAGTAGTCGAACATGTTGATGAACCACTTATAGTTGTGCAGGATGTCCAGGAGCATGACCGCGCCCACGGGTATCGCCAGCATGACCAGCAGGCGCATCTCTGCGCGATCAGCATCTTCGCGGGCGCGGGCCAGATAAACGCCTACCATCACCGCCAGAAAGGGCACAACCGGGAAGATGTAATGGTGAAATTTGGTCTGAAACAGACTGAAAGCCGCCCAGGGCACGATCGCTGCCAGCAGCACCATCAAGTTTTTCTTGCCGCTGCCCTCGAAATCAGTTGGTTTCCAACGGATGATCCTGATGAATGCCATCGGCAACAGGCAAACCCACGGGTAGGTGGCAAACGCCAACTGCTTGAAAAAAACGTCGAAGGTGCCTTCCTGCTTGCCGATGGTGCCGGCGGCCCTGTCGAAATGATGATAGATCACCGCCTCACGTACGAACGGCCAACCGTGCTTTGCGATCATGAAGATGTGCCAGGGAAGGATCACGGCCAACAGCGCCCCGAAGCCGATCCAGTTTTTTCGCGGTTCAGCGCCCATCAAGGTCGTCGCGTCCCGACCCATTAAAAATATCAATATCAGCGACAATGCGATTACGCATAGCATGCCGGCGAAGGCCGGATCTTCAACAGACAAGAAGAAGTAGGCGGCGCAGGCCGCCATGAATAATCCGGTTCCAATCCATGCGGTTCTCCCCACTCGTCTGAAGAATCCGCTGTCCCAGCGCAGCACGAGGAAGGCGAAGATTATTCCCGCCGGGATGAAGAAGGCGAGTAGCCACTTGGAGAGAAAGGCAAAACCGGTCAGAATGTAGAAAGCGAATAAATGCCTTGGCTTGCCTTGCTCGGATCTGGCCAGAAAGTAGTAGCCCATGGCCGGAGAGCAAAGAGCCACGAACGGCAGATCGAACATCAACTGGTGGGCAAGCAAGGCATACATCGGACATGTCAAAAGCACCAGGGCCGAGTAAATACCCGCCCGTCTGGAGAAAAGGCGCGATACCCATCCATAAGTCAGTAATATGCCCAATAATGCCATCAGAAATATGGGCAGGCGGCCTGCGAAATGCAGCCAGGGGCTGGATGGATCGTGAACACCAAAGACCGTAAAGGAGGTTCTCAACAACCACAGCGGCAAGATCGGCTTAGACCACCACCTGTTCTGGCCCCGGTACCAGGTGTCCATCCAGCTGCCGTGATCCCCCATCTCTTTGGCAACCTGCGCGTAATGCGACTCCCAGGGGTCCCAGAAGGCATACGAGCCGAGCCGCGGCAAGTACAAGGCAGACACCAGCAGAGTGAGCAGAAGAAGTGCCTGCAGATCCTTGTTGCGGATCAGCTTGCCAAGCCTCATACCCATAAATTCTCCTTCAAATCACATGGTTATGCGAGCGGCATTAGACCAAATCCTGTCATGACTGTCAACCTATCTGGCAATATGACAAGTACGAACATGGTAACCGGTTGATCAAAAAGGCCCGGGACGTCGCGGGGGGGGAACGACAATCCCAGGCCTGGGTCCTAATAAGAACCCGATACCTAATCTATCCGGCGGGAATATTTTGTCAAGTTTTACTGAAAAGTTACAGAAATCATGTATGGTTAGCCGCCCTCGATGGAAAGCCTCTTTTTCTTTACTTGACCATTTTGAGCGTTAGTTCGATTATATAAGTTGGACTCAAGGGAGATGCCATGCTTCGCACAAATACGATGTATTGCTTGATTGCGCTTATGATTTCGGTGTCCGGATGTGCCTGGGAGACAGGGGGCACGGACAAGGATGCCGGGGACCAGGACGGGAACAACACTAACTACCCTCCTCCGCCTTATGGCACCGACTACGGAGACACTATCGAAAACTTCCGGCTTGACGAGGTACTCTGCGGTACGGGTGGCGCTAACAGCAGGGCTATTTACGCTGCGAACTTCCTGGATGCCAAGGCGACACTGATCACGGTGCATGCAGGCTGGTGCTCAGTTTGCAAAAGCCAGGCAACTACTATGGAGGCCGGCCTATACCAGAAATACAAGGACCAGGGTTTCAGGATCTTGCTTGTGATGTTTGAAGATGAAGATGGAGGCTCGGAAAAACAAGCGCTGATGGACTATACCTGTACATACCGCGATCGTTACAATATGACTTTCACGCTTGCGGTCGACCCCGGCGCCGCCGTGATGGGACAGTTTTTCCGACCTACCCAGGCCGGCACGCCTTTAAATATGCTCATAGACAACAACATGGTCATCCGCTATAAAGTCGAGGGCGTCATCCCAGATGTTCTCGAGGGCAATATCGAAGCAGTTCTTTCAGAGCAGGATTGATCTGATCATGTTCCGCGCCCAGCGCCTGGCAACGTTCTTGATAGCGGTAGTACTTTTCGCAGTCCTGTCAGCATGCCCGACCGCCCAGCTAAAACCAGATAGTCGGCCTGCCACGACCAAGGGCGTAGCAGGTGATTTCAGACTGCCGGATCTTTCGGGCAAGACTGTCCGCCTGAGCGATTACAGAAACAAGGTGGTCTACCTGTCGTTCTGGGCCAGCTGGTGCGAGCCGTGCCGCAGCGAATTGCCGCAGCTTCAAAAGATCTGGGAACGTCAGCACGACAAAGGCTTCGAACTGGTCAGCGTCGCCGTCGATCCTTCCGACTTGGAAAACACTGTCCGCCGCCAGGTTCATCGCTATCGTTATCGTTTTCCGGTCCTGCTTGATCAGGACACCGAGGTGGCCAATCGCTTCAATCCGACCATGAGCCTGCCTTTCGGGGTCTTATTCGATCGCCGCGGCAGGATAGCTTATACCCACAAGGGTTACCGCATCGGAGACGAGCAATTGATCGAAGAAAAAATAAGCAAGCTGCTGTCCCGATAGTCTCCATGCGCACGCGCCTCATAATCACACAGTTTATTGTGCTCATGTCCTGTGCCTCACCCGCGGGTGCCTTCGATTTTACATTTCCCTGGACGGACCAGCAGGTCTCTTTCGAGATTGCCGAGACGATGGTCAGCGATTACCATGCCGATAACTTCGACAGTGACGAGTACAATGACGACTACTTCGACATACGCAATCGCCTCAACCTCAAGCTGGCAGTGGCCGATTTTACATTTTCGCTACGGATCGACACATCGACCTTCATCTCCGAGCCCGCCGGCGCTTCTCCTGCTTACCTCGACAGATACGCTCCGGAAAAATGGTCGGCCGCCTACCATGGCAGAAACCTCCAGGTCACACTCGGCGACGTTTACGGCTCATTCGGGCGGGGAATCGCTCTCAGGATCAGAAAGACCGACCAGTTGGCCGAAGACACCACATTGATGGGAGGAAAAGTCACGGCCCGACTGGGTGAGCTGGAGTTGCTTGCACTCGGCGGCCTGGTCAATCCGACCAACACCGACGGGGTCAGCGAGAAGACGATCTCAGACTACTTTGCGCTGAAAACAGACGTACTGGCGGGTCTGCGCGCCGAATGGAAGATCAAAAATGCGGTAAACCTTGGTGTTCACGGTCTAGGCGTGTTTTTCGATCCTTTCGGGCGCAACGCCGAGGCCGAGGCGCAGATAGACACGTCGATACTCCCGCGGCGCGCTTTCGTCGGCGGAGCCAGCCTTCAGGCAAACAACCTTCTCGAGTGGGCCGATCTTTACGCCGAGTTCGACTGGATGCACAAGAGTTTCTCATTGGCGGATCTGCCTCAGGAAAACGGGCAGGCATTCTTCTTCGGGAGCAACGCCTATTTCGGCAACTGGACCTTAACCGCCGAAGTGAAACACTACGACGACTACGAGTTGTACACTGTTACTGACGGCGGCGACTATTTGAAAACACGCATCGATTACATCCGGCCTCCGACACTCGAACCGGAGGACATGGAAGTGCGCAATAACCGCGATGTGACAGGCGCACGTCTGCGTGTCGATTGGCGTCCGGCCGGCGGCGACACGCTGCTTTTTGCCTCCTACGCCGGTTTTGTGGCCAGAGATACCTTCACCTCCGGGGAAAAATGGTGGGTATACAATACCAGCCTGGGAGCCGAACAAGAATTTCTTGGTCGTGGTCTTGCAAGTCTTGATGCGGGGCTGCGTGAAGAAACCCCTCTCGAGTTGGGGGGAGACTCACTGCAACTCGTATACCTGAATGCCTCTGTCAAGCTTCCTCTATCTGCCCGTCACAGCCTGGATCTGCACGGCAACAACTGGTGGGGACATCATCGTGTTCTGGCTCTCGATCATACAAGCGAATATCTGAAAGGTGAGTGGACTCTTGGCTACTCCTGGTCACCCTGGCTGTCCGTCAGTCTGATTGTAGGATACGATACAGAACTTTCCGGCAGTCGAAAACTCGACGTCTTTTTCAAGCCATCCGGCGGTTCACCCATCAGACAGGTTTTTCTGGCAGGTGGATTGACCGTCAACATCGAGGATCTGGTGGTAGTCAAGCTCCTTGCGGGTCAACTGCACGGGGGCCCAAAGTGTGTCAATGGAAGTTGTCGAATATTTCCGCCGTTCTCCGGCGTCAGGCTCGAAGCGACCTTGCGAATATAGTGCCCGAACTGGTAGAGTGGCATTGTCGATGAACAGGGAGGATAGGTCTACATGAAAGTATACAGAAACTCTTATTTGCTCATAACTCTTATGTTTATATTCCAAGGCTGTCTCAACGAAGGATCAAGCAGTCAGGATTCCGGACCCGAGTGCACAAGCAACGATGATTGTACGGCTCCCAAGACGTGCCAACCCGACGGAACATGTCTTTTCATCGATCCGGACGCCAACCGGGCCACCGGCACATTTGAGCTGCGCATGAACTCGAATACCGGCAACGTTGACGTCAGCGGAAAGCTGGACGGTAAGGGTTTTTTCATGAACATCGGCGGCCAGGTTCAGTTCGACTCCGGTCAGGGAATAGTGACATTGGAAATATACGGCGTGCTGACATCGAACCTGCTGAACGGCCTGTCTTTCGAATTGCCGACCGATCCGCCTCTGAACCAGGAGGTGAAATTCGGCGCAACAGGCGTGGCCGACGGTACATTCGATCTGATTGACATAGACAACGATGGTTATGAGACAAGCCGGCACACGACCGCCGACATCGTGGGCGGAGGCGTAACTTTTACGAAGTTTTCGCTGACCAGCAACCAGCCGGTAGAGGGCAGTCTGGATATTCAGCTCAAGAGTCGCTGAGATCCAGTTCCCGGGCCAGCGGAAAGGCCATTACCTGCTCAATCGATTCTTTGGCGCACACAAACATCACCAGTCTGTCGACGCCCAGCGCGCAACCTGAACATTGCGGCAATCCTTCTTCCAAGGCCGCCAGAAATCTCTCGTCCAGATCGGGCACTTGTCGTCCTAACCTGCTCCTTGCGGCACGTTGCACGTCGAACCTGTCGCGCTGTTCGCGTGCGTCGGTCAACTCGCCGTAGCCGTTACATAGTTCCAACCCGCCCGCATACAGCTCGAACCTCTCCGCCAACCACGGCTGATTGCGTTTCAGCCTGGCCAGTGCTGCCATTTGCGCCGGATAATCGCACAGGAAAACAGGACCGATGGCCTTGAGCTTATCCTCCACACGTTCGATCAATACCCGGTTAATCAGATCGTCGAGACTGTCATCGGGCGCCGTCGTTACCCCGGCGCGATCGAGAACGGCGCGGGTTTCGTTCTCGTTGAAATCCTCGGGCAGTTCGATCCCGCCAAGTTCGCATATTGCACCAAGCACTGTGTAACGCCCGAAGGCCGCATTCGAAAATTGGCCAGACGAAGCAATCTTGGCGACCATACGAACGAGATCTTCGGTAAAGTCCATCATTTGTTCGACGGTGCAGCCAACCTGGTACCACTCGAGGCCGGTAAACTCCGGGTTATGCTGCGTCGTCAGTTCAGCGTTCCTGAAAAACGGGCCGATCTGGAAGATGCGTTCCATTCCTCCCGTCAGCATGCGCTTCATGTGGAACTCGGGCGAGGTGGGCAGGAAAAGCGTCCTGTCAGGCGCGCCTGCGAGTCGAAGTCTGGTGCTGAAACTGTCGAGATGCAGGGCCGGATCCGCCGTCAGCGCCAGGCAGGGAGTAGTCACTTCGACGAAGTCGCGGGAAGCGAAGAAAGATCGTATCGCCGCAAGGATGCGGGCACGCGCGTGCAGGGTATCGATCAGACCGGGATCGTCGCGCACGCGGCGGGCAAAAGAGGCGCCGCTTTCAGTCATCATCCTCTGCACCACGGGTGATTTCTCTTTCGAAGCCCAGGCTGGAAAGATCCGGCATGCGATCGACGAAGACAATCCCGTTCAGGTGATCGAATTCATGTTGCAGCACCCTGGCCGGATAACCCTGATAACGCTTTTCAATCGGTTTTCCTTTGATATCTAGCGCACGCAAGAGCAACGAGGTATGTCGCGGAACAACACCGCGAAGATCTCTCAGTGACAGGCAGCCTTCCCAGCCTTCTTCGGTTTCGGCGGACATCTCTTCCAGTTCGGGATTCACGAGTACCATAGGTTCGACACCTTCATTGCCCTCATCCAGTTCGGGCGGCACCCAGAAAGCAAATACCCTGATTGACTGAAACACCTGGGGAGCGGCCAGACCCACACCCTGGTGAAACATCATGCTCTCTAGCAGGCAGTTTGCGAATTCCTGAAAAGCGGGAGTTTCAATTACGGCCGGATCGACCTTTACAGCCTTACGGCGCAAGACCGCTTGACCCAGGCCCGCAACCTGTAGAATCGCCATGTTACGCGCCCTCTTGTTGATCGGAATTGAGATCGCTGCGAGTGAAGAGAACGAAGGCCATGGCTGGTCTCTTGGACGAGTCACGCATGGCGAACTGAATTCCGTCAAAGATCCAGCCTTGTGAAACCCACTCGTTGATAACCTTCTCGAGATCCTCGTCGGTGACCACGCTTATTTCTACTACCTTGTATTTCAACATCTTTGGCTCCCCATGGCGGCACACAGACTGAATTATACCCTCGCACCCGTGCCTGTCAACGGCAGCCGTGCGCGGAAAATAATATATTGATTGCCGCCCGCGTCCTGCGATAGTCTTTTGCTGTTGTCGCATGGTCAAGCCCCGCAAAATGCGCGGGACAAGGCCGATACTTGTTGTCGTTGACGCCATAGCAATTAGTTGGCTCAATTGTGGAGATGTTGCCATCTCAAGTGCCTTGGAGAGCGATCACCATGGAAATCGTCCAGCATTATCTGGAATTTTTTATGAGCGAGGGCGAAGAGGCGTTTCTTGGACGCTTCAATCACCCCTTTTTGCTTTACCCCGAGAAGCACGCCGCGGGCGGTTTCTCGACCTACCATACGCGCATGGCCGATCGGGGAGAGGGTGCGCATATCGCCGGAAGCGGCAAAGAAATCAAGCAATTCAAGGTGTTGCCGCCTAATGCGTCACTCGGTTCGAATTATCCGGCCAAGCTGCTGGTCGGGCGCAGCACCGAGCGTGATTTCTCGATCGATCATTCGACAGTTTCCAAACGCCATGCTTTTTTGATGCTGGACGATGAAAAGAAGGCCTACAAGCTTGGCGATGCGGGTTCGACCAACGGAACTTTCCTAAACGGCCAGGGTGTCGAATCGGGAGAACCGGTCTACATCCGCGACGGCAATATCGTTTCTTTCGGCGACTGCGATTACATGTTCTTCTCGCCGCACGGTTTCGTCGAGTTGCTGAAGCGTCTCAAGGCCGAGGAAGCCTGAAGTCTCGTTTTCTCTGCGTTCCCGCTAGAAGAAGAAGCACCAGCAGCAAGCCTGCCCCGCTGCCGCGCCGGCCGTGCGAGCAACCGCAGCCTTCCGATCCCGGACCGCCCGAATCAGAGGCAGGGCCCGTATCGGCTCCCCCGTCCAGCGGCGGCCCTTCGTCCGAATTGCCGCCTTGATCCGCTCCCGCGTCATTACCGGCGTCGGCTCCGGCATCCGTTCCAGCGTCCACGCCTCCATCCGGCTCTTCCTCCAGGGCGACGCAGTAGCCCTGGCTGCATTCGCTGCCGTCCGGGCACTCGACGCCCTGGCAGGAATCGCCTGCGCAGCTTCCATCGCTGCAAACGGTCCCCACCGGGCAGTAAACCCCCTGGCAGGGATCCAGGGCGCAATCTCCATCAATGCACACCTGCCCGGCCTGGCAGTTACGCCCGGCGCACAGGCTATCGACACAGGCGCCTTCCGCGCATACTTGATCGGGACTGCAATCCGCACAGGCTATCGGCAGACAATCCCCTTCGTGGCACCATGACTGCGCATCGCAGTCGATGCCGCTGCATGGGTCGGGCACACAGGCGCCCTCGATGCAGTGATCGCCCGCCTGGCACTCGTGCCCGGGGGTGAAGCAATCCGCCGGCACGCAGATTCCCATGCGGCAATCTTCCTCCGGCTGGCATTCAATCTGTTGCTCGATGCAGACGTCGATGCAAACGCCGTGCGAATTGCATTCCTTTCCGGCCTGACAATGCACACCGCAGCAGGCATCGGATACGCACCAGCCGTCGAGACAGGTCAGGCTGCCGGCCGGGCATTCGCCCGAGCTGCAGGGCGAAGCGCATTCTCCGCACAGGCAGATGTCATAACCCTGGCAAAGGCTGCCTTCGTCGGTGATTCCGTCGCAATCGTCGTCCAGCGAGTTGCACATCTCTGGCTCAGGTCTGATTTCGCCCGCGCAGTCCGACCAACGTCCCTGGGGTGTGCATACCTGGGTGCCTTTTCTGCACTCGCCGGTATCCACACCGCACTCCTTGCTGTCACCCGGGTTGCACTCGCCGCACTCGTCGTCCTGGCCGTCCGTCAATCCGTCGCAGTCGTTGTCGATGCCGTCGTCGCAGATCTCCTGCGTGGCATTCTCGTCCGTCAAGCCGTCGCAGTCGTTGTCGCGCCCGTCGCAGACTTCTTCCGAACCCTGGTAACCGCCTTCGCACGGGCCCCATACGCCGTCCTGGTCGCAGATCGACACACCCATCTCACAGTCGCCCTCAGAGGTTCCACACTGCTTCTGCTGCCCGGGAAAACAACTGCCGCAGTCGTCGTCCCAGAGATCGGTCAAGCCGTCGCAGTCGTTATCGATGCCGTCGTCGCATATCTCGACTCCGATCATATCGGTAACGCCGTCGCAGTCGTTGTCCAGCCCGTCGCAGTTGATCTCCGGCATGGGATTCACCTCGCCGATGCATTCGATCGAACCTCCGATGCACATCTTGTCACCCGGCCGGCACTCTCCCTCGTCGGTGTAATAAGGGGGTTGTTCTCCCCCGCTGTCGACGCCGCAGTCGTCTCCCATGCCCGGGAAACTCTCGTCAACCGACAGGTTGCAGTTGTCGTCCCAGCCGTTGCATACCTCGGTGGCCCCTGGATTTATGGCCGAGGCCGTGGCCGCCGAACAACCGGACATCGACTCGTTGCCGGTATCGCAACAGTCGGAACACTGGTTGTAACCGTCGCCGTCCTGGTCGGGAAAGCCGTTGTCCACGGTGCCGTCGCAGTCGTTGTCCAGCCCGTCGCAAACCTCGGGCGTAGCCACGATCTGGGCATTGCATATGACGCCGTCCTGGCTGGCGTTGCAGACGTAGACGCCCTGGCCGGTGCAACCGCCCTGGACGATCTCGCAGGGCGTGCCCTTCAAGGGCCAATCCTCGTCGATCTGAGCGTCGCAATCGTTGTCCTTGTCGTCGCACAATTCCACCAGCGCCTCGTTAATGATCTGGTCCATTGCATTCTGCAGGTCGGCCTGGTTGTCGGCCTGGTGGTAGCCGCCGGTATGCCCGGCGGACGCGATGTTGTTGAGCACCGTCGGGTTCGCCCCGCTGCCGAAGCCGATCACGAACGTCCTGATGCCGGTGGTGTAGAGATCCTGGGTAGCGGCAACCGGGTCGCTGCTCGAGTTGTCGGCGCAGGTGTCGTCACCGTCGCTTACCAGCATGACGAAGTTACGCCGGTCGGGATCTTTCAGAAGGCGGTACTGATTGAGTCCCATTAATGTAGCCGCCATCGGTGTATTGCCGTCCGCCCCGGCCGAACTCATGGCACTGGTGATTGCGGCCGCGGTATTATCACCCACGTCGACCTGAATGCTACCGGCGCCGCAGTCGTTGTCCGAAGGGAACATGTCGAGCCCGAAGCGCAATTTGTTACCGTAGTTGTTAAGCACAAACTGCACGGCGTTTTGGGCCTGGGTCCACTTGGTGCCCTGCATGCTGCCCGAGCGATCGAGGACGATCATCATGTTGGGCTTCTCGCAGGCAGGCTGTGCTATTGCAGGTCTGGCGGCGCAAAGCACGCAAAAAGCCAGCACAACGGCCGGCAGAATCGCCTTTAGCCTTTTCATGACCGGCACTCCTTCTTTCTCCCGCGACGGCGCTTTCGGCGCCTGCCGAAGACGACCATTCCCAGCCCGCCCCCTACCAGGTGCAACGGTGCCAGGTCTTTCATTGCCAGGTTGCGGCAACTGCAATCGCTGTCGTCACCGTCGGTGTCGTTGTCACAGTCGTTATCGACACCATCGTTGCAAGCCTCCGTCTGGGGCCGCCCGGCCACGGCGTTGCAGCGCGTGCCTGTGCCGTTGTCGGTGCAGACGATGTAACCGCGGCTCAGGCAGCCTCCTTGGCCCGCCTCACAGTTGTTACCCAGGCCGCTGAAACCCTCGTCGGTGTTGCCGTCGCAGTTATTGTCGTAGTAGTCGCAGATTTCCGTCTCGGGCTGGTGCGCGTAACACTGGCTGGGAGAGCCCAAGACGCAGATCCGGTATCCGGTGTCTCCGCAGGGGCCGGTGCAGGGCTCGATCCAGTCCTCGTCCGTGCGCCCGTCGCAGTCGTTGTCCAGCCCGTCGCAATCTTCGGCGCTACCGGCAGGGGCGACGGCGTCGCATACCTGCTGGGTGCCGTCGGCCGAGCATACGTAGTGACCCTGGGTGAAGCACTCGCCGACTCCGACGCTGCAGGGCAGGCCGACATAGGGAAAGTTCTCATCCACGTTCAGATCGCAGTTGTTGTCGATGCCGTCGCACAGTTCGGCGCTGGGCGGAATATCCTCAGCGTTGCAAACCAGATTGCCGCCTCCTGGGCTGCAGACCATGACGCCCTCGGCATAACAAGGGCCCTGCCCCTTGGAACAGGTTGTCCCGACGCCCGGGAAATCTTCGTCCGTCTCGCCGTCGCAGTCGTTGTCAAGGCCGTCGCAGGCCTCGGCAAAACCTTGCCCCGGTTGTTTCTGCGAACACTCCGTTGTGCTCCCGTCCGGCGTGCAGACCATGACGCCCGGCCGGGCGCAGACTCCCAGGCCTACCTGGCAGCCTTCCAAAAGATCGAGAAAGTCTTCGTCGATCTGCCCGTCGCAGTCGTTGTCCTTTCCGTCACACAATTCGTTGACCGGGCCCTGGGCTCCCTGGCACGGCCCCCAGTGACCCTTGGCGCAGGTCCGGGTGCCGACCCGGCACTCTCCGGTGTCGTCGCCGCAGGACTCGAATACACCGTCGAGACATTCGCAGCCCTCGTCGGTCAGGTGATCGCAGTCGTTGTCGAGCCCGTCACAGGTTTCGTCCTCGGGCATGCCTGCTCCCTCGCAGGCGCCCCAGGTACCCTGGTGGCAATTCTGAATGCCGGCATAACAAATGCCTACGTTGAGCCCGCAGGGGCGCTTGTCGGCGTCGCAAGGGCAACCGTTGTCGACGGAACCGTCACAATCGTTGTCCAATCCGTCATCACATACCTCGTCGATCGAAGGTGTCCCTCCCTGGCAACCGCTCCAGTGCCACTCTCCACCTTCGTCAACGCAGTTCTGCACGCCCGGTGT
This sequence comes from uncultured Myxococcales bacterium, assembly GCA_964513625.1. Taxonomy (GTDB): domain Bacteria; phylum Myxococcota; class B64-G9; order B64-G9; family B64-G9; genus DATKYQ01. The sequence continues at coordinate 44,433 of CAZENH010000002.1, read as the reverse complement.
GCACTCTCCGAGACTCGATCCGCAGGAGCGCGAATCGTCCTGGTTGCAAGGACAACCGTCGTTTATGGCTCCGTTGCAGTCGTTATCCAGGTCGTCGGTACAGTTCTCTTCGTTCTCGGGCTGCCGCCCGCCATGACATTCGCCCCATTGGCCGTCCGAGCAACTAGAGATGCCCTTGGAACAGATGCCGACCTCGGTGCCGCAAGGCTTTTCTTCACCGTTGTTGCAGGGGCAGCCCTCGTCGGTATCACCGTCGCAATCGTTGTCGGCCCCGTCACAGTTCTCGTCGGCTCCGGGAAAAATATCGGGCCGGTTGTCGTTGCAATCTGTGCATTCGACACAACCCTCGCGCACGTCGCAGAAACCGTCATGATCGAGATCTGTGCAATCGGGCACGACGATGCACTCGCCGTCCCTGCAAACGTAACCTGCAGCGCAGTCCGAACTGGAGTTGCAACGCGGCTGAGCGTCGTCGGACCCGACGATGGAACTGCCGCATCCCGCACTTATTGCCCCGAAAAAAAGAACACAAACGCAGTTTGCAGCTAGCCTGGTCATGAACAAGCCCTCGAAAAGTCCATAAGAAGAGATTCTGTTTTTACTTTAGTGTAATTGAGGAAAATCAGTCAACCGCGAAAAGTCGTCCAGGTCGGTTGTTTCCCTACATTGTAGCTAATCGAAATACTCGAGGCGGGTTTTCAAGCTTTTTTCGGATCGACGATCTCGAGCCACTTGAACCAAATCGGATGATGCTCCTGGTACCAATGGAGCACTTCCAGCAATACTTCCTGTCCCTCGTGGGAAATCACCTCGGGAGGGATTCGGTCGAAGTTGACCCGGATGGTTTGCTTGGAAGTGTATTCCAGCGCCTCCGAACACAGCGTCTGCAATTCGTTCCGAATTCGGCCGGAGTCCGAGATCTTTACCGGCCGGGTGTGGAAGTCTTCGCCCCAGATGAAGCGGATCAGCAGCGGGTTGAAAACCAGGCGCCCTTCCCGGGGACGTTCCATCAATCTGAGCGTGAAGCTGATGCGCTTGTCGCCACCGCGACTGGCCAGGCGTACGGTCACTCGATATGTGCTGGCGGTCAGCTGCGTCACTCCCGGAGCCCCGGTGTACGGGTCGGGCTGCATGTAGCCCACCAAAGAGATCACCTCCCAGCGTTTCTCGGGAAAGAAATCCTCGGCACGAATGACCCTTTTTCCAACCTGTATCCCGGCGTCGCGGGCCTCGCGGATCAGACGGCGGTACAGATCGTTGGTGGCATTGTCCGGCTTGCTGCCAATTATAGCTTCGAGCCGCTCTGAAAAGTCATCGGCTTCCGCATCCAGTCTCATGATCGCCTGTTCTTGCCTGTATGACAGATCGAAGCGGGAGGTGAAGACAGCCAGCGAGGCATCCAGCCCCAGCACGGGGGCCAGGCTGACTGCCTGCATCGCCTCGGCCGAGGCCGCGTATCCATCGCAAATGAAGACATGGGTGTGTCCGTCGGCGTCCTGCCAGTTCCCCACGCTGTAGCTGGGAGCGTAAGTGCCAGACTCGGTGAAGACTTTCATTCCGCTGGGCATCTTCCAGTCGTCGTCAAGCAGGTGTACTCCCAACGCCTCCCATTCTTCCCAGAGTTTTCCGATCCGGCCCACACGGCCCTGACCCCGCAATGTCCAGACGTGTATATTCTCGCGTTGGATACCGGGATAGGCGGCTTCAATCGCTTCAACTACCAATGCGCGGGGAGAGCTGTAATCGAGCAGTACAGAGCGCTCTGTGGCTTTCTCAACCACTACCCGTGGCAAGAACAGGCTGCCCATGTAGCCCTCGTATGGGCGCGAGATGCACAGGGGCTGGTTGAACAAATGCAGTACGGTCATCGGGCCGGTGTCGCGGCCCATGGCAAAGCGCGAGGTATTTTCCAAGGTATCTATGGCGGCGCCCCAGACCGTCAACCCGGCGCTTTTGACTTCGTCATAGAACTGGTCGAAACGGTAGTCGGGCTCGTTGAGCATGCGCGTGACTCGCTGATCCAGCCACTGAGCGACCTGAGGGCGGGCGTAGACGCGGCCGAATCCAAGCTGTGGGTTCGAACCCATCTCCTGGGTCTCGCCGGATTTTGGCATCAACCCTTCGCCCAGGCTGACCATGATGGCGTGGTTCTCCGGTAGGTATCGTGATGCAAACCAGAGGCTCTCACTCATGGCGTAGGCGGAAATGGCGTCGGCGTCTTTTTTAACCTGGTTGAGGTAGGACTTGTCCTGCCCATCTCCCTCGCCGAAGCGCCCGTAAAGTTTGGTGCCCAGGGCGGTAACCGCCGCGGTCATGGCCATCATCCGCTCCATGCGGATATCGAGGAAAGAAATCTCGAGGGGGCCTTTTGGATCCGGTTTTCCCCGCAGCCACTCTACCTCAATGTCTTCCAGGCCCAGATGCAGGCGGTTCAGAATCGGGCGCGTGTCGAAAAACCACTGTGCGATACGATCTTGCTTGGCTTTCAACTTTTTTGCCAAGACCATGAAACCCTCCCCTGTCAGCAGAGATTATCTTTTCATACATCTTCGACAGGGATTTTACAATAGGTCCTAAAAAAACGGGCTCTTCGGAAGAAAAGCGGCAATAACAACAATATGAAAATCCAGCCATTACCGCGCCTGCCCGAGTTGCAACCGCAGCCTGTAGACCCCTTTCCGTCCAGGTCATAGGCCGGGTTGCCATCGTCAATGCCGTCAGCGCCGTCAGGCTGGGTATCCGCCTCGGCCTCGCCGCCGTCGAGGTCGCCTGCGTCCCGACCTGCGTCTATGCCGCCGTCACGGTCTTCGACCGGTATCACGCAGGTGCCCTCCTGGCACTCAGTACCCAACGGACAGCTCAGATGCTGACAGGCGTCCGGTACGCAGACGCCCTTCCGGCACATGTAACCCTGAGAACAGTAGACCTGTTCACAGGGATCGGCCGCGCACTGGTTATCGATACACAGTTGTCCCGCTGCCGCGCAGGACATCCCGGCGCACAGGCTGCGCAGGCACTCCCCGTCCAGGCAGATTTCATCAGGCCGGCAAAAACCGCAGGCCGGGGACAAGCAATTGCCCTGGCTACAATATTCGCTCTGGGCGCACGACTTTAGGTAACAAGCATCCGATAAACAGGAGTCGCCGACGCATATCTCTCCGCTGGTACACTCGTGGCCGACAGTCTGACAATCTTCTTCGACACACTCTCCCATACGACACTCATAGCCCGCCTCACATTGGATGGCTTGAGTCTCGCAGACGTCCGCACAGCTTCCATCCGTCACACATGACTGGTTGCCCTCACAACGCACTCCGCAGCAGGGCGATACACACCATCCGCCTCGGCAGACACGATCTTGCGTGGGGCAGGTCTTGTCGGGGCAGGCCTGGGCACATGCTCCGCAGATGCAAACCATGTCGCCGCCGCACAACGCTCCATCGTCCACGAGGCCATTGCAATCGTTGTCTATACCATCGCAGATCTCCGCTCCGGCCGATTCCGGCGCTGGACATGTCTCGATCCCATCCGAACACAGCGTCTCTCCCGGGCAGGCAAGGATGCGGCAATCAAACGGACTGAACTCCTCGTCCGTCTCGCCGTCACAGTCATCATCCAGACCATTGCACGGGTCGTGCTGCGCGCATCCTCCGCCTGAAGTAAAAAGGATCGCGCCGCCTGCGCCAGCCGCCCAGCCTGTCTCGGCATCAACGAAGTCTATTGCCATGACAGATTGAGAAAAAGGGACATACTGCCTGAACCATGTCAAACCCCCATCCCTGCTCGACAACACCAACCCTCCCTCACCTGCCACAAAACCCCTTTCAGTAGTCGGAAAAGATACTGCTGACAGATCATCATCAGTCACTGTTGTAGCCGTTTGCCAACTCGCACCAGCGTCTGAACTCACCAGCATGACACCCTGCCTGCCGACTATCCAGCCATGCTGATCGTCGCTGAAATCGATTGCCAGTAAGTCTTTCTGCGTGTTGCTTGCAAGAAGCTGCCAGCTACTTCCTCCGTCTTTTGTCGAAAGCAGCGCACCTCCATCACCCACCGCCAAACCCGACTGACTGTCTATGAAGAAGACACTTCTCAACCACTGGGAAGTCGCCGATTGCTGAGCGGCCCAATTCAGCCCAGCGTCACTCGTGTGCCAGATTACTCCGGCGTATCCAACCGCCCAACCATTGGTTGCATCGGGAAAGTAGATCCCGTAAAAAGCCTGAGGCGACTCTACGACCTGTAACTGCCAACTCGCGCCTCCATCTGCACTTGCGAGTATACGCCCACCACCGAACTCCGAGGCGCCCACGGCCCACAGGTGATGCTCGTCAACCGCTGCCAGAGCCGAAATGCGTCCGCTGGTCGGTGACTCAAGCCGGTTCCAGCTGTTGCCGCCATCGGATGTCGACCAGATGGCGCCCTGGTCTCCTGCCGCCCAGCCGTGTTGTGCGTCAGCAAATACTATTGCCCTGATCCATGGCGCTGGTGGATCCGATAGCAATTCCCAGTTTGCTCCAGCGTCGATTGTCCGCAGCACGATTCCGCCTGCGCCGCTTATCCAGCCCCGCTCGGAGTTCTCGAACCAGACTGACTTGAGGTCAGCCGTAGTGCCCGACTCACGCTTCTCCCAGTTCTGGCCGCCGTCAGCGCTGACAAGCAAAATGCCCTGGTCACCTACGACAACCACATGTGCAGGATCAGCTTGGGCCACCGAGGTCAGGTTGCGAATTGTCAAATCCGCAAGGTTGTCATTTCGCTGGAAGCTCTGGCCGTCCGTTGTCAGCGTAATCGTTCCATTGTTGCCGACCGCAATTATATGAAAGGCATCCGTGAGGGTCACGTCACGCAAAGTGTAGTATGTGTCGCCGCTGAGCCTTGTCCAGTGCTGTCCGCCGTCGGCAGTCACCAGTACAGCTCCGCCCTCGCCGACCGCGGCACCCTGCAGCCCGTCAACGAACTTAATCGACCGCAGATCCTGATAAGCTTGTGTTTGTTGCGAGATCCAGGCCCGCCCGGCATCGATTGTGTGCAATACCGTTCCCGCGTCACCGGCGATCCAGCCTACCTGCGGATGCACGAACGAGACACCGTAAAGATCGGTGTCAACTCCCGACCAGAAAGGATGCCAGTGTTTACCTGCGTCACTGGTACCCAATACGACGCCGCCGTTGCCGACAGCCCAACCGCTGATGCCATCCAGCATGGCCAACGACCGTAAGTCGGGTCGCCCCGAGACACCGCCCACTAGCCAGGTTGCGCCGCCATCCAGTGTGTATACGGCCGCCCCATCCAGGCCCACCGCAACGCCCTTCTGGCCGGCTACAAAGATTGACAGCAAATCATGAGCATGTGTTCGTGGCCGTTGCCACTCCCAGCCCCCGGCCCGGATTTCACTCGTAGAAAACAATAAAGCACAGCAGGCAAGAATGACTGCAAATGTCCTGCGCTGGAGCATGCCGCCTACTTTCCTTGCGGTTTGCCCAGATAGCGTTCTACCACCCAGCGAATCAGCTTCTGAGCCCCCTCGCTGATCTCGGTAAACTTGACTGCAAAACCGCTGGGATCTTGCCGCTGGTGCCAGACGACTTCGCCGCGCGCTTTGACCGGCGAACTGACCAGAGGCAAAAACATTTCCAAATCAACCAGGGTTTCCTCGTCCAGCGGTTCTTCCGCCAAGAGGAAAGCTCCACTGGCGCTGAGGTTGCGAGAATAATAGTGCCGTCCGCCGCTTTCGGTTTCGATGCGAACAATTATCCCGATAGGAGCTCGTGGAGCCCTTCTCTTTTCATTATATTTGGCACTATCAGGCATCTAATACCTTCAAGCCGGAACGTAAACCGGCGCTACGAACGGGATTATCCTAGCCCCAAGCCTAACCACTGTCAAACACTGACTTATTGTGCCAAAACCTGTATATCCGCCTTTTCGTTTGACCGCAGACCTGTTGGTCTGCCAAACTGGTTTCTAGGCAATTGTCCAACTCAGGGTGACAAATAATGATCCGGTTATCATCCTTCATCTTTGCGATCTTCGCGGCTACGTTTTTCTGTTCCTGCGGGCTTGATGTCGTCGAGTTCAGCGTCAGCGAGGAAGGACTGGTCGGCATGGCCGGCGTCAATGTACCAGGCCTTGGCAACTTCGGTTCCAGTCTGGATAACGCCCTGTCAGACCAGGGAGTCGACCCGAACGACGTCGACTCAATGCGCGTGCTGACTGGATCGCTCGAAATGACTACCCAGGGCGGCTTGACGAAGGATCTGTCTTTTTTCGAGAAACTGGAATTCAACCTGGGAGCCGACGGCATGCAGCCAACTCGCCTGGCTTGGGCCGATCCCATCGTCGCGGGAAGCACTCGCGTCGATTTGAACGTCGAATCCCAACTCGATTTGAAACCCTACCTGAATGCCGGCAACATGAGGGTCGACGTTGATGCCAAGTTGAACCCGCTCCCGCCCGACGCCGTGGGTATCAAACTGGTCTTCAAAGTCAGAGTCGATGTGAACGTGGTAAAGTAGTGCCCGTCTCAAAAGACATTTATTAAAAACAGTCTTAAGAAAACTGTACTTCGAGCGCCGCCTTGTCCACGGAGATGATAGCTTCCTTCAAGGAACCTACTTCCGGCAGAATATTGTGCACGAAGAAGCGGGCCGAGGCTACACGCGCATGGTAGAAGGCAGCCTCGCTGTTTTGGCCAAGTAACTCGGCGCGTGCCTTGTCATCCACGGCGCCTTTTTCCTCGCAGATGGCTTCGAGCTTGTCGCTGGCAACCACGGCGGCGTCAAGCAGGAAGTAGGCAATTACAACGTGCCCGAACATTCGCAGGTAGGGGCTTGCCTGAAGTAAGGCCGCCTCAGTATCTTTACCCAGCTTGGCTCCCAAGTCCTGCGTGGTTTCGATAAGCAGTTTCATAGCGACGCCAAGCTTGGCGCACAGGGGCCCCGTCGCCCGGTTGTCCTTGTTCTTCTCGATGAAGCCGGCAACCAATGCCATGAACTCCTTGAAATACTGCCCTCCCTTTCCGGCCACCTTGCGCCCAAGCAAATCGATTGCCTGGATGCCGTTGGTTCCCTCGTAGATCGAGGAGATCTTCTGATCACGGCAGTACTGCTCCACCGGGTACTCTTGACAGTAGCCGTAGCCGCCGTAAACCTGAATGGCGCATTCGTTGACCCTGAAACCCATATCCGATCCATATGCCTTGCAGATTGGCGTCAGCAGTTCAACCAGGTGAGCGTTACTTTCGCGTTGCGCATCGTCAGCAGCATGCTCGGAAAGATCTGCGAAGCGTGCCACCGAATACATCAAAGAACGCATGCCGTCTACCAGGCTTTTCATGTACATCAGCATCCGGCGAATGTCCGGGTGCTCGATTATCGGCGCGCGAGGTGCCTGGGGGTCTTTTCCTGCGCGCAGGCTGGCCCCCTGGGTACGCTCCTGGGCATAGCCCAGAGCGCTGTTGTAACCGGCCGCGGCCAGTCCCAAACCCTGGATACCCACACCCAGCCTGGCCTCGTTCATCATCTGAAACATTTGGCGCATGCCGGTGTTCTCTTCTCCAAGCAACCAGCCTTTGCATTTTCCCTCGTCGCCGAAATTCATGGTGCAGGTTGGTGAGGCCTTGATACCCATCTTGTGCTCAATATTGCCGCACGAAAGATCATTGGGCTCTTGGATCGAGCCGTCATCGCCCACTAAAAACTTCGGCACCAAGAACAGGCTAATACCCTTTGTCCCCGGAGGGGCGCCTTCGATTCTGGCCAGCACCGGGTGGATGATGTTTGACGACATATTGTGTTCGCCGGCGCTTATGAAGATCTTGTTGCCGTTTATCAAGTAGTGATCGCCGTTCTTCTTGGCGCTGGTCTTGAGATTGCCGACGTCCGAGCCGGCGGCCGGCTCTGTCAGGCACATGGTTCCAGTCCATTCACCGGAGTAGATTTTTTCGCAATAAATTTTTTTGAGCTCATCGCTACCAAAGGCCTCGATCAGATGCGAGGCACCTTCTGCCAGAATGGCGGTCAGAAACAGCGAAACATTCGCGCCGGCGAATACCTCCCAGGACATAAATTTAAGCACGTTCGGCAAGCCTTGCCCGCCGAAGTCCGGGTTGTGTACCATACCTATCCAACCACCCTCGGCGAATTTTTTGAAGGCTTCCTTGAAACCCTCGGGCATTGTGACCTTGCCTTTTTCGAAAATCAATCCCTGCCGGTCACCCACAGAGTTGAGCGGCGCCAGAACCTCGAGGCCGATTTTTATTGCCTCGTCGATAACCATTTCGAACAATTCGCGGTTGCATTCACCAAATGCCTGCAGCTTGCACAGATCTTCAACTCTGAGCTGTTCGTAAAGTACGAATTGAATGTCCCGCTTGTTTACAGAGAATTCCGTAGGCATCTTATCCTCCTGTGTCGCGTTTTCGTCTGATCATACGCCGGAAGCGTAAGCTTCCAGGGCTGTCCGCGCCTGTTCTTTCAGCTTTATCTGTAATTCCTTGGGTGCCTCTATCTTCGCTTGCCCTCCGAACGAGGCTACATAAGACAAGACATACTCGTCGGATATATCATGTAACCTGGCAATAACTCCGCCGCTTGGTGTCCGTTCGACATAATCGTCACCCCAGTGTTCGCGAACCCAGCGAGCAACCGCCGGCTCGAAGCTGATAACTACCTCGCTTTCGCCTCGATCTGGAACGGTCAAGCTTTTCTTGATGAACGAGACAACGTCGAATCCGGCCGGAGGATCGAAAATTCGTTCTGTCAGCCCGGCCTGTGTTATCCGCGACAATCGAAAAACTCGCTCGGCCTTGCGTGTTGTGCAGTAGGCCGCCAAATACCACAAACCCATGTGGTGATGCAGCCCGTAAGGTCGCACGGTACGATTGGTAGCCTCTCCCCTGCTGGCCGAGTAGTATTGCAACTCTACTTCCAGGCGTTCGTCGATCGCTTGTTTGAGCGTGGACAAGAACTTGTTTTCACTCTCACCCAGCAACAACATGAAGTGCCCGGCCAAGTCGTTAAAAAGCCCGCGGGCATCATCCGGTAATGAGGCGACAATCTTGTCCACGGCAACCTTTACAGCCACCGCCGCTTCACCCATAGATTCTTGATCTGTAAACATGCGAGCCGCTGTAGCCAGGGCCAGGGCCTCGAACACCGTTAAACCCGGCGGGTTCTCCAGAGATTGGTGCAGGTCTACGAAAACCCGGCCTCCCTCGTGATAGATGTCTATCATGTCGTTCGGTAGAAACGGCGGCCTGCCGACCATCAGCAAAAAGTCGATTTCCTTCATTAGCTCCTGTTCGGAGATTCCCAATCGACGTGTCAGGTCTTCGATGGGCACACCCCGGTGCCTGACCACATAGGGCACGAGAAAAAGAAGCGTGCGCAATCTCTCATGGAGATCAGCCATCAGACTGCACCGCCTGCTGCTTCGTCTGCCGAAATTCTCAAAAGAGCGGCCTTGACCTTGTCGACAATTTCTGGAGGTGACATCACCCGGGCCCGGTGCCGGTGCCAGAGCATGGTTGGAATCAGGCCATCTGCGAAGGTTACCGACAATTTCACAATCATGGCCCCGTCGTCCTGCTCGACGCATTCTGCTGACCTGCCTAATTCAGCCACCGCCGCACTAGCACCGGGCGGCTCGAAACGCATCATTACTTCGAGCGGTTCGTGAGCCCTGATTTCCCAGGGATGCCTGGCTACGTGCTCAGCCAGGCTGAAGTCTTTCGGAAACTCGAAGTCAGGAGACTTGGGTTTGAAACGGTTGACCTCAAGACCTGTGATGCGATCTACGTGAAATACCCTCACGGCTTTGCGCAGGTGGCAGAAACCTACCAGGAACCACTTGCCCTGAACGTAGGTCAATCCATAGGGATCCACCGTGCGCTTGGTTTGTTCGTTTTTCCAGAGTGAATGGTAAAAAATAATTGTGTTCTTCCTCTGGCTTATTGCCCGGTGTAAAGAAGACAGGTACTCCTTGCGTCTCAATGCACTGGCATCCCCCAGGTTATTTGTTGGCATACTTCGCAGTACAGGCTGCCTGACACCATCTCCCTCGCCGATCGCGAAACCAATCTTGTTCAAGGCCATTACAAGATCTCGCGAGAACGGTGAGTCGTCCATCTGCAACACCGCGATTCCAGCCAAATACAGCATGGCCAATTCCTCGGGCGCCAGATCTAAAGGCGGCAACGAGTAGCCTTCCCTGTCGATTATGTATCCACCGCTGTCGGCTTCATCTTCTTGTACGTAGCGTAGCGGCACTCCCAATTCGATAATATCGGCCTTGTCCCTCTCGAACTTGCGGGCGATGGCCTCTTCTTGCCCGTCACGGTAGTCTTCTGGAAAGGCATTCTGTATCTCGCTAAAAGTCACCGGCCGACGGGAGTTTAGCAAGAATGCGATCTGGTCGAGGAGTCGCTCAGCCTTCTTCATCGCCAGCCCCCGCCATTGCGTGTCTCCAGCGGCCCTTAATCCTGCCTGAACGATCCACGTGAAGCCCCTCAGGGAGAGCCGCTTCAACTTTTCTTCTGTAGCCCTTGACCGTCCAGCCTAGCTTGGACAAAGCCTCGGCAATCGCTGCTCGCAGCCTGGCCGGTGTTTCCTCTTCTACCAGTAGCTCCAATACCGCCTCGCGAGCCGTCTCGTCCTGCCTGTTGGTCAGGGCCGCAAGAGCCTCTAGTTGAACTTCGTCACGGTGATCACGCAGAAATGGAATCAAGGCCGGAACAACGTCGGGATGGTCGTACTCTGCCAGTTGCGAAACCAGCAACACCTTGCGCTCAGGCTCACGGGTATAGCTGGTGCCCTGGTTCTCGAGTGCTCTTTTAATGACCTCGACAGCTTCCTGCGGTTCGGCAACGGCGCTGAGTACTTTCAGCGGCCAGGTTATCGGTACGCTGGCGGAATCTTTACGATTCAGATAAGTTTCAATGGCAGGTATTACTTGATTGCCGAGACCGACCAGGATATCGAAGACGCTCTGTTTCTCCTCTTCATCCTTGATACTGGGTTCGACATTTACCATGAAGCGTTCAAGCAATCCCTGAGAGCCTTCCAGACCTCCCAACTCCTTGAAGTACTGCACTGCCCTGTAGCGATCTTCTCCCTGCCCAAACCTGCTCTTGATATGTTTCCGGTGACGCCGAATGTCACGCAGGTGTTTCTTCTTACGCATTCTCTCCATCCAGCCGGAGAAGCTCATTGGTTCACCTTCCATGTCAAGGACACGCTCCCGAAGGCACTGGCCATCTTGATGGTCAGCTCGCCGACTGCCGGATCGAGCACGGGCTTGCCATTGGTTTGGTCTAGCGGGAATACAACCAGGTATGACTTACCGAAGCTATTTGAGAACGGAAAAAAGGCCCGTAAGTTCGGCCCGCGTCCTCGGAACTTGTGGATGCTCAGCGGCGCGACACCAAGCTGGTCTTTGCCGCCCCAGAGCGTCATTATCCAGACAGCATCTTTTTCATCCAGGTTGTTCCACTCTTCCTTGGGGATATCGGCGAAGATGAAAAACTCGTGGCCTCTGCGAACCGAGGTGGCGATCATTTCCAGGTCGCTGTCGACCTGTCCTGGATCGGCACCGAATATTCTCAGGTATTGCGCTCCGAAAGCCTCTGTGAAAACCGGAGCCAGATAGGTTGCGTGAACCGTTAGCATGTTGTCCAGGCTGTAGTTTACCCGTCCGGATATCGTCCACCTGCGCAACTGCTTTTCGTAACTAGTGTCGAGCTTCTGGGGTCCGCGCATGCTGGGCTGCGGCGCGCAGGCAAAGAAGGCCGAGGCAGAAAAAATACAGACACTTAAAATCTTAGATAAATTTATACGGCGCGTCATCGTGCGACAAGTATATGCTTTGACGAGCCAGGGTCAAGAGTGGATAGGCCGACTAGTGTATAAAGTCACTTCGGGTGAAAAGCGAGTAAAATTCATGCCCCGCCTGTTCAATTGCCTGGCGACCACCCTCCAGGCGATCTACCAGGACAACTACACCCCGGACATTCAACCCGGCTTGTTCAACCCTGGCAAGCGCCCCTAAAGCCGATCCTCCGGACGTGACCACATCCTCCAGTAAGACTACCGGGTCTCCTGCAGCCAGGTTAGCCATGCCTTCTATCCAGGCCCCAGTGCCGTGCCCTTTGGACGCCTTGCGCACCAGAAAGCCCTGGAGCGGGTGTCCCTCGATCTGGCTGGTGAGGCTGACAGCCGAGACGAGCGGATCGGCCCCCAGGGTTGGACCGCCGACAGCTACAACCTTTGGGAATTTTTCGCAAACCAGATTGAATAACAGGCGTCCAATCAGCAGGTGACCTTCTGCGCTGAGAGACGTCTGGCGGCAGTCTATGTAGAAATCGCTTGTCTTGCCGGAAGCCAGAACGACTTTGCCCGCGCGAAATGACTTTTCGCATAACAACTGAAGCAGACGCTGGCGATCGCCCGTGTCACTCACCAATGCACCCTAGCGTCGTTTGCGTTTGACCACGACTTTTTTCTTCGAGCGCGAGCCAGCCTTTTTAGTGACCGTAACCGTCTTCTTGGCCGGTGCTGCCGCCTTCTTGGCGGGTGCTGCAGGCGCGCTGGGCGCCTTGTGGGGCCTGGATGCAGGTCGCTGAGGAGCAAAAGACGGTCTCTTGTGATCCACTCCCTGAGTGGACGCCTGGCGGGGCGTCTCCAGGTTGCCCATATCGACCTTGCCCTTGAACAACGCTCCCTCGACGACGATCACCCGGGGCGCATGGATATCACCTACCATGCGCCCGGTTTCGGACAACTCGACCGAATCAGTAGCAGTCAGGTTGCCGACCATTACTCCGCTGACCACGGCGTTGTTGACCGAGACGTCGGCCTTGACGATTCCACCCTGCTCGATGATTAGCGTGCGCGTCAGGCTCAACGAGCCTTCAATTCTTCCCTGGACCGTCAGGTCTTCGTCACCCTGCAGGTTACCCTTGACCAGAATGGTTTCACCGACAATGGTGTTGGTATCCGCCATGAACTGCTCCTTTGCCTAGCGGTCCATGTCCACGTTACCCTTGAACGTGGCTCCATCGGCAATAAGAATTCTCGGTGCTTTGATGTCACCTACCATGCGACCGTCGGTTTTCAGCTCCACCTTGTCCGAAGCATTGATGTTTCCGGTTACCGAACCAGACACTTCTACGTTTCGAGTTACTATGTCGGCCTCCACGACGCCGGAACCCTCTACAAAAAGGCTCTCCTTGAGCGTGATCTTGCCTTTGACCGTTCCCTGAATCACCAGGTCTTCGTCGCCGCTTATCTCGCCGTCAATAACAACTGAGCTTCCGATGACATTGGCCATTGTCTTCTCCTTGGCTCTTTTAGATCAATCCATCAGGAAGGGGTACATCCATCTCGATGCCGCCCTTGAATCCAGCACCATCCTCGATGATCACTATCGGCGCCTTGATGTCGCCGACCACCTTGGCATTGGCCAGCACCGCAACACGTTCCGTGGCGGTGATGTTTCCGCTCATCTCGCCTCTGATGGTCAGGCGTTCGGCCTCAATATCGGCCCTGACGACGCCGGTTTCCTCGATGGTCAAGTGATTCTTCAAAGAAATCTGACCCTCGACCGTGCCCTCAATAATCAGATCTCCGCCACCGCTCAGGTTGCCTCTGATGGCAATTCCCTTGCCGATCACGCCCGGTGGTTCTGCGGCCATGTTTGCCTCCTTTAGCAAAAAAAAGCCGGATCGCGGCTAGACGCCAAAATCTATGACATGCGCGGGCAACATAGCAAGAGAATCCCGAGCTTGTCAACCCTGCCTCTTGTTATCCAGCACCCCCCCAAATAACAGGCCATGCGGAATGCCAATGACCAGAAACAGCATGCCTATAACCAGTGGGTATTCCGGGTAGATCATGCAGATACCGGTCACGTATAGCGCCAGGATGTTTATCAACTGAAACAGGTTGAAGGCCTTGCTTTTTCGCGGAATAACTTTCGGAGTGGGCACAGACGAGATCATTCCAATACCAAGTCCTAACAGGATCAGCGGATAGTAATTCATCCAGGCTGCATCGATTCCATACTTGACCGCCACCAGCAATCCCGAGGCAATAATGGCCCCTGAGACTGTTGTCGGTATACCTTTGAAGTGTCTTGAGCCCGCAGGTTCCTCGGTGACATTGTAGCGAGCCAGGCGCAACGCAGTGCAAATAACGTAAATGCTGGTCGCGGCCGCCAGCAGAAACCACAAGCCCGTTCCGGGACGAAGTTCCCATACTCGCCTGCCTGTCGAGTAACATAGCATGGCAGGCGCAAGGCCAAAGGCCACCAGATCGGCCATAGAATCCAATTCTGAGCCGAATTTACTGGTTGCCTTCAAGAGCCTTGCAGCAGTACCGTCCGCCTTGTCGAGCAATACACTCCAGAGCACAAGCCAGGCGGCCCAGTCCAACTCGCCCTCCAAAGACAGCAATACCGAAGCTGTGCCCAGCATCAGGCTCGTTGAAGTGAAGAAGTTGGGGATGATGTAGCGCCAGGCCTTCATTTCCCATGCTGCCCCAGCCAGGCGATCAGGTCGGCGACCACTCTGGCGCGCCCGACCTCGTTGAAGATCTCATGAAAATAGTCTTCATAGAGCAGAAAATTCTTATCCTCGGACTGAGCCGCCTCGAAAAAATGGCGGGTTGCCTCGGAAGAGGCCAGCCTGTCATCTCCGGCCTGCATCACCAGAAGCGGCAGCTTGATGTGCGTCACTTCACGAAATGAGTCTGCCTGGGCTTGAAGCACTTCGGTAAACCAACGGGCCGATGCTATGTCGCTAACCAGGGGATCCGCGGCATAGTGTTCGCAGACTTCCTGATCGTGGCTCAGAATGGAAGGATCGAGGCCGGTCTTCAAAGACAGGGTAGGCAATATTCCGGAAAGCAGCTTGCCGGCAACCGCCTTGAGCGCGGGAACCTTGAAAGCCATGTCAAAAAACGGCGAACTGAGCACCATGCCGCTCAGGCTATCAGCGTTGCGCTCGCAATACCTCGCGGCAATCAGCCCTCCCAGTGAATGCCCAAGCAGCACCGGCTTTTCGCCGTAACCCGCCTTGGCGATTTCAGAAAGAAAGCTTTCGAGATCGTCGAGGTAGCCCTTGAAACTGTCGATGTGCGCCCGCCGCCCGCCGCTTTGGCCATGTCCGCGGTAGTCGAATGCCGCCACCGACCATCCGGTCTTGCAGATCTCATCGGCCAAAGCCTTGTAACGGCCGCTATGTTCGGCGAAGCCGTGAACCAGTGCCAGCAGACCTTTGGGATTGTCTACAAACCAGCGCCTGAAGAAAAGTCGAATGCCGTCAGGCGCGTTAAAGAAATGTTCTTGGTATTCGGTCGCCAATTTGTACCTCCCGGGTGCAATATCCAATCACGAGCGGCCCCGCCTGGTCAAATGCCTTTGAATAACAAATTTTCAAGCGACTTGCCTTCGATTTTTATGGCAAGTGGATCTGAGGTTTTTTTCAACTCCGGCAGGACCGCGACCAACTTTTCAAGACCCACGCAGGAGATCAACCTGTTCACGAGTAACAGGCTCGATAGATATGCAGTCTCAAGATCCTTCCTGTTTGATCCGGATGAACCAAGTGTCGCATCAAGTCGTCTCAGGGCTTGTTTGTCCCTTGGCAAGTTGGGGATCCTGGCTGAGGACAGACCGGACTTCTGGCCGGCCAACCATTGGGCCAGGCCCTCGTCGAGCCAGCGCGGACAACCTCGTCCGGCAGCCCGCCTTATGATCCAGTGAACCATTTCGTGAGTCACAAGCGCCTCGGGATTCTCGATCTTCTGAAGTGAGCGGTCCGGCTGGGTAACTATCTGATCATCTACAAGAGCGGCCCCCACGAACCAGGGCTTTCCGCTGCGTGCCCTGAAATCCTGTATGTCGCAACATACATGAATTGTAATCGTCCTGCCCGGCCTAAGGTCGAACAGGCGCTCGAAGCCCGCGATCTTTTGACAGGCCAGTTTACAAAATTCACGGGCCGCTTCTAGCTGGAGCGGGCAGCCGGCTATCGCCTCGACCCGGGGGCAACAATCGTCGATTACAGCTTCAGCCCGGCACAATGATGCGCTTGCTGCTATCAACAAGACTGTTTTGTAAACCAAGTGCTTCAAGGCCACCTGCCAAGCTGTGTTCCGGGATAGTAGTGTTCGAGTATCTTCTTGAAGTCGGCACCGGCACTCTCCATGCCCATCGCACCATACTGGCACATCCCGACTCCGTGTCCCAGGCCCTGCCCGTGAAAAATAAGTTCTTGGCCGCGATTCTCCAGCTCGAAGCGCGAGCTCTTGAATTTGCCCCAGCCGTACCATTTTCCAAGCAGCATGTGAAAGCGTTCAGCGCGCAATTCGATCGGAGATTCCTCCGCGACTGATATTTGCACGCGGCTGACCCAGTCCCTTCTCCCGGTTTTCCTGATGATTATCCTGCACTTAGCGAGGTTGCCCGACCTGCTAAGAGTCGGAAATTGCTTGCCGAGCCGACGGCACAAGTTTGCGCGTCCGATGCGAAAGGTCCAGTGCATGTGCGGAGATCCGGAACAGAATGGCGGCTCTCCGTCAACGACGCCCATTAGATAAGGGCGTGCCGTGTTTGGCCCCCAGACATCGCCCGCTGAAGTAGTGCTTCCGGCACAGGTGGAGAAATAGTATGTCCGTGCGGGTACTCCGTCGAAAAGCAGCACCAGGCCGCTGGTCGCCTGGATCGCCTTGCGCTGTTTCGACGTGCAGGCATCGCGCCCGGTGTAAACCTGACAGTGTGTCAGGTCGCAAAAATCATAGTTCGCACCGCCGTGTTTGTCGGTAACACTGAGTGCGTAGCTGCGCGAAGCGACTGCTTGGGCTCGCAGAGCCTCGGTCCCGCCGGACCTCATTTCATGACAGGCCACCGACTGCACGTAGTTTTCGAGTGGTACGTGGTTGATAATCTGGCAGCTGCTCCCGGTTGCCGAACCGGAAGTCCGCACCTCCAACCAGCCATCGTAGGCGCGAAGCGGACCGCCCGTGACCCCGGCCCTTATTCCGTCGCGTCCCTGGGCCCGCACTTCGATGCGTGCGCAACAGACTCTCTCGTTCGACAATCTTGCGCATAGCAGGTTATCACTTGAGCAGCGGGCCGTGATGGATTCGCTACTGAAATTTCTGCGCCTTCCGTCAATCGCCACGGCCGTGACCGCAATCTGCCTGCTGGTCGTTCTTTCGATCGAGACCTGAAGCGGTTTGAAAATGCCGAACAGGCTCACGCTCACTTCACGCGCTTGTGCTTGCGGAATGGAGAGCAAGTACAAGGCTACGACCAGCATTTTCATGGTGTCATGACCGAAACGCCACAGTCTTTCATGGCCTGATAGGCTGTGACGATTACCTTTCTGGCCAGGGCAGCCGCTTCCTTTGAGCCGGTTCCTTCATATGTGAAGACAACCAGCGACAGCAACGGGTGGCGACAGGGTGCGAATCCAATATACCAGGCATGCGTCCTCCAATTGACGCCGTCCCAAGCGGCCGTTCCCGTCTTTCCTGCCAGGCGCAGTTCGTAAAGTTTCTGAGTGCGTCCCGTTCCATAGCTCGAGGCCTGTTCCAGCGCATCGCGAATGAAGCGCAACGTCGGGATATCTTTTAGCTCTCCCCGCACCGGAGTCGGTCCTCCTTGGGGATTCGCCACACGCGGGCTGTAAAGCACGCCTCCGTTGGCCAGAGCGGCAACAGCGCTCAAGGCCTGCAGGGGAGTCAGACGCAGGCCGTCAGCCTGTCCCGTGGCAAACCTGGCCGCCATGCCGTCAGGAGGAAAAGAGGGTAGACTGCCGGAAACCTCGCCGCCGAGATCAGATCCGGTACGCTGTCCCAGGCCAAACTCATGTGCAGCGCTAAGAAGGGGCGCAGTGCCGATACGGCTGCCGATATGGGCGAAGTAAAGGTTACAAGAAAGTGCCAGGGCTTTTGCCAAGTTGAGCGACCCGTGTCCTTTCTTAAGCCAGCAGACGACCTCTGAGCCCGATGGGCCGATCGTCGTATCACCACCAGTGCAGTTGAAGGTTTCTGCCGGATCGACCAGGCCCGACCGGGCCGCGTATGTGGTAATCACCTTGAAAATCGAGCCTGGCTGAAATGAGCGCCGGGCGAGTGTCTTGCGGTTTTCAAACCACAAGATCCTGCCGCTTAGAGGGTCCATCAAGGCGAAAGCGTCACGCTCGCTCGATCTCGGGCTATGGACCGACGAAGACCTGAGTTTTTTCGATATGCATACTCTTTCTTCCGGGCTAAGTTGCCGGGAAGAAGCGGAAGAAGTAGCCGAGACCACCAGGACTGCCAGCAAGGCGAAAATTTTATTTCCGCTTCCGGGCAATTCCGCCTCCCTTGCGCGCGGATTTCTTGACGTCTTTTTTCGAGGTCTTCTTGGAGTTCTTTCCTGTATTTTTCGACTTGACGGACTTCTTGTATTTGTTTGTTTTTCTTCGCTTGCGAATCCTTCTCTTCTTCCATTTCCTGCTCTTTGCCCATTTGACATGCAGATTTATCTGCTCGCCTTCGACAATCTGCCTATGGTAGCTCTTCGACTGGTTGCGCCCCGGCCTGCGCGCCTCGATTATATGACGGCCAACGCCGACCGGCATCGCTTTCAAAGGCGCCAGTCCCATGCGTTTTCCGTCCAGGTAGATCTCCGCCCGCAAGTCTGAATCTACAGACAAATACCCCTTGGGTTCGGGCCAAAGCCATATTGACAGACCGATGCCGCCGAACAGCATTGCGCAAGTTATGAGAAGCACGAGCGTCCGGCGCTTTTTTTGCTTTTTCTTGGCGGGTCGCTTGATGGCTCGCAGCTTGGGCGCCGTTACCATTTCTGAACCAGCGGGTAGCCGCACTGGGTTGGGAACTTCCTGCGGTTCGACCAGGTCCAGAAGCTCGTCAAGGTAGAATTCGCGGGTGTTGTCGTCGCCGCCCTCGTCCGGGGGCAGGAATTCGTCGAAATCTCCCGGAGTCGTCGTCGCCTGCATGCGCGCCTGCAAGTTTTGTCTGGCTCTCTGCCCAAGCGTGGAGGCCGTCCGACGCTTTCCTTCATCAGCGAAAAAGGGTGCCAAGACGGCTGCGAAACTCTCCCCATCGGCGTATCGATCATCGGGATCCTTGCATAAAGCGAGCTCTACGACCTTGTCCATGGTCCTCGATATCGACGTAACTACATCGCTGGGAGGAGGCGGGTCGAGATTGACTATCTTGTCCCAGATGTCCTGAGGCCCGACACCCATGAACGGATTCTCTCCGGTAAGTAATTCATACAGCACGACACCAAGCGAGAAGATATCCGCTCGCCCGTCGAACTCGAATCCCTTGACGTACTCGGGCGCCATGTACTCGTACTTTCCCTTGAGCACTCCCGGCCTGGTGAAGCTGGCATACTGAGTTGCCCGGGCTATGCCAAAATCCGTGATCTTCACCTGACCGTCGCAACCGACCAGGATATTGCCCGGGCTGATATCACGGTGGACCACCGGCCCGCTCTTCTCATCGCGCCGCGAGGCGTGGGCATACGAGAGACCCATGGCCACTTCGTGCACGGCGTAGGCGACCTCGGGAATCGACAATACCAGGTCGCCGGGGGCTTTGAGGATTACCAGTTCTTCGAGGTCGAGACCTTCGAGATACTCCATCACGATATAGTAGTAAGATCCGTAGTTGATCAGATCATAGGTGCGGATGATGTTGGGATGGTCCATTCTGGCGGCGATCAGCGCCTCGTTGACGAACATCCCGACGAACTCACGGTCGGCGCTCAGCCTGGGAAACAGACGCTTGATGGCGACGGTGCGAGTTCCGCCGCCTTTCAGGCTCTCGTCGGCTTTGAAGATTTCGGCCATGCCTCCCTTGCCGACCTTGTCTCGCAGCCGATAACGTCCTATGTGTTGACCTGTCTCCATTGCAGTGAGTAGTACTTTCTATTGCCTGCTGACGTCGAAGACGCCTACCTCCTGTATGTCTCCGGTTTTGGTCAAGATCTTGAAAAACTCCAGCCGGCGTTCCCTGTTGGTACCCTCGAACAGCACTACCTGGATGCGCACCTTGGTTTGAGGATGTCCGTGCGAAGAAAAATATTTGATCTTGATCTGGTATTTTCCGCTTCGAGCATTGGCCAGAGTGAAAACTTCGGGACCGAAGCCGTCGGTGTCGTCTACGTCCAGCTTACCTCCCATCTTTGTCAGCCGGTGCCCGTAGTAGCATTCTTCAGCTGATGGATCGACAACATGCAAATCGACATCGGTTCCGTCTGTGTCCCAGCTCAGGATGACCTGCATGTCGACGGGAGGCACATCCGAAAAAAATGACACGCTGTCACGGCCCTCGCCAGACTCGTTAGCGGCCACTACTTCGATGCTGTTGGCTCCCCTGGAGACCACAATTGTCGCCGCGAACTGTCCGCCGTTGGCGTCGATTGTGCGCTCGTAGCCGTTGACGACCAGGGTTGCCCTGGTGATCGATTCATCGCTGATCGTGCCTTTGAGCTCGATGATCCGGCTGGTGGACCAGCCTCCTCTGGGCTGCTCGATCTCAACAGTGGGCGGCTGGTTGTCGGCTGCCCCGGCGGCCGCCGGAGCAAGGCACAGCCACAACCCGACTAGCATTAAGTGTTTCATGGTCTTAGTCCTCGATTCGCAGGATAGCGCTGGCAGAATTACCGCCAAACTGCGGATCGTACATCGGCAGCACACCAGCCGGCATGACGTGGTAGGTGCCCGGTATGGCGGCGCGAACCAGGTAGGCTAATTTCCTGCTGCCCTTGTTCAGGCTGGATATGAAAAAAGCGACATGCTGATCTCTGAATTCGCGATGTAGTCCCGGCTGGCGCAGCTCGTAGCCGGGAAGCGCGTATCCCTGATCACTTTCTATGGGCTGGACGCCGGCCGGAAGGGGATCTTCAATCATCACGTAGTCGGTATCTCGTGTTGCGGAGATCTCCAGCACAACCAGCAGCTCGTCTCCCGGATGAGCTTTGCCGTCTGAGGGCCTTGCGTGAAAACGCCAGCTGTCGCCAACCAGTTTCTTGCTCAGAGCAAACACACTGCGCTTGATTCGCAAGCGCTCTCCTCGGGCAGCGATTTGTTCCTGGCGTCCGAAAAAGTTCAAAGCCAGGTTGTAAAACAGCACACCCTTGCCCTGACGCGCGATATGAACAGTGTTTCTCCCTACTTTTGCCTTGGCATCGGACAGTAAAGTCACGCTCGGCTTGAAAACGTCCTCGGGGCCGAAAGCCTTTTCAATTTTCTTCTGATCATTGAGCGCCAACTCGACATTTGCCTGGTATTCAGCTGAACCCTGTTTCTCGAGGTAGTCGACCAGCGCAAAAACCACCATTGCCGTGTCACGTGTCGAGTGCCAGCGGCCTTCCTCGCGCTCCGACATCAGCCAGCGCACAGCTTGACCAATGTTCAGACTGGCGGGTTTCAGCGTTACCAGTACGCGCAGTGCCGCGGCCGTGGACTCTATTGGGTCGTCTTCCCAGCCCGGGCCTGCCCGTTCGTTGCCCCACCATGCTCCTTTATCGCTCTTGTTGACCGCCAGGTCGATCCGACCTGTCAAAGCCTCGGCGGCCTCACGCTTGCCCATCTCCAGTAAGGCCATTGCCGACAAGGCCTGTCCGTAGACCGAGAGTTTTCGATCTCGGCTGATCTTCTCGACCATTGATTTGTAATCAACACCCGCCAAGGCCAGGCTGTACAGCAAGTACGAGCGCTGGTTGGCGTTCAGCCGAGGGCTTTTGACCAGGGCCTTGAGGCGGTTTGTTCCACGCCCAAGCATATCCGCGTCTACGGTCCACTTCAGGTTCTTGGCCAGCACCAGGCCTGATACGACATAAGCCGTCATGAAAGCATCGGTCGAGTCATCGGACCACCAGCCCCAGCCCCCGTCCTGGTGCTGCAACTGTCCCAGGCGGGCCAGCCCTGCCCGGATGAAGCGTGGCAACTCGTCCTCGAGTCGCTTGCTTTTCATGCCCAACTCTTGAAGCGTTTTAGCTACGACCAGGTCGGGCAAAAAACGGTTCATGGTCTGTTCGGTGCATCCGTAAGGGTAACCTGCGAGGTAATCCAGAGAGTCGAGCAGAACCGGAGCGATACCGCTCGATAAAGTTACCGTGGCCGATACGCTTTCGGGCCTGGCGCTCTCCGGTACTGTCAGTGCTACAGCCGTCTCGGGATTTTGATCATCCAGTGTGCCACCGGCAAGCAAGTGCTGCTGCATTCCGTAGGGACAAAGGTCAATCTTGCGCTCGAGCGAGTCAGAGGCGCCCTTCGAGATCGCCGACGCGCGCAGGACGGCCGTACCCGACTTCAGGGCCTGTAGTTGGAATTCGGCCGCTCCCATGCCCTGGGGCTTGATCTCCAGCTTGACCGGTTCGGAAGAAATGCGCAGCTTCTGCCCTTCAGTCTGCAAACTGGTCTCAAAAATCCTGGTTTTGTCGGTATAGTTGTGTACCAGGACTCCTACGGTTGCCCTGTCACGCTCAACCAGGAATGCAGGAGCCGCCAGGCGTGTTACGACAGGCTTGGTTACCAGCATCTTACCGGCTCCCTGGCCCACCCGCGTGTCGGACGTGATGACTCGTGCCGAGGCACGCCAGGTAGTCAAGTTGTCGGGAGCCTTCACCTTCGCCCGGGCCTTGCCGGCACTATCGGTGACCAGGTGCGGGTACCAGGCCAGTGTATCCTTGAACCTGCGACGAACCCGGTTGTTGGCCATGGTTTTGAAGGAGCCCGGAACGACCGGATTACGCATTGTGAGCGCGGCCATACGATCGCGCGAGTCCTGTCCGTAGCCGTAGAAGCGAAAGTCGAGTGAGCACAGTGCACGAACGTTGTTACGCTTGCGATGATAGAAGAACTGCGAGATAGGCACCGCCAATTCGGGACTGATCCCGTAAATTGCCTCGTCAACAATGCCTAATGCCACATCAGCACCTGCCACCGGGTGTCCCAGGTTGTCGGCAACCAGCACCTCGAAGCGGATTTCCTCGCCCGGCTTGGCCACTTTCTTGTCGGAACTCACTCTGACCGACAACAGTTTCTGCCGGGGCGGGACGACTACGTCGAGACGCCGCTCGTAAAGCGTGTGATCAAAAACCGTCGCCAGCCTGACCGTGAAGTTGGGTGTTTGCGCCTCCGTGATCTTGACCTCGAATACTCGTGAGAATCCCCTCGCCCGCCCCGTCTCTGCGCCGTATAGTCGCCCACCCTCGATGCTGAACAACAGGTGAGCATCGGCATGCGGCGTTAGCACCAGAAAACGTGCCTTATCGCCAACCTTGTAGCTGCGACGATCTGCGATGATCTGGAGTTCGTCAGGAGAATAGGGAATGTCTCCGCCGTCGCTGGTCACATACAGGGTAGTACTGGTTTCGATGCTGTGACCTTGCTCATCGGTGGCCTTGGCCGTCAGTTTGTAGCTGCCTCCCCTGGTTGGTGTGAACGAAATGACTTCCTCGCCCTTGGATCCGGTAGATATGCGCCGGGATAAGATCTTTTGCTCTGAGGCCTTTGAGGGTTCACTGCCCAGCGAGGCAGTGATTTCAACATTCACATCCGCCGCAATGGATTTCTTATCGAAATCGGTCGTCGAAAGGAGAACCCGTGCCTCCTGGCCGGGACTGAACAACAACTGTTGAGGCAGAAGCGTCAGGCGAAACCTGGCTCTGGTGACACTAACTGAGGAGTGGCCGCTAACTGCCTGGTTGGAAGCGTCGGTGACCACTGCCTCCATGCCGTAGGTGTAGTCATTTCCCTCGGACGAAGTCTCGAAGTCGAACTTGAAGCGGCCGTCCTTGTCCAGCCGACCTTCCTTCTCGACGATGGTCTCACGAATAGTGCTCTGGTACTCGGCATCCGAGTAGTACCAGGAATAGTCGGCATCGATCCACCAGGGAATATAGAAGCGAGTTCTGAAGACACTCACTTTGACCTTGGCGTTCGGGACAGGTGGACCGAAATAATAGTTGGCCGCAACCACAGCGGAGACTTTTTCTCCGCTGATGAAGGACTTCCTGGGCGTTGACAGTTTCACAAGGTATTCAGGTTTGCGGTACGCCTTGACCTTGAACTCACCACCGTACTCCTTGCCCCCGACCTCGGAGACCAACTGGTAGGTGCCCATTGCAGCACCGTCGAAAAGCACGAAGCGACCGTCGAAAGAGCCGTTTTCTCCGATCGGCAGACTGCCTTTGAAAATCTCCTGTCCGTTCGGATCGTGTACGCTTATATTGGCCGACTTCAAATCGCGATCGATCTTGTAAGTTTCATTTTCATAGCCGCGTACGATTCCCTTGAAAAACACTTCTTGACCCGGTCGGTAGACCGGGCGCTCGGTGGCCAAATAGACCTTGCGTCCAAAAAGGCCGGCGGGATGATAAGTTGGATCGGCCAGCGCGAAATCTTCTCCGCGAGAAGCGAATATTGAAAGCGAGCGCTCGAGTGGAATCTCCTTCGACCACAGACCGTCTTTACCGGTTTTACCCTGCCCGACTGCCTCGTCGCCGTTGTTTATGACAATCGCAGCCTCCTCGACAGGAGAGCCAAGGTCGGGATCGACGGCGTAAACCATGATCTTGTCGGGACCTTGACGAGTAAGGACGATCATCCTGGAAATAATCACCATGGTGTAACCCAACTCGCTGCCATGAACGCCCTGAACCAGGTACACACCCGGCTGGTGAGTGTTGATCTTGACATCCAGGTAGGCCCATTCGGGTGATTCGGGCGGGATCTCCTCGCGCCAGCTGTCCACCAGGTCGAGACCGCTGATAAATGGAACAACCGTTGTCATCGCCGGTGTCTTGGCAATGGATTCTTCTATTTTCTGTAACTGTTTAGCGAAGACTTTCCGACCTGCCTTTCGGGCCTTGTCCGAAAAACGCTCGCGCATCTGTTGCAAACTTGTCTGCAAGGAGTCACGCCAAAGGCCTGCTAGCACGTCAAGACTGTTCATGCGCGCCGGGGCATTTTTCATCTCGATCCGGTGCAGGTCCTCCTGCTGACCAAAGAATTTCAGCGGATCCGGTACGCGATAGAGCCGGAAATCAACGTATGGCAGACTCCTGGCCTCCAGGCGCACGTGAATATCGCGTTCCGCCGGCGAGAATACCCGTTCGGTCGAAAGATAGAATCTCGGCTGCGCGGCGCCGGCCGTACCGGTCGTTACCAACAAGGCAATCAACACGGTTGCAAATCGGCAAAAGTCATTGACTCTTCTTTTCATTTCCTGCCTCCAGCTAGTTCTTATCTCGAAACTGATCTAACATCTAAAACAAACCAATGATTTAGTGGTGCCCATCTTCGAAAAACGGCATATTGAGACGGGCGCCTGCGATAATCTTGAAGCGGTAGAAACCTTCAAAGTACGGATTGTCCGGACGCACGCGCCAGCGATCGTCCTTATGCGCACTCAGTGCCGCAAGTTTAACCAGGCGCACTTCCCCGGGGTCATCGTCGGCCAGGCGTCCAGTGTGATAGACGACCCGCGGGCCATCCGCTCTATCGAAACGATCGAGCAGGATCATGGAATGCATAGGTTCCGGCTGCCTGTCCGGGTCACGGAAAAACAGCAAATCACCCGGAAGAGCGTTTTTCAGATCCTTGGAGACAAAAACCGTATTGTACTCCCACAGGGCGCGCGCAGAAGCGGAGGCTGAGAAGTCTCGTTCTACGTCGCCCGGAGACCCGAGACGCCCCGCTCTCACCCTGAATAGCCTATCTCCGATAACCGGGACGTTCGGAAAGTTATAGCGCCGCACGTCATCAAAGGTCGAATGGTGTAAATAGGGTATTGAGGAAAGCCACTCTTCGTCATGCTTTCTGAGCGCCTCCTTGTAGGCGAAGCGAACCAGGCCCGCGCAGTCGTGGTGGATCTTGGCCCAGCGCGAATCGGGCCTGTAGAACTGCGCCTCGGCGATTGCCACGAACCATTGCCTGAAAGCGTTTCGATCGGCCGCATCGTTCAACTCAATCTGGTCCGGCATCCCGTCACCGTCGTTATCACCGCGGCGCGCTAAAATATTCAGCCTGCGTCGCGATTGATGAGAGCCCTCGTCGATCGTTATTATCACCTCGCCGGAATCGCCTTTGGCGCGCAAGCCCATCTCGAGGTAGGCCGGGCCGTTGGTGCGTGATGTGCTTCCCAGAAGCTTGACTCTGTCTGCACCCTTGACAACGGCCACACGGATCGTTTGTGGAAAGTAAGGTACCGGACTGCCATAGATATTTGTTTGCGACCAGACAAGTTTGGCGCTGGAGCAGGAATCGGCCGGCAGGCTGTCAGGAAAAAGAGTCAGCGTTCTCTTCAGCGGTAGCACTACGCTGGCCGCAAACAGGGCTAGTAGCAGCGAAGCCCCCAGGGCAAGCATCAGAATTTCGCGGCCGCGCTTCATTGAAGTGGCACTAGGCTGCCCCGTGCGCCGCTCTCGGCGACGACGATGCGCCCCCCTATGCGCCCAATTTTTGCAAGCGCTTCAAAGAAAGGAACGACGGTCTCTTCGATGTCATCGGCACCGAAGTGGCCGGAGTGTTTGCCGCTGGCCCTGGAAAATTTCACCAGGTCATCAAATAGCAGACCGCAATCGACGTAAGTAGTCATGAAGCAAGGTTTGTCGCCGGCGGTTAACTTTTCCGCAAAGCCGGGCAGGTCCTGGATTGAAGGCCTTTGCCCTATTGCCGTTGCTGCTATCATACGCACGGCATCGCCGCTGCTTCCGACGATCAACCAGTTTTCGATGACTGCGAAAGCAGGAGCGAGATCCTGTCCTGGAGGCGATTCATGGACAATTAAACCGGGCTTACCCTTGAGCGGTTTCTTTGAAGGCGGTTGTCCGAAAGAGTAGCTAAATAGTTTATCCATGGCACTCTCGGCAGCGGCCGGATCCTTGGTTTCAAACAGTGCAGCCACGACCGGCAACGGGTTTTTTCCAGAAATGTCGATGCCCTCGATCACCACAGTCATCTGCGAAGACAGGTTGGCAAGCAGGTCGCGTTCTACGTTCATCCCGAGTTGCTTTTCGAATTTGCGCACGTTTCCAATTTGCTCATGGGCGGCATTCCAGATCTGCTTCAGGCGGGCATCCGCAAACCCAATAACAACGCGTGAGTCTAGCGGCACGATCTTTCCGGCCCCGAATCTCGCGTTTGCAGGTTTTCCGGGATTCTCCGCCACTGCCGGCGCCGCGATTTGCAGGCGTGGCTTTGCACCGGATGACAGCCTGAAAGCCAGCAGTTTTCCTGGTATGACGTTTTTCTGCCAGCCGTTTTCGTTTTTTGCAAGCGGCTGCAGGTTAAGCAAGACCACCAGGTCTCCCGCTTGTCCCTTTTCGGCGAGCAACGCCGCAATGCGGCTGTCTGAAAGTATTCCACCCTTGGACTTGCCGCGGGCAAGCGTCACGGCCTCAAGCAAGTACTCTTCCGAGTTGGAAGCCAGCAGCAGGTTCGAAAATAGCAGGTAATAAATGTGCGCTCCGCCTGAAAGCGAAATATCCCGCAGCCGAAGACCGAAAACTTCGCGGCTTTCGATCACTCCCTTTCGCGGAGTAATCTGGTTGAGTGTTTCCACCAACCGGTCGAGTGCCTGCACCTTCAGGTCGACCTGCTTGACGATCAACGCATCGAGACCGTCTTTGCCGCTGCGTAGCGCAAGCCCCGAGGGCGTTCCAAGCAACTTGTCCAGTTGGAGCTTGCCGAGAGGCACGGCCGAAGATGATTCGAGCCTGTGGCGCAAGCCGGACAACTTCAGCAAAGTGCCGCCAGAAAGCGCGTCCTGGACAGGCGCTGATTTCACAAGTTCCTGGAACCATGCTTTTTTATCAAGCCAGGCAAGCGTGGGCTGCAGGTCGGCCGATAACAGAACCAGGATGCTCTCCGATGGAATCAATCCGGCCAGGTTATCGAAGCTGGCTCCCGGCAATGTGGAGACGGTAGAACTATACTCTTTTTCATCGGTTCCGGTCGGCGGGAGAGTCTTATCCTTCTTCCCGCACTTGCATGCCGAGAGCGACAAAACGAACGCGACCCAGACAATCCAGACCCGGCCGCACAAATGCAAACGCATGAGCACCTCCCGTCTACGTCTAGAAGCATTGCAAAGAACCGTATCAGCCAGCCTTCTTTGGTGTCAATCGCATGAAAGAGTCTGAAATAATCAGGGATGGGGTATCGACCTTGTCGGGGTGAACTTGCGTCCCCGCTCTTGTCTCTACTGGTATATGAGGAAATTTGTGGGATCCAGGTTGGACGGGAAAAACTCCAGCATTGCATTGGATCCTTCGAACAGGAGGTAGAGCCTATCGTCAATGCCGGAGCTATCATTGGTGGCCGGGTCTTCGTCGTCTTCCAGGTCCACCGGCATCATCTCTCCGGCCACACCTCCCGATATCCCCGAGGGAATGAAATTGTAAGTCGCAAAACCGCTGTCTGTGTTGAAACCCCAGGTCGAGTCGCGGGGAATTACGGCTTGCTTGCCGTCCTGATCCGTACCCGGCTCGAACATGGTCAAGGCAATCAGACCGTTGTCATAAGCCGGCGGATCGGGTGCCGATTCCTGAAAAGGCACATTTGTAAGACGTGGCATTGGTCCCGACATGGTACCGTAGACCGTCCAGGCGTTCTTGGCCCGCACCCGGTATTGCACCGCCTCCGGCCAGCAAGCCGACAGATCGATTCCTCCTACCGGAGAGATCTCGAGCATCGTGCTATCGACCGCGCCTATTACAAATTCCTTGCGCACGCTTGCTTCTTCGGAAGCGCCCGAGCCGGCACGACAGGGATCGTCAGTTCCCCCACCCCCCGCAGGCGGATCGGACAAAATTTGCAGCACGTCACCCGCTTCCACGCCCGAGGCTATGAAGTCCAGGCCTTCCCAATCATCGTCCAGGCGCCAATCGCCGAGCCTGCCGCTTACGGAATGTTCGGTTCCCGTAATCACGCCCTCCCAGGTAAGGATCCAGCCCTCGGTGCGGGTGATACCCGGGCGAACCTGAATGCCGTAGTAGTTGCGCAGGATCTCGTTCTTGTCGTCGCTGATGCAGTTTCTCCCGATTGCATGGTAGCCGGCATTGCAGATACAGACGGGGACTCCGTCAGCATCGAGAGCGATATCGCCGTTCCCGTCACATGGAACCGGAAAATAATTGCCGCTTCCGTCATTCTTCGTAGCAACGCTGAAGGGATCGTCGTTATATCCGGCCAGGGTGGGATACGGGCAGTCATTAGAATCGTGACTTGCTTGGTCGCTGCAGCCTTTCAGCGTAGCCTGTTCGATGGTCACACCGCCGCGATTCAAAGACGGCTTGCCTCCCAGGTTGGGGCCCAGGTGGGGGTAGACGTCGACCGCACGATTGTTCTCGGCATCGAGCAAGTACACGTAGCCGTTCATGTCCGAGACGAAGGCGAATGTCTTGACAATGGTCTCTTCGTAGTCGGGGTTATCCTTGAGTATTCCGGTCGACTCGTAACTTGCCAGAAGCTCCGTGGTGTAGTCCCTGGAAGCCAATCCGGTCTCGTCGAAGACTTTGACCGTGATACCTTTTGCGAAAGCAATGGAACGGGGTATGCCGGGCAAGCGGATGTCGCTCGGCCAGCCCTCGGGATCCTGCGCGTTGACCGGGGCCTGCCCGGCAGGCCTGTAACTATGCGTGGCAACATCAACCAGGCTTATCAAGCCGTCGTCGAGACGCACCACGTAAAGCGTCGAGTCGTCCGGAGTCAAAGCAAGCCTTCTTGAAGGCCCGCCTATGTCTATCCTGTCGAAAGTCATCCAATCTGTATCGATGGCGATGATGCTGTCCGATGCCTGGTCTGCCACGAAAACCTGGCTACCGTCCCGAGTCATCGCCATTCCAGAGGGACGGCCGCCTACCTCGAGAATTTCGGTCAGATCCATGCGTTGGGCGTAATCGGGCCCATATCCCGGGTAACGAAAATCCAGCCGCGCCACCTGGCCGCTGCCGGCCAGACTGACAAAGACCGGCAACTTGGTGGTTCGATCCCAGGGTCCTTCCCAGTCACCCTGCTTGGCAACGGGTGCAACGATATCGTCCGGTTCAAGATTCCCGGCCGTGCCCAAAGTCACTCTGCTGACGCCGGCACGACAACGATCGTCTAGCGCTTCGTCGATCCAGGCCTCGTTGCCTTGTGAATCGCGACAGGGCCCGCAGAAAGATGTGCACGAGTCCCAGTCGGTATCGACCTCGACCATTCTGTCGGGCGCCAGGTCGACCAGCGAGACATTGGCCGAGATACCGTTGACCACAAAGGCGTACTCTCCGAAAGGATCCACCGCCAGGCTCTCGGGGTAATGCCCAACCCTGATCGAGAAAGCAAACAGAGGATCTGGGGCCGAGAAGAAACGTCTGTCTTCAATGTCGAAAACGCGTAAGGCATCGTCAAGCGAGTTGGTCATCAGCAACAAGTGTCTCGAATTATCCGGATCGGTCTTGTCGCAACCGGGTACTTTCTGCGGGCAGCCCTTGACAATAGCCAGGTCGGTCGGACCGCCGAGACGGCCGGTGGGGGCCGGCTTGGGTTCATCACAAGCGTATACGAGCAACAGCGCGCTGAAAACCATCCATATTTTTCTTCTCATGGACATCGGGATACCTCACTACTCGTCCCCGACCCGCAATTTACCAACACGGGCGAGCACATCGAGAAACGTCTCAGATTGGGGGTCGACATCCACTACCGCCACCACGTCATCCTCGAAGCAGGTGACTAAAGCCCAGCGCAGATCGCCTCGATCGTATACGTCAACGTCATACGGCCCGCGACAAACGTCTTCTTTGATAGCGATCATCTTCATCGTCAAGGCGTCGATGACGAAAAAGGTATCGTCCTCGGCGCTCGTTACCAGGGCCAGGTCGCCTATGAAGCGAACCTTAGAAGGATTATCACTCAACACTACTTCGCCAAGAATAGTGTCGGACGGCAATCCCGTCTCGCTAAGAGTGGTATCGACAAACAGCAGCATATCCGGGTTGCGAACCACTATACCCATCGTCCGGCCGTCCGGCGCAAAGTCGATTCCCCGGGTTTCATATCCCAGAATCCGGCTGTACAGATCGACGAAGAAAATCTCCGCATCTTCTCCGGCGCTGGGATTGAAATAACGTATCGGGTTGCTTCGGCTGTCGTTGAAGCGCGTCGAGATGTATATCAAGCCGCTTGTCGGAGAGTATGTCATATTGCTCGAGCCCCGCGCGCCTGCGTCCAGGCTGTATATCAGGCGGGGATTGTCGGGCGATCCGCTGAGGCGCGGGGGTATCTCAACTGCACTGATGTTTCCGCTTCTCAAGTACGACACGTAGGCTTTCCACTGGCGCTGCTCCCATTGAGTCGCATCGGCCGGGCTGTCATCGATCAGGATCATGTCAAAGGGATCATCATCGTCCAGATCAAGAACGTATCCGGCGCCTTCGCAGGGCGGGTAACTATCAGTGGATTGATCAGCAGTCGGGCGGCAATTCAGCTTGACGGTGGATTTATTATTCTCGTCGATCCCGATCTGCATGTCGACAAAGAAAACCTCGTTGTTCTCCCTGGTTGCCAGTACGGCAAGCCCGTTTTCATCCGATGAGACCAGTTTGATCGAGGATCCGAAGTTGGGCAGTCCGATCGCTTGATCGGCGATGATCGGACAACTATTGTCGGGGTCCGTGCAACTCGTATCTTCACCATGATCGATCATATCGGCGAGGAGATTTAGGTCGATGACTTGCAGCGAGCCGCTCTTGTACCTGAGATTGAAGTTCGAGTTGACCACCAAGGCGAATCCCTGCGGGTGCACTGCGATTCCTACCGGGAACCGTAAAGCCTGTTTGGGAAGATTCTCGGCCGACCGCTGTTCGTCACAAGCGAATGCTGCAAAAAGTACTGCCAGAACCAGGCATGAAAGCCCGATGTTTCTGAATCCGTCTCTCACCTGCGCCTCCCGGCCACCTTTTTCTTAGCCGGCCTCTTGGCGGTTTTCTTGCGCGTAGTTTTCTTCTTTGCAATTTTCTTAGCCGGCTTCCTGCGCGTGGCTTTCTTTTTCACAGCCTTCTTGGCCGGCTTCTTGCGAGTAGCTTTCTTTTTCACAGCCTTCTTGGCCGGCTTCTTGCGCGTGGCTTTCTTTTTCACAGCCTTCTTGGCCGGCTTCCTGCGCGTGGCCTTCTTCTTTACAACCTTCTTGGCCGGCTTCCTGCGCGTGGCCTTCTTTTTCACAACCTTCTTGGCCGGCTTCTTGCGCGTGGCTTTCTTCTTTACAACCTTCTTAGCCGGCTTCTTGCGAGTAGCTTTCTTTTTCACAGCCTTCTTTACCGGCTTCTTGGACTTCTTGGTCTTTGCGGCCGTTTTCTCTGCCAGACTGGCCTGAGCCGCCGCCAGACGTGCTATCGGCACCCTGTAAGGCGAGCAGGAAACATAGTTTAGCCCTATCCGGTGGCAGAAATTAATTGTTCGAGGATCACCGCCGTGCTCGCCGCAGATTCCCACCTTGAGATTCTTGCGGGTCTTGCGGCCCTTTTCGACGCCTATCTCCATCAGGCGACCGACACCATCAATATCTACGGTTTGAAACGGGTCATCCTCGAGAATTCCAATCTTCATATAGGGATTCAGAAAATTCTGTGCGTCGTCACGGCTGAGGCCGAAAGTCGTCTGGGTCAGATCGTTGGTGCCGAACGAGAAAAAGGCGGCCTCGCTGGCGATCTGCTCTGCGGTCAGCGCGGCACGCGGCAACTCGATCATCGTTCCCACGACATAGGGGACATCGACTCCCTGTTCTTTTAAAACCGCTTTAGCTACTTTATCGACCAGCTTCTTCTGGTTCACCAACTCGTTTATATGACCTACCAGCGGGATCATGATCTCGGGATGCGGAGTGAAACCGCGCTCGCGTTTGACATGACAGGCCGCCTCCATGATGGCCCTGGCCTGCATGGCGGTAATCTCGGGGTAGGTAATGCCGAGCCGACAGCCGCGATGCCCCAACATGGGATTGATCTCGCGCAGGCTCTCTATCTTGTCCTTGATGGTTTCGACTGACACGCCCATGCCCCGGGAGAGTTCGTTGATTTCGTCCTCGCTATGCGGCAAGAACTCATGCAACGGGGGATCCAGGGTCCGGATGGTGACCGGGCGTTCTTCCATTGCCTCAAAGATACCCACGAAGTCTTTCCTCTGCAGAGGAAGCAGTTTGGCAAGCGCTCTTTCGCGGGCCTGCTGGCTGCCTGCCAGAATCATCTCGCGCACCGGTTCAATCTTCTCTTCGCCAAAAAACATGTGCTCGGTGCGGCACAGACCGATGCCTTCGGCTCCGAAGTGAATAGCCGCAAGCGCCTGATCCGGCTGGTCGGCGTTGGTGCGAACTCCAAGTTTCCTGATCTTGTCTGCCCAACTCATCAGTTTGGCGTATTGCTGGTACAGTGTAGAGCGCTCACCATCGAGAGTTCGATCGATCAATACCTGGATTACCTCAGAAGGAATCGTTCTCAGGCGTCCCTCTATTACTTCGCCGGCAGTCCCGTCGATCGACAGCCAGTCACCCTCTCTGATCGTCGTAGAGCCTATCTGCATCGAGCGAGCCTTGTAGTCGATATCCAGCGTTCCACAACCTGCAACGCACACCTTGCCCATTTGCCGCGCAACCAGGGCAGCGTGAGAGGTCATCCCGCCTCGCGCCGTCAGGATGCCAACGGCGGCATTCATGCCCCGAATGTCCTCGGGAGAGGTTTCGATTCTGGTAAGCAGCACCTTCTCGCCTCGTTCCGCCCAGGCCTCGGCATCTTCAGCATTGAAAACTACCCGGCCGCTTGCCGCTCCCGGACCAGCCGCCAGGCCCTTGGCCAACAGACGTTTCGCACTCAGCGCTTCACGTTTATCGCCGGCGTCGAACACCGGTCGCAGGAACTGGTTGAGTGCATCGGGCTCAATGCGTCTAATAGCTTCTTTCTCGTTGATCAACCCCTCGGTGACCTGGTCGACCGCGATACGCACGGCTGCGAAGCCCGTGCGCTTGCCGGTGCGGGTTTGCAGCATCCACAGTCGACCTTTCTGGATTGTGAACTCCATGTCTTGCATGTCGTGATAGTGCGACTCGACCTTGCTCGCTATCTGCACCAACTGCTTGTGTATCTCGGGCATTACCTTTTGCATCTCGCCAATCGGACGCGGGGTGCGTATGCCCGCCACTACGTCTTCTCCCTGGGCGTTCATCAAGAACTCCCCGTAGAGCCGGTTCTCTCCGGTGGCCGGGTTACGGCTGAACAGAACTCCAGTGCCGCAATCATCCCCCATGTTACCGAATGCCATGGCTTGCACATTGACCGCCGTGCCCCAGCCTCCTGGTATACCGTTGATCGCCCTGTAGGAGATGGCACGTGGATTGTCCCACGATCCAAAGACCGCCCCGATCGCGCCCCAGAGTTGGTCCCAGGGATCTTCGGGAAAGCTCCGGCCGGTGTTCTTCAGTATGGCCTCTTTAAAGTCCGAGACCAGGTCTTCGAGCGCACTGGCGTCAAGTTGATTATCAAATTCGACACCGGCTTGTTGTTTTTTGGCCTCGAGGATTTCCTCGAAAGGATCGACGTCGTCCTTGCCTTCGGGCTTGAGACCCAGCACAACGTCTCCGTACATCTGCACAAATCGGCGGTATGAATCATAGGCGAAGCGCGTATTACCGGTTTGGGCCGCAAGCCCGAGCACGGTTGTATCGTTCAGGCCCAGGTTGAGCACGGTATCCATCATGCCCGGCATGCTCACTCGCGCGCCGGAGCGCACCGAGACCAGCAGCGGATTCTTGGCGTCGCCGAAGCGCGTGCCCATAATCTTCTCGACCTTCGCAAGATCTGCCCTGACTGCATTACGCAGTTCTTTCGGATAGTTGCGATTGTTTTCGTAGAATGCGGTGCACACCTCGGTGGTGATAGTGAAACCCGCAGGAACAGGGATTCCAAGCCGGTTCATCTCCGCCAGGCCCGCTCCCTTGCCCCCGAGGAGGTTCTTCATATCCCCTTTGCCTTCCGCTTTTCCGTTGCCAAAGAAATAAACCCATTTTTTTGCAGCCATGTTGTTCCTCCTCAGTTTGAGCCCTTCAACTGCAGTCTTGTGAAATCGGCGATACATCCAAAAAGTTTCTCGATCATCGAGAGCAAGGCCTTGCGGTTGGCCTGGCGGACGGGATCGTCGGGATCATTTACCAGTACCTTGTCGAAGAAACGATCCACCGGCCCCCGCAATTCCCGGGCCAACAAATCAAGCGAACCGTCAACGTCACGAGCTTTTATCATTTTTTCGAATTCCGGCGCCGTCGCCAGATATACCTTGTATAGTTTCTCTTCTTCCGGTTCACTTAATAGCTCAGGTTTCAGTTCGGTGCCATCGAAATCCTTGATAATATTCGCAACCCGCTTGAAAGCCACAGCCAGGTCTTCAAATGCCGATCTGTTGAAAAATCGCCCTAGCGACCTCAAGCGATCACGGGTATCCAGTACATCGTCCATGCCGGCCGCAAGTACTGCATCAACCAGGTCGCTTTTGGCGCCTTCGTCTTCCAGCAGTCTCTGCCTCAGTCGTCCGCGGAAAAATTCATGTAATTCATGGATCAAGTCGTCCTCGAACGGCTCAATTTCGTCTATTTTTACGGCTTGCCTTTTCTTGCGAGCTGCCTTCTTTCTCTCGCGCTCTCTGGCGTCCGAAAGACGGGCGGCATGTACTTTCTCACGGTTCAATTCGACCGCTTGCCTGAGCATCCAGTCCAGCGACAGGTGGTAACTTTTTCCCTGTAGAATTGCGATCACTCCGAGACACTGTCTGCGCAGGCCGTACGGGTCTGCCGCGGCCGTCGGTTTGAGTCCCACGCCGAAGCAGCCCGCAAGCGTGTCCAACCTGTCGGCCAGAGCCACCAGAGCGCCCTCGTCGCTTGCCGGAATGGCGTCTGCGTGGAATCGCGGCAGATAGTGCTCTCTTACGGCCCTGGCTACACGCCCGTCATATCCGGCATGCGAGGCATAGACTTCCCCCATGATACCTTGCAACTCCGGGAATTCACCGACCATTTCGGTCAGCAGATCGGTCTTCGATAGTTTACAAGCCTGGCTGACTCTCTCGTCGAACTCGGGCTCGTCTTTAGCAAGCCCGAGCTTGCCGCTGATCATAAGAGCCAGTTTGCCGATTCTCTGCGATTTCTCCAGGTAATTTCCCAGGCTGGCCTGAAAAACCATCTCGCCAAGTCGCAAAAACAGATCTTCAGGCCTGGTCTTCTTGTCGGTTTCAAAGAAAAACTCGGCGTCGCTCAAGCGTGCTACCAGCACCCGCTCGAAACCATGACGGATGACAGCCTGGTCCTCGACCGGTGTGTTGGCGACGGCGACGAAAGCGTTCGCCAAAGAACCGTCGGCCTTCTCCACCGAGAAATATCGCTGGTGATTACGCATGGCTACAATCAGCACTTCCCTGGGCAAATTGAGAAAACGCTCGTCGAACCTGCCCAACAGCGGCAGAGCCTTCTCTGTAAGAAACGTGTTTTCTTCTTCGAGGGCGGCGTCTTCCACCAGCTTGCCATTGATTTCTTCCACTGCCGCTCTGGCCGCCTCTTGCAGATTGTGGCGCCTCTTTTCGTGGTCGACCACAACCTGACGTTCGGAAAGCTGAGATTCGTAGGCGCCCGGCGATTCTATTTCGAACGCCTCAGGAGAGACGAAGCGGTGGCCGCGAGAGACACGGTTGCTGTCTACGCCCATGAACGAAAACGGCACGACCTGGTTGTCAAGCAGCGCCACGATCCAGTGAACCGGCCTGGCAAAACGGTTGCTCCCGTCTCCCCAGCGCATCGATTTCGGAAACGACAATTCGATCAGCAAACCTTCAAGCAAGCCCGGCAGTATATCAAGCGTTGGCTTGCCGGTTACCAGGTGCTGCAGCCCAACCGCCCGGCCCTTGGCTGTCTCGAAAACGGTCAATTGGGCTGGATCGACACCCTTACTTCTGGCAAATCCCTCGCAGGCTCGAGTGGGTTTTCCATCGGCATCGAATGCGGCCTCGACGCGCGGGCCAATCAACAGTTCGTCCAGGTCAGCCTGCCTTTCGGGAAGTTCATTCGCAAACAGCACCAGCCGTCGCGGCGTCCCCATCGTGCGCTGCTTGACGGCATCATGCGATCCAAGTCGGGCTTCTGAAATGCGCCTTGCAAACCCTGCCGACATGAATCGCAGGGCAGGTTCGATGAACCCGGCGGGTATCTCTTCACAGCCGATCTCCAGCAGAAAGTCCATTGAGTTATCTCTTGTAGTCTTTCAACTTCTTCTTGGGTTTCGAGCATCCGGGAGTTTCGCGCGAGTACTCTTGCAAGGTGTCTGGATTCTTCTTCTTTGGAACGTCAACGTTACAGCCTCTCGAGAGGGCGTAGATCAGGGATGCAGCCGTAATCAAGAATCCGCCGACCCACAGGATGTTCTCGAGCACCCCGGCCTGTTCTTCTGCAGTACGTCCGCGCTTGATTATTCTGGAGACAATCAAGGCCGTCACTCCAACCAGCAGCAGCACGACAATCTTGCTTTCAAGAATACGCCCCATGACCTCAGCGGGCTCCTTGGGGCATCAACGGCCAGCCCAGTTTCTCGCGGGAGGCAAGGTATCTCTCGGCGCAAGTCTTGGCAAGTGCCCTGACCCGGCCGATGTATGCCTGCCTCTCGGTGACACTTATCGCGCCGCGAGCATCCAAAAGGTTGAACACATGCGAGCACTTGAGACAATAGTCGTATGCGGGCAACGCCTGCGGATGATCCGAGGCAGACATCGGATCGCACAGGCTGCGGCATTCTTTCTCGAACATGACGAACAGTTCCAGCAGCATGTGCGTCTCGGCCCGCTCGAAATTATACTCGGAGTATTCGACTTCACTTTGGTGATGGACTTGACCGTAGCTGACCTTGTCGTTCCAGTCGATGTCGTAGACGCTGGCCTTGTCTTGCAGCAGCATCGCGATTCTCTCGAGACCGTACGTCAATTCCACCGGGATCGGCTCGAGGTCGATTCCTCCAACCTGCTGGAAATAGGTGAACTGGGTAACCTCCATGCCGTCAATCCATACTTCCCAGCCGAGCCCCCAGGCTCCTAAAGTGGGCGATTCCCAGTCATCCTCTACGAAACGCACGTCATGGGCGTCCGTGGCAACGCCTACCGAACGCAATGAATCCAGATAGATATCCTGAACATCGAGCGGCGAAGGTTTGAGGATGACCTGAAACTGGTAGTAATGCTGCAGGCGGTTGGGGTTTTCACCGTAGCGCCCGTCGGTCGGGCGTCTGCAGGGCTGAACGTAAGCCACCCTCCAGGGCTCGGGTCCCAGGCTGTGCAAAAAAGTAGCCGGATGAAAGGTCCCCGCCCCGCTCTCCACGTCGTATGGTTGTAAAACCAGGCAATCCCGTGAAGCCCAGAACTGTTGCAGATTCAGAATTAGTTGCTGGAAGTTCAAAAAATACCGCCTTTCCAGGCCCACAGGCCGCGCATAGATAACATTCCAGATGTGCAATGTCAAGCCGCCCCAACTGGATTCGGACTGGATTCGGCATTGTTTTCCGGACAGTTGCAGACACGGGCTGCCGGGGCCGAGCTACTCCAACGAGCTACTCCGTCCCCGCAAGTTTTCTCAGAAACTCGCGTGCCTTCAGGGGGCTGCTTGTGTGACTGTCGATTATTCTCGCCAGTAGTTCGCGTGCTGTGGACATTCGCATGGCATTTACAGGCATATTCGGTTCGGCTCCGGCCTGTAAGCAAACCAGCAGGTCGAGCACATCCGCTGAAATTTCCTGTAGTTCTTTCCCGGTTGCGCAATCTGAGCAAAGCAATGCGCCCTGCAGGTGGTCAAAGAACCACTTTTCGGCCTGATGCCTGCCGCACCCGGGGCACGAAGAGAAACGGGGAGCGAACCCAGCCAGTCCAAGCAGGTCGAGTTCATAGCGCCTGATATCCACGGCGCTTAACGGCTTCGATTTCAATTTGGAAAGCGCCCCGGCAAGCAGATCGAAAAATCCAGCGGCCTCGTCTGACTCGCCGAGAAAGGCTCCGGCCAACTCAGAGGCATAGCCGGCATGGGCGATTGAGACCAACTCGCGGGTTATTGATTCGTGAGAATCCAGCAAGACCGCCTCTTCAAGGCGATGGAGGCCATTGGCCCTTTCTACGAACCTGACATCGATCAGGCAAAACAGCTCGAGGCAGCCGGCGAAACGACGTTTGCTTCTGCGCGCACCGGGAGCCACAGCCCTGAATTTTCCGAAATCTCTGGATAGCAAGGTAACTATCCAGTCCGATTCGCCCAAGGCACTTCGATTCAGGACAATCGCCTCCGTCCTCGATCGGCGTGGCATGGGTTCACCCGGAGCCAGGAATTCATTCGTCCGTGTTGGACTCGGCTTTGGTCTTGGGATCGTGGCAACTTAGACGATAGAGCCTGTCGCAATCCTGTCCCACCTTGCTCATGTGCGATTTTTCGAGACAGGCCCTGAGGGCCTTGCAACCATCGGCTTCGTTTCCCTGCATCAAGAGAACCTTGCCGAGATCTCGATTGGCCTGTTGGTAAGTCGGGCAGATCTCCGTGATTTTCAAGAACTGGGCGGCAGCATCCTCGAGGTTCTTGTCTTCCTGGTACATCAATCCCAAGTATTGATAACCAATACAATACTTTTCGTTTTGGGCGATGGCGTTTTTTACGTGCTTGTATCCCTGCTGCTTCTTGCCGGTTTGGAACAAGGCCCAGCCGTAGTTGCTCTCGGCAAGGTAGCGTTCCTTCAGAAACACGTTGTCGAGCGCTTTGTGTAATAAAGGAATAGCCTCTCGATAATGGTTTTGATCGATCAGCAGCCGGGCTTTGTTGTTGAGCACCTCGCTGTAATCGGGTTTCAGTTCCAGCGCCCGGTCGTAGTAGGCAAGCGCCTTCTCGTTTTCACCCAGCAAGTAAAAAACGAGACCCAACGCATTCTGGAGTTCGGGAAAATCAGGTTTGATCTTGGCCGCCTCCAGAAAGTTGCGCAAGGCCGGCTTGAGTCTTCCGGCGCGCATGTCGTTGATGCCCAGGTCGTACTGGATCTCGGCCTGCTTGATTTCTTTAGCCGAGGGGCCAATGACACAGGCGCCTAGCGCCAGACAAATCGCCAGCGTTGCCGGGTACAAACGTTTCGATTTGAGTAACCACATAAAAAAGCTCCAGCCCCTGGGGCGAATTAGATCAAAAAGAAGAAAACATGCGGATAATCTTGGCCAGGCCTTCTTCTGAAACTAGCGCATCTTGTATTGCCGGCGTTGCCTTGACCTCTTGTACGTCATCGAGATCGAGCACTCCTTCCTCGAGCGGCGCCAGGTCCAGAACTTCCTCATCCTCAGTATCCTGGCCGCCGTCTGTTTTCATCTTACGAGCGAACTCCACAAGATCTTCATGAAACAGCGGCAAGCGTTGCATCAGTTCATTACGCTGATCGTCAGGCAGGTTGCGAAAGTTGAGATTGTCAACCATGAACCCCATGCTCTCGACGAACTGCAAGGCTTCGAGTTCGATGTCGTGATACGACTCCATCGGAATCTCGGCCGGATCATGCAGATATATCAAGCACTCCTTGCTTTGCAGCAGGTGCAGGTAGACATAGACAGAGAACAGACCCGATGCATTGCGAACGCCCATTATAAACGCCTTGGCCGGTTCGAGTGGTTTGCCGGCCGCGGCCACCATCGGGTTGTTGATTGACTCGATGATGGCTACGATCTGATCGTTGCTGGTCTGTATAGACTTCAACTCGGGATGAATCTCGTACACGATAGCTCCGCCTCTTGCGGGATGTATCTATTGCACCGAAATAGTGAACTCGTCGTTGAAATTCTGTGTCTCATCGGCCGTTCGAGTGTACTGGACCAGGGGGTTTTCGATCATCACGTTATTACCGCCTATGTTGCCTTCGCCGATGATAATACGCATGTAAACTTGCTTCGAGAAACTTTTGCGCTGCTTGCCAATGTTTTTCGCGGCTGCGAAATGAATCACGTTGGAGCCGGGACGCAGGTACTTGGTGATCTCCTGGACCACCTGTTCATCGTCTGAATGGATGCGCTTGAACCAGACACTGTTGATGTAGATGTCTATGTCATACTGGGTCTTTCCCGGGTAGTTCTCCTCTTTAATCAGCCAGTAACGCTTGCTGGCCGCGGCTGGCACGTTGGCCGTCGATGTCTGTCCCTTGGTTGCATCGCCCCCGACTGCATAGCCAGGAGCGTCAATCAGCACGTTTCCCTTGGCATCGATTGTGACCGTGCACTTTTCGAATTTCTGATTGGTAACGCCGTCGATACGTGTTCCGTTGAGAAAGATGCTTCCAGCCAAGGCCGATCCTGCCGCAATCAGACTCAACATTAGCAAAAATATTCCGACTCGCGAGCTCTTCATGGCAATACTCTTACCTTGCAATTACACTACTTTGTTCTACTCGGTAATCTCCGTCACGTCAAGGATCCTGCGTCGATCGCCTCCCTTGGGCCATAGGATCTCGTGCAACTGAACCTGAATCCTCGCCTGCCTTCCGGACTCAAGCAGCCAGTCGGCCAATCGGCCGGGATCCATACTCCCAGATACAGGCGAGAAAAGAACCTGCACATCGGCAGAAGGCGCATGTTGTTCAAGCAGCGCGCAAGACCAGTCGAAATCACGCCTGTTAGAGATCACTATCTTCAACTCGTCCCCCGCCTTCAGCCTGCCCAGATTCGCCATATCCATGCTATCTTGCTCGCCGCTTCCGGGAGGCTTGAGGTCCATGATGACATGCACTCCATCGGGAACCACTGAGATATCCAGACTGCCGTTGGTTTCGAGTAACACCGATTTTCCTGCACGGACCAGGTCTGCACACAGGCCGATTGTGCCGTTC
Organism: uncultured Myxococcales bacterium; assembly: GCA_964513625.1. Lineage (GTDB taxonomy): Bacteria > Myxococcota > B64-G9 > B64-G9 > B64-G9 > DATKYQ01. The sequence goes on along the minus strand of CAZENH010000002.1, from coordinate 2,508 downwards.
TGCATCAACGGCTCTCCACCGGTTACGATCACCAGATGATCACCGGTGCTCAACGCCAGTTTAAGAACCCGATCTCGCGTTATCCGACGACCCGGCTCCCAGGCCCGGGAAGTGTCGCACCAGCTGCAGCGCAGGTTGCATCCGGACAAGCGCACGAAGGTCGCCGGCAGGCCCGCCTGCGAACTCTCACCGGAAATCGACCTGAACATCTCGCAGATTTCGAGTGTCTCAGTGTCGTTCATGGTATGTGACGGATGCTCCCTCGGTCTCCCAGACGCTAACCGAGAGCAACTCGACCCGGCTGTCGGCAAGTATTTCGGCCAGACCCCGGTAAATGACACGGGCTATGTTTTCGCTGGAAGGATTCAATTCTGAAAACTCCGGCAACTGGTTCAGGTCGGTATGGTCGAGGTGACCCGCGACCTTCCAGAGCTTTTCGCGCAGCAGGCCGAAGTCAAGTGAAAGACCGGTTTGGTCGAGGTCCTTGGTACCGATGGTCGCTTCAACCTTGTAGTTGTGCCCATGAACGTTCTCGCATTTTCCGTGGTAACCGCGCAGGTGATGAGCGGCCGCGATATTTATGGTAATTGAAGCCTCGAACATCAGATATCCTTTCAGAAAAAAGCTATGCCATTCTCTGGCTACGAAAGAATAGCGCCCATGAGTACTTTTTGGCCACCAAATAATGACAGGCTGAGCCGGAATATGTTATTTTGCCGCCCGGAGGTCGAGCGATGGGTATTCGCTTCGAAAAGTATGTCGAATCCATCGAGTTTCACAGTCCGCTGAAGTGTGGGGATCTGGTTGAGCACATCATCGAAAGGCGACGCGATCCACTGACCGGGCGCATAGCCATCGGGAGCCGGGCGCTTTTGGGCAAGGGCGAGTTTTTTTTCGGTCCAACTGACCGGGAACTAATCGAAAAGATAGCCAGTGACACGCGCACAAACTGCTTGTTTTGCCCCGAGTATGTCGAAAGATCCACCCCTCGCTACCGTGAGGACTGGCTCCCGGGCGGTGCGCTGAGAAAAGGCGAGTGTTTCTTGTTTCCCAACCTTTTTCCTCTCAGCGCCGTCCACGCCGTGGTCGTTCTGGGTGAAAAGCATTACCGGGATCTGAATGATTTCCCGGCCGATCTGCTCCGCGACGGTCTGGTCGTGTCACTGGATTTTATTCGCGCACTTTCAGGCAACGTTCCCGAGAATGTCCATTTCACAGTCAACGCCAACTACCTGTTTCCGGCAGGTGCTTCTATGGTCCACCCGCACCTGCAGATCTTCGGCGGTCGCTACCCGGCAACCGCCGTCAGCGAGCTTACGGACGCCTGCCGCAGGTATCGTGAGAAAAACGGTGAAGACTACTTCGAGCAACTTGTCAAAGAAGAGATGCAACTCGGGCAACGCTACATACGTATGCTGGGACCGGTCCACTGGTTGACCCCCTTCGCCCCCGTGGGAACCAACGAGGTGCTCGGAATCCTGCCGGATTGTCCGAATTTACTTAGACTCGATGATGCAGCCGTAGCCGGGCTGGCTGAAGGAATCTCGACTGTGCTTGCGTACTACGGCGAACGCGGATTCTCCACATTCAACTTCACTCTGTACTCGGGCCCGCTGAACGATAACTCATCTTTGGCGACCGTATTCATACGCATTCTCTGCCGCCAGAACGTACGCAAGTACTACCGAGCCGATGACTACTTCATCCAGAAGCTACTGGGTGAAGAGCTGATCTTGACCACACCCGAGGATCTGGCAGCCGATCTCAGGGACTTTTGGAAATGAGCGAGACTGCTTTTTTCAACTGTCTGGTCTGGGCCTGGTTGGCGATGGCCCTGTTCACCTTCGTGCTGCTGTTTTTTATTAAAGCCCCTTACGGGCGCTACACGCGCCGCGGCTGGGGACCGATTATCGATAGGCGCACTGGCTGGATCATCATGGAGACGCCTTCGCTGGTATTTTTTGTCATGTTCTTCGTACTGGGCAACAGGCACTCAGACAGCGTCGCGATCGTCTTTCTCTCGCTTTGGATAGTGCATTACTTCCATCGCTCGTTCATCTACCCTTTCCAGACGCGTGGAGCCTTGAAGACCCAGACGCTCGTGCCCGTGGCGCTGGCCGTAGTTTTCAACCTGGGCAACGCCTACATCAACGGCCGCTGGCTTTTTAGCATCAGCCCCGGCTACGGGCCCGCTTGGCTCAGCGATCCGCGCTTCTTCATCGGCATTGTCATGTTCGTTAGCGGTTTCGCGATCTGCAAGCATTCGGATCACATTCTGAGAAACCTGCGCCGACCCGGCGAGGGTGGATACAAGATTCCGACAGGCGGCATGTTCCGGCTGGTCTCGTGCCCCAACTACCTGGGCGAGATAATCGAGTGGAGCGGCTGGGCCGTGGCCACCTGGTCACTGGCCGGGCTGAGCTTCGCCGCCTGGACATTCGCCAACCTGGTCCCGCGCGCATGGTCGCATCACCGCTGGTACCGTCAAAAGTTTCCCGACTACCCGCC
>CAZENH010000001.1:153098-320188 GCA_964513625.1 uncultured Myxococcales bacterium | reverse complement strand
GGGTTCGAGCAAAACAGGCAGTGCTGGTTGCAAATGCGGGTTACTTGTATGTATCCAAGATTGGCCAACTAGTAAGTTACCTTAATGTTAATTATGTCAACTATCTACCGGTTTGAACTCAGACCAGCCATATCTTTCGGTATATTCCCGCCAGGGACCCTCGCAACTATCACTCATGTTGCAACTTGTACAATGTGGCCCCTTTGACTTTCCCTCTTCCAGCCTGTAGTCACGATATTCTTCAATGACGCCCTCGGCGTCGAAGATTCGCGTGGCAGGCATGATCCTTTCCCCCACGTATTGCTCGTAACACTTCATGAAACAATACGGAACAGCCTCGGTCATGACAACCAGGCCCGCGTCTATCCCCACCTGCAATCCGGCATGAAGATAAGGTTCGAGCAACTCGAAGCGCGGCACGATCGAGGCAAAGTTACTATCAATCCCGGCCGAGCCAACCGGGTGCACGAATGCTAGTTGGTACTGGTCGACGCCCAACTCAACCAATATTTCGGCAAGCTCAGGAAGATGCCTGAAGTTCGACCTGGTTATCACGCTGTTGGTAACCACTTTCTGACCCAGTTTCACAAGGTTTCTAATGCCTCTTACGGTTTGTTCGAAAGATCCAGACACCGTGGTCAGGTAGTCGTGTAGCCCCGCCGTGTGGCCATGCAACGCCGGTGAGAACTCCGTTGCGCCGGCCTCGATCATGTCGTTGCAGAATCTCTCATAGGCAAACATACGACCGTTGGTCTGGATCTGGATCGACTCATAGCCAAGTTCGTTCGCCATGGAGACAAGTTCAATAATATCGGGATGAAGCGAGGGCTCTCCGCCGGTAAAGACTACCGCAGTTCGCTCCCGGGAATTCTTCTTGAGGATTTCGAAGATTTCTTCCTTGCTCCTTCGGCCGTACTTCTTGCGTTTTTCACCCTGCACACAGAAACGGCAGTGGTTGTTGCAGGCAAATCCTACCTTGACGTCCAGGCGGTCTGGAACCTCTACCTTAGAGGCTGCTATATTGGCATTTCCTGACATATCATCCGTTGCCGCGCATCAGATTGCGTAAGGCATCGAGTTCCAGTGGCCTTGGTACTTTGCAATCATCCGGGTTCAGTTCCATCAAGTGCATGGCCAGATCGCCTATCATTTTAGCTATTTTTGATTTCGGCGCGTGCTCGATGATTGAGCGGCCTTCCAATTCGGCCGCAAGCATCCTGCGATCACGCGGGATAGTCGCCAGTATCGGGGTTTCGATGGCTTTCAAAAAACGCTCTACCGGTTCCCGATCAGCCTGGTTGTCTCGAAGATTCATCACGACCCCGGCCAGGCAGGCCCCGTTGTCTAGGTAACGCGTGACACCCAGTGCAATATTGTTGGCCGCATATGCCGCGGCAAGCTCTTCGGACAATACGATGACTACCTTGGGCGCGAAAGCGCTTCTTAGGGGAGCCGCAAACCCGCCGCAGACAACATCGCCCAGCACATCAAACACGGCCACGTCGTAGCGATCGTCGTCCATCACGCCGACTTGTTCGAGTATCTCGAACATCCGCGAGACCGCCCGACCGCCACAGCCGATACCCGGCTCGGGACCGCCCGATTCGATGCAGTCGATGCCTTGCTTGCCTTTCATGATCAGATCGGCGCCGGTCATGGAACCGGAAGGCATCGAGAACAACTTATCGATGACCGTCGTGATCTTGCCGCCATCCACCAATGCCATCGTAGAATCGTGCTTGGGATCACATCCGACATGCAGCACTCGCATACCCTTGCCTGCAAGCGCCATGCTGACCCCGGCCGCAATAGTCGATTTGCCAATACCACCCTTGCCATAGAAAGCCAGCTTCTGCATCTGCCGCTCCTTCCGGAAACCAGCTCGTGTCCGCTGATTCTATAACACATCAATCAAAACAGATCGCTATTGATAGCAGCTGCCTGACTCATGGCGTTGGCCATGCGTTCTACAAGCCTGAGAGCTCCGCGGAAGCCAAAAAACGGACTCTCGAAAAAGGCATGCGTGTAGTATGAGGGAAAGCCGAGTTCGATAAATGGTAACCGCCGGGGCAATGAGTCGAGGAACCTCAGGACCCGGCTGTTGACGATAACCAGATCCAGGTCGTCCAGTCTCAACAATCGCTCGAAAGCGCGCTGCAGTTCGTTTCTTGGTGGATTGAAAAGAATCTCCCTCCCCTGCCCGTTCTTGGTTGCATGCTCGGGCAGGTGATTATCATGCGAGAAACAGGCGGACAGCCCGATTCGGCAACCCAACTCGGCAAGAGCCTTTTTTAAAGCTTCGAGCAAAAATGGATCGCTTCCCAACTGCGCAAAAATCTTTCCCACGAACGCCCGCTGCAGGATCCACTCCAGCTTGGGCGCCACCTGGCTCATCTCGGCATCGATGACCTTTTCAGCCTGTTCTTGCTTGCCAATAGCCCGACCTACGCTTCTCAGCCACTCGCTGGTGGCCCCGGTCCCAAGCGGCAGCTCGCACTCAACCAGCTTTGCTCCCGTACGCTCTGCAAGCTTCACAGCCGCCCGTCTCGCATACGGAAAGGATAGTATGGTCCCTGCCCGGCCAACGGATCGCAAGCCGGATACGTCGCCGCCCGAGAGCCAGCAAGATACCAGTCTGAGGCCCATGGCATCGAGCAGTCGTGAAATCTCTTCCAGGTTGGCGACATGATCCGCCTCGTTGCGGTCCATCAGATAGCCCACGATGGCAACATCATCTTGCCGCAGATCATTCGAACTACCGAGTTCGAGCTGCGCGGCCAGATCCTCGAGCGTCGCTGCATAGCCGTGCAGCCAGTCGCCCGTCAGCGAACCCGAGCGAACCTGGACGATCTCCTTCGTCAGCGGCTCGGGCAAACTCTTTATGACTTGATCGTATTGCGGCGATGTCACGGCCACTGGCGACATGGCTGTCAGCAGAATCAGGTTGCATGCCTCAATGGCGTCAACTTCCTGCAGGCGTGATACAAGCAGTCTGGTGTCTCCCGCCGCGGCTCTCTCTGTAGTGCAGTCGGTGTCCGCCACCCTGTGCAATCCGGTGCACGACGAGAGAGTCGAGTGCCAATCGTGGTTGCCCTGTATCTGGGAGGCCCGGAAGAAGACGCAGTTGGGGCCGTCTACAACCATGTAGGCATCGCATATCGCGTTGACGGCCAGGTAAACCCCGGTCAAATAAGGCATGAACAGATACTGATCGCTCTCGTCGGGGCGCTTTTCACTTTCCACCGAAGTACCTCCCGTATCTCCTGTAAAAGGGCATGCGGCAAACGGCCAAAAGCCTGCCGAGGCTGCGCAGGGCCCCTTGCAGTCCCATTTCAAGCATGGCCAGGTTGAACTGTGCCTTGCCTGCTCTGGTTAGGCGGGAATCAAAGAACACTTCCGAATAGACCGCCTGGAAAGATCCATCAGCCAGCAAGGCATCGAGTTGCTCAGGGTTCGAAAAGGTCTTGAATGTGTGCCGCTCGAAATGTTCACAAGCCGGAAGAAACTCTGCCAGATCCGGCTGTCCGAGTTCGTCCGCTGCCAGAATCAGGACGTCCACTCCAAAGCCCATCTCTTCTATCAATGAAAAAATCTCGAAGCCGTACATCAGCCTTTGCTCGAAAAGCCTGCGCAGGCTGATGCCGTCAACCACGAATGCCAGGCGAAACTCGCTAGCCTGCTGGGTGAGTTCTTCCCATTGCCGCCCGTGCTCATCCAGTCGCTCATTCTTGAAGTGCTCGAACTGTTCCGTGCGCTGCATGTCTTTGGCGACGGCTTTCAGCCACTCTATGGTTCGCTTGTGTCCATAGGGAGCCGGCATGATTCTGAAGGGCACATCTAGATCGCCGAGTAGCGACTCGACTATCTCGACCCAGGACGCATGAGGATAGATTACCGCCTGCCTGCCCAGCAGATAGCGGGCCAGAAGCTCAATCCCGATGTCAGGAAGCAGGGTCACGTTCGTCCCGATTCCCATTTCTTCGAGATCGGCAATCAATTCCCGCCGGCCCCGGTTGGGAGGGAAACCGACGAGGTTGAGGCCTGTGCGCTCGCCGGTCTGTAAGCCCTCGGCCAGGGTCTGCCTAGCCTGCCTTACGAGATCTTTGAAGGTCGAGTCAGGCGAATCCAGATCGGTATTCAGGTTCAGTATGGGAATCGGGCTGGTGCGCGAGAATCGGCGCATGGCGGAAGCCACGTCGTCTCCGATTATTTTCGGCAGGCATGTATTGTTCATGCAGACGAAGCATGCCTCCGTGTTGCAGGCCGCGCGGTCTAGGGCCTGTTGCAGCTTGTCGGCTCCGCCCATGACGGCCTCTTGTTCACCAAGATTGGTAAACAGACTCATCGAACCGCGGTTGCCCTGCTGTCGATCTTCCTCCCAGGGTATGTTCGTGAAGGTCACCGGACGGGGAGACACCTCGGGCTCGACCAGTCGGCACTCCGCCTCGCCATGCGTTATCCAGGTTATCGGATCGACAAAGCGCATCGAGCAGATGCTGCTGCGCTCGATTTCGAAGTCGGAGAAAAATTGGTACCATTGCTTCGGATTGCCCCAACGACTCGTGGATACCGGCTCAGATCCGCCGCCGGTAGCGGTTCCTACCGCCGGTGAGGACGTCTCAAGCCGCATCCCCGAATGCACCGCCCGGCTGAGCAGAAAACCAATGAAGCGCTCGACCTGGTGCATGACATTTTCACGCCACTCGGCAGGACGGCTGTCTTCAACCAGGTAAAGCGTAAAAATATTGTTTTTGAGAATCAGCTTGTCCTCATCGAAGGGTGGGATTGCAGGACGCACCTCGAATCCCACCGGACCGCCGTATCCCTGAAAAGTCAGCCGGAAGCGGTCACTGCTCTCCTGGAAGACATCATGGAAACGATAGCCGAACCAGCGTGTCCGGCCGGGTTCGAGCCGTCCCGAAAGCAACACGTCTACGACTTTGTCATCGAATAGGAGGTTGTCTTTCTGACTGTTATGAAAGTGCAAGAGGGAGAATTGATCCATCTCCAGGCAGGCAAAAAGTACTTCCTCTATCTCCTTTGTAACAACCTTCTTTTTCGGGTGCTTCCGCGAGTCGCCGGAGAAAACCAGCCGCTGTCCGTTCTCATGAGGCCCGATCCAGTTCAGGCGAGCCGGCCCCTTCGGCGACTTTAGATCGAAGTACAGTGTTCCATCAATGCGCGGCATTGCCCTCAGGCACCGCCAACCACTGTCGACAGGACCTTCAAGGGTGTTGTTTACCAGGATCGAAAGCGCGTTGATAACTTGTCGGCCATCGGCCGGATCAAGATCGCGAATATTCTTGTTTTTTTTCACCGACATGGATTTTTCTCGTGGTCATGCTCACATTTATGTTTTATAGCTGTCAAGAGCACAGTCGAGGGACCCTTGAAGAACGTGGACATCAATCTGGGCAGAGCCTGCAATAATCGTTGCGTCTTCTGCTCGAACGGCAGCGTATCCGCCCGTGAGCGCGGCTGGATGCGTGTCGAACAAGTCGAGCAAGAGATCGACGCTCGCCGTGAACAGGGCGCCTATTCGATAGGCTTCCTCGGAGGCGAGCCAACCCTCTACCCTCACCTGGAACACTGTATTCGCCTGTCGCGAGAACGCGGTTTCAAGCGTATCGCGATCTGTACCAATGGATCGCGCCTGGTCGATAACCAGAGGCTGGACAGGTTGATTGAGGCCGGGCTGACAAGGGTCGCCTTTTCTATCCACAGCCATATCGAAAGAATCGAAGACGGCATAACTTGTCGCCCGGGATCCTTCAGGGAGAAGATCGAGGCCATTGGAAATCTGGTCAAAGCCATGCAAACCGGAAAACTGCCCGACGGCTTCTCTCTCAACGCTGTCTTGCATAAAAAGAACCTTCCACACCTGGATCACTTCGTCGACTTTTTCCAGAAACTCGGCGTAAGTGACATTCGTTTCAATTTCATACGGCCCGAACACCAGGCGCAGGGCAACCGCGACTGGGTTCCCTCCTTCAAAGAAACCACACCGCGCGTGCTCGAGTTGATCGTACAATCTGAATCCAAGCAGGGGCTTCATCTGACTTTCGCCGATTTCCCCTTGTGTCGCATGCCCTGGGAGGTAATGGCCAATCCGGTTCTTAGGAAACGTTACGTAGGAGAAATGCGCGATCTGGTAACCGACGTGACGCTTTTCAAACCGGAGGGGTCGGGAGGCACCAAGCGCTTCAATTGGAAGCAGCAACGCATCGCTTACTTGAAGGCCAAGCCGCCGATCTGCAATTCCTGTAGCTTGAACGATGTCTGCGAGGGTGTCTGGAAGGGATACCTGGATATCTATGGTTCGGACGAATTCACAGACGGGCCAGGCAGAGTCGAGGCATGTTTTGTAACGGCACCTGGTCCGGCCTGATCAGAAACCGTTAGCGCGCGCGGTATCCGATTTCTGCTGTCCCGTACAGATCGAAGTAAGCTTTCCAGAACCCGCTGCATCGTTGCCGATAGGGACAGTCTGCGCAGGCGGGCATGAAGGACCTGTCGGGTTGTCGGGGTGGGTCGGAGTCGTGAAACTCGTCGAAGTGTTCCTCATAGCCCGGCAGCATGCAAATGGGAACGCCGCACAGCCCTGGTATGCGCGAGTCGAGGCCCAGAGAATCGGCGAGATCGAGCGCGCGCGCCATCTCGGGTGTGGCTTGCGACAAGCGGGGTACCAGTTCGGGGTGATCCAGGGCCCACCCCTGGAGAGCCACAAAACTCAAACACAGGTGCGTACCACGACCGAAGCGATCTGCCGTGAGCCGGACCAGATCGGCCAGCCCTTCGAGGTTGCTGGTCGTCAAGACGAAGTTCAGACGCACCTTGACGCCATTTTCCATGCAGAGCTCCGCGGCCGCAAGCGCCTTGTCGAATGCGCCGGCCACCCCGAGCATGGCATCGTGTATCTTGCTATCCGCGCTGTGCAGTGAGAGGAAGATAGAAGACAACCCCGCATCACGAAGCGGTTCGAAGATCTTCTTTCTGGCCAACACGATACCGTTGGTCTGAAGATCGATCTCCCGGGCGCCCATGCGTCTTGCCATTGCTATCAGTTCCGGCAGATCTTTCACGAGGGTCGGTTCGCCGCCGGTAAACGATATCATGCTTCGCCCGGCTTCAAGGGCATTCGCCACCCGATTCTGGATCGCCTCGCGATCCTCAACCAGATCGGGCAATATTCCCCTTGCGCTGCAGAAATCACACTTGGCGTTACAACGCGTGCATATTCTGATAAGCCCACTGTCTCCAGAGGAACTCGCGCCTGCAATCGCCCCCCCCGGCAGGCTGGCTGCCGGCAACGCCATGACTCGCTGCAGATAGTCTTGCCAGCCTTCGCGCTGTCCCACTTTCACGAGAGATTTCTTCAGGACTTCGAGCCACTCACCTGCACTTTCACCGGCGTCGTCTTCACCAAGGTAACTCATCGCCGTCCCAGCGAAACGAAAACAGGCATTCCGGTGTTCATCGTCCGGCACGAACGACACCACCAGCAGTCTGCCCGCCTGAGAGCGCATTAGAAGATGCAGGCCCTTGCCTTGCCTGGCCTCTATGGCCACTGGTGGCTCGCTGGCAGCAGCCAGAGGCATAGTCAGCAGCCTCGTCCAGTGTCTGACACTCAGGCGGCTCTTCTTCATGCTTGCACTCACTTCCCTGGGCACTCCAACCATTCACTGCAAACTAGGCGATCCTTGTGAATTATTGCAAGCTTAGTGTACTATCGGTGCGCATGAAACTCTACCGTCAACTCCGTTCAGCTTTCGGAATATTGTATACCCGTGCCACGAAAAGACCCGTTCCCGTCGCCGTGCGTTGGAATCTTCTGTATCGCTGTCCCAACCGGTGTCTTTACTGCAGCCTCTGGAATCAGCCGTGCCAGGAACTGTCACCAGCGCAGATAGTCCCCCGGCTGGCCGAGTTCGCCCGTCTGGGCACTACGCGTATCTCGTTTTCCGGCGGTGAACCTCTGTTGCGCAAGGACATTGGCCGTCTGGTCGACGCGGCGGCCGAAGCCGGCATTTCGCCCACGATGAACACCAGCGGATATGGGCTTTCCCGCCACATAGACGAGCTTGATGGCCTCGATCTGCTGAAGATAAGCCTGGACGGGCCGCCTGAAGTGCATGACCGCGTTAGGGGCCGCAAGGGTTCTCATAAGGTGGCCATGGAGGCCGCCGAACTCGGACGTCGCCGACTGAAAAAAATCTCTTTCAGTACGACCATTACCCGTTTCAATATTCACGCTGTGGACTACATGCTGGACGTGGCACGGCGCTTCGATACGCTTGTTGCCTTTCAGCCTCTCAAGACGCTCTACCGTGGTGTTGCGGACATGGCGGCCGTCGCTCCCTCACCCGAAGACATGCAAAAGGCAGTCGACCAGCTGATTAGCGAAAAGAAGGCCGGCAACAGGAATATCAGGAACTCTCTTACCGAACTTCAATTCATGCGGGCTTGGCCTCACTATCCGTCTCTGGCCTGCGGCGCCGGAAAGATTTTCGTTATGGTCAACCCGGACGGCACCCTGCTGCCATGTGACCGGGTAGACTACAACACGCCTCTCCCCAACCTGCTGAGCATGCCGGTCGGCCAGGCTCTCCGAAAACTGCCGGCCGTACAATGCGCTGGTTGCGCCTTCTGTGGATCTTTGCAACTCAATCTCGTTTACTCTTCCATGACCTGGCCCATTCGTGAAGTCATGCGACTCGTCAACTGAGTTTTGCCAATGAAAATTGCATTTGTTTTCGCTCCATATCGGCACAAGCTATTTTCAGAGAACCTGAAGGTTGTTGACGACGATTTCGGCGTATTTCCTCCAATCAATCTGGCTTACGCCGCGGCAATTGCCGAGCGCGCCGGCCACGAAGTGATGATGATCGACGCCAACGCGGAGCGCCTGTCGCGGGGAGAGACGATCAGGCGCTTAGAGCAGTTCAAGCCGCAGGCGATCGGCTTCTACTTCTCGACCTATATGTTCCATGACACTCTCGCCTGGGCCCGGGAAATCAAACAGGCTTTGCAAGTTCCGATTCTGGCAGGTGGAATCAACTTGCTGCTTTACCCGCGCGAATCGCTTCACCAACCCGTCATCGACTACGGCTTGTCGGGACAGGCGCTGCATGCGCTGCCCAAACTCCTGTCTGCGATCGAGGCCGGTGATCCACCGGAAATCCCGGGCATTTGCTACCGACGTGACGGGGAGATCGTATTCCATCCAGCCCAGAACAGCGGCCTGGACTTCAACGACTACCCTTACCCGGCGCGGCATCTATTGCCCAACGAACTTTACTATTCCATTACCTCACAGTTACGCAATTTTACAGCCATGGTGACAACCATGGGCTGCCCCCAACGCTGCACTTTTTGCGCAATCGCGCCTCTCCAACTGCAGTCCAGGTCTGCTCAGAACGTGTTGGACGAAATGCAGGATTGTGCCGAGCGTTTCAATGTAAAAGAGATCGATATTTTCGATGCCGACTTCCCATACAATCGCCAGCGCACCGAGCAGATATGCCAGGGCCTTTTGGATCGCGGCCTGTCCCTTGAATGGTCATGCCGCGCCCGGGTCGACTCAGTCGATAAGAATTTGCTCGAGCTGATGCAGGCCGCCGGCTGTCGCAAGATTTATTTCGGAATCGAGACGCCCAACAAACAAAGCCTGGAACTCATGAGGAAGAAGATCACACTGGAGCGTGTAAACCAGGTTATTGCAGACGCCAGGCGCATCGGCATCCGCTCACTGGGTTTTTTCATGACCGGCGTGCCCGGGGAAAACAGAAAGAGCTTACTTGACACCATTCGCTTCGCCCTGGGGCTTGATCTTGATTTTGCTCAGTTCTCACGCACGATCGCCAAACCGGGCAGCGAGCTCAACAAAGAAATGGTCAACCTTGGGGGGCGAGACTATTGGCGTGATTTCGTTATGGGACTCGAGCCGGAACGCCGCCTGGGAAGCCCCTGGACAGAACTTTCTGAGCGCGAGATCGAATTCTGGACAAAGGCAGCCTATTTCGCTTTTTTCTTTCGCCCAACACAGATTGCCAAGACGGTAGGAAATGTACGCTCGACCGACGAGTTCGGTCGCGGCATACGCACTGTATTGCACATGATCCGCTACGCTCTGAAACAGGATGCCGGCTGAGGTGAGAAGAACAATGCAAAGCCATGGCCTTCGGGAAAAACTGCGGGGCGGGCTGGCTTTCATGGGCTCCTGTCTGCTGCGGCGCCGGCGTCCACTGGTCGTTGGCTGGGCGGTGACGAAGCGTTGCAACTATCGCTGCCGCTACTGCCGTGTATGGGAGGAAACGCGGGAACTGGACACGGATCAAGCCCTTCGGCTGATCGACGAAATTGCCGACGCCGGAACGATGGTGCTTGGTTTTACCGGTGGAGAACCGCTGGTGCGCGATGATTTAGGGCGCCTGATTAGACACGCTACGTCCCGAGGCCTGGCCGTGTACCTGTCCTCCAACGGCGCGCTGGTGCAGGAACGCTTTTCGGAGATCGAGGACATTCGACGTCTGACAATTTCTCTCGAGGGTCCGGCAGACATACACGACTCCATTCGCGGTCCCGGTGCCTTCGATCGAGCGCTTCGGGCCGTGCGTTTTGTGCAGAGTCGGGGCATACCGGTACGTTTGGCCACAACGCTGAACGCGGCCAATGTCAGACGGATCCAGGAAATGCTCTCACTTGCTACGGGACTTGCGGTAAAGGTCTTCTTCCAGCCCGCTATCGGCAGTCAATTGGGCAGCCACAAGCCCAATCCGTTACAACCTGGACGGGAAGACTATCGTACTGCCATGACCGAGTTGATTCGTCTCAGGGGAAAATGGTCAACTTCCGCCATTGCCAACTCCGCCTCAAGCCTCAGGCACCTGGCGCGATGGCCCGACGATACACCCATTGTTTGTGCAAGCGGCTATATTGGCTGTCGCATAGAACCGTTGGGAGACGTCTACCATTGCGCACGAGTGCAGAAACAGCGACCGACCCAAAACGCTCTGGCAAATGGCTTCGTAGCTGCCTTTCAGGGCCTCGGGCCGATGACTTGTACTCAGTGCTGGTGCGCCCAACGAACTGAATTGAGCATGTTGCGTAAGTTAATGCCGGACGTCTTGCTGAACACTTTACTGTCCACCTGAAGACGGAGATACAAGGGCAGAGAGATGGCAATGTATTTGGCTGGCATGATCGACCTTTTGAAGAAACTCCGCCGACGCCACGGTGCACTGCTGACAACGTCTTTCACGGTGACATTCTACGTTCTTTGTGCCTTCTGGATCTGGTGGCGCCGGGGTCTTCTGCAGGAGTCATTTCGCTTCCCATTATCTTCATTGTGGCTTCCGCTCGTTTTCGGGCTACTGGTCGTAGCAGTCAAACCCTGGCGACACCGCTGGTTGTTGCAGCCCTTCGTGGCCGGCATAAGTTACTTGCAGGCCTTGCTGGATCGCCTGGGAATGACAGCCTTGAAAGTTTTCCTGCCTTGGGTCGTGGGTGACCCTTACGGATACCTGATCGTCGGTCGCCGGCTGAAGTTGGAAAATGCGGACACGGCAAAGCTATGGCTGGTGGACAAATGGCTGACCCTGGCGGCCATCGGAATATACATGTTGTTCGCGGCGCTCTTGCTTGTGTGGCCTGCGCCGGTCGCCGCCTGCTGTGCATTGGCTTTCGGCGCGCTGCTGGCCCGCATGGGTATACCGGGCCTGCACGTTTACCCCCTAATGCTGCGGGTTCGTCTTCTATTACTGTCGCTGGTCCAGGAGGGCTTGCACATCGCAGGTTTCATCGCCCTGCTCGCCTGTGTGCTCGACGGTGGGTTGGCCTCGATACGCGGCTACGACGTGATGCTGGTTCATCTGGCCGGGATGCTTCCCACGTTACTCGGCGGAGCGGGAAGTCGCGAGGCGGCCACTCTGGTCATGTTCGCAGGCCAGGCCGACGATCGAGTTCTGTTCTTGACGGCCTTTCTGGCCACACTGTGCCTGCGAGTGTTGCCGTCCTTGCCCGGCATCTTTCTTTTTCGCAGGTGGCGAAGAGCAAGTACGCAGGTCTAGGTAACGTCAGGCAATTGTTGACATCTATATACAACGCCTGATGATTCAGGCCACAAATCCGATCGAAGCAAGACACGACAATGATTGTCCAGCCAAGCCTGCACCGCTCCGGAGAATTGATATCGACGAGATCTCTGCCACAGTAGATCGAACTCAGGCGAGCGAGCAAAGACCGCCTCAAGGTACCGCGTATTAAATTCGTCAGGCAATGCAGATATATAGGTCTGATCCAAATGATACCATTTCACTCCGTTGGATGCCTCCTGCTCCACAAGCCAGTACTTGCGGCTATGACAAAGTTCATACAATAAAACGAGCGTCAAATGGGAGCGCACCAGCAGGAATCTTTCATCTCCAGACTGGATTGAAGAAAAGTGAGTCCGTCTGGCGTACTGCCGCCACAGATCGCCTTTTTGTTCGAGATAAGTATTGATGCTGATCGAAGCGCCAATAAGAACTATGAAAACGAACCCAGCCACCGTAAGCCAGCGCTGTCGAGCTCGCCAGTCGGCCCACTTCGGCAACTTTTTACCGGCGAACCAGAGCAACCCGAACGGAAGGATGGGTATGAACAAACGAGAGGACATGCGCAGGTAGCCGGCGAAGGCGAACGGGAAAAGCAGGCCCAAAAAGATCAAGTTGGGCAACGCCCCACTTCCGCCAGGGCCTGCATTCAATTCCTTGCACTCGTTGCCGCGGTTGTGCCAGGCCAACCACAGTAGAACCAGGCCGAGCATGCCCGGCGCCATAAGAATCTTCATGACTATCCGCAGTAGTCCATAGGACAGACCAACGTTGCCGCTGAAAGACGAATGCGTATCAGCGTATCCATTCAATACAGGCCAGGCGAAAGGCACCAAACTCAATACAGAAAGAAGCAATGCTTTTATATGTGGCCTGAGTTGATCTCGCCTTTTGAATACTACGAATACAAAATGACCCACTGCATACGGGATTGTAAAATAGTACGTCAGACTCGCGACCCACATCCACAGGGCGTAGCTAACCCATTGCCGCTGTTCGCCTGCCAGCGCCCGCTCGAAGGATCCTTGACTGATAAGTAAAGCGAGCAACCATAGCGCATACTTGCATTGCTGGTGATCCGGAGTGATATGCAACCCCGATAAAATGAAGAGCGCGAGCAAGATTAGCGAGAACTTGCCATGCGTTCGCCTGCGCAAAAGCCAGAAGAATATCCATGCGCCAATCAACCAGAACAGGATATAAGGCATTCTGATTAGCCACTTCAGCTCTGGTAAAAAAGCCCACAGGTTGTTGAGCAGGCGGCCCAACGGCGGTTGAGATCCCCGGATGGGGTTGAAGAACCAGTTCTGCCAGAAATCCGGCTCGAGCTCGGAGGCTTCATCACCAGTCAGCGGCAGCGTCACGGCCAGCCAAACCAGAACAACTCCCAGGACCATCACCAGTAACAGTGCCCAGCTGTCGAAATTGTCCCAATTTCGCCTTTGGGGCAAGAATCCTGCTCGCGCCTCCTTGTTCCACGATACGTTGAGCGCAAGTCCACCAACCAACACGAACAACAGGTAGGTCAAGATCGCGATTTGCCAGGATTGCTCTGACATTCAGGGTTTCCTCGTTTACAAACAACTAGTTTCGCGAATTTTGGAGACGAGTTCAAGCAGACAAGTCTTGTCCTCGCCTCGCGCCGCTCTTGTGTCGAGCCATTTACGGCGCTAGTATCCAATACTCAGGCGAACTACAGGTTCAGGAGTTTGGCGTTCATGCGGATATCGTTCTTTTTTCCGGCCTACAACGACGAGGCTACGATCGAGCCGCTGGCACGCCTTCTCGACCAGATTCTTGCAAAGGAGTGTGACGAGTACGAGATCCTGATAATCGACGACGCCGGCCCGGATCGCAGCGGAGAGGTTGCCGATCGTGTGGCCGCCGAGATGGTTTGCGTGAAAGCCATCCACCACACGCACAACCTCGGTTACGGTCGAGTGTTGCAGACCGGTCTGCGCCACAGTCACTTCGAGTGGATCGGCTTTACGGACGGAGACATGCAGTACGATGTTAGCGAGCTTCCCAGACTAATCGAGCAGGCCCGTGGCGGGGCAGACGCCGTGGTCGGGTACAAAGTAGACCGGGCCGACGGTTGGCGACGTAAGCTTACAAGCAGCCTGTACAATGGGTCGATCCGTCTCCTTCTAGGCCTCGAACTTCGCGACGCCGATTGCGCCTTCAAGCTCATGCACCGTCGCGTCTTCGACGGATTTACACCTTCTGTAGACTACCGCGAAGCATTTCTGCTGGTTGAGGCTTTCTACAAAGCTAAACTGTCCGGGGCCAGGATCGTTGAGGTTCCGGTAAGTCATCGAAAGCGACTCCACGGCGAATCCAACTGCTTCACCTGGCGTACCGCCAGGCGAATGGCCTGGTACACGACCCGGGCCGCCGTCTTTGGCCGCCTGCTGGGGGCATTCCATTGAGTGCCCTCGATCAGGTCGTCATCCCCTGCGGTGGACCAGGGCTGCGCCTTAAGCCTAAAACAGGCGATCTGCCCAAGGTGCTGACACCCATTGATGGACGGCCCTTGCTTGCGCATCTGCTGAACGAGTTGCACACGGCGGGCGCCAAGCAGGCTTTGCTGCTTGCCGGCCTGGGGGGCGAGCAGGTGTCCGCCGAGGCACGCCATCTCGCCCCTCCCGGCATGGATGTCGAGACAATTATCGAGCCTCAGCCGCGTGGTACCGCCGGGGCTTTGCAAGGTGTCGCCGACAGGTTAGCTGAACGATTCATGTTGGTATTCGGAGATATCTTTACCTGTCTCGACTGGAAGCGCCTCTCACAGGCGGCCGAGGCCAACCTGGGCCTGGCCACCTTGCTGGTGCATCGCTCCAGCCACCCGCAGGACAGCGATCGGCTGTCCTTGGACGATGGAAACCGAGTCATCGGCTGGATCGGCAGAAATGGCGGGCACAAGGGCGAAGTAGTAACGGACAGTACGCTGACCAACTCGGCCGTAGCGGTGTTTCACAAAGATATTCTGCGACGTGTTCCGCGCGGGCGTCCAAGTGATTTATTTGGCGAGATACTGCCCGCCATGATCGAAGCGCGCGAACCGATCTTCGGCTATAGGTCATCTGAATACGTCCGGGACATAGGCACACCCGCACGGTTAAACTCAATTGTTCATGACGTTGCGAGCGGAAAGACAAAGCTCAGGGCAGAGATGGTGCTGTTGGATCGTGACGGTACGCTGATCGAGGACGTAGGCCTGCTGCACGAAGTCGACAAGTTGAGCCTGCTTCCCGGGGCCGCGAAGGGTCTTCGTCTGCTGAACCAAGCGGGTATCAAGGTCGCCTTGACTACGAATCAGCCCGTAGTGGCCAGGGGATTGTGTTCTTTGCACGAGTTGGGCTTGATCCACGAGCGTCTGGATGAATTGCTTGCGCTCGAAGACGCGCATCTCGACAGGATTTATTTCTGCCCGCACCACCCGGAGACAGATCATCCGGAAGGTGATTCCGACCTGCGTGGTCCGTGCAAGTGCCGAAAGCCGGCGGTCGGGATGGCGCGCTCGGCCCTGGCCGACCTGGGAGTGCCGGCCTGGAGGACGGTTGTCATCGGAGATCGTTCGGTGGATATGCAACTGGCCCACAACGCAGGGCTGGCCGCGATCGGCCTGGAGACCGGCGCGGGCTGCCGCGACGAGCGCTTTCCGTCCCGGCCGGTATGGAGCTTTACAGACATGCTCAGTGCCGCCCGCTGGCTCTGTGCAGGCGAACCTGATTCACGCTCAAATGACGGGCTGTAAGATATCGCTGCCGTACAGACGAGCGTAACCGCGCGAGATCCCCAGGCAATACGGTTCGTGCCTGCACCTTCGACATTTATCAGACTTGAGAAACATGGCATCTAGAAAAGTGTAGTCAAAGTTTTTTTCGGGTAGTAACTGACGAGCCATGGTGAAGTAGAGATCATAACTATTGCTCTCCAGCCCCGGCAACAGACAATATGGAATTCCATAAAATAGCAAGGGCCATGTCTCGCCGTCGTGCTCTCTAACAATTGCTTCAAGGACTCCCAATGCTTGTTCTATCGGCATGAGAACCTTGTCCCTGTTATCCCAGGCACGGGAATACACGCAGCAAAATGGAATCTCATTGGCAAACCATGCAAAGTGGGTTTTTTCCTGCCAGTCCCGGAAGAAATCGATGGTCTCTGCCAAGTTATGTATGTTGAGACGGTTAATGACTGTTACTATCGCCATCTCGAGTTGCGGGTAGCGAGCCAGGTTGTGCATCGCTTGCTTGACCGTCTCCAGGTGGTCTCTGCCCGTCAGACGAGCATATATATTCCGGTCGACGGAAGATACATGCAGAACCACTGAAGTCAGTCCGGCCCGTATGCAGGCGTCCAGCCGATCGGCGTACGCAAAAATCAGACCATTTGTAAACAACTGCACATCTACGAAACCACGTTCGCGGGCATGCCGTATTAGTTCTGGCAAGTCCTTGCGCAACGTTGGTTCGCCCCCTGTCAGGATCAGACGCTCGACGCCTCCGCTTCTGGCGCGTTCTATCCCGGTCCGAGCCACTACCGTGTCGAGCGTATCTCTTGGATCTTTGCGGATGAAGCAATAGAGGCAGCCGATATTGCACGAAGTCTGTACCTTGATTTCCACCTGCGGCAGGCGAGCATCAAGTGTATTTCTGTATGCTTCGAAAGGACTCAAGAGTCGTGTGTCACCTATCGGCATGGCCGGGTTGATCGTCATGCCTCCAACGAACTCTCGCTGTGCCTGGGTGGCCAACAACACAAGTCGAGCCCCGGCCGGACCCGGCAGTCTTGCGAACAGCTCTTCTGATTCGACCAGCTTAAACCGTCCATCGTCGTCCACGCTTGAACTGATCAATTTTCTTTTTTCCAGCATCGAAACGTATTCACCCAGATCTTCCGACGGCAGCAACTTGGCATTGTTTTTGAGATCTTCCATGCGGGCCGAGCCAAGGGCCAAATTGATCAGGATTTCGACTCCCGCCGGGGGCAGGCCCGACTCCAGTAGAATAGGTTCCAAATCGTTTTGCAGTTGGCTTCTAGCAATCATTGATTAGACTTGAGTTCAGGCTACCCTGTTACACCGGAATTTCCGAGCCCATGTTCGTACCAGCAATCGAGATACTCATCGAAGACTGTCTGCATTTCCTCGGCCGAATAATTCACTCGACCGGACGAATCCAGAAGCTCGATATTCGGACGCCAGAGAGTCCAGCGATTCATCCGTGTTTCGACTACTCTGAAGGCTCCTTTCTGCTCCATGGCCGCTATCGCCGTGCCCGGAAAAGGAGCGATGTGGGCAGGAAACACCACGGATACCAAGCCCAGGTCGACCAGCTTGCGGCAAAAGCGGGCTGAGTTCATGTCCTGCTCGAAGTTGCTGCCCGGGTGGCCGATCAACATGAACATGATTGTCTTCATGCCAGCAGCCTTGATTCTCTTCATCAGTGATTCGACGGCACTCTTATCGACAAGGCGGGCCTTCTTGTTCATCGCTTCAAGTACCGGCACGGAGAAACTCTCCACACCGAGGTATACGTAATCAATATTGGCTCCAGCAAGCGCCTTGAGGTCTGTGCGTTCCAACAGGTCCATGCGGATCATGGTGGAGAAGCTGCAATCGCGAAAACCCTGCAGCACCTCAAGCAGACCCTGGAACCTGCGTGAACCCGGGTTGAGCATGTCGTCGCTGAAAATGATTCGTTTTGCACCCGCTGTAACGACGCGATCGATCTCGGAGGCAACAGCTTCCGGTTTTCGGTAACGCTGCCGGCCCCACATCGAATGACTAGTGCAAAAGGCACAGTTCCAGTTACATCCCCGACTAAGTCCAACCCAGTGTTTCTGACTGCTCAGAGGAGCCCAGCGCGGTAAAGCGACGAGTTCAAGGTTCAGCGGCACCGAGATTTGCGCCACAGTGAGGCGTTTCGGTCGTTCACCTATTTCTACGCTTCCATCATCACGTCGCCTGGCTAATCCGGAAAGATCGCCCGGCTTGAATTCCGACTGAAGCAGTTTCAGACAAGTCTGCTCACCTTCACCGAGGACAACAAAATCCACCGGGTTCTCACGTGTCAGCCAGTGTTCTGCTGTGTGGGTTGCATGATTTCCACCGATGATCACCGGTAGATTTGGAGCCAGTGCACGGATCTGATCGATAATGATTTCCGCAGCCAATTGGTGAATGGCAAAGTTTACCGACAAACCTATTGCCCCAGGATGCAAGCGACGCAGCAAGTTGCCCAGGATCTGCGAAGTCTTTTGCTCGAAGACTTTCCTCGATTCAGGCGTACCTTCATCAAAATGCGTGAAACAACCAGTCTCCTGATAGAACTCCCGCAGGGGAGCCACCATGGCCCGAATTCCATGCTCTCTTAGAAAGCTCACTAAAGTCAGTGCACCGTAGGGAATGTTGCGTTCTTCACTATAAGTGGGCGTAACCTCGTCTGCTTTTCTGAAAATAAAATCGGGGGGCGTGAGAACAAGTAGCTCCACAACTAAAATTCCTTTCTTAGAACCGCCGCCACTGATTCCAGTGTTTGCAAGAATTCGTGCTGGCACTCCCGGGCGCGCGCAACCTCGGTAAGGCGTCCGTTTTGTGCGAGGCGGTTGCGCTCATCGCTATCCTTCCATAAATTACTTATCGCTTCGGCCAAACTGTCGGGATCTGCAGCCTTCACGAGCCTTGCGTTGTATCCATCTTCAACATAATCTGCGATTCCCGGCACATCGCTGCAAATAACAGTCGCTCCCAGCCTGTGGGCCAACGCGACGGTCGTGTGCCCGCCGTCACCGGTGCCGGGTTGTAGAGCCACGACCACCAGTCTGGCACGCTTGATCAGAGCGATATATCTCTCCAGCGCAAGTGCCTTCAGCCAGCGCACGTTGGGAAGTTCAAGCAGCCCGGTCCCGGCCAGACGCCGGCGTTGACCGGCTGCCTGTTCGTCAACGATCGCGAAGGGAAGACCGGGCAACGCCCTGGCAGCCTTGAGGCTACACTCCCGGTCACGCCGACCCGATCCAGGCACGACAACCCCATCAGCCGGTAATCCGAACGCAGCTTCTCCGTCCACTTGTGTGCCACCGTCGAGTAAGGCATCTGCATTCGGCAAGAAGGTGGAATATGCAATAGTGCCCGCATTGATACGCCTGATGCTCTCAGGGGGTACTCCGGCTTTAAGCAGGATATCGCCCTGGACCGAACTGGCCGCTATCCAGGCGATCCAGGGAGCTCGAGCCATCCCCGGCCAGGGGTCATGGCCTTCGTGTTCGAGATACCACTCGCGCATTGCCGCCACCCGTGTAAGCCCGTGTACCTCCAGGGCGAGCAGTGCAATGGGAGAATCACCCCGTTTCTTCCATTCCTGAAATAGCAGTAAGGCTTCTGGCGTCTCGCAAAATACGGCATCGTAGTCGCGAGTGGATTCGACAAAGTCACTCAGAGCCTTCTGATCCAGCGTGACCCTTTCGCATGCTTCCATGTGCTCCATAACTACGATGCGATCAAAAACGTGCCTGATAGCCTCGAAGTGGTGTCCAGCCCAGTCTACCGGCCCCCGATGGAGCCGCATGGGTATGCCTCCGACTAACAGAACACGCATGCTGCAACTCTCCCAATAGCCAAACAACGCAATTCTATTCGTATACGTGCTCTTTTTCTATCCAAAAGTCCTCCATAACCAACGCTTCCAAATCCGTTGCCAGGAAAACGTCCAAGGCATCGGTTGGGCTCTCGATGATGGGTTCCCCTGCCCGGTTGAAACTCGTATTCAGCAGCACGGGGCATCCGGATTGTCGTTCGAACTCTTTCAGCAATCTGAACAGCCCGGGTTCGTCTCCCTCGGAGACTGTTTGAATCCGGGCCGTCCCGTCCACATGGGTGACAGCGGGAAGCTTCGAGCGCCACTCCTGCCTAACCGGGGCAATCAGCAACATAAATGGACTGCTTTCCGGAAGATCAAAGTATTTCTTTGCCGCCTCCTCCAATACCATCGGTGCGTAGGGCCGGAACGATTCCCGGAATTTTATCTCTTCATTGAGCCTGGACACTGATCGAACATTGCGCGGATCGGCGAAAATGCTGCGGTGGCCGAGCGCTCTGGGTCCAAACTCGCTGCGCCCCTGCAACCAGCCGATGATTTTTCCTGCAGCCAGTTCCTCGGCCGCCTTGTGCTCAATGGCATCGATGCGCCTGACGATTATTCCAGAACGCTCGCCGATGGCTCTCTGGATCTCGTGGATCGTATATGCGCCCCCAAGATCGGCGGTACGCATTTCGAATCGGCGTTCCTGTCCCAGAACGACATGGTAACCCCACAGGGCACAGCCGAGTGGGATCCCGGCGTCGGTTGCCGCCGGTTGGACGAAAAGACTCTTAAACGGCGTTTGTCCGAGAATCGCTGTATTGCTGATGGCATTAAGTGCGAATCCTCCGGCCATGCAAAGATTTGTAGAAGGCGCAGAAGATGCCAGATTTCGAAGAAAAGAAACAACTGCCCGCTGACATTCGGCCTGAACGTAAGCTGCGATGTCCCGGTACCGGGCGTCGATTTGTTCGTGCCTTTTCCTCGGCGGTGTTCCGCCGAAAACAGTGGGAAGATATGAATGCAGTACGGACTCCTGGAGAGGGTCTTTCGTGGGACAGCGTGCCAGAGGATCTTCAGCGATATCTTCGAAAAACGGTTTTCTGAAATGAACGTCCTTTCCGCCGAAGGCGGATAAGCCCATGACTTTTCCAGCTCCCATCTGACCGAAACCCAGAAACTCAGAGGCAAGTCCATAGAAAACGCCGGGGTTTATTGTCCACGGAGGAGCCACGACAGTTCGTCTTAGCGTCCGTATATCGTGCCCCTGACCGTAGAAGACGGCCTGAACCTCGCGTCGCATCGGGTGATCCAGTTGTCGGGCTGAAGGTTGAACTCCGGGCCCCTCCTCGCCCTCGCGAGTTCCGCCGGCATCAATAGTAAACACCGTGGCTTCTTCAAACGGGCTTACAAAAAAAGCAGAGGCGGCGTGAGCCTCGTGGTGTCGAAGAGCCCTTATCTCTCCCAGGTATCCCAGTTGCCTCAAATTCTCTATAACCCTGGGACCTGCTCGCTCGAGCAAATCATAGACTACTAGGTCTACTTTTTCGAGATCGCCTACTCCAGACGCCTCAAGCACCCATTCAATGGCTTTTTTCGGAAATGCACCGTCATACTTGACGCGGCTCAGGCGTTCCTCGCTTAGCGCCCGGAGTCCATCGGGCGCCACCAGGCAAGCTCCGGCCTCATGACCGAAAGCGTGGAGTCCCAGGACCACCGGCACGTATCACCTCGCGGAATCAATTTTGAGCATCGAGATCGCCGCCGGGAAAATAATCGGGCCTATCCACGATGCAACGTCGGAACACGTTTGCCACCATTTGCATCAGCACACAGTGCACACTTTCCACAACCGGGAAATCTGCACTTGTCAGCACTATGCTGTGGTCGAGCAATGCTCGTGCCCTCCCGCCGTTCGACCCCAGAAAGCCGATAGACGCTGCGCCGTGTTTGCGCGCGGTTGTCGCCGCTCTCAGAATATTCTCCGAATCTCCCGAAACAGAAAGAACGATCACGACATCACCGGCACCGAGCAGTCGATCTAGTTGGCCACTGAATACATCGTAATATCCAAGATCGTTTCCTAGGGCCGTGAGCAGTGGCACATTGTCGCTCAGGCATGCCACGCTAAAACTGTTTGTCCTGCATTCGGCATAGCAAAGATCGCAGGCCAGGTGAGACGCGGTCGCGGAACTCCCGCCGTTACCCATGATATAAACCGCGTTTCCGTCCCGAAAAGCCCGAATAATCGTCTGAACGATGTCGTTGATATCAGCTAGTTGAACCTCGGCCAGCGCATTGCTTATCCGAGCTAGGAAATCACTTGCAAACTGCTCTATCACTTCAGAAATCCTCCGGGTTTTGATTATGGATAATATCGGGCACACGCGCCGACTGTCAAACCAGGAATAGCCACCTACAAGGTGATTAACAGTTCAGTTGCGTATTTGGCGTTACCTTGCAAAAACTCCCAGTCGGCAACTGCGCCAGATATCATGGTAGCTTTTCATGACCCGTTGCATTTCTGCGGCAGAGTAGGTTACTGCACCCGACGGTCCCAGGATTTCGATGACCGGCTGCCAGGTCGTCCAGTGGTTCATTTTTGGCTCCAGCAATTTGAATCTTCCCCGGCGCATCATAGCAGCGGCCGCCGTCCCCGGGATGGGAATGAAAAAGAACGGCAGGATGTTGTTCACCAGACCGCGTCTGGCGAGCTGCAAGCAGCTTTCCGCCGAATGCATGTCTGCTCTATAGCTGCTCTCGGGATGGCCGACGAGCATGAACAACGTCACCTGCAGGCCGGCGGACCTCAATCTTTCAAGCACCAGAGCAACATCTCTTCCCTTTTTAAGTCGAACTCTCTTTCCCATCGCATCGGTCAGTTCCTTGGAAAAACTCTCCATGCCCAGAAAAACGTGTTCGATGTTTGCCGCACGTACGCGCTTCGGCTCGGCCCTGTCCATCAAGTCCAGACGGGTCATGGTGGAAAAATGGCATTCTGAAAACTGGCGTAGCACATCGGCTTGGTTTCTGAATCGAGGCGATGTCGGATTCAGCATGTCCTCGGCAAAGAACATGTCGTTCACACCCGTACGCGTTACCAACTCGATCTCGGCGGCTACCGCCTCCGAATTGCGATAGCGCTGCCGTCCCCACATGGACGGTGTCGTGCAGAAATTGCAGCGCCAGTTGCATCCCCGGCTCAAGCTGATCCAGTGACGCTGGGTGGTCAGGGGAGCCCAGCGCGGCAGAGCCAACAATGACAGGTTGACCGGGATGGATATCTGTTCTTCAGAAAGCGGACGGGGGCGGTCCCTGATCTCGATCGACCCATTCACCCGGCGCAGGCCCACTCCCGGGATTTCCCCCGGACTCAAGCCTGATTTCAGCAGTTTGAGGCAGGTGTGCTCCCCTTCGCCCAGGATTACGAAGTCTACTGGATTCTTTCTGGAAAGCCAGTGTTCGGCTGTATGAGTGGCGTGATTACCCCCGATCAGCACCGGCAGCTCCGGCGCCAACTCGCGAAGCAAATCAACCAGAGTTTCCGTGGCCTGGTGATGAATGGCGTAGTTGACAGCCAATCCAACCGTTCTGGGGTGCAGCCGTTTGAGCAGATAACCCAGTACCTGTTCGGTCTTCTTCCTGAATGCCTGAGCGGATTCTTCTGTGTCGTCATCAAAATAGGTGTACGAATCGGTTTCCTGGTAGTACTCCCGCAGGGGGGCCACCATGGCTCGCAAACCGTGGTGCACAAGATAACTGGCCACGGTCATCGCGCCGTAGGGAATGTTACGTTCCTCGCCATACATGGGTACCGGCTCATCCTGCCGTCGATAGAGAAAATCCGGAGGACTGAGGATCAGAATATCCATGAGTTCCTTGCCCATGATCGCACCTAAAGAAAACACAGCCGCATGTTAGACAACCGATGTCTGGTAATCTTGGTCAAAATTGATTTAATTGCAAGGTGCTTGCCATGACTAGAGTATGGATGTCAAAGTACATTACATGCGTCCACAACATCGAAGCAGGGGCAGATGAAAATCGCTTTTGTTTGGATCAACACCGCCGGCCAGGCGGGAATCAGCCATGGAGTATTGATCCTGGCGCGCGAGTTGCAGGCGGCCGGCCACGAGGTCGATGTTCTTCATCTCAACGAGGATCTTGGCTTTCCCGCGGATCCCGGCCGTTTGGCCTGCGAACTGGCAAATCTTTCTCCCGGGCTGGTAGCGTTTTCGTTTCTCAGCTCACACGCAGCCCTGGCCCACCGACTGGTCAGCGAGGCGCGATCCGCCCTGCCCGAGGCCGCCATTGTTTGTGGCGGCATCCATGCCACGCTCAACCCGGATGAAATATTTGGCTGGGAGGAAGTCGATGCTGTGGGGATTGGCGAGTTGGACGGGGGCCAGTTCGTAGAGTTCGTAAGCCGTATGGAGCGGGGCGACGACACGGCCTCGGTCGGAGGCTTCTGGGTCAAGGACGAACGTGGAGAGCATCGCAACCACCTGGCTCCCCTGCCCTGCATCGAGAACCAAGCGCTGCCCCTTTTTGAAGCGATTGATTTCGAGCGGTTCGTTATAGCCAAGCGCGGCTTCGGAGAGATCATCGCCGGCCGTGGCTGCCCTTTCCATTGCCGCTTTTGCCAAAATCATGCCCTTGTAAAACGCTACAGGGAAAGCCTGGGCGGCAGCCCTGCATCATGGCCCTATGTCCGCCTGCGATCGATCGACAACCTGCTGACCGAGTTGAAGGAAATGCGCTCCCGCGCGCCGTCTCTAAAGGCGATCATGTTCGGTGACGATCGCCTGGCGTTCGACAAGGCTTGGCTGGCCGAGTTTGCCGAGCGTTACCCGGCCGAGATCGGTTTGCCGTTCATTGCCAACGCTACGGCGGATCGAATAGACGCCGAGAGCGCCGCTTTACTCGACAAGGCTGGCTGCAACATGATCAAGCTGGGCGTGGAGTGCGCACCGGGGCGGATCCGCAAGCAGGTTCTGGGGCGTCCCTTCGACGAGGTGACCATACGCAGAGCTTTCGGGCACCTGAAGATGCACGGAATCAACACCATGGCCTACCTGATGGTGGGCATTCCCACCGAAACGCAAGACGATGTACTGGCTACCTTCCATTTTTGCGCCGATCTTAGACCTGATGCAGTGCGTGTTGCCATGTTCTGCCCCTTCCCTGGCACCGAGATATACACAGAGCTTGCCCGGAGCGGCCTTGTTGTGCAGACTGAGGCCGTGTACGGTTTTCTCGAGCAGTCGGTTCTGAAATGGCCCGATGAAATGCGCGTCTTCCTCGACAAGACTCTTCTTGTGTATCCATGGCTGGTGAACCAGCACCTGGACGAGCCGGTTGGATCTCGGACCAGCGATCTGCTCGCCTGGGCCCTCTCGCCCGCCTCGGGTAGCGCGCATGATCCGCTGTATAAAGAAACGCTCTTCAACCGCGTCCGCGTTCTTCAAAAGAGCCTGACACGCGAGGGTCAACCCCACTATTTTGCGCCCTTCCCGGAGCGTCCGGACTGGGCCTTTCTGAGAATCGATAGGCGCCGCCACCTGATCAACGTCGACGACCAACGGGTGGAATCATGAAGGGTCGGCTGTGATGCGCGTCCAGCTTGTATGGTTCAACCTGAACTGCACGCCCAAGATGAACATAGGCGTGTCACTTCTAGCACGGGAGCTGAGCGAGGCGGGCCACCAGGTATCGGTCCTGCACCTGAACGAGCAGGTAGGCATGTCCTTCGAGCCGAATGAGATTATCGATAGTATCCGTCAATTCGATCCCGGGCTCGTCGCCCTGTCTTTCGGGCGTAATCACCTTCCCCATGTCGAGGCGCTCTTGCCGAAGTTGAGAAACTCGCTGCCCGAAGTCCCCTTTTTGTGTGGCGGGGTACATCCAACGTTGTTTCCAGAGCAGGTCCTTGAGCTGGATGGAGTCGACTATCTCTTCATCGGCGAGGTCGACGGTCTGCTGGCGGACTTCGTCGCCAGACTTGAGCAGGGCCTGGACGTATCGAGTCTTCCCGGATTCTGGGGAAAGCGCGCCGGTCGCATCTGGCGCAATTCAATGGCGCCTTTGCCCGACATCCGCGAGCAAACCTGGATCGACCTGGATCACGTCGATTACGGTCCTTCACTTGCGCTCAACCGGGGGATGTTCGAGGTGATTACCGGACGAGGCTGTCCCAATCGATGCAGCTTCTGTTTCAACCAGGTCCTGCGGGACACATACAGGTGCAGGTTGCCCGCGGGCGGCAAGAGCATGCCCTATTGCCGCAAGCGGGGCCTGGAAAATCTCTTCGGTGAGATGCAGATGATCCTTGAGCGCTTCGGGGAACAAGTAAAGATGTTCTCGCTGGCGGACGACGCGGTCAATTTCGACCGCGAGTGGATGCTGAACTTTTGCCGCGGATACGCCGAGCGCTTCGACTTGCCCTACACTTGCAACCTCCTGGTCGACGGCGTCGACGATGAACTGGCTGCGGCGCTGGCGCGCTCTGGGGCAATTACCAAGATCGGAGTGGAATCCGGCAGCGAGCGTATCCGTACCACGATTCTTGGCAAGTCTTTCGACCAGGCGACGATCGAGCATGCCATTGCGCGCCTCAAGGCCCACAACGTGCCGACACGTATCTACCTTATGGTGGGCAATCCAACCGAGACCCGCGACGAGATCCTGTCCACTTTCCGCTTCGCCGCCAGGCTGAAGGCGACTTCCACCCGGCTGTGTATCTTCTATCCGGTCGAGGGAACTCCGATCTACGAGCGTTGTGTTCGGGATTCTCTGCTGACCGGTCGTGAGTATGAAAATTACGACGACCTGTCCGTTCTGCGCTGGAATGCAGAGATGGCCCTGCTGATCGACAAAGTACACCTTTTACACCCCTGGATGCAGAACGTCTATTTGAGCGAGAACTGCGGCCGGGAATACGGGCCTCTGCTTGGCCGAGCTTTGGCCATGCCGGAAAGCGAGTGGGCAACCCAAGAGACACGCAACTGGATCCGCTCGTCTTCGCTCGCTCTGACCAGAAAGCTGCGTACCCAAGAGATCGAGCACTACTTCAATCCCTTTCCCGAGAGACCCGACGTGACCTTCTTGTACACAGGCGAACCGGTCGGTCTTCCGAATGCAGACATGGAACCGGGTGAGTCATGAAGATCTGCTTTCACTGGTTCAATCTGTCAGCGCCCCCCGGTATGAGCGTTGGGGCGTCCCTGCTGGCCCGCGAATTGGCCGAGGCGGGGCATGACGTCACCTTACTTCACCTGAACGAAACCGTTGGGATGCCATTTGAAGAAGAACGCTTGCGCGCCTTCTTCGAGAAGGGATCATTCGAACTGCACGCTCTTTCCTTCGGGCAAAACCACTATCCCGCGGCCATGAAGATGGCCTCGCTGGTCAAGAGGCTGGATTCGACCTGCAAGGTGCTCTGCGGCGGCGTGCACACGACGTTGAACGCGGAGGCGGTTCTTTCACACCCGTCCGTTGATTTCGTCGGACTGGGAGAAGTAGATGGACTGCTCGCGCGATTCGTCTCTTCGCTGCAAGGCGGTCACGACCATCTTTCGGTGCCGAACTTCTGGGTCAAGGAAAACGGTATAATTCATCGAAACCCCATGGCCTTCTTGCCCGATATTACAAGACAATCATGGCCATTCTTCGACGGCATCGACTATTCCGCCATCATCCGGGCCAACCGCGGCTTCGCCGAGACCATCGTGGGCCGCGGCTGCCCGATGAAGTGCAACTATTGCCACAACGCGGCAATCCTCGATACGCTGCGCAGACTTACACCGGGCAAGCTCAGTGCATCGGCCTACTGTCGGCAACGCTCGGTAGAGGACGTGATTGGTGAACTCGAGGTATTCAAGGAGAGATATCCCGATGTTCTCAAGGCCTTCAACTTCGGGGACGATCGATTTGCATCCAGTCACGAGTGGCTGACTGAGTTTTCCTCAGCCTATACCGAAAAGATTGGACTACCTTTCGTCTGCAACGCCATTGCCGGACACCTGGACGAGAAAATGGCTCGCCTGCTCTCGGAGGCTGGGTGCTACATGGTAAAATTCGGCGTGGAAAGCGGATCAGAAAGAGTTCGTAAACAAATCCTGGCCCGGGAACTGTCAGAAAACCGATTACGAAAGGCAGTTGCATTGCTGCGCAAGCTTGGAGTCAACACACGTGCATATGTAATGTTGGGCATGCCGACTGAGACTCGCGAAGAGATCCTGGCCACTGTTCGACTATGTGCCGATCTGGGTTTCGACTCGGTTCGCCCGTCCATCATGTATCCTTTTCCAGGAACTCAACTGTACCGTACCTGCGTGTCCCAGGGGCTAATGGATGATTCACTGGTTCCTCCCGATTACTCGACCACCACCGTCTTGAAGGTGCCGGAACATGAGAAGGTGTTCATCGAAAAAACGGAAGCCCTTTACGCATGGCTTCTCAACCTATACTTCAACGATCTGTCGGCCAAGGCATCTGGCAGACTGGTTGACCTGGTGTATGAGATGTCCAACGAGCGCTGGCGCGCCGGTGAAGGCAGGCTCTTTATTGCCGAGGAAGGCGGCAATATCCATGCAGATCTGAGCGAGAAGGGCATCGAACACTACTTCGCGCCCTTTGCAGACCGTCCGGACGTCATCTTCCTGTATCGCCCAAGATCCAAGCCGCTGATCAATGTCGAAGAGAGATGACATCCAGGTCAGCGCGGTATTGCCGTGTTTCGAGGAAGCTCGCGACCTTTCGAGTGTTACGGAAGACCTGGAAGAAGCCTTGACAGGCTGCGCTTCCGAGGACTGGGAGATACTACTGGTTTCAAGCCTGGCGGCCGAAGATGGAACGCCCGAGGTGGCAAGAGAAATGGCAGCTGGTCACAGCAAGGTGCGCACAATCTGGCAACCCGTTGACGATCCCGGATATGGACGCGCGCTTGCCCTGGGCATCGCCGCGGCACGATATCCCTGGCTGCTGCTCACCGACGCCGACGGACAATTCGATCATGCTGAACTATCCAGGCTGGCCGCCGAAACCAATGGGGCCGACCTAATCGTCGGGTACAGGCGTGTGCGGAGCGATCCGCTGGCGCGCAGGCTGGCCGGAAATCTTTACTCCAGCCTGGCGACGCGGCTTTTGGGTATTCGCGGAGTAAGGGATCTCGACTGTGCCTTCAAGTTGGTGCATAGTGATGTTATCGGAACCACTCCGTTACAATGTCGAACGGGCGTGATCAACGCGGAGATTCTCATGCGGGCCATTTCGAAACGAGCCAAACTGGTCGAAATTCCCGTTACCCACCTCACGCGCCCGGGTGGAACAACCCGTTTCGAAATCGGACTTGGCCCGTTCGGCCACCTGCCGCACCCGGCCGAGGTGGCTGCAATTTTCATGGATCTCATGATGCTGATGGGAAGACGGTCATGAAAGTACTTGTTACCGGCGCGACCGGATTCGTGGGCAGTCACCTGCTGGATTTGTTGCTTGCGAAGCCGCAGATCGAAATTCACGCCACCAGGCGTTGGGCGTCCAGAATGACGCTTTTGGAACACATCACTGACGTTGAGACGCGTATCCACTGGCACTTGTGTGAGTTGGGAGATCCATTCTCTGTGGATGGTGTTGTGTCTGCCGTTAAACCCGATCGGATCTTCCACCTGGGAGCCCAGAGTTTCGTGTCTCCGTCCTGGGGAGCCCCGCAAACGTGCTTCAGCACCAATGTAACAGGTACTTTGAACCTGTTGGAGTCGCTGCGACGGTGTGAACTGGTCGATACGCGGGTTCTGCTGCCCGGCTCCGGCGAGGAATACGGCGATGTCCCGGAAGCCGAACTGCCCATCCGCCCCGAGACTCAGCTCCGTCCGGTAAATCCCTACGCGGTAAGCAAGGTCGCCCAGGATCTGCTCGGCTACGAGCACTTCAGGAGCTACGGCCTGCATGTTGTGCGCATCAGGGCATTCAACCACGAAGGCCCGCGCCGCGACCGCGTTTTCGCGTTGCCTTCATTTGCCTTCCAGATAGCCCGGATCGAGGCCGGCCTGGCGCCACCCGTGGTAACGGTTGGCAACCTTGACGCCCGCCGGAACTGGACCGACGTCAGAGACATGGTTAGGGCCTACTGGCTTGCCCTGGAGAAGTGCCCCCCGGGCGAACTTTTCCTGATTGGCAGCCGACAAGTCCTCACTGTAAGGGAATGCCTCGAAAAAATGTTGTCCTTGTCGCCGAAGAAAGAGGTGATTAGCATCGAGACTGACCCGGCGCTGGTCAGACTCACTGAACCAATGCGTCTTGAGGCTGATACCGAACCTTTCAGCGATTTGACAGGCTGGAGACCCGAGATCTCCTTCGAACAGACATTACGGGATGTATTGGAATACTGGCGCTCAATAGTAACCCTTGAGCAAAGGTAGCCATAAGATGCGGGTTCTGGTCAGCGGATCGAAGGGCTTCATCGGCCGACATCTTGTGACAGCGCTGTCGAGAGCGGGTCACGAACCGCTCGAACTTGACAGGATCAAGGCGGACATTAACGACCTGGACTCCCTGCTTGCCCGCTCGACACCGGCCGATGCGCTAGTACATCTTGCCTTTCCAGCCTCGCCCGGGTTTCGTAGTCGCTACCCCTTGAAAGCCCTGCAAACCGCGGCCGTTGGAACGGCCAATGTCATGCTGTTGGCAAACAGTTGCGCTGTGAAGCACGTTATTCTGGCCTCTAGTGGGAAAATCTACGGTAGGCCGAGTAGGTTGCCGATCGGTGAAGACCATCTATTGGATCCGACAACTTTCCTGGGCAGGCTGAAACTGATCCAGGAAAAAATCGTCGAGACTGCCGTGGCCGACACTTCGATTGCAGCGACCAGCCTGCGCTTGTTCAATGTTTACGGCCCCGGAGGCTCACATGAGTTTTTCGTGCCGACCCTGATCGAGGGCTTCTGCGAAGGCGGTCCCCTTCGCCTGGGAGAGCTGGATCGGCGGCGCGACTGGATACACGTCGATGACGTCTGTAGCGCTTTTATTATAAGCCTGTCGAATCCACCGCCTTCTGGATCTTTCAGTCCACTAAACGTCGGCAGCGGCAGATCTGCATCGCCGGGCGAACTTGCAAAGATGCTGTCTGCAATTACCGGCAAACATCTCGACATCACTCAGGATCCACATCTGATGCGTCCCAATGAACCGAGTGAGGAGCGCGCAGACTGCGCCAGGCTGGCGGCGCTGGGTTGGTCACCTGAATACGATGTTGATATCGGACTGCAGGCGTGTTGGGACGCTCGCTAAGGAGCTCTCTTCCGATTCATAAACTCTAGCCAACCCTCGTGTCGAAACCGCTCTGTGTCCTCGGGGCCGAATTCAGCAGTGCGAATATGACCAGTGGAGAAACGATAGTCCCTGAGATCACGATCTGGCACCAGCAGGCCCTTGCGCTCGCAATAGGTATGCAGGGGTGTTCCGGGAAATGGAGTGGCGATAAAAATGGACAATGCATCGAGATCCAGTGAGAGCGCATAGTCGACGGTAGCGCGCATATCGTCGATGGTCTGTCCCGGAAAGCCAAGCATGAAAAAACCAAGCAACGAGATGCCCCCATCGTGCAGCATGGCCACAGCCTCGCTGCCTTGCTCCTGTGACACTTGCTTCCCGACCCATTTCAAGGGAGCTTCGGGCTCGCCGGCGTCGAACACGAGGCAGGCTCTGATCGTGCCCGCCCGCGCCAACTTGACTGCTGTTGATCTGTCTAGATTTGTTACATCCAGGCCGTTGGGAAAATCAAGGAGCAGGCCGAGATTTTCACTCGATAATGCCTCCAGGATCGCATGAAACCAGGCCTTGTCCGCTAAGAGACAGTCGTCCTCGACATGCAGTTCCTCGATTTCGTATTCGGATCTTAAATGCCTGGCCTCATCGAGTACATTCTCTATCGGGCGCCTTCGATGGTTGCCTCTACCCCAAAGACGTGGTGTCAGGCAGTATGTGCAGGCATTGACGCAACCACGGCTCCAGGTGGTCGGCAGATAGCGTCTGCCCAAACCCGCTCCAACGTGTGGAGCGTTTGCCCTGGCATAAGCGTCGATGGGAAAAAGATCCCAGGCGGGCTCGGGAAGCCTGTTGAGATCGAGAAACTGCTTCAGCGGTCGCTTCTGAATGCCCCCATCACTTTTTCGCGAGGCGAAACCGTCCACTTCGTTCGGGTTGCCGCCAGCTTGCATAGCTGAAAGCAGGGAAGCAAGCGCCAGTTCTCCTTCGCTCAGGGCAACGAGATCCACCGCCGGTTCCTTCTCGAGCAAGGCCAGAGCATCGGCGGCCGCGTGAGCTCCTCCAAAAACGATAGGCGCATCAGGCAGCAGCGACTTGCAGGCTCCCGCAATCTGGATGAGGTCCGGTTCAGTGCAGGTAAAAGGACAACTGAATCCAATCAAATCCGGTGACCACTCGGCTATTCTGGAAGCAGCTTGATCTGCGGAGATACCGTATCTGACGGTCTTTCCCTCGACTTGCCGTAGATCGTAGCCCTCGATCAGTACATCGAGCGTCGCGACGTAGAATCCCTCTCTTCTTAACCAAGCAGACAGCCTGGCCAGCCCCTCCGGAGGCACGGCATGAAATGAGCCATGCGGCGTGCAACGGCCGGGCGGGGAGACAAGCATCACTCGTTTTCCTGCCGTCCTCATCGTGCGTCAAATCGCTCCATATACCTCTCAGGCCTTCAAGCCTGTCAGGCGCTCGAGAATTTTATCAATTGCTTCCTCGGCCATTTCCGAAAGCTCCCTCTCGCGGTGTGCCGCAGCCGCGCCGAGCCGTGAGCGCTCTTCCCCGTCTGCTGCCAACCTGAGTATGCATACCCTGAGAGCCTCGGCATCACCTGCAGGGTAAGTCAGGCCGCTTTCGCCGTTTTGCAAATGAGCACTCAAAGAAGGCATCTGCGTTGCAATAATCGCCTTTCCAAGTCTCATGGGCAGAGCGCAGGACATCTGTCCCAGAGCGCGATCGACTGGCCTAAGCGGCAAGATCACCATCGAGGCTCGCCTTATTCCCTCCAGATACTCTTCGGCGGGCATTGAGTCATGCCAAATCAAGGGCCCCGCGGGTCGGTCCCTATATAGAGACAAGTTGCAAACAATCTCTGCTGTCTTCTCTGTTCCCGAGAGAGCCTCAGCCAGGCAAGCATAGTCGCGCTCATGCGAGCCGATTGCCAGGATGGCGCCGGGAGATATTGGGCAATCGATCCGGCTGACCGGCGATTCGGTCGTATCTCGATCTTGGGTGCCGATCAGTTCGGGCAGGAAAAAACCGATGGACGATCGCGCCATGGGAAGGTAGAAGATGTTTTCCGCGGGAATTCCCATTTTCCGATAGTAGCCGTCAAGGCCACTCACAATAGTGAACCAGAGAACTTCGCCTGCTTGTAGGACCCCGGCCAAAGGGTCTTCCCCGTAGTGATCTTCTACAAAGCGGCGCACCAAGCCTGCCGTCTTGAATCGGTCAACCTCGTTGACCAGCCAGGGCATGGGGCGCATCTTTCGTTTCCTGCGCACATAGTGCAGCAGCATCAGGTCGGGGCTGTCGGAAAAGACGGCGTCGAACTCTTCCATTTCATCGAGAACCCGATCGATCCGCGAGCGCCGGACACGAATACTGTCTGTGCCCGCGCGTTCGACGAGGTTGTCGAACGAGTAAGAGCTGAAGTGCATCTCATGCTTCTCATCCGACGACACCCGGCCCGCGTATCTTCCATCGTCTCCAAACAGGGCGTATATTCGCAGTCGACTCATACTCTCGATGACTCCCTGGCCTCGATAGTGAAACGCCCCTTGACCTGAGACTCGGAGTCGATGTTTTCTCCATGAAATAGCTCGCGTTGTCTCTTGTTGCAACGTCGGCAACGAGGTGCGCCACCCTGTCGGTGCAGCTCTGCCACGCGGGAATCGATGGTATCGAGGCTGTCCTTGCCTACCTCACCCAGGATTGTTTCCTCGCGAAAATCGTCATGACACAGAGTGAACTGGCCGCGATAGTTCACGAAATAGTATGCTCCGCAGTACGAGTACCAGCACGGACCCGTCAAACCGGAGGCAGAATCTTCAAGAGTAAGTTGTCGACGATAGAAATCCCAGTCGAACAGGGGCCCCTCTTCGATCAGCCCGCCCTTGTTGTAAACCAGGGACACGTCCCACTTACGGTTTCCCGTTCGGTCGAGGTAGCGGCGCAGTGACGCCATTTCTTCTTCGTTGATCTTGTTCGTGACGAAAGCGTAGCTGACATCAAGTTTGTCTGCCCGACTCTGGAGATAGCGCAGGTTCTGGGCAATTACCACCAAATCAGTGCCGGTCAGCGCTCGATGAGTTTCCTCCTTGAGTGAATGCAGACTGACATTGATGGTAATATTCAAAAACGAGTCGTTCAGCTCGGCAAGATTATCGACCACTTCGGGAACCAGGGCGAGGCCGTTTGTAAACAACTCGAACTCGATTCCCGTCAAGTCGCGGATCTTCCTGATATAATCGATAAACTTTGGATGCACCAGTGGCTCGCCCCGACCAATGAAATAGATCGTGCCGATCGGCTCTTCGCGGATCGTTTGCAGTATTCTATCAAACACATCTTCAGACATATTTCCGTAGCTTGCCATGCTGCGCTGGGGACAGAAAATACAGCGCGCGTTACAGCGGTTAGTCAGTTCTATGTCGATCCCGCGAGGGCGGTCGGCCTGAACCTCGACGGCAGTATCCATACCGCCAACGGAAACCTCGAGTTTGCGCTGTTTAACATACTTTTTCACCAGGGCTAGTGTTTGATCTCGATCAAGATTGCTCAGACTCGCGCTGGTTTGTGACTCCAGCAGGTCTCCTGAAAACCAGATTCCACCTCCGGCATTCTCCATAGCCAGGATGATGTCCGCTGAATCATCGCGCAACGTCCGCAGAAGACCTCGGCGACTCAGGCGCTGCAACAGAGTCTTGTGCAACAGGTATGGCCTGCCGAGTTTCAGCGCCAAGGGCACTCCAAAGAGCCGGCGACGGGCATTGTTGGGCGCAACCCCCGGTGGCCACACCCTTACACAGTCTTGTTCCGGATCTTGTCTTATGAAATCGCTCAGCCTGGAAAGCGCCCCGGGAAGCAGCACTTCCCCTTCCCGAAAAGGCAGTAAAAAACTCCCATGCATAACATCTGGAAGGTAATCCGTTGTGTGTATCAGTTTCGCACGCCGGCCGGATATACCGGAGACCAGATTGGCGACGACAGCCCTAAACTTCACTGAGCGAGAGAGAGGCGCCACCAGCAGTTCGTCGTCCGGACCCAGTTGGGCCGTGATGCCGGCCATGCTCTCTGCCAGGCCTTCCAGCCGACTTGGAATGATTAATACCGAGATCATGAATTGCCAAAAAGCTGTCGGGCCCTTTGAAGGTCTGCCGGAGTGTTTATGTTTATGTAGCTGCCTGAAAAATTCGATGCCCTCAGTTCGCCGCCGTTGGCAAGAAAATATTCAAGTGCGTCGGTAAGCTCGCGACGACCGTGGGCGTTTAAAGGTAAATCTGCAATGCTCTCTAGAAAACCACGGTCCAGGAAATAAACGCCCATACCGCACTGTCGGCCATCTACTTTGCCGGGTTTCTCCTCAACCGCCTTGATGCGCTCAGCATCCAAGCTAACCGCAAAGTTTGCCCTTATCGAGTCTGGATCCGCCTCTTGCCAAACGCCGACACCCGGGAAAGGGCCTCCAATGGGGTCATCGAAGCGACCACCTAACAGGCAGTCACCCAGAACGACAATGAAACGTTCGGGGAGATGCCGTACAAGAGACAGCAAGGCATTCACTGTTCCATCAGGCTCTGGTTGCAGGTGTATCTCGCCAGGCAGCGGCTGACGTTTCAAGGCAGCACGAATCAAACCAGTATCTGCAGACGCCACCACGTACAACCGGCTCGCCCAGGGTTTCCAGGACCGGACCAACAGATCGAGAAGTGTGTGTTGTTGCATTTCATTCGAGGCCGGGACAATGGGAAGAAGAATTTTCGGAATTCCACCCGAAGCAGTTCCCAGTCGGCGCCCTTTTCCCGCCCCGAGAACAACCATGGGCACGCGCCATTTGAAAGGGGCTTCGAGCATTCCGTTTTTTATCCTATGTTTTCACTGCATTGCTGTCAAAACAGATAAGATCTCAACCAGCGTCATCGAACACATATATGCCCGGACAACAAGTAGCCCAGGTACAGATCAGGCAGCGTTCATCTTGTTTTCTCCTGTGAGCCAGGAATGCCTGCAAATTCTCACCACTTTCGCCCACAAAGACCATGTCCCGCGATGACTTGCCGAAATCCGCGGCCGCCGCGTCTTCGTGGCCCGGCAACAGGCAAGGGGGGCAATTGACGATCTGAATATGCATCCGGCCGGGTGGATTTTGCAGCAGATCGCCCAGGATGCGCCGCAGGTTTTCCTGGCTCGGTAATTGCTCGTACCCTGCCCGGCCAAACGGAGTGACAACCTGCAGGTTCCAGCGCCGCACACCCAACTCGGTAAGCAAGCGCCCCAATTGCGGCACAGAGGCCAGATTATCAGCCACCAGCGTAGTGTTCACGGCGACACGATCAGGAGAACCAAGACAGGCAAAGATGTTCTGTATTCCCGCTACTGTCTGGCCGAAGCTCTCGAAAACGCCCGTAATCCGTTCTTGGCCGTCAGCGTCAGGCGCATGCAACGACACGAGCACCTCGTCCACTCCGCTTCTGGCAAGTCTCTCCGCATAGGCACGGTAGCTGAGTCGCCTCCCGTTGGTCACAAGAGTTATGCGCTGGAAACCCAGAGAACGTCCATGCGCTATTACTTCGAAAAGTCCGGGGTGCAGCGTTGGCTCTCCCCCGTCGATATCCAGCAGTTCGAATCCCTCGCTTCTGTAGCGGAGTAAAGCCTCTTTCACATTGTCAGTATCGGCCTGCCTGCGGGCTCGATCGCCCACGGCACAGAAGATACAGTGGTTGTTGCAAAGATATGTCAGGTTGACAATCACTTTGCGCATCGTACTTGGAGCCGTCACCAGCCGAAAGGCATCAACTGCCTGCCTGAGAAATCGCTGATCGAATTCCGCAGTCTTGATGACGGGATGGTGCTGAAAACAGGCCAGCCAGTCTTCGGGTTGATCCTGCATGTACCCTTTCTCCCTGCAGACCTTGTCCAATTCGGTGCCCGGCAGCGGAACCGCGAATTGCACGAGCGGACTCGCTCCGTAGCTGTCGAGATACCTTCGGGCCGTGCGCAGTGTATGGACAATCTCGCTCCTGTTCTCACCCGGAATGCCCACCAGGTAGTGCACCTGCAAACCGAGACCGTGCCGCTTGCACCATTCTGCAACTCTCTCAACTGATTGCGGATCGAGCCGCTTTCCGAGAACTTCGTTTTGGACACGTACACTCGCGCTTTCCAGCGACACCTTGAGACTCGAGGTGAGACCGGCAAGGCGTCGGATGTCGTCTTCTGCAAGGCGATCGGCGCGCAGGCCGTTGGGAAATTCGACGCGCAGTTTAAGCTCTTCGAGCACGTCCAAAAGAGCGCTGAAACGTCGTCTGTCCAGATTGGCTACGTCGTCGAGCACCACGATGCGCTCCAGCCCGAACTCACTTACCCAGCTTCGGATCCAAGACTCAACCATGGGCCAGGGTAAGGGTCGATAGCGGCGACTGTCGCCGCCTTCCAGGCCTGGTCCGGATGAACA
Organism: uncultured Myxococcales bacterium; assembly: GCA_964513625.1. Taxonomy (GTDB): domain Bacteria; phylum Myxococcota; class B64-G9; order B64-G9; family B64-G9; genus DATKYQ01. Next base: position 282,800 of record CAZENH010000001.1, on the reverse strand, counting down.
GAAGACGCATCCATATGGGCAACCGCGCGCGGTGACTATTGGCAGAGTCCGCGCCGGCTCGGCGGGAATCGGTCCGGGCCGCCAGGGGGTCTGCAGCGCCCGCTGCAGAAACGAAAAGTAGCCCTCGAAATCGAGCAGATCGAAGGCTGGAGCTGGCAAGTCATCCAGAGGAAAGGAAAGTCGTTCCTCCCAGATTTCACGCTCCGGCCTCAGGTCGTCCGCAAGCTCGCTGGCGAGCCTGGCGAGCAGTCTGTCCCCCTCATAGCGCAGGTACAGATCCAGGCCGGGAATCTCGTTCAGCCAGTCACGTGGATCAGTCTCGAGATAGTGCATCCCGCCCGTGACCATTTCTGCCATGACCAGCAAATCGTGCCTTGTCGCCTGCAGCCCGTTCATTATTTCAACAAGCCAGTCTCTGCCGGGATCGGTACGTGAAAAAGAGGATGCATGCACGACAATCAAATCGGCGCGAATACCAGCCAGCTTTTCAAGAAAGGTGTCTCTTGGTTCTCCCAGCCAAGCCCGCTTTCCAATCTCGCGCAGGCCATCATCGTCGATCAAGCCATCGACTACTGCGACCTGAAAGCCACAACCTCTCAGAATGGAAGCCGCCTGGTAGACGCCTAGGTTCGAGAAGTAAGGATAGTCGATGAACTCCTTCGAGAGAAGCAACGGCGGCTGTATGATGACGGCCTCCGGCATTTAAAAAGTCCCTTCCCGACCTGCCCGAATAGTCAGCCCACTTGCAGGTTAGAATCCGATTGCGTGCCGGTCAAGCCAAAGCTGTTGCCGGCCTTGTTAGCACCGGGTACGTGTGGTAACTATCGATCCAGGAGGAAAAACGTGTGAGACCTCGTTTTCGTTCGAATCTGGTGGCCGCCGGGACCCTGACATTTGCCTTCCTGGCGTTGGCCGGCTCACGCGGGGCCGAGGCAGGCTTTTGTCAAGGCAGGCGTGAAGGAATTCGATTGTATGTTGAGTACTTGGGCCGAAGTATCGAGAAACGAGTCCTTGATTCGTTCTTCGATCTCGAGATGTACCTGGACGAATACAGCGAATTTCCAGTCGATTTTGCGCTCTGGAACCTTCATCTCCAGGCCCGTGCAAGTCTGTCTAAGATTCTGACAGAGGTCGCCAGCGAGCGAACCGCAAAGCAACCATCCTACGAAGACTTGCTGGCAACTATTAAGCCTTTATGGAGCAAGACAGCTTCCATCTCGAGTACATTAAGACAGATGCCAAGCAATCCAGAGAGCGCTTGCGACGATACACTCAGGGACATAGTCACAAACTGGTCTAATTGCCAATCATTGGTTTCCCGGAACCCGAACGTATGTGATCTATTGGGTGGGATTGATCCCAGACTGCGAAAGGGCTGTCGCCTAGACATGGCACGTATGTTGGTTCTCTATGGAGGAAACTGTCACGGCAAACTCGCCGATCAGGCAGCCGACATTCTTGGTATGAGCCCTGAAAAAATGCACGCAACATGCGAGATCCTGTCAAAGCGACAAGCTTCAAGGTGCAAGGAGTTCGGTGAATTCGAACCTTTTTGCCTGGCGCTTTGCAACGGCGATGAGTCGGCTTGCCGTTCAGGGCAGCTTTCCGAGAAGATCTCCGGAGAATGCGTAAAGGACCTGCACGTGTTCGAGACAATAAAGGGAAAAGAAACCATCACGCAGTTTGAAAAAATCTATCCGAACAGTTCCCGCTTGCTGATGCTGCGAGCGATGTTTGGCAAGCAAGATTGCCTGTCATCGGCGCTCGACGAATATGACAGACGCTCAAACATGCGTTTCTCGCTTCGATCGCAGTTTTGGCCCAGGCTTTCGGGCAGACTCTGACATCATGTTCAAGAGTCAATCGCGAAAGGCGTTGTTGAAGATCGGTTACAGCTGCAATAATAACTGCGTCTTCTGCCACTCATCCCCGCACCGGGGAATCGATTCTAGCATCGAGCAGCTTGAAAAAAAGATCCAGCGGGCAGCCTCCCTTGGCGCCGACATGCTGGTGCTCTCCGGGGGTGAACCCACTATCCGGATTGATCTGCTTGATATCACAAACATAATACGCAATGCGGATATGGCTCTAGGACTGGTTAGCAACGGTCGCATGCTGGCATATGGGAGTCTTGCCGAACAGTTGATCGAGCGCCGACTCGAGTATGTCTACGTTTCGCTTTGCGCTCCCGAGGCGGGGCTTCATGACCGCCATACGCAAGTTAAATCTTTCAACCAAACCATCAAGGGATTGAGATATCTCTCGGGAAAAATAGACGATTTAACTATTAACATTGTGGTCACTGCCTGGAACATCGATAGCCTCGAAAGAATGCCCGCTCTTGCAGCCAAACTTGCACCGGTGCGCTTGAAGTTTTCGATGATCGAGCCGGAGGGCAACGCTCTAGACAACTTCGAGGATCTGGTGCCATCCTTGAAGCTCGCATCGGAGACGATAGCAGGAATCATCGAACAACTACCTGATTTTGAAGGAGTAAGGTACGCAGTCGACGGTTTTCCCCTGTGTCTGCTACCCGACAACATCCATCCTCTCGAGTCGGGTTTGCGCGAGGATGGATTCTTCATCATGTCCGAAGCATTCGAGGACGACTGGCACCCAATCGACGATCTCAACCGTGGCTTCGGATCTCTCTGTTCGCAATGCAGCCTGCGCAGGCGCTGTCGGGGGGTATTCGAACAATATCTTGCAAACCGCGGCGACGGTGAGTTGCATCCGCTCACACAGAATATTTCAAATTCGTTCAACCTCAAGCCGCCCTCGGTGCCCGTGCCGTTTTCGCCTCGAAGTTGCCCCATCCAGTCCGGCAGTCTGCCTCCTCCCGATCCCGTGCGGGGCATGGCCGTCTACCTGGGCGATGAGCGTATCCAGGTCTTTCATACGTCCAGCCGGGATTTTTCAGACCAGACCATCGGACACGCAATTCGCGACCTTGGACAGGTCTACCTGGATACAAGTGACAAGTTGCTTTCGGATGACCTAGGCCGCGATCTCAAGCGACTGGTTCTTTCAAAGAATTGTTCGGTGTGCCCAATACGCTCATTATGCGGCGGAGTTTTTGAGCAAACAGCAGAGCCTTCTTTCGAGCGAGCCGTGGAGATTCTCCGAAGTGTTCTTGCGACAGCGCGGGGGACGTTATTGGATGTCGGCTGCGGCCAGAGTCCTTATCTGGATGCCATTCTTCCGGCAATCGACGAAGGAAGCCTGGTCTATCTCGGTATTGACCCTGATATTGATAGCATCGAACAGGGGGAAAACATCTTCTTCGAAAAAACGACTTTCGATGATTTTCACGGAAGCGAGCCTAATTATGACACAGTCTGTGCGCTGAGAAGCTTGAATCATCTGCCATCAATCAAAACCGCCGTCTCGAAAATGGCAGCCCTGACTGTTCCCGGCGGCCGCATTATCCTGGCCGAGGACGAGGTTTTCGGAGTGCTGAGAAAAGCTCAAGTCACACAGCGGGTAGAGTCACAATCTGGATTGCCTTTCGGGCATCTTACAAACCTCCACCTGGAGGAAGTTCAAGAGCTTTGTGAAAAATGCGGGTTGGCTACCGAACAGAAATTCACAACCGATGAAACAAAAAGCACGCTTTGGATATTGGTTTGCAGAAAACCAAAGGACTGAAGGGCTACCAGGACCCGTGAGATCCGTGAGATCCGTGCGAACCGTGGGACCCGTGCGAACCGTGTGAGCCGTGGGACCCGTGTGAGCCGTGGGACCCGTGTGAGCCGTGGGACCCGTGAGAGCCGTGGGACCCGTGTGAGCCGTGGGACCCGTGCGAGCCGTGCGAGCAGTGCGACAGATCCTTGCCCGATATCCCACCGACGCCTGGCGCCTTCTTGCGTAGCTTTAGCGCCTTTGAAACAGTCGATGCCCCAGCCTTACCAGGGATCATCGCTGTACCGGCGGCCGCGAGCAGAGCCACGCTGGAAGTCGAGAGCAGGTCTCGACGAGTCAGCTTCTTTTCGTCCTTGGTGAGAAAAGCCTGTGTGCTCTTCTCCGCCTTCGGAAATTTATCCTTGGACATGTAAAGCCCTCCGCCGATTCACTTTCTTATTCTAGCTGCTGTTTCCTAACAATGTCAAGGTAGTATTTGACGCAAAATTGCATCCTCCCCAACTGATGATCGGCCGAGACCAGACTGCATTCTGGCGCGTAAAATCCGCCGCAGGAGACCGATGGTATCTCCAATTTTCTGTTCGATCTCGCTCGAATAGTCCAGCTTGTTCTCTTTGCGAAATTCGATGGCTCGTTTGAGCACCTGATGCGCTTCGGCATCTTGAGGGGCACAATGCCCCAAACTACCAAATAAATCCAAATAGGCTTTACTCATTCCACAACAGAGAAACTGGAGGTTGCAGCTAGCGCACTCGTCGGCGAAACAGGTTTTTCTGGATCTGAATGCATCGGCGGTGACCAAATTCTCATTGTCACCCGGATTGAAGTAGCTGTAGGCATCGGAAACAAGGAAGCTAATAAGGTTTGAGCTGAGGTAGTAGCAAGGCGAAATGGTGCAAAGCGGAAAATTCTCGAAATTAATACGAGGGTGAATTTCTTCAGGCAACTCGCGTACAATACCGGCTTTCCGGATTTCCGGCCAACTGGCAATCTTGATTCTGTCTCTGATCTTCTCAATCGCCTCTGTGTATTTGACATGATAGGTCGGTCTTATCCTGGGAAAATCCCGTTCAATGATGCCCACCAGATCGAGAAAATCTCCGACATTCACCGAGTTGATGACCGTGTTGATCGTGCTATGCAGCGGGTATTCACCAGTTAGTGTGTCGACTACCTCCAGGCACTGGCGCTGCTTCAGGGGTGTAAATGACCTGCCCGAGAGATAGCTGGCATGTTCCGGGCTCATTGAATGAATCGAAAGCTCCAGGCCATTCAGGCCCGCTTGCAGAAATGGCTCAAGCCTTTCCTTGCTCGTGAAATAAGTGCCGTTGGTAGCCAACCCTATATTCGCGTATCCCATCTCGTGGGCCATTCCAACCAGGGCAAGCGCATCCTTTCTCAGCACGGTCTCACCGGACATGAACATCACATTTCTTACTTTCGATGGATCGTCATTTTCAAACGTCCTGCGTATCTCCTGAAGGCTCGGCATTGGGGCCGTGCGCCTCGATTTGTCTTCGAAACAGAAGCGACACTTGAGGTTGCAACGATTAGAAACGTTGAGCACCAGTGAATGCAGGCCGAGTGCAGGTGGCATGCTCAGACTAATCTCGGGAAAATCCATTTCTTGTGCTGAGATCTGCTTGATGACCGCCGCCGCCAGATCGCATTCGGCTTGTGAATATCCCTCGCCACGCAGGGCAATATTGAAGCGCTTGGTGCGTCCGAAAGCAGGCTCGGAATCGTTACGGGGCGTTATCCAAAGTGTGACCTCACGATCGGGCGGGCTGGAGGCGCGGATACAAAGCAGCAAACTGGCAAGTCCGCGCTGAAGCTCTGCGATCTCCCATTCACCCGAGGTCGCCGAGAACAATGCGCGGATATCGTCCCCGGTTTTCGGCATACGCCGTCTCCTGGTTTAATGAACTCAGGTTTTCCTGCTGTAGACGCTTGAACGGTCCTTGGTTTCGGTCCAGCGGCTCAGAAGATCATGAAGGCCGGGCTCGCGCAGACGCAAGAAAAGCATGTCGAGCATACCCTTCTGGATGCGGCAACGATCATTTGAGGAGCTTCGCGCAACCAGGTCGCCTTCCATTATGTAGTTGTAGACCGGGCAGACGCCGCAATAAGGAACGTAGGCGCAATCCGAACAGCCAGGCAGTCCCTCGATGCAAGAGGCCACACACAATGTGCGCACTCCCTGGTGCTGGATAATATCCGAATAACCATCCTGGTGGACGTCCCCGATGCAAAAGAGGTCATCTCCCATGGCCCCAACCATTCGCCCCTCGTCACAGGTATACACCCGACCGTCGTGGTTGTAAGCAAGCTGGCCCAGGCCGGCCCCGCAAGGAGAACGCAGATCCATGTAGTTGGGGTTCTCGTCGGTCAAAATGCGAGTCAACATGATCGACGCCATCTTCTCCATGATCTCGACGCCCTGCTTGTTAAGCTCGATTATGTAATCCAGCGCCTGCTCGTAGAACTTCAGAAACTCCCCAGCCGTGTAGCCCTCGCGAGACCATATTTTGAGTCCCATTCCGAAAGGGTTTAGCGGCCGCAGGTGAACAACCTTGTGGCCCAAGCGCACGTACTCGTCGACCAGTGCTTTAGGGTCGGCAAGCGCAGAGCGCGAAACGGTGGCCAAGGCGTTGACGTAGGCCAACTCGGGGTCGAGTTCACGCTTGCGATAGGCTTCGTTGAACTGCTCGATCCTTCCCAGTGCTTCCAGGTAGCTGCTCTTCTTGGAAAAACGCCGATTGTGATCGTGAAGCTCCTGAGGCCCGTCAATAGAGGTACAGACCATCACCCCGTTGTCTACCAGGAAGTCAATCTGCTCTTGATTCAACGCGCTCAGGTTGCTTACCAGGCTGAAGTATAGCTGTCGCCCTACGTCCTTGTTCCTGCGATAGGCTTCTTCGACGAAATATCTCAATACATCGAAGTTCAAGGCCGGCTCCCCTCCCTGGAACTCGATGGTCAACTCATCCGAGGGACTTTGAAAAATCACGTCCAGAACACGCGCGGCCGTCTCGATACTCATATCGAAGCCCTTGCTTTTCTGCGGCTTGCGACTGGCATGGCAGTATACGCAGTTCTGGTTGCAGCGCAGTGTCAAGATGACGATATGCAAGTTGGGACCCTGCAAGAGGTGGTCGCTGCGCCGGTGCAGCTTATCCATAACCGCCTTCTCGCTGTCCGGCTGGCGAACGAAATTGTTCTTCTGAAGCTTGCCGAATATTGGACCGTCTTCGGCGAGTGTTCCGGCCAGGAAATCTCCGAACTCGTCGCGTTCGAGCCAGACGTGCTCTCCGGCGTCGTTGGTCAGCAACACTCGCCCATCGAGTTCACGAAAGCGTAGCGGCATGAGTTTCTGGCTATGAACCTCGGGAATGCGAAACGCCTTCATTGTCCGGACACCGTGCAGGCCAACGCGAAATTCGTAAATTCGTCGGGCACCTTCGCCGCGACACCGGTCCGCATATGGCTGAAGTTGACAATCGTTTTCGATCCTTCCTTGCTAAACTCGATGTCAGCAAGTTTGGAGAAGGCTTCCCTGGCCCTGTCAAGCGCCTGCCGGGGGTAGAAAGCCAAATCGAGCCTGAGTGTAGCCTTGGCTTCTCCTGCAAGGCGGCTATTGTTCTTCGTCGCCATATTTCTCTTCCCAGGGAACGGCGATCCCCAGGGGATCGTCGAGGTAATCCTGCTCTTCCTCGGATTCAGCTAAAGAACCCTCTTCCCCTGCCGGCACGGCCGAAAGCAGCGCCCGCCCAACCAGGATTTCCCGCAACCCGTTGGTTTTCTCGGCGACTTGGTCGCGCATCAACTGGTGCATCAACTCGTTGCCGAACTCATCAGCCAGGGTCTGCAGCCGTGCCTTGGCTGTCTTACGTTTGCCCTTTAATTGGACGACTATGCGTCCCTTGGGCGCCGACTCAAGACGCACGTAGCAGCGTTCTAAAAACAGGTAGGCGGTGCTGACCACAACCCCGCGGGGGAAAACCTTCTCGTCAATTTCACATAAAACGCGATTTTTTACGGCCTCTATTCTCGTGTCCATGGTACAGGCACTCCCTTGCTTGGCATGGCGACAACCGCTCAAACCTAGTTTGTCGGAAGTCGCCTGTCAAGGGATGGTGTTACTACTGAGTGAAGTCGATGTTAATCAGGTATGGAGCGCAGGTTACGGTAGAACCTGCCCGCTCTACGCGCAGCCAGTAACGGGCAGTATTGTTGACACAATAACATGCTCCTGGGCCGCTGGCCGTGGAGCGACACTGATGGGCGGTGCCAACCGAACACTCGTTGTAGTAGTCATGGTCATACTCGAGATACTCGCCGGAGCAAACCGGATTTCCTTTCTGGGCGCATTGAGCACTGACGTTCGTGTTGCGATAGACCTGAAAAACATACTGGTTTGATGGATTTCCACCGACCGAGTCGAAGTAAATGTGCAAGTGGTAGTTGTCAAATCCGTTTACAAGGTCGGAGCTGTTGTTATCAGCCGCACTGAAAGTGAACCAGTCCTCGTCGGCAGGCGCCGGGATCAGGTTGCCGGTGATCTGAACCGATGAGCCGCTGGCCAGCGAACCCAGGTCTGTAATCAGCGCGTCGTCGCAAATATCTGCAAATCCATCTTCGGCACACTCGCATCCGTTTCCCGGGTTGTTGTCTATGTTGTAGTATCCTGCGTCGCAAGCTCCCATGAAGCATAACGAACTGGCGCAGCCCGCCTGAGCATTGTCATAGGTGCAAACATTGCCGCAAAAACCGCAGTTTATTGGATCGATTGTAAGTTCCGTCTCGCAGCCGTTGCCGTCCAGGCTGTCGCAATCGCCATAACCCGAATCGCACGTGTCCACAATGCAGCTTCCATTCGAGCAGTCTGCCGTAGCGTGATCCAGAGAGCAGACTATGTCGCAGCCGTTGCAATTGTTTGGATCGGCCCAGATGTTCGTCTCGCAAGGCTGGCCGTCTCCCGATATACACTCCGCCAGCCCGGGATTGCATGAAGAAACATCACAGCTGCCATTGTTACATACGGGCGTCCCCACGCTTCCCGGGCAAACATTGTTACAGAAGCTGCAGTTGTTGGGATCGGTCAACAAGTCTACCTCGCAGCCGTTGCCGTCCTGGTTGTCACAGTCATCATAGCCGGCTATGCACGAATCCAGGAAACAGTTACCTCCTGAACAAATACCGTTGCCGTTGGCAAAAGTGCATCGGACACCGCACCCGCTGCAGTTCAACTCATCAAAGAATATGTCAGCCTCGCAGCCGTCCACGTCGCTCGAGTTGCAGTCTAGATAACCTGTATTACAACTACCCATGACGCAGGTCCCGGCCAGGCAACTTGCACCCGCATGGTCGAACTGGCAGGCGTTATCGCATGATCCGCAGTTTTGCACGTCAGTGTCGGTATTTTTTTCGCAGCCGTCCAGGTCGAATCCGTTGCAGTCATCGTAACCATCGAGGCAATGCAGCAGTTCGCAACTACCGCCGTTGCAGGCCGGCACTCCATAGGGATAGCTACAGACGTTCCCGCAGTTGCCGCAGTTCTGGGGATCGTTTTGCGTGTCGAAATCTTCGTCTGTGTCGCAGTCGCAGTCGTCGTCTATGTAGTTGCACTGTTCGACGCCGCTCGGTACACAAGGGCGCTCACAGCCGTTCTGCGGGTCGCCGTCGCAGTCGATGGCCCCGGCCGGGCAACCGGCACCGTTGCCCGCCAGGTCGATTGTCACACCGTCGGGACGACCGATGTCCGAAGACTCGATCTGGATGGCGCCGCTGTCCGGCCCCAATAGGTCGGGCGTGTAGCCGACCTGAAAGATGACCTCTATCGATGTGTTCGAAAGCACCATCGGCAGCGCGGGCAGGTTGAAGAGCTCGAAGTCCGGTGAGCTACCCGCGGTAAGATCTATGGCCGTCACCTCGAGTGGCCCCGTTCCCGCGTTGCGAATGGAAATATCTTTCAAAGCCTGTCGACCGACGTACACATCGCCGAAATTATAGGCCGCCGCGGGAGACACGAAAATGTTTGGATCGATGCCGTTAGCCAACAAGTCAATCTTGAAGCGCCCGGTCACGCCATCCAGTTCGATATCGGGATCATTCGTATCGAGTATCAAGGCGCCGTTCTCCGAGCCAAGATCCATCGGCGTGAAAGTCACTCGCAAGGGCAACTCGACGTCGGGTGCAATCGACCCGAATTGGTCCGGCTCGAACGTGTACTCAGGGCTGGTGGTTCCTGCACGCTGGATATTGGAGATGATGAGGTCTTCCCCTCCCACGTTCTTGATTAGCACGTCCAGTTGAGCGATCTCCTTCGCGCCACTGCCAAAATCCATCTGGACGTTACCGAACAGCAGCACGGCCGGATCGGGTGTCGTCTGGACGGAGGGCGGGATGAAGCCGTTTGCCTGCATGGCGACCTGGCGCTGAGGCTCTTCGGTCGTGTTATCTATCACCAGAGTGCCAAGCTCTTGTCCGACGTCTTCCGGGTCGAAGCCCAGCAATACCGTCACCGACTCGGCGGGCGCCAGTTGTTTGGGATTGTTTCCCAGGTCGGCCAGATCGAGATCGCTGCTCGAAAGAGTCCATTCCTGACTTACGTCTGCAATATTGACGCCGCTAATCGAAAAAGGCGCACCTCCCGAATTGGACAGCGTCACGATCAGCTCGCCATGTTGGCCTACGCGTACCTTGCCGACGTCTACCGGACTGGGCTGGACATTCAGGTCTCCCAGCACTCCGCGGCCCGCAATCGCCACAGAAAGCGATGGATGGACAACATCGTCGCTCACCACGATAACCTCGTCTGCATCGTCTTCACGAAGTTGCGGGTGATAGGTGACATCAACTTGTAAGAATTCTCCGTTGTTGACGAAGACCGGCGGCACAACCCCTTGACTTGCGGCATCCGTAACCTGCAAATCGAAATCGGGGTTGGACATTATGCCGAATCGTATGTCCTCAACCTGCAGGACGGCGTTGCCCGTTCCTTGGTTCGAGACCAGGAAAGAAAGCGGCTGGCTGCTGTCCCCGACGGGAATATCACCAAACTCCAACGAGGTCGGATTGACCGACGCGAAGGCCTCGCCCTTGAATTCAGAAAGCAGGTGGATCTGTACTAACGGCTCGTCCGGGTCGTTGGAAATGATATCCAAAACGGCATGATCGGTAAGCCCATCCGTTGCCGTATAGAGCACATCGAGGATCGTGCTTTCGCCGGGCGGTACCACGATCGGCAGTGAGTTCAGCTGGTCCTCATCAATACTGAAATCATCGGCGTCTGATCCCGCCTCGAAGTTGAGTTGGATGATCTGCAGATCGGCGTCACCGTCGTTGCTGAGTTCGATCTGCTTGCCAACCGTCTCCCCTACCAGGACGTTGCCGAAGTTAACCTGGTATACTGGAGGATCTCCGCTTAGCGGAGGGCTCAGCACTACTATATCAGGCTTGGGCGACTGTTCGCCTTCGCCACCATCTCCCCCGTCGCCGTCTATTCCTCCATCGGTCCCCTCCACCACACAAGCACCGTTACGGCAAACCGAGCCTGGGGGGCACGAATCAGCCTCGTCGCATGGCACCGAAGTCGTCCGGCAGACTCCGTCCGAACAAAACGTTCCGTAGGGACAATCATTGTCCTCCGAGCACAAGATGCTCCCGTCGTCGGGGGGAGTAGTATCGCTGGAGCATCCCACAAACGACCCAAGAACAAGAACTCCGGCTAAAACCAGCGTGACATTCTTGGCTTTCATGAATTTTTGCTCCTGACCTTGTTTCAGCAATTCTAGCACAGGATCTCATATGGTTGACAGATACAGGCAAAAAATAATTCAGGTGGATGGATGACACAGAGCGTCAAAACCATGGGCGCGAATCATATTCACGGGTAGACCCTTACATGACGCACACCACTGACAGTTTTTGCACCGCAAAGAGTATGTCCTGTGGCAATGACTGATGTAATGTTCGGTGAAGGCTGCCAACTCTCCCGCGGCAAGCCCCATTACAGCCTCGACAGCCACAGGCTCGGTCTCGTCAACTGACACTGCACCGGCAAGGAGGCATCGCGGAAGATTCAGTAAGCGTATGCCGTATCTTGCAAGTGGCCTTAGAGCTTCAGCAGGATTAGTTGCAATGGGTTCCGCAGAAAACAGCAAGCGATCTGTCTGTAAGCAAATAAAATCTATTCTCTCGGCAACCCAGTCTTCAGTCGCCCGGTTCAGCATGACCTCGACTTCACCCGGCCACCCGGCCAGTATCGCCTCCAACACATCTGGAACACCGGAGGCCATCCTGACTACATTTTCTCCCAATCCAGCAATGAAATCCAGCCCATCGCTATCCGGTATGAAATCGAGAACCAGTATGAGAGCTTGTCCGTCCAATTCCAGGGATCCGATGAATTCAGCGAGTCTTTTTTGATCCCGGGCGTGGATTCGCAGTCGTGAGGAACCGGCAAGTAGTTTTTTCATCCCGGATTCAATCTGGCAGTCAGCATTGACGCTTAGTGAAGTCGGCCCGCCTTCGGCAGTCTCGCACAATAGGCTCTCGAGGGACCGGCAGAACCCCTCCATGGGACACTGACGGCACCTCTCGGGTTGATTGCATCTCAAGGGCTCCCCGCTCGAGATCAATTCCATGTATTCGGGCAACCGACCGCGAACTTCATCGTGAAGCTTGTGGGGATCCTGTATGAGATCCTCGTGTCCTTCCAGCAACGGCGGCGGCAGGCGATTCGTCCAGACCACGGCGCCGGCGGCCCTGGCACGCCGTATGGCTTCATGTAAGCGCGGCAAGGCCGATTCCGGTTCCAGAAACAGTTCGTGCCTGTTCCGCCAGGCCGAGCCGAAAGGCACCATCCACAGCAAGTCGAATTCGCGCACCCCGGATTGCATGAAATACTCGACTATTTCTGGTAGTTGCTCAGCATTCAGGCCGGTCAGAACAATATCGACGTTGACAACGATCCCGAGATTCCTGAGGTTGTCCATTCCCTTGATGGCTTGATCGAAAGCACCTTTTACTCCCACTAGGCGGTCGTGCAGTTTCGCTTCGTGTCCATGCATGGAGAAAGTGGCTTCACAAAGCCCTGATTTGACTGCGCGAGCGGCAAACGAAGAATATGAAAACATGCGGCCATTGGACACTGTCTGCACCCAGCTGTAACCCAGCCCGGCGCCATAGGCAACCAGATCCAGGTAATCCGGGTGCAGCGTGGGTTCTCCACCGGACAAAATCAGGCGTTCGCAACCATCTCTGCGTCCCTCGTCGATCTCGGCGCGGATCTCGTCGACTGCCCGTATTTTCTCGCCGACAATTCCGGAATCGAGACAGAAGAGGCAGTGGTTGTTACAGGTGCGGGTCAGCCTGACCCAGCGTCTCTTCTCGTGCACCGCCCGCTTACGATCGACGATGATCTCGACCAATCTGGCTGCCCTCCAAGACCATTGAAAGATGCAAACGCGTTGCAATTGAGCCAAGTTTCACCGAAGACTGCAAATGCAACATTTGTCGGCCTTGTGCCGCGAAGTCTGCGGCGCTAGGCGTATCAATAGCACACACCGGGTCCGGTTGCCACAGGCTCCGTGGACGGATATATTGATGCACCAGGATGATTGCCAGGAAAGAAAAACCCGATCTGCTCTCGGTCGTTGTACCGGCCTTCGACGAGGAGATGCTCATTTTGAGCACTTTGCAGAAGATCCATGAACACCTGTCGAATAAGGACTACGCCTATGAGATCCTGGTCGTTGACGACGGCAGCCGCGATCGCACGGCCCGCTGGGCTGAACGCTGGTTCCTGCAAAACGCAAGGACTTTGCAAGCACCCCCGGTAGGCCGTGTTTTACGTCTGGACACCAACCGAGGCAAGGGTTTCGCGGTACGTAGCGGTATGCTAGCAGCGCGAGGCGACTTCAGGCTTTTCATGGATGCCGATTCATCGACCGCTATCGAGGAAATAGACAAGTTCTGGGCCCATTTCGCGGCCGGTTCCGACATCGTGATTGGCTCGCGGGCACTCAGAGACTCGATCGTCACCCGCCGCCAAACCAACCTGCGCTACGCCGCCGGGATGGTGTTTCGACCGTTGCGCCGGGCACTTGTCATTGGCGGCATAAAAGACACTCAGTGCGGCTTCAAGTGTTTCCGCGCCAAGGCTGCCGAAGAAATCTTCACCAAGGTGCAGGCCGACGGATTCGTCTTCGACGTCGAGACGTTGTTTATAGCCCGCAGGCTGGGCTTCAGAATCGCCGAGGTCCCGGTCGTCTGGACCAACGATCCGGACAGCAAGCTGAACACTCTGCGAGACTCGCTCAAGATGTTTTGGGGCCTGCTGGAGATCCGCCGGCGTGATCGCCAGGGGATATACGACGGGGATCGGCAAGCATGAAAGTCGCGCTGGTATTTCCGCGCATGATCTATCGCTCGGGAGATCCTCCACTGGGAGTCGCGCTGCTGGCCGCCCAGTTGGAGCGTATCCAGGGTGTACAGGTTGATATCCTCGATACTACTTTTGAATCCAATCCATTTGGCTACCTGCTCGATGCTTTCAGGAAAAAGCGCTATGACCTGGTAGGCATCTCGGTCATGGCGTCAATGCTGAGCACTTCCGCGCAAGTGACCGACATGGCCCGAAGCATCTGTTCAGGTACCCAAGTGATTCTTGGCGGTCCACATCCCACGGTTGTACCAGAAATGGCGTTGCGACAAACTGGAGCCGACGCGGTTTGTATCGGAGAAGCTGATACTACCCTGCCGGAAATCGTCAGTCAGCCGGGGAACCTCGAACACATCGCCGGTATCGCTTTCATGCGCGCAGGCAAATTGATAAGAACCACCCCTCGCAAACCAATCGAGGATCTCGACAGGCTGCCGTTGCCTGCCTGGCACCTTCTCCCGATGCGGGCCTACCTGCGCAACTGGTTTCAGATGGACTCTGTGCCAGGTGCCAATCCCGGAACGTCGATTATCGCTTCGCGCGGCTGCTCGTTCAACTGCAGCTATTGCCAGCCGACACTGCGTAAACTCTTCGGCTCGACGGTCAGAAAGCGATCGCCGGCGGGTATAGCCGATGAGATTTCCAAACTTGCGAGTGATTTCTCAATCCGCGGCTTCATGATCCAGGATGATACTTTCACTATCGATGCAGACTGGGCCCGGGCCACCGGCCGGGCCATTCATCAGGCTCGGCCGGAGGTCATCTGGGCCTGCAATGCCAGGGCAGACACGCTCGATGAAAAGCTCATTGCGGAACTGCGGCGATGCGGACTGCGCAAGATCAACATCGGCATCGAATCGGCCTCCGCTCGCATCCTGAATGATGTATACAACAAGCACATTAGCCATCAGCAGATCCGACGCGCCGTGAACCTGGCCAAGCAGTTCGAACTCTCGATTCAGGGCTACTTCATGCTGGGAGCCCCGGGAGAAAGTGCTGACGAAATCAGACAGACCATCCGCCTGGCCCGTGAGTTAGCCCTCGACGATGCGACCTTTTCCATCACCACCCCGTTGCCAGGAACAATTCTGTACGAAAAAACCCAGGGATTGATTCGTCCAGGCATCGTCGATTTCGACTATTACGGAAAACCAGTCTACAGCAAAGATGCGGCCATTGCGCCCGAGCAACTCAACAAGTTGAGACGAGAGGCGTACCTGAACTTCTACTTGTCGTCGAAACGGCTTCGAACCATTGCCCGCCACCTGTTTTTTTCCGGTCACCCCGAAAAAACACTAAACAAGCTCAGACGTTTACTCTAACCGCTTGGTTTTACGTGCGATTATCAGTAGTTCGTCGCGAAGAAGTTCTTCCATAAGCCAGGACAGTGGTCTGTCAAGCCGGAGGCGACCCAATACAGTGAGTACGGCCTTCAGGAAGGCTGGCAGCCTTGTAGTCGACAATTCGAGATGCGAAAGTGCTCGCCTTCTCGAAGTGCTCGCAAGACAACAAATCGTGAAACCCATGCGTTCGAAGATGCTCCTGAAATTGCCATCATTGAAAAGGAAAAGGTGCTCACCTGGTTTCATCTGGAAGGTGCGGCATAATATACTTTGCATGTTTGGTGTGCTGGCCATTACCAGGCCGCCTGGAACGAGAACGCTGTGCACTAGTCTCAGCGTCCGGGCAGGATCGCGAAGATGTTCCAGAACATCATTTAACACTACACAGTCAAAGTCACCACCGATCTTCTCAACTACGCCCGGTCCGAAGAATTCCTCGATCACCGGCAGATTCAATCGACGGGCAATACCAGCCGCCAGTGGATTGGGTTCGACTCCAGTGGCTTCCCAACCCAGGCGCCGTGCTTCGTCCATCAAGGTGCCCACGCTGCATCCGATATCGAGCAACCTGCCGCGCTTGGGCCTGAAAGCGGTCAACAGTCGCAACCTGCGTCGAAACGTAGTCCGGTCCTCGTCCGTGCTCCTTGTATAGTATTTGCTCGGTGAACTCAGATCGTCACGGTACTGCTTTTCTATCTCCTCAGTCGATGCCGGATGCGCTTCAAATACCAACCCGCATTTCTGACAGCAAAGGTAGTGAGCCGCTGCTCCACTTCCTGCAAGAGACACGGCCTTAGCGTCGCAACCGAACAGGCATCCGGCAGAGCTTTCCATCACTCGCCCTCGCAATCAGGCTTGCGTTTCAAATATGGATGCTGGTTGTACCTGATGGGCAAGACAGGAAAGTCATCCAACGGGTCCAGCCATTCCTTTCGAAACTCTTCTGAGAAGACGTGCTTGCAGCGCTCGGAATACTTCGAGATGAAGTGCGAGCTGGACATTCTTCTGAAAATCCGATCTATCGGTTCTTGTCGTACATTCCCGTAGGAAACCTGGACGAAAGGACACTGCAAAACCTCGCCGTACTCTGTGACGTAGACTTTCTCGATTCCCCCGGGGCAGCCCCAACCAAACGTCTTGAAGTTGATTATGTTGTCAGAGCGGACATGTGGCTGCCTGAGCAGAGCGCTGTAGCGGGCATACCAATCTTCGGTGAGCTTGTGCTCGTGTTCAGTGCGCCATTCGCCGGCGCTGGCCGCCAGGTTGAGGGCCAGAAAAGCACCCCATGTCTTGCACTTTTCACCCAGCCGGACTATGTCATCGAAATTGTGCCTGCCGATGACCGTATTGATACAAACGCTGTACCCCAATTTCTTGGCTTGCACGACTCCGGAAACAGCTCTTGAAAAACTTCCGCTCACGCCCACGATTTGATCGTGGTTGTCGGCATCCGCGCTTTGTATGTTGAAAAGAATCTGTGTCAGGCCGGCCTGCCGTAATCTTGCAAGCCTGTCAGCGTTTACCAGCAGGCCGTTCGTTGCCATGGCCACGATAATGTCTTTGTTCCTCGAAAGCCCCTCTACAATGGTTACCAGCTCGTCCCATGGCCTGAGCAAGGGTTCTCCCCCAGTCAGGTCGACATGCACGAGGCCCAGAAGCTTGCATTGATCGACCAGATCCACGATTTCATCCACGGATAGAACCCGGGCGTGTTTGCGCGCCAAAGTCGTTGCCGAGCACATCTCGCACTTCTGGTTACAGCGATAGGTCACGGCCAGTTCCATGTTTTTCATCCGTGGCCGTTTCAAAAGAAAGGCGTGGAAGACGTTAGCGGCCAATCTGGCGGCAACGAGCGGTCTCGATCGCAGGAAGCGTAGGTGCGAGATGAACTGCCTCGGGCTCATTGCGGATATTTGTCTCAATTTCTCTCCCGGCTTGCTTTTACTACAACTTCGGCGAGAATAGTAGCCCATGATCATCGAGCTTTGCACCATACTGACATTTCTTACGCCGCTGCCATCAGTTGCGATCTCGTCCGGAACGCATATCATCGAGGCCGGGCGCGAAGCCGAGATCGAATCGCTCTTTAGCGGCATCGGCCAGGGGAACACTGCCGGCTGGCAGGTTCCCGACATCGAGATCCCCAAGGACCGTATTCGGGCTCACTTGAGCGGGCCACACGGCGAAAAGCTGGTCATCGAGTTGCGTGACAATCAGGGCCGTAAGGATGCCGCCGGATCTACTCCCTCCTTCGAGTTGTTCGTTGTAAGCAGCCACGGCCTGGATGACCAAGCCCGAACGCTGCTAGTCAGAAACGTAGCACAAGCTATCGCCAACAAAGATGATGGCGAATTCTGGCACCTGATCGCATCTCCAGCAGCCAACTTGTCCCCGTCGAGACCCAACCCCTGGTTTTCCTCGCTAGGCGCGCTTGCCACGCTTGCTTGGATGGCGGCTTTCTGGAGTCTTCTCATTCTTGGGTTAGTGTTCGCCTTACGCCGAAAGCCGTGGAAAGAGCCCGAACAGCGCCGCATTCTGATTGAGATTGCTGTTTTGACGATCGCAGCTTTTATCATCCGGCAGTGGCTGATGATACCGGGGCCCGGCCAGATGGTCTCGCGCCTGCCCGAACCGTCCGCCCCGCCTTCGGGATATCCCCAGTTCGGCTGCGGCTTCGGGGGCTGGATCCTCGGCTGGTTCTGGATTTTCGGATCTGACGATAAGATCGCCTTCATGGCCGGAGCTGTAGCCGGGGCGCTGACTGTGATTCCGGTGTACTTCCTGGCCTGGTTCGGCAGCGGGAGTCGCTGGGCCGGACTGGCCGCCGGTGCGGCTATGGCGCTGTGGCCAATCCACGCCCGGCTCTCACCAACCGACGACGCCGGCGGGCTGATTGCGCTCCTGCTGATCTCCTCTCTTGCCCTGGTGATTTCCTCCGGACGCTTCAAATCGGGCAGTTTACTTTTCTTAGGTTGGCTGGCAGGCTGCCTGGCGGCAACGACCAGGCCGGAGATGTCCTTGGCGCTTCTCCCACTGGGAGTCATCGTGCTGATCACACCCTCCATTCGCAAGATCCAATTCCGGCCGCTGGTGCTCGCTCCGACCATTCTGCTTGGCTTGCTGACCTGCATGGCTGTCTATACCGCTAGCATCGAGGCCATGTCGGGAGGCTTTTCGCCCCTTTTCTGCGCCACCAACAGTGAGGCCCGTGGTCTTTTCGACCTGTTCGGGGGCCGCTCTATACTGGCGCCCCCGAGGACACCCTGGCCTTTTACCGTGCTGTTTCTTGCAGGATTAGTTGTCTCCCTGTTCCGCACACGCGGCCGGACCATCCTGTGGCTTTGCATTGGTCTGCTACCGGCCTTGCCGACCGCCTGTTTTTCGAGAACCGATATCGTTACAGCCCGTTATCAGCTACAGCTCGTACCATTGGGAGCCACTCTGGCAGGCATGTGCGTCGCCTGGCTATGGGAAGCCATGCTGAGAATCCGACCGCGCTTCGGTAGCTTTCTTGTAATACTTGCCGCCTCGGCGGCGGCGGTTATCGCAGCTAAGCCGCTGGTTTTTCGTCCGCTCGAGCCGACTTTCAAGCTCGAATACCGCTTCTTCAGGGAAAACATAGGCAAGGTTCCTGCCGGCTGCCGAATAGTGCGTATCTCATGGCCATATGGCGACATCGGCTTACGAGTGCCTACATACCTGACCCGATTGCTGGGGCTCGACCTTTCATGGGTCGAACCATCGGCCGAGCTCGATCCTTCCAAGGGATGCCTCGCCTATTGGCAACCGGCCTCTTGCCGGGCCTGGTCACAATCCCTGAAGTCTGCAACCTGGGCAGTCATGCCGGAGTGCCTGGCTATCGAATCAGCTTTTCGACTCGATCCCATAGCCACAACTGGTTTACCGTCCCGGCCCGAATTCTGCGACAACTACCGGATCGATCCCGTCCCGGTAGGCTTCTATCGCCTGCTGCCTAAAACAGCAGCTAGTGATGCAATATCACCGTGAAATTGTTCTGGCATATTCCGTCCGGAGTTGAATCGTCTGCAGGTGTGAATCCCGCGAAGCTCTCGATCGGTTCGGACAGTTTGAAGCGCCGCAGGGCGCTGTGCAGGCGCTGGCGAATGTTTGAAAAGACCGTCAGATAAAACGAGCCTGCCTTGCGGCCGAGCCGTGAACGCAGTTTTTCGATGAAGCTCAAGAGGGAATCTCCCCTAACGTAGACTACAACCGGCACGCCCAACAGATGGAAATCGAGGTTCAGCCCGTGATCTTGCGGGTAGTGGCCTAAAAATATGAATCTGGTGCAATTCACACCCGACATGGCAATGGCCGCATCCATGGCCGAGGAAGCACCGATGGGAACCAGATCAATGCTGCCTGTGTGTTTCTCTATGATGTGGTTTATTATCTCGGTGCCGGGATCGATGAAGCACGGCAGTCCCCTATCGGCAAGAATGGCGAACGACGTGCCTTTGCGGATCATTTCGTCCACAAACGGAAGCTGCCTGCGGGAGTCCTCTGGCCCGGCTATCGGGAACAATTCATGTTCTTCGGTCAGTATGCCCCTTGAGCGCAGCTTTTCCACCAGCAGATCCTCGACATCGAAACCCGTGTCCTCCACGAAGACCACTCGGATCCTTCGAAGAGTCTGTAAAGCATTGACACTGAGATCGCCGAAGAAATCACCAATCGGAGCTGCGATCAGATATAGCTTGGGCCTGTTAGTATGCTCGCTCACGTTTGAAGTTTGCCAAGGCTTGTTGCAACAGTCAATTGCCATCAATATGGTTGACTCTTGACAGCGGAGTTGGATATTGTCAAGACAAGGATCTAAACGATAAACCATTTTCTCTATAAGGAGTGCAACATGTCGATATCCAAGGATGATTTCGAAAGACTATCCAGGCGCATCGACGGCTACTACAACGAAATGATCGAGTTCCAGAAGGAGTTGACGGCCAAGATAGCTCTGGGGCCGGATAACAGCGGCCAGGGCGAATGGGAGCGGGCAAGGTTTCTGATCGAGAAAATCAAATCCTTCGGCCTGACCGATATTTCCGAGTTCAACGCCCCGGACGAGCGCGTGCCGGAGGGCAATCGTCCCAACCTGGTTGTCCGCTTGAGCGGCAAGCAGGCCCGGCCGGTTACCTGGGTTATGGCCCACATGGACATCGTGCCGCCCGGTGACGAACAGCTGTGGGATACCAGCCCGCACGCAGCCGTGGTCAAGGACGGCAAGATTTTCGGCCGCGGAACCGAGGACAATCAACAGGGCCTGGTAAGCGCACTGTTCGCTTTACGAGCCTTTTTAGACGAGGGAATCGACCCGGGTCATGACGTCTGTCTGCTGATGGTTTCGGACGAGGAGACCGGCAACAAGTACGGAATCGACTTCGTCCTGGAAAAGAACCCGGGACTTGTGAAGCCGGACGATATCGTCATCGTTCCCGACTCGGGCAACCACGACGGTACCATGGTCGAGGTGGCCGAGAAATCCATTCTTTGGGCGCGCTTCGAGGTTCGTGGCAAGCAAGTGCATGCCTCTACGCCCAACGAGGGTATAAACGCAGCCAGGGCGGGTGCGAACTTGATTGTCAGGCTCGACACCGAACTGCACGAGAAATATGCGCGCAAAGATCCGGTCTTCGATCCCCCAGAATCGACCTTCGAGCCCACCCAGCGAGACGCCAACGTGCCCAATGTCAATACCATTCCGGGCAAGGAAGTGCTCTATTTCGACTGCCGCATCCTGCCCGACTACGAGGTAGACGACGTCATTGCAACCATGCAGAACGTGGCTCGCGGCATCGAGAAGGATTTCGGGGTGCAGATCGGTATCAGTCAGCCGATGCTTGCTAAAGCGGCCCCCGCCACCTCGATAGACGCGCCGGTGGTCAAGCTAGTATCGGACGCCATCAGGAAAGTCAGAAAGATCGAGCCTCAGCCAATGGGTATAGGCGGAGGCACAGTGGCAGCTATCTTCCGCATGCACGGAATTCCGGCCGTGGTGTGGTCGACAATGGACGATCTGGCACACCAGCCCAACGAATATTGCGTTATTGACAACATGCTTCAGGACGCGAAGGTCTTCGCGCACGTGTATCTGGAAGAATAACCGTTCAGAATTTGGCGTCCATTCAATTCAGGCCGATGTAGTCTTCGATCAATTCGCGATACTTTCGGGGAAGAATGGTGAACCAGATCCCTACTCCCTGGGCACCCCAAAATTGCCCTTCGCGCATTACCGTGCCTCGGGCCCAGATGACTTCCTGGCTATTGGGAAGTCTGAACTCCAGGCTGACCATGGTGCCGTCCGGGACTTCCGGCTCGATCAGCTTGTGCAGGTAGATCCCGGTACTGGAGATGTCCGACGAACGAACCATGTAGGGCTCTTCGTCCATGAACTTGTTCAGGTAGACATCCAGCGGCCTCCTTGGCTCACAACGGTTTTCGAACTCGCGTGCTTCCATGACGGCCTCCTTGAATGTGTCGTGAATTGTATTCATAGGTATACCTATATCCTACATCATCACACACGTCAAGTTTTTGGCCGAATGGCTGGATTATTTTATGATCGACTTACCTTCGTATAGTCTCGCAAAACGTTCGGCATCATCCAGGCTGCCAACTATATCCCCGTAATGCATGGGTATTGTTACACTGGCAGCGACATCCCGGGCGGCCTCTACTGCCTGCTCGGCAGTCATCACATATGTGCCTGATACCGGCAGCAGGGCAATATCGGCGGAAATATCCTTCATTTCGGGTATGCGATCGGTGTCCCCGGCAAAATATATCCGCTTGCCGCCCAGAGTGAAGACATAGCCCACGTGGCCGGCCTTTTTGGGGTGAAACTGCTTGTCGGTGTTGTAGGCCGGAACCACCTCGATGGCCACACCCTTGACCTCGAGCGTGTCTCCCGGCTTTACCACGCGCAGGTCACCCGTGATCTTGTCACGGCATTCTCTCGTCGCTAAAAAAACCGTATCGTCTTTCGCGATCTTTGCCAGGTCATCCGGCGAGCAGTGATCGTAGTGCTCGTGCGAGATCATCACGATGTCCGCCTTGGGCAAACCGTCGGGCAGATTGAAAGGATCTGTGTATACCGTGACCTCACCCTCGAGCCTGAAGCAGTCGTGGTTAATTCTGAATATCTTGTCGATCATCGCTCAAACCTCCCGCAATATTGGGTCGTTCTACTCGGGCACGCAGGCGCGTCCCTGGGCGTCGTCATACGGTGACATGTCCACCGAAAAGGCGAAGTCACACTTGTAGCCGCCGGGACAGTCTCCGTTACGGCAACAGAATGAGTTACACTGGCCTCCGAGACAAACCATGCTGGCGCAGTCGGAGTCATCCGTGCAGGCATCGCCGAAGGCACCCGCGCCACGGGCGCCCCAGTCACAGGCTTTGATGATCGAAGACTCCTGGCCATACCAGATGGCACAATAGTAGCTTGGCGGGCAATCATTTACCACGCAGCAGAAATTCTCACACTCACCGTAGCTACCGGCATAGAAATCGCAGAAGCCGTCACGACAATCTGAATTCGCCCAGCACACTTCCCCGGTGTTGAGCGTGCCCGGGGCCTGCATGCACAGTCCGTGGTGCATGTTTCCGTTGGCGCTCGAGATACTATTGAGCACGCAGCTCCAGTTAGAGACGTGCTGGCAACCGGTGCGGCTGGAACAACCGCTGATACAGTATCCATCAGTAGAACACCACTCGCTGCGGCACTCGCTATCCGAGCCGCAGGCGGCCCCGACGTCCTTGCCGCCGTTGCCGGATTGGACCGGCCAGCAGAAGCCCGAAGAATCGGTGTTGGAGTACAATTCGCACTTGTAGCCCAGCGGGCACTCGTGCACTCCGTCGGTGCCTCCCGGCACTTCGTGCGAGTTGTTGCACCAGTGGACGCACAAGTTGCGGCTGTCTGTATTGTTGTGCTGACAGTAAAGTTCGCCCGAGCAGTGTTCCTGGTCGGCGGGCAGACTCAGTTCGCAGGCTTCGCCCAGATCGCAGATGCCGCCGAAGTCGTCACGGTCGGTGCGCCCGTCGCAATCGTTGTCCTTGTCGTCGCAGACCTCTGAGTGTCCTGGGTTAATATCACCGTCATTATCGTTACAGTCGGCGCCGCACCCCTGGGTAAAGTTGTCGCCGTCGTTGTCCTGTGGATTGCTATCGTCAGGTGTTGCCGCGTTGCAGTCGTTGTCCACGCCGTCGCACTGCGTTTCAGCGGCGCCTGGATGGATGGCCGGGTTGAAGTCGTTACAGTCACCGCAACCGATCGTCCAGTTGTCCCCGTCCCCGTCGGTTGTGTTCGGGTCGTCAAGCGTGCTCGGATTGCAATCGTTATCCAGCCCGTCACACTGGATCTCGGAGGCGCCGGGATGCACGTTGGGATTTGTGTCGTCACAGTCCTGGCCGCAGCCGCGGGTGTAGAAGTCTCCGTCGGCATCGGTCGGATCGCTGTCGTCCTGAGTGGCGGGATTGCAATCGTTGTCAACACCGTCGCATGTTGCCTCGTTGGCCCCGGGATGAATGGCCGGGTTGCCGTCGTTGCAGTCATTACCGCAGCCTACAGTGTAGCTGTCCCCGTCGCTATCGGCGGGATTTGAGTCGTCGGGCGTTGCGGCATTGCAATCGTTGTTCAGGCCGTCGCATGGCGTCTCGCCCGCACCGGGATTGACGGACGGGTCGGTGTCGTCGCAGTCGGCGCCGCAGCCGCGCGTGTAGTTGTCCGAGTCGGCGTCGGTCGGGTCGGAATCGTCCGGCGTCACCGCGTTGCAGTCGTTATCGATGCCGTCGCACGGCACTTCCGCAACACCGGGATGAATGGCCGGGTCGGTGTCGTTGCAATCTCCACCGCAACCGACAGTGTGATTGTCGCCGTCGGCATCGGTCGGATCGGGATCATCGGGTGTGCCGGGGTTGCAATCGTTGTCAATCAGGTCGCACTGTATCTCGGCCGCGCCGGGATGGACGTTCTGGTTGCCGTCGTTGCAATCATGGCCGCAACCTACGGAATAGTTGTCGCCGTCGTTGTCCGCAGGATTCAGATCGTCGGGTGTTGCGGCATTGCAGTCGTTGTCAGTGCCGTCGCACTGAACTTCGTTCGCCCCGGGGTTGACGGCCGGATTGGTATCGTTGCAATCATGGCCGCAGCCGCGGGTGTAGTTATCTCCGTCGGCGTCGGTCGGATCGGGATCATCGAAGGTCTGGGCAAAGCAATCATTGTCGATGCCGTCGCACTGCACTTCGATGGCATCAGGGTGAACATTCGGGTTGGTGTCGTCGCAATCGCCGCCGCAGCCGATAGTGTGATTATCCGCGTCGGCGTCGGTCGGGTCCGGGTCATCCGCAGTCTGCGAGTTGCAGTCGTTGTCTATCCAGTCGCAGTCAATTTCCGTGGCACCGGGATTGATTGTTTGATTGGTGTCGTTGCAATCGCCGCCGCAGCCGCGGGTGTAGTGGTCTCCGTCGGCGTCGGTCGGGTCGGGATCGTCGGCGCTCGACGGATCGCAGTCGTTGTCGATCCCGTCGCACTGAACTTCGACGGCCCCGGGGTTTACGGCCGCGGCACCGTCGTCGCAATCGGCACCACAGCCCAACGAGTAGCCGTCACCATCAGCGTCTGTCGGATCGGGGTCGTCCAGGGTGCCCGGATCGCAATCGTCGTCGACTGAATTGCAGTTGATCTCGGTATTACCGGGAAAACGACCGGCATCGTGGTCATCGCAGTCGCCTCCGCATCCGCTGACACCGTCTCCGTCCTCGTCCGGCCCGTCAGAAGTCTCCGGATCGCAATCGTTGTCCGCTCCGTCGCAAGGCACCTCGACCAGGCCGGGATGAACGTCGTCCCGGGAGTCGTCGCAATCGCCTAGGCAGACGGAGAAACCGTCACCGTCGGCGTCTACATCGTCGGAAGTTGCAGGATCGCAGTCGTCGTCCTTCTGGTTGCAGTAGATCTCGCCAGCGCCGGGATGCACATCGGCGTTGCTCTCGTCGCAATCTCCCTGGCAGGCGGATATCCCGTCGCCGTCCTGGTCGATCTCATCCGCCGGGGTATTTCCATCGCAATCGTTGTCCAGCCCGTCGCACTTCTCGTTCTCGGGGTAGACAGCGCCTTCGCAAACTCCACTCCACTTGCCCGCGACGCAGTGCTCGACGCCAATGTCGCACTCGCCCACTTTTGTTCCCGGACCGCATTCGCGTACTTCGTCAGGCTCGCACTCGGCCTCCTGGTCGCCGCCGCCATCACCGCCGTCGAACACACCTCCGTCAGAACCATCGGCAGGCTCACCTCCCCCGTCAGAGTCGGCAACACAGCGCTTGTTGAGAATGTCACAGTGATATCCTGCCTCGCAATCCTCGTTGCTCTGGCAGCCGCCGCCGTCCGATAATGCGTCACAGATTCCGTCGTTGCAGAACATGCCGACGGGGCACTGATCGTTCGTCGTGCAAAGTACAACACCGGTATCGCCGTCGCCCACAGTGTCGCCACCGCAGGCGGAAAATACCGCCGAGAAATACCAAACTGAAGCCAAAAACAGAAAAAAGCGGAGTTTCATGGTCTTACGCCTCCGGGTAATACATTATTCTTCAATACTATCACCAACCTGCGAAACTTTGAAGTTTCGTCAGCGGAAGCTGCGCGGATCAATCTCGTGACGCTTCAGCAATTTGTAGAAGTTTACCCTGTTGATGCCCGAAATCTCGGATGCCTTGGAAATGTTACCGGCCGATTCCGACAGAACACTGCCCAGGTAATCGCGTTCGAACTTGTCCAACACTTGCTTCTTCATGCTCTTGAAATCGCGGCTCTTCGCGCCAGCCGGTTGTTTCTCGATCGACTTCAGCAGCCGGGAAGGCAAATCTGCCGCGCTGATCGTCTTATCGCGCGCCAAGATCACCGACTGCTCGATGATATTTCTTAGCTCACGTACATTACCCGGATAGTCGTGGCGCAAGAGCAGTTCCATTGCTTCATCAGTAATGCCCTCGACCGGTCTCTCGTGTTCCACTGCCGCTTCGCGCACAAACGCCTTTACCATGCCGGTAATTGATTTCTTGTACTCCCGAAGCGGCGGCAGCCAGATGGGCACCACGTGCAGGCGAAAATATAAATCTTCGCGAAACTCCCTGCGCTCCATCATCTGCTCGAGGTTCTGGCTGGTGGCCGCTATCACTCTGACATCGACCTTGCTCGATCCCTCGTTAGAGCCCAGTTTCTGGATTTCACCGCTCTCGAGGACCCTAAGCAACTTTGCTTGCAACGGTAATCCCAGATCGCCGATCTCATCGAGAAAGATCGTGCCCCCGTCGGCCTTCTCGAATTCTCCCACCCTGTCGTAGGTCGCTCCGGTGAAGGCGCCCTTGACGTGACCAAAGAGCGTTGATTCGAGAAGCTGATCAGGAATAGCGGCACTATTGACCACCACCATCGGTTTGTCCTTGCGCCTCGAATTGAAGTGAATCGATCGAGCCATCAACTCCTTGCCGGTGCCGCTCTCGCCCCGCAACATGACTATGGCGTTTGTCGCCGAGGCCCTCTCGACTCGCCGCTCGACCTCCTTCCACTTGTCACCCTGCCCGCGGATCAGAACTCCCCGCCCGGCCTGGTCGGCATCTCGAGTAGCCTCGTAGAGTTGGGCTCTACGTACCAGAATTGTCACGTTGCGCGACAGCTCCTCGAGCACTTGCTGGTCTTCCAGGCTGAAGGCGTTTGGCTTGCGGTTCTCTACAACAATTACGCCAATGCAGCGGTCCTGAAACGAAATCGGCACGGAGATGTTGCTCTTGACACCCTTGAAGAATGGAATGTAGTTGGGATCCTCGTCGGTATTGCCGCTGATATAGGGCTTGTTGTTGTCGAGTACCCAGAAGGCGATTCCGGAGGCTCGGCCGCGCTTGCGGCGCATGAACTTCTCGGGCACTTCGTAGGCCAGGTCGCCCATGACCGCCTTCGAACTGGTTACCAGATCCCCCGTCTCTTCGTCGGCCATCAATATGATCCCGTTACTGGTCTTGGTCCGGGCCATGGCCAACTGTAAGATCTTGCCCAGTAGCGAGTTTAGCTCACTGCTGTCCAGTTCAGTCGGGCTGATAATACGGCGCTTGACATCCCATAGACAATCCAGCTCGCGGCGTGACGATTCGACGTTGCCCCGAGTGCGGATGACGGCCGAAGTCTGTTCAAGCAAGCTACTTATAAAATCACGTTGCTCGGATCCGAAAGCAATCGGAAAAGAAGACTCGAGCACCAGCAAACCCTGTTCGCGTGCGTCTACCGGAACCGGCGCCACCAGCTGGCTTTTTGAGCTTTTGAAAAAAACGTCCTCGTCCTTCTCGCGCAAGCTAGGCTCTTCCAATTGCAATAGCGCCGCCACCTGTTCGCGTTCGGTCGAGAAAAGATTTTCACTATCGAGTAGTTTGCCCTTTGTTCTCACCTTGACATCGAGCGCGCCTTTTTCCGGATTGTGCTGAAGAATCATGCCTTCCTCTGCCCCGAGTCCCTCACGCCCGCCGCGAAACAAGACGTGAAAAACACCTTTCAAATCGGAGCGCCGCGTCGCGTCCCGCAACAGATCATAAAGCAGTTCGACCTTTCCAGTTGGGCCATCAGAATCGGCTATCATTTCACTTGCTCCTTGCATCATTTGATGTCCGTTTCGGGTCCGACCATCACCGGCAGCTTGAACGACTCGTTGGCGCGTAACGGCGCCGGGAAACGCATTTTCAGGATCTTATTGAGCATACAGTATGCCAGCCAATCGTCACGAGTCGTGTTTTCAAGCACTCCCGCTTGCGCCACGCTTCCGTCGCGGCCCAGAAGCACTCGCACCAAGACGCGTCCGGACGGATTGTCCCTTCGCGGCCGCAGCGTATGGTCACAGTGCAGAAGTGCATCCATGGCTGTGTTTATTCGCTCCTGAACGGTTCCCATGAACTCCTGAAGACTGCCCGGCGCATCCTTCGGCGGCTTGGTGCAAGGAAGACTGGAAAACTCATCCGCCGGAAAGCTGGCCTGCATCAATTTCAAAAAAGCCTTTCTGTTCGCGTCCGCGGCTGGATCTCCTCGTTCTTGCAACAGGCGCCACAAGAAGTACGAGCGGGCAGGCTCGGGCATCGCTCCGGCGAGCTCGCCGGTGGCAAATTCGTCGGCCCGGCCGGCCAACAATCCGCGAAAAACACTCGGCTCACGCCTGCCGAACTGATCTGAAAAATCGGGCTTGGCCGCGATCAGGTCGCTTATGGATTGTTGCACCTGGATCTTCTGACCCAGCTCGCGGTGCGCGACCGCCTTGATCAAAAAAAGCTTCCAGTCGGCATGAGACCATGCCAGCGAGCGGCGAACGACATCGAGACTTTCCGCTGGCTTGCCTGCGCGCAGTAAAATTGCAGACAGCAAAAAGGCCGTCTCCACGTCCGCTGGATGTTTCTCCAAAGCAGTGCGTAAAATTCCAGCAAAACCCTGGTTGAGTTCCAACGGCAAAAGCTTGTCACGAGCTGACAGCAGCCAACGGGCAAAGAACGGGTTACTGCCGGCCGCCCGCTCGAATGCCTCGATCGCCGCGGCTGTTTCTCCATTCTGCAAGCGTGCATATGCTTCGAGGTAGTCGAAGATGCCGGCCCTCGGCAAATGCCGTTGAGCCGAAGCGAGCTTTCCGGGCACCACTGCGTACTTCCCCTGTCGATAGAGGGCGACTGCTTCGCTCAGATCGAGCATCGCCTCGGCCCGCGACTTTCTGTCCGACTCTCGGGGTCCGGCAGGGTCACGCGACATCTTGTCGAATACGTACTGATACATGTAATCCAGATATTCCCGGGATCTTCGCGCCGTCTCTGTATGCGCCACGTGCTCGGCCAGGGCCGCCACCCTGTCGCCCTCTAATTCATATACCTCCCCCAGCCCGAGATGTGCCTTGTACAAGCCTGGATCCGCGCGAAGGGCTTTCATGTACTCGATCTGAGCGCCGCCGACATCACCCCTGTCGAAAAAGACTGAACCCTTATCGAAATGTCGCTTGGCCTCGATCCGCCGCTGGCTGCTGATGTCCGGCCGGGCGGCCAACTCGACGACTCGACGCTCTGGCGGGCGACAGGAAAATAACGCAACCGCCGCTAACGATGCCGACACTATCCCGATCTTCATCGGGGGTGTCTCCGCGGCCAGATTAACAAGACCAGCAGCAACAGGAGCCAGTATTGACCGGTGCCTCTTGTCGAACCGCACTCGCAACCCAGTCTGGGCGTCTCTTTCAACTCGAGACTGTCTTTTTGGTAATCTCCGCCGCTGGATCCAACCATGATCGTCTTGGATACCGGCTGCCAACCGCTGTCCGAGTGGCAACCGATCATATCGGGCTCGGCCCCGCAAGGCGTTGTGACCGTCACGTCGAAGGTCGCGTCCGAACCGGACAGCCCGTCGTAGACCAGGGTTAAATCGAGCATCCATCCGGCGGAATTTGGCAGCAGTGCATCGTCCGTCGCCAATAAAAATCTGACCTGACCAGTGCTCGGATCGGGTTGTTCTTCCAGTGCCAACTCACCTGCCTGCAGGACTGCCGAACCCAGCAGGTATGAAAGGATCGAGCGGCGTTGCTTTTCGTCGGTGCGGACAGAGTTCAAAGTAAGCACAACGGATAGATCCCCGAGCGGTTTGCTCCAGCGCTCACCGGTGAGACTGTAGGTAGGCGAGTTGCTAAGCCAAATCCTGACAGGGATGAAGCCGCCCTGTTGCGGGATGTTTGAGCCCACCTCGACAGTAAGTTCGACCTTGTCGTCCGCAAAGCGGCAATCGGGAGAGTCGGGCGCGTATACAGCCGCCGGAGCGTCGCAACTGTCCGGATCGACGATCACGTCGCACCAGCCCTCGATCTGGCAAGTGCCGGCGAGCAGACAGGTGCCCGTCCCAGTGCAGGTGTCGCCGTCGTCGCACTCGTCGCCGTCCCTGGCCGCAGAGCCTGTGCAGGTACCCAGCCCGTCGCACTGTCCGCAAGGCTCGCAATCGGTACCTGGCGGTTTGTTATCGCCGACGGAGCAAGAATCCGTGTCCTCGTGGCAATATCCATAGCGACAGGGCCCCGCAGCAGAAGAACAGTCATTATCATCGCCCGAGCAGAGACCGCCAGAGCACCTGTCGTTCACGGTGCAATACAACCCGTCGTCGCAAGAAGCGCTGTTTACCGGGTGTCCACAAGCTCCCGCCCCATCACATTGATCGTCCGTGCACACGTTGCCGTCGTCGGTGCAGCTGGTGCCAGCCGCAACATGACAGTTGTCGGCCATATCATCGCAGACATTGTCGCACTCTGGGCCGCCTGAACACGGGTCGCCGGTGTGGTTACAGACGCCTCCGGAGCAGCTGTCCACACCGTTGCAATACAACCCGTCGTCGCAAGAAGCGCTGTTTGCCGGGTGTCCACAAGCTCCCGCCCCGTCGCACTGGTCGTCGGTACACACGTTGCCGTCGTCGGTACAGCCGGTGCCGATAGAAACATGGCAGTTATCGGCCACGTCGTCGCAGACATTGTCACACTCGGGGCCGCCCAAACACGGGTCTCCGGTGTGGTTGCAGACGCCCCCGGAACAGGCGTCCACACCGTTGCAATAAAGCCCGTCGTCGCAATTTGCGCTGTTCGCCGGGTGTCCACAAGCTCCTGTCCCGTCGCACTGGTCGTCGGTACACAGGTTGCCGTCGTCGGTGCAAGCCGTGCCGGATATGACGTTGCAATTGCCCGCGCCCTCGTTACAGACGTTGGCGCACTCGGGACCAGTCAGGCAGGGATCGCCCACATGCACGCTGCAGGCACCTGCCGAACAACTATCAGTTCCGTTGCAGAATAGCCCGTCGTCACAAGGCAAGCTGTTTGCAGAATGCCCACAAGCTCCCGCCCCGTCGCACTGGTCGTCGGTACACAGGTTGCCGTCGTCGGTACAGCCGGTGCCGATCGCTGCGTTACAGTTATCGGCCACGTCGTCGCAGACGTTATCGCACTCGGGGCCGCCCAAACACGGATCGCCCGTGTGATTGCAGACGCCCCCTGAACAGCTGTCCACACCGGTACAGTACAACCCGTCGTCACAAGAAGCGCTGTTTGCCGGGTGTCCACACGTCCCCGCACCGTCGCACTGATCGTCGGTGCACACATTGCCGTCGTCGGTGCAGCCGGTGCCGATCGCTGCGTTACAGTTATCGGCCACGTCGTCGCAGACGTTATCGCACTCGGGGCCGCCCAAACACGGATCGCCCGTGTGATTGCAGACTCCCCCGGAACAGCTGTCCACACCGGTACAGTATAGCCCGTCGTCACAAGAAGCGCTGTTCGCCGGGTGTCCACACGTCCCCGTCCCGTCGCATTGATCATCGGTACACACGTTGCCGTCGTCGGCACAGGCCGTGCCGGAAACGACGTTGCAATTGCCCGCGCCCTCGTTGCAGACATTGGCGCACTCGGGGCCAGTCAGGCAGGGATCGCCCACATGGACGCTGCAGGTACCTCCCGAACAACTATCGGTCCCGTTGCAGAAAAGCCCGTCGTCACAAGAAGCACTGTTTGCCGGGTGCCCACAAGCTCCCGCCCCGTCGCACTGGTCGTCGGTACACAGGTTGCCGTCGTCGGTACAGCCGGTACCGATCGCTGCGTGGCAGTTGTCGACCATATCGTCGCAAACATTGTCGCACTCGGAGCCAGTAAGACACGGATCGCCTGAATGATTGCAGACACCCCCGGAGCAAGTATCCGAGCCGTTGCAATAAAGTCCGTCGTCGCAAGAAGCGCTGTTTGCAGGGTGTCCACAGCTCCCGGTCCCGTCGCATTGATCATCGGTACACACGTTGCCGTCGTCGGTACAGGCCGTGCCGGACACGACGTTGCAATTGCCGGCGCCCTCGTTGCAGACATTGTCGCACTCGGAGCCAGTAAGGCACGGATCGCCCGCATGCGTACAGACGCCGCTGGAACAGGTTTCCATGCCAGTGCAGTAAAGACCGTCGTCGCATTCCGGATCGCCGCTGCAGCCTCTGCGCAGGATGACTCCATTGGTTCCCACGGCAAAGGCATTCAGCGTGTCTATGGCTGCGACGCCCTCGAGATCGGACGTGGCCGTCGTCGACTCTGTGACCCAGGCCGCCCCGCCGGAGCGGATTTGAATGGTACTGCCGGGTCCGACCGCCCAACCATCGTCACTCGTACTTCCCACGAAGTCGATGTCGCTGAGATTCAGTGATGTGACACTTCCTGGAGCACTCCAGGCGGATCCATTGTACAAAAGTAAACTCGAAAAATTCGCAGGGACCCAGACGCCGGTCACCCACAACTCATTCGAGTTGACCATGGCCATCTTGTATACATAGTTCATGCTGAGCGCACCAATATTGGCCAGATTCCAGATATTGCCGCCGTCAGTTGATTCCAGCAGGCTGGTACTAGTTATTGCGTATCCAGATGCGAAACCATGATTCGAATCCAGGAACACTAGGTCGCGAATGCCGACTTGATCATTCATAATAGCCGCTGACCAATCTGTAAGAGCATCGGGCTTAACGTAGACTGCGCCGCCAATAGTCTCGTTGTAAGTAGCCACCCAGCCCTTGTCGACGCTCGAGAAAAAAACCGCGTGCAGTGGCTCGGTGCCGGTCAACCCGGAAGTCGAGTAGTCATCCCAGTTGGCTCCACTATCGCTGGTATACTTTATAGTGCCATGTTCGCCAACAACCCAGCCATTGTTACTATCGAGAAAGAAGATATTCCACAACGGAGCGCCGTTCAAAGTTGCACCTGTCACTGTTGGTGCAACCCAATCGGTAAAGGCATTGCCCCCGTTTGTCGTTCTCAGGATCACTCCATTGCCGCTGCCGTCTTCACCGACAATGAAACCGTTATTCGCGTCAATGAAGTAGACATCATGATAGGTCGCTGTCGCCGGGGTGCCGCTCAGTTCTATCCAGCCCGCGGCGCCCGCCCGTGCGGCAACCATAAGAATAGCCAGCACTAATGCCGAGCAGGTTGTGATTCTCTTGGGAAACATATCTGCTTTCATTGTAGCCGCTTCTGTAGCCTTCAGGCAACGAACTCAGAGCATTCCTTCCAGGCGCACAAAAACTCCCTTGCGACCGGTTCCCAAATCCGGCAGCCCCAGCAACGGATCCGGCAAATCCGAGAAGCTGTAGCCGACCCCCAGGCGCAAGGCCCCGACATCGGGACCTTCCAGCAGGTAGAATATCTCCGCGCCGTAGCCGATCTCGAAACCTTCTCCCAGAGGCGGCATTGCCTGCAGATCACGCTCAACCCAACCCAGCCGGATCTCTCCTGATAGTCCTAGTCCCCAGGCGATCTCGGAACCTAGCCGTACGAGTCCTAACACACCAGTTTCAGTAGACTTTCCAGGCGCTTGCCCCGTACTGCGCGATTCCTTGTACCAGGGAGCGACCACCAGAGTCGGCTGGAAGTACTTGATGGGTCGCATCATGACGGCGACAGAGCCCGTGTACCAGGTCACGAGCTGGACGGGAATCGCGGTTGAAGCATACACCTCGGGCCGATCATCGCGTCCGGCCGAAGCCCTGAGCAGTAGGCGAAGCCAGTCGATTTTCGGTGGACGGTAGGCCAGCCCAAAAGACGCCTCAAGCATGCCTCCCTCCGGCACGCCAGGTCCGTCAGCTCCGTTGGCAGAGCCGAATGTCTCGGCCCAGGCTACACGAGAACCCAGTGCCAGTCCCTCGGCCAGGTTATAGCGCCCGGCCAGCGTCAGAACAGTCTGACGGTGAGTGGTCGGGTCGGGGCCTCCGAGGCCCATTGCACCGGCAAGGGGCAGGTACTCGTCGACACGGTACTCGCCGCTTGCCGACAAGGCCAGTCGCTTTTTGATGTAAGACAATCGGCTGAAGAGGGCGTTGCGCCTTCCAGGACCTGTCAGATTCCACAGTCCCCGGTCGAAGAAAGGACTGTAGAGACTATCGCGTATAAACTCCTGGCTGCCCCCCTGCTCTAGTTCGGCTCTCTCGTAGGCCAAATGCAAATGCCAGACCGTGCCGATCGGAACTTCCAGGCCGACTCTTTGGCCGCGCGCAGTCCTGTCGCGGTCCATGCCGAATGTCTGGCTGGTGCTCACGAGCAGCCCCTCGCCGGCCCGGGCTGTCTGACCGGTGGTCAGGCCGCCAGCCCTGACTGCGCCGTGATCGACGGCGAAAGTCGTATTGGCGAAAACCTGGTGTCCATCCTTATCGTCGTTGTTGACATACAGCGACACCAGGTTGCCCAGCTCGTGGCCATATCCTCCCTCGACTCCGAGTCGGTATCCAAAGGCGCCGAACTCACATCCTAAGGTACTGAGGGTTGCATCTTTTGAAGACGGACCCGAGCCTTCGGCCAACAAAGTCTGCTGATGACCTGCCACCATAGTCAAGAAGCGCGACACCCGGTAACTCGCGCGGACACCTGCCAGTGCCCGGTGGCCTTCCCCGAAACCTCCGTCCCCATAGTCGACCGCACCCTGAACAGAAAGTACCAGATCGTCTAGCACGCGGTAGCTGGCACCCAGCATCCCGTCATAGAGATGCCCGCCCTGCTGGCCAATCACGGTCTCCGTCCCCGAAAAACGTCCCTGGATGTCGAACGATTGCAGGGGTGATGCCTCTAGCAAAATAAGTCCCTGCGAAAGGTCCTGGCCGACAAGCAGACTGGTATCGGCGTAACCCGAAAGGACCCTGCGCCAAAGCGCCCGTGCCCGAAGCCATGAGAGCGAAAGCCTGCCGCCGGCCTCGTAGGCCTCGCCCGAGTCTCTATCCTGCCCCGAAGGCGGAGCAAAAGAGAAGCTCAGCCCGCCGTCAATCGAGTAGGCCGGCTTGGTCATAAGGCCACTGCTGCGGCTGTAGCCGGCCCAGATTTCCCCCGCCCGGCCGAAAGTGGCGCTGGCCTTGCCACTGTAGAGACGGTAGGTCGAGTTGTCGAATCCCTGGGCGACTCCGGTGAAGGTACCTGAAACAGCCACGCCGCCTCCCGGGCGTAACGTCAGAGTCGAACTGCCTCCCGCCAGGTTGTAATCGACTTCGTCGGCAGGCAGGTCGAGATACTCGTAATCGACCGTCAAAATTGTATTGTTCGCTCCCGTCGGCACGAGACGGATGACTTGACTGGTAAATCCGTAATCAACCGGCCGTGTCAGCAGCAGCCTGCCGGAGATCCAGTCTACCTGGTAGTCGATATCCCGGCGTAAGGTCTTTCTATCCAGGCTCAGTCCAGTTCGGGCGTCTCGCCTGACAACCTCGATCCGGGCGCTTCCTTCGACAACCCACTGGTGGCCCAAAAAGTACAGGCTGCCTCCAGTGGCCAAGAATTCCTCGTGGGATGGAAGGCTTGCCAATTCGGAAGCTTGCTGTGGGCTAAGACTACTTATCGTTTGCGAGTGCGCGCGCTGTGGCTGGGCAAAAAACCCCTCAAGCGTCATATCAAAAACCGGCTCAGAACCGTCAAAGACATCCTGAAAAGGCTTTAGCGAAGCGTAAGCGCCAACAAGAGAGCGAGTGAAAGTTCCCGTTTCACTATTGCTACCGGCCCCCGTCTGAAACGTACCCCAGCCAAGAAAAGAACTTTTTCTGCTAAGGCGAAGCGAATAGCGCCCGGAGGCCGGGCTCGAATCTGAAACCAGTGACTGATCGGCAAGCTCGGGAAAGCTGGTTTCGGGATCGGGGTTGCGCTCGAAAATCCACGGGTTCCAGGCTGGGCCGATGAGATCTAAAACAGAATAATCTCTATTATCAGCTAGTTCCATGCCACCTGTGAGAGTCAACTTCAGGTCTGCAGGAAGATCAGCACGCATCTGGCCGCTCAACCGGCTGCCCAAAATAGCTACTCCGTCCCCATACGAAAATGATAGGTTGCCGAGCAAGGCACCACTCAGACGTACATGACCCACATGCCAGCTAACCAAGCCGTGAAGCGCGGCAACTCCTTCCCTAGAGCTTTGCAACTCGACAGGAAAGTCGTTGGCTCCGGGCTCTACTGGCAGCATGAATGTAACTGCCCGGCTTTCCGCTGGAACCACATAGACGCGACCTTTGCCAATATCCAGGCTCACATCTGCATGAGGCCTGCAACTAATAGCAATTGACGAACAACGCGGTACGCCACTCGCTGGGGGGCCATTGCATGAGGCCAACAGACGCGGCCTGGCAGGCACAATCAGGTCTCCGCCCTCCCTACGCCTAACCCAGTGAATTTCAGAGACGAACATCTGTAATCGGCCGTCGTCACATTGCAAAATGACCAAGTGGGGGTTGAGGCCCGGTCGAACAGGCACGTTGATCAGGTACATCCCTGCAGGATCGGTCGCGACAGGTCTGCCATCTACATTAACCCGGCAACCTTCGGGAACCATCCCGCTCAGGTTGGTGGTAAGTGTCCCGGAACCAGGTATCAGCAAGGCAGGCGCCCTGCGACCGGCAGGTTCGACCACGGGCGGCTTTTCCGAGCCCGGTCTGTCCTTCTTCTGTCTTACCGAAAAGTCAACCCTCTCGACCAGGGCAGGTGTGAGATGAACCAGTCGCCTGTTCGAGGGAAAGACGCTTGTGCCCGCCGGGATAGTCGAAATATCCACTTTCAGCACGTGCCCGCCCAAGACCTCGTATCCGGATTTCAGAAGCACCAGGTGATAGCGCCCATCGAAATCGGTGTATGCCTCTTCGCCGCTGTCAGCAAACACGCGGATACCAATCAGGCCGGCGTCGCCTGAGGACCACTTTCCATCGCCATCGAGATCCAGAAATACTCTGCCTAGTACTGCCCCTTGCCCAATCGTCGAAATTCCGGCATCCGCAGCCCTTGACAGCTGCATCGCAACAACCAGGCACAGCAGGCAAGCTGTCGCGCGCAGCTTCAAGGTCTTGGCCCACCCTCGACTATCTTCAGCACGGCTCCTATATGACTCTCGCTTTCAGTGGCGGATATGAAAATGCTGTGCCAGCCACCTTGGCCCGGATCCAGCGTGGTCTCGAAACTTGCCGGCGATAGCTTACGTGTCTTTGTGATTTTGCCGGCCGATGTCGCAAAGACAACCTGCGTCTTTCTGTCTTTTACGGCCGATTCGGGAACCAAGTGCGCCGAGACTATCCATTTTCTACCTTTAGGTTTTGCGTCCAGCCGCAGTTCCAGCGGAGCAGCCGGGTAGATCTGCAACTCGGCCTGACTGGAAAACGGTTTGTCGGGCAACAAAGCTGCATCGAGGTCTATAGGCAACAAAACTGTGCCGCCCTTTCCTGACACAAGGTAGACCATCCGGCCTACGCGGCCTCCCGCACATTCGAGATTGAGCGGTATTACTCCATCGCCCATGTGAATTCTTCCGAGAGGGAATTCGAGCAGCCCGAATTCGTCACTTTTTGCTGTAAGTCTTGATGATAGTCCCTCTAGAACAACAGATTGACCCTCAACGGGCCTTCCAAGGCCGTCGACAAGAGCCGCTCGAATTGTAAGACTTCCGTCCCCGGAAGAACTCAGGCTGTCAGGCGCAACCAGCAGCCTGTCCGGCTCGCCTCCAGGCGTCTCGCGCACTTCCACGTTAAGTCTATCGGTCCAGGCCCGCGGGCCAGTAGGGATACTGAATGTCGCCCTATGTAAACCGGGCGCGCTTTCAACTACGTCTGAAATTTTGGCGATCTGCGCCTGAATGGTTACGGTTTTTCCCGCTACCGGGTTTCCTCGGGCGTCGCGAACCTTGACAATCACTTCGCCAGTCGTTTTACCGTCGGCCGGCATTGAACTAGGTGCCTCCAGCGACACCCCTGCAAGCTGTCCCGGAAGCACGCTCATCTCAACCGTGGCCCTGCTCTTATGACCCCCAGTGGGAAAGTGAACCTCGATCAGATCTGTACCGTTGCCGACTTCGGCAGGTGCTGTGTAATACGCCTCGTAAAGACCTTTCCCTATCATTTCGATCTTGCCGACTCTGCCTTGCCCGGCCTTGATTCGCACGCCGCCAATGCTGGTCGGAACTCCGTAGGGGTCGATGGTGGTGACTAGCAGCCTGGCCCGCGAACGGCTGTCGGCCGGCAGTCTGCGCGGGTAGGCCCATAGGCCGAGTTGGTTGGTTTCGGGCAAGAAAAGATTTACCAAGCGACTACGCCTGTTGCCAACCCTGTCAACCGACATGGCCCGGCCTTTGCCGTAACCCGGCGGTACCAGGATCGGAATCTTGAAATTTCCTTTCTCGTCGGCAATGTCCGGACCGAACCTGCGCCCGGCGATCGTCATCTCCATTCTGGTGCCAGGCGCCGTCTTGCCGGGAAGCTCAATGCGGGCCGTTATTGGAATCACTGCTCGGGCGACGGCAACGCGGTCGAGGCGAGCACCCTGTGGATTCGCCACCATGATGATCGCCACCTGAGGATAGGGATCGCCAGGCGGCAGGAAAATCGCCTCGTAATTTCCATCACCGAGATCGGAAAAATTCTTGATTCGGCCGACGTTGGTCGTGATCTCCAACGGCAGCCCGGCGGCCGGCTGTCCGGCCGAATCGCTTACCCGGATGCTCAAGAATGCCTGCTGTCCCTCACCGGCAAGCAATTTCCGTGGTTTGGACTGCACTTCCACCTTGCCTACCGGTAATGGGCAAAGCTCAACCTCGCGCTTCCCGACAATGGCACGCTGAGTGTCCTTGGTGCCCTCTTCTTTCCATAAAGCTCTCCATACGGTCTTTTTGTTATTTGCAATCTGTGCGGGATGATAGGTCGCGCTGTACAGACCGCCCATGATCTCGCGGCTTTCGTCAAACGAGCCGTGCTCTGCCTTCAGCACTAGCTCACCCCGGCCTGATCTTCCCCAGACATATATGAAAACATTGAAAGCAGGCCCACCGTCCGCCGGAATACAACCAGGCGGAGGCAGAATGCTCAGACCCTGCCCGGCCCGCACCACAGGAGCAGTCGCTAGTCCGGCCAAGGTGATAAGAAATATCAGGCCTTCCCTACGAAGAGCCCGCATTCGGGGCACTCCTCCGTTTTATCCGGGATCTTCGTGCCACAGGCGGGACACGAGTCGTAGTTCAGCTCGGCGGCAAGCTCCTGCCCTTCTTCGGCAACCATCTGCTGAAACTTGTCGCCCAGAACTCTGGCAGCGGCCTCGACATCGTCCTTGTTCACTGCCAGCATGACCCTCGGGGGCGCACCCGGAGGCAGCTTGGCCTCCTCGTCATCGACCACGATCGAGGCTATTCGACGCGATGACAAAAGGTCACGCGTCTCCTTGACTACTTCCAATTCGCCACGGGTGACGAGCACCAGTTCTTTACCCTCAAGGGCCTCGCGAATATTCTCTTCGCTGAGTTCCATCTCCTTTTCCAGATGGTCTACGAGCTCGACATCGCAGGTGTTACAATGGGTGAATCCCTCTCTGAACTCACAAAGACAAACAGGACAAACAGGCATCTCTCGATCTCCTTAAAGTCGACCTTGTCAGCTATCGGCCAGGGTCACCTCGAGTTCGTCGCGCTGGCCGTGAAAGACGAGTTTCCAGTGCCTGCCGTCGGAACCTTTGAAGATCGCCTCTCTCGCAAAGCTCGTCTTGGCCTCAGTAATCAGGAATCGCAAGAAATCCTTACGTTCTTCCTTGATCCGCTTGAGTTCGACCAAGCCGTCAGGGTCACCAGCCAGATTCATCAATCCTCTCCGTATCAGTGAACAAGCGCTGAAATGCTAACCCGCCATAGGTCCCCGGTCAAGAACAACGCGTGAGTTGTCTGGCAAACCCGTGTAGTTTTTGATAGCCTGATTTCGTGAAACTTATCAGCACAACCATCTGTGTCCCGGTAGTCCTCATCACCGCGTCCTGCCTGTTAGTCCAGTCTTGCCAGGAAGATCAATCACTACCAAAACTGCTAGCGTCCATCCCCGACAGACCCGAACTTGCCCTGACTGTCGGGCAAGCTTCCGGGTTCGCGGCGCTTTCTTTGGCCTGCCTGGACAAGGAATATCCAAACAAACCTGGCAACATCCTGGACGGATTGGACACGCTTCAGCCACCTGCTGTACTTACCCCGACCTTTTATGGGTGTTTCGACTGGCACTCTGCCGTGCACGGTCACTGGGCTCTGGTACGACTACTCAAGACATTTCCAGATATTCCGGAAGCGGCCATCATCCGCAAGAAGCTGGACAGACACCTCAGCGCGGAGGCACTAGAGAAGGAGCTTGCCTACCTGAACATGGAACGCAACAAGACCTTCGAACGTCCCTATGGCTGGGGTTGGCTGCTGAGGCTGTCCGCCGAGCTTGCCACTTTCGACGACGCGGAAGCCAGGCGCTGGAAACACAACCTTGTGCCCCTGGCTCATCTGCTTTCGAGACGCAGTATCAACTACCTGCGAACGTTGAGCGTTCCGATTCGCGCAGGCACTCATCCCAACACTGCATTTGCCATGATGCACATGTTGGACTATGCCCGAATCGTGGGCGATGCCGAGCTTGAGAAGACGATCAATAAACGTGCCAAGGATTTCTACCTGCACGACAGAAACTGTCCCACAGACTACGAGCCTTCCGGCGAGGACTTTATCTCTCCATGCCTGGCCGAGGCAGATCTCATGCGGCGAGTGCTACCCACAAACGAGTTCGTATCCTGGCTGGGGAAGTTTCTGCCGCCATTGGCGTCCGAGAGATTCAAACCATTGCTCGAACCCGCCGAGGTCCGCGATCTCAACGATCCCAAGATCGTTCACCTGATTGGCCTGGCTCTGCAGCGAGCATGGTGTTTCCAGGGCATAGCCCGCTCCCTTCCCGTCGAGGATCCTCGCAAACCCGTTTTGCTCAAGCTTGCCCGTCTGCATCGTGCCGCAGCCGTGCGGCAGATGTTCGATTCCGACTACGGCGGCAAGCACTGGCTTGCCTCGTTCGCCATTTTTCTGCTTACGGATGCGGATTTCAGCGCAAGCTCGTAGTGATTAACTTGTATTTGAGTCTTGCAAAGACCGCTACAGATTGGCCCGAGCCCTGCTGTATCTTCGGGCAAGCATAGCCGGCACCAGCAGCAGCAACAGGAAGAACGGCAAGGTCGGCCCTCCGGTGAGCGGATCTGACGACGAGCAAGTGATGATAACTGCGTCTTCGGGCGGCGGAACCAGCACTACCCGCAGCGTGAAGTTACTGCCCGGCTTGCCACGTAGCTGCACACCGATGGTGTTGGAGTCTCTGACGTCCACCGGAAGTTCGAGCGAGTCGACTTCCTGCTCGAATGCGTCCGGACCAGCCAGTAGCTGCCCGTTCATGGCCACAACTGCGCTGGTGACACGCGGGTCGCCGTTTGAGATGCATACATATCCCTGTCCCGCGATCCCCAGCCCGGCGAAGCCATGCAATACGAGTTGAGGTTTGCCGTGCCCGCGCGTGTAAACCATCGGCCCGAAGGCGGTCAACCCGGCGGGATCATCACAACCCTCACCCTGGGCGGGTGGTTCGTCGAAAAGGAAATCGAACAAGTAGATGTCCAGGTTGCCGTTGCGGTTGTCGGTGTACACAAGTCGGTTGCCGGAAATATCGTGCAGGTACTGTTCGGAAGGGTCGATTGTGGCCTGCTCGCTTATGCCCAGCGGTATACTATAGAGCCAGATATCCGAGTCACCCCCGGCATAGCTCTCGTAAGCCACGTAGTCGCCGGAGACCGCAGGGTTGCGCTCATAATCGGTATCGGCGGTGATGGCCGTCAGGCTGCCTGTTGAAATCTGGTAAATGAAGACGTCTCCTACGCTTGAGCGGTTCGAGTCGAAGGCAATCACGCCGCCGTCCACGTCAGGGTTGCGGTCCTGGCCGGGGTCGCTAGTCACCTGGGTCTCGATGCCGCTTGCAAGATCCAGCATATACACGTCAGGTTGGCCGTTGCGATAATCCTCCCATACGACGATCGAGCCGCTGATGGCCGGGTTGCGCTGTATGGCCGGATCATCGGCGATGCGCGTCTCTATGCCCGTGGAAATATCTGTCATGTAGATATCCCAATCACCATTGCGGTCATCCTCGTACACTACGCTATCGCCGCTGATTGCCGGGTTTCGCTGGTTGGCGGGAT
This sequence comes from uncultured Myxococcales bacterium, assembly GCA_964513625.1. Lineage (GTDB taxonomy): Bacteria > Myxococcota > B64-G9 > B64-G9 > B64-G9 > DATKYQ01. The sequence continues at coordinate 240,312 of CAZENH010000001.1, read as the reverse complement.
CGTTGGTTACCTGCAGCGTCTCACCGGTCGAGATGTCGTACAAAAAGATCTCGGCGTTGCCCGTGCCGAAGTCGGTGTAGACGATTTTATCGCCGGAGATATCGTTGAAGTACTGGTCGCCGTCACCCGAAGTAATCTGAGTCTCAAGCCCGGCTTCGATGTCGAACATGAAGATGTCGGCGTCCGTCCCGCGCCTGTCGGTGTAAACAGTCACCGCTCCCGAGATCGAAGGATCGAACTGGTCATTTGGATCGGTGGTGAGTTGCGACTCGGTTCCCTCGAAACGATAAGCCTGGACTGGGGCCGCAAGGAAAGAAGTCAGAACCACGAATCCACACACGACCAAGATTTTCCTGTTCATGATCCTGTTCTCCTTTCCTGCCCCGCGCCAACAAAAAAAGCGAACCGCCACCTCAACTGGGCGATCCGCCGGGTCCTCTTTTTCGACTTCTTGTGGCCATCTTCGGCAACCCTTCCTTCCATGCAGCGAATAAGGGCTTTGCGCTCCAGAAACATCCTGGATTGCCTTTATCGGATGGCTCATCCGATCTATGTTCTAGCTACTGAAAATAATACTGTATTACTGCCGATCTGTCAAGGGGAAACATGAGAGCCGTCTCTCTTGTCCTTCCACATCTCTGGTGATGTGCGGATGTGAAATGCGTCGGAGCGTGTATCGACTACGATTCCAGGCGATCTGCTTTTTGTCAGGTTTCCACTAACGTCGTAGGCCTCTACCTGCAGCCGGTTCGCTCCTTCTTTCAAAGCCATCACGTGGCGGAACCTGCCCTTCGAATCTACCCGGATGATTGCCCCGCCCACTTTGACGCGGGCCCCGGGATCGGTCTTGCCGGACACAAGAAGCTTACGATTCGACAACTCGGTCTTCTTGGGCCAGCGAACCTTCAGAAACAAGTTGTGCGGCACCTTGATCGGATCTTGCGGGGGGCTACCCTTGGAAAATCTTGTTAAATATCCGGCTGGAACCTTAATCACCTTCCCCTCCGCCTCCACTTCTACTTCGCCCCTGCTTGTGCCCAGCGCCACACTGCCGCTCCTGTCGACACCCAACTTGAAAGCGCCACCACTAGTACTGGCCACGGATTCCGCGGCCTGCACTTCGAATCGCTTCTGAGGATTTTTAATCACGTCAGCGGACAGCATGCCCTCCTGCAGCAAGAAACGCGAAACCCCCTCGGTTAGACTCTTGACTTCGAACTCAGAGGCCGAGTCAAGTTCCACCGAGAATACTCCCGGCTTCGAAAGCACTGCTCGTGACCGGGCGTCCGTCCTGATGCGATCCTTCGGCGCCAACACCATTCCCACTTCGGCCGCCTGCCACTGCTTACCGCGTCTACCGATCTCCACCTTTCCCTGCGTCTCTGTCAGCGACAAGGCCATTGGAATCAACGGGACTTCGCTGGCTGCCTCGTCCGGCTCGACTTTCAGTTCTCCTGGCGCCCTGGGTGGTTTCTCGACCGGCCCTGAAACTGAAAGACCGCGTTCAAACAACAAGTAATATACCAGCGGCACAAGCGCCACGAAGGCCACCACAGCCAGAATGAATAACAGGCGCCCCTTCACGAGTTTTCTCCCGCAGTGGGCAGAAAGACACTAAAACTGCTGCCACGACCCGGTTCACTTTCTACATCGATGCGCCCTCCGTGATCGGCGATGACCCGATAGGCCACCGATAGCCCCAGCCCGGTGTTGGTCCAGACGTCTTTCGTCGTGAAAAACGGTTCGAAGATCCGCTCGAGCTGCTCTGGCGGAATACCCTTGCCAGTGTCTGCCACCAGTACTTTGACCTCTGCGGCGGAAACCTTGCTCGAGCGGACAACCAGAACTCCGCCGTTCTCCCGCATTGCCGTCTTGGCGTTTGAGAAAAGGCTCAAAAAAACGCGCATCAACTGGCGGTGGTCGCCGGTCACCTTGACTCCGGGTAGTACGTCCCAACTCGTGTTGATATTCTGTTCTCGAAGCTGCTGCTCGGTCAATGAAAATGCGTCCTCAAGTACCTTACACAGATCCACTTCAACGTGCTCGGGATCTTCTTCCTGTTCCGAGAAGCGTAACAGGTTTTGCGTAACCTCTCGGCAACGCTTGGCGGCCAACTCTATTTTTTTCAACATCTCGAGTTCTCTCGGCGAGCTCTCAAGATTCTTGAGAACCAGCTGCACGTTACCCAGAATGCCAACCAACGGGTTGTTTATTTCGTGCGCCACACCAGCGCCCAGTTGTCCAATGGCGGCCAGTTTGCTGGTCTCGAGCAGGCGCCGGTGAGCAATCTCTAGCTCTCTTGTCCTGTCTTCGACCCGTTTACTTAACTCGCGGTTCCAGGCCTCGATCTCTTCCCGGGAGGCCGCCAGTTCCTCACCCATGTGGTTGAAAGTGCTTGCCAGAATGCCCACCTCGTCATGCGAGGCTATAGCAACCCTCGCAGACAGGTTACCTTTTGAGAATTCCTCGGCGCCGTTCACCAGTAACCTGAGATTTCTTGTAATCCTTCCCGTGAAAAGCCATCCAAGAATCAGCAAAGCGAGAATCGAAACCCCCGTCCAGAACAGTGTCACCCGGCGCGTGCTCCGAATCTCCGCCAAGGCCTCTGAGCGCGGTTGATCGATGATCACGCCCCAGCCCAACTCAGGCACCCGGGCAAAGGCTACCAGCGAATCCTTTAGAAAAAATGATCCTTGCGTCCGGCTGCCGAGCGCGGTCAGCGCTGGATGCTCAGACATGTCACGCAGTCTGCTTGCGACCTTACTGTCTGGATGAGCTATAAGCCGGCCCCTGTCGTCCACCATCCAGGCAACCCAGCCCCTGGTGTCTCCGGCCTCGACAATGCGGCGCGCGATGCGTGCAAGCGACATCTCAACAGCCACCAGCCAACGATTCTGGCCATCGGGAAGCAGCAGCGGCACGATGAATGAGATGCAAAGTCCATATCCGACGACACGTGGCTGTCCGAGAACAATGCTGTCCGCTGAAACTCCATAAGCCTTCTTACGCGGCAGATCGGCCAAGAATTTTGCATGCTCATCAGGAGTGACGCCTTTGCGGCCGGCATACTCCGGGTAACGCTCGGGGTGATCGAGGTACAATCCAGGCACGATCTCGGCACCGTCTTTGTTCAGCAGCGCCACCTGAGTGATGTCCTCGCTTTGCTTGTAGAGAATGCCCAGCCAGCCCGTCAGCTCAGCCGGAGACATGTCCTCGACCGACAGGTAACCCATGGCCCTCCTGATACGCCCGAAGATTTCATTCGTCTCGCGTTCCACCACTCCTGCCAGCGTAACGGCTGAACTCTGGCGGGAAGACCGTAGGCGATCACCAAGTTGTTGTTCGTTGGCGTGCAGAATCAACATGCCCACAACTAGCGGAATAGCTGTTGCGGCCAGTACGAAGATAATAAGCTGCTGGTACAACTTCATGGGTTTGAGGACGGAGTTGTGTCTGCAGAACTGTGGACCAAAACACTCTTGTCGATCGTTTTAGCCTTCTTTTTCAGCTCGGCCGCCTTCTCCGCAATCTCGGCGTGTGACCTGAATTGGCCAGGCTTGACATGTACTGCCGCCAGAGAAATTGTCATTATTCCAAAACGACGCATCTCGCCGAATCGATCCTCGGTCTCGATGTATCCGCGTGCCTGATCGGCAGTGTGATAGTAGAGGGGAACAACACGATCGAAGTTGGATATGATTTCGTTGCCTATCGGCTCCAGCCGTTCGGATGCCGTTACCAAAACGAAGTCGTCTCCAGCGATGTGTCCCACGAAATCCGACGGATCACCCAGTTTCTCGACCGCCTTGCGGATCAAGTCACCCGTTTGGTGGATGACCCCGTCCGCCTTGGCGTAACCGTAATAGTCATTGAAGGCTTTGAGGTTATCCAGGTCGAGATAACAAAGTGAAAATGGTTCGTTCGAAACCAGCCGCCTGTTGAGTTCTCTCTCGAGAGCGACACTGCCCGGAAGTTTGGTTGTAGGGCTGGAATCCAGCTCACGTTCCTTGCGCTTGATAACTGACTCAACCCGCGCCCCCAACTCCAGTGCGTCAAACGGCTTTACCATATAGTCGTCGGCGCCCATCTTGAGAGCGCGAACTTTATCGAATGTTCTTCCGCGTGCACTAATGAAAATGATTGGAATGTCCGACGTGTTGCGCTGGGAACGCACTTTTTCTGTCACCTGGAATCCATCGAAGTCGGGCAACATCAAATCCAGCAAGATAGCGTCTACATTGCTCTTGGAAAGCATCTCCATCGCAGAACGGCCAGAGTCGGCCTCCAGAGTAGCGTATCCTTGCTCTTCAAGCACTTCTTTGCATACCAAGCGGATTGCCGGGTCGTCGTCGACCACCAAGATAGTAAACATGCGTTTGGTCAAGCCACCCGACGATACCAGTTGTCTTACCGAGGCAACCAACTTCTCGAGCCGCGCCGGTTTAGCCAGGTAAGCAGACGCCCCGGCCCGGTAGGCGTCCTCTTGCGACTCAAGGACGGACAACACCAGCACCGGTATCTCACGAGTCTCCGGGTCGTGCTGCAGAATGTCCGTAACCTCGAGGCCATTCAGATTTGGCATTCTGATGTCCATGATGATCAGGTCGGGATGTCTTTCCCTGGCCAACATCAAAGCATCGTTTCCATTGTGGGCCACGTTTACATTGTACCCCTGTGACATCAGCAGTCCCTTGATCACGTATGTCGTGTCGCGATCATCGTCCACAGCCAAAATGCGCGGCGGCGACTTGAAGCGCAACATCTGCGACTGCGACTCGCTCAGTGGGGGAATTTCCTCGATACAGGGTTCTATTTCACCAACCACCCGCGGAAGAGTGAAAATGAAGCTGGTGCCCTTTCCCCTGCCGGATTCGACCCAGATGCGCCCGCCGTGCGCCCCAATGATACTCTTGGAGATGCTCAACCCCAGGCCGGAACCGGCCACCGCCCCGCCGCGGCTTTGCGAGGCCTGTTCAAATTTATCAAAAATACGTTCGTGGTCTTCTTCCTGAATCTCCACGCCGTCGTTGAAAACACTGACACCGAACAGGTCGGGCATGGCCGCCGACTGGAAGAGGCTGACCTTGATATGACCACCTTGTTTGGTGAACTTAAGACCATTGGAAAGCAGGTTGTTCAGCACCTGATGCAGCCGGTTGCGGTCTCCGCGCACGTTCATGGGTTGCCCGCCGACCTCCACTTCAAGTGACACCCCTCCCTCTTCCGCGGCTGCCGAATAGTTCTCTGCCGCATCCTTTACCAGATGAGCCAGGTCGACCTGTCGCATCTCCATCTTCATACGGCCTTGTTCCAGTCGCCGCAGATCGAGAAGCTCGTCGATGATGATGTTCAACTTGTCGCAGCTTCCCTTTGCCAGGCTCAAGTACCTTTCCTGCTTGGCGTTGATATCTCCGGCAAACCGATTGAGCAACAGATCCAGCGCGCCGCCGATACTGGTCAAGGGTGTGCGCAGTTCGTGCGAAACGATCGAGACAAACTCTTCCTTGCGCTCTTCGAGCTTCTTCTCCTCGGTTATGTCGCGCAACACAACGGCTACTCCGACCAGCCGCGTGTCCTGGACGACCGGCGAAACTATCGAGTGCAGCACGCGATCGAAGACACGAATTTCCTCCTTGATAATTGCCCGCTCGGTCGCTTGCCAGCCACGGACCAGGTCAAAGGGGTAGAACCCCAGCGTCTCCTTGAGATATCGGGTACTGACTGGTGCGTCAGGTGGAAGGTGTAAGAGCCTGCGCGCCGTCGGATTGACGACAAACACCTGGTCATGCTCGTCCACCATGATTACACCGTCGGCCAAACTGTGAACCATGAGATCCAAACGCTGACGTTCAGACGAAAGTTGCTCTTTCATCCCGCGAATAATATCCGCGGTCTGGTTGGCGAGGATATCCAGCAACTGGCAAGTGTCCTCCCTGAAGACATCGGGTTTGGTCGAGTAAAGCATTATCAATCCGCTTGGCTTACCCGCAACCCGCAGTGGTACACTCAGGCTGGATTTCATCGTCTGCATTGAATCACCGGCGACGGCCGGCTCACCGGTGATACGAATCATGATATCCGTGTCGTCGACCTGCCGGTCGCAGCTCTGATTATATGCCGCGATTGTTTTCTCGCGCAGTGTAAAGAGCAGCCGCTCTTCCAACGGCCTCCGGCAGTGAATGTTCAGAAGAACCTTGGTACTCCCCTCTTCTTCTATCAATGAGACACAGGCGTCGAACTCGACGATGTAGGGCAGGTACTTGACCACAGCCTGGACGATCTCCTCGTAAGAGCGCACTCGCGAGGCTTCCTTGCTCAAATCGAGAAAGACGGTCATGGCGTTCAGGCGCAGCTCGAGATCATGAAGAAGGTGTTCCGTGTCTTTCCTGAGTTGGTAGTTCTCTAAAGCATGCCGAATGGTCAGTAGCAGATCGTTCAGGTCCCAGGGCTTGACAATGTAGCGGTAGACCTCGCCCCGGTTGATGGCATCGATCAGATCTTCGGGCTCCGTATAACCGGTCAGAATGATTCTGACCATGGCGGGATTGATCTGCCTGGTCTTTTCAAGCAGCTTGGTGCCGGACATCTGCGGCATGCGCTGATCGGTTATCAACATATCGACGGACTGGTTCTGAAGAATCTCGAGGGCTTTTTCACCGCTGTTGGCGGTAAGAACCTCGTAGCTGTCCTCGAGTGCACGTTCGAGAACATCCAGGACGTCTTCGTCGTCGTCGACAGCCAGGATCTTGTATCGCTGCTCGCTCATTGTATTACTCCGGACCGATGGTATCACACCGGCACCGGAGCGCAACTACGGCGATCAGAAGGTGTAGAGAATCGAGAAAAGGCCTGAAATGGCGGGGATACTGCTGGGAAGCACGTAGAAGAAGTTGCATTCCAGACCGACGGTGAAGTGCTTGAGGAGTGTGTAGTATTCGAAACGAATACCACCAAAAACGTCGCCGTCGACCGGAGACTGATCTGGCTCAGCCGAGGGATTGATCAGCACGATCCCTCCTCCCGCCCTGGCCTCCAGCGCCCAACGCTGGCCGGAAAGAACATCGTAGTCGGCCGACAAGTTGAAGAAGGTCATGCCGAAATCAAGATGATAGTCGCTGCAGTTGGTCCCCGTGCATTCTTCGGGGTACATGAGCGGGTTGGATGCTTGATAGCCGTTGAGGTAAGAGAACTGAATCGACAGCGCCTCGGTGATGTCGTAGCCGGCCTCAAATCCGAAGCAGGGTTGGCCGTTCGAATAACCACGAGCCCCTGCCAGTGTGAAAAAGATCCCGCCGCGGCCCTCGAAATACCATCCCGTCACCCGCTCGAAGTCGATCTCTTCTCCCTGATCAACCGTAGTAGTCGCGCTATCCGCCTTTTTTGCCTTGTCGTCTGCTCCCCGCGCAGGATTCGACATTACAAACAGCAGGACCAGCGGTGCCAACATCCCTAGCAATATTCTCATGGGTGCCTCTCCCCACTATCCAGCCGTCGTGAACATGAACGGGTAGGTAACGATGACTTCGCCCGAGCCCTTGGGAGCCGGGAAGCGAATACGGCGCACTACGCGCAGAACACACTCTTCGACGTTGGCGTTGTGCATGGTGCTCTGAATTACATTGGCCTCGCTAACACGTCCGTTGCCGGCAATAGTGAAAGTTGTCGTTATCTTGCCGTACAGGTTCGGATCCTTGGAGAGTTCGCGCTCGTAGCAATACTTGAACTGCGCCCAGTAGCGCTTGATGTAGCGTCCGACGACTTCCTGCGACAAGCCTCCGATAACCCTGGTGCGGCCCTTGACGACGCGCACTGCGTGCTTACCGCGGTGCCCTATCTTGACGCTGCCGAATCCCCGTCCGCTGCCGCGTCCGTAGCCGTGGGTTCCCAGACCTCCAAGACCAAGCCCGCCACCGCCGCCGCCCGGGCCCCCACCGCGGGTTCCCAGACCGCCGAAGCCACCCGAGTCGCCCATGCCCGAAGAACGCAGGCCGGCAAGCGACTGGTCGAGGCTGGCCATTGCCGAGCCGCCGAAAACCGATGACGAGTTGTCACCCGTGCCTCCTCCACGCCCCTTCAAGAGACCCAGGATTCCTGCCGATGTCGCAACCTTGCGATCGATCTTCTCTTTGACCTCACGCGGCACTTCCTTGCTGTCTTTAGATTTTGATTTGCTCTCCACTTTCTTCCACTTGCCGGTGTCGGCAACCTTGATCTTCTCTTCTTTCTTTTTCTTGATCTCCTCGAAGGTCTTTTTCTTTTCTGCGTTCTGGTTGGGCATGATCAACTGTGCGAAGCGAGCAGGGTTCTTCAGGTAGTCCGATGCATCGGCCTTGAACTCGGGTGTCGCCTGAATAAGCACCCACATGCCAACCGACAACACCAGGCATATCATAAACCACTTCGAGAGCCTCATGTCCGAAGAAGCCAACACACCCGAACTGACTCCCCTGGCCGGTGAGACATACTGAACGATGAAAGCCAAATGTCCCATCATCACCCGACACTTTTCGCCCAGGTCCAGCGAGTAGGTGCGCACGGCCCCCGCGGAGGGCAAGCTGCCGACATCGACGCGTTTGCCGTCCTTGCGGACCTCGATTTTCATCCCGCTGGCCAGGTTGATTACGCATCCATCTTTTCCCCCGGGGCTTACCAGGGTATACAACTCGCCGCCGAACCTGTCCGTGGTTATCGAAATACTGGCTCCCGGCGTATCACCCACCGTGATCCTCTCGCCCTCGGCGAACTGTCTCGTGTCCAGTACGATCTGTCCCCACATCACCTTGACTTCGACCAGTTTCTCTCCCTGTGAGGGACGTTCCATGGCGAGCATGTCGCGCTCAAAGAAGTTCTGCCCGCTAAGCAAAGACTCTATATCGGCTGTCCTTGGAATCTCCCTGCGCCTCATGACCTCTGTTCGCGGTGAGGGCGGCATCGCGGGGGGCCGTTCCGAGCGCGCGGGGGGGCTGCGCCGCGGAGGCCGCATGACTGGTGTAGGTTCCTTCTGCTCCTGAGTGTCTTCCCGGACGAGTTCTTGATCATGGGTTTCTTCGGCTTCTTCTCTGGTGTCAGCATCTTTCTGCGACGGCCTTTCAGTCTTGGTGTCGACCTCGTCCGAGCCTACGCCAACGACGAAAATCTCTATGGCACCGACGGAGATCGCATCACCTCGCTTGACACTGGCCTCGCGACGGATTTCCTTGCCGTTGACCTTGGTACCTTCCTCGGATCCAAGGTCACTCAGCAAAGCCGTGCCGTCCTCATCGCCGGCCTTGAGAATGGCGTGAATGCTCGATACCGAGGTGTCATCAAGCCGCAGGTTGGCCGCCGAACCGCTGCCGATAATGACGCTCTTCTGTTCGAATTCGTGCCGGCCACCGCCCGCTTGCGCCTCGACTTCGAGAGTAATATTCAGTTTGGATTCTTTGCTAGCCATGACAAAACCTCGCCTTCCATGATTTCCTGGTGAGAATCACGCATGTCTCAAAGGTTATCGACCGTCTTGATCATCTCGGGAAGGAAGTTGTCTCTTACCCTGATCAAAAGGTTGAAATTCGCTTTCTTCTTGTTCATCAGATACGAACCTTCCGGTTTCGTCAGCTCGCCAGTAATGGTGACATCGGAGAAGTCTATTATTGTCGTCTTTTTGTAGACGACCTGTTCATCACTACCGGCCGCGGCGGTTCCTTCTTCCTGGGCACTGGCAACCCCAAAAAGCCCGAATACCAGTGTCATGCCAAGAACCAGAGCCAGAATCAATCTCTTCATGACTTCCTCCTCCGTGCCAACTAGCCTAGAACATGTAACACCTTTCTACATCGACACCTTACGACAAAGAAGGTTTCTCAGATAGCTCATTTATCCTTCTTTTCCGAATCACTATTTTTGGGTTTGGCGGGCTCGGCGGCCTTGGGCTTGTCATTGTCTGTTTTCCCATCCTCGCCGTCGGCCTTTTTTGCATCGTCTTTCTCTGTTGCGACCGGTTTTTCGGCAGGTTTTGTCTCCTTGCCGGGTTTCTTGGTAGCCTTTTCTACCGGCTTTTCAACCGCCTTCTCTGCGGGCTTCTCGCCCGGCTTGTTAGCGGGTTTTTCATCTACCTTCTCTGCCGGCTTCTCTGCCGATTTCTCGCCCGGCTTCGCTTCGGGTTCTTCAACCGCCTTCTCTGCGGGCTTCTCGCCCGGCTTGTTGGCGGGTTTTTCATCTACCTTCTCTTCAGGCTTCTCGCCTGCCTCGCCGGGTTCACTATCCACACCCTGCTTGAGCATCTCCCTCAGCTTTTCCTTGTCCGCACTCTTCTTGCTAGCCGACTCGGTCTTGGACTTCTCGAGCGCCTTCCTTCGGGCTTCTTCCTTGCGCTTGGCTTCCTCATCTTCCTTTTTCAACTCTGCGGCCATCTGAAGCTTTGCCGTTGCCGCCTGCAGGCGATTATTTACCGGGTCGGACGCCTGCAAGGAACTGCCCTTTTTAGCCTTGTAGCGTTTGAAATAGTTGATCGCATTCTTGTAGTCGTGCAGGAAGGTGTAATAGATCTCACCCATCACGTAGATAGCCCGTTCGTCGTCCGGGTGTTTGCGAATGATCTTTTCAAACAGCCCGAGGGCATCCTTGGCTTTTCCCTGACCATAGTAAGCGTAAGCCAGACCCTGCAATGCCTTGTCGTTGTCGGCACTTTGCTTGAGCACCTTCTGATAAGCAGCAATCGCTTTGACGTAATCACGATACTTGTGTGCGATGGCACCGATATTGGTCAAAGCGTCTACGTTGTTGGGGTCGACGGACAGGGCCTTGTTGAACTGGGCCAGTGCCTTGCGCGTCTTACCCATCTGCATGTAGATCATACCTAAATTGCTGTAGATGCCGGCGTCTTCTTTTACCGACGGATCCTTCTTGCGCTGCTTTTCGAGCATCTTGCCTGCGTTGATACACAGTAATTCAGCCATCTCGTATTTTTTCTGATCGTAGTAGACCAGTGTCATGTTCTTATAGGCTTCAACATTGTTGGGTGCCCTGGCCAACAGGCTATGGCCGGTCTTCTCGGCTTCCTTGTATTGTTTGTTCAGTCTGTAGACCATGATCAGGTTGTTCATGATCAATGGATCCCGGGGAATCTTTTTCAGAGCGTCCCTGTAAAGTTTGATGGCCGCCGGGTAATCTTTCTTTTGCTTGAGCACCACGCCTAGATCCAGAAGGGCATCTCGATGATCGGGCTTTTTCGAGAGCGTCTGGGTGAATTCACGCTCGGCGCCAGCAAGGTCGCCCTTCTGGAGCAGAATCACGCCCATATTGTAGTGTGCATTGACTAGCTTGGGGCTGTCGGCCGATTTGGCAATAGCCTTCTGGAAAAGTGCCAAGGCCTGATCGGGCTGGTTGTGCTTCACGGCATCAATGGCCTGGTTGTAGATCTCCTCTGGCTGTATGACGCGAACCACCTTGATGGTTTTTTGAGGTTTGACAACTTCCTTCTGGGGACACCCGCTTCCGAGTACCAGCAGGCAGCCGACTGTCAATAGCGCAGCTTTTCTGAGCATTGTGTTTATTCCTCGCATCGGTCTGGCCCTCCGGCTCATGACTCGGGCTGCGACGCAGCCCCTTCAGGGCCCACCACCGGCGCCTGGGTCGGCTCTGGCGGCGGCGGAACATTCAATTTTTCAGTCTCGCATCCAGCCTGATAAATATACTCTGTGGAAACCAAATCTGCCTTGTACGGTTCGGGGAAACTGCTGGGCTGGTAGCTCTTCAGTTGCTCCTCGGCCTTGAGCGTCCATTCGTTGTAAATTCCCTTGGAACTGGACACCTCGATTGCCTTACGATAGAAAACCATGGCCTTTTCCTCGAGCGGCAAGGCCTGGTTCTGCAGTTCCTGAACGTAGATATCCTGCTGATCTGGAGTCAAGCCGGACGGGACAGGCGCTTCGTACATGGATTGGCTGAGGTTCTGGCTAAGTTGTCCGATGCGAACAAGCCCCGCTATCGACCAGTCGGGATCCTTGAATCCGACGACCTCCTCGTACTTCTTTTCGAGCTTCGGCCGAATATCGATCTTCTTGAACAAGTTACGTTTCAGCGTCCTCGGCGGCAACACCAGCTTGATATTGATGTAGTCGTTGAACTCCCCTTCAAGCTGCAAGAAGCGCGCGTGTGCAACCGCCTTCCTGGACTCGGCATCGCGGGCATCCTCGGGCAACTTGTTGTAACTCTCGATAATGCCATCCAAGAGCTTTTCCGACTCTTTTTTCTTGTCGAGTTTCCTCAAAGCCATGGCATGCTTGTATTTGACAGCAAGCATACGCCCAGGAGTAGATCTGTCTTCGTATTTCTCGGGATAGGCCTGGTATACTCTGTCGGCTTTGCGCCACAACTTGCGACGCTCGTAAATATCACCAATCTTATAGAAGATGTTGGGAACGTCCTTGGCATCCGGGAAGTTCTTGATGTATTTCACGTAGTTTGCAATGGCATGATCGAACTGGCCCATGCTTTCGCGCAACAAGGCGGCATTGTACAGCGAGTCCATCGCCTCTTTATCGGTGATCAGGATCTTCTGGGCTTCGACGCCGGTCTTCTTCTTGCCTCTGGCCTTCTTTCGGCCCCTGGTCTTCTTTCTCTTGCCCTTTTTGACATCCTGGCCTTTCTGCTTCAGGTAACGATCGAAAAACATCTCGTTGTAGTTTGCGGCCTGTGAGAAATCAGCCACTCGTGTGTAAAAGTCGGCCAGGTACTCAATCGTCTGGTTGAAGCGATCGCTTTTGGGATACTGCTTCAACAGGCGTCGGCCGGCAATGATGGCCAGGTCGAGTTGACTGGCCTCGTTAAAGATCACGATCGCGGCGTACAGGGCCCGGTGAGCATACTTGCTCTTGGGATAATCGTTGACGAATTTCTCGAAGCCCTTGGCAGCCTCTAGCGGTTTCTTCTCACGCAATGCCAACACGACGTTGTAACCGGATTCTTCAATCAGGCTCTGAATCTCAGGACCAAACTTTTCACGTTTGGCAGCAGGTGAACTCATCAAGACCGTGTTCTTCTGAAAAGTCTTGGCCCAGCGGTTGATTTCCTTCCAGTGCGACGTTCTAACTTCTTGTTTCTCGTCCTTGTTGGTTGCCTTGACGTACATCGTGTTGAGAGACAACCTGACAGCCCTGAGGGCAAACTTGTTTTTCGGGTAGCGTTCGATGATCTCGCCGAAGCGACGGGCCATTTCCTTGTAGTGGTGATACTTGTAGAAAAAGAAGGCACTCTTGAAACGGATGGGTAAATACATGTCGTGCTTGGGAGCAACTTTTGCGAAGACATCGGCCGCGCCAAGGAACTTCTTTTCGAAGAAGGGAATTTCCTTTTTCTCCATCTCCTCCTTCTTCAGCTGGCCCTTGGCGATAAAGACCATCTTTTCTTCCTTAATGGTGCGGGCTTCTTCCTTTCCAAGCTTGCCCCGGCCCTCCTTGGGCTTCCACTTTCGGCAGTCGATGCCTTGCTTGTCTCTCAGCGAAATACATTTGTCCCAGCTCAGGACTGCATTATAGGCGGCCTCCTTGCTGAATGCACCCTTGGGATCTTTCTCGACCACCTTGGAGTATTGCTGTGCAGCACCGTAGAAATCTCCCATCTTGTAAAGAATGTCCGAATAATACCATCTGAGCTTGTAGGCATATTCCGAGTTGGGAAAGGTGTCCATGTATTTGGAATAGATAACCCGGGCCAGGTTGTAGGTGTCCCAACGTTTTGTTTCCTGGGCCTCCTTGTGGTAGCTGGTGACCAGGTCCCTGAGCGAGGCCTCAACCAGCGAGTTGGCCTTTTTGATGGCCATCTTGTTGTTCTTGTTCACCTCGGCCCAACGCGTGCCCGGCTTGTACTGGTCGATCAGGCGGTTGACCTCTTGCCTGACCTTGTCGCGCAAGTTCATCTTGCGGTAGGCCATGACTATCGAGTTGTGGAAGGCCGGGCAGTCGGGATCGTTGGGGTATTCGTTCAGCAGGCGGCGGAATGATTTAACCGTCATCTCGGCCTTGCCCTGCTTCTCGTAGGTGCGGGCCAACTTGCGCATATACTCTTTCGTGCGTTGCTTACCCACCTGCGACAGATAATATTCTTCGGCCGTGTCCAGGGCATCGACCTGGCTGAAAGCCAGGATCAAGTCCTGTAATCCCTCACGCTTCAGCTGGATCTTGTTCTTGTCGGCCTCACTGCCCCGAGCGGCTTCCTGTGCGGCCAGTTCGATCACTTCTTTGAACTTCTTGATCGAATTGTCGTAGTCACCAAGGTTGTAATCGCACCAGGCCAGCTTGTACAGAGCGAAGGTGTACACCTTTGATGTCTTGAACTGCAATGCCTTCTCGTATGCCTTCTTGGCATTGAAAACGTCGTTCGAGTTAAAAAAGTGCTCGCCCATCGCCAGGTATGCATCCGGTACAAAGCGGCTCTCCGGGTAACCCTTGATAAGGTCCCAATACATCTTGACACCTTCCGACTTGTTGCCGCTCTCGTACAGGTTGTAACCCATGGTAAACAGGACTTCGTCGCGCCGGTGATAGTTCTTGTACCGGCCGAGAATGATGCGATACACGTCCATTGCCTGCTTGGTGTAAACTTGACTCTTGCGGTTGTCGATCTTGGGTTCGGCCGCGTCAGGGTTTTTCTCCAGTTCCTTCTGCCACTGGTTGACCCTGTTGTCGTACTCCTGCATCTCCGTGTAGTAAATCGCACGGGCCTTTTCGTAGTAACGCTCAGCCAACCTGAAGAGCAGGTCGGCTTTCGTCGGCCCCTCTGAGGTAGTACGAATGATCTCGCGCAGCTGCTTGATTTCCTCGTCGAGCAGTTTCTCTTCCAATGTTGCGCCGGCGGCCTTCTTTTCCTCTACCATGGGCAGCTTGATCTTGGCCGGGCCGGTAGGCACCTTCTCATCTTCTTCGACCACTTTTGGTTTTCTCTTCTCCTTCTCGGGCTGGATGGTCATCTTGCGGGTCCGGCCCTTCTTTCGTCGTTTTCTCCTGCGTGGTTTTTTAGACCTTTTCTTGCGTTTCTTACGTTTCTTGCGTTTCTTGGCCTTGGCGATCAGTACACCATTGTCATTATCGGCCCTGACGGTCTCTGGAAATCCGCCTGAAAAGGCGAACACCAGTGCCAGAACAAACACCCAAAAGGATCTGAAACAGAAGCTCCGCATCGATTGCCTCCGGTTGTCTTGCACAAGTCACATGGTCGTGCCTACTTAGCGGGGCACGCACGGCGAACCGTGTATACGTAGTATCCTAACTCGTCCCTCCAGTACTCTTCCTTGAAGGGCCAGTAGTTGTATGTCTCATCGGGTACGTTGGGACGCGGCGCCAGCTTGCCGCGCTCTTCGGCCTTGATGGAAAGGCCGGCCTTCAGTAGAAGTCTCTCGTGGCTGGTAATCTCCAGCTTCACCATTTTGGCGTGACCGACGAAGCCCAGAATTGTCTGGTACCTGTTCTGCAGGTTGGCTTTCACGAAACCACCGGCCGTCCTGACCAACAGGTTGCGTTGCACCGTCACCACTCCGGCCAATTCGTCACGCAAGCGGGTACCCTTCCACTCGCCGACCTGTTCGATTGCCTTAGCTTCCGCTTCGAGGGAACGCAGAAAGTGCCTGAAGTTTTCAACCCGGGGGCTGGTCAAGATTGACAAGCGTACGAGCTCGGGCACCTTGGCCATCGGATCCGCTTTATCTAATTTGTCCAATAGCAGAAGCGAGGCGAACTTCTCGTTGGGTAACCCAGCATCGAGGATACCCTTGAGCGTCGGCAACATGCTCTCGTATCGCTGGTTGAAAAAATTCAGGGCAGCCGAGGCCTCCTCGTAAAGGCAGACATGAAAGTAAATTGTCGCCTTGAGTATCCACGATTCAGGCGCGAACAAGTTATTATAGCGTGGCGAGTGCAGGGTATGAAGAGCTCCCAGCGCCCGGCCATATTCCTCGCGCATGAAATAGGCCCAACCCATCTCGAACAAGGCGTCGGCCCAGTCCTGGCTGAACTTGGGAATGCGCGTGTAGTACATGACCGCCTTGGCATAATCGCCCTTGCCGTAGTAGGCCCGCGCCTGGTTCAACGTGCAAAGCTGCCACAGGCGGACGATGTTATCGTAGGAGGCAATTGCTTTCATGGCCTTTGCCTCTTCGCGTCCGCTGAGATCGACGATCTGCTCGAAGAGCTTGATGGCCTGGTCATACTCCGCCTGGGTACGGGCCTCGTCGCGGGCCAGGTTGTAACGCACACCCAGACGAATGTGAATAATGGCTTGTAAGAAAAGACCCTTGGCAAAGACTCGTGACTTCTGATCGATTGCCGAGAGAAACGCCATCGACTCGCCGTACTTCTCCTGACGATACAGCAGCAGGCCCACATAGAAGTTGATCCGGCTCAGAATCATGGGATCCATCTTGGCGAATTCCTGGCTGTTGTAATACTTGTTTATCTGGGAAGGTATCAGAGTATCGTCATGCAACGCCTGGGCGACATTGACCAGCCCCTCCGCGCCCTTGATGTAGTACGGATGGGCAGGACCGGCCACGAAAACAGCGTTGTAGAATGCCAGCGCGCTCTGGTACATGCCCATCTTGAAAAGCGACTGCGCCAGATAGTACTCGGCCTGGGCACGGTTGCCGGCTTGTGGATCGTTCATCTTGACGTCGTAGAACTGCTTGGCCGCATCCGCCAGGTTGTTCGCATTGTAGGCCTCGACCGCCTGGTTGAGCTGATCGGACTTGTTACCCTGGGCAAAAGCCAAGGCACCCGGCAAAACGGCTAAAGCGAAAATGATTGAGATGATTTTTCTCACGGTCGAATCCTCCACAGAGTCAATACGGGCTCCATATCTGAACCGGCTCTTCACCGCCGAAGAGGAAGCTGACTCCCAGCATGACAAACAGCGTGCTTCGGATCTTCGTCTCGGTGGTTGTTCCGGTTGCGCCGGCCTCGCCTTCGACCTTGGCGGCAAAAGTCAAGTCGCGCATATCGAGCCTGATGGCAAACCAGCGCGCCAAGAAAATCCTGAAGCCCATGCCGAAAGAACCCATGAAGTAAAGACCCGTGTCCACCCAACTCTTGTCCGGCCGCATGTATTCGGTCGTTACCACACCGCCGCCTGCAGTGACGTAGAAATCGGCACGGGCCAGGCCCCAGTTGAAAAGGGAGAACTTGCCATAGATGGGGCTGAACTCGACATTCAGTCCCCAGTAGTTACTGATCATCGCCAGGTCGGCATTCGACGGGCTCAGTTGGGCATCGTCCTTGATGTTGTAGTAGGCGTCCGTGTAGGAATGCCCCGAGCGGAGCCAGCCTCCGGTGTAGGCCGCGGGATCATCCGAGACCTTGTCGCCCATATAGAACGGAATCTTGCACGACAGCCAGGTGAACTCGAGCGCGAATGCCTCATCGATATGATAGTCGAGCGTCAATACTCCCGCGTAGTGCTGGGTGAAGATATCGTCGACCGACATGGCGAACAACCCGCCGACCTCGATCTTGTTCTTGACCGAATAATCCCGCTTCTGCAATACGTGCACGCGTTCGTTGGGGCTCTCGGCAAGCGCGCCGGCCGAAATCAGAGTCAAAGACACGAGGGTGAGAAAAAACGTTTTCATGGTGTTTCTCCGCTCAGAACGTGTAACACACGCCCAGCCTTAAAAAGACGATGTGGACAAAATCCTTGATGGTCTTCTGCTGCACGTCTATTCCGGCCGGCTTCCAGTCGGCTTCGTATTTGTCGTAGAAGAATACGTCGCGAATCTCGAGCTTGATGCCCCAGCCTTGAGTAATGTGGAAGCGCAGACCGCCTCCGAAGTGAAAGGTGGGCTGAACCGCCGCGCCTGTAAGACCCCCCGTGTAAGTCTTGGTCACTTTCTTAAACGAACCGAATTCGGGATTTCCGGGATCGTCTTCCAACTCGGTGTACTGGTACTGGGCCACGCCGGCGCCGGCCACGAAGTACAGGTGCATGCTGACTGCGAATTCGGAAGAAAAATCGAGCTTGCCGTAAAGCGGTGAAAACACCAGCCCGATGTTGGTGAACCAGGTCATGTGCTTGAGATCTGTAAGCGGCAGTTTGTGTATACCGTCCAGTGTCTGAGCAGTGCGCAGGATCTCGTTCAGCAATTTGCGGTCTCCGTTGATGTAGTTGTAGCCCGCGTCCAACTCGATGCCGAGGTAGTCGTTGAAGAAGTAATCGAATCCCAGCGAGAATCCGAAATGCCTTGTGTACTTGTCGACAATCGACATGGACACAGGACTGAGCGCCATTTCAAACTTACCGCCCATGTCATAGAGTTGGTTGGCCACCACGGGCTCGTCGGCCCGGGCCGGGGCCGAGGATGCGACAATCACCGCCGCTACAAGAATCGCGCGCAAACTCCGTCCACTACGCATGGTATTCCTCACTCGGTTGCGTGAATGTGAAAGGGCCAGATTTGCCATTGAATTGCGTTTATAACAGCACTATTGGGAAGGCAAGGATTTTTTCGATTAGTGTTAGGATTCCCTACACTTCGCACCTGCTACCACATCTACAGCAGAACGGCGCGAGATCTACTTGTACTATATGGGAGCGATTCCCGATCAAGCTTTTGGCGAGCGGGTCTTGATGGCCTTGCGCACCATCACCAGACCGTTGGCGGCACCGGGGACGGCGCCGCGGATCAGAAGCAGGTTGCGTTCCTCGTCTACCTTGACCACTCTCAAGTTGTGGGTCGTGACTCGCTTGTTGCCCATCTGGCCGGGCAGCTTTTTACCCTTGAGAATGTGACCGGGAAACTGGCACATGCCAATGCCTCCCGGATGCCGCCTGACCTCGTGAGTGCCGCGCGTCTTGGTGTTGCCCTTGAACCCGTAGCGCTTGACGACTCCCTGGAATCCGCGGCCCTTCGAGGTTCCGGTGACGTCCACCTTATCGCCGCCCGTGAAAATCGACACCGTGATCTTGTCTCCGACCTTGCAGGCTTCGACCTCTTCGGGCGAAAGGCGCACCTCGCGCAGAAAGCGCATCGGAGCCAACTTGACGCTTTCAAACACGCCGCGGCCGGGTTTGGAAAGCTTGCGGCCCGGAATCTCCTCGAAACCGATCTGAATGGCGCTGTAGGCGTGCTTGACTTGATTACGCTTCTGCACGACAACACACGGACCCGCTTCCACAACGGTAACCGGTACACGGTTACCGCTCTCATCGAATATTTGAGTCGTGCCTATCTTCTTGCCCAAAATTGCGTTCGACATCTTCTCATGCTCCTTGGTAAACAGGAATACTCCCGAATAAGAGGGCGGAGTTTACCAACTTTTGTGGATAGATCAAGGTTTTTCTTGCCCGGTGAAGCCGGGGCGAGGTGGGGTCACTCCCCCTTATCCCATATCTGTAAAAGTTCTGCCCTGGCCAGCAGGTCTTCTTCGGCCAGTCCTTTGCCCGCTAGCTGTGGTGTCGTGAAAAGCCAGACTCGCGTCTTGTAACCAAAATACAGCTCACGCCTGCGGCCCTGCCGAGCTCCCTTGAAAAACCAGGCATTTGTATCGCCCACCTCGACCAGGTTGACTCCAAGATCGTAGCGAACTTGCCTCTTGCTCTTTAGCGCCTTTTGCATGACCGCCTGACGCGGCGCCACAAATCCTTCATTATACACCTGCTTGGCTTCCGCCTCCGTGCCAAAGTCGACCCAACTCACCTGCCAGTTTTTTTCACCGTCCGAAAAGCCCACGCTGGTGACCGTGCGTTGGGCGTTGCGCCTGGCCCAATCACTACGGCGCTGCCTTTTCGGCAGCCAATCTGAGAAGCGCTGAGTGCCGAGATAAATCAGGTGTTCATCTGCGACGCTAATCTCAGGCAACAAGGTCCAGGGTCGTAAGAACTCAGGCAGGTAGGCTATACCATGCGGTTCGCCGAGCCCTACCGGTTCAAACAACCTCTTTGAGGCTGGTTCGTTTTTAATCAAGGCGAGCCAGACGCCCTCTCCGCCCGGCAGTTCGGCAAGCCAGGCGGTCCATTCAGGAATGCCTTCCCGGTACTTTTTCGATGGTGTCAGAGTCACTCCGGTCATGTGATAAACTGGCGTGTTACCCCAGGGCAACCAGCGTTTTTGAGGCGCCGGCAACTCGATGGCAACGGCGGGCTCCGGGGCTATTATTCGTTTGTGCCGCCGCCTGCGCCGGGCTCTCTTTCTGTCCTTCTTGATCCTTTCCCATTCCTCCGGGCTTGGTGCGGCGTGAGCTAGCAAAAAGCCCCAGATGTCTCGCAGCCAATCCTGCTTCTCGTCGCCTTTCGTCCCGGCGTGGCCCGGGCCACGACCCATGCCCACGAATACCAAAACACCATCCGAGCCGTTGGGACCGGGAAGGCCGTAAGCGGCCTCTGCCGTGGCTGAAAATCCAAGGCTGCAGAATTCTTGTCTCCATTCGGTGGGCCCAACTCGACCAAAATCAGCCATCTTTGAACATGTCCCGGCAGCGTCGCTAACGAGTACAAACGACTCGAGATTGTCAGTTCCTGGTGTCGGCAGTAGTGCTGCAAGCTTCTCAATGCCCTGGAGATCATCCGGGATACCCCCGAACTGATCATCTTCCACGCTCGGAATCTCGAGCTTTGAAAGATCCAGTAGAGGCAGGCGCACCGAAGCGGACGAAGAAAGTCGACCTGCGAGTTTCTCGGCCTGGAGTCGGGATGCGAATCCCCGGCTGACAACCAGGTGACGCACTACCCCGCGGTCTTTTATGGCCAGGGCCGTGGCGCCCTCCAGCGCCTCATTTTTTTTGTCCTGGAACGAGGCAAGCAACTTCCCGGCCATTGCCTGGGTATCGGCTTCGTCGAGAACCACCACCCAGGGACGAGACTTGTCCGGCCGCTTGCTGCAAGCGGGCAGGCAACACACAACCAGGGCAATGATCACAAGTTGCGTTCGCATTTTCATTTTCCCGAGCGTTGAAATTCGTCGATCACCTTGGCGACCGCGTCAATATCCCCATAGAAATTATTGAGCACGGGATGTCTGACTCTCTTGTCGAAGAGGTTTTCGCCAACGTCTGCCAGGGTATCGACAACCAGCAACTGCGCGCGCTTGACCTCCTTTGATTTCATTTCAAGCTGTTGCCTGAGTTCTGAAAGCGTTTCCTCCTCTGAGGCCCCTTCCATTTCTTCAAGCATAAGATCTATCTGTTCAGCCCGCTTTGAAGCCTGGGCGATCTCTTTTTCAATATCCTTGATTGGTTTCTCGTGCTCCCGGATCTTGCGCCGCAACTCATCCAGGCTCTTCCTGCGTTTGAGAATGTCTATCTTCATTCTTTTCAGGTTGTTTTCATGAACCTTGGCCTTGTCGAAATCCTCGACTTTCTTGGCCTGATCGAACTTGGCCTTTTCCTCCTTCATGCTTTTGTCGGCAAATTTGAAGTCGTATTCCTCGCCAACCAGTTTCTTTTTTGCCGGGGCTGCCTTGCTTTGCTTGACCGACAGGATCTTCTTTTGCTGCTTGATAAAATCCTGTAGTTCATTCAATTCGTCTTCGAGTTGCTGCTTGCTTTGCTTCTCGCTTTTTTCAATCCGTTCGATTTCAGATTCAATGAATTCGATCTCCAGCTTACGATCATCCAGCCCTTCCTCTGCCCGGTGATGCGCCTCGATCAGCGCAGGGTCGACCTGATCGAACAAATCCAACATGCGGGCCTTTTCGGCCAGATCACATAAAAGTTTCTCGAACTCGATCTGAGCTTTCTCGATCTTAGAGGCCATCGTTTTCCTCCCGAGGACGTCAGTTCAGACGAAGCCTCGCACTCACTTGAAGCTGTCGGCGGTCCAATCCTTGAATATCAGGATGTGCATTTTATCGTCCTGTTTCCAATCCGAAGGAAGCAGGCGGCGAGACCAAGGTGAATACCCTTTCATGGTCAGTACGATTTCATATTCCTTCTGCGGGTCTATTTTCCCAATGCGCATGTTCGTCGTGCCGACTTTGCGATTATCGAAGTATACCGCGGCTCCCGTTGGGCGTGACCTGATTACCAGTGTGCCAAGCTTCTTCTGAGCCAGACGATCGGCCGACTCATCGACAACATCTCCGATTGTCGAAAAAATATGCGAGATCTGAGAGCGAAAAACAATACCGCAGATGATCAGACCCGCCAACAATCCCCCGATGGTGATCAACTTGATTTTTCTACCCACTCCGCTGTAGCTGAAGCTGGTGTCGAGTTCATCGTCATCGAGCGTACCCTGTGGGCCAATTTGGTCGTCGGCCGCAAGGGCGCCGGACGCCCGAGCGCCGGACTCACCAAACAGGTCGGCAGGCCCTGCCGACCGCTCCTCTCGAGATTCAGGCCGCGGGACGGGCACTGGCTCTGCAGGTGCCTGAACTTTTGGAATACTCGGTCGCGGCTGTGAAGCGCGTTCCTTCAACTCGGCTGCAAACAAATCCTTCAGGTAGACAGACAGTGTCTTAGATGAAGCCTCCTCCGGAAGTTGGTAAAGAAAGCGCGATATCGCCAGGCGCATTTCGCCCGCCGACTGGTAGCGGTCGGCCGGATTACGGGCCAATGCCTTGAAGACGATCGCGTCGAGTTGAGGCGGCAACTTGGGATTGGTGCGGGAGGGTGTGGGCACGTCGGCCCGTTTCACTCTTTCGATGGTGACAATGTCGGTTCCGCCGTGGAACAGTCTCTCCAGCGTCAACATCTCGAAAAGCAGGATGCCGGCGGCGAAAACGTCGCTGCGCGCATCTACGTCTTTTCCGGTGGCCTGCTCCGGAGACATGTAGCCGAACTTGCCCTTGATCACGCCCGCCTCCGTGGCGTGCATCTTGTTGGCCGCCCGAGCAATACCGAAGTCGACGATCTTCACCTCGCCCTCGAATGAGACGAGGATGTTCTGAGGGGAAACGTCGCGGTGGACGATTCCCAGACCTTGTCCACGTTCATCGCTCTTGCGATGAGCATAGTCGAGACCGGCAAGAATCTGTGAGGCAATGAACAGGGCGTGAGGAACGGAAAGAGGTTTGTTTTCGTCAAGGCCGGCGTCGAGTAGTTCGCCCATGTTCTTGCCGTCGACGTGCTCCATCGAAATGAAATAGATACCTTCGATCTCGCCTAGCTCGTAGACCGGAACGATATTGCCATGGGACAGATTGACACAAATCTTTGCCTCGTCGATGAACATCTGGATGAACTCGCGGTGTCGCGCGTACTGAGGCAGGATCTGCTTGACAACCATTTTCTTCTCGAATCCGTCCACACCGTACAAGATGGCCTTGTAGATCTCAGCCATGCCCCCGACCGCCAGTCGTTCGTATAGGTAGTATTTTCCGAACTGCACGGGTTGGAACATGGACAAGTCCTCGGAATCACATAGTACCGCGAATCCAAACCAGTGCCCATCACGAAACCCGGCGTACACAACCAAAAACTCAATCTTTTCGCAGTACACACAAACAACGAGTACGGCACAATCCGCCGCCCGCATAGAAAAATGGGTTTCGGGGGCGGTCATGAAGCTAACAACTGCAAGAGTCTGGTGTCAAGTCAGGCAGAGGAGCTTCGGTGAGATGATGGATCCCTGGATGCAGGCATTCGTGCGTGTTCTTGCATCTTTTGGAAGTTCCACAGTAAGATCTCCATAAGCGGGGACGCCGCATGAGAAAATTTCCGGAAAACGATCAATCCGAACTGGATGAAGACCAGGAACCGACGCGCCTGCAGCCCAAGCCGCACTTTGGCGACAGCAGTCAAAATCCGACCCGCAAGAAGTCTATTACCTCCACGCAGACGAAACCCCTGGGACCCACGCGAGCCCATGACGCCTTCGAAGTTGACATCGATGTTGACGAAAGCGAATTCAAGGTCAACGACCTGTTCGATGACTCTGATACCGAAGACACGCGCGAGGTAGCGCCGCTTCAGTTGAATCAGCCCCCGATTGATGACGTCATCGACCTGTCGCTTCCGGAATCGTCCAACCAGGAAGCCTTGCCCTTCTACGTACCTGGCCGTCGCTCGACTCCGTCGCCGCTCCCTCCCGCCCGCCAAAAGTCGCCCACTCCGTCGCCGAAGCCATCTTTGGGGCCCGACTTCGAGGCCCTCTTCAACGTGCCCCTCGGAGAAGAAGAATCAGCCGAGCCGTCGGATGAAGCCGCCGTGCACGTCGCCCCTGAGCGTCAAGACTCGCCGAGGCCGTCCTCGGGCTTGCCGTTGTTCGTTCCCGGAATGCCCAGCGCGAATACTCCTGACAGCGATCCGAAGCCCAAACCCAACTTTCAAAAGGGCCTGACCGCCGGCATGACACCGCTGGACATCACCGATTTCGCAGCCGGCGAAAGACGGCGAAAAAAGAAAAACAAACAGACCACGTCATTGCCGTGGTCAGCCCCGGCGCCTATGGCAGGTTCGAAGAAAGTCGTTAGGCGTCGGTTTGTATTCACGGTGACCGTGAGAGACGTGATCCTATTGCTTCTGGTAGTGGTCCTTGCGGCGGGAGTGTACATTGGCTGGAGAGTCTTCGACGAGTACAGGAAAGACAAAGAAATCCAAAAGCTCGACCTGAAACAGCAACTCATAGAAAAATCGAAAAACGAAGCAATCAAGAAGAAAGAACCAAAGAAGGAATTGGATATCCCCTGAGACCTGTCACAGATAGCGCTAGAATCCCACTAGCAGTGCTCCCCAAGCGGGTATTTCATCGAGAACGTAGTCTGCGCGGCTAGCCGGTATGACGAGTTCGCCACCCGCTAGCAAGACCTTACCGGCAAGCTCACTTCCTGGTTGACCTACGCTCGATAGATCGATCATCGGCTTTAGAGATTGAGAGGAGAAATTGAGGACCACCAGCACGGGATGATCCCCTTCCCCGCGCAAGAAGGCGTATACGGCCTGATTATCTGTTGAAAGACGCCTGCGGGCAGTCGATGTCAGCGCCGGCCATTCTCCCCTGATGCGGATCAACTCACGGTACAAATACAGCAACGAGTTCGGATCAGCGGTTTGAGAGCCAATATCGATACCGTTCTCTCCGTCTGCCGGCATGGTCCAGGGAGTGCCGCTAGTGAAACCTGCGCCCGGTCCCTGGGCCCACTGCATGGGGGCCCGCTTGCAGGCGTCTCCCGCACAGCGGGAGGCATCTGCCTGGCCGATCTCCTGGCCATAGTACAAAAACGGAGTGCCGGGCAGTGTGAGCAACAGGACGGCTGCCAGCCTCAGCGGTTCGCGTCTACCGCCCAGGCTGGTCACCAATCTAGTAAGATCATGGTTCTCGCAAAACGGCGCGTCGAATCCGCGACTTGAAAACGAGCGTTCAACACGAACGAGCACCCTCTCGATTTCTTCAGGATCCTCGGCCAAAATACACTGAGGCAATACCTCGGCCAGGTCGAAATTGAAGGCCAGGTCGTACTCGTCGCGCTCTCCCTGGTAGGCAGCCACTATTTCAGTTTTCGCCCATGCCTCGGCCACCATCAGCATGTCCGGGCTCGATGTGCGCAGGACGCGCTTGAGTTTCTTCGCAAGCTGGTGCGTGCCGGTCGTGTCCGCCAGAGTACCGTCCGCATCCTCGATCAGATAGCGGGCGGCATCGATCCTGAAACCGTCCGCTCCCTGATCGAGCCAGAAACGCAGGTTATCCTCAAGCTCATTGACGACCGCGCTGTTTTGCAGGTTCAGATCAGGCATTTCAGCCGAGAAGATCCCGTAATAGAAGCTGTCCCCCAGCGGGTGCCAGACAGACCCGTGATCTCCCCAGGGGCGTCTCCAGCCCGGATCCGAAGCACGCCACAAGTACCAGTCGCGTTTCTTTGCGTCTGTGCCCAAGCATGACTCCTTGAACCAGGCATGATCCAGGGAGGTGTGATTAAGCGGCCAGTCGAGGATCACCCGCATTCCGCGCTCGTGAGCGGCCTTTGTAAGTTCATGAAAATCCGCAAGCGATCCAAGTTCTGGATTGATGGAAAGATAGTCGCTTACGTCATAGCCGTGATACGAAGGCGACATGAATATCGGCGACAGCCATAACAGGCTCACGCCCAGATCCGTTCCGCCATCTTTTCCGTCGTTCAGGTAGTCGAGTTTCTGCAAGATTCCCGACAGGTCTCCGATACCGTCAGCGTCCGAATCAAAAAAAGAGCGTACGAAGATTTCGTAGCCGACGGAGGTCGTCACCCAGGCGGGAGCATCCAGGTTCGGACCCGCCCCGGATCCTCCGCGACAGGTCGTTCCGCTGATGATTACGGCAACCGAGACAAACGCAATGGCAGCTAGCGCCGCCTCGATCCGCGTTGTCGATCTTCGATTTTTCAAGGTGGGTTCAGGTAACGTGATCCCAGTCCTTGGCCATTTGTTTGAGGCTAGCCTTGGAGGGCGCCTTTTTCGCGCGAGCCTGGGCGGCTTGCGACTTGGTCGTCTTTCCCCGGGATGCTCGGTGGGTGGTACGCTCGCTCTTGCGTGCCTTGGTCTGTGCCATTCGGTAAACCTCCTCCGAGTGTCAACCTCCCCCAAACCCTGCGCAACAAAAGCGGACTGCCGGATCTTAGCTCCGACAGCCCGCCTGTAAGAGCGCAAGCATATTGTAAATGACGCCGTTTGTCAAGTTCAGTACAGTTATTTCAAACAGTTACAGCCAATCAGGGGCTTGCTGATCACCTGTTTTTGAGCTTCAAGCGCCTACGACACTCTTCGGGCGTAGCTGGCTCACGGCCCTGGTCACGGATCATGTGAGCGGCTTTTTCAACCAGTTCACCGTTTGACTTCGCCATACGACCGGGTTCCACGTAGAAGTTGTCCTCAAGCCCTACCCTCACGTTTCCGCCCATTGCAATGGCTCCCGCCACCAGGCGCCACTGGTCACGTGATATCCCGATTAGCTCCCACTCGCTCCATTCCGGCACGCACGACGACATGTGTATGAGCGAGTCGATTGTTGGCGCTATTCCTCCGGTGACTCCCAAGATCAGTGAGTACTGGAAAGGCGGTTTGAGCAGACCCATGTCGACAAGCGGGTACGAATTGGCGACATGTCCGGCGTCGAAACACTCCATTTCAGGCTTAGAGTCAACTTCGTTCATGGCCTTTATCAGTTCGACGATCTCGCTAAACGGGTTCGGAAAAACAAACTCGAAGACAAAGCTTTTTTTCTGCTGGTGGTACTTGGCATAGTTCATCGAGCCCATATTGAGCGCTGCCATGGCCGGACGTATCTCGCGCACCGGGGCGATTTTCTGCTCGGTGCTAATACCAACCGCTCCGGTCGAGAAGTTGATCACAACCGGACAGGCATCAACGATCGCGTCTCTGATCGCGCGGTAGTGCTCGACCTTGTAGCTCGGCGAGCCGTCCAGGGGATCGCGTGCATGGATGTGCACAACCGCGGCCCCTGCCTCGTAGGCTCGGCGTGCCTCGGCGGCGTATTCCTCGGGAGAATACGGAATGGCGGGACACTGGTCGCGGTTAGCCACGACGCCGCTGAGAGCGCAGGTAATGATACACTGTCTTTCGGGATCGCGATGCGGGGCCATTGGCAATATTGACATGGGCTCTCACCTTCCCTTCCAGGTGGGCTTGCGCTTCTGTAAAAAGGCCTGGATGCCTTCCATTGCATCCTCGCTGGTAACGACTTTCATGAGTTCGGAAATCAGCTTTGCCGTAGCCTCCCCGACGGGAAGGCCGCGCGTCCTGGCCAGCGCCCGGCGACCAATGCCGATGGCCACAGGCGAGCCGGCCAGGATGTCTGCGGATATTTCTTCTGCCAGGCTGTCCAATTCGGCACGGGGCACTACGCGGTTTACGAAACCCATGGCCATGGCCTCTGCGGCCGAAACTTTTCGGCCGCAGAACATCATCTCCATGGCGCGCTTCGGCCCGGCGTGCTTGACAATCAAAGGAGCTATGATCATCGGGAAAATCCCGGCGCGCACTTCCGGCGTGCCGAAGATCGCCTCTTCGCAGGCGATCACAAGATCGCATGAAAGCGCCAATCCCAACCCGCCACCGAGGCAATAGCCTGCCACTTTAGCCAAAAGAGGAGTTCGCATGGACTCCATGCAGAGCAACAGTTCGCCGAATGACTCGAACGCCCCTACGGCGCCTTGACCTGCAGACATGTCTGAAGCCAGGTCGCCGCCCGCGCAGAAGGCTTTCTGGCCAGCCCCGGTGATACGCACCAGGTACACGCCCGAGTCGTTGTCGGCCTCTCTAAGCGCCTCGATCAGGGACCCGGTAACCTCGGCGTCGAGAGCGTTACGGCGCTTTTCCCTGTTGATGGTCAAAGTCACGACGTGGTCATCGCGCTCGACGATAAGCTTCGGCTCATCACAGGCCATCGTATTCCTCCTCGGGAACAACCTCGACCAGGACCTGCCCCGGTGAAACCTTGTCTCCCTCGGCGACGTTCACACAAGAAACGACTCCATCTCTTGGCGCAACCAGTGTGGTCTCCATCTTCATGGCCGCAACCACCACAAGTGCATCGCCTCGCTCGACGTGCTGTCCGGGTTCAGAAAATATCCTGACTACGACGGCCGGCATCGGTGGCGTGACATCGCCTTGAGGTACGGCCTTGGCCGGCCTTCCGGCTAGCGGTTCGATCAATGCCTGGCCCCCGGCGTAAAAAGCCCAGAAGTCCCGGCCTGACTTGGCCAGCCTGACAAGTGCCCTATCTTCAGCGAATCTCAAATGAAGTCGATCAGGTCCATCGGAGCTGATTTCTGCATCGAGCACTTCACCGTCGATATTCGCCCGTAGATGTGCGAGTTCACCTTTGTGTCCGGGAGTGTACTCGAGCACCTCGATCTCATACTCTGCTTCGTTCAGCCGTACGCGCATTACAGTACCCATATTTCAGTCCCATGACCTGAAACGTCCAAGTCGATGCCAGGGATCGTCCCGGTGGCCGCCTCCCGGCCCCAAATGTTCCCGATTCCGGCGCAGCTGTCTCGAACTCTCTTCACTCCCTTGATCAGCAAGCTGGGCTGCCAGCCAGCCCATCAAAGCCACTCGCTCTCGTGCTTTTGAAGGCTTCCAATCAATAAAGTATCGCTTGATGAAATCTGTGAACGTATTCGATTTAATGAAATGTTTCGACTCGACGATATCGATCAGCATTTCGATGGGCGTCTTCACTCCAAGAATACATGTCTCTTGTAACGCGCGGGCCATGCGAGCAGCCGCACGCTCGCGATCGGCCGCGAAAGTTACCAGCTTTGCAAGAATGGGATCATAGTCAACCGGGACAATGCTGCCTTGCCTTACTCCGCTATCGAAGCGCACTCCAGGCCCGCTGGGAAAGTCCATGGCACAAATAGTGCCGGGACTGGGCATAAAGCCCCGGGCAGGGTCCTCGGCGTAAATGCGGCACTCTATGGCGTGTCCATGACAGGAGATCTCTTGTTGTGACGTCGAAAGTGTTTCACCTGCGGCTATACGGATCTGTTGCTCGACCAGATCGATGCCGGTGATCAGCTCTGTTACCGGGTGTTCCACTTGCAGCCTCGCGTTCACTTCCATGAAACTGAAATTCCCGCGATCGTCGAGCAGAAACTCAACAGTGCCTGCATTGGTGTAACCAGCAGCCTTTGCCACGATCAGGGCGGCTTCAGTCAACTTGTCGCGCAGTGCGTCGTTTACGGCAGGAGAAGGTGCTTCTTCGATGATTTTCTGGTGGCGGCGCTGTATGGAACATTCGCGTTCGAAAAGATGCACCAGGTTACCCTGACCATCGGCCAGGATCTGCACTTCGACGTGGCGAGCATTCTCGATGCAGCGCTCCAGAAAAAGTCTCCCGTCCCCGAAGGCGCTTCGGGCCTCGGAGGCGGCGAGCTCTAGCGCCTCCGACAGCGATTCCGGCCGCTCCACCCGGCGCATGCCCTTGCCTCCCCCGCCGGCGGCGGCCTTGATCATCAGGGGGAAGCCTAAACTATCGGCTTGCCTCTGAAGATCCTGGCGATTGTCACTGGGCATATCGGTCCCGGCTGTCGGCGGCACGCCCGCCTTTCGGGCAAGTTCGCGGGCCGCGATCTTGTCGCCCACTAAAGCAAGCACATCGGACCGAGGCCCGATGAATGTCAACCCGGCTCGTTCGCAGGCTGCGGCCAGTTCGGGGCTCTCTGCCAGAAAGCCGTAACCCGGGTGCAGCGCCTCGGCGCCGGTATCCATGGCCGCCTTGATTATCTTGTCAATTGCAAGATAGCTCTCGGCGGGCTGGTCGCCCCCCAGGGCCACTAGCTGGTCGGCCTGTCCGACGTGAAAAGCGCCCCTGTCGACATCCGAGCAGACGGCCACCGTTCTGATACCCATCTCGCGACAGGTTCTGAAAATTCTGACGGCGATCTCACCGCGGTTGGCAACCAGGATCTTCGAAAACATGAAAAGCCTCACATCCTGAAAAGCCCGTAGCCCCACTTGCCCGATCGCATAGGCGCACACAGAGCCGCCGACAGTGATAGACCCAGAATATCCCGTGTCTTGGCCGGATCGATAATACCGTCGTCCCACAGGTTGGCAGTTGAGTGATAGGCACTACCCTGTTGCTCTCCGGCCTGTAGAATCGGCTGTTTGATGGCCTCGATATCCTGCACAGACAAGGGTTGCTGTCCTTCGCGGGCCAACTGTTCGTTCTTGACCGAGACAAGCACGCTGGCGGCCTGTTCGGGACCCATTACCCCGATCCGGGCGTTGGGCCACATCCACAGAAAGCGCGGGGAGTAGGCCCGGCCGCACATGCCGTAGTTTCCCGCTCCGAATGATTGCCCGATCATGACGGTAAACTTGGGAACACTGGCAGTGGCCACGGCGCAGACCATCTTGTGACCGTCCTTGGTAATCCCGCCGCGCTCGTATTCACGCCCGATGATGTAGCCGGCGATGTTCTGCAAGAAAACCAGCGGCACACCGTCGCGGTCGCAAAGCTGGATGAACTGGGTCGCCTTGAGCGCACTTTCTGAAAACAACACGCCGTTGTTGGCAAGAATACCGATTTGCATGCCGTGCAAAAAGGCAAAACCGCACACCAAAGTCGGTCCGTAGCGCTTTTTGAATTCGTGGAAGCGGCTGCCGTCCACGATGCGGGCGATCACTTCGCGCACGTCATAAGGCGTGGCCAGCGAGCGCGGGACAATGCCGTAGATCTCTTGCGGATCGTATATTGGCTCTTCCGTGTCGCGTAGCCCGGGCCATTCCTTGCGCACAGGCGGCAGCAGGGCGACGATGTCCCTGACCATATGCAGAGCCTGATTGTCATCCTCGGCCAGGTAGTCAGAGACACCCGATTCCGAGCAGTGCAACTCGGCGCCGCCGAGTTCTTCGGCCGTAACCACCTCGCCGGTGGCAGCAGCCACCAGAGGTGGCCCGCCAAGGAAGATCGCGCCGGTTCCTTTAACGTGCACGACATGATCCGACATGGCCGGGATATAGGCCGCTCCGGCCGTACACAGTCCCATGACGGTTGTAATCTGCGGTATGCCCATCTTGGACATCAACGCCTGGTTATAAAAAACGCGCCCGCCGTCATCGACGTCCGGGAAAAGTTCACTCTGCAGCGGCAGAAAGGCTCCGCCGGAGTCGACCAGGTTGATCATCGGCAGGCGGTTCTCCATGGCGATAGTCTGGCAGCGCAAGGTCTTCTTGACACCCATGGGGTAGATCGTGCCGCCCTTGATGCGCGCATCGTTGGCCGATATCAGCACCTCGCGCCCGTGTACCAGCCCTATTCCGGCCGTGCTGCCTGCGCCGTGCACCCGCCCGTCGTACATGTCTTTTGCAGCCAGAGGTGCGATCTCCAGAAAAGGCGAGTCGCGATCGAGCAAGAGCTCGATCCTCTCCTCTACAGGCAGTTTGCCCAGATCGGCGTGACGTTTGCGGGCTTTTTCAGAGCGATCCGTCCGCGCGCGATTAAGCTCACTGTTCAGATCATCAACCAGGCCCTGCATTTGTTCCCGGTTTGACCTGAATTCGTCTCCATCGACGTCGACACGGCTTTCGATGACTTCCATGCCCGCCTCCACAAGTGACGTAACCCGATGCAACAAAGTATTAGGACGCGGACAACAAGTCAACGTGGAATGGAATATTTATACAGACCGGTTTGTTCACCAAACGCAACCAGAAACACGGCCGGGGCTTGGCCTCGCCACGGCCAGCCTTTCCTGGAAGGAGGCGCTTGCAATTCGGGCATCGTCAGGATTCCTCCCAACCGTAACTTGGTGATGGATCGAACACGGGGCGTCTCCTTCCAGGGGCATTTATATTTCCGTTACTCTGTTCTCATACTCAGGCAAACGTCTGCAGAACGTCGTCGGCTATGGCCATTCGGGCCACTTGCGAGGTGTTTCCCATGATCGTGCCAAGACGAGCGTTGCGGTATGCTCGTTCGACCGGGTTTGGCGTGCTGTAACCGGCGGCGGCCATTATTTGCAGCGCCTTGTCCGCAACGACGCAGCCGTTCTCGGTGGCAAAAACCTTGGCACACAGGTTCAAAGACGAGGCCCCATGATCGCGGGAAGCAGTAGCCCAGGCGGCGCGAAAGGCCAGTAGTTCTGCCGTCTGTGACATGGTCAGCATCTCGGCCAAAGCAAAGCGCACACTCTGGTGGCCGGCAGGAGGCTTGCCGTCAGCACGCTTGACGTCGGCACTGGCCCGCGCCAGATCCAGACATAGACGCATCGTCCCACATGCTACGCCGGTGAGCAGGCGATCCCAGCCACAACGCAGCTCGTATAGCAGATCCACTTCGGATGCATCAAAGGGACCAACCACAAGTTCCGGCTCAAGGCGCACATCTGAAAGCTCGAGCGGGCAGGTGCACAGTTCAGTAAAACCAAGTGTGTCAAGCCGCTTGCCGGGCTCAACACCTGATTGCTTTCCGTCCACTAGAAAAAGTGCTATTCGCTCCCCTATTCGTCCCAGAACCCCGATGATATCCGCCATGGGCAAGAGACTCACCGTGGATTTATTGCCGCTGAGCAAAAAGCCCGTGCCGTCTTTGCGGGCTTCTGTCTCGAGTGTTTTCGGAGCCGATCCCGACAGCGCTTCGGATGCTGCCAAAGCGGCAATGATCTTGCCCCGCAAGATCGGCTCGAGAAACATCTTCTTTTGCTCTGTCGATCCGTACCTGGAAATCAAATCTCCGAGCAAACACGCGCCGATGCCGGCGGCAAAAGCGAGCCACGACGACCGGCGGGCAAGCTCCATCTGGGCGGCCAGCCTGCCGGGACCGACAGGCTCTGCAAGATAACCCGCCTCTCCAAGACGCTCGATCCAGGCCCGCAGAACCGGTGCGATCTCGGAGGATCCTGCTTTACCCAAAGTCTCGGGCTCTGGCATGCTTTTGTCCGCAACCAGCGTCTTCATTTTCTCGAGCTGTTCACCTTCTTTATCGCTCAGATCGTAGTTCATTGTTCATGCCTCACATCAGCTTGGAGATGATCATTTTCTGGATTTCCGAGGTGCCGCCTCCGATGGGCGCCAGGCGGCCGTCTCTGAACATGCGTTCCATCTCGTATTCGTGACAGTATCCATATCCGCCCATCAGCGACACGGCGGCGTTTGCCGGTTCGAGTGACCAGTCGCCGATAAAAAGCTTGGCCACCGCCGCCTCGAGGTGGTTCAAGGGCCGGCCCTGGTCCTTGCACCAGGCGATGCGGTAGACCAGACTCCTGGCGGCCTCGACGAATATCTTCATCGTAGCCAGTTTATCACGCACGGCCTGGAACTCGGCGATAGGCCGGCCGAACTGACGCCGTTCGCGGGCGTAGATGGCGCATTTCTTGAGCGCATAGGTCATACCGCCCACGAAGGGAGCCATCAGCGCAGACCTGTCCCACTCGACCGTCTGCATGGCCATCAGGAAACCTCCGCCCTCGACTCCAAGCAGGTTTTCTAACGGAATCTCGCAGTCGTCGAAGAACAGCTCCGAGGTCTGGGAGCTTCGCACTCCCATCTTGTGAAGCGGCGCCCCGGCGCTGAATCCCGCGGTTCCCCGCTCGACGATGAAGGCGCTGATACCGGCGTGCTTGGCCTCGGGATTGATCGTCGCATAAACGACCGCCAGGTCGGCAACCGGCCCGTTGGTGATGAAGATCTTCGATCCGTTCAATACATAGCGGTCGCCCTTCTTGACCGCCCTGGTTCGCATGGCGGCCACGTCCGAGCCGGCACCGGGTTCGGTCAGTCCCATGCAGCCGACAAGCTCGCCGCTGGCCAGTCTGGGCACGTAACGCCGGCGCTGCTCGTCGTTACCGTGGGCAAAGATGGTATCGGCACACAAGAAGGTGTGCGCCCCGTAGGAAAGCATCAAGCCTCCGTCCACACCGGCCTCGCCCAGAGCCTCTCCGGCAAGCACGGTAGTGACCACATCCGCCCCGCTGCCGCCGAGTTCCTCGGGAAAATGAAGCCCGAGGATGCCGAACTCGCCCAGGCGCCGGAAAGCCTGGCGATCGAACTCGCTTTTGAGATCGTGCTCCGCACAGCGCGGCACGATCTCGCGAGCGGCAAACTTTATAACCTGTTCCTTGAAAGCCAGTTGCTCTTCAGAAAAAGAAAAATCCATCATACCTCCTGCAATGACTGGTATCGGATCGACAATCTACACGCCAACACATTGGAGTGCCAGGCTATTCGGAAATGATCAAAATATCTTTGGATTTTTGCCTCCTTGATTTTCTTGGTCATGATCTATAGGCTCTTTCGGCGGTGCAAGCTCGTATGAACATGAAAGTCGCAGGCATACCGATATTCTGCCTGTTGCTCTTGGCTGGTTGCGGCTCTGTCGATCCGGGCGAGACAACTCTCTCTCGCTTCAGGAGCGTGCCATCACCGGTAACCTTTGCGCGCACGATCCACCCTGCTTTAATCACGAGTTGCGCCACTTCCGGCTGCCACGCGCAGGCCGGAAGCCTCAGGCTGCACCCTACCGAAGTCACAGTGCCGTCCGATTCGGGCATGAGCGATCCCTACGAGCTGCCCCAGCCCTTGAAGGATGACTACTTCTCGGTCATGGCCTTCTGTGACCTCGACCTTGTTCTGTCGAGCCCGCTGCTTATCTGGGCTGATGGAAGTCAGGAAGCTCACCCGGGCGGCCGGGCGCTCGAGAACGACGCGCGCGACGAGATCATAGAATGGCTCGAGGGCAGCTGATGACGACGGCCCGTTTTTACGCTGCTGTTTTCGCGATATCCATCTTCGGCCTGGCGGCGAGCGCCGGGGCCGACTCGCTCGACGAGGGTCGCATTCAACTCAAGGTAATGGCCGGCAGCGTTCCGGTGCGCGCGGGTCCGGGCGGTTCATATCGTGAGTTGGGCCGCGTCGGTACCGGTCAGGTCTTCACCGCCATCGACCGCAGCTCGGACGGTGCCTGGTACCGTATACGCCTTACCCGAGGAACATCGGGTTGGGTGCTGGCTGAACTCGTTTGGCCCTTCGAAATCGTCGATGAGAGTGCGCTGGCTGAAGCCTCGGATTGGATGCACCGTAACATCCTGGGGCCCTCGCGCCTGGGAGACGGCAATATCGGCCTTTCCATCGCAGGCGGTGCCATGGCGGGCGCAGGTTTCTTCGCTCTGCGAATTGCCTACCAGCCCAGCCGTCACTATCTGCTCGAACTCGCACTGGGACAGTCGGCCGGCGGTCTGGGAAACGTGCTCACCTACCGGGGTGAGTTGCTCGTAACCCTGGGTCCCTGGCGCTCGGTTGTCCCGTTCGCGGCGGTCGGGGGCGGTGGAGGCACTTTTATGCCGCATCGCAACGTGGAAATCTTCAAGAGCGGCACCCGGGCACTTGTCAGCGCCGGGGGTGGATTGATCATCCAGCTGCGCGGCTCGCTGGCCGTCAGATTCGATGTCAGGCACCTGATGCTGTTCACTGCTGACGATACATGGAGCGCGCTGGCCCTGATGGGCGGCGCGATGTTGACATTCTAATGGCGCAAATTGGACAAAAAACACCTGTAATGAAACTTTTAGGTTGGCTTGCTGCGCTGGTTCTTATACTGAACTGCCCTCTCTCCATGGCCGTCTGCCCCCAGCCTCCGGAGAGTGACGGCGGTGAGCGCCGGGGCCTTGCCAAGAGAATCTTCAGAAAGAGTCTGCGCCACGAGATCAACATCTTCGGCGGCGTCTATTCGAGCGATATGATGGGTGCCTCTCCCCTGGGCGGAGTTTCATACACTTTTCACATCAACGAAGACTTCGCCCTCGAGGCAGGCTTCAACTACGCCTACCTGTCCTCGTCATTCAGCGGGCCGGTCGAGCGATTCACCGGTTACAACCTGTTTGAGAAACAGCATGCATTCATCTACCTGGGCAGCCTGGTGTGGCACCCGTTCCACGGCAAGTTCATGTTTTTCAGGTCCGGCGTGCCGCACTTCGATTTCTACCTGACGGCCGGGGTCGGCATAACCGACAGCAATACCAGCGAAGGACTGACCTACACCGCCGGTGCGGGAATCAAGATCTTCACGACAGAGTGGTTTTCGGTGCGTATCGAGATCCGCGATCACATCTATGTCCAGCAGTTGCTCGCCTCCGAGGCCTTGACAAACAACCTGGCGGTCACTTTGGGAGTCGGTTTTTGGATCCCATTCGAAAGCTACTGACGGTCGCCTGGCTGATTTTCCTGGGCGCCTTTGCCGGCTGCGCCTCCGGACCGATCGTCGCCCGCGAAGTTCTGTCCGACCCGACAATGCGCTTCGGGCCGACCCGGCCCGTTGACGGTCTGGGGATGGATGCTCCCGGGCCGGACGATCCCTTGCCGCCCGATACCGTAACGACCAGAATGCGCATAGAGGCTGACCCTGGCAAGCAGGTCGATGGAACCTGGCTCGAATCGAGTACGCGTGCTTCGGCCGAGATCGCGGGCGGCTTCGGTGTGGAGGCCGGCTATGGCGTCGCCTACAGGAAACAGCTCATTCAGAAACTGGACGGCTATACGGGACCTATTGATGATCAGGCCGTAAGCCATGGTCCCGACGCGGCTTTGGTGCTGGATGACGGCACGAGCTTGTTGCGCGCCGGCTACCGCCTGCGCATGGCCTGGGACGGTTGGTTGCACGAACCGTCATTCGGTGCGCGCACAACGGTGCTCGGTCGCGATACCGTGCTGCTTTTGGGCTACAGGCGCTCGATGCGCTCTGTTACGATCTCGGCCGATCACTTGCCGGCCAGGAATGCCGTGGACGACGATTACACGGTCGATCAGCTCTTCGCGGCCTGCGAGCAGGGATTTCTGCCGGGTTGGAACCTGCGGCTGGATATTTCCGCACGTCTGGAGGACGGTTTTTTACAGAGTCCTTATCGGCTGGTTTCGCTCTTCTCCGGACACCCGGAGACGAATGCTCCGGGCGTGCCGCGCACTGAACCCGAAAAACACCCGCGTTCTCGGGTGCGCTTTGGAGCTATGTTTCGGCTGCGGCGCATGATCCAAACCTTGTCTGCGGCTATCGAACTGGGTGCCGGTTACGGCTCGGGAAGCTGGCGGGTCGAGCACCAGACAATCGAAGTCAGCTACCTGCAACGCATTGGTGACAGCTTGATAATGTCGGCCGCAGGCGGCGCCTACCACCAGACGCGGGCAATATTCTACCGGGACGACTACCCCGACGGACCGCTGGGAGCCTACTGGTCAGCCGATCGCGAGCTCAGCTCATACATCGCCTGGTGGACCCGGCTTGGCTTGTCCTGGATGACTTTCCCCCGACATGGACGCCTGCTGGCCATGTTCAAATATATTACTCTCTCGGCCTCTATCAGGGCATTGCACGCCGACTACGGCTGGGAAGGCGCCGACTCACCCAACGGTTTCAGCTCTTACGAATCGCTGGCCTCGTCCGAACGAAA
The DNA here is from genome assembly GCA_964513625.1 of uncultured Myxococcales bacterium. Classification (GTDB taxonomy): domain Bacteria; phylum Myxococcota; class B64-G9; order B64-G9; family B64-G9; genus DATKYQ01. The sequence goes on along the minus strand of CAZENH010000001.1, from coordinate 202,532 downwards.
GGTTTTTTCGGGAGGATGGAATTTCGGCGGATGGTTTGCATTCGAAGGAGGATTCTGATGAAGCACATGTACGCTGTTTCGCTGCCGGCATCCGTGGCGCTGATTGCCTGCCTGCTGTGGTCCGCTGGCCTGCCGGCCGGTCAACCCGCGCCGAAAGATAAAACCTCGGACGAGCAAAACAACGCACAGGCCCTCGACGCCAAGGAGCTTGCCGAGTTCGCGCTGGCTCATAGCCGTGCCCGTGACGCTCTATTGGCAGCCGAGGCCAGACTGGCGCTGCTTTCTGAAAAGGTCTTCGACTCGCGTCTGGTGGTGCGTTACCACGGAGAGTGTGACACTCCTTTCAGCGTCGTGCGCATCGAACTCGATCTCGACGGCGCCAGTGCCTATCGAAATGATTTCAACAAGGCGCCGACCGCCCAGGCTATCAAACTCTTCGACGGCTATTTGCCCCCGGGAAGGCACGTGCTCAGACTGCGCGTTTTTGCGCGCGGACCCGATGACCCGCCGGGATCGCTGCCGGGCTACTTCGCGGGCAGCGGCCTGACGGTGCACTTGCGTGAAAAGTCCACCAGTACCGCATCATTCGATGTGGAGCAGGATGGCGACTCGCCTGGTTCACGAGTACTTTCGAACCGGGAGCCGGACGGAAGCTGGAACCTGGAGATCGACGCCAGCTTCGAAACCAGAGCCAAATGAGGTGATGGTGCTGTTAGACACTTTGACATTTTCGTTCTTACTGGCTTGCCTGCCGATGGGAGCGCCGGTCGTGACGCCGGTTCCAACGCAGGTGATCTCTCCCCTGCCGACGCCGGGGCAGGATCCCAGAGGCGCACTGCTGGGCTGGATGATCAGGACCGGCAAGCTTTCAAAAAAAGTAGACGCCGACCGGCTCGACGAGCTTCTCCGGCGAGGCGAGGCTCTCTACCTGGACGGGGCCGAGCGTGCGGCAAGCAATCTGCTGGGAGCGCTTCTCCTTGACCCGTCTTTTTGGGAGTTGGCCAACACCCAGGAGCACGACAACATTCGCTACGACCTGGCCGCCGCGCTCTTCCGCCAGGGATCGATCGGGCGGGCACGAGAGATCCTGGTGGCTCTCATCAAGCGTAAACCGGTCTCGGCCTTCTCCGCTCCGGCTTTCCGTAAACTTGTCGATCTGACGCTTGCCTCTGGTCAATTCGAACAGAGTCTGACAGTCCTGGGCTCGGTCGAGGCCGGACCGGATGAACGCGACGAACTTGCCTACCTCAAGGGAAGAGCCCTTCTGAACCTGGGTTTTTACGATCAGGCCCAGGCGGCCTTCGAGTCGGTCTCACGGCACAGTCGTTTCAAGGCGCCGTCCCTGTATCTATTGGGTACAATCGATTTACAGCGCGGCAATCGGGATGCGGCCACGACGCGCTTCTGCTCCATTGTTCACCAGCCGGGCGAAGGGCGCTACACCTTCCTGGTATCAAAGAACACCCTAGAGGTGATCGACCAGGCCTGGCTGGCTCTGGCGCGCATTCGTCACGAGCAGGGTAACTACCGGCGGGCCGTGGACAGCTACGCTATGATTTCGCCCGGTTCCAGCGCATACCCACGGGCCCGCTACGAAACCGCCTGGTCACTTTTCCGCATGGGCCGCGATCAAGACTGCTTACGCGCTCTCGACGATCGCGGCGAAGAGAGCCTCGACCGGGCCGATTGGCCGGCGGCCCGCCTGCTTTCGGGATACGCCTTGCTTGACAACTGCCTCTTTGCGCATGCCGAGAAGAAATTCGATCAGGTGATCGAGTTGCTCGGAAATGTCAATTCGAGCGGTAAGGCATCGATCCCCCGAGCCGTCTCTGCAGCCGTGCCAGCAGAACGCGATGAACGAAGGGCCATGTCGGCAACCGCAAGAGTCGAGGACCTTAGCAAGCGTGTCTTGTGGGCCGAAGACCTGCTTTTCAAGCTGGCTTCGGGCATGATACTAAGGTCATATCCCAGGCCCGGAGCAGAAACCGCAGCCGATTTGCAGGCCGACATATCGAAGGCCGATGGCCTGTTTGCGAGAATCGCAGATCTCCGCTCGCGCCCTGGATCACAAGCGGCGCGGGCCGCACTGGCCACGCTCGAGGCCCAGATTCTGTCGGCGCGCGCAGGTGCCCGGACGGCTTTAGAAGATCTGCAAAGTGCGCAGGGCCAACGACCGCTGGGTAAGATGAACCTGGTGGCCGATGCGCAACTTCCCAGGGATTACCTTGCAGGTGAGCACGGCGAACTCTTACGACTTACCGAGGCAACCCGCGCTCTAAGAGAGAAGGCGCGCAAGCTTGCAGATACCGCCTTCTTGGCCTGGAGAGCGCGCGCCGAGGCAAAGGCCATGGGTTGGATCCACCTGGCTACTCTCGGTCGCATCGATACCGCTTTAGGAAAGAAACAAGCTCTGCAGACAGAGGTAGAGAACCTGGCTCAGGGTCGTTATCCTTTCTCGGTTTACAAGGAGTTATCCGAGGCAGGATATGTCGATGCGGCTGACGAGTACTGGCCCTTTGATGGAGAAGGATGGCCGGATGAGATCCGCTAGCATCATAATGCTATTGTTGGCCATCACGGCTGGAGGCTCAGCCGGTGTGTCGGCCGAAAAATGCCCGCCGGCGCCGGGAGAGCCCGGTTGGCTCGAAGATCGGATGCAGGAGCGCGAGAAAAATGTGGCCAAAGAACGCTTGCGAGCGATCGAGTTGCTGAACGGCTTTTTAGCAAAATACCCGCGGGCCCCTGAACGGGCCAACGCCTTGTTTCGCCTGGCCGAACTCTACTGGGAAAGCTCAGAGGCGGATTTTCTTCACAAGATGCAGGCCTACGACGCGCAGATCGACGCCTTCCGCACAGGCGCTTTGAAAGAACGCCCGCCGGAGCCGCGCATCGACCTGGCCAAGTCGATTGGCGTTTATGAGCAGATCCTCGAGAAGCACACCGACTTCGATAAATCGGACATCGTACTTTACTTGTACGGTTTCGGCCTCAATGAGCAAGGCAACGAACAGGCCGCCCTCTCGATCTATCGCACTTTGATAAAGAAATACCCGAAAAGTTCGTTCGTGGCCGATGCGCATCTGGCGATCGGCGAGTACCTTTTCTCGAAGGGCAACTACGACGATGCCCTGCGTTCTTACGGGCACGTGCTCGAACATCCGGGCACGCCGCTAGAGGACTTGGCTCTATACAAGACAGCCTGGTGCTATTTCAAGCTGGGCAACGCCAAGGAAGCCGCCAAGAGATTCAAGCGCATTCTTTATCACGCCGACGAGGAACGCAAGCCCGGTGGGCGCGTGGACAGTTCTGCAGCTGAGCTCAAGAAGGAGGCGCTCGAAGATCTGGCGCTGACGTTCTCGGAATCCGGCGGCGCCCCTGAGGCATATCGCTTCATGAAGCAGGTCGGAGGTGAGAAATACTCCATCAGCGTGCTGGCTTCACTGGGAGAGGTCTTCTTTCGCCAGGCACGCTACGACAAGGCAATCGAAAGTTATCGCATGCTGGTCGACAAGTTTCCCTTCTCATCCGAAAACCCGTCCATCAGGGTCAAGATTGCCGAAGCCTACGAACGATCCGGAAAGATCGAGAAAGCCCTGGCCGAGAGGCGGGCAGTGGCGACAAGCTACGGGCCGGGTTCATCCTGGGCGCGTAAAAACGCCTCCGATGAAGAGTCCCTAAGGAAGGCCCTCCGGCTGAGCGAGGAGAGTCTGCGCTACGTTGCGCTTTACAGACACAAGCAAGCTCAGAAGTCGCATAACGACAAGTCCTACCAGATATCGGCCGCGGCCTATGACGAGTACCTGAAAATGTTTCCCAAAAGCACGCAAAGCCCGAAGATGCATTTCTATCTGGGCGAAGTGCTTTTCAAGCTCAAAAATTACAACAGGGCAGCCGAGAACTACCTTGTGGCCGTCGGCAAACTGAAAGACGTAAAATTGCGCATCGAAGCGGCCTATGCCGCCGTGCTATCGTTTGATGCACTGCGAAAGACAAGCGGACGTCCCGGTGACGAGCCGCCGGCTGCCAAACAAGATTTTACCAAGGGAGAGCAGGGCTTCATCCGGGCCGTAGACGAGTTTGCCAGGTTGGCTCCCGGCGACAAGAAAGTGTCGCAACTGCGTTTTGAACAGGGAAAAACCTGCTACTACCGCGCCCATTTTATACAGGCGGCCCAACGCTTTTTGTCACTGGTGCAGAACCATCCGAAAGACTCCTTCGCGCCGGCAGCGGCCGACCTGGCGCTGGACTGTTATTCACGTCTGGGAGACTGGACCTCGCTGGAGAAAAAGGCCCGGCGATTCAAGAGGCATGGGACCTTCGCGGGCAAGGAGTTGGATAAAAAGCTACCAGAATTCATCGCGGCCGCAATCTTTCAGTCCGGGGCCGCACTGTCCAAGAAAGGCAAGCCCGGCAAGGCCGCCGTCGAATACGAACGCTTGGCGAGCGAGTTTCCAAGGAGCGATCTGGCACCCAAGGCGCTCTTTTTAGCGGCTGTAAACCATGAAAATGCAGGCCAGAAGAAGAGAGCGATCGACAGTTATCGAAAAATCATCAAGCTCTACCCCAAGCGGGCAGCCGAGGCCACCTTTGTCATGGCCGGCATCTACGAACGCAAGTACGATTACGAAAGTGCCGCGGCAAACTACGAAAACTTTGCCGCCAAGTTTCCTGATGACAAGCGGGCCCCGGACGCTCTGTTGCAAGCGGCATTGCTTCACAGGGCTCGACGAGAATTTTCAAAAGAAGCATCCAGCCTGCAGGAATTCACAAAAAGTTATCCGAAGCACAAGAAGGCGTCCGAGGCGCTGTTCGGTGCAGGTCTGGCTTTTGAGCGAGCCGGCAAGCCGGCCAGCGCCGAACGGATTTTTTCGAAATACTCTGCCAGGTACGCCAAGCGCGACCGGCGAGTGCGCCAGGTCGCCTTGCACCTTGGCCAGGCATTTCAAGCATTGGGCAGGCGCTCGCAGGCCAGAAAACAGTTTGACAGGTGCGGAAGTTTCCCGACTCGTCACCCACCCAAGGGCCCCGAGCTTGCGGCGGCCGCTCAATGTCTGTTCTTGATGGGAGAAATGGTTTTTGCGAGCTACCAGAAAATCGAGTTGCAGCCGCCCAAGTCACGCCTGGTCAGGTTGCTTGGCAAGAAGGCGGCCCTGTTGAAAAAGGCTGAAGGATTATTCACCCGCGTGGTCGCCGCCGGAGACATGGAATGGGCATCCGCCGCCCTGTATCGCATTGGTGACATGTACGCGCGTTTCGCCCAGGCGATCTACAAGGCCCCGATGCCCAAGGGACTGTCGCCTGCAGAACTGGAGGTCTATCGCAACGAGCTTCAGTCGCTGGCCTTTCCCATAGAGGACAAGGCACAAAGCGCCTTTAACATAAGCCACTCAATGGCTTTGAAGCACGCGTACTTCAGCCAATGGAGCAAGAAGACACTCGAGCAACTTCGCAAACTGGATCCCGGCCAGTATCCGGCTGAAGACGAGATCAGGCCCGGCACGGCCTGGGCCGATTCGTTCACCACCTTCCCGCTTATTACAGACAAGTTGAAGATCGAGACCCATAAGGCAGGAAAGGCGGGAAGGCCATGAGTTTTCGGCGCCTGATGTTGATAACAGCGACGGGATTGCTTGGGTTATTTGCCTGCGCGCCTGCAAAAGTGGAGATTGTTCCGGACAGGCTGCAGCGACAGAAAGACAACGCGATCGCGGCCTTCAACAGCGGTGTTGAGTTGCTGCGGGGACGACGAGCAGACTACTTCAAGGCGGTTGAAAAACTGACCGAGGCAGTGCGGTTGAATCCCAGACTGTACGAGGCCCAGTTCGATCTGGGATTGTTGTACGCGCGCGGCAATGACCTGGCCGGCTCACAGGCCGCCTATCGGGCAGCTCTAACGGTGCGACCCGGCGACAGGGCCGCATCGTTCAACTTGGCGGACGTCTACCGCAAGAACAAGAAATACGACCAGGCCATAAAAATCCTCGACAAGTTCGTGGCCGAAAATCCAAAAGACTTCGAGGCCCGCAACAATCTTTCGGTTCTGCTGAGGCTCAAGGGTGATTACGACAAGGCCATGCAGCAGGCGCGTTACGTCCTGGAGCGCGATCCAGGGCAAGTGCTGGCCTACAACAATATGGCCACAATCTTCTCCGAAAAGGGAGAGCATGAGATGGCCAGGGATCTGTTCCGGCGAGCTTTGTCGCTGGATCGCGACAATCCGCGCGTGCTCAACAACAAGGGGCTGGCCAGATTGAAAGAGCAAGCGGTTCAAGAAGCGCTGGAATTGTTCAACAAGGCCTTCGAGAAGGGCAAGAATCTGCCGGAGGCGGGCCTGAACGCGGCATCGGTCTACATGGACAGCGGCGACTACGCCCGGGCCGCCTCGATGTACAAGCGCATAGTCCAGGCTATTCCGGGCTTCCTGCCGGCTCTGGTGGGACACGCGGTGGCGACCAGGGGGCTTGGCCGCTTCGACCAGGCCGAGAAGAGCTATAAGCAGATCCTCGGGCTTGATCACACCAACCCGGCCACGCTTTACAACCTGGGTTTGCTATACATGACCTACCGCAAGAAGCCCGCCTGGGCCTGCGAGGCTTTTGTGCGCTACTTGAAATCAGGCCGCACCGATTCCGAACACACAAAACGAGCCAAGGGATTCATCGAAGACATCCGCCTGGCTAATCCCAACGCATGTAAGGGAGATTCGAGATGAAGAGGCTAATTGCGTTGGCTCTTGCAGCCCTTTTTCTTGTCGGCGGCCCTGTCTCGGCCGGTCCCAAGAAGAAGAAAGCCGGCTCGGTAAGAGTCTACCGCTTCGACAACCTGGACATCGAAGGCCACGTCAAAACGCCCCACCTGATGTATTTCCTGAAGCGTATCAGAAACAAGTTCAGATCGTTCAGACTCCCCGCGCAGCATTTTGAAAAGAAGATAATCAAATCACGCAAAGCCGATTTTCTGGACTAGGCTCCTGAGCCCGAGGAACATTTGCGTGCCTTGACACGTCTACGATGGTAGCGGAGAATCCGTCTATGGCGAATGACACTTGTTACCTGCGCTGTGCCCTGGTTTGGGAGAGAACCGTGCTCGAGGAGCACCTGTTCGGGCCGGGTTCGAAGGTGTCAGTGGGTGAGAGCCCTGCCGCCACATTTACGCTACGCGGCCAGTCAACGGGCAAGCGCTTGACGGTGTTCAGGCAGACGTCTCGGGGTACAGTGTTATGGCTGCTGCCCGGTATGCGAGGGCGGGTGACGATCTCGGGGATGACCCGCGAAGTATCAGATTTGCTCACAAACCAGTCCTTCGCCGAGCAAGACGGTGCAGGAACGCGTTTCAACCTCGGCGAGGGCGATGGTGGAGTGCTGGTCTTTGGTCGTACCGGACTCAAGTTCGAGACCATTGTCCAGAAACTCAAGGCTCCACCAGCCAGCCTGCAGCAGATAGTCGGCTATGATTCTTTCACAAATAAAATCTTCGGGATCATGCTGGCCATGGCGCTGATGTTCTCACTGGTGTCGCGTCTTTTCGCCGGCTCAACTCCCGGATACACCGTCGAGCAACTCCCGGACAGGCTGGCCTCTTTCGTGGTGGACGATCCCGAGACCGTCAGAGAGTTCAAGCAGGAAATCAAGAAGGTCCAACAGGAAGAACGCAAGAAGGAGAAGCAGAAACAGGAAGCCTCCCGCAAGGAAAAACACGAGCGTCCCAAGAAGAGCGAGATTGCAAAGAGCGAAACGGCGGCCGACAGAGAAACCATCAAGATGCGCAAGAAGGTGGCCAGCAAGGGCGTGGTCGGTGCCTTGTCGATCGCCAGCCGCAAGGGCGCTCTACATGACGTCATGGGCAAGGGCGGATTGGGCTTGAGCCTAAACGCGGCGGTGCGCAATCTCGACCGTGGCGCAGCTAGCGCCAGGCTGCTGACCTCGACCGGCAGCGCGGGCATTGCCCTTCCCAGCCTGGTCGCCAGGCGCGGAAGCTCCGAAGCACTGGGCGAAGGAATGGACGAGGCCCGCCCAAATACCGGCAGCAGCGGACGCCGAGCGGGACGCACTAGTCGACTGGCCGGCCGAAACGAGACGCGAGTAAGCCTGGCCATGCCGTCCAGCGCCGCCAGTGTCACCGGCGGTGAATTGTCCCGCAAGGAGATCTTCACTGTCGTCAGCCGCAACAAGGGAGCCATCCGCTACTGTTACGAGTCTCAGTTGATGCGCTACCCTACCCTGCGCGGCCAAGTTACGGTCGACTTCATCATCGACACCGACGGATCCGTGAAATCTGTCGGCGTCAAGAAGAGTACGCTTTCCCAGGCAACTGCTCGCAACAACGTCTCCCGCTGCCTGATGAAGTTCATTAAGCGCTGGCATTTTCCCAAGCCACGCGGTGGCAAGGTGCGGGTAATTTATCCTTTTACATTCGGAAGGAAATGATGCGCGCTTATTTCAGCTTCGCCCTGGCTCTTTCTGTGGGCTTTGCCTCCGGATGCCGCGATGAGCAATACTTCGGCCCATTTGCCTTGTCTTTACCTACCCAACTGCAGGAAAACGCCGTCGCCCGCACCTTCCGTTTTCCGCTCGACACTGCCGATCTTGACCAACAATCAGAGTTGATTGATTGCCTGGCGAACGAACCAGATCGTGAAGTTCCCTGCCTGTGCGACTATCCAGTGTTGACTGTCGCCGAACAGGACGTGCGCCTGGACTATCGTCTTACTACATCGTCCTTAGACCTGCCGGTCAACGTGATGGTCTGGGTGGGACGCGAGGTCGGGCCGAATGAGGTGGCGCCTGATTTCTTTCCGGAGTTGCCGCAGATTGAGGTACTTGCCGAGCATCATCATCAGGTCGCACGAGATCTTGATGTCTGCGAGAGTTTTCTCGAAGATGAGATGAGGGCTTTAGACCTGGCCCAGGCCATCGCCGAGAATCCTGCTTGCGATCAGGCTCCAGGAGATCTGCCCTCTCCAGCAACCATGTTATACGGCCTGGCATTCGATCAGGACATGGCGTCCGCAGTGAGCGCGGAGTTCACTTTTCGGATCGAGGAGCACGACTGACATTGAAATTGGCTCGTTTGACAATGGCATATTTCTTGATCCTGACAACGCCGGCGAGCGTTAGCATGGCGGCTGAACCCGTCTGCGGTCGGGCTCCCTCAGTGCCACGTGGCCTCGCAGTGCGCGCCGGCCTGGGGGCGGCGGTCTGGACCAGCACCGTCGGCGAGGACAGTCGTACTGGAGTAGCCTTTTCCTTCGGAGCCGGGTACGAGTTCTTCTCATGGCTGGCTGTCGAGGCCACCTGGTCGGCCGGTTTTCACGAAACCGACGCGCCTTTTCCACCGGCACCCGGCACCTTCGCCACCCAGGCTCTAAGCCTGGGCGCCCGCCTTACCCTGCCGTTGGAGCCCTTCGATCTGTTCCTGCGTGGCGGCGCCGGCTGGAGTTGGTCCAGTCCGGACATCCTGGTGCGTATAGACGACTTCGCCTCGGAACCGCGCCTTTCCTGGATGGGCGGTTTGGGTTTCAGCTGGCACACGCCCCGACGCCGGATCTGGATCGGCATCGAGAGCAGCGCCATAGGCCAGATCGGCCTGCCGTCGGTCTGGATCGTCACCAACGCGGTTATTGGTGTAACTCTGCTGTAGCTTATTTATCCAGATGCGCGAAAGCCTTGCGCCCGGCGTAGACAGCCTGATCTCCCAACCACTCCTCGATCCGAATGAGTTGGTTGTACTTGGCCACACGTTCGGAGCGCGAGGCCGAGCCGCTCTTTATTTGGCAGGCGCTGGTAGCCACGGCCAGGTCGGCTATGGTGGTGTCCTCGGTCTCGCCCGAACGGTGGGAAATCACGGTAGTCATCGAATGGGTATGCGCCATGCGGATGCAGGCCAAGGTCTCGGTCAAGGTTCCGATCTGGTTGACCTTGATCAGGATCGAGTTAGCCGCCTTTTTCTCTATGCCACGCCTGAGTCGTTCTGTGTTGGTAACAAACAGATCGTCGCCCATAATCTGGATCTTGTCGCCCAGCTTCTCGTTCATCAAGGCGAAGCCTTCCCAGTCGTCTTCTGCGTGCCCATCCTCGATCGAGACGATCGGATATTTGTCCACCAAGCGTGTGTAGTAGTCGACCATCTGCGCAGAATCCAGTTCCTTGCCGTCGCCCTTGAGCATGTAAACCTTGCGCTTTGTGTCATAGAACTCGGAGGCGGCCGGGTCCAGGGCCAGGGCCACGTCATCGAAAGGTTTCAGCCCCGAGGCTTCGATAGCTTTCATGATTACCTGCAGCGCTTCCTCGTTGGAGTCGAGTTGCGGTGCGAAGCCGCCCTCGTCTCCCACTCCGGCCGCCTTGCCTGCGTCGCTCAAGACCTTTTTCAGGTGGTGAAAAATCTCGGAGGCATAGCGCAGGCTTTCTTTGAAAGTCGCTCCACCCAGTGGAACCACCATGAACTCCTGTAGATCGACGTTGTTGGTGGCGTGTCGCCCTCCGTTGAGAATGTTCATCATCGGCACCGGCAAGATGTGCGCATCCACGCCACCGATGTAGCGGTACAACGGCATCTCGGCGGCCATGGCGCAGGCGCGGGCGGCGGCAAGTGACACGCCCAGGATTGCGTTGGCGCCAAGTTTGGCTTTATTGGGAGTTCCATCCAACTCGATCATGGTATTATCGAGCGATATCTGGTCTGCGGCGTCGAGGCCCAATATTTCGGGCGCAATGACCTTGTTGACGTTATCACAGGCCTTAAGAACGCCTTTGCCCAGAAAGCGATCCTTGTCTCCATCGCGCAGTTCCAGGGCCTCGTGCTGCCCTGTGCTGGCCCCCGAGGGAACTGCGAAACGCCCCACGGCACCGCTGGCCAGTCCCATTTCTACTTCGACGGTGGGGTTGCCACGCGAATCAAGAATTTCTCTGGCGCGCACATCAATAATCTCGGTCATCTAGCCACCTCCAGGAAAGCCCATGATCAGAAGCGGACGAGTGGGCATATGCTCAATCCACAAGCATAACTCGTACACCCCGGGCGGGAAAAATGTCAAACAGTAATAAAAGACGATTCTTCAGGATAGTTGATAGGAGTTCAGTCTTCGTAGTCGATGATTATTACGTTGTGACCTTCTCCGGTGTCTTCATTTTGATCGACTTCATCACAATCCGGTAAATCGCGTTCGTCAGGAAGATCGAGACACGGGCGCGGACGGCTGTGCCGCTTTTGCTCTCGCCTTTTGAGTTCTTCTATGATGAACGCGTCCAGCACAAGATCCTCCAAGTTTACCTTTCCTATACTATTTTGACGCAAGAAACGTACCAAAGTTTTGCAGGGCTGACAATTTTTCAACCATCGAGAACCAAAAGGTTTTTACAGTCTGCAGCAGCCCGCCGGAAAATCACGAGATGGGTACTCATTGAAACAACGCAAGAATTGTCAGCCTGAGGCGAAAAAATTTCGTAACTTTGTGTTTCAATCCTTTTCGGGAAGGTGGATTACCGCCAGCACTTTACTGGCGACTTCGCCGTGGTGTACCACCCGGTGAGGAATGGAAGCGTCGTAATAGATAGAATCTCCGGACCCAAGAATGAAGTTCTGGTCGTCCAGGTCGACCGATATTTCACCTTCCAGCACGTAGATGAATTCTTCGCCAGCGTGCGTTCCCGGCTCTTCCTCCACCCTGGACGGTTCACCCGAGGAATCCGAGGGTGGAGTAATCGTTATCAGGAAAGGCTCCATTACCCGCTGTCGTTTCTCGGATCCCAGCGAGAGATACTCGTAGCCGTGATCGGCCCCGTTCTTGGAAGCGAAGCGTGTTCCCACCTTGTCGTCCGAGGCACGCACCAGGGCAAACAGTTTGCGAGGACCCTGCTGGAAAAAGTGACCCAGACGCACACCCAGTCCGTCGCAAACCTTGGTCAACACGCCAAGCGCCGGTGAAATCATATCCTGCTCGATGTTGCTCAACTCCTCGGATGAGATGCCGGCACGAGCCGCCAACTCGCCGATTGTCAGGCCGGCTCCCTCGCGCAGTCGCTTGACTTTCTCGCCCACGGGCAAGAGCCCGCCATCTGCATTTGCCATTATTTGTCCCCGTATTTTCTACGCGCTTTCGGCTCGTTTTTTAAACGCTTCCAGCAACTGGGGCAGTTCTTTGGAGATCATCATGCTAACCAACGAGCCCGGTACCAACATGCCGAACTTCACTTCTGCAGAGTAGGTGATCTTGGTAAGCCCATCCTTGAGCTCTTCGAAAGTCCAGGATCCGCGGTTATCCTTCATCATCTGACCCTTGACAAAGGTCCAGCTTATCTTGCGAGGACGATCGAAAGTGTAGTCAAGTGTGTAGCTTACGACCTTGCCCATTTTCTTGACCGACTGGGTAACTACCTTGCGATCGCCTGCATTGCTTTCGGTTTTGACCGCCACCAAGCCCAAGTGCGAAAGAAACTCGGGGTAACTTTCAAAATCGGCGATTATATCGAAAATCTTCCCGGGCTCGACATTGACCTCGGTGGATTTCGTTGCCACGGACATTAGTCAGTTACCTCCTGTCAGGTTCATCGACTGATTGTAGCACTATCCTGCTTTCGTGTCCACGGACTGAAGATTCGTTATGTCCGTGGCTGCCGTCGAGCGACGCGCATGGGCCAGAACCTCGCTTGCATGGTAGGAGCTGCGTACCAGCGTCCCGCAGACTGGCTCGATCCCGAGCGCTTCGGCCGCCTCCGCGAAACAGGCGAACTGCTCACGACTGACACGCCTGGCCACGGGCAGGCACTCATTGTTGGGCCTAAGATATTGACCTATGGTAACCACCCGGCAACCTGAATCAGCCAACGCCCGCAACGTTTCGATCACTTCGTCGTCACGCTCACCCAGGCCGACCATCAGTCCTGATTTTACCAGCGCAGACGATTTTGCGGCTGCTCTGGCAAGCAATGACAAGGAGCGAGCGAATCCCGCGCCGGGACGCACTAGTTGGTAAAGGCGTTCGACCGTCTCGATGTTGTGGTTCAGAACATCCGGGTTTGCTGCACAGATCCGGTCGATCAACTCGTATCGTCCTTGGAAATCCGGCACCAGCACCTCAATCGTAGTCGACGGACAAAGTCTGTGAATCTCCTCGATGCAAGCCAAAAAAACTCCGGCGCCACAGTCGAGCAGATCATCCCGGGTAACCGATGTAATTACTGCGTGGGTCAACTTCAAATCTCTCACGGTCTCGGCCAGCCGGGCAGGTTCGGCAGGGTCTAGTTCCCCGGGCCTGCTGCTTTTCGAGATGGCGCAGAAACGACAGCGGCGGGTGCAAACGTTACCCAGCACAAGGAAAGTAGCAGTGTCGGCGCCGAAGCACTCGGCGATGTTTGGACATCTGGCCTCTTCACATACCGTATGCAAGGCTGCTTTGCGCAGCCTGACTTTCACTGCGTGCCGGTCGGAAAGGCGGCCGGGCATACGGCAGGTTGACAAGTTACTCCTCCTGACCAACGAAGTTCCGGATGGGAATGCCACAATTGGGACACAAACGTACCTTCGACCAGTGTCCACATTGATGGCAACGTCCACCGCCAACAGCTTGCTCTTCCTCGACTCTGAAAATGTCGAGTTCCAGACCGCAGTTGTCGCAAAAGTGTCCCCCGGACTGCTGGGTTCCGCAATGCGAGCACTTCAACGGGCCGGAAGCAGTTATCTTTGCAGCGGCCGCTTCTTCAGCGGTTTCTTCCACAATTACCCGTGTCAACATGCGCCCACAGTTGTCGCAAAATTTTCCATTGGCCTGCTCGGCTCCACAATGTTCACAGCGCATGATATTCCTCCCTGTCTTCTCAGCCAACTTCGGAAAGAGAAAGCCGCCTGCCCCAGCGCAAGTCTAAAGCTCGCCGCAGCGCACGGTGTCCGTCCAGTGACAGATCATGATCCTCTGCGACGATTGCAAATGCCTCGCGCCTGGCCTGATCGAGTAGATCGGCGTCGCGTGCCAGATCGCCAAACAATAGAATCGGCAGCCCCGATTGACGCGTACCGATAAACTCGCCCGGACCGCGGATAGCCAGGTCTTGTTCTGCAATCAAAAATCCGTCATTGGTGCGTTCCATGACTTTTAGGCGCGTGCGGGCATCTTCGGAAGCCAGATTATAAGCTACCAGAAAGCAGGTTCCCGGTCGCTCTCCCCTGCCCACCCTCCCGCGAAGCTGATGCAGTTGGCTGAGACCGAAGCGCTCGGCGTGTTCTACTACCATGACCGTAGCAGCCGGCACGTCCACTCCGACCTCGATCACTGTGGTCGAAACCAGCACCTGCAACTCACCACTAGCGAAACGGGACATGACCGCGTCTTTCTCGTTGGAGCCCAATCTCCCATGCAACAAGCCGAGTTTCAGACCGGCAAAGATCCCCTCACCCAGATTCTTGAACATGCGACTGGCGTCCCTGAGAGCGATCTTGTCGGACTCTTCTACTAGTGGGTATACCATGTATGCTTGGCCGCCCTTGGATATCTCGTGGCGTATGAAGCGGTAGGCTTGGCTTACCTGGGTGCCCCTGAGAACAACCGTCTTCACGGAGGACCTGCCAGGGGGCAACTCGTCCAGAATGGATACGTCCAGGTCTCCATAGATGGTCAAAGACAGCGTTCGCGGGATGGGAGTGGCTGTCATGACCAGGACATCGGGCCTATGACCCTTGTCCCTCAGGCTGGCCCGCTGCATCACGCCGAACCTGTGCTGTTCGTCGATCACGCATAACCCTAAGCGCTTGAACTTAACTCCTTCCTCGATCAAGGCGTGGGTACCCACGACCAGTTGAGCCTCGCCCGAGGCAATTTTCGATAGAGCTGCATCGCGAGCCACACCTTTGACTGAAGAGGACAAAAAAACCGCATTGAGAAACTCTTCCCGTCTGCCGCGCGTGATCATCAATTGCTCTATCTGCCTGAAGTGCTGCTCGGCCAGGATCTCCGTGGGAGCCATAAAGGCGGTCTGGGCCCCCGAACGGGCTGCCACGACGGCGGCCAAGATTCCAATCGCCGTCTTGCCAGAGCCGACGTCACCTTGCAACAGGCGGTTCATCGGCTCTGCGGAAGCCATATCGGTAACGATTTCACTAAGGACGCGTTTCTGCCCCGCGGTCAACTCGAATCCGAACAGCAAACGCGAAAGCGACTCCAGGTCAAAGTTCGCCGCCAACGAAAATCCCGGGCTGTTCTTGTAGCGCTTTCGCCTCATGACAAGACCGAGCTGAAGCAGGAGGAATTCCTCGAACACCAGTCGTTTGTGGGCGGGAGAAGAAAAACGATTGAGTTCATCAACCTCGGCGTCCGCGGTCGGAAAATGAACCTGTTCGAGCGCCGCCGCGATGCCCGGCAACCCGTAACGCTCTCTGATTTCCGCAGGCAGGGTCTCTTCAACTTGCGCGCTGTAACGCCTGACGACGCGGCGCATGACCTGCCGCAGTACCTTGGGATACACTCCCTCGACCTCGGGATAAACAGGAATCACGGCACCGAAATCGTCTCCGGCCAGGTCGACTCCTTCCGAGAACTTCTCGATATCGGGATGTACAAGCCCGCGCTCGCCGCGATAGATCTCGACCCGCCCGGCAACCCTGACCTGTTCGCCGACCTTGAACCTCTTGGCGAAGGTAACCGGGTTGAAATGGAACCAACGGCAGCGGATCTGGTCTGTGTCGTCCTCAAGCAATAGCTCGAACATGCGCTTCACACGACCGATGCGCCTGACACCAAAGTCAACCACCTCGGCCGTGAAAGTCGACCGTTCACCGGGAACCAAACCATCAATGGTGCGAACTTGTCGTCTGTCCTCGTAGCTGCGTGGCAGTAAGAAAAGCGCTTCGGCTACGGTCTGTATCCCTCGTTTGGCCAGGCTGGCGGCTCGCCTCGGCCCGACTCCCTTGATGTACTGAATCGGAGTATCGAGACCGTCGCCAGAATTTCTGGGCTGGGGCATGTCAGCGCCGGCGTTTTTTTCTGTTTATCATTTCGAGCAGAGCGTTGGCACGCTTCTCGTCGTTTGCCATGGCCAAAGCATTGTATTCTGCCGTGGCTTTGCCGATCATACCTACGCCCAGATAGGCCCGACCAAGGAAGAAATGAGCCTCGTTGTCGGAATAGTCCACCTGGACAACTTTCTCGAGCACTTCAATGGCCTTTTTATAGCGTCGGCGCTCGATGTTGAGACGGCCGAGTAAAACTCGGCATGGCATGCATTCGGGATTTACACCGAGGGCCTTTGCCAATGTGCGGCTGGCACTTGTCTTCTGCTTTCGGTCGAGTTGCATACGAGCCAGATTCAGAAATCCTTCGAAACAATGGTCGTCCGCCTTTACGGCGCGCAGGTAAGAATCGTAAGCCCGGTCGGCCATCAGGTTCGCTTCGTAGATCTGCCCCAGCCTGACGTAGGCCAATCCGAGATGAAGGTTGAGTCTCAGTGCCCGCTGAAACTCCATGATTGCCTTTTCGGTACGGCGGCTGTGGATCAGCGCCTCCCCCAGGTATAAATGTGCCCAAGCATTCTTGCGATCGACCAGCACAGCCTTCTGCAGGGTTTTCTGGGCCGGGCCGTATTGCTTGGCCAGCAGATACGTGCGCCCGATCTGCACCAGCGCCTCTGAGTTGTTGGGATCAGACCTGACAGCAAGTGAATAAGCCTTGATGGCCTTGTCGAGATCCCCTTTCGAGAAATAAATATCGGCACGCCTGAGGTGCGCCTGTGTGTACATATTGTTACGCCGGATCGCATTCTCAAACATGACCAGCGCTTTTTGCACGTCGCCTTTCTTCTTCATTACCATGCCCTTGATGAACCAGGGCTCGGCGTTCTGAGGATCCAGTTTGATAACCCTGTCCAGAGCCTGTAAGGCCGTGGCCTCGACACCTTTCTTCAGGTAAGCCTTGGCCATGCCAAGGTAGGCAGACGGTGACTCGTGAACTTTTGACAGCGCCTGTTCGAAGGCACGCAACGCAAGGTCGGGACGTCCCAGCTTGAGTTGCAGGTTCCCTGCCCTGCACAGTCCGTCGACTGTTTCGCTTTCGTGGGAATCGGCTTCGGCATATGCCGCGAGTGCCTCTTGGTACTTATGATCGGCTGCCAGGGCATCCCCGCGACGCAGAAGATCGGACACCGGCGAGCAGCCGACAAGAGACAGGTTCAGCCAGACCATGCTCAGGATGATCACCATCATCATCCTGGCAAAACGCACGTCGTATATTCTTTCGGCCCAATTACTCAAAACGGATCTCTTCCACCACGTACTCACGCTCGCCGGCTGGAGTCTGTACATAGAAGATATCGCCGACGGACTTACCTATCATTCCGCGTGCCATGGGCGACTTTACAGATATTTTTCGGCGGGTGCGATCGGCCTCTTCCTCTCCAACCAACTGATAACTGACTTGCTTCTCGTTCTCCAGATCGGTAAGCAGCACCCTGGCGCCGAAGACCACGCGGTCACCCTTGACATCCCCTGGCCGAATGACCTGGGCACGAGACAGCTTGTCCTCGATCTCCTGCAACCGCTGATCCAACTGCTGCTGGCTTTCCTTGGCCGCATCGTACTCGGCATTCTCCGAGAGGTCTCCGTGGTCGAGGGCAACTTCGATGGCCTTTATTATTTTCGGGCGCTCCTCTGCTTTGAGACGCTTCAGCTCGGCCTGTAGTTTGCGGTATCCCTCTGGAGTCATTGGAACTTTTTCGATCATGCCGTCTTCTCCCCTTCAATAACAACAAGCAAGCAGCGCCCAGCCCGCGATGCCCGTGAAAATAATAGCCCAGGGCCACGCGCGGATCAAGGCCAAAGCATCTGAACCACAAACGATTTTTTTATTGTGTAGCCAAGAACCTGTGCTTAGATGAATCGTCTCTATTCATCAAGTCGATATTGGCCGTGAATATTGCAGAACGGAGATTTCCATGAAGACAAAGATCGGAAAGAAAAGAAGACCACGCTCCCCGGGACGCTTGTGGTACAAACTATTTCTAATCCTGACCGCGCTTTTTATCTGGGTGCCTCCGTTCTTCATCGGCGCTTGCCCTGCGCCCGAGCCAACTTCGCCATTGCAAGCCAGGCTGGAGTTGGCGGCCGGCGACGTATCGCTGGAACAATCAGGCACGACCGGACCGGCCTTTTCGGGCGCGGCACTTCTAGCCGGCTCGAAGATAGCCACGGGTAAAGGTGCCCGGGCGCTGATTCGGTTGTCTAACGGCGCTTCCATTTTCATGCGTGACGCCAGCAATATCATTTTAGGCACTGATGCCGTCGAGCTTGGCGGGGGAGAAATCTGGCTGGATGCCCCACCCACGGAGCGCCAGGCCATGGCACACAAGATCGGCGAGGTGACGGTTTTCGCTGTTGAGGCAGGGTTGTCGATAAAGAAAACCGCCCAGGGCGCGGATATCTACGTGGCTCGCGGCAACGCCACCGTAAGCGCCCCCGGTGGACGTGTAGAAGTGAGCGGAGGCGAGCAAGCATGCGTCAGCGGATCGGTATCGCCGCTGGTCAAGCCGGTCGTCTTCTGGGAGGACTGGACAGGTGGAATGGCCGACCGTCCATTGAAAGGCAACCTGGCAGGGGCCGGATCGGGCCAGATCTACGGTGTCGATCTGAACGCACCCAGTGGAACTCCTGCTAAGACCATGGAGATCGCCCGCCAGACGGTGCGGGCAGTGATCCGATCGGGCCTAGCCGAAACAGAGGTGGATCAGACTTTTTTCAATCCTACCGACCGACCGCTGGAGGGTTGGTACTGGTTCTCGGTTCCGGAGGGAGCTTCGGTAACGGGCTTTGCCCTGGAGACCAACGGAGTACTGGTCGAGGGAGAATTCATCGAACGCCGACGTGCCGCCCAACAGTACCAGCAGGCCATATCTAGCAGCCATCAGCCGGCGCTCCTTGAATGGATAGACAGACGTACATTCCGAGCCCGGATCTTCCCCCTTCCGGCGGCCGGCTCACGCCGGGTCGTACTACGCTATTTACAGTTATTGCCGGTCGTAAGGGGAACAATGCGCTATGTCTACCCGCTACAGTCCAGGCAACCCGTGAAGATCGGTGAATTTTCGTTGAACGTCGACCTGGGAGCGGAAGGCAAGGATATGGAGATCACCACTTTGGCGGATGCACGAGTCGAGTCTGGAGGAGAGCTTGTCAGCATGCGTCGATCGGGTTACGTACCGCGCGCGGACTTCATGTTGGAGGCGCACATCAATACGCCTCCCGAACCCATTCGGGTAGCCACCATGAAGGCTTCGGGCGATACTGCAGACTATGTGATGGTGCGCTATACACCGGATTTCGATTGGCTCGGGAAAGGCAAGCTCAAGGGTGAGGTCGCCGTGGTCGTGGACACCTCGGCCGATTCGGATGCGGCCAATCGCTCCATGAAGATTGATGCGGCCGAGGCCATTCTACGCGCCTTGTCCGATGAAGATCGTTTCGCATTGATCGCCTTGGACGTTCGTCCCACGGTGTTGTACCCCGAAAAAGGATTGGCATCCGCCTCTGAAGCAGAAATAAGCAAGGCGCTCGAGCAACTTTCGGAGTTCGCCTCCGGCGGTGCAACCGACCTTTCGGCTCTATTCGAGTCCTCTCTTGAACGTCTTCACGGAGGCGATCAACCGGCCGTGATCTATATCGGAGACGGCATAGCCACATCCGGCGAAATGAACGCCGATCGACTCGTCGAGCGCCTGCAACACGAACTATCCAGCTCGAAAGCCCGCCTTTTCACTGTGGGTGTCGGCCCCGGAGCAAACTACTCGCTGTTGGCTACTTTGGCCCGGGCCGGTGGAGGCGAGGCATTCCAGGTAGGCGCTAGTGAACAAATCAATCAGCAAGTGTTGCAGTTGGTTGCCGCACTAAAGACCCCGACCATGACGGATTTCGACATGGATCTTGGTGCGGGCCTAGATGAGGTCTTCGTCTCGGCAAACGGCAAGGTGAAGTATGGCGAACAAGTCCTGGTGCTTGCCAGAACTCACCATCCCATTCCGGTGAAAATAGAAGTCAAGGGCAAACTGGCAGGAGAGAAGGTCGAAAAGGAATACATGATCAGCCCGGACTCCAGCATCGCCGCTTCTTTTGTCGCTCGCCTGTGGGCTGCCGAGTACTTGCGCAGATTGACGGGCTCCGCGACCGATATCGAGTCGCGGCGCGGTAAGATCATGAAGCTGGGCATAGACTACGGCCTGATGACTCCCTTTACGAGTATCCTGGCCCTCGAGAGTGAACAAGCCTTCCGGCAACAGGGAATTTTTCGCAACAACTCTTTTCTCAGGGGTGTGCGCCTGTCAGAGTGGGTCAGAGGAGGAGAGCAATCGGTCGACTACGCGCAGATCGCGTCAGACAGCGTCGGCTTCGGCTGTAGCCGCGAGAAGGCGGCCCAGGAGTCGGCCACGAGCGCGCCTGGGCCAGCCCCCACTACCGACGATGTGGCCAGAAGGCCCGGCCTTGCTGTCAACAGGGAATACCAGCATAAGAACTCAAAACCGTTTAGCGGCCGGGGTGTTGCCAAAGAAGAAATGGCAGTGCCAGCCAAGAGCCTGCCGGGTTTGGAAGCAAAGGCGGCCGCCGGCGAGTTGAGAAAACCCAGGGACGGCGACAAGAGAGGTTCCGCCGGCAGCCTGCACCTGGACTCATTGATGAAGACTTGCTCCGACGTCTCCCGGCGCTCGCTTCACCAAAGAGTCATATTATGGCGAAAGCGAATGCGTACGGCGCGCAGTCCCCAGGAAATAGTGGCACGCTACCAGGCGGCACGCGCGGCTTGCGAGATCTCCGATTGGCGATCCGAGGCGGCATTCTTCCGTGTCCTCAGACCATTCATCAAGGACGAGGGCAGCGCGGCGTACGTTCTCGAGTTCTTCTCGCAACGGCCCGAGATTCAGCACTACCTGGCGCGCCTGATTCTTCGTCGGGCGGTTGATCAGCAAGTCATCGCCGTGGTCGAGAATATTCTCTTCCGCGGCAAGATAAACTGGGCCAGCGTCGACAACGAGTTGACCGCAATTGCTGACGTCAGCAAGCGCATCGAACGCTTGCGGCAGATCATGGCGCGCGCTCCGGATGATCCAAACGGCATCGTCCGCCTGATGCACCTGCTCGTAAAAAACAATCAGTTGGACGAGGCCCTGATCCAGGGCCGCAGATTGAGAGACTCGGGACTGATCACGCCCTATCTTGCCCGCGAACTTGGTGATGTCCTGGCTTCCAAGAAACTCATCGACGAGGCGGTTCGTACATATTCCGAGATCGTCGAGTTCGACCCCGGCAGTGTCTTATCCAGGCGCCTGTTGGGAGACATATTCCTGGCTCATGGTTGGTACGACCCGGCCTACAGTCAGTACGAGACATTGACACACAAGGATCCCCGTCAGCCACTATACTGGCTGAGACTGGCGGCCGCTGCCGCCGGAGCCGGACGCCTGGATCAGGCCCTGCGCCTTGAACGCAAGGTGTCCAGCGCTCCCGGCCGTCCAGGGCCGGAAGATCCTCGTCGCTGGGCCCGGCTTTGGTCGGCGACCAGGCTGGCCAGGCTTCTTGCCGACCCGCCCAAGGGTGTGGCTGCCAAGAGTATTCAGGGCAAGCTAAAGCAACTGCAGTTGTTCCGCGGCAAGGGCAGCTTGTTAATCATCACCTGGGAAGACCTGTCAGCCGAATTGCAGTTGGCAGCGCTGAGAAAGAACAGCCAGATTTCAGTCGGTGAAGCCACCGATGCGGCCAAGACAGGTCTGTCGGCCATACTGTTGCCGTCGGGCAATCCCGAACAGATTGAACTAAGGGCCGTCCTCATGACCCCGCCGGCCCGGCGTCCAATTTTGATCAAGCGTCACGAAATCACCTGGGACGGACACAAGTTCGACACCAAGATCACAAGCTACACTCTGGCTGCGGGAAAAACCAAGCTTGCGATGTAGCGTAGGACACTATGCCACGCCCGGTTCGGGCTCGGGCTTAGGGGGCGCCTTCTTATTGCCGTCGTCATTGCGCTCTTTGCCAATGACCACGTCTTCGGGGCTGACCAGACGTGTTTCCAAAGGCTTTGGACGATCGAGAGATTCACCGCGAACTAGCTTGTCGACGTCTCCACCCTCGAGCGTTTCGTAGATCAAAAGCGCTTCTGCCATGCGGTGCAGAATGTCAAGGTTCTCGGAAATCAGCTTGCGCACATCATCGTATGCTTCCTCGACGATCTGGCGCACCTCACCGTCGATCTCCCTTGCGGTCTGCTCACTATAATCACGGTGTTGGGCAATCTCGCGCCCGAGGAATATCTGTTCTTCTTTCTTGCCGAAAGTCAACGGGCCCAGCTTCTTGCTCATGCCCCACTCGCAAACCATCTTGCGGGCCAAATCGGTGGCCTGGGTTATATCCTGGCCGGCGCCGGTGGTCTGTTCTTCGAGCACCAGTTCCTCGGCAACCCGCCCGCCCAACAGAACCCGAATACGGTTGGCCGCATAGGTCTTCGAGGTCGTGTGCCGGTCTTCTGATGGAAGTTGCTGAGTAACACCCAGGGCCAGGCCGCGCGGGATGATACTTACCTTGTGCACCGGATCGGTGCCGGGCAACAACCTGGCCACCAGAGCATGCCCACCCTCGTGGTAGGCCGTCAGGCGCTTTTCCTGTTCGCTGATGATCATCGACTTGCGCTCGGTGCCCATCAAGACCTTGTCCTTGGCCATCTCGAACTCGCCCTGCCTGACGTTGTCCATGCCTGTCTTGGCTGCCAGCAGGGCGGCCTCGTTAACCAGGTTTTCCAGGTCGGCGCCGGAAAATCCCGGGGTACCTCGGGCGATATCCTCGAGCTTCATGTCGGAAGCCAGCGGAACTTTCCTGGAGTGCACCTGCAATATACCAAGGCGGCCGCGCAGGTCGGGCAGCGGCACTACTACCCGGCGATCGAAGCGTCCGGGCCTAAGTAGCGCCGGATCGAGGACGTCCGGCCGATTAGTGGCAGCCATCAGTATCACACCATCGTTTGATTCAAAGCCGTCCATCTCGACCAGCAGTTGGTTCAACGTCTGTTCGCGTTCGTCGTGTCCCCCGCCCAGACCGGCTCCTCGATGCCTACCCACGGCGTCGAGCTCATCGACGAAGATGATGCAGGGGGCATGTTTTTTGCCTTGTTCGAACAGGTCGCGTACACGCGAGGCACCAACGCCGACGAACATCTCGACGAAATCCGAACCCGAGATGCTGAAAAAGGGCACGCCCGCTTCGCCAGCAACCGCCCGGGCCAGAAGTGTCTTGCCCGTGCCCGGAGGGCCCATGAGCAGCACGCCCTTGGGAATGCGTCCGCCCAGGCGGGTAAACTTCTTGGGACTCTTGAGGAACTGGATTATTTCTTGCAGTTCCTCCTTGGCCTCCTCGACTCCCGCCACGTCTTTGAAGGTGACTTTATTGGTCTGAGAATTCAACAGACGCGCCTTGGACTTACCGAAGGACATGGCCTTTCCGCCGCCCGCCTGAAGCTGCCGCATGAAGAAGATGAAGATGACAAACAGGAAGATCATCGGCAGCCAACTCAGAAGCGCGGACTGCCAGAACGGATTCTCCTCCTCCTTCTCGACGTTGACCACAACCTTGTGTTTCTTCATGTCGCGAATGAGATCATCGGTCAACAAGGCCCGGGTCTGGAAGGCCTGCTTGCCGCCACCCTTCACGAACTCGCCGGACAATTCATTGCCCTTGATCACGACATTGCGTACGTTATCCTTCTCGACCTCGTCCCAGAACTCGGAAAAGGATATAACCTTGCCCTCCTGGGGAGAACTCGAGAAGATCTGGTAAAAGCTGATGAACATGGCAATCAGCAAAATCCAGAGAAGAATTGTTTTATGGCTCTGCTTCAAAAAAACGTCCCTTATGAAAGACGTGTCATGGGCCATCCCGACCGAGCGGGTCTCGTGGAAGGCACTAAACCGACAACAGGCATTATAGGTCTCGTCTCACTAGGCGTCAAGCGCAGAAGTCGAGCATCAGGGGCTCAGCCCCTGTGCATTCATGGCCCGCTTGTGTCTGCAAGGCATAGGTAGGGACGGATCATCGCCAGCCGTTTGGCTCCTATGCCTCGTACCTCGAGCAGGTCATCGAGCGATTGGAAGCCGGGCCTGCCCTGCCTGGCCCGCACTATCCCATTCGCCAAAAAAGGCCCGATGCCCGGAATGGCGGTCAGATCATCCTCGGAAGCCGTGTCCAAGGGTATACGCAGGCCAAGAAGCAGGCGCTGGCGGGCTGTGATGTTCCCCGGCCCGGCCTTACAGTTTTGACTCATTTCCTTAGCCGATCGGGATTTGTGCCGCCCGAAATCCTCGGCGGCGACCCTTGCCGACGAAGACTCGAAGATCCCCGCCACAGCAAGCAAGAGCAATACCACGAATATTCCGACTTCTTGCCTAGTTCCCATGTCGGACTACATCGTTTTACATTTTCTGGAAAATGTAAAATGATATGAATCGACCTCTATCCTTGGAGGATGTTTTGAGTGAGCACGCAGACCTGGTCATCAGGAACATCGGCCAGCTACTGACCATGGATCCGGCATCCGGCGGCCGGGGTGACGCTGGCGCGGATCCGGTGGCAGGACTGGGATTGGTGATAAACGCGGCAGTGGCCATAAAGGGTGAGCTGATCCTGTGGACCGGTCGCGAGAGAGAACTTGCCGCCGCAGTGTCGGTCGATGAAGAGACCGAAATCATAGACGCCGGGGGCTCGGCCGCCATGCCCGGGTTAATCGATTGTCATACTCACTCGGTCTTTGCCGGTTCGCGAGCCCACGAGTTCGCCCGCCGCATCTCGGGCGCCAGCTACGAGGAGATCCTGAGCGAGGGTTTCGGTATCCATGCCACCGTAAAGGCGACCCGCGAGGCATCCGAGGAGGCGCTGGCGTCAATGCTCTTTGGCCGCCTTGACACCTTTTTATCGCTGGGTGTCACAACGGTCGAGATAAAAAGCGGCTACGGCCTGGATTTGCCGTCCGAACTGAAGATGTTGAAGGTGATCTCCGAGGTGGACCGCAGGCATCCGGTTGACCTGGTGCCTACATTTCTCGGCGCCCATACTCTTCCAGTTGAATTCCGCTCCCGGCGCCGTAAGTACCTGGACCTGGTAGTCTCAAAGATGATCCCCGCGGTTAGCGAGCAGGGGCTGGCTCGTTTCTGTGATGTCTTCTGCGAGCAGGGCGCCTTCGATTTGTCGGAGTCGCGCGAGGTGCTCGAGGCGGGCATTGCGCACGGTCTCATACCAAAGCTGCACGCCGAGCAACTCACTCACAGCGGGTCTGTCGAGTTGGCCGTGGAACTCGGCGCATCTTCGGTAGACCACCTCGAGCAGCTCAGTGATCAAGATATCAAGATCCTGGCCGCGAGCAATACCGTCGCCGTGCTGCTGCCGGGCGCAACCTACTTTCTTGGAAAGAAGAGCTTCGCTCCCGGACGCAAGCTTTGCGACGCGGGTTGCTCCGTAGCCGTCTCTACCGACTTCAATCCCGGCTCGTGCATGAGCGAAAACCTGCCTCTGATGCTCAACATGGCCTGCCTGGAAAACGGCCTCTATCCACGCGAGGCGCTTTTAGGCACAACACGTTGGGCGGCCGCGGCTATCGCCTCCTCGGATGAGTTGGGCGCGCTGATGCCCGGGATGCAGGCAGACATTTTGGTGCTAGACTCTCCAGACTACCGCAATCTGGTCTACCACTTCGGTGTCGGACAAACCCAATTGGTGGTAAAGCGCGGCAAGACAGTCTACCAGGCAGTCGGTAGCGGTCGTCGCTAGTCAATAAATAATTAAAGTACTTGTTTGAGTTTAGAGGATAACTGTATGCCACGAATACCCTCTTCTTCGATGAATATTCGGCGTTTCGATTCATCTATGATTTCGAGCCTGAGACTCAGCCCGAAACCCGGACGGGCCGCCGCGATGCGTTCGAACCACTCGACGACGCATACTCCGTCCCCGTAGACCATTTCATCGTAGCCGATCTCGGCAAGTTCGACGGGACTCGTCAAACGGTACAGGTCCAGATGGTGAACCGGCAGGCGACCCGGATAGCTTTGGCAAATCACGTAGGTGGGACTGGTGACAGCTACCCGTTCATCCACCCCGGCTCCCTGCGCCAATCCCTGTGTCAGGCAGGTCTTGCCCGCCCCCAGCTCGCCGGTCAATCCGATCCAGTCACCCGGCAGACTCAGCTCGCCCAGCCGTCGTCCCAGCGCGCGGGTCTCCGCGGCCGAATTGCTGAAGATCTCAAGACTCATCCCCGTCCCGAAAAGATTCGTATTCCAGCATTACCTCGCCCAGCATTTCGATGATGTCGCCCGCCGTCAAAGCATGCTGCCCTTTCTGCAACGCCACCCGGTCACCCGCCCCTCCATGCAGATAGGCGCCTAGACAGGCCGCATCAAGGGCCGAAAGTCCCTGGGCAACGAAGGAGGCAATGATCCCGGTCAGCACATCGCCGGTGCCGCCGGACGCCATGCCCGGGTTGCCCGTTGGAACCACGTAGGCCAAACCTGCGGGGTCGGCGACTATCGTGCCCGCACCCTTTAGCACGACCACGCAGCCACACTCGCCGGCCAGTCGCCTGGCGGCGGCCAGTCTGTCGTTTTGCACCTCGGCCGTGGTCGTATCCAGCAGGCGTGCCATTTCCCCCGGGTGCGGCGTCAAGATGCGTGGATAATCGCATTTCGAAATCAGGTTCATGTGCCCGACCAGGTTGTTCAAACCGTCGGCGTCGATTACAACCGGCAACTCGATCTCGGCGGCTAGCCTACGACACAGGACGGCCATCTCTTCTGATGTACCGAGCCCGGGACCAACCGCCAGCACCTGCTTGCCCTTGCAGAGACCGGCCAGCTCCTCAAACGAAGATGCTCCGGCACCCATGAACTCTATCGCGCCCATCACGACTCTTTCGAGAACGGCCCTCTTGGCCGCAAGCGTCACCAGACCCGCCCCGGCGCGCACTGCCGCCCTGCAACACAAACCAGCCGCTCCTGGTTTGTCTATGGAGCCTGCGGCGACAACCAGGTGGCCGAATCTTCCCTTGTGTGCATCCGCAGCGCGACGGTACAGGTGGACGGCCATGTCCGAGTCCGTCAGCAGCCAGGTCGTGGACCCTTCGGCCGCAGGCCCGATTCCGCGCGGGATGCCGATATCAACCACGCTCACATCGCCTGTGAACTTCGCGCCCGGAAAAACAACCTGGCCCGGCTTCGGATGGGCGAAAGTGACGGTTTGCGCGGCCCGCACGGCGGTACCCATCACCCGGCCGCTGTCACCGGAAATACCCGAAGGCATATCGACCGCAACCACCGGAGTGCCCGAGGAGTTGATTGCCTCGATCACCTGAGCAAAGAAACCACGCACATCACTGGAGAGCCCGGTGCCCAGAATGGCGTCTAAAATGACATCGTATTCGTCAAATCGCAGAGCCGACAACGCCTGGGCATCGGTGACCGGTCGAACGACCTGTCCCAATCTTCCGAGTATGCCCAGGTTCAAAGCCGCGTCCCCGGTCAGGCTCTTGGGTTTTGCCAGCAAGAAGACATCTACTTCGTGTCCGGCTTGCGATAAATGACGGGCGGCTACCAGGCCGTCTCCACCGTTGTTGCCCTTGCCGCATATGACCGCAACCTTTCCAAGTCGACCCTCGGTCAGCAGATTCTCAATCGCCTCGGCGCAGCCGCGGCCGGCCACCTCCATTAGCACCGGTCCCGGGATGCCGATTTCCTCTATCGCAATCCGATCGAGCTCACGCATCTCGGCGGCATTGAAAAGCGCTATGGCCATTTTCCAAACCTTATGCGCGAGCCTGGGAAATTGCCTGCTTCATCTCGCGCACTGCACGCTCGATGCCCACGAACAGGGCATGGGAAATGATGCTGTGGCCGATGTTGAATTCCGTAATCTCCAAAATAGAGGCTACCGCGGCCACGTTTTGCAGGTTGAGGCCATGGCCGCCGTAGACTGCCAAGCCTATCTTGGCACAGGTCTTGGCCCCGTCCACGAGGCGCTCGAGTTCCTTTTCTCGTATCTGCAGGCTGCGCGCATCGCAGTAGGCGCCGGTGTGCAGTTCAACGGCGTCGGCTCCCACTTTGTGAGCCGCCCTGATCTGGTCAATATCCGGGTCGATGAACAGGCTGACCTTGATGTCTCCATCCTTGAGAAAACGCACCTGCTCCCGAATCGACTCGCGCTGTAAAGCCACGTCCAGTCCGCCCTCGGTGGTCAGCTCTTCGCGCTTTTCGGGAACCAGGGTGACCATGTCCGGCTTGAACTCGTAAGCCACTTTGGCCATCTCCTTTGTGGCGGCCATCTCCAAATTCAAACGCGTCTGAACCGTCTCTCGCATTATTCTCAGATCGCGCTCCTGGATGTGGCGCCTGTCTTCCCGAAGATGAATCGTTATCTGGTCGGCGCCGCCCAGTTCGGAAATCGCAGCGGCCGTCACCGGGTCTGGATAATGTGTCCCGCGCGCCTGGCGCAGGGTAGCCACGTGATCTACGTTGATTCCAAGAGTGAATTCTTTCATCAGCGTCCTCCATACTAAGCGCCGAACGCATCGGCAATCTCTGCGGCGTAGGTCTCTATTTTTTTTATCTCGGGACCCTCGATCATTACTCTCACTTTTTTCTCCGTCCCCGAGTATCGCACAAGCACCCGGCCTTTCTTGCCCAGTACTCGTTCCACCCTGGCAATCGCCCTGGTGACTTTTGGTAACGACTCGATTGGCTTCTTCTCGCCCACAACCCGGTTGACGATCAGTTGCGGCACAGGCTGCATCACCTGGGCCAGTTCTGAAAGAGGGCGCTCCTCGCGCAGCATGACCGCCAGCAGCATCAGAGCAGCGACCACTCCATCGCCGGTAGTAGCGTGATCGAGGTATATTAGATGGCCGGACTGCTCGCCACCCAGGTTGTAGCCGCCTCGGCGCATTCGCTCGACCACGTAGCGATCACCCACCGGGGTTCGCGCGAGCTTGATACCCATGCCGGATAGAGCCCGTTCGAGTCCCAAATTGCTCATCACCGTGGCGACTACCGTTTTCTTGGCCAGCGCCTTTTTTGAGAGCATGTGCCTGGCCGAGATGGCCAACAGGTGATCGCCGTCTAAAAGCTCTCCATTCTCCGCGGCGATGACCACCCGGTCGGCGTCACCATCGAGCGCGATCCCCAGTTGGGCCTTGTGCTTTCTTACCGCCTGACACATGCCCTCGGGGTGAAGCGAGCCGCAGCGCTTGTTGATGTTGCGGCCGTCCGGCTTGACACCCATGCTGACCACCTTGGCTCCCAGTTCCTCGAAGACGGCCGGGGCCACGCGGTATGCTGCTCCGTTAGCGCAGTCGACCACGATCTTGATGCCGGCCAGAGTGAGTTCGGAAGGAAAGACGTGCTTGAGCGAGACAATGTAACGCCCGACGGCGTCGTCAATGCGGAAGGCCTTGCCGACCGACTGGGCGGTCGGGCGCAGGTGGTCAATGTCTCCTCCGAACATCAGCCGTTCGATGTGTTCTTCTTCCTGATCGGGCAGCTTGTAGCCGCTGGAGGTGAAGATCTTGATGCCATTGTCCTGAAAAGGATTATGCGAGGCCGAGATAACCACTCCCGCGTCGGCGCGCATAGTGCTGGTAAGCAAGGCGATGCCCGGCGTAGACATGGGGCCCACCAGCAAGACATCCACACCCATCGAGCACACACCCGAGGCCATGGCAGTCTCCAGCATATAGCCTGACAGACGTGTATCCTTGCCGATCAGCACCCGGTGGCGGCGCTTTCCGTTGCTGCAGATGTAGGCCACGGCACGCCCGAGCTGCATGGCGATTTCAGAGGTCATCGGGTGGACATTGGCCACACCGCGGATTCCGTCTGTTCCAAAGAGTTTACGCATTGTATCCCCAGTCTGCCTCAGACTCTTCCGGTAGGAAGACTCTCGCGATAAATTGCGGCGGCAACGTCAGCCACCTGGCGCATCGGCCCGACGTCGTGCACCCTGAGGATCTGGGCCCCTGAGAGCACCGCCGCCGCTACGGCCGCGGCAGTGCCAAAGAGACGTCCTCCTACCTCGACATCGAGCACCTTGCCGATGAAGGCTTTGCGTGAGGCTCCAACCAGAATCGGTCTATGGAGCTTGCGCAGTTCTCCCAGGCGTTTCAGGATCATCAGGTTGTGCTCGGCGGTCTTACCGAAGCCAATACCCGGATCGATTATCAACATTTGTTCGGAAATACCGGCCCGCCGGGCACGTTCGACGGCCTCGGCCAGAAAGGCGCGAATCTCGCCCATCAGATCGCGGTAGACTATCGGTTCCGACTGCATCGTCTTTGGAACGCCTCGCATGTGCATGACCACCAGCGGCACAGCGCTTGCGGCAACCAGTTCTGCCATGGCCGGATCGAATCGCAGGGCACTAACATCGTTGACCATGGCGGCCCCGGCTTCAATGGCTGCCCGGGCCACTTCGCTCTTGGTCGTGTCGATCGAGATCGGCAGGCTCACATATTTGCCCAGGGCCTCGATCACCGGCAAGACGCGTTCGATCTCCTGCTCGGGCGCCACGGCCTCCGAGCCCGGGCGGGTCGACTCGCCCCCGATGTCGAGGATGTCGGCACCCTGCTCGGCCATGGCTAGGGCCTGCTCGACGGCCTTGTCGTGATCGAAGAAACGCCCGCCGTCCGAGAACGAGTCGGGAGTGACGTTGAGCACGCCCATGATGTAGGGACGCTCGCCGAAGCGCATCACCAGGTTGCCCGCGCGAATGGGCGCAAGCGGGCGCGTGGTTGATGTGCCGGGCTCGTTCATGGAGTAAAGCAATGCACCAGATTGGCACCGTAAAAGGCACGGCACAAGACCGAAAAATGTGTCATTTGAAGCCTTCGGTTAATTTGAGCCAAATGCAACGTGTTAGCCTATACAAGTGTCTAGATACGGCTGTCAATAATGATCTCCCCGTGCCCCGGCGTCCAGGTCATTTATCTACCGGCTTGCAGACAACGCACGTGGTTGAGATTCTTCTTGAAGTCATAGACTACGATGCCGCTTTTGAAAAAGGCCATCCACGCGAACTTCTCGGAAGAGGCGTAGACGTCTGACGACCAATAACGACCGCCGTCCTTGCCTAACATGGACGAGCAAGTCTTGCTCTCTTCGCACTTAGTGCAGTGGCCGTATTTCTTTTGATGCACATCGGAGTCGCAGCCTCCAAGCAACGAGACGATTTCCTTCCTTTTTGGCAGGCGGAATCCCTTGGGACAGGCCTTGAGTGCCTCTTTCCAAGACATTACTATGGCCTCTCCCTTGCAGGTGGAACCGTTGTACGTTTGCCCAAGCGGGCAACGCAGCCAATAAAGATTCTTGTCCGGTTGTTTGACCTTGACTATCCTGACGGGCCGTTTTTCCTTCTGCGGCACCGGCTTCTCCCCCCCTTCCCCTGTCGGCAACTTCTCGTCCTCGGCCGCACGTTTTTCGGCTTCTTTTCTGGCCTGGATGAGCAACTTTTCCTCGGCGGCTCGCTTCTCGGATTCTATCCTGGCACGCTTTTCCCGCTCTTTCGAAGCGATCGCCGCAAGCTGCTTCCAGCCCTCTTCCTTACAAGCCCCTTCAGGCTGCTGTTTCAGGTAAGTCTGCCAGCCCTGCTTGCTGTTCGCCTGCCTGGCAACCCGGCACTCTTCCGCGTCGAGCGCGCTCGGGCGGAAAAGCCCAAGATACCATACAGCTGCTCCCCCGGCGATGGCGACCAGCACCAGTATCACGCTAAACAGCAGCCGCTTCCTCTGTTTTCCGGCAGGTTTTTCTTTAACCGTCATTACGAACACCTCAGCCAGTTCCCAAGGAACGCTCCGATTGTAGTCACGGAATGGGTCGGTCGGCAACAAAGGTCCGCTTGACAGGACGTGCTCCATCGGCTACAGCTTCAATCGACACTCACAAATATTGTACAGACAGGAGGTTGTGAAAATGGATAGGAAAAAAGTCATTATCATGGGCGCGGCGGGGCGTGATTTTCATAACTTCAACACGGTGTTTCGAGACAATGAGAGTTACGAGGTGGTTGCCTTCACCGCCACCCAGATTCCCAAGATCGGCGGCCGGACCTACCCGGCCGTGCTGGCCGGCAAGCTCTACCCGAAAGGTATCCCGATCTACGCCGAGGAGCAACTCGACGAACTGATCCGCAAGCACTCGATCGACCAGGTGGTCTTCGCTTACAGCGATGTTCCCCACCAGGTGGTCATGCACAAGAGTTCTCAGGTGCTGGCAGGCGGACCCGATTTCATCCTGCAAGGACCCAAGGCCACCTGTATAAAGTCGAAAAAACCGCTGCTTGCCATCTGCGCCGTCAGGACCGGCGTGGGCAAGAGCCAGACCACGCGCTACGCCATCGCCGCCCTGCACGAGATGGGAAAAAAGGTGGTCGCCATCAGACACCCGATGCCCTACGGCGACCTGGCCAAGCAGGTGAGCCAGCGCTTCGCGGTTATGGAAGACCTGGACCGCCACGAGTGCACCATCGAGGAGCGCGAGGAATACGAGCCGCACATCAAGAGCGGCGCCGTTGTATACGCCGGAGTCGATTACGGCAAGATCCTGGCCCAGGCCGAGCAGGAGGCCGACGTCATCGTCTGGGACGGCGGCAACAACGACCTGCCATTCTACAAGCCCGATCTGCACGTGGTGCTTGTAGATCCGCACCGGGCGGGCAACGAACTCAGTTACTACCCCGGCGAGACCAACCTGCGCATGGCCGATGTCGCTCTTATCAATAAGGTCGAATCGGCCAAGCCCGAGTGGGTGGCCGAGGTCGAAAAGAACATCCGCTCGATCAACCCCGATGCCGTCATTGTAAAATGTGCTTCACCAATCACCGTCGAGGATCCGGCGAGGGTGAAGGGTAAGCGCGTGCTGGTTGTCGAAGACGGACCGACCCTGACTCACGGCGAGATGAGCTACGGCGCGGGGACCCTTGCGGCCAAGCAGGCCGGCGCCGCGGAGATTGTCGATCCGCACTCCGCCGCCGTCGGCACTATACAAGCGACCTTCGAGAAATATCCCCACGTCGGGGCGCTGCTGCCGGCCATGGGTTACCACGACCAGCAGCTTCGCGATCTAGAGAATACGATTGCCGCCGTTGACTGTGATCTGGTGCTGATCGGCACTCCAATTGATCTTCGTAAAGTAATCAAGATCGACAAGCCGGCCATGCGGGTCTACTACGATCTGGCGGATCATGGCGAACCTACATTAGCCGAGCTTATCAAGAAGAAGTTCTCATGAGGAGGAAGGCATGACGGTCTCGCTGCAGGGCAGACACCTCGTATCACTTGCGGATTTTACCTCGGAGGAAATCAGGCAGATATTGGATAGTGCCGCCGCGCTCAAGCTGCGCCACTACCAGAAAGACGATTTCAGGCCGCTTGCCGGCAAGACTCTTGCGATGGTCTTCCAGAAGCCCTCGTTGAGAACCCGTATGTCGTTCGAGTCCGGCATGCACCGTTACGGCGGGCACGCAATCTACCTCGGCCCCGAGGACATCAAGCTCGGAAAGCGCGAATCCACAGCAGACATCGCCAGGAACCTGTCGCGTTTCGCCGAAGCGATAATGGCCCGCGTGTTTGATCACAAAGACGTCGTCGAGTTGGCCGCAAACGCAAGTGTGCCTGTGATAAACGGGCTGTCCGACAAGTTGCACCCCTGCCAGATCCTGGCAGACCTGCAGACGGTCCGCGAGAAAAAGGGACGTATGGCCGGGCTGAAAATGGCCTTTTTGGGCGACGGCAATAACGTCGCCCACAGCCTGCTCTTCGGCTGCGCCAAGGTCGGCATGCACCTGAGCCTGGCGGTTCCCGAAGGATACGATCCCAATGCCGAGATTCTCGCAGACGCCAGAAAAATCGCGTCAGGCACGGGGTCGGAATTATCCGTCACCCACGACCTGGCCGAGGCTCTTAGTAGTGCCGATGCCGTCTACACCGACGTCTGGGCCAGCATGGGCCAGGAGAGCGAGAAAAAGAAACGTGAACAAGTCATGCGCCCCTTCCAACTGAATGCCAAGGCACTGGCCATGGCCAAACCAGACGCTATTGTGCTACACTGTCTTCCGGCCCACAGGGAGGATGAGATCACCGATCAGGTCATCGATGGCCCGCAATCGGTCGTCTTCGATCAGGCCGAGAATCGGCTCCACGCCCAGATGGGTTTTCTAATCCAGGCCATTTGAGAGGCATGCATGAAGCACCAGGCCATCGTAACCGGGGCAAGCCGCGGGATTGGCAAAGCCATCGCCCTTGCCCTTGCGCGCGACGGTCACCGCTTGGTGCTCAACTACTTGAGTCGCGATCAACAGGCCGAGGCAGTCGCTTCCGAGATCCGCGACGAGGGTGGCGAGTGTCAGCTTCTCAAGTTCGACGTCTCGGACGCCGAAAATGCATCAAGCACGGTCAAGGACTTTATAAAGCATCACGGCCCGATCGACATCGTGGTCAATAACGCCGGCGTAACCCGCGACATGCTGTTTCCAGCCATGAAGTTCGAGAGTTTCAGAAAGGTAATCGATACGACTCTGACAGGCTTCTACGCCGTTACCAGGCCCTGCATTCTGGGCATGCTCAAGCAGAACTGGGGCCGTATCATCAACATCTCATCCATGGCGGCGCTTGCGCCCAATCCCGGCCAGGTCAACTACTCGGCCGCCAAGGCCGGGCTGATAGGCGCAACCCGCTCGTTGTCCGCAGAGTTATGCTCCCGCGGCATCCTGGTGAACTCCTTAGCGCCGGGATTCATCGATACAGACATGTTTCGGGCGACCAAGGTCGACCAGCAGGAACTGCTCAAGCTCATTCCACAGGGCCGGCTGGGAACACCCGAAGAAGTTGCCGAGGTGGCTGTTTTCCTGGTAAGCGACCGGGCCAGTTACCTGACCGGCCAGGTGATCGGAATCAATGGGGGCATGCTTTGAGCACGGGATCTTTCATAAGGCCTTTGACACAAGCGCCCGGGTGGCACGATCTCGATATCGAACTCGTCACAATTGAACAGGCTTGCCACGAGGCCGAGTCGCTGCTGACCCCTACCGAGCGGCAACTCTTTGGAAGAATCGGCATAGGGCGCAGGCGTTCCTGGCTCGCCTCCCGGGTTGCCATCAAGCGCCTAGGCCATCGCCTGGCACCCGAGATCGAATCTCGCTTCATCGAGACCTGTCGCATGATCGACACGCCCTCATGCTGCCTGTTCCCAGACGGGCGTTCGGTCCCGGTCTCGGTGGCCCATGACAGCTACTATGTCTTAGCAGCCATGGCGGCTTGTGGTAAACGTGTCGGTGTCGATATCGAGCCGGTAGACCAGCGTTGCGTACGCGTGATAGAACGCTATTTTCCAAGCTGGCCCGCCGATCCGCTGCCCGCCACCCGACTCTGGACCGCCTGTGAAGCTGTGGCTAAGTGCAGCCGCACAGCACTGGCCGAAGTGCTCAGAACAGCCAACTGCAGGGCCGACGGACCAGAGCGTGTTTTCGTCGACATTCCGATGAAATCAGGTTTTCTTGTGCGTAATATTCTCTTCGAAAACAGAATACTGGCAGCGACAAGCTCACCTATCGCTTGAGGGCTTGGTCTTTCTTTTGCGCTTTGTTGCAAAAGTGCTGAGGGCGATAAAAGCGATGACTATCCAGTGCCAAGAAGGATTGGATCCGTTCAGACTACACCCGCAACCATCCGATTCGTCGGGGTTCACACCACCGTCGGTTTGCGGGCAACCTCCCGGCGGGCAGCCGCCCAGGGGCATGTGGCTGCGGGCAAAAGGAGACAGGTTCACTTCTCCGGATGCCGTAAGCTGCATGTAGCGGCCTATCCAATAGGCCGCCAGCAGATCGCCGCCCGGGTTGAGCCTGTTGCCACCGCCTCCGTTGACCTCGAAGGGATTCGAGCGCGAGTTGAAATTGGAAGGCGGACGTATTGAGGGGTGCAGGGCCTCGCTGGCCATGTAAGTACCGCCGCTATCCTGGCCGGCGATGGTCAAGATTGTCTTGCCGTCTATAGCCAGGCACTGGCCGGCCGCAAGCTCGTCGCTGTCGCAGTTTATACGCTGGTCGTTCCAGTAGGGCCCCAGGCTGAAGCCCAACAGCAAATCCGCGCTGGCGTCCACCAGCGCTGCGTTCACACCGCGATTGGTCAGCGTCATGTAGATCACGTTCCATAGCGGCTGCTTGGCGTTTTTAGCAAGGAAGCTCTCACCCTCCCTGTCCCACCAGCCGTTTTCCAGGTAGCTGCGCAGGACGTCCGTGACCTCGGGATCACGCTCGAGGTAGATGCCCAACCAGAGGGCGATAGCAGTCATGTCCGGGTCGTCCCAGTTGGTGTTGATGCCCAGGTAGACGTAGTCGATGGCTCCCTCGGACTGCGTGGCCGTCAGCATGTCCAGGAAACCGCGCTCGTCGAGTAAGTCTTCGTAGAGGTAGCTCTCCAGTTCGGGATCTCCCGAGACGTGAAACAATCCCTCGATAATCCCAATGGCCATTATCGTGTTGAAACGGTTGAAGCTCGTACCCTCCTCGAAATACAGCCCTTCCAGCGAGGCGGGGTTGAGATCGTGGTATTTAGTGGGGCGTCCATCAGCATCCATGATGATCAAATCGTACTTACCCTGACCGCTGGGACCTTCCAGACCCGAGATCTCGCGGCGGGTCATCAGCATCTGGCCCACCCGTCGAGCGTCTTCCTGCATGCGGGTAACCAAAGACTGGTCGATGTCCGGATCGTCACGCATGGCGTCGTACAAGGCTGCCATCCCGAACACCTGGCCGACCATCTGGTCCTTTGAGCAAGAGTCGATCCAGCTCCAGTCGCCGTCTGGCAGCAGACCGCTCGAGTTGTCGCGACGGTAAGCTCCGTTGTTCTTCGGCTGCGGCAGCGGATTGCCGCTCTCGTCGAATAAATCGATAAAATCCGGATCAGGGCCGGGAATGGGTGGATCGTCCGGGTTTTCGGGCCTCATTCTGCGCACCCCGCGAGCAACGACGCCATCGCCGCCGGTGACCGTGTAAAAAATATGCCAGGACTCGGCCGCCCGGATCACGCGTTCGCGGGCGCGCGCGAGAACATCAACTTGTGCACCTTCGCGCTTGAGCGTCATGTACTCGTATGCCGTACCCGCCACTGCAATGCCGCCGAAAAAGCCGAGATCACCGTATTCGCCGTACGAGGAAAGGATTTCGAAGGGATGTTTGCCGGTCACTGCCCGCACGTCGTCGGAGGCGTCCTGGGCAAGAAACTGTTCTACCAGTGCTTTTGCCGCATCGTCCGGCAAGTGGGCATCCAACGACAAGCCGAAGGGCAAGGAGTTGAAACCGAAAAACTGCCTCTCGTGGCGGGCAATGTTCTCATCCAGCGTGGGATAGTCGCCCGCTGAAAAAATAGGACCCGCGCTCGCCGCGACAGAAAGCGCAAGCAGCATAAGAATCGCCGACAAAGATCTCATTTCTCAGAACTTGCCTTTTTTCGGGGAGAGTGGCTTTGCGGGTGCTGCGTTTGTTTGAGGGTCATCCACAAGAACACCCTTGATCACGTCCGTCGATACTTCAACAGTGTTTTCTAAATGGGGCTTTGCATCCGGAGGCCCACCGAGGTTCAGCTGTGAAAACAGGGCCCGTTGAATAGCCGGTAAGTCGGCGATTTTCTTGGCCAGCTTTTCCTTGCGTACGAAGAACACGTCTCGACGACCCTCGTCTTCATATTCGACAGACAGGCTCAGTTCCCCGTCGACCGGCGTATGCGAATCGATATCGCGAATGATGGGCGTCAGGTAGCGCACCAGCCGATTGACGACCTCGGCGAACAGTCGCCCCTCTACGACATCCTTGCCGTCGATGTTGACCGATGCCAGGCTCTCCCTCGTCTGATAAAGAGCCATCAGGTGCGGTGAAAGCTGCTGCCAGAAGCGTAACAGCAAATCGGTGTGCATGTCCGAGTAAAGGTTGGACGGGATCTGTTGCCCCATGACATTGTTTGTAACCGCGAACACCGAGATACCACCGGGAGGATTCTTGGCAACCCGAATCTGGATGCCGTCATCCTCACCCCCTCCGCGGGTCGACAACCTGTATTCGCCGATCTCCTCATTGTCGAAAACCTGAGTCAACATGGCATCGTCGATGCGCATCATTTCAAGCACGGGCTCTTTCTTGAAACGGGCCTTCTTTGTCCCCAGCGGAATCTCCTGCTTGCCCGGCACCAGGTCACCGAAACGCTTGGGCCCCGAGAAAAACTCCGAGGCGCCGCAAGAAAGGACATAGCGGCACTGGATGCCGGCGGCATCAAGCATCTCGGACTCTGCACTGTATGTGAGACCCTCTAAGCGGCAACGCAGATTGCCTTGCCTTACCGGCAGGCCGCTGGCCATGAAGAACTCACGCAGGGCATCGAAGGCCAGGTTCGAAAGCTGTCTGACCTGGACCTCGATACCACGGACAGCCTCCTCGACCTGCGCTTTTATACGTGCCTTGCCCTCGTCCGCATGCCTGGTTAGCGTCTCTTTCACCGCAAGGCCCATCTGCGAAAGCACGTGCTGTTCCGGTCGATTGGCCGTCCTGGCCTGGAGCACTCTGAGCAACTCGGTACGCAGGCCTTCGATATCTTCATCCGCCTGCGCCATGCGGTTCTTCTCGGCCTGGATGGTCAGCAGGGCATTGTCGATGTCCTGGTGCTTCTTCAGCATCTCGACCGACATGTCGATGACGCGCTGGAGAAGATCCAGGGCATTGTCCTGGAAACCCGCCTTGGTTAAATCCCCGTACATATACTGCATGCCAAAGATCCTACCCCAGGCCAAACCTGGCGTCAAAAGAATAAAAATATGCTATCTTTTTCTCCCAAGCATCTTCGAAAAGGGAGATCCAGCTCTTGGCGCGCATGGCTATTGTGAAAAAACTGTTCATCAATCAAACCGAGGGCAGGCCGCGCTGCCCATGGCGGCTTGGTTTGCAAGCAGCCACGCTCTTGCTGATCGGCGCACCCATGGTACTGATCATTGGTCTTGCGGCCATGTTGCTTGGTCATCTGCCCGAGGGAATGTCTTTCAACTCTCTGCTGCGTTTGTCTTCACGTGGCGCTGTCTATTCCGGGATCTTCTTCATGGCCAAGTGCCTGGCTGTCGTCTTTAGCCTGGCGCTGTCTGCCAGGTTTTTCGATAGACGGCCGTTTGCAGATCTTGGGCTGCACTTCAGCCGACGCTGGTGGTCCGATTTCGCCTTCGGACTCTGTCTGGGCGGGATCCTGATGGCGGCAATCTTCACATTCGAATTCGGCGCCGGTTGGTTGTCTGTTGATGCAGTATTCGGCGCACCCCCGTATCAGGGAACATTTTGGCCGAAATTGCTGTATATGCTCGCCGTCTTTGCCGGAGTCGGATTCTACGAAGAAATGCTCAGTCGCGGCTACCACATCCGCAACCTGGCCGAAGGATTCAACCTGCCGGGAATCGGCGCTCGCTCGGCCGTCTTACTGGCATGGGTGACCACCTCGTTGATATTCGGCTGCGGCCATGCCTTGAATCCAGGCGCAAGTCCGATGTCCACGCTGGGTGTGGCGGCTGCCGGCATCATGCTCGGGCTACCATTTGTGATCACCTCCGAACTGGGTCTCTCCATCGGCCTGCACATAGGCTGGAACTTCTTCCAGGGTTGTGTCTTCGGTTTTCCGGTCAGCGGTCGCGCCTTCGGAGTGAGCATTATCGCGATTGAGCAGGCAGGGCCCCCTGCCTGGACAGGTGGACCCTTCGGACCAGAAGCTGGACTATTGGGCCTTTGCGCCTGCGCGGCGGGATGCCTGCTGATAGTCGCCTGGTTGAGATTCAGGCACACCGATTGCGCCTTGAAGGTCGGTCTGGCATCACCGCCGAGTAAACAATAGCGCTCTATTTTCCGAGGCGGTGCTCATAACCGCGTCTCAGGCGTCGTATGTTGCGACGGTGGGTCGTTATCGTTACAACCAGAAGAATCAGCGCTAAAATAATCTCGTCTCCCCGGCCTCCCCTGAGCGCTAAAAGAATCGGAAACAGCGCCGCCGCGGCCAGGCTGCCAACAGACGCCATTCTAAATATCAATACCGCCACCAGCCATACACATGCCACAACCAGTGCCGAGACGGGTTCGAGTCCTATAAATATTCCAAGCGTGGTCGCAAACCCCTTTCCTCCCCTGAAACCGTGATAGACAGGAAACAAATTGCCGGCCACGACCGCAAGACAGCCAAGGACAGTTGGCCACGATCCGCCTAGCAGGCTGGTGGCGGCAAAAACAATCAGGAACCCGCGCCCGGCATCCAGCACAACGATTAACATCGCCCAGCGCAGACCCAGCGTCCTGAAAGCGTTGGTAGCACCCGGGTTGCCGCTACCGTAACGCCTGAGGTCGCCACGCCCGAGCATGCTGGTCACCAAAAGCGAAAAATTGAGGCTGCCCGCGAGATAGGCGGCCAGGCAAAACAGGAAAGTCCTCATGATCTTAGTATCATTCCTGGATCCAGCCGTTGTCCAGTTCGTAACGCTCTAACATCTCACGGGCGGCATCGAATTCGGCAGTTAAAAGCGATCTGTCTAGCGGCGGCAGCCTAAGCGCCTTGTTGGCCGGAAAATATTGACGCATCAGGCTGACCGCCGTGGAGCGGCCCAGGTCCGTGGCGATGAATCGCAACACCCGCTCGGTGCCCGAAAGTCCTTCCGGCAGCACCAGGTGGCGCACCAGCAAACCGGAAAGCGCAAGGCCACTGTCGCCGTCTAACACCAGATCGCCCACCTGGCGGTGCATCTCGCAAAGTGCCCGTGTGGCCGTTTGCCAGTAGTCGTCGGCCCCACTGAGCCGTTCGGCAACCTCGTCGCTGCCGTATTTCAGGTCTGGCATGTAGATGTCCACCAGGCCGTCCAGCAGTTCGAGCGCCGCTTGTGAATCGTAACCTGACGAGTTATAGACGATCGGCATTTCGAGCCCGTTACCGGCGGCCTGCGCCAGCGCTTCAAGGATGGGCCACACGGCGTGGCTGGGCGTAACCAGATTGAGATTGTGTGCTCCGCGTGCCTGCAGTCCGAGCATGACCTGCGCAAGTTCGTCCGCTTGGATGGAGCGCCCGTTGCGCAACTGGCTGATGGGATAGTTCTGGCAGAAAATACAGGCCAAGTTGCAACCGGTGAAAAAGATTGTCCCCGAGCCGCGACTTCCGGAAATGGGCGGCTCTTCACCGTGATGAAGATTTGCACTCGAAATGCGCACCAGATCGGCCAACCCGCATTCACCCTCTTCTCCTGCCGGCCGATCCGCAGCGCACTCTTTAGGGCACAGACGGCAAGGTGAACTTAGTTCGCGGGCTTTGTGTGCGCGTTTGGCAATCTCTCCGGAAGACAATTTCAGGTAACGGGCTTTCATCTCGGCTGGCATTACCATTCATCGAATACTTGTTCAACGAAATCGATGCATGGATATTTTGATTGTCAAGCCTGTGCGCCTCTAGTACATTGCGCCTCGAACCAGAGGTTACCAGGGAGGAATATCATGCTGCGCAAGCTACTAGTCGTTTCCGTGACCTTGATGCTGACGTTGTCGATCGCCTGCAGCAAGAAGAAAGAAGAAGGTACTGCAGGCCCGCGAGCTATACGCGATGCGGCGCTTCCAGAATCGATTGAACTTCCCGATCAGGCCATCGGCGTCGCTATATTCGCCGAGCCCGCCCGCGTCTTTGCAGACCTTGAAAAGCTGGCCGCCCTGGTAGGGCCGGTACCCCCGGGCGCTTTAACCGCCGCAGTTTATCAGGGTCTTCTGCAAGTGGGTCTCAAGGATACCAGCGTGGTAGATCTCAACGGTCCAGCCGGTCTGCTCATACTCGACCCCAAACAGCACAAGGCTCCGGTCGTCATGGCTTGCACTGTAAAGAG
This sequence comes from uncultured Myxococcales bacterium, assembly GCA_964513625.1. GTDB lineage: Bacteria > Myxococcota > B64-G9 > B64-G9 > B64-G9 > DATKYQ01. Next base: position 160,626 of record CAZENH010000001.1, on the reverse strand, counting down.
CAAGCAGTCATTGATCGAGTCGTCAAAACCCACCTGGAACAGAAAGGGTGAGCAAGACGACGTGATCGAGCTGACCCGCGACGTGGTTGACACTTATGGTGTTTACAAGGGTGGCGCACAGGCGCCCCCAAAAATCACCCAGTCAATATTCTTGAAGTTTAGCGATCACACCTTGATCGTCGCCAACGACCGGGAGGCGATGAAGATCGGCGCGCCAATTCTGGGAAAGTTGCTCACTTCGGGCCACGGGGTTTTTGGCACGCTGCGAATAGATCACCTGCGGAAGATCTTTGCCACCGAACTGGCAGGCCTGCCGGCCATGCTCAAACGGCAACTGGCGGCCGGGAGATCCATGCAGCAATTTCCAGATCCCGAGAAGATGCAGTGGTTCATGGGCTGGATGGTCGACAAAATGATCGCCCTTTTAGATCAAACGAGAGAAGTCACCTTCGCCGCTGATTGTGACAAAAACGGGGCAAGCGTCGAGATGGGCATCAAGCCCGAGGACGGTTCTTTCTTCGCAAAACTCCTGGCCGCTCAGAAGCACTCGCCGCTGAAGCTTATCGATGCCTTGCCGGAAGACCACTTCATGGTAATGGGCGTGAATGTCCAGTGGGATCTCTTCAAACCCGACCTGATTGATTTCACCAAGGAGATCTTCAAGGTATTTTTCGAAAAGGAACTTTCAGCCGAACTTATCGCCGTCTTTCAGCAGATGTGGCAGGTCCTGGGCGACGAGATTGCCTTCTCCGAAAACCTGGGAGCCACGGGGCTGAGTGCCGTTGAATTTTTCACGGTCAAGGACGAGGCCAAGGCGCGGGAGGTCTTTGAAAAAAGCTTCGCGCTGGTGGCCAAGTTGCTGGGCAACAAGGGCGATGTGATGGGAATCAAGTTCTCGCTCGAGGGCCCCAGCGACGCCGGCGAGCACGACGGTGTCAAGCTGCAGTCCTTCAAGATGAGCTTCGACACATCGGGCTTGGACGCGATCCGGGCTAAAGCAATCAAGAATGTCTACGGAGGCGATTTCAAGATGGCCTTGGCCGTCTTCGACAAGAAGGCCGGCCTGGCAATAGGTCAGAAGGCCGTTGCCGATCTGTCGGCAGCCATCGATCGCTCGCGGGGCAAGGGCAAGGGCTTCAGCGCCTCGCCGGCCTTTATTAACGCCGCCGGACCACGCGCATCGGATTCGGGCGGTTTCGTCTTCATGTCGATGTCAAGAGCCATCGTGGCGGGCATCGAGAGCACATACGCCGCCCTGGACAAGCCGGCCCCCAAGCTGAATCTGCCGCCATCCAAGAGCGGCCTGTTTATCGACTTCTCTTCGAAGCCTACAAAGCTGAATGTCAATCTGCGCATGCCCGCCGAACACTTGCAGGAGATGGGCCAGGCCATCAAGCAGCTGACTAGTCTAGGTCACTGAGTATCTGAGATCTCGGTATATACCTTTTCTACCGGAACCCGCTGATTGAAGCGATCAAGGTAGCGGAAGCTCAGAGCCTGGAGTCTCATAATCAGCTCAGCGGGAGAAGGAGAACCGCTCTGGCGACTGCGTTCGGCGGCCTTGCAGATAAAACTCCGAGCCGCTCGCGGATGCAGCACATAGGCTCCGGATGCGAACACCAGCTTGTCATCCAAGGGAAACAGGCGCGCCTCGAGAATGTCGCCGGGATCGAGCCCGGCCAGCACCCGGCGCTCTGTCACACGCAGCATCTCGTTGTTGAACAGGTTGCGCAATTCTAGGCTCTGCTTGTCGATACGCAGCACCTCGAAGAGGCTGTGAATATTGCCGGCCAGAGCGGCCAGCAGGTTCTTCTCGCTGGCTGACAGATTCTCCCCTCTGGCGAAGATCTGCAGCGGAGTCTCCAGGCTGCCGTTCATGCGCCTGTCGAAAACGTACCAGTTCAGAAAGCAGGCAGTCAGACGATCATACGAGGGGTCGTCATCACGTAAGTCCCGCAGGCGCTCGAAAAAGACATCGCGCGCCTGCTTGACCTCATCGGAATAGTCTCCGCCGGCCAGCTCCGCCAAGATGCGTTCAAACAAATCCTGCTCGATGCTCGCCTTCAAGAGCTCCATCCTCCGATCAAGATTCGTATACCACACGTCCGCCGACGATGGTCCATTTTACTTTTCCGCGGAGCTTCCAGCCAGTAAAAGGTGTATTCGCCGAGCGAGAAACCGTGGACGCCTTGGAAACCTCGAAGCTCGCGTCAGGATCGACAACAGTCACATCCGCCGGCGCCCCGGGCCCCAGATTGCCTCTCCCCCCACCCAGAATTCTCGCGGGCGTCAAACTCAACAACTCGACAGCTCTGCCGAGATCGATCACTCCTTCCTCAACCAGCCGCAGAACGAGCGCCAACGCTGTTTCCAACCCGATCACCCCAAAGGGCGCCTTCATGAAACCGCGCCCTTTCGCCTCTCTTGTATGCGGTGCATGGTCCGTAGCGACTGCATCTATAGACCCGTCGGCCAGTCCCTGCCGCAAGGCGGCCACATCCCGCGCAGATCGCAGGGGGGGGTTCATCTTCAGGTTCGGATCCGGCCCGTCGGCTCCAGCGCTCAAACCTACATCGGCGCTCCCCAGAAACAAGTGATGCGGTGTCGCCTCACAGGTAACCGGAAGGCCCATTGCCTTGGCGCGTCTGATCGCGTTGAGTGCGCCACGCGTACTCACGTGCTGAACATGCAGGCGGCCACCATATCGGCGTAGCGCCCTAAGAGCCCTCTCCGTCGCCAGCCGCTCGGCGGCAGCTGGAATTCCGGGTAAACCCAGGCTTCTGGCAATCGCACCTGCGGTCATGACGCCGTTACGACTCAAGGCATGGTCCTCACAGTGAACCATGACCGGCAACCCGGCCTCGTCAGCGGCCACAAGTGCCCGGCCCAGCAAGCGCACGTCGCGCGTGCCCCTGCCGTCGTCGCTCAGTGCACCGGCTCCCAGGCGCGCCAGCTCGGCCACTTTTGAGAGCCGACCTCCGCGCAACCCCAGCGAGAGAGCCACGGCCGGCACAACCCGTACGCTTGCATTTCTTGCTATGACCTCCAAGAGTCTGCGCAGGCTATCGGGGTTATCGAGAACCGGACGTGTATTGGGCTGGCAGACTATGCTCGTGAAACCGCCCGCGGCGGCAGCGCGGGTTCCCGAGGCTACGTCCTCAGCGTCCTCCATGCCCGGCTCACGCAAGTGAACGTGCAGATCCGTAAGGCCGGGCATGACAATACAACCCGAAGCATCCAGAAGGCGATCGCCCGCAACCGGACGTGTGCCGGAGTCATCAGGAGAAAGTACACGCTCTATGCACCCGCCGGATATGATCACATCCGCAGGGCTACTCAAGCCGACACTAGGGTCTATGACCCGTGCTCCAAGGATTACAAGACGCATTGCAGTATCTTAGAAATTCTCGACCACATCGATGTCGAAGTGCAATGTAAGATGCTGATTGAATGGCACTAACTCCACAACCCGAGCATAGGATAACGAGATTTCGATCCACTTGTCCTCGGCGTCTTTTTTGATCTTGAAGGCGTCGTAGGGGAGGTTGAGCTCGAGAATCTTTGCTTCCTGGCGAAGATCCTTCAACAGGACTTCCTCGTTCTTCTCGCTATGAGACAGGTTGGCCACCGCCCTGACTTTCTCGTCGAGTTTATAATACTCGATGTAGGGCGGCGCCAACATGATGGCGAAGTAAACGGCGCCGAGCAAAATAAGGATCAGCAAGACGGCCAGCATGTTGATCTTACCGCTCTCGGAGGCCGCTCTTGCAGCCCATGCTCGCCTACGAGTATTCATGTGCGATCCTTCCATCGAAGCAGGTTATCTTATTGCCGTGAACATCCTCTCCCAGCGCACCTGATCCTCTCGGTAAGACCACCAGATGAAGATCGCCCGGCCCTTGATGAACTCCATGGGCACGGGCCCCCAGACGCGGCTGTCGCGGCTATTATCCCGGTTGTCACCCATGCAAAACACATGATTGTCTGGAACCTTGAGCGGCCCGAAATTCGCCTGGTTGCACAACCCCGTCTCCTGCTCGCAACCGGACTCGATAGGCACGCAATCGCCGGTTTTCAGATCGCACTCGGGCAGGGCCACTCCAAGGCAATCACGGTATGAAGTGCACGACCTGCGCAGGATATCATGTTTGCGCTGGCCGCCGTCGTTCATGGTCTCCTCGAAACGCTTTGTGGCAACTCTCCCCCTGAAGGCCCCGTCCTCATCCAAATCGTCGTATACGAAAGGTCTGCCCCGCTCCACCGGCAGCATACTACCGTTGATTGCGACCATACCGTTCTTTACCTCGATAGTGTCTCCGGCTACAGCCACGACCCGTTTGATGTAGTCTTCTTCTTCGTTCTCCGGCGTAATGAATACAATCACGTCGCCTCGTTTGGGCATCGACCAGTCAAAAGAAACAGCCGGGATCCTTTTGCCGAATATCTTTAGCGGAAGAAGAGGGATTCTGATTCCGTAAGACATCTTGTTGACAAAGATATGGTCGCCAACTCTCAAGGTCGGTATCATCGAACCCGAGGGTATTTGAAACGCCTCGATCACAAACGCCCTAAGCATGAGCGCGATAATCACCGCCACTCCAATGGACTCAATATACTCCCGGGTGGGGCTCTTCTTGAACTGTAGCAGGTGCTCCTCGATGAACATCTCCGCGTGCCTGCGCTCGGCAAGCAAATCGGCACGGCTGGAGTTCTTGTCGGCAAGCAACTCGCCCAACCTGGATATGCGATCCTCGAGTCGGCGCTGGACGGCTGCCTCGAGCCTGTTACCTTTTCGCCTGAGAACCCGCCGTAGCCACTTATACAATGATTTTTCGAGCCTGCGCTCCTGACGCCTGAGCCCACCTTCGGTGCGCTTGTGCCTGTCGATGTAGGTGCCCAAGTAGTGACCCGCGGATGCGAAAGCCGCCAAAAAGAGCCCAAGCAGACCAATGAAGGTCCAATAACCGAGTACAAAGCCTCGCAGCACGAAGTAGGCGCAAAAAAGGCCCAGCACCAGAAAAAGCCACCACAGTCGCTGGCTCCAGCATTTTGGCAGATTCATGTTTTTGCTTGCAGGCATGTCGTCTCACGATTCTTCAGGGTTGAGGCGAAAGTACTCAACCGTTTCCCGGAGTCCGTTGTCAAGCTCGATCTGGGCCTTCCAGCCCAGAATCTCCTCGGCCCGCGAGGGATCTATCGAACTGCGGCTCTGTTCGCCGGGCATGGCGGGCCCGTGAGGCAGACTGCCCGAGAACCCAGTATGTTTAAGCAAGATTTCCGCGATCGTGTTAATATCGTTCTCGATACCGGTGCCAATGTTGATTTCTCCATCGACATCGGTCTTCAGCGCCAGCAGGTTGGCACGCGCCACGTCTGTAACGAATACGAAATCGCGGGTCTGCTTGCCGTCTCCGTTTATCACGGGCGTCTGGCCCGACAACATCTTTCGGGCGAAGATTGCTACCACACCCGCCTCGCCATGGGGATCCTGGCGCGGACCATAAACATTGGCATAGCGCAAGGCCACACAGGTCGGCCCACCGCTGCGGGCGAAAAGTCTCAGATAGTTCTCTGCACACAGTTTGGAAGTTCCGTAAGGACTCACCGGTCGGCAGGGGTGCTGCTCGGTCGCCGGAAAATAATCTTGCTCTCCGTATATGGCCCCACCGGTGGATGAGAAAATTACCTTGTCGGTACCGGCCTGTGTTGCGGCCTGTAGTAACCTTACTGTGCCAAGTACGTTGATCGAGGCATCCAGCACGGGATCGGCTACCGATTTTCTGACGTCCATCTGGGCCGCCAGGTGAAATACAGCCTGCGGTCGAAAATCGCGTACTGCATCACCGAATGCATCAGAGCGAATGTCCAATTCGCGAAAAGCGGCTCCAGCAGGGAGATTGCGAAGGTGGCCGCTGGAAAGATCATCAACAACCAGCACCTCATGACCTGCAGCCAGGCAGGCTTCGGCTACGTGTGAGCCGATGAAACCCGCCCCGCCGGTGACAAGACATTTCATGTTTTTCACGCCTGACGCGTCAGCGTCTTGAAGTAATCGACCGCGCTGGTCAGGCCGTCTGTGAGTTTCACCTTGGGTTCCCAGCCCAGTAGCTTACGAGCCCTCGAGATATCGGGGCGGCGCACCTTTGGGTCGTCTACCGGCATGGGCTCGTGGACCAGTTTAGAGTTTGAACCGGTAATATCGAGTACTACCTTGGCGAAGTCGAGAATCGTGATTTCCGAGTCGTTGCCGATATTGACTGGATCGGCATCTCCGCCTTCCATTGCCAACATCAAGCCTCTGACCAGGTCGTCAACGTAACAAAAAGAGCGCGTCTGGTTGCCGTCGCCATAGACGGTAAGATCTTCGCAGGCTAGCGCCTGGCAGATAAAGTTGGGCACTACCCTTCCGTCATCCTTTCGCATGCGCGGCCCGTAGGTATTGAAAATACGAACGATTCTCGTGTCCAGCCCATGGTGTCGGTGATAGGCCATGACCAATGCCTCGGCAAAACGTTTGGCCTCGTCGTAAACGCCGCGCGGGCCAATCGGATTCACATGACCCCAGTAGCTTTCAGGCTGCGGGTGAACCTGTGGATCGCCGTAGACCTCGGAGGTGGAGGCTAAGAGAACACGCGCTCTTTTGTCTTTTGCCAGACCCAATACCTTGTGGGTTCCCAGAGCACCAACCTTGAGTGTCTGGATTGGCAACTGCAGGTAGTCGATTGGGCTGGCCGGAGACGCCAGGTGATAGATGGCATCAAGCCTGCCAGGAACATGAATGAAATTAGTTACGTCCTGCTCGAGGAATATGAAACCTGCCTGTCCGAAGAGATCTTCGATATTCGATAGTGAGCCTGTTATCAGGTTGTCGGCACAAGTCACTTGGCAGCCGGCGTCAAGAAGCCTCCTGCACAGGTGAGAGCCGATGAAACCAGCTCCGCCCGTGACCAGAACTCTTTCCATCTGCAGGGCGACCTCAACGCCTGTCTTCAAATGAAATCTGTCCGGGTAAGTGCTGCTTGTGCCTGTCCAGAACCAGGTCGATTCCCTCGCGAATGTATTCCGAGATGGGAACCTTGGTCTTCTTGTGCAGAATCTTCAAGTTATCACTCTGCTCTTGGGTGATGTACACGGTTGTCGATATCTTTTTTCGAGCCATAGATTCCTCCGCCTGGCAAAACATAAACGCGACCGGAAAATTTCTTTTGCGGTAGCGACTCTTACAAAGCACCACATTATATGTCACTATATGTATTGTCAAGGAAATGCTTTTAGATCAAGCCTGTCTGGATTTATCTCACAATAACGAGGTGTTACATTATACGAAAATCACTTGGATTGGATGACAAACGCCACAAGAAGCACTCTCCTTTTTTCTTGACTCGGCCACCCAATCGGCAACTATACTGTCTGTCACTTGTTAGTGGCATTTACGAATCGTTTCTTGATTCGTTAGTGCCGCGGTTTTTGCGGTACTTGGTTTGCAATGGTACCGCGGTTTTTGCGGTACTTGGTTTGCAATGGTACC
>CAZENH010000001.1:146424-152998 GCA_964513625.1 uncultured Myxococcales bacterium | reverse complement strand
TACTTGGTTTGCAATGGTACCGCGGTTTTTGCGGTACTTGGTTTGCAATGGTACCGCGGTTTTTGCGGTACTTGGTTTGCAATGGTACCATGTTATGCTGGTATTATCAGTGGTATGATCCATACAGGTCGCTTGTCTACACAAGGGAGTTTCGTGGTGAAAGTGCTCTTTTCTCTATGCAGTTGGATGTTTCTCTGGATTGCCACGCTCAGCTGGTTCGCGGCCTGCTCCGCTAGCCCCACAAAGCCGGACGGCGAGCATCAAGCGACTCACCAGCAGCCGGGTGCCGAGGCTAGCGCAAACGCGGGCGTGGAAACCCCGGGCACGGCGGCACCTGGAGAGAAACTCAAGCAGTACGACCTCAATCACGACAACAAACCGGATGTCTGGGCATATTTCGGTCAGATGACCGATCCAGATAATCCTTCAGCAACCAAAGAAGCCCTGGTGCGCAAGGAATGGGACTTCAACTTCGACGGTAAAGTCGATATTCGCCGTTTCTTCAACTTCAAGGGTGAGATTGCAAAGGACGAGCTGGATCTCGACTTCGACGGCCGTTTCGATGTGGTTACCTACTACCAGGGCGGCGTCAGGCAACGTCAGTCATACGATTTCAACTTCGACTCCAAGCCCGATTACTGGAAGTACTACGAGAAAAACGTCCTGGTGCGTACGGAACGAGATCGCGATTTCAACGGTCGGGTCGACTACTGGGAATACTACAAGGACGGCAAACTCGATCGCATCGGGATGGACCAGGACGGTGACGGTCAGATCGATAAGTGGATCCAACAGCCAGCAGACTAACCGGACTCGATCTCACTCACCGACCACAATCATGGCGTCCAACGCCTGATCGACCGCCAGTTTTTTCTTGATCTTTAGAGCCTCTTCACGAGTGGCAAAGTGTCCCAGGCGAACCCTGAAATATATGCCCTTGCCCGGCACCTCCGACTTGAGCAGGCGCACGTCCGAGTATCCTCGGCCGCTGAGTTTCACAAGCAGCTGGTTAGCCTGATCCATTTCCTTATAGGAAGCAATTTGCAGGCTGATGTGCCCTGTGGGCGGGTGAAGATCCTCGTCTCCTGAGTCATCATGTTTCTGCACACTTCCGGCATCGGCTGAGACATGTTTCGGCTGATGCTCGGCAACCGGTCGAGCCTCTATCGGCTTGGGTTTTGGACCGGTGAGCAACTCGTGGTAGGCGGCATCCATGCCCTTGTCGCGCTTGTCGATTTGCCCAAGGGTCTCCGTCCCTCCATCCGCCCCCGAAAGAGCCGTTGCGCGGCCCACCATTACTCCGGCGGCGAACAGTAAGCCGCCCAGGATGACCACGGATAGCCCCACCAACACCTTCGAACCGCCCTGCTGCCTGTGATCGGTCATGACGCCTCTTCTCCCTGGGACTCCATTCGATCCGGTGCTGAAACTCCCAACAACCCAAGTGCACACCTGATAACCTGGCGGAGCGCCTGTACCAGTATCAGACGCGCCGCGATCAGCCCCGGATCCCCCCCAAGAATTGGACTGCTGCGACCGTATTGCGTGTAGTAGCTGTGGAAATCGGACACCAGCTCTTGCAGGTAAAAGACGATCAAATGCGGCGCGTAACTGCCGGCGGCCCGAGTGACAACATCAGGAAAATCGGCCATCTTGGCTAACAGCCGGATTTCCTCGTCAAGCGCCAAGGGACCGAGATCGATATCTTTGGCCCTGTCTGGATCCGGAACCTGGATGCCTCGCTCGGCTGCCTTGGCCAGGATACTGGTCAGACGGGCATGTCCGTACTGGACGTAGTAAACCGGGTTGTCGACCGACTTCTTCTTGGCTAGTTCCAGGTCAAATTCGATCTGGCTGTCCGTTCCGCGCAGCAAGAAGAAAAAACGAGCGGCATCCCTGCCGACCTCGTCAATCACCTGACGCAGGCTGATTATCTCCCCCTGGCGTTTCGACAGCACGACCGGTTGCCCGTCACGCAAGAGGCTCACCATCTGCACCAGCACAATCTCAAGCGACCCCGCCGGCCTCCCCAGGGCTTGTAGGGAAGCCTTCATCCTGGGAACGTAACCGTGGTGATCTGCTCCCCAGACGTTTACCAGTCGTTGATGGCCGCGCCTGAGCTTGTCTAAGTGATAGGCAATGTCGGTTGCGAAGTAAGTGTTGTCTCCGTTCTTTTTGACCAGCACCCTGGGCTTCTCATCGCCGAACTGTTCGGCTGAAAACCACAGCGCCCCATCGCGCCTCTCGGTCAGTCCCCTTTTATCGAGTTCGGAAAATGCCTGCTCCACCCTGCCGCTGGCGACAACTTCGCGTTCTGAGGCGAAGAGATCCATGTGTACGCCGAAGGCATCCAGGTCGCTTCGAATATCCGCAAGCATCTTGCCGATCGCGAAGTCGCGAATAGTTTGCAAGGTCTGCTGATCGGGGTTTTCCGGTAAGAAGACTTTTAGTTCTTCGGGTAGACTCGCGGCCAACCCAGCGACATACTCTCCCCGATAACCGTCCTCGGGAAAAGGCTCCTCGACGCCCGCCTGCTGCCTCAGACGCCAGACGACCGAGCGTGCCAGGGCCATGACTTGTGCGCCGGCATCGTTGACGTAGAACTCCCTGGTGACCTCATGCCCCGTATAAAGCAGAAGGTTGGATAAAACATCCCCCACAACCGCCCCGCGTCCATGCCCGAAATGCAAAGGACCGGTCGGGTTAGCTGACACGAATTCCACCAGGATCTTTTCGGGCTCTTCGACCTTGACGCGTCCAAAATCGTCTCCCTCGGCCAGCACCTGGTAGGCCACCCGGCGAAAGGCGTCAGGTTCGACAAAAATGTTAATAAAACCCGGGCCGGCGATCTCAACCCGGGACACAATGTCGTGTGCGGCAAGTTTATCGACCAGTGCCGAGGCAATATCGCGTGGCGGGCGCTTTAGACTTCGAGTGAGCAGCATGGCCGCGTTGGTGGCAAAGTCTCCGTGGGAAGCCTGCCGAGGAGCCTCGATGCTGAAAGCGGGGATCTCGGAAGGATCGAGGCCCAGGCTGTCAACGATAGCACCAAAGACGGCCTCTCTAAGGAGTTGCTTCATCGCCGATCGCCGCCGTGGTTCTCAGTGGGCCCCAGGCCATCCAGTTTTTGCTTCAGGCGCGCCTGCAAGGAGGCGTCATCGGTCGCTAATTTCGCGCGTTCGAGTACAGAGCGCGCCCAGGTCTTGTCACCAAGTGCAAGAACTTCGTCGGCAAGCTCAATGGCGCCCTTGGGATCACGACCCAGAAAACCGTCGGACTTACGCAGAGCATAGACGGCCTGGTCTTTTTTACCCTGCTTGCGCAAACAGCGTCCCAGGCCCGTCCAGGCAGACATGTGCTGACGATTAATATTCAGAGAGCTGCGGTAGTTTTTCTCCGCCTCGCTCAGCTTACCCTCTCTCTCGTCTATAGCCGCCAACAGTTCGAAAACCATGTAGTCTCTTGGATTTATCTTGACCATGGTTTGATAGATCCGCCGCACGTCCTCAAAGCGACCCTGTCGGACGGCGATTGCGCCCAGTTCGTCGAGTGCCTCGTAGTGCTCGGGCTGCTTCTCGTTGATGCTCTCGAGAATCTTCCTGGCTTGCTGGTCGTTTTTTTGTCCGATCAAGAACCTACCGTAGGCCAGCGCCAGCGCACCGGCCTGGTCTTGTTTTATGCTCTCAAGACCCTGGCGGTAGATCTTCTCGGCCTGCTCGAGCTTGTTTTGCTTGACGCAGATCGCTGCCATGGCCAGGTAGCTCTTGACGTCATGTACATCGATCTCCACCAGGCGCCTGTAGGTATCGAGGGCCTCGTCTATGCGTCCGGACAGGATCAGCGCCCGGGCAAGTTGCCCATAAGCAATCTTGCCTTGTGGCTTGTTGGCAACGGCTTTTTTCAAGAGCTTGATCGCTTCTGCCAGCATTTCGGTATTGGCCGCGTTTTTTTCCGCCCTGGCAATCAATACCCTGGCCAGGTTGACCGAGGCTCCCGTATGCCCGGGATCGAGAGCGATTGTAGCGCGATATTCGCCCTCGGCGGCCTCCAGATCGCCCTTGCCAAGCGCCTGGTTTCCCTTCTGGTAGTGGCTTTGGACCTCCCAGTTCGCCTTATCACTCGACTTGTCCCGGCTGCATCCACCCTGAACAATCGCCAGCAGGAGAAATAAACATCCCAGCGCCAGACGACCATCTCCAACTTGCATGACAACGCTCCCAGATCTGATCAGAACGAAAACCCGAACGTCACCGAACCGCCCGTAGCCGAGGGCACTACTGAAACACTTGGCGTCGAAGTCTCGGAAATACCCCTGAACTTCTCGTAACGATCCGGATCGTCTCCCTCGATGAAAAGATAGGCGGCAAGCACGCCAACCCCGACGCCGACTATTCCAGCCGCCAGGGCCGCGTAATCCATTATCTCCGCTCGATCCATGTCGTCTTTGTACCTGGCGTAGAATTCAGCCGCCGTCATTCCCCTGAAGTTGCTGTTGTTGTAGTCGTTCTCGATTGGATCGTACTCAAGGTAGGTATAGGTTCGTAAAGCGACGGCAGTCGCCTCCAGCGCAACGCAAGCGCTGAGCGTGATCCAGGCCCAGGTGCGCATGCTGCCGGCCCTGGCCTCGAAGTCGGCGATGAAGTCCGCCGAGGGGATCATAGTAACCTCGAGTGCCTGGACACCGTCCGGTTCTATCTGGATTGTGCGCGCCCAGTCTACGAATCCTTTCTTGGCCACCCGCACATCGCGCGGTCCGGCCGGTATTCGCAAGCTGGCCAGCGGGCTGACACCCAGGGTCTTGCCGTCGACCGAGACGTCCGCCCCTTCTTCGGAGACGCTGAGCACCAGCCTGCCGCTTCTCTTCTGCAGGATGTCCTCAACCACCTTGTAGGCGGCGTTGCCCACTTCCCGAAGCAACTTCTCACGTGAACCAGAAAACTGGCGATCTACGCGTTTTGACACACGGGTAGCCTTCACATCGATGCGTTGCAACCCGATGACATATTTCTCACCCACCATTCCGACTTCGCCGGCCACCAGGTAAGGAGCCCCTAGGATGTCTCCGATGTTGATGTAGCACGACTCGTCAGAACAGCCCAGAAGCATCTTGTCTTGTTCGTGAGTCAGGATGTTCTTGACGTCCTCCCGGCTGATGACGTCGAAGATGCCGATCTCGGCCAGGCGCGTGGAGACGACGCCCGTCAGCAGCGAAGCCACCTCGGATCCGACCCCCTTGTCCTTGAGATCCAGAACGGCAATCTTGACCAGCTCTGTCTTTCCAAAAGCCCAGGATGCGGGGCCAAACAACATCAGGGCGATAACCAATAGTCGCACTCTAGGCATACCATTCCTCCCACGGGCCGCCAGCCCGTCTATATTCGCGCCATTATAGATACTGCTTGCGGGAAGCACAAAGATTTTTACGGCACACGTCCGCCCACTTCAGGCGTTCGATGACAGCTATGGGCGATGACAGATTTGAACTGTCGACTTCCACCGTGTGAAGATGGCACTCTCCCACTGAGTTAATCGCCCTCGGCCTCCCTGATAGCCCAATGTCGCTCGTTGATCAAGAAAAATAAGGTAAGGCAGGCGTCAGATCAGTATGCCCTTACGGGCTAAAGCGCTCATGGTCAAAGCCAGGCGTTGCTCGCCCAGCTTACCCACCAGCTCAAGGATCTGGGGATGGCTCAACACCACATCGTCGAAATCCTTGCGCGGTAGCCTGAGTACCGAACCAGGACAGGCGGCCCTCACCGTTGCAATCGCCGGCTGCTTTCGCAGACAGGATATCTCGCCGAAGACCTCCCCTTCCATGAGTGTACCGGCTACGAACTCGGTTCCGTCTTCGGCTTTGCGGCTGACGGTCATCTTGCCCCTGAGAACTACGAACAGCCCTTCGCTCTCGGTGCCCTCGGTTATCAATTCCTCCCCCTCCTCCACATCGCGGCTTACGAAGCGCTCGATTATCCGAACGCGTTCCTCGGGCGCGAAGGGAGCGAACAGCCCGGAGGTCGACATCACATTGCGCAGTAGACGCTGGGTCATGAACTTCTTGAGCACCAGCCCGACGGCGGGATGCTTAGCAACAATAAGGTCCAGTAACTCAGAGGATATTTCAAATAGTTCAGCGGCTTTCGTGGCCTGGACCGAGGCGCCTCTGGGTCCTCCCCTGATTACGGACATCTCTCCGAAGAAATCTCCTTCTCCAAGTACTGCCAGGCGCAACATCTTGTTACCCTCAAGGTGCTTGAGCACCCGGACGGATCCTGAAGCAACGGCGAACATGCTGTCTCCCCGTGCGCCCTCGCGGACAATCCAGTCGCCCGCCTTTACCCTGACGAGCTTCATCTTCTCAAGCAACGACACGAAGGCGTCTGGCGCAAGATCAGAAAACAAGGGAATTGCGGGCAATGTCCGTTCCTGCCCTGCAGGCTCCTCGAACTGCATCACGTCCAGATCGATTTCCGGTAGCCCATCTTCTTCGGCTTCTTCTTCGGCCTTTTCTTCTACTTCTTCACCTGCTTCTTCTTCTTCTGCTTCTTCTTCTGCTTCTTCTTCTGCTTCTTCTTCT
>CAZENH010000001.1:106828-146324 GCA_964513625.1 uncultured Myxococcales bacterium | reverse complement strand
CTTCTTCTTCTGCTTCTTCTTCTGCTTCTTCTTCTGCTTCTTCTTCTACTTCTTCTTCTACTTCTTCTTCTGCTTCTGGCTCGGCTTCTTCTTCAGCTTCTGGCTCGATTTCTTCTTCTGCTTCTTGCTCCACTTCTTCTTCTGCTTCTTGCTCCACTTCTTCTTGTTCGGGAAACGTATCTATGGTCTCCAGCACATCAAGCGGTGTTGTCAAAACCAGTCCGAAGTCCTGGGCCTCCTGCTCGTCGAGCTCTATCGGCACAGGCGCATCCCGCTCTTCGCTGAGATCCTCGCTCAAGAGATCTTCTTGCTTGTGTTCCATGACTTTTACCGACTGCGAGGCCTTGTCTGCGTGACTGGCATACAGGTCGGCGAGTTTCTGTTGGATATCCTTGTGATCGGGATCGATTTCAAGAACCACCTTACAGGTCGCAACGGCCTTTAGCAGGAAACCCTGGTCTGCATACAAATCGGTAAGACGAGTGAATATCTTCACCGCCTCGTCGCGCTGGCCCAGCCTGCGGTACAGGTAGCCCAGGTTGTTGTAAACAGAGTAGTCACCCGGATCGGCTTGCAGCACTTTTTGATACAGTTTAAGCGCCTTGGAATGCTTCCCCTTCCGCAGACAGGCGGCCGCGTCATCTTTGAACTGCCGGATCTTGTCGGACATCTCAGCTATCTCCGCTGCTGTTATTTTTCTTTTCCATCTGCAGCCAGGTACCTCTCGGCCTCGGCGCGAACGCGCCTGTCCGGGTCGTAACGCGCCTGTGCAAGGTGTTGATGCACATATGGCTCTCCCATGGCGGCAAAAATCCTTACGGCAGCCAGCCTTACCAATGGATCATTGTCTTCGATCTTCGCATCCAGGTTTGCCGTTATATCATTCGCTCCCAACACTGCCAAGGCCATCAGAAGCTCGAGCTCCGCGGACAAACCAACGTTCGAAAGTGCCTTCTTCAGCGGCTCGACCACCTCAGTGTCGCCGATTTGCGAAAGCGCCCTGGCCACGCTGCCGGCCGAGTAGCCATTCAACAAGGGCAACAGGCTCGGGATGACCTCTTTCATGCGCATGCGTCCCAGCACATCGATCAGCTTGTCACGTTTCTCGAAGCTTGCCCCGGTTAAGGCTGAAGCGATCGCCTGCGCCGCTTCGGGCTTGGCACTGTCGCCGAGCAGTTCGGCAATGGCCGCGCCAGAGTCGCTATCCGCGCGCTTGAGAAGATCGGCCAGATGGTCGATCATATCTGCATCCAGATCGAGCTTATAGCCCCGATCAGTCAAGACCTTCGCCAGCTTGCCGACGATCCGCGGCATCGAAAAAGCGAGGCAGCGCGTTACCAGTTTGCGCGCCTTGGCGGGATCGACCAGGAGCAGAGCATCCATGCTGTCCGTGAGAAGCGCGCAAGTCCTGCTATCCTCCGGGGAAAACAACTTGACATCCAGGGCTCCGGCCGAGTCATCGGCGTATCTTGCCAGTATGTCGGAAACCCCTCGCGGAGATCCGGGACCCGGGGGCTCGAGCCCGTGATCCTTCATAAGCTTCTTCAGTTCTTCTTCGCTAAGCCGGTTCTTTTTCACTTCCGGTTCGGCCTCTTTTTTACCGGGTGGAATTTTGCCATGCACCCATGAAACAGCAGCGAGCTCCAGCTTTTCGATCGCGCTTAGAAGAGCGGACTCGAGCAATCGCCCTAGTCCCGCATCCTTGCCCCCGGCCCTGGCCAGGGCAACCGCCAACCCTATTTTTTGTGTGCCGCTGCTTTTTACAAGCGCCTTTCTCAGAGCCTGGCGCGCCTTTTCGCCGCCCAGGGCCGAAAGAATCTTCAGCGCCCGCAGGTACCCCGAACTATCGTGCCCCCCCAGCGCCTTTTCTAGATCTTCAACGGGGCAGTCTACGGACTTCGAGCGCAACAAACGGGCAATCTCGACACCCATTTCCAGGTTTCCCTCGCGTAGCAAGGGACAAGCAACCTCGGCATCGATCTTTGCGCCCATGGCCGCCAGTCTAGTCAATGCTTCGAGGCGAATCCCGGCATCGACATCACGCAGGGCGCCTCCGATGATCGCCGCGCCCTGCTTGCCGAATTTTTCAAGTGCCCTGACGGCTGCCAGGCGGACCTTGTCCGAGTCGTCTGCGGCTAAAGCAATCAGTCGCTTCAGCGCTTTCTGTCCGCCTCGACCATCGAGCACCGACAGCGCCGCAAGCGTAACAGCGGCGTCGCTGTCGGAGAGCGCCTCGAGAACAATGCCCAGTCCCTCGGCGCTAGCGCTGTAGCCTGCCTCACGAACCAGGCGCGCCCGCTGAGCCGGCAGTGCATCCGCGTATAACTTGCGGATCCTGTTAACTTGCTCCGATGCCAGCTTGTCGGCCAGCTGCGCTCCGCTCAATCCCCTCTTCCCAAGCTCCGTCCTGACCTGCATGCGTACTTTTTGATTCGGCTCACCGCGTACCAGCATATCGATTAGTGCCTTTGCAGCTGCAGGCACCTCTCGCTCGCCAAGTTTCTGTACGGCCACCAGGCGCACTTCCGGGTCGGCATCACGGGCGGCCCTGACCAAAGCAATGGTCGTATCCCTGGTCTTGAAGTCGGCCAGCGCTCGCACGGCGGCTACTCGTACGATGGAAGACCGATCCGCCAGCGCCTTGTTGGCTAAGGCATAAGCCTGATCGTCTCCCCTCTTCCACAACACCCTGACACCGCCGGCCCTCCTGACAGGTGAGGGATTGTTCAACTCATTCAGCCAATCATCCCCGTTTTTCGAGCAGCCCGTAAAGGTCAAGACCAGCGTCGCGAGCACTTGTGCCAGACAAAGCAGCAAGCCCATGCCGCCTGTGGCCCTCGTCCTTGAAGGTATCATCTTTCTCGCTCCTCTGGGCGCGCCTGCCATCTCCGTAGTGTCGCTATCTCCTCAGGGGACAGGTCTCTGGCGGTACCCTTGGGAAGGTCACCCAGATCAACGCCTCCGTAAGATATTCGAACAAGTCTTACAACCTGGTGCCCCAGCCGCGAGAACAATCTGCGCACCAGGCGGTTGCGACCCTCGGCGACGACAATCTCCAACCAGGTAGAACCCCGGTTGTGTTTCACTACCTGTGCCTCTTTGACCCGGGCCGGTCCGTCTTCAAGGTCGACTCCCGAACGCAAGCGATCCATATCCCGTTGGGACACGCTACCCCGCACCCTGACCCTGTAAGTTCGCGGCACCTGCCTCGATGGATGGGTCAGCGCGTGCGCCAGAAGCCCATCGTTGGTCAAAAGCAAAAGCCCCTCGGAATTATAGTCAAGTCGGCCCACGTGAAACACGCGTCGCGCTCCCCTGGTTGCAGCCCTTCCTTTCAGCAGTTCGAAAACCGTCGGCCGGCCGGCCGGATCCGAGGTGGCCGAGAGAAAACCGCGCGGCTTATTGAGCAACAAGTATATACCACGTCCAGCCTGGCGAACCGGAGTACCGTCAAGAGCCAACTTGTCACGTACAGGATCAACCTTTGTTCCAAGTACTGTCACAATACGGCCGTTTACGGATACACGACCGGCCGAGATCAGCTTTTCGGCTTCACGTCTGGAAGCCAAGCCGCATGAAGCAATCAACTTCTGCAGGTAAACTTCAGTCACCTTCACTCTCCCGGGTGTCGCTTGCCTCCGGAATGTCTTGCGTCATTGGATCTGCTTTGGCCTCCGGATCTGCCTGGGCCTCCGGTGCTGCTTGGGCCTCCGGTGCTGCTTGGGCCTCCGGGCCTGCTTGGTCATCCGGGGCGACTTGGGCATCCTTTTCGGCTTTGGCAGAACCGAATACCTCTTTTTTCAGTCGCCTGTCGCGCCGCCGCAGCTCATCTAGGGCATCGGCCAACTCCTGGACAACTTCGTCCTCGCCTGGCGGAGCATAGGCATTCGGATCTTCCATGGTCAGCGAAGCGGGCACAACCGGCTCGTTCTCGTCCGCGTTCTGGTCGTCAATCGGCTGAAGACCCAAAGAGTCGCGATGTTCATCTGACAGCTCCGCGAAATCCTTGAGTGTCGGGAGACTGCCGAGATCTTTCATCGAGAAGAATTCCAGAAATTCCTTGCTGGTGCCGTAGAGCAAGGGTCGCCCGGGCTCCTCCTTGCGGCCAAGGACCCTGAGAAGCTTTTTCTGAAGCAGATTGCGCAGTACCGGACCGCTGTCCACTCCGCGAATGTCTTCTACATCGCCTCTTGTGACCGGTTGCCGGTAAGCCACGATAGCCAGGCATTCCATGGTGGCCTGCGTCAGCCGCGGCGGCCGACGTGTCAGGAGCTTCTTGATATACGGAACCGCTTCCGAGGGAGTTCGTAACTGGAAGCCGCCTGCCACTTCGGCAATCCGAATGCCGCGTCCATGCTCGCGCAAGTCGTCACGCAGACTCTCGATCGTCTGCCGAAGCACATGCGAAGTCAGATCAGGGTGGAATTCTCCAAGCAAGTTAGATAATCCGGATATGCTCAGAGGATCAGAAGAAGCAAACAAAAGACTCTCGATGGCAAGCTTGAGCCTGGGCGCCGAAGCAGCCTCCGTTTTCGCGGAGGTTGCTAAGGCGGCTCCGTCTGCATCAGTAGAAGAACTGCTTTTCTTCTCGCTTTTCTCCGGGCTTTCATCCGGCCCTTCCGCTGTAACCTCCGTCGAAGCGGCAGGTGCGGACGAGATCATTTCGCTGTCCAACTCTTCGCGTGTCTTGCGTATCGCCATTACTCACTCCATGATTTCTTCGTCCTTGACCAGCGCAAGTGCCTGTTCGAGGTCAATGTGTTCGAGACGGCTTGATACGTACAAGTTTTCTCCGTCGTCCGCCTGGTGCAGCCTGATCATGTGCAGGCGGGTCATCTCGAGCAGGGCAATAAATGTAATCACCACAAGCTGCCTGGTGGGTGCATCGCCGAAAAGCTCGTCGAAAATCAAATCGTCACGCTCTGCCAAGAGCGCCGTAAGTTCCTGGATTCGATCGGCAATCGAGATTCGCTCGATCAAGATCTGGTGTGGGATGCGTTTGGATGCATTGCGCATCACCCTGTCCAGGGCTTCAATCAGCTTGAAGATAGACACGTCGGCAAAAGGACTGGCATCGTCCTCGTTTTCAGTCACCACCGGTGTGGCCTGGCGTGCGAACACATCCCGGTCCAGGATCGGGCGGTCTCGCAGTTCGCCGGCCGCTTCCTTGTAGCGCTGATACTCAAGCAGGCGCTTGACCAACTCCTCGCGGGGATCCCCTTCGTCCGGCTCCTCTTGATCGTCCTCTCCCTCGCCGGGCGGCAGAAGCATCTTCGACTTGATCTGTGCTAAAGTAGCTGCCATCACCAGAAACTCGCCGGCCACGTCGAGGTTGAGCGCACGCATCCATTCGATATAGGCGATGTACTTCTCGAGGATAGTAGAGATCGGTATGTCGAAGATGTCGATCTCGTGTTTGCGAATCAGGTGCAGCAGTAGGTCGAGCGGCCCTTCGAAAACGGGCAGTTCGACGCTGTAGCCGCCAACAAGCCCACTCTCACCGCCGGAATGCATATCGGGCGGTTCTAGGTCCTTTTCGTTCTGCCCGCTCAAGCGTGAATCCCCATCTTGATCGCCTCACGCACGATTGCCATGGTTTTTTCGGCCTCGTCGGTCGCCTTCTGTGCGCCCTTGGCCAGCACTTGCTCAATATAGTCCCGCTGCCCGCAAAGCTCGGCCCGGCGTTTTCTGATCTTCGCAAAACGCTCAAAAAAACGCTCGATGATCTCCTTCTTGCAATCGACGCAACCGATTCCCGCAGTGCGGCAAAGATGGTCGATCTCCCCGAGACGCTCATTGGGCGTATACAGCTTGTGATAGGCGAAAATGTTGCACACTTCCGGGCGTCCGGGATCTTTACGGCGCTGGCGCTGCGGATCGGTGACGGCATTTTTGAATTTCTTGACAACCGTGTCATCGTCATCGGCCAGGTAAACCGCGTTGCCGTACGACTTGGACATCTTGCGGCCGTCGAGCCCCGGCAGGACCGCCGTCTTTGTTACTATTTCCTTTGGCTCCACGAGCACCTTGCCGTAGAAGTTGTTGAATCGTCGCACTATCTCGCGAGTCAGTTCCAGGTGTGGAAGCTGATCCTCGCCCACCGGAACATAAGCCGCCCGGTAAATGGCTATGTCCGCCGCCTGTAGCACCGGGTAGCCCATGAAGCCGAAGCTGGATAAATCGGTGCCTGATATCTCATTCTTCTTGTCTTTGAAAGACGGCACGCGTTCGAGCCAGGGCACCGGTGTGATCATGCCCAGCAGGATATTCAGCTCGGCATGCTGCAGGACGTTCGACTGCACGAAAATGGTCGCTCGCTCGGGTGAAAGTCCGCATGCCAGAAAGTCGATCGCCGCCTGCCAGGTATACTCGCGAATCTTGCCCGGCTCTGCATACAGCACAGTCAACGCGTGCCAGTCGGCGATGAAGTAGAAACACTCATGGTCGTCCTGCAGTCCGACCCAGTTTTCCAGTGCGCCGTGGTAGTTTCCGAGATGCAACAAACCCGAGGCTTGTATGCCGCTCAGAACCCGATTTGAGGGTGCTTGGCTCATGAGAAACTCCGGGATCTCATGTCAGCCTCCATAAAAAGCATACCAGATGGGAAATCCCACCAGTGAGCTGATGCCCCGGACTATCCACATTACCGGGTAACCTATGAACTCTCCACCCACAAGAAGAACCACGATGAACAGAACAAACGAGTACTTGGCCATGATATCCAGATAATGATGGTAGCGATCGGGCAAGAATCCGGCCAGTACTCCAGATCCGTCCAGGGGCGGGATCGGCAGCAGGTTGAAGACGAACAAGCCAATGTTGATCATCGCCGTCCAGCCAAGCAGGCGTACCAGAGCGACCGTCAAACCCTTGCTGCTACCGAGCATCTCGATCAGCTTGGCCGGGCCGATCGAGTGGGCCACGATCGACAGGGCCACCGCCGTCAACAAGCCAAAGAGCAGGTTGGACAGCGGCCCGGCAATCGAGGTGAGCAGCACTCCAGTCTTCATTCGCAGCTTGCGTGTGAACTGGAGCGGGGTGATCGGCACGGGCTTGGCCCAGCCGAAAAAGGGCACTCCGCTGGACAATCCGACGATGGGAATGATCAAAGTGCCAATGGGATCGATGTGTGCCAACGGATTGAGTGTCAGTCGTCCCTGCCGGGCGGCGGTGTCGTCACCGAGCTTGTGGGCCACAAAGGCGTGAAAGTACTCGTGAACCGAAAGAGACAGGATCATCGGGATGATGACGTAAATAATCTGCATGATGTCGAATGGTTTCATGAAACGCGCACCCCGAGCGCCGATTTAGTTGCAACAAGCCAAAGTAGCCGAGGAAGCCCCACCTGTCAACGCCCGCGTGCCGGCAATGTCGTCAAAACCCTCTTGCAGTATGACACGGGATCGGATAGTTGAATTGACGCACATGGCAGAAAAAGTTCAATTCAGGCGCAATATCGGGCTTTTCATGGCGGTGATGATCGGCATCGGAGCCATGATGGGCCCCGGGATCTTCGCTCTGCCGTCCGAACTGGCGCGCATGATCGGACCGCTGGGTATTCTGGTCTACCTGGTCATGGGAATCGTGACCTTCTTCACCGCGCTCAACTACAGCGAGCTGGGCGCGGCCATCCCGTTGGCCGGCGGCGGCTATTCTTTCACCAGCCGCACTCTTCCCAAGCCGGTGGCGTTCTTCACCGGATGGTTCTTCTGGATCGGCAATACCCTGGCCTGCGCCATGTACGGAGTCATATTCGCGCTGACCATTCGGGCCTACTTCTGGCCGCAGGCCAGTATCGTGCTCATAGTGATAGCCACAACCCTGGTCTTCACGGCGGTCAACTATCGCGGCATCGGCGAGGCGCTCAAGATCATCACCGTCATGAACCTGGTCGAGTTGGCCGTGCTGGTCGGTGTGGCCGCGCTGGGAGTTCTCGACGTCGAGCCGGCCAAACTCGAACCCATCGCGCCCTTGGGACTCGGCCCCTTCGTGCCGGCCATGGCCTTGATCTACATCTCCTTCGTCGGCTTCGAGCTGATTACCGTGGCCTCCGAGGAGATCATCGACCCCGGCCGGACGATTCCCCGGGCAATCATCATCACCCTCGGCGTAGGCATAGTCATCTACGTCTTCGTAGTCCTGGTGATGATGGGCACGGTCGATTACACGGAACTTGGCGAAAGCGATGTGCCATTCATCCTGGTGGCCGACAGGCTCTTCGGAGGCTGGGGACGCTGGGCCGCCATCATCGCCACCATCATGGCCAGCCTTTCGGCCTTCAGCGTCACCTTGGGCGCCAGCGCCCGCGTGCTGTACGCTTTGGGTCGCGACGGCCACTTTCCGAGATTCTTCGCCAAACTGCACCCCGTGCGCCGCACTCCACACCTGGCTCTTCTCACCTGCGC
Organism: uncultured Myxococcales bacterium; assembly: GCA_964513625.1. Taxonomy (GTDB): domain Bacteria; phylum Myxococcota; class B64-G9; order B64-G9; family B64-G9; genus DATKYQ01. The sequence goes on along the minus strand of CAZENH010000001.1, from coordinate 137,919 downwards.
CGTGATTGTCGTCGCATTCAGTTCCTCGGGCATCATCAAGTTCGTAGCCTCCTTGAGCGACTTCGGCTATCTGATGGGGTTGGGAATAGTCAACTACTCGGTGATATCGCTTCACAAACGGATGCCGAATCTCAGACGGCCTTTCAAGGTAGTGCTCTACCCTCTGGTGCCGATTTTGGGCATCCTTTCGTGCTGGCTGTTCGTGCCGTTTCTCGAGACCAGAAGCTTCGTTCTGGGCGCGGCGTTGACACTCGCTGGAGGCATTATCTATTTTCTGAAGCCCGCCAACCGCGATTTTTTCAAAAAGATTCCCGGGGCGCTATACGATATCAGGTTGAAGCTTGCATTCTTGATGAGGAGGAAGCGCATGCATGTGCTTATTATCGACGGGGGCGGCAAACAAGGTGTCAACATCGCCACCCGACTGCTGGCCAAGGACGAGTACCGCTTGATGTTCCGCTCGGCGGAGCACAAGATCACTTTCATCGAGGAGGACGAGGCGCGCTGCCAAGAATTGGAAAAGCGCTTCTCAACACCGATCTTCAAGGGAGACGGATCGAAAAAAGAGATCCTCGAACAAGTTGGGCTGGACAACGTAGACGTGGCCGTGGCCGCCTCGGACGACGACGGCCGAAACGTGATCGTGGCGCTGCAGGCCAAGCGCCTGGGGCTGGGCCAGGTGATCGCCATCGTCCAGGATCCCGATTACCTGCCCTTGCTCGAGGAAAGCGGCGTTGTGGCCATGAGCGCACCCTGGGCCACGGCGGCCATGGTAGAGAACTACCTCGACCGTCCCGGGGTGGCCGAGCTGTTCGAAATAGGCACAGGAGTCGCCAGCCTGGTGGGTGTAATCGTGCCACCGAAGTCCCAGGTGGCCGGCAAGCAAATACAGGAGATCGACATCCCCGAGCAGTGCGTCGTGGCGGCGGTCATTCGCGGCAAGAACTTCGTGGTGGCGCGCGGTAACACCAAGATCGAAGTCGGCGACCACGTCGTCTTCGTCGGCCGGCCGGCCGACATCAAAAAAGCCAGGGAAACATTCACACGGGAGATATAGCCTGCAAACAATATTCGGTTTCAGGGTCCGAAGCTCACGCTCACCGTTTCGGCAACGTTCGTTTTTACAATCAGGCGTTGAGCATCGCTGAAATAGCTCCAACTGGCATCGCCGCCCGTGATCAGTGCGTCTAGGCCGGTCTGGTACAATCGCGTCGGGACCACTATCTCGGTGATGCCGCCGGCCAACGCATCGAAAACCAGCACGCCCGTGCGCTTCTTGGCGTCGTATGAATACGAGCTGATGGTCCCGGCAACCGCGGCGGGATAGGCGCGAATCACCGCGGTCACCTGAGGCTCTTCGACTCCATCGGCGGCGACGATGCCGAAGCCTTCGTTGTTCCAGTCCTCGACGGCGCATGAATATTCCCAGAGCGTTCCGTGCATCAGGTGTTCGTCGAGCGCATCGAAGGCCAGCTTGACGTACTCTGGCGCCCGCGGGTCATTCTTCTTGTCGCCGAATTCGCCGAGGATGACCGGGATGCCCCACTCTTCGGCCTGAGTCTTCAAACGACCGATGGGCTCACTGAGACTGGCGCCCGAATAGCCGTTGATATAAACCGACGGATCGTAATAGTGCGGGGCAAAGATCATTCCTTCTGCCAACGGACGATCCAGTGGGGTCTCGGCCGTGAACGAAGAGTTACCTGTGGAGTCGAAGAAAACCGGCGCGCCCGGGGCATTCTCGCGGATCACCCCGGCCATCTCGACATAGAAGGGCTCAAGTACGTTTTTCGACCAGTCTTCCTCGTCGGCCGTGCCGAATCCCGGTTCGTTGATCACCTCGAACCCGATCACGCCTTCACGCGGCCACAATCGCCCGGCCAGGTGGCGCCACATGTCGCCAAAGGCATCCCGCAGCCCGTCCTGGTTGCTCCAGAAACGGTCGAAGGCCTCGCGGACGTTTTCGTTATTCATGTAGCCCAGAAACCAGCCGCTGCAATCATCCGGAACATCGGGAACCGGCTTAGGCAATGTCCAGATAGGGAATCCATCGCCGCAGTAAGGACCCGCGAAGACGTCCTGGTGAAAGTCTACGATCACGCGCAGGCCGCGATTGGCAGCGGCGTCTATCATGGCTCCGTATCGCTCGAGATAGACATCGTCATAGGTACCGCGCACGGGTTCCAATGCCTCCCAACTGAACGGCAAGCGAAGAACGTCGAGACCCCAACTCTGCACCCGCTCAAGGTATTCAGCGAGGGCATCCTCAAACGGTGCTGCCGCCGCCTGGTCGGGCAGGCCGGATTCACGGAACTCGAACGGGAAGAAAGGCGCGAACTTGGAACGCCCGCCCGCATTGACTCCGCGCAGGATTACCTCCCGCCCCTCAGCGTCCAGCAGCCGTGTGCCGTTTACGGTCAGGCGCATGCTCTCGAGCTTGACGGGTCCCGGCCGCTGATCACCCGATCCACAGGCCGAAAAAGTGGAAAACAGGATAATTGGAAGTACTGGCAGGTACTTCATCACGGCGGCCCTCCCATAATCAGGCGCGCGGGTGGAAGCGATCGTAGACCTTGCGAAGCCTTCGGGCGTTTACGTGGGTGTAGATCTCGGTCGTCGAGATGTCTGCGTGGCCCAGCATGGCCTGGACACTTCTCAGATCGGCGCCGCGTTCGAGCAGGTGCGTGGCGAAGGAATGCCGCAGTTGATGTGGGGATATCTTGCGCTTGATACCCGCCTCGAATGCGTATCTTGCGAGGTTCTTCCAGAAAGCCTGGCGTGTCATCGGCCCGCCGCGTGAGGTGACAAACAAGTAGTCCGAGCGTCGCCCGGCCAGTTGTTTCTCTCGGCCCTGTTCCAGGTAGGTGTTCAGTGCCGCCAACGCCATATCACCCAGGGGAACCATGCGCTCACGGCGCCGTTTACCGAAGGCGCGCACAACTCCCAGCCTGAAATCGACGCCTTCGAGTTTCAGCCCTACCAGTTCGGACACCCTCAGGCCAGTGGCATACAACACCTCGAGCATGGCCCTGTCGCGGAGCCCGCGTGGATTGTCGTCTCTAGGCTGGACAATCAGATCATCGATCTCCTCGACTGACAGGAACTCGGGTAACCTGCGCCCCGCCTTGGGAGCGTCGATCTCCGAGGTCGGATCATTGGTGAAGAGACCTTCGGCTATCAAGAAGCGGTAGCAGGTGCGAAGAGCAGAAATTAATCGCGCTTGGCTCCTGACTGCGAGGCCCCTGGAATTGAGTTCCTTCAGGAATTCAACGAGATTCAAGGGAGTGACTCGTGAAAAATCACTGATGTTGCGATCTTGGGCAAAGTCAATCAGCTTGCCCAGGTCGCTACGATAAGCCTCGAGTGTATTGATGCTAAGGTTGCGCTCGACTCTCAGGTGGCTCATATACAAATCGATCTGTTCGTCGAAGGTCACGTCTCAGCTCCCCTGATCAATCTCGAGCATAGCCGCCTGCAGATTTATGTCAACTTTTAGTGTTTATGGATCTAAGAACTTGTCGCGTTCCTTGATGAAGTTGGAGATCCCTGCTACTATCCCCTCGGCCAGGCTTTTTTGGTAGGCGACGCTTTTCAGGCGTTTCTCTTCCAGCGGATTGGTGATGAAAGACGTTTCAATGAGAATCGACGGCATGCGCGCTCCAATCAGCACGTAGAAAAGCGCGGGTTTGATGCCCAGGCTCTTTATGCGCTTGTATTTCTTGCGCAAGGTACCGACGAGGCTCTTCTGGACGAGACGGCTGAGCCTGATAGAGTCGTCCACGTGGGATTTCAGCGCCAGGTCTGCCAGGATGTACTTGAGATCGGAGATCGACTTCTCCGAAGTGGCGTTCTCACGGGCGGCTAACTTGATGCTGTAGCGATCATCTGTCAAATCTAGGTAAAAGGTCTCCACTCCCCTGAATTTGCGGTTGCGGTGGGCGTTTAGATGAATAGACACGAACAGATCGGCATTGTGTTCGTTTGCAATTGCAGTGCGACCCTCGAGTGGTACAAAATAGTCGCCTTTACGGGTAAGTATAACATCTAGCTTAAGATTTTTCTTTAGCAATTTTGCAACTCTCTTTGCAATCTTCAGAGCGATTTTTTTCTCGAGTGCTCCGCTAGAACCTATCGCACCGGGATCTTTTCCTCCATGACCGGCATCGATAGCCACACACTTGATCTTCAATCCGGCCATCATCGATAGCGACACGCCGGGCTTGCTCTTTTTCTTGAGTCTGGCAACCTCGGTCTTGGTCGGTTTCTTGTGAGTCTCGCCGCCGGTTTTCACATGCAGTTTCTGCCCGATGACCTTGGCAACGGTGTCCTCGCCGCCCTCACCGCGGGTGACATCGATTACTACCCTCTCGGGAGTGTCCAACGGAAAAACCCGGTACGAGTTTTCTCCCCCAAGATCGAGGACCACTCTGAGCGAGCCGTCGTCCCTTTCTGCGAATCTTACGCGGCTGACGATTCTGTCTTGCACGGGTTCCGGACGTGTCAGTTCATCCCCTAGTTCACAAGCCATCAGATCTACATACAGCCTGGGCGGTTTACCTTGTTTCTCGTTTGCGGCCAGCCGGCCGACCTTGTAGCGGACCTTGGCGCGGGTATAGAGCGCGATTCGGGTATAGCCGGGATTCGACCAGTGACGAATTTTCTCCAGCACCGCATGCTTGGCGCTATTGACGGACGGGGCCTGTTTAACTGGTTTTACCTCTGCCTCCTTCACCTTCGTCTGTTCGCCGGAATGTTTTTGTTCGGCTGCCCCGCCAAGATCCTCGAGCATACGGCGGGCCTTTGGAGCGTTGTCGCCGTCTGGAAAGTGCTCGATCAAATAGGCTAGTGCCTGCCTGGCTTTTTTCTGGTCTTTCTTGAATTCGATCCAGGCCGTGGCAACGAACAACTGGGCGTCGTCTGCCAGATGATCCTCGGGGAAATCTTTTACCAGCTTGTTAAAAAGTTCTATCGAGTGATCGAGATCGGCTGGAACGCGGGATATCAGGTACAGGTCGTGGTAGAGGCGTCCGGCTGTGAACAGGGCATCCGGAACCCTGGATGACTTTGGAAACTTATCAACCAGGTGCTCGAACTTGGCGGCCACGTTCTTCCAGTTGTGCCTGAATTTCTTACGTTCTTTGTCGTTGCGAAATCCGTAGTAGGCTCTGCGAGCCTTCTGATAGGCCGCCTCGGCCGGCGGCGGCCCTGCCAGGGCACTTGTCCCCGAAAGCATCCCTGCTCCCAGCAGGATCGCAAAACAGGCTGGAACGAGCCTGGATCTCATTTCTTCTCCTTGAGGCCCTGTTTCATACCGTAAAGGATATCGAGGGCCTCGCGCGGCGTCAAAGAATCGAGTTCGAGCTTTTCCAACTCCTGTTCCACCAAAGAGCGAGACGCTGGCAGGGCTTTAGAAAAAAGGCGCAGTTGACCCGAGCGTCTGGAGCCATCTCTCTCGGCTACCGACAACTTGGGTGTGCCAATCTCGTCATACTCGTCGCCTTCAAGGTTGGCTAAAACCTGCACCGCTCGGCGGACGACTTCAGCAGGCAGGCCCGCCAGCTTGCCTACCTGTATGCCGTAGGACCTGCTGCAGATGCCCTTTACAAGCGTTCTAAGAAAAACGATGCGTTCTTTCCATTCCTTGACGCTGATTGTGTAGTTGGCCACTCGCGACTTGGTCAGAGCCAACTCGGTCAGTTGGTGGTAGTGGGTGGCAAACAGCGTTCGCGCTCCGATGCGATCGTGGATGTATTCGGCCACCGCCCAGGCAATACTCAACCCGTCGAAAGTGCTCGTGCCGCGTCCGATCTCGTCCAGCACCAGCAGGCTGCGCCTGGTGGCATGGCGCAGTATGTGAGCCGTCTCGGTCATCTCGACCATGAAAGTCGATAGGCCGCGGGCCAGGTTGTCGGCCGCTCCGATTCGCGTAAAGACACGATCGACAATGCCGATGCGGGCCGAGGCAGCCGGCACAAACGATCCCATTTGGGCCATGATACAGATCAAACCCACCTGGCGGATGACTGTGGATTTTCCCGCCATGTTTGGGCCGGTTATGACCAGGATCTGCTCGTCTTGGCAAGATACGTTGGAATCATTCGGAACGAAGCGCTCGCCCGAAAGATATTTCTCCACCACCGGATGCCGCCCGGCATGGATCTCAATCGCTTCTGATTCGTCTACTTGCGGGCGGCAATAGCCGTTCTCGGCCGCCAGTTCGGCAAGGGAGGCAATGACGTCGCTTGTCGCCACCTGGCGGGCCACTGTCAGTATGCGCTGAGATTCCTTGGAAACGCGCTCGGTGAGCGAAGCGATAATCTCCTTCTCGAGCGCCAGGCTCTCGTCCTGGGCGCCAAGAATCTGCTCTTCTTTCTGTTTTAGTTCGTCGGTCTCGAATCTTTCGGCGTTGGCCGTGGTCTGCTTGCGCCCGTAATGTTCAGGCACGAGGTGCAGGTTTGGCTTGGTTACCTCGATGAAGTAGCCGAAAACACGGTTGTAGCGAATCTTCAAAGAGGCGATTCCCGTGGCCTTGCGCTCTTGCTGCTCAAGCCCTGCAATGTAGGAACGCCCCGAACTGGCCATATCGCGCAGTTCGTCTAGGTGCGCGTCGTATCCGGATCTTATTGCACCTCCCTCGCCGGCGTCCGCCGGGGGTTCCTCGGCAAGAGCGGCATCCAACTTTTTGAAAAGGTCTTTCAGTATGTCAATCTCGCCTATCAGGCGCCCCAGGGCTGCCTGGTCATCGGATACTAATTCCGCCCAGGCCGGCAGGCACATGAGCGAATCGCGCAGCAAGCCAAGATCACGCGGGGTGGCTCGGCCCACGGCTGCCTTTCCAAGTAAACGCTCGAGGTCGCGGATCTCTTTGAGCCGTGCAAGAATATCGGCGCGCCGCACAGCATCTGTAAGAAGTTGCTCCAGCGCGTCCAGGCGTTCGCCTATCCGCTCCGGAGACAGCAATGGATAGAGCAGCCAGGAACCGAGCAGCCGCGTGCCCATCGGTGTTCGCGTGCGATCGACGAGAGCCAGCAGCGAACCCTGACGGCGCCCATCCATTTGAGTGGACAAAAGCTCCAGGTTGACCCGGGTTTGCTGATCAATCACCATGTAGTCTGCTACCCTGTATGGGATCAGCCTGCGGATGTGATCCAGTGAACCCGGCAGACTACCCGTGGCGTAGATAAACAGTCTGCGAGCAGCCTTCAGGCCGCAGTCGATTTGCACAGAACCGGAATCCGCGGCTAGGTGCGCAAATAACTCGCTTTCGATCTCCGCCGGAATCCCGGCATCGTCCGGGTCGCCACCAGCCGTCCTCAGAAAAATACCCGGAAGCGCCATGGCGATAATTTCTCGCAAGTCTTCCGCGCTTGCATCCGGTATGAGCAGTTCCCGGGGCATCACGCGGGCCAACTCGGCAAGCAGGCCTTCCCGGTCTGTAAGCTGGGTAACCTTGAACTCTGCCGTTGAAACATCCAGGAATGCGAAACCATAAGGCCCGCCGTCTTGTGCGACATGCAGTGCGCCCAGGAAGTTCGCGACCCCGGCCTCGAGATCCTCCAGATCGGTAATCATGCCCGGGGAGACAACCCGGGTGACCGAGCGTTTGACGATGCCCTTGGCCTGCCTGGCATCCTCGACCTGGTCACAGACGGCCACTTTATGGCCAGCTTCGACCAGCCTTTTTATGTAGCTGTTTGCCGAAAAGTGCGGCACGCCGCACATTGGATATGCACCCTTGCCCTTGGCCCGCGATGTCAGCGCGATATCGAGAATCCCCGAGGCCAACTCCGCGTCATCAAAGAACATCTCGTAGAAGTCGCCCAGGCGAAAAAAGAGTATACAATCGGGATATTCGGCTTTGGTCTCGAGATACTGACGCATCATCGGCGTCTGCTTCGAGACAATCGCCTTGTCCTTACCGCTATCCTCAACAGGTGCCTTCTGCCCGCGCATGTTGCTGGCAGGTTACCAGAGCCGGACCAGGCAGTAAAGTTACAGAAAAGGAGTTCAAAAAAACTAGACGTTGAAACGAAACCGGATTACGTCGCCGTCCGCGACCTGGTAGTCCTTGCCTTCAAGCCTGATCAGGCCCTTCTCGCGAACGGCCTGCTCGGAGCCCATCTGGATCAGGATCCGCGAGTCGATCACCTCGGCGCGGATGAATCCGCGTTGCATGTCGGTGTGGATCTTTCCGGCGGCCGCGAGAGCGCTGGTACCGGCCGGAACGGTCCAGGCGCGTACTTCCGTGCCTACCGTGGTGAAGAAAGTGATCAGATTCAACAGGCGGTAGCCGGCCGCTATCACTCTGTCAAGACCCCGTTCGGCAAGGCCGATCTCTGCCAGGTAGGCTTGCTGCTCTTCGAGACCGAGTTCGTGCAACTCGGCCTCGGTCACGGCGCTTATTTCCACAAGCGGCGCCTCTTGCCGCGAGCAGAATTCCCTCAATTCAATGAGCGTCGCGTCGTCTTCGGCCCCTATCTGATCGTCCGAGATGTTGGCCACGTAGAAGACTGGTTTGGCGGTCAGAAACGGAGTTTCAGAAATCTTTTCGAGTTGCCCGGCATCCAGACCGAGAGCGCTGAGCGCTTCCCCGGCAGAGAGCGCCTTTTCCACACTTTCCAACAACTCGACCTCGCCGCGGGCCGCCTTGTCGCCTGCCTGGGCCAGCTTGCGTTGCTTCTCCAGCCTGCGCTGGGCCATCTCCAGATCACGTATGATCAACTCGGTCTGAACTATTTCGACGTCGCGAACGGGATCTACCGTGTCGTACTGGTGGGCGACGTTGTCGTCGCTGAAGCAGCGCACCACGTGGGCCATGGCGTCTACCTGCTGAATCTGGGCCAAAAACCGGCTACCCAATCCTTCGCCGTGCGAAGCACCGGCAACCAGGCCGGCTATGTCAACGAATTCGAGCGTGGTCGGCGTCAGTTTCTCCGGGGTGAAGATTGCGGCAACCTGATCGAGCCGCCGATCGGGAACCGGCACGACCCCGTGATTGGGATCGACTGTGCAAAAAGGATAGTTCTCGGCAAGTGCCCGCGTGGCACAAAGGGCATTGAAGAGTGTGGTCTTGCCCACGTTTGGCAGGCCGATGATACCGCAGGAAAAACCCACTGGCCTACTCCTCGAAAGCGGATTTCAGCTTGAGGTAGGTCTCCTCGAGATGCTCGTTGATCATGCGCACCTCGCCCAGCACCGCCATGTAGTTGTGATCCCCCGACCAGCGCGGAACGACATGGTAGTGCATGTGCTCATCGACACCGGCACCCGCAACTTGCCCCAGGTTCATGCCCACGTTGAGGCCGTGCGGAGCGAGGATCTTTTCTACCGCCGCGATGCTCTCGAGCAACAGGTCGCACAGGGCGTGGTATTCCTCAACATCAAGATCCCGGGGCCGCGCAACGTGTCGCGTCGGCACCACCAGTAAGTGACCATTGGTGTATGGAAACTTGTTAAGCAACACAAAGGCCTTTTCAGTTCGCTTGAGTACATGACGGCTACGGTCAGCGGCTGGATCGAAACAAAAGACGCAGCCTTCTTCACGTGGCCCCAGGATGTACTGCATGCGCCAGGGTGCCCAAATCTGTTTCATACTGTTGTCCCGGACAGGCCGGAAAGATTATCAGGAAACGACGTGTTGATCTTTCTTGGTGTTGACTCGCTCTTTGAGCTCCTTGCCGACGGTGAAGAACGGGGTTCTTTTTCTGGGAACTAGCACTTTCTCGCCCGTCTTGGGATTACGCCCTTCCCGGGATTCTCTCTCCTTGGAAACAAAACTTCCGAAGCCGCGAATCTCGATTCGCTCATCCCGCGTCAGGGAGTCGGTCATGCAGCTGAAGATGGTGTCCACGATGACTTCGATGTCCTTCTTGGACACACTTTGCAGCCTCGTTGCTACCGTCTCGATCAGCTGGCTCTTTGTCACGGCAGGAACTCCTTTCGCACAAGATTCTCGGTAATCTACTCGTTTTCTTCGTCTTCAGAAGATGATTGCAGCTTGTCAGCTGGTTTCTCGTCAACGACTTCGCTTGCAGTCTCGGCCTCGGCGGACTCGGCCTCGGCATTTTCGGGCTCGCTGTAACCCGGCACGTCGATGCCCTTCGAGGCAAGCGCCTCACCCAGTGACACCCGCCCGTCGCCCTGGCGCTCGAGGTACTGCTGATAATCATCGTCCTTGGCCAACTGCAAGCTTTTGACGCTGAGCGCGATTCTTCTTTCTTCGGGATCGACGTCCAGCACCATTACATCGATTTCGTCGTCTTCCTTTACTACCTGACGAGGATCTTCCACTCTCTCCTGGCTGAGTTCGGAGATGTGAATCAGACCCTCGATGCCCTTTTCGATTTCGACAAAAGCGCCGAACTCGGTAACTTTTATCACTTTGCCCTTGACCTTGGTTCCCGGGGGATATTTGTCCGGGATACGGTTCCAGGGATCTTCGCTCAACTGTTTGATACCGAGTGAAAAACGCTCATTCTCGGGATCGACGTGCAGTACGACCGCCTCTACCTCGTCACCCTTCTTGAAAAGCTGGCTGGGATGCTTGATACGCTGCGTCCAGGAGATGTCCGAGATATGCACCAGGCCGTCGATGCCCTCCTCGATGCCGATAAAAACTCCAAAATCGGTAATATTGCGAATTCTTCCCTGAATTATCGAGCCCACCGGGTACTTCTCCTCGATCAGCGTCCACGGGTTCGGCTCGACCTGCTTCATGCCCAGCGAGATTCGCTTGTTGGACGAATCAATATCGAGTACCAGGGCTTCCACCTCGTCCCCCACTGCCACCATTTTCGAAGGATGCTTTACGCGCCTGGTCCATGACATCTCGGAGATGTGGATCAACCCCTCGATGCCCTCTTCCAGTTCAACGAAGGCTCCGTAATCGGTCAGGGACACAACCTTGCCGCTGACCTTGGTGTCGACTACGTATTTCTCGTCGGCGTGTGTCCAGGGATCTTCGTTGATCTGCTTGAGCCCCAAAGAGACCCTTTCGGATTCGGGATCGAACTTCAGAACCATGACGTTGATCTCGTCGCCCACCGAGAACAATTCACTGGGATGGTTGACTCTGCCCCAGGACATGTCGGTGATGTGCAGCAAGCCGTCTATGCCGCCCAGGTCGACGAAAGCACCGTACTCGGTGATATTCTTGACAATACCGGGAAGAACAGCGCCCGGTTTGAGTTTCTTGAGCGTGTCCGTCTTCAGCGCCTCGCGCTCCTTTTCCAGGAGCACCCTGCGACTGAGGACGATGTTGCCACGGCGTTTGTTGAACTTGATGATCTTGAATTCGAATTTCTGGCCGATCAGCCGATCCAGGTTGCGAACCGGGCGTAAATCGACCTGGCTGCCGGGAAGAAAAGCCTTTACGCCGATATCGACGCTTAGACCGCCCTTGACCCGCGCCACAATGACACCCTCGACAAGTTCGTTTTTCTCGCAGGCGTCTGAGATATCATCCCAGACCTTGAGTTTATCGGCCTTTTCCTTTGAGAGGACAATCATTCCTTCCTCGTCCTCACAACTCTCCAGCAACACATCAATCTTGTCGCCAATCTTAATTGCCGGCTTGCCGTCTTGTCCCTTGCCGAACTCGTCAATCGCAATAGTGCCTTCAGATTTGTACCCGATGTCCACTACTACATGGTCCGGAAGCACTTGGATAACTTCGCCTTTGACGATCTCGCCTTCCTTCAGTTCGCGATCCTTGAGGCTCGCCTCGTACAGGGCGGCAAAGCTTTCTTCGCCGGCATCTTCACGATTGTCACCAGTCATGACCTGCTCGTCTTTTCCATTCTCCATACTGTTACCTTGGCTCCTTCAGTACCCCGTTAATCACTCGTTGAACATCAACTCCGCGCGCTCTCCATCCAGAAAAGCGCAGCCACCATACAAACTATGTTTTTGGTTGTCAACGATTTTTCAACTAGCCCTGCTTGTTGGCACTGATAAGGTGATCGTGCAACCATTTTTCGACTTCGGCAATCAACCGGTCGGGAGTGGATGCGCCGGAGGCAATGCCTATCCTGTGAGCTCCTGATAAGCTTAGGCCTTCCAGTTCTCCGGCGGACTCGACCTGGTGTGTCCTTGTCTGTATCTTTGCGCAAATTTCGGCCAACCTACGTGTATTAGCACTGTTGTGCCCCCCGATGACCAGCATCACGTCCACCAGAGAAGCAATTTTCCTGCCTTCCGCCTGCCTGCGGCCGGCGTCGTCGCAGATCGTACAGTTTATCTCAACCTCGCCATAGCGCTTACGACAGGCCCTCGCCACGCTTTCAAAAACCTCCGTCGATTGAGTCGTCTGGGCAACCAGGCCTATTTGGGTATCGGGATTCAAAGCCGGAATATCTTCTTCTCTTCCAAACACAAACACGCGTCCTACGGCAAAGCTCTCGAGAGCCCGCACCTCGGGGTGCCCTTTGTCCCCAAGAAGGAATACCGTTCTGCCGGATTGGCCAAACGACTCTATCAATCTACGGGGCACTATAACCCGGGGACAAACCGCATCAACCAGTTCGACGCCCAGCTCCTGTGCGCGCTGGTACTCCTGCTTTGAAATTCCGTGCGTTCTTATTAAAGTCAAACCGCCGCTACACTGCTCAATCGTCTCGCGGGGCATAATACCCATCTTGGCAAGGCGAGCCACTTCCTGGGGACTGTGTATCAAGGGGCCCAGGCTGTAGATGGGCTCGGCACCACGCTCTACGAGATCGAGCGCCAGACGCATGGCCCTGCGCACACCGTAACAAAATCCGGCCTGCTCGGCTTTGATGATACTGACCGTCAATTTTTTACTTCACGCAAGTAACTATCAACACGGGAGACGATATGATCGGCCACCTGGTCTGCAGTCAGCGGCCCCGTGTCTATGATCTCGGCGTCCTCGGCCGGCTTCAGGGGCGCCACCGCCCGCTGCTCGTCTCGCATGTCGCGTTCAATGACTTCACGCAGGGTCTCGTCATATTCCACCTGTACGCCCCTGGCGATGAGTTCGTCGAAACGACGCCGAGCCCTGACCTCGGGTGAGCCCGATATGAAAGCCTTGATCTCTGCATCGGGGAAAACGACCGTCCCGATGTCACGGCCTTCCATGACTACACCGCCGTTGCGTCCCATTTGGCGCTGGATTCCCATCAGTGCTTTGCGCACCTCAGGGTGCGCCGACACTTTCGAAGCGCCCTGTGAGATCCCTGGCTCGCGTATTTCACGAGTCACCTCGGAACCATCCAGGAACACACGTTGCCCGTCGTCGTCATCCACGAAGTTCAGCGACATTGAAGCGGCCAGGGCGGCCAGGTTCGATCCGTTTAGCCAGTCGACTCCTTCCCGGCGAGCGGCCAATGCCAGACAACGATATATGGCCCCGGTGTCTGCGAGAACGTATCCGAGTTTTCGAGCCACCAGCCTGGCGACGGTCGTCTTGCCGGATCCGACAGGTCCGTCTATGGCCACCACCGGCCTCTTACGAGCCATTGTCAGCCTGCCCTTCAATCGGCGTACTTGCAGGATCAAATCCGAAATCCTTCTCTAGTCGATCAAACTCGCGTCCCAACTGTACAAGCAAACCGGCAAGTCTGCGTGCGTGTAACTGGTATGACTTCTCCATTTCGGCGGCGCTCTCGATCGAGTCGAGCCAACAGCCCAGTGCGCTTCCACCGAGCATCAACGAGCTTTCGGAAGCTACTTTTCTGATCGTCGTGACCAGAAGCTGTGGCCAGTAGTGAACGGCCGCCACCGTCAACTCGAAGCGCTGAGCATCCAGCGTTTCTGTCTCGACGCCAAGATCGCGCCAGAAGCTCCGTACTCGATCCAGGACACCTTCTTCGTAATCTTCGCCTTCGGCCACCAGACACGGGCCGCCGGAGAGCAACTCGGATGAAGAAGCAGCCGGCCCCTCGCCGCGAGTGTAAACAAGCGGAAACGAGGGCACGAACAAACGGCCTTGTGTGACGGCCGAGGTTATCTGCTTTCGCACACGCGCGGTCGTGCCTGCTGTACACGTCCAGGCGGCGTCAGGGCGAAGGTGGGGCCCGATCTTCTCGGCCAAGATGAATACCTGGTGCAACGGCACGGCCATTACAACCGCCTGGGCGCCCATCGTCCCGCGTACTGGATCATCCGTCGCCCGATCGATGAATCCCAGACGCTGTGCCATTTCCAGGTGCATGGTCAGGCGGTCAATACCCACGACCTCCTCAGCCAATCCCCGACCCTTAGCCAGACAGGCAACCGAACAGCCGACAGCGCCTGTTCCGATAATAGCAATACGCGAGAATGTTTTTTTACCGCCAGCCGCGCTCATTCATCGACCTCCCGTATTTTGTGGCCAAAGAATAGACGAGAGAGACCGGCTTGGCAACCGTGATCGCAACGCGGAGCGTCGCTTTGACACTAACTCCTTTCCTTGACAGGCTGCCGGGACCCTGATGATAATGAGCTTGTCAACACGAAGGCACGGAGGAAAAAAATGAACTGCGCTTCAGGAGGCAGGATGTCTGCAGGTCGGCTTTCGATCATCGTTGGAATCGCGGTCTTCCTGGCCGTCGGCACCGCGATGCCCGAAGCGGCCCACGCTCAGTCGGTTGTGGTAGCCGGATTCGGCGGTAGGGCCAAGCGCCTTGCCAATCGGTCACGCAAGTCATTGATCAAGGCGCTCGCCAACAACGGAGTCAAGCTGGTCTCTTATCGACAATACCTGCGTAAAGCCAAGCGCAGCCGCATCCGCGGGAAAAGGGCCTTGCTGCCCTTGTCGATTCGCAGACTGGCGGGAAAAATGAAGCTCAATGGGGTGATCACCGGCACGGCCAGCAGAAAGGGTCGCCGCAGAATACTGGTGATAAATGTTTTCAACAAGCGCGGTAAACGAGTGCTGAAAAAAGCCTATCGCTTGAAGAAAGACGTCTTTCCGGCGCCGGTTGCGGGCAAGCTGGCAGGGTTGATCGTAGAGAAGCTCGGCGGTCACACCGTCGTCGTCGCAGCTGAGACGCCGCCGGCCGCAGCGGCTGAGACGCCGCCCACACCAGAAGTCGAGGAACCGGCGGCAACCGGCACTGGAGGGGAAAAGACCGGGGGAAACGACGCATTCCTGCCTCCCTGGGCACGCACCGAAAAGAAAACCGAAACCGCTGCTGCTACCGAAACCGCTAGCACTACCGAAACCACCGAGACCACGACGACCGAGGTCAGCAAACCCGCGCCTCGACGCAAGCGAAAGTCCAAGCAAGGCTCGGTGCCCGATATCCTGGTGGCGGCCGGTATGAGCGGCAATCTCCGTGCAGGGCTGAACCCGCGCCACGAGTCCGGCATCTATCCGGGTTTGCGCGTCGACGGCCGCGTTTTCTTAGGCTCGTTTCTGGATGTTCCGGTGGTGCGCGACATCGGCTTCTCCGGGCTTTTCAACATGGGCCTGGGGCTCAAATACCACTTGAGCGGTGGAGAAAACTGGGACTCGAGCATGATGCAATGGCAGGCCGCCCTGAACTACCGCCTGGCCATCAACAGCGTTTTGCTGGCTCCGGCCTTCGTGGTCCGCGTCGGCTACGGATCTACCAAGAACACTATCGACACGGACAACACGGCCGCTGTCAGTGCCGGATACAGCTACCCGTTCGCGGCCGTCGACATTTACCTGATGCTTTACAAACCGATCGTGCGCCTGTTCATCTCCGGCGGCTACTTGTTTTTGGTGTCGGGCTCCGAGGACGTCAGCGACACGGGCATGGGTTTCACGGTACGCGGCGGGTTGGACGTCGATCTTTTCGACAACTTGCACATCGGTGCCGGCTACGAGATGTGGCAGTTCTTTGGTCTCAAGGTGGGCGCCAACGAAGTCTCGGACACCTACCAGACCTTCTTCCTGCGGGTCGGCTGGAATTTCAAATAGGACTCGGTGCCAGAAAATCCTTCACCTGGGCAACAAAAGCTTGCCTGTCGACCGGGGCCTGCAGCCAGCTTATTTCGCTTATTGCCTTGAACCAGACCATCTGGCTGCGAGCGTAGCGCCGGTGCGCACGTTTGATGCGTTCCGTGGCCTCGACAAATGTGATGCCGCCATCCAGATATTCGCGCAACTCACGGTAGCCGACGGTCTCGAAAGTGCGGCAATCCGAAAGGCCCAAATCGACGAGCGAGCGCACTTCCTCGAGCCAACCGGCAGACAGCATGCGCTCAACCCGCTCTTCGATGCGAGTGTAAAGCTCATGTCGCTCGAACAGTGGTGCCACCATTAAAGTCCGGTAGCGGGTCGAGTCGAATCCATGATCGGCCTGGATGGCCGAAAGCGGACGACCGCTGATCTGGTGCACCTCGAGTGCCCTGACAATGCGCACCAGGTCAGAAGGCGGGAGACGGGCGGCGCTGGGCGGATCGACTTCAAGTAATCTGCGGTGCAGGCATCCCGGGCTCTCGGCCTCCTGGCCAAGCAGCCGGGAGCGAATCTCCTCGTCACGTGAGGGAGTGTCCACTATTCCGTGCAATAGTGCCCTTATGTAGAAGCCGGTTCCGCCACAGACAATGGGCAGGCGGCCCCTGGCCCGGATTTCGTCGATGGCCGCCGCGGACATGGTCGCAAATCGCGCGGCCGAAAAGTGCTGGTTGGGATCGCAACAGTCAATCAGGTGATAGCTGACGGCGTTACGTTGATCGGCCGTGGGTTTGGCCGTACCGATATCGAACAGGCGATAGATCTTTCGCGAGTCGGCTGAGACAATCTCGCCGTCGAGCCGCCCGGCAAGAAATCGAGCCAGTTCGCCCTTGCCCGAACCCGTGGGCCCGCAAATGACAACCACCGAAGGCAGGTGGCTCAGGTCCTTTGGAACCAACGCTCGACCTCTGTTTTCGAAAAGCGCGCCATCACCGGCCTTCCATGCGGGCAGGTGCCGGCGAAGTCGATGCGCTCGAGTTGTTCCAGCAACGCCCTGATCTCCGTCTCGCTCATGGTTTTCCCCGCCCGTAGCGACGAGTGACAGGCCATGCGTCCCAGTACCTCGAGGCGTGCGCTCTCCCAAGATGACGAGCCGTAGCTCTGAGCCAGTTCTTCCAGGACGTCCGCGAGCAACACTGCACAAGGTGCATCGGCAAGCAAAGCCGGCACGGCCGTAATGTTCAGAGTAGTCTCACCGAACTTCTCGACCTCGAACCCGAGAGCCATAATCCTCTCTTGTTGCTCTTCACAGCGAGCCACGGACCCGGCATCCAACTCGAGTTGCACCGGCACGAGCAGCCGCTGAGAAGTTACCCGCGCAGACTCGGCCTGCTTTCGCAGTCTTTCGAAAGTAATTCTCTCGGCTGCGGCGTGTTGATCGACGACGAACATTCCGTCGGGCGCAGACAGCAGGATATAGGTATCCCAGAGTGTTCCGACGAGGTTGTAGCTGCTCAAAGAAACTCCCTGCGCCGGAGCCTCGATGCCAAAAGGCAATCTTACAGGTTGAGGTATTCGGGGAGTCGACCATTGTCCTTGGCCGGCCTTGTCATGCAACCCATGCGAAGCATAGCGTGACAGGGCCTCCCTGACTTGCCCTGCCCGCGGGTTACCAACACCCTTTTCCGAACCTTCAGATCCTCTGATAACGTAGCTGCGTGCGCTTTTCAGCCAGGGAGCACAGGACAGTACCGAAGCCACTGAGGCGGAGACGGCCTGATGAACGACACGCGTGTCCCCGAAACGAACTTCGGTCTTTTGCGGGTGAACATTCACGTCAACGACTGCGGGATCCATATCGATCTTCAGAACCGCTACCGGGAATCGGCCGTGCGGCAAGACCGTCTGGTAACCGGCCATCAAGGCGTGCTGCAACATTCGGTCACGCACGAAACGACCGTTTATGAAAAAGTAGATAGCCTTGGGATTGGCGCGCGAGAGATCGGGCGCGGAGACCAAGCCCGTGACGTTGAGACCGTCCTTGGCGTATTGAAGCGCGTGTAAATGCTCGAAGACCTCCCGTCCCAGGACCGCGGTCGCCCGCTGGGAAAGGTCGGCGGCGGCCGGAGCGTCGATCAACCTGCGTCGGCCGTGCCGCAACACGAACTGGACTTCCGCGCGCGCCAGCGCCAGGCGCGTAACCCATGCCTGGATATGCGTAAGCTCGGTTGATACCGCGCGCATGAACTTTCTGCGCGCCGGAGTGTTGAAAAACAGGTCGCGTACGGCAACCAGTGTGCCAACCGGTGCTCCAAGCTGGGAAGACTCGGCGCGCCGCCCCCCTTCGACCACCAGGCTCACACCGGCCGTGTCCTCCTTGCGGCGAGTAGTTATCATCAGCCGGCTGACCGAGGCGATGCTGCTCAGTGCCTCACCCCTGAAACCCAGCGTGGCGATACGCTCGAGATCGTATACGCTCTTGATCTTCGATGTGGCGTGCCTGGCTACGGCCAACTCGAGGTCAGCAGGTGACATGCCCTGTCCATCGTCGGCAACCTCGATCAAAGAACGCCCGCCTTCCTCGATATCGATAGTCACGCGGCTCGCTCCGGCATCGAGGCTGTTCTCGACCAGCTCCTTGACCACCGAGGCCGGCCGCTCGACAACCTCCCCGGCAGCGATGCGGTCGATCAACTCCGAGTCCAAGACATGTATCTGCGCCATGCGCCGCAGACTAGCACACGCTCGCGGCGATTGGAATCATGCCCCTCTACTGGTTATCCACCAGGGGTTGACTTGGGCACTCGCATGCCGTAAGCATCTTGCATGGCGGAAAAGAGAACATCTCCAGGCGGGCGCGTGGTCGCCGTTACCGGAGCCTCGGAATATCTTGGGCGCCGTCTTGTCGAATACCTGCGCGAACGCCCAGACTGCCGCAAGGTTTGCGTGATCGACGTCCGTGAGCCGGCCTGCGCCACTGGCCCCAAGACCGTTTTTTGCCCGGTCGATCTGACTATGCCCGAGGCGGGCCGCGAACTGGCCGGGATTTTCAAGAAACACAAGGTCGATACCTTGGTCCACCTGGCCTTCCTCTCCCACCCGCTTCAGGACGTCTCCTATGCTCACGAGTTGCAGGTAATCGGCACGCTGCACCTGCTCAACGGCGCCTCTGCCGCCAGGGTTGGGAAAGTCATCATGCTTGGCGACACCAAGAGCTACGGGGCGCGCCCGGACAACCCGAACTTTTTGCGCGAAAGCGATCCCCTGCGGGGCGTGTCCCACAGCCCGCTGATCAGCGACCTGGTCGAAGTCGAGAAGCAACTGGCCGAGTTTGGAAGGAAGCATCCCCGCGCCATATGCACCGTGCTGCGCATGGGCAACATTCTCAGCCGTGAGAACGACGGCTTCATCCCGCGCCTGTTGGCGGGTCCGACGGTCCCGGTGGTCATGGGATATGATCCGCTGATGCAGTTCTTGCACCACGACGACGCGCTTTCGGCTATCAAACTTGCCATGGCCGGTGATCACCCCGGCGCATACAACATTACAGCGGACGGTGTCTTGCCGCTATCTACGGCAATCCGAATGGGCGGTCGGCTGTGCCTGCCTGTCCCTGGCTGCCTCTGGGAACGATTCGGGAGCCTGCTGTGGGCCTTCCAGGTACAGGAAATCCCGCCCTCGCTTCTGCCTTATTTGCGCTACCTGTTCGTGGCCGATGGAGAAAAGGCCCGCAAGCAATTGGGCTTCGCACCCAGGCACAGCAGCCGTGAAACGTTGATCGAATTCTACAGGGCGGGACGCCTGCAACAGGCCGGTCTTCCGTCCGAATAGCGAGGAAGGCGCGCCATGAATAAATCCGTACTGGGACGCGATCCATTCTCCCGTCCGACAAGCTCCGCTCCCGGCGGAGAATCCGTTAATGCACTCACCAGAAAAAAGAGGCACCGAAGACGAAAGCCGGCAACACCGAAGAAATCCGCCTCCCGCGTGGCCAAGCCGGCCGGGGCCAAGACTTCCAGGGCCAAGCCTGCCCCGCAGAAAAAGACGCGCACACCAAGCAAGTCTGTGGCCGCAAGCACGCCGGACGTAAAGCTCGATCAACCAATTGAGCCGATAGAGATCGATCGCGTCGAGTTACTGGAGACGGCCGCCGCCACGGAGGACTCTTTCGACAATATTCTGCATTCCTCGACCCGCTTTGTGCGCCCCACTTTCTACGGCCAGAAACTCGGGCACGCCTATATGCGCCACCATGCCGAAGAGGTCGATCCCTTCGGGTTCGACCCGGTCTACTGGAACAAGGTCAGCCCGTTTTTCGATTTTCTATTCGACAAATACTGGCGGGTCGGACTGCGTGGTATCGAAAACATTCCCTCCGAGGGACGCGTCCTGCTGGTGGCCAACCACTCGGGCACCCTGCCCTACGACGGCGCGATGCTCAAGGTGGCGGTCGAAGAACACCATCCTTCCGGCAGACCCGTGCGTTTCCTGGTAGAGGACTTCGTCTTTCACTTCCCTTTTCTGGGCGCCTTCATGAACCGCATCGGCGGTGTGCGCGCTTGCCAGGACAACGCCCGCCGGCTACTCGAGAACGAACAACTGGTGGCCGTCTTTCCGGAGGGAATCAAGGGAATCGGCAAGCTTTTCCGCAATCGCTATAAACTGCAGCGCTTCGGACGCGGCGGTTTCCTCAAGCTGGCGCTGCGCACCGGAAGTCCGATTGTGCCGGTGTCCATTGTCGGCGCCGAGGAGATCCATCCCATGCTTGCCCGGATGGGATTCCTG
Organism: uncultured Myxococcales bacterium; assembly: GCA_964513625.1. Classification (GTDB taxonomy): domain Bacteria; phylum Myxococcota; class B64-G9; order B64-G9; family B64-G9; genus DATKYQ01. The sequence continues at coordinate 117,266 of CAZENH010000001.1, read as the reverse complement.
GCAAGACCCTTGGGCTTGCCCTACCTGCCGGTCACTCCGACTTTTCCCTGGCTTGGTCCGCTGGGCGCGGTTCCTTTGCCCTCAAAATGGCTAATCAGCTTCGGCAAGTCCGTCAACTTTGAGAAGTACTCGGCCTCCGATGCCGACGATCCGCTGATCGTGATGGAGTTGGCCGAGAAGATCCGGGCGACAATCCAGCAGATGACCGACGGGCTGATTGAAGAACGCGGGCACGCATTCAAGTAGTTTGTCTCAATACTGATAATTCACAGAATAACGTGGCACTAACCAACAACCTTGTTGCGGCCGGTCTTCTTGGCCTTGTAGAGGCACTGGTCGGCCTCGCGAATCAGTTCCATCGAGTCGATGGCCTCGTCACCCGTACTGGCGACACCGAGCGAGATGGTCGTGGGAATCGGAGTGTTCTCGAAGACAAACTTCTGGATCTCTATCAGGCCCCGCACTTTTTCGGCCATCACCAGGGCATTGGCTTTGTCTATCTCGGGCAGGATGATGGCAAACTCCTCGCCGCCGTAACGGGCTAAAAAATCTTCACGACGAATGTTTTCCTGGACGACGGCGGCCAGGCGTTTCAGCACATAGTCGCCGGCCAGGTGCCCATAGGTATCGTTGATGTTCTTGAAGTGGTCGATGTCGAAAATTATCAGCGACAATGACCGCCCGTAGCGCTGCGAGCGGGATAACTCGCGCTCGATGTTCTCCATGAAGTAACGCTTGTTGAATATCTGGGTCAGCCCGTCGACCGTGGTCAGCCGGTAGATTTCCTCGTGGTAAGCATTCTCGATGTTGCCGCCGGAGAGGAACTTGAAAATAGTGCGGCCGATCTTGACCAGGTCACCATCGCGCAGCGTGCACTCTTCAACCAGTTCGTCGTTGACATAGGTGCCGTTGGTGCTGCCCAGGTCGCGGATGACGACCGTCTCACCGGAATTCACCAACTTGGCGTGCGAACGGGAGATCGACTCCTGGTCTACCTGGATGTCGGATTTGGAAGAGCGCCCGATGATGATCGTGGGCTTTTCGATGTTGTACTTCTTGCCCATGTCCAGGCCGTAGATCACGACCATGCAGGCCGCCTGCGCGACCGGGCGCTCGGTGATCTTCGAAATCACCGTGACCACCGTCTTCTTCTTGGCGTCTTTCGGCTCCAACAGGGATCTCCCAGATAACCCCAGAATCGTATCAGCCGAAAAGCGGCTTTTCAAGCTAGTTCACGTCATGAAACAGATCGAACACCACAAAAAAAACCAATAATTTCGTTATGCCCGTCATAACAAAGTGGATCTTTTGGACGGGCACAAGGCGGATTGCAAAAAAAAAAGCCCCGGATCTTAGCGACCCGGGGCCTGTCAAACAGGGTTTGTACCCGTTACGGAGCGGGCACCTCGTAGAAGCAGAAAGACTCTACCAACTCTACCAGGCGGCCCATATTGTCCTCGTCGAAATGCAGCAGGTTCTGGTAGGTCAGGTTGTCCTTGAGCTTGATGCTGATGAAGTTGGCGCCCTTGGCGCGGTCACCAGAGGCCGGAGCCGCGGGCAAGGTGTAGCTCTCGTCGCCGAACACGCCGACCACGTTCCAGTTGGCCTCGTTGTCGCCGGTGAAGATGACCTGGTTGTAGGTCGAGGCGGCCGGGATTCCGGCCACTGTCAGCGTGCGCGCGCCCTCGTCGTAGCTGGCCGTCCCCGGCGGGGTCAGGAAGCCGTCCAGGGTGTGAGTGCCGGTGAAGTCGTCTACGAACATTACCACGCCGCCAAGCGCCAGCGATTCGTCGCTGCCGCCCAGCAGGCCGCCCATGTTGAGTGCCAAGGCGATTACCACGCGCTGGATCTGGCTCTCGGGTATACGGCCGGCCACGTCGGCCACGGCCAGTGTGATCGGGTCGATGTGCCCGTCCGGGCTGTCTTCCTTGGTTTCGGCGTCCAGGCCGGCGCTGATGCCCAGCGGGATCAGCCCGACATCCTTGGCAATCACGCCGCCAAGCACGATCACGCCGTCGTACCACCAGCCGCCGGCCTTGGTCGGCAAGGTGCCGACGTTGAAGGTCATGGTCTGATCCATCTTGACCTTGAGAGTCATGTCGTGCTGCGGGAAAGCATCGTAGTCGGGCACGTAGTCGTCGGTTTTGTTGTTGTCGTTGATGTCATCGACATCGACCACCTCGTCGATCGGCATGATGTCCAGGTTAGGCTGGATGGCGGTATAGAACTTGGCGAACTCGGGCAATAAAGCCACCAGGATCGAGCCAAAGTCGATGTCGTCGCCGCCGCCGGAGATGACCGGCCCCAGAACGTCGATCAGATCTGCCAGGTTCATCTTGCCGCCGATTCCCCAGGCCGCCCGGTTGCCCGGGATGCCGGTCGGTTTGTACATCTCCTTGAAGCAGGTGGCGTTCAGGCACAGGGTCAGGCCCGAGGGCAGGCCTACGTCCTGGGTCGAGCCGCCCAGTTCGATGTGGGTCTTGATCATCCCGCCGATCAGCAGATCGAAGTTCAGGTTGACCAGGTTGCCGGGAATGCTCAGGCCGCCCAGGCCGAAGAGCACGTCACAGGTGTTGCCCGCCTCGCAGGGGATGCGGCTGAAGTCGAAGGCACCCTTGATGCCGCCGGCGAAGTTGCCTTCGGTCGGAGGATCGGCGGAGAACTTGTAAGACGCATACAGCCGCCCCATGTGGGCAATCACGTCGTTCTCGTTGACCCCGCGCATGCTGACGTAGTTGTACTCTTTCTTGAAGATGTTGACATCCTGGGCCCCGGTAGACAAATCGACGCCGGTGATCACAGCCACGCCGTTGGCGTCGGTCATCACCGGGGTCTCGCTGCCGACGGTGACGCTGGCGCCCTCGATCGGCTCGTTCTCGAGCTCTGAAAGCACCACGATGCGGCTGTCGCCGACGGTTACTGTACCGTAGTTCATCACGTCGGCGGTGCAGGTTACCGTGCAACCGCCGGCGGTGGCGGTGATCAGCGCCGCGCCGGTGTCGGCCCCGCCGGTCACCATGCCGTTGGCGTCAATCTCGGCCCTGGTTGACTGATCGGAACCCCAGGTGAAGGTCACGCCGGGGGCCAAGGCGCCCGAGGTGAAATAGGCCGAGGCGGCCATCTGGACCATGGTTCCTTGCTGGGTGACCGCCGAGGCGGGCACGACCTGGCAGGAAGCGATCTCCGAGCAATCGGGGATGGCCACGCAGTCGCCGTTGAAGCACACCTTGCCGCCGACACAGGTGCTGTCCTTGAGGCAATGGTCGAAGTCGCAGACGCCGTTTTTGCACTTGAGGTCGTCGTGAAAGGGCATGTCGAGGCTGGTGCAGTCGCCGTCGCCTGAGCACTCGGTGACGCAGGTGTTGGTGAAGACGTCGCAGGCTAACCCTGGGCAGCAGGCTGTGGAGTCCTTCGAGCAGTCCTCGCCCGAGGCCAGTTTCAGAAAAGCGCACTCGCCCTCGTCGCAGATGACGTTGCCGCTGCAGGCCGAGTCGTCGCAGTCGTTGTCCAGGCAGCACTCAGCGCAGAACAATGCGCCTTCCTGGCAGCTCATTTCGGCGCCGGCCTGGCACTCGCACACGCCGGCATTGCAGGTGCCGCCGTTGCAGTCGGTGTCGGCGCAGCACTCGGCGCAGCCGGTGTCGCATTTCACAGGGGTGGGCCACTCGCACTTGGACGAGCCGCCGCCGCCGCAGGCGGCGAACAACAGCGCCGCGATACCCATAGACAGGCTAATTGACAAGCCAACTTTCTTCATCGTCCTCTCCTTTGGTTCGAGTTTCTTAGGCTAGAGCGTTTGTAAAAGAAACCATTATTCTCTTGTTCACTATTTTCACGTATTTCTAGGCTATATAGACCGGGATGTCAAGCGTGCCCGAGAGCATCTTCCACAGCCGCAACCAGGCGCGGCAACAACTCTCCCGCCCTGCCGCGCAGGCTGATGTCGGCCAGCCCATCGGTGAGCAGGGTGTGCTCACGGTTGATCTCCACGATCATGGCGCCGGTCTTCTTGGCCACCAGCGGCAGGTACGAGGCCGGGGCCGCCATCCCGCTGGTGCCGACCACCAGCATCACCGGGGTGCCCTGGACCAGGCGCATGGCGGCGGCGCTTGCCTGGGTGGGAATAGGCTCTCCGAAAAAGACGACATCAGGCTTGAGAACAGCGCCACAGTCCGGGCAGCGAGGCGGGGACTCCTCTTGCAGGCGCGCCTGGGCGGCTTGAATGTCCCGCTTACAGCGCAAGCAAACGAGCCGGTTGCCGTTTCCGTGAAACTCGATCACCGCGCGCGATCCCGCCCGCTGGTGCAGGTTGTCAACGTTCTGGGTAATCACGCCGGCCAGCAGGCCGAGTTGCTCGAGCCTGGCAATGCCAAGGTGGGCAGGGTTTGGCCGGGCGGCCTCGATCAATTCGTCCATCTCGCGCAGCATCTCCCAGACCTTTAGCGGATCCCGCAGGAAGGCTTCGATGGTGGCGTATTCCATGGGGTTGAACTTTTCCCACAGCCCTCCGGCAGAGCGGAAATCGGGAATGCCGGACTCTACGCTGATTCCCGCACCGGTAAAGGCAACCGACCCGCGGCCTGCGGCAATCCTTTTTGCCACCTGGATGATTTGCTCTTCGCTCAATTCCGGCTCCTTATCTTTTGAAAACTAGCAGAACTTTGCCGCGACAAACAAGCACAATGGTTTTTGTCAGTAAGTCATGGTATTGTACGTTTTCATGCCGCCACGATTCCGCAAGAAGCTCGTACGCCCGGTCAAGCTGTCCGATTTGATCGACAATCGCACCCGGCGCTGGCGACTGCAACGGCTCAAGCGCCTTGAGATCATCCGCGCCAAGTGGCCCCAGGCAGCCGGTGAATACGTGGCCGGGCACACACAGCCAGTACGCCTGGTAAGAACGACACTCAGGGTTGCGGTCGATGACGCAGGCTGGCTTTCCGAGATGACTTATCTGACCGATGCGATCCTGGAGCGACTGCGAGAGCTGTTGCCCGGAAACTGGGTCGACGAGATAAAAGCGGTCACGGGAGAAGCACTGCCTGCGTCAAGCGACATGCCCAGGAACTTAAGGCCTCGCCTGTCCGAGCCGACAGCCGAGATGCAAAAACGCCTGGATGAGGCACTGCCCGATCTCGAAGACCGGGATCTGGCCGAGGTGATCAGACGGACGATGCTGACCTCGCTGCGCCTTGACGGCAGGCGACTGGATGCTGTAGAGAAAGAAGCGAACAAGTCAACTGACGAGGAGCAATCATGAAAAAGTGTGTGCACTTGCTCTGCATGGGAACCTTGGCAATCGCCATCGCCGGCTGTTCGGGAGGCAATGGTGAAAAAACCGACGGAGGTCAAACCCAGTGCGGCGATCATACCTGCGCCGCCAGCCAGAATTGCATCAACGATACCGTCTGCGTCCCGCGGGCCGGCCAGGCCGCCAAAGCCTGCGAGGAAGACCACGACAACATCTACAAGGAAATGGGTCCGGCAGAGCTTGGATGTCACAATGTCGAGACCTGTTCCGAAGAGGCCGACTGCCCGGCCGATGCCTCGGGCACGACGCTAAGCTGTCGCAACGGCTTCTGCGGCATTCCAGCGCCCACGACGGCCGGCCTGCCGGAGACGGTCACCTTCCGCGGCTGCGTCGACGCTTTCGGGCTGGGGGACACCACCCACCAGATGAAAGTGGCGCTCTACCGCACCAGCCAGGATCCCACGGGCTCATCCAACTGGGACATGGCCACCACCGAGGACAAGACCAACTGCGAGTACTGGGGGGCCTTCGAGTTCTCCAACGTACCGACCAACACGCCCCTGATCTTGAAGACCTACGATGACCAGGGAGACTTCGTAGTCACCTACAAGTACAACCTGATTCTATGGGCCGACCTGGCCACGGACGAGGGCGGCGGCAACTGGGTCTTCGATACCCGATCGAGCGTCGCCGATCCGCGCACCGGCCAGGAAATTCCGCTGCAACCCTGGCGGGGATACGCCATAAGCCAGGCCACCTACAGTGTCATCCTGATGTCGGTGGGCATCACCCTGCCGCCCGACAATGGTGCCATCGCCGGCACTATCCGCGATTGCGGCTACCACGAGATGGCAAACGTACGTTGCGGGACGTACCAGGAGCCCGAGGTGATGACTTACTTCACCAACGCCGAGGATCCCCGCCCCGATCATTCACGAGACAGCACCAACCTGAACGGCATTTACGCAGCTATTAGCCTTCCCCAGGGAACCCATTCGCTCTCGTGCCTGGCCCAGGATGCATCCGGAAATCAGGTTCCGATTGGAGAATACACAGTCAAAGTATTCCCCCACGCCATCACCATCCTGTCGTTCGACTGGTATCCGGGAGCCCTGTAGACAGTCTCAGCACGAAAACAAGTCAAGACGATGGGTAAAGCATAGCTTTAACTTCGTCGGTGTACTCTTTTGTATTATCATATACAAACAGTGGCGGCTCAACTGATAGTCCCATCCGTCCCCCACGTACGGCCTCGAGCAGGCAGTGCTTCGCGGGTAACTCGATCCTCCCATGTATCATGCGCAGTCTCGAAGGTGCCAGCCGTACCGCCCGGCAGCAGGCTAGCAGTTCAGGCAGCCGGCCCGCTGGAAAAACAGTGGCGAATTTACCACGAGGGCTTAGCAATCTCGCCGCGGCGGCGGTAACGTCTGAAATGGTGCAAGTGATCTCTTGCTTGGCAAGAGCCCGCTCGTTTTCGGACGGGCGATTGCCCGAGTTGACGGTCGAGTACGGAGGATTGGCGGTAACAAGATTGCAGCAGGCGGCGGGCAAGACACCGTCGAGCGCGCGCAGATCGGCCTCGATGATCTCGACCTTTCCGCTCATGCCGTTGTGCTCGACACTACGCCGGGCGCGGTCGGCCAGCGCCGGTTGCAACTCGACGCCGCAGGCCCGCTCAGCCTTGCCGAAGCGCACAAGCACCAGTGGAATGATGCCGCTGCCGGTGCCCAGGTCTGTCATATCCGACGCCCGCTGATTGATGAAACCGGCCAGAAGCAGCGTCTCGACCCCGAAACGGTAGCCGCGTTTGGCCTGAAATACGGCAAGCTCGCCGCAGATCACGTCCAGCGTCTCTTCGACCTGGGGGGATTCCTGGCTCACCTGACTAGTATCCCCGCGAGAAGAGCACTGCAGCGATGGTCTTAATAAATATGCGCGTGTCGAGACCCGGAGACCAGTTCTCGATGTAGTGAATGTCCAGCGAGACCATCTCTTCGAAGCTGAGCCTGTTGCGACCCGAAACCTGCCACAATCCGGTAATACCCGGCAGGGTCTCCAGCCGGCGTCGGTGGCGCTCGCGGTAGTTTTCCACTTCGTATGGAATGGCGGGCCGTGGTCCGACCAGGCTCATGTCTCCCTTTAGCACGTTGATCAGCTGGGGCAGCTCGTCGATCGAAAAGCGCCTGAGAATGTGCCCAAGTGGCGTGATGCGCGGGTCGTGTTTCATCTTGTAGACAGGACCGTGCTTGTCTTTCTCTTGCGCCTCGCCGTTGGTGATCAACTTGTCCATCATTTGGCGGTGGGCCTTGTCGCGGGCATCCGTGTACATGGAGCGAAACTTGAAAAACATGAAGGTCCGCCCTCCCCGGCCGACCCTTTTCTGCACGAACAGCACGGGCCCCTTGGAAGTCAGCTTGACCAGCGCGGCCACCAGCAGAAGAAGCGGAGAAAGAGCCAAAACGAGCAAGGTTGCCACAAGCAGATCAACCAGGCGCTTGGCCGCCAGGTTGAGCCCGACGATGTTGGAGCCCGAGGGGCCCATGACAGGAATGCCGGCCAGTTGTTCCATCTGCAGGTTGTCGACCAGTATGTCGTAAAGATCGGGCACCACCGCCCACTGAACCCGGTGCCGCTGGCAGGCGTCCACGGCCTCCATAAGCTCGTCGCGGTCTAGATCGCCGCTCATCAGAAGCACCCGGTCGACCCCGCCGTTACGCGTCAGAATCCGTCCCAGCTCGGCGGGCGTTCCCAACCGAGCGGCACCCGTAAGCTCTTCGCTGCCGTCTGGCGACAGCAGGCCGATCAGTTCAAACGGGTTGTCGTTGCGGTTTAGCCTTTTAATTAGATTGGCGCACTTTTCACCCTGGCCGACAAGCAGCACGCTCTCCCTGACCACCTTGAGCCTGAGTAGCTGCTCCTTGGCCAGCCTGAACAGGGTGCGAAAGCCCAGTGTAAACAGGAAGGCCAACGGCATCATCAGAAGGGCAGCCAGCCGCGAATAGGAAAATCCCCGGTAGAAGAAGGCCACGGCGAACAGGCCGGTGTAAGAAGTGAGCTGGGCCTTGATCAGCCGCGAGATCTCGTCGCGACGCCGAATACCCGCCTGGTAGAGCCCGAAGGTGGCGAAGATGACGAACCAGCCCAGTAACATGTAGGGCAAGGCGTGGTAAAGAGCGGCCCAGGGCGCCGGACCATCTCGGACGAGAGTTGGAAAAAGGCCATGCCAGTCGATGTAGTAGCGTAGATCGAAAGCCAGGTTGGCGGCCAAAAAAAGGGCCATAAGGTCCAGCAGAACCAAAGCGACTTTCTCGATGGAACTATCTCTCTTCAATGGCACAACAAGCACCTATACGAAATCAGCCACAAAGTCAAAGTCTTGACGCGCACCGCCACCAATGAAGCAAGTCTCATGCCACACGCCAACCAAGTAAAATCAGCGAGTTGAGACCTACTCCGTCCCCATTCGACGGGCAAGATCACGACATCGGAGGCAGCTTGGTTGCACTTTTTTCAGGGCTAGTGACGTTGGAGGTCGTTATACAGGTCGAGCAGCTTTTGCTTCTCTTGCTCCCAGGCGAAGCGCAGGATCTGCTCCCGGCCGGCCGCGGCCAGGTTCGATCTCTTTTCGGGATCGGTCGCGAGTTGAAGCATGGCCGAAGACAGGGCCGCTACGTCGCCGGGCGGCACCAGCAGGACGCCGCCATCGGCGAAGTTCTCGGCTATTACCCTGGTGGCCGATGAAATCGTCGGGCAGCCCATGTGCAGCGCCTCGAGCAACTTGGTGGGCAGCAGGAGATCGGTGAAATCATCAGAGCGGTTCGGAACCACGCACAGGTCGGCCCGGGCCAGCGCGCGGGCCACCTCTTCCTGAGCAACCTCGCCAAAAAAGACAATCTTGTCGGCCAGACCCAACTCGGCGGCGCGAGCCTTCAGGTACGGCAACCAGTCCCCTTCCCCGTAAACGTGAAGCCTTGTGCGAGGAGCTTTATGGGCCATCTCTCCGAAGGCCTCGACCAGCAGGTCTATCCCGTAGCGCCTGACCAGCGTGCCGTGATGCATGATCACGAACTCGCCGTCTTCTCCCGGCGTTCTCGAACGCGGGTCGAACGCTGTCGGATCGGGGCTGTTCCTGACCACCACGATTTTACTCTCGGCGATGCCGCGCTTTTTGAGCAGGTCAGCAAAAGCCTCTGTGACGGTTATCACCCGGTCGGCCAGCTCGCAGGCTCCGCGTTCCACGAACCGCATGCCAGACCTGGCAGCCAGGCCGCCTTTGCTCTTGAAGCGCGACCCATAAAGCTCGGGCGTCAGGTCGTGGATGTCGAGCACAAGCTTGGCGCCCTTGAGCTTCGCCGCCAAGCCGGCCGCAATCAGGAAATCGGGCGGGGCATGAACGTGCACGATATCGTAATGTCTCGATAGCTGCCGAGCCGCAACAAGCGCCCCGGCCGCGGCAGTGAAGGCCAGGTACTCGGCCAGGTAGACCGGCAGCGGGGAACCGCGGTGGCGGCGGACAGCCAGCCGGGTGACGTCGAGTTGATCAACGCGTTCGCGGGCGGGCTGCCCCGGCTTGCGCAGGCAGACTATCTCGATCTCCCAGCCGGCGTCCCGAAGAGCGCGCGCCTCGCGCCGCACGCGGAAATCGCGCGGGAAGTACTCGTGAACCAGCATGCAGGCCCTGCCAGGCATTTGGCCTTCCCCGATCTAACGTGCCTCGTAGTTTTTGATGACCTCTTCCACCGGTCCCGCGGCAATCAGCTTGCCCTTCTCGAGCCACACCGCCCGGCTGCAAAGATCGCGGATTGTATCCATGGTGTGCGACACGACCACCAACGCTTTGCTCTCGCCCATCAGTTCCTTCATCCGCGCCTTGCTCTTCTGCTGGAACTTGCGATCGCCCACTCCCATCAGTTCGTCGATGATCAGGATCTCCGGTTTGACCGAGGCGGCGATGCTGAAGGCCAGCCGCATGCGCATGCCGCTCGAATAGGTGCGTACGGGCATATCGATGAACTCCCGAAGTTCTGAAAACTCTATAATCTCGTCCATTTTGGCGCGCATGTCCTCGACGGTGAATCCCAGGTAGACTCCGTTCAGAAACATGTTGTCGCGCCCGGTCAGATCGGCCTGAAATCCCGCCCCGAGCGTCAGCAGGGCCGACACCCGGCCGTCCACTTCCACGCTTCC
>CAZENH010000001.1:1395-106728 GCA_964513625.1 uncultured Myxococcales bacterium | reverse complement strand
CGCACAGACAGACCGGATCGATACAGTTTCAAAGCCGCGTGGACGGCGATCCAGGCCAGCAGGAGGATTACGAACGGCAGGCCCAGGTACATGGCCGTCCAGGGACCGGGCCCGGCCGCGGCCATCTGCGGCGCGATTCCATGCTGACCGAGATGGTAGCGCAGGTCGACGGCCAGGTTGAAGGCCAGAAAACATGCCGCCAGGTCGGTAAGCACGAGCAAGAGCGGCCTGAAGTAGCGAGCCCGGAAGATCATAGTTTCTGCACCAGGCGTCCCTCGAGGCGCTTGAAGATCCAAAGGCCCAGAGCGCAGCTCACAACCCCAGCGCCGATGGCGTAGCCCATGTCCCCGAGCGACGGCATGCGCCCGAAGATGAGTATATCGCGATAGCTGGTCATCAGGCTCGAAAAAGGATTGAGCTTGAAATACGGCAACATGTTTTGCGGCACGCGCTCGAGCGCATACAACCCCGGAGAAAGAAAGAACCACATGCGCAGCAGGTGTCCGATTATGTTTGCGATGTCCGCGAAGAAAACACCCATGACGGAAACCAGCAGGGCCAGACCCACGGAAAAAAGAACCTGGGCGCCGATGATGACCGGGAGAAAGACATAGTAAAGGTTGGGCCAGGTGCCCCAGTGCGGACCGTAGACACATGCCAGCCCGACGGCCACTATCAGAGCGGTAACGAAATAGAAAGTGTTGGAAACCACGATAGAAAGCGGCAGTATCGCCTTTGGAAAACTGATAGCCTTGATTATCGAAGCCTGGCTGCGAAGCATCAGCGTCGATTGACTGACCGAATCGGCAAATGCCTTCCAGCACAACAGGCCTATCAGCAAGAAGAGTAAATATGGCGCCTTGGGATCGCCGCGCTTGAAAAGTATGGCCACCAGAAAATAGTAGACGCAGGTCATCATGATCGGGTCGAGCAGCCACCACAGGTAGCCGAGCATGGAATTCTTGTTCTGCCGCTTGATGTTGGACGAAGTCAGCACCCACAAGAGGTGCCGCCTGGCCCAAAGGTTTGAAATGGTCGAGCGCATGGTCGCATGCTTTTCTTACCGGTCTTGCGTGTTTCCGTCAAGAAACCGGGATTTTCGTGTCACCGCCCCCCGATCGTTGACAAAATACCGTCTGCCTGTGAGATTATGCCGCGTGCCTTGCCGAAGGCACAACACTGGAGAACCCAAGCCATGACCGGCCAGCCAGTCATCGTCATCCCGGCCCGTTACCAATCGTCGCGCTTTCCCGGCAAAGCGCTGATCGAGATCGACGGCAAGCCCATGATCGAACATGTTTTCCGCAGCGCCTCGCGAGCCCGCGGCTTCGGCAAAGTAATCGTGGCAACCGACGACGAGCGTATAGAGAAAGCTGTTCTTGCATTCGGTGGGAGCGTTCAGATCACGTCAGCAGATCACCGAACCGGAACCGACAGGGTGGCCGAGGTCGCGGCCGGACTCGATGCCCCGATCGTGGTCAACCTCCAGGCTGACGAGTTGTTTCTGAGCTCGAGCGCAATCGAAAGAGTGCTCGATCCCTTGAAGGCTCAACCCGGCGTTGCAATGGCCACATTGATGACCAGAATAAACTCCGCGGCCGAGTTCGAAGATCCAAACGTGGTCAAGGTCGTAGCCGACCGTAACGGCAACGCGCTCTATTTCTCGCGGGCGCCGATTCCCCTGTCGCGTGACGGCAAGGACGCAGTGGCCTTCAGGCATATCGGCCTGTATGCCTACCGACGCGAGTTTCTGATCGAGTTGGCTTCAACAAAGCAGACGCCGCTCGAGAAGGCCGAATCGCTCGAACAGCTCCGGGCGCTCGAGAACGGCCACAAGATATGCGTCGTCGAGATCCAGCAGGAGTCGATTGCGATCGACACACCGGAGCAACTGGCCCGGTTAGCGGGAAAGGCAAGGAATGAGTCATGAACGTGGTTGAAGCGGGCGGTATCAAGATCGGCGGTGGCAACCCGCTGGTACTGATCGGAGGGCCGTGCGTCATCGAGAACGAGGCGCACCTGTTGTCTGTGGCAAGGCAAATCAAGGCCGTCTGCATGGATCTGGATGTCCCCTACATTCTCAAGACCAGTTTCGACAAGGCCAACCGGACGTCGATCGACTCTTATCGCGGGCCGGGAATAGAGCCGGGGCTCGAGATACTGGAGAGGGTCAAGTCGTCCCTGAACGTACCGCTGCTGTGCGACGTCCACGAGATCTCGCAGGTCGAGGCTGTGGCGAAAGTTGCCGACATCCTCCAGATCCCTGCGTTTCTGTCCCGCCAGACCGACCTGGTCTGCGCCGTGGCAAAGACCGGAAAGCCTGTCAATGTAAAGAAGGGACAGTTCCTCTCACCGACAGACATCGCGGGCGTAATAGGCAAGATCGAGAGTTGCGGTAACAAGTCCATACTTCTTACAGAACGCGGCTCGTCCTTCGGCTATAATAACCTGGTGGTCGACATGCGCTCACTGGCCATCATGCGCCGTTTGGGCCATCCGGTTGTGTTCGACGCCACCCACTCTCTGCAACTACCGGGCGGACTGGGATCGAGCACCGGCGGCCAGCGCGAATTCGTGCCGCACTTATCGCGGGCGGCGGCGGCGGCAGGCATCGACGCCCTGTTCATGGAGATCCACGACAGGCCTGATCAGGCGCCCTGTGACGGGCCCAACATGCTTGCCCTGGACGACCTGCCCGATGTCCTGCGCCAGGTGTGCGCCATCGATAGGCTAGTAAAGGAGAACCGGTGGATATTTTAGCCGAGGCACGTAAAGTGCTCGAGATCGAGGCGACCTCGATAAAAGAAGTCTGCGACAAACTGGGTGCGGCTTTCGAAGAAGCCATCGAACTGCTTTTCGGCTGCCGGGGCAAGGTGGTCATAAGCGGGCTCGGCAAGTCGGGGCTGGTCGGCAGGAAAATAGCCTCGACGCTGGCCAGCACCGGTACGCCGGCCGTCTTTTTGCACCCGGCCGAGGGAGCCCACGGGGATCTGGGCGTACTGGCGCGCGGGGACGTGGCCGTGTTGATTTCGAACAGCGGCGAGACCGAAGAACTAGTCAAGATCATCTCGAGCATCAAACGCGTCGGCATCAAGATCATGGCCTTGGTCGGCAACCCGGAATCAACGCTGGCCAGGGACGCGGACATCTTCATCGACGTCGGCGTGTCGAGCGAGGCCTGTCCAGACAACCTGGTTCCCACGGCCAGCACCACCGCCCTGCTTTCGGTGGGCGACGCGCTGGCAGTCGTTCTGCTGAAAAAGCGCGGTTTCGAAAAGGAAGACTTCGCCTGCCTGCATCCGGGAGGCGCAATCGGCAGGCGCCTGCTGCTGAGGGTCAGCGACATCATGCACGCCGGCGAGGCCAACCCGCAGGTCGCAGACAGCGCGAAAATGCAGGCGGCGATTGTCGAGATGACCAGCAAGGGCCTGGGCGCGGTAAGCGTGGTGGACGAGGCCGGTGTCCTCAAGGGAGTGATCACCGACGGCGACCTGCGACGGTCCTTAAACCACTACGGCGGCGGCTTGCTGGAAAAACCAGTGATCGAGGTGATGACCTGCGAACCGGTGACAATCAAGGGCGACCGCTTGGCTGTGGAAGCCGTACAGTTGATGGAGAATCGCCCCAGCCAGATATCGGTGCTGCCGGTGATCGACGCCAACCGCCGGGTGATCGGCCTGTTGCGCCTGCACGACCTGCTCCAGGCAGGGGTGATCTAGTGAATATTTTCAAGAGGTAGCATTAGCCATTATCGCGTCCAGCACCGTCAACCAATTCACAACACGATCCTTCATGAGATAGTTACCAACAATATGTTCGCGTGCCCTTTTGACTATTTCCTTGCGGAGATCGCGGTCGACGGCCAGACTGACGATGCAGTCCTCCCATCGAGTTTCATCCCCGGCGTCGACAAGATAACCAGTTGATCCGTCCGTGACCGCCTGTGCATACCCACCGATGCTGCTGTAAATTCCAGCAGCACCCAACGCTGTGTATTCCAAGTACTTCAATTCGCTCTTGCTCCGGTTGATGCTGCTGTCCTGAAGCGGGGCCACGGCTATATCCCAGTCCACCGTGCTTCGCAGCCATCGAACAAATTTAGGGTATTCTGAACACCTTTCGGGTACTTTGATCCGCGTGTACCAACTGTCGTCATTTCCCTCGTCACGCATGCCGCCGATCATCTCGAAACGGAGAGAAGTGCCGTGATCGAGCCTAAGACGATCGCTAGCCGATGTGATGGCACGTTTCAGCAAGGCAAGGTCGTTCTCATGCGTAACAGTACCCATGTATCCAATCGTACATTCCGACAACCGTGTTGATCGCTCACCGATCTGCTGAGGTGAGAACCAGAGTTGCTCATCAAGACAATTGCCAATAAGGAAAACACGCTCGTTGTATCGTACTATCCTGTCTTTCAATTCAACCGTACTAACAGTAACAGCGTTGGCTCTTTTGCACAGCTTCCGCAGGACCGTCGATTTGCCCTTGTAAATCCGGTACTCCGGATGAGAGTTGTCTATACCCAGAAGATCGTCATCGATCTCGAAAACGATCGGTATTCGGTGCTCCCTGCATGACGCAATCAGAGCCTCGGCCGCCTCTTCGCTTTCGATAGCATCCCGTTGCACGACAACTCCTTCGGGCCGGATCGACTCAATGAAGGTGCGGAGAATGGCTTTTTGCTTTAATTGGTCATCAAGAAAGACAAGATCGTATTTCTCGTGGAGACGCGGATGCTGCAGGGGCAGAATCGTCCTTATGTACGACGATGCAATATAGCCCCCTGCCCCCCTCTTCGTCGCGAGCGCCAGTGTCTTGACGTGTGCATTCGTTTTGGTTGCCCTCTGAAGGAAAACGTTCCGGTATTCCAGTTCGTATTCACGGGCCATTACCCGGGTTGGCTTCATTTGGATCGAGCGGGCCTCTTTGAGCTTCTTCCCGTACTCCTCACGATCCCCGATGATATCGAGGATCCTCTGATAAGCCGCTGCTGGATTCTCGTAATCGAGCAGCCATCCACCCCCATGATTCACAACCCGCTCTTTGATCGTACCGATGTCGCTCGCCAGAACCGGGATACCGCAAGACCATGCTTCCGACAATGTATGGCAATAGGTTTCCGGCCAAATCGAGAAAATTGCAACAAAGGATGGTTTGATCTGGGTGACTTTTTCGCAAAACTGGTCGCGATTGTATCTTCCGTGCTCGACACCAACGCCCCGCAATCCATCGCAAATTGTTCCGAGGAAATGGAATTCGAGTTTGTTTTCTCGGTCCAGTTCTCGCAGTGCACGAATGAAAAGACTGCCCTTGTGAACATCAATGTTACCCGGCACAAGAATATTGACCGGCAAAGAGGAACCGGGTTCCTGATGGATGTCGGATTCGTTTTGTCGGAAATCCCTGCCATGTTCAATCACTTTGAAAGTTCGTTGCTTCAATGCCGGATAGTTTTCTAGAAACGTGGACTTGGCGAATTCAGAAGTGGTTACAAACATATCACAGAATTCGAATAGTCGTTCGACTCCGGCTCGCCAGTTGGGAAGCCATTGTCTAAGATTCGGGAGATCACCGACCAGTGGCGTCGGTATGCGACAGTTTACATGACCCGTTTCTGAACAATGTCCACCACAATACTTGTTCTCGCCATCAAGCAGGTGAAATGACGGACAGATGAAGTAAAAATCGTGAAAGGAAAGGATTACTGGGATGCCTAAATTGAAGCAGATCTCCGGGAGATCAAAGCTGTGCTTGAAGAGATGTCGAATATGGACGAGTTCGATATTAAGGTTCACGAGTACATTGAAGTAGAATTGCTCGAACTCATCGTCGTGCAGGTTGCGAACTGACCAGCGTTTGCTCAACCGTTTACGAAGAAGCTCGGTCGCCTGACCTCCGGCGATGTGGCGCAGAATGATGTCCTGTGTATCGCAAGTCAGCAAGTAGCAATCATAATCCCCGTCGATCCCGTCGATCAGATCCCGGCTGGTGGCAGGTGTTCCACCCGTACCTTCGTGAAGCACATACAGCAAACGCTTCACCCCTGCTGACTTGGCTATCCCTCCGTCTTTCAGCACATCACGGATACGTTTCCTGATACTCTCGATTTGCTCGGAATGCGTGAACTGCCTCACCAACTCGGAATACTCCGGGTGGATTTCGTTTAGAATCTTACGGTTCTTTTTTTCGAGCTGCGCCTTTTCTTTGGAGAAAGAGACGGCTCTCTTATGGAAAATGAATGTCGAGTCATCTATTACGTGTTTCCAGCCTCTTTTCAAAGCCCGCATGCAAAAATCGTTTTCCTCGCAGTACCCTCGCTTGAAACGCTCGTGATCGAAGTACCCGACATCTTCTAATACTGCACGTTTGATATACATGCAGAAACCGTTTCCCGTCGGCACCTCTGGATAGGTTCTTCGGGAAACCCGCTCTACGACGTGCGCCATACCAGTTACCGTAATGAACGGCTCGATATCGCGATTTACACCAATTTCGGGCACAGAAAAGGCGCCGGCAGCGTTTGAAAAAGGGGTTACGGTAGCGATCTTGTCCGATGAATAGGCAGCGACAATTAATTTTTGCAACCAACGCGGTGTAACCTCTGTGTCACTGTTCAAAAGCAGCACATCGGAGTCGGTCGCACTCATGCCGTCATTTGCACTCTCGACAAAACCCTTATTGTTGTCATGGTGAATAATTGTAACATTTTCCCGCCGTCTGAGTTCATCCAAATACGAGATCAACTGTTCGTCCGTGCTGCAATCATCCACTATCGTAAGCTTGTATGGAATCGAAGTATGCCGTTCGATGCTCTCGATACACGTCTTGGTTTCTTCGTAGCCGTTGTACACAGGAACAACGATTGTCACTCTCTTGTTCGCTAGAACAGTGAGAGTTTTCTTGACGACTTCCTGTTCGTTTTCGGGCATCGATCTCAACTGATTACAGTCAGTGCCCAACAAGGCGAGATATGACTCTTCATCGTCAGTTGCGTCTTCGGCGATGTCACGTGCCGATTGTTTCGCAGCTTGTCTATCGGCTTCAGTTGCTTTATGTCTAGCCTCGACTGTCTTGCGCAGATCTCTGATTTTCTCAAGCGTCCTTACGAGACTCACTGAGGGTGGTCTGATTCGGCGCTGCCAGAGGAGACGGCGTTTTAAGTCACCAAGGGCGTTGCCCACTTTCCATCTTTGAGTTTCCAGGAGTGTTTTAATGTCCTGATCTAGCTGATCGATGTAGTTGAGCAACCGGGCCTGTTCGTCTTTATGGCGGCTGACGAGACGAGACAGGTGTCGTATCGTTGCAGCCTTGCCTACAATGTCCTCTCCTTGCAACTCAAGCTTCTCGCTCATCCGATCGCGTGTCTTTTCCAACACACTTCGAAGTTTCTGGTGCTTTTCAAGCTTTGCCGCCAGCTCGGATGCCTCGGCCCGGCTCTCACTAACCACACGCTCAAGGTCTGCCACGTCTGCTTTTGCTTGCTTTTCGATCTTTTCGATAGATTCCCCCAGAACATCAATCTCGTGATCTCTAGATCTGAGGCTGTCCTTGAACGCGACAGTTCTTTCTCTTTCGGCCTTCAAGGATTGCTTCAAGCTCACACGCTCAAGGTTCTTGGAGTCGATCTGATCCCTGAGCGAGTCGCGGGTATTCTTCAGGACTTCGATTTCACGATCTCTTGCGGATACCGCATTCTCGAAGTCGGATCGGACCTTCTGCAGATTCTCGATCGCTTGGGCATTCTTCGTCTTCGATTTCAAGTATGCACTGGTCATGTCCTGCAGCTTGATTTCCGCTTCTATCCGGAAACGCTCGAGCGCCTCGAAGTGCTTCAACACCTCTGGTGGAGAACAGAATTCCCCCAGAAATCGCTTGATCTGGTTGGATAGAGACTCTTCGAGCAGTGGGACCAAAACACCGAGTGTGTGGAAACCCGGCACTTTGAACAATTCGAAATCACTGGTCGTTTCATCGAGGAAATCTTCGACGGCAGTGAGCACACCACTCCGAGGATCGTTTTCATATGTGGCATTGTAAAGGTGGGTGTTTGCCCCGCCGTCCTCAACCAGATCGCGCACACCTGGACGCATCCCCAGTTTCTTGCATGGTTTCCTGTATTGCTCTGGGATGCTGTCTGGGTTGTAGTACAAGTCCCGTCGACCGTAAGGCCAACCGATATCGTGAAAGAAGACCAGGGGAAACGATTTCCTATTTTTTCCGCAATGCGCCTCGATGAGTTTCAACTCATTGAACACGGTGTACCAGTTATGGTCTCCATCAATCAGCACTACGTCGTAATCGTCGATTGATTGCATGGCTTCTAGGCTGAGAGCCCGGTGAGGTATTAATCGACCTTCATTTTCATTCTCCATTGCCTGTATATCGAAATTGAAAGCGGGATCGATGGCGTGAAGTATGGCGTTTTTTGCAGCACAGTATTCAACCAGTTTTCCGGTGTTTCTGCCGTCACCGGAGCCGATCTCGACAATTGTCTTGGGTTCTATCAAATCGAAGATCGGCCTGATTATCGTTTCCCAGAACCGATACATCCAACATCCTTTCTCGTTATCCAACGACCCGGTCAGGCTTCCAATGCATCTGGTAAGTAAGGGATTTTTTACAGGTTGTAAAGCTCAAAATCGGAGCACACAGCACCAACAAGAATGGAAAAATCACTGGCAGATATCTGCGACGAGGAGTAAAAACTATTTCAAGGAGGCCCAGTGTGGCGTTTGACACAACAATCTTCCTGTTCCTCTTCTTGCCGGCCACACTGACGCTCTCATTTTTCGCGCGGGGAAAATACAGCAACCCATTCCTGGTAGTTGCCAGCCTTCTTTTCTATACCTGGGGACAGTTGGCCTACGTTCTGGTCCTGGTCGGCTCCATAGTGTTGAACTACTTGATTGGACTCTGGCTCGACCGTTCCCAGAAAGCCAACCAAAAAATCATCCTGGCAATGGGTGTCTCGGCCAATCTGCTTATCCTGAGCGCATTCAAGTATGTTCCTTTCCTGGTAAACAACCTGAATGTCGCACTGTCCTGGGCGCATTTCGATAAACTTCCAGTTCCAAACCCGGGCTGGCCTATCGGAGTTTCCTTTTTCACGTTCCAAGCCATCACTTACCTCGTTGATGTGTACCGGAAGATCTGCCCTGCCAGAAGGAACCTCATTGACACCGCCCTGTACGTGTCGTTTTTCCCGAAGCTGATGGCGGGTCCCATCACTAGTTATGGTCATATGCACGCACAACTCGACACGCGTAAAATCACAACAGAGAAGTTTGCACTTGGGGCACGCCGATTCGCCCTGGGGCTCGGCAAGAAAGTGCTGATCGCCAATACTTTGGCCGTGCCTGTAAGGGAAATCTTCGGAATCCTTCCCGCGGCCCCGGGCCCCACCCTGGCATGGTTCGGTGCGCTGTGTTTCACATTGCAGATCTTTTTCGACTTCTCGGGCTATTCAGACATGGCCATAGGATTGGGTCACATGTTTGGATTCGATATCCCCGAGAATTTCAACTATCCTTACATTTCCCGATCCATAAGGGAATTCTGGCGACGCTGGCATATTACACTTTCGAACTGGTTTCGCGACTATCTCTACATTCCCATGGGCGGCAATCGTGTCTCTCGCTGGAAAACCTATTTCAACCTGTTCTTGGTGTTCTTTCTCTGCGGCCTGTGGCATGGCCCGCGCTGGACCCTGGTTGTCTGGGGTCTCTATCACGGTTTCTTCATGATTCTCGAACGAGCCGGTTTTGAACGCATCCTGAAACGTATTGGATTTCTGCGCTACCTTTATGCATTCACAGTCGTCATGGTTGGCTGGGTATTCTTTCAATGTAAATCCATCTCCCTGGCATGGACCTTCATCGCCTCGATGTTCGGCCGCAGTTCTGATCCTGATTCGGTTCATTTCTTGTCGGAGTTTCTCAGCGGGCAAGTTGTTGTCGCGCTCGTCTTCGCACTCATGGCTTCAACACCTTTTTTCGCCTGGCTGGGCAAGAAGACTGGCATCTCCTTGATGGCCCTGAAAATCTCCCAAGGCGGCACTAGCGGTACATTTCTCAGGTCGGCATCAACAGCGGCCTTTTTTCTTTTACTGGTGTTGAGTTTGTTGTCCATAGCCGGTTCAACCCATAATCCGTTCATTTACTTTCAGTACTGATAGCCATGAATAAACAAGATGCAAAATATGGGCGTTGGTCACACCTGATTACGGCCGTCGGCTTTTTATTGTTCCTGTGGCTCCCCGTCATAGGCACGGCGCTTTCTATCGGCGTATCGGAGAAAGGTTTCGAAAAACGCGAACTCGCGAAAGCTCCGGATCTTAGCGAATTGCGGTCTAAGGGTTTGTCGTATTTCAGAAACGAGTTCAACAATTTCTTCAGCGATCATTTCGGGTTTCGCAAGTGGATGATCACATCGAACAACATCATTCGCTACTGCCTTTTTAAGGCATCTTCTTCGAAAAGGGTCGCGGTCGGGGCCGACGGATGGCTTTACTACACTAGCGCCATCAAGGACTTCCAGACGCGACACCCTTATTCGAGAAAAACGCTGGACGATATCCAGCGAATCCTCGAAAAGCGCAGGGACTGGCTTGCTGCCCGCAAGATTGCATACCTGTTCGTTGTAGCTCCCAATAAAGCTACTATTTACCCGGAGTATCTTCCTGGCTACGTCAAGCGCTTGCGGCCGAAGTCCAAGCTGGACCAACTCATGGACCACCTTAAAAAAAAATCTACGCTGCAGTTAGTCGATCTCAGATCGGCATTGAACCGGGAGAAACAAGCAAATCAAGTATACTACATGACGGACACGCACTGGAATGACCGCGGAGCCCTGGTAGCATACAGACAAATAATGAAGACAATACGCGAACAGTTCCCGAGCTTGCATTCTCTGCCCGACGACAAGATTCGTCTGGATATTCAACATGACAGGACAGGAGATCTGGCTCAAATTCTGACACTCGGCGGACTGGAGACCGAGGACGCGCCCCGCATCACGCTGGCAGGCGGCTATTGCGCCTCTCAAGTTCCAATCGGTCGCGGAGCATACCGCGAAGTCATAGCCAAGGAACGTAAAGATCACGACGGCCCCAAGCTGCTGGTTTTCGGTGATTCGTTCGTTGTGGATACGCCACTTCACGACTTTCTTGCCGAACACTTTCGACGTTCCGTATTCATTCGCCGCGGCACCCGCGATTTCTTCGACGAGGAGATGGTCAAAAAAGAGAAACCCGATATCGTGATTCAGGAAATGGTGGAACGTTTCCTGATGGCGCCATTTCAGGAGAACCAGTTCAAGCAAGGAGAGGGTCAGGTTCTCATGAAAATTGGAGGCGGCAACGGCTTTGCGGGCCTCCAAATCATACGGGACGTCGAACTCGATTACCTGAAGAACGAACTTCTCATGAAGGCAACCGGCCGCGACCCGCACCTGCAACTTCCCGCCCTGCGCAAAGAACCAAAGTCGGAACTCCTAGTCGAGATCGACATAGAAAGCCCTGTAGACACAACCCTTCAGGTTTTCTATCTGACCCGTGGAGAGAGGCACTATTCGGAGAAGTACAGCGTTAAAAAGGATATTCACGAAGGCCGCAACGAAATCCGCTTCAGTATTCATCGCAAGGATGTGTGGGGTCGTCTACGCCTAGATCCGGGTGGGTCAGCAGGCTTATATCGATTGTACGCGATGAAGGTAGTACGACTAGAATAGCATGTTACTGAGCGATAACAAGGCATGAGCAAACCGGATCGAGAGGACCGGAACGGTCGAGGTGGTGCATCGGATGATCGCCGGTGGTGGCGGCATGCCGTGCCGAATGCCTGGTCCCGGTGGAACGCGGCTGCGGGGCGGCATACCAAGGCAATATCGATTCTGGAGGTGATCGCCAGCCTTGTTATAATCGGCTTCGCTCTGACCTTCCTTTTTCCATTTGTGAAAGCCATGAGCACTTCCTCACTATGGAATGACGAGCTCTACTCCATCATGCACTTCAGCTCCCAGGGAGCAATAAGAACTCTGACGGACTACCACGTGCCTAACAACCACATATTTTTCAATCTGCTGAATGCATTGACACCTGGTTCGGAATCTTACAATCCACTACGTGCTCGAATCTGGTCTCTCATCTTTGTGGCTGCCTCTATTCTGATTGGTGCGATCGTTTTCGCCCGACGAAAGCGGTTTTTCGAAGGCTCCCTGTTTTTCCTGCTAATGGCAGCCAACCAGCCGCTCCTGGATTTGACTCTCCAGGCGCGCGGCTACGGGCTGCTGTGCTTCTGCGCGGTGACCACTACAATTCTCGTGCTCGACTATCTCCGCAATTCCGGGAACCTCTCGTTGGTGCTCATCTCACTTCTGACGATTCTGGGAACCTGGACTATTCCCACATACTTATTCTTTTCAGGAACACTGATGCTGGTGCTTTTCTCACTGGACATGAAGCCAAAGCTCCTCGTCGCAGGAGTAGTCACTTTGCTCGCAGTGATCGCACTATATACTCCGGTGTGGAATGACGTAGTTAATAACATTAACAACTACGGCGAAATATGGGGATATCAGTACGGAAGTTGGAGTGCCGTTTGCGAGACCATTCGTAAATACTTTCTGAGCCCCTTTTTGGGTACTAAGTTCGCTGATGACTGGAACGTGGCCTTCTTCCTGTTGGGTGTCGTGATCATCCCTGTGATTATCTGGAAGAAAAAGGGTTCTACCGTTCGAGGAGTTCGTATACTCCTGATGGCTGCGTTTGGTTTTCTGGTTATTTGCCGGATCATAAGGACGCCTCTCGTACGAACCACAAGCTTTGTAGTGCTTCCGCTGGCCATGTGTATATTGATCCGGCTCGGTTACATCCTGCGTAGTTCCAGGATTGCCATGTTGCGACCGCTCATATTTATCGGAGCCGCGGTCTTCTTCTCGTTGCACAGTTTCAACCAAGCTCGGCACTTCAGTTTCAAGCCGATGGAAAACTGGATGGGCGTGGCAAGGTTCATTGAGAGAACTTTTCCCGAGGGCATGAAAATATCCGCACCTTTCCGCAACTTCTTTCTCAGGGTATATCTGGATCCTGCATATTTGATCACAAAGAGGTTCGATCCCGAAAAGTTCGCCGCCGGGCAGCAGGTCCGCGTGGACAGCAATTTCAAGGCCGAGAAACGATTCGATCCAATAGAGTTCTCTCCTTCGGGCATGGGAATCATCATTCCTCAGCGACGCGGTAAGTTTCAGAAGGTCTGTTTCTCTCCTCCTCAGGATTCCGGCATCGAGCAGATCGTAGACGGAGACGGCAGAGAACTCGGCCGTGAAATGTACGATCGTGATCTCTCGACCCGCTGGACTACCAACAAGCCGCAATCGAAGTTGCAGGCCGCTGTCAGTCTCAGAGTTTTCCTGAGGCCGGGAGTACGCTACCACTCACTGAACATGGCAGCTCTCAATAGAGACCTTCCGGTGAAGCTCGAAACACGACTGAGCGTCGGGGGTCGTTCGAATAAGCTTGCGAATCACGACATCAAGCGCTACGGGGATTTCATGACTTTTATCCTGGGCGACCAGGAAGTCGAATATGTCGACCTGAAGATCTCTTCGGCACAGACCGACAGGTTCTTTTCCGTGAACGAAATCTGGGCTTATCCAGAAAGGATCGCTCATGAAAAACATGCGCAAAGTGTCCATTGTGGTCCCGGTATATAACGAGTCTGCCACGTTGGAGCTTATCTTGGATAGAATCCGCAAGGCTCCAACCTCTGGTTTGGAGCGTGAGATCATCATTGTTGACGACTGCAGTACGGACGAGACCGCCTCCATTCTCGAGCGCGTTATTCAACCAGGAGAGTTGGTATACACCCACACCAGCAACCGCGGAAAGGGCGCGGCACTACGCACCGGTTTTTCAAATGTGACCGGCGATGTGGTCATCATTCAGGATGCGGATCTCGAATACGATCCCCAAGAGTATCCCAAGCTTCTTGGTCCCATCATCGAAGGCGTGGCCGATGTTGTGTTCGGGTCGCGTTTCATTGGTTCCGAGCCCCACCGGGTTCTGTATTTTTGGCACTTCGTGGTAAACAGATCTTTGACGCTCCTTTCCAACATGTTTACTGACTTGAACCTCACGGACATGGAGACTTGTTACAAGGTCTTTAGGACCGAGATATTACGGGAGATTCTTCCCAAGCTGAATTCCGACCGCTTCGGCTTCGAGCCAGAGGTAACCGCCTGGTGCTCCAAACTGGCCAAGGCCGGCCGCTGTCGCATGTACGAGGTTGGGATCGGCTACTACGGAAGAACTTATCGGGAAGGGAAGAAGATTGGAGTACTTGATGGGCTGGAAGCGTTTTGGTGCATACTGAAATACAATATTTTCTAAGCGGATGACCAAGAAAATCTCCATCCTGGCCTGGGACGTCTGCCACAACGCGGTCGGCAGGGCCTTCATGCTTGCGGACATGCTCAGCCGCCGTTACACCGTCGAGATTGTCGGCGCCCGTTTTCCACGCTACGGAGGGTCGGTCTGGCCGCCAATCAAAGACACGAACATCAAGATTACCTCCTTCGAGGGCGCCGATTTCCCCGGGCACTTCGAGCGAATGCGTAAGGTCTCAGAGCGCATAGAGGGCGACCTGTTGCTGATATCGAAGCCCCGCCTGCCTTCCGTCGAACTCGCCATCCTGGCGTCATCCATGCGCAAGAGATCGATCATCATCGACGTGGACGACTACGAGCCGGCCTTTTTCGAGCAGGACGAGTCGTTGACATTGGCCAAGGTACAAAAGCTTGCCGATGATCCGGATTTCAAGGTGCCCTACGGTTCGCTCTGGACGCGTTACGCTGAGTCGCTGATTGCCTCGTTCGATGCGGTCACGGTTAGTAACGTCCGCTTGCAGAAAAAGTTCGGCGGCCGGATCATTCCTCATGCCCGGGACGAGAAGCGGTTCGATCCGGGTCTCTATGACCGTGCGCAAGTGAGAAAACAGTTCGGGTTCTCGCCGGCCGACAAGGTGATCCTGTTTCTCGGTACGCCCAGGCGTCACAAGGGCATCCTGGATATTCTCGAGGCCTTGCGGCAGATCGGCAACCCCGATTACAAGCTTTGCGTGGTCGGGAACATGACCGATCACAAGCTGTTCATCGGGTTGCTGAAAGGCTCTCGGGACAGCGTGCGGCTCGTCCCCAGCCAACCGTTTCGGGACCTGCCGGCCAACCTGATGCTCGGCGATCTGATCTGCCTGCTGCAGGATCCGAACAGCAGGGTGTCAAAATACCAGATGCCCGCGAAATTCACTGACGCTCTGGCGATGGGCATACCCGTGATCGCCAGCCCGGCCGCGCCGATGACCGACGTCGCCGGACAGGGCCTGGCATATTTGACCGGCGAGCAGCCGCTGGCCGGGCTGATCGACTCGATCCTGCAGGACTTGCCGCGCCGGCGCGAGCTTGCCATGCACAACCGCGAGAAGTTCCTTTCAGACTACTCCTATTCGGCCGTGCTGCCGGGTCTGGTCGAGCTCATCGAGGAGGTGAGCAAGGCTCCGGCCAGGATTCACGATGATCAACTCGAGCTGCTGTCGTATCACCGGGAGTGCTTCGGCAAGGCCCCCGCCCTCCCCCGCCACGGTCCGTCTTCGGGAAAAGACAAGAAGCTCGACCTCGTCTTCTTCTGGAAACAGAACGACAGCGACATCTACGGGCGGCGCTCCGACATGCTGGTCAAGCACCTGGCCCGCTCCGAACGCGTCGGGCGGATCGTGCATTTCGATGCGCCGATCAACGCGCTGCGCCTGGCATTGCCCGCGCTTAGCGCATCACGGGCGGATCATTCCAGACTGGTGCTGAAAAATACCATTTCCAGGATGCTTGGCCGGAGCCACGACGGCAAAGTGAAAAAACACGCATTCTGCTACCTGGCGGGCCAGAAAATCACCGGCCTACTGCCACAACCCGTTAGCCGTCTAGTGACGGAAGCGAGAAGTTTTCGCGCCTTCGTCGAACGCAAGCTGTCCGAGGTCGGTATTGATCCGACCAAGGCGATTTTCTACAACTGGCCGCTGAACTTCTATTTCCCCGAGATCCACGACTACTTCAGACCGGCCTTGAGCGTGACCGACATGATCGACGATCAGCGTACATTCTACGATTCTTCTTCGCCGAAGATTGAAGAGATCACCGAGAACTACCGTGCGATAATATCGCGCAGCGACATAGTCCTGGCCAACTGCCGGAAGCTGGTCGACACGGTTGAAGAGCTTGGCGGGCATGCTGATCTCGTCCCCAACGGAGTCGATCTCGACGATCCGGCCGATCTTGCAGGCATCCCGCAAGATCTCGAGGCCATCCCAACGCCGCGAATCGGCTACGTCGGTAATCTCTCCTCGCGGATCGATATAGACCTGCTCGACTACCTGGCAAGTCGAAATCCCCGCTGGAACCTGATTCTGATCGGTTCCGCGCATCTGGATCGCAGAATCCTGGAACTTACCAACTATAAAAACGTTCACCTGCTGGGAGTTCGCACTTACCCTGAAGTTCGCAGCTACATCCGCTATTTCGACGTGGCCATCATCCCGCACCTGAAGAACGCGATGACCGACAGCATGCATCCGATGAAGTTGCTGATCTACGCCGCCCTGTCCGTGCCGATCGTCTCGACCGAGATCGACAATCTCGGCGAATTTCGCGATCTCGTCAGCATCGGCCGCACCCCCGAGGAATTCTGCGCCGCTGTGGCAAAATGCCTGTCAGTACGTTCAACCAGGATCGACGAAAGGATGTCCCGGCTCCTCGCTCGAAATTCCTGGGACGCCAGAGTCGCGGATATCCTGGAACTCATAGAGCAAAAGAGCCGATAAGCATACCTCAGGTGGACAGTGTCCTCTTCTTCTTGTTGCACACCATGCGCCTGAGCAATCCCAGGCCCGCGGCCAGAACCAATAGCCAACCCATTTCGGCCAGTTCCTCGTCGCAGGTGTATTTCACGTACACCGCGTAAATTTGGTTCAGGTCGGACCTAGAGCCCTTTTTGAAGGTCAGGTCGCTGGCCATGGCGGCGGGTGACAGGCGGGCCTGGTAGCGCCAGACCCAGAACGGATTGTCGAGGATTGTCTGTAAGGGTTGTGACCACGCGGCCGGGGCCGAGAGACCCAGTTCCGCGAAAGAAATACACGGCCACGGCCCGCACACATACCCCGACTGCCGCTCGCTGTCGGCGAGCTCTTGGCCAAAAAGCGCCACCACTGAATCGGGGTGCGAATCGAACAGCTCGTCGAGGGCTGATTCGTAGGCGGTCGCGTCCTGGGGGTTGCCTTCGAAGTTCACCACGCTCGTGTTGTCGGGCACATAAACGTCGGTATTAGGGCTGTTGAGTTGATATGGAAAGATCACCCACAATGTCAGATCCAGGCTCTGGCCCGAGGCCACTCCCAGAGCGGTCATGCGCAAGGGATAGATCGGATTGTCCAGCCCCGGCAGGACGAACCTTACCGGGGCCAAAGGCTTTGCCGGATCGGCATCGGGTGACAACCGCGCGGCGAAGAAAAACTCGCCCTCGGTATCATAGTCGGCCAGCAGCGCCGTCAGGCCATTCGGCACCTGGTAACCCTCGTCCTGCAGCCAGGTCGCGAGGTTCCCGCCGTCGGTCGTCGAGACTATCGAGTAGTCGAGATCTCCCACCGTCCCGTGTTCCCAAAGATGCACCAAGGCGTCTCCTTGCTGCACCTCATCCGTTCCCATCCCGGCACTGGAGCCGAGGCAGCCGAAGCACGAAGGTCCGCCGCCGTTACTCGTCTCGCAGATCTTCAGAAATACCGGCGCGGTCATTATCTCGAGTTCGTCGAAGAAATCCGCGTTGCCTTGATGCACCTCGGGCCGCACGGGAAACGGCACCACCCAGGCGGCGGCGCCTGCTTGCCTTTCGAACACGGGCTGGATATGCAGCTCCCAATTGCCGTCCCGCAGCCACAACACCGCTCGCTGCCCGCTGGCCTTGACGTCCGCGGTTGCCCCGATGAGTTGAAAACTCATTCCGTCGGCCATTACATCCAGAGCGGGCAATAGCAAAAAGATGGACAAGATTGTCTTGAGCAGCATGACGGTGCCCTCCCCAATCTAAATGCCTTTAACGACACACTACACCGCCGAAAGACAAAAATCCACAGGAAAAATATTGCAAAAAAAGGGAAAGCCGAGTTGCCGACATCTTCAGGATTATTGACAAAAACAAGATCCCAAGATAATATCCCCATTAACCCTGCAAATACGGACGATATCTTCTTATATGCAGGGCAAAAGGAGACATTCAGGCCATGCAAGCCGACCTCGGGCAACTGCTCAGAAGAACCAATCCCTGGATCTGGAATCGGGGTGACTGGCCTGCGAACTGGTCTTCCAAGATGCCTGGTGTCTTTGTGCCTCGCAGGCCTGTTGGCTTGAAGAGGCCGTTTCGAAAAAACAAGGTCACGGTGGTGATCGGCCCGCGCCAGTCGGGGAAATCTACATTTCTCTGGTCCGAGCTGCGCGACCTCGGCCCCGATATTCTCATGGTCAACTGCGAGGAGCCCCTCTTTCGGGAGTGGTGCCGCTCGCCCGCCACCGTGCTCGGACAGATCAACGAGCTTCTGCCGCGGCCGCGCGCGCTGTTGTTCGAGGAGGTTCAGCATCTTTCTGAAGCCGGCTTGTTTCTGAAAGGTATGGTCGATCTCAAGCCGGATTGCCCGGTGCTGGCCAGCGGCTCGTCATCATTTCATCTCATGGCCAAGACCCGGGAATCGCTTGCCGGACGCGCAGAGCGCCTGCTCCTGCTGCCCTTCAGTCTCCAGGAAGTGTCTTTCGATCTTTCCGATCTCTCACCCGCGCTGCGCGCCTCCCGCCGGAGCGAGTATTTCGACAGGATGATCGTCTTTGGAAGTTACCCCGAAGCCTGGTTGAGCGACGATTCCGAGCGCATCCTGGTGGACTTGCTGGAAGGTGTCATCGTCAAGGACGCCTCTGATCTGTTCCGGATCGATCATCCAGATGCCTATCGCAAGCTCCTGAGACTCATGGCAAGCCAAATTGGAAACCTGGTCAACCTGGCCGAGTGGGCTTCAGTCTGCGGCATCAGCGCCAAGACCGTCAGTCGCTATGCGTCCATCCTCGAAGAAGCCCACGTGGTCACTCTCCTGCGGCCCTGGGTGTCGGGCAAGCGTGCGGAACTGACGGGCAGGCCGAAATTGTACTTCAACGACAACGGTATCCGCAACGCCGTCCTGGCGCGCTACCATGCGCCGGACCACAGGGACGATCTGGGTAGGCTGTGGGAAAACTGGGCGTTTACCGAGATCCAGAAGGCTATCCGCCCCCTCCTGGATGGTTTCGGTTTTTGGCGCACCCGTTCCGGCGCCGAGGTCGATTTCGTCGTCGAGTCGCGCGGCCGCCTGATTGCCGTGGAGGTCAAGGCGGGTTCCCGCCGGGCGCGAATAGGACGCGCCGCAAGAAGCTTCATTGAGGCTATACACCCCGATCTTTTCGTCACACTGCATGCGGGAGAGCGGCACGAGCGCGAGCATCGAGGGTGCAAGGTTCTGTGGCTTGGCCCGGCCGAATTCGCGCTACTCCTCACAGGAAATTGACCAAACTCTTGCGGGCCACCAGCCGGACGCCAATCAGCAGTAGAAAAATAGCGGCTCCGCCACGGAGGTAGACAAGCCTGGTTCGGCGCTTTATGTTCATTCCGAGGAAATAAATGCCCCTGACTCCAGTCGACCTGTACAAGCGCGTGCTTCCGAAAACCAACTGTGCTGAGTGCGGCTATCCCACATGCATGGCTTTCGCCTTCGCCGTGGTGCAAGAGCAGAAGCCGCTCGAGTTGTGCCCTTACATCGAAGCCGATCTGCTCGAAGCCACGCGGGCAGAACTTACAGGCCAGCACGCCGGCGGCAAGTATCTGAAGCCAAATCCGGCGGCCGACGCCATGGCCTGGGCCAAACAGCGAGCCACCTCGATGGAGATCGCCGATCTGCCGGCCCGCATCGGCGGCGAACTGAAACGGGAGGGCGGCCTGGAATACCTGGAAGTCCCCTACTACAAAAACAAGTTGCAGGTTCGCCCGGACGGCCTGTCTCTGGCCGGCGGCGAGCCCCTCGACCACTGGGAACAGGTGCTGATCTACAATCACATGGCCCAGGGCGGCAGCGCCGCACCCAGCGGCACCTGGAAGGGCTTCGAAGAAATTCCGAACAGCGGTTCAAAGCTCAAATCAATGCAGGCCCACGTCGAAATTCCGCTGGCGAATCGCTTCGCGGGAAATCTCGACGAACTGCGCTCGGCGGCCTTGCAAGTAGGCGGTATCGAGGTTCCCGAAGAGGCCCAGACGGCCGACCTGGCCGTCCGCTTCCAACCCCTGCCCCGCCTGCCGCTGCTTCTGCTTTTCTGGGACGAAGACAAGCAAGACGGCTTCGACGCCCGGATCAAGCTGCTCTTCGACCAGACCATCGACTCGCACCTGGACATCGAATCGATCATGTTCCTGTGCGAAAACCTGCGCGACAGGCTGCAGGCAACATATTGAATTTTCTATTGACCAAAGATATATACTGTGGTATATACCTTGGTAGATGATCAGTAAATACAGGAGGATGACATGAAAACAGCCCGACTTTTCATCAACGGCCGCAGCCAGGCGGTTCGCCTGCCCAAGGACTGCCGCTTTGCGGGATCCGAGGTATATATCAAGAAGCTTAATGGGATCGTCTTGCTCATTCCCAAGGATGATCCATGGGCATCGCTCATGGACAGCCTCGATCATTTTTCCGACGACTTCATGACAGATCGAGAGCAGCCTGCGGTTCAATCGAGGGAACCGATGTGATCATCTCCATGCTCGACACCAACATCTGTATCTACATCATCAAAAAGAGACCCGAACATGTGCTCGAACGACTGAAGAAGTCGAGTGTCTCCGAGATCGGGATTTCCACGGTCGTATTGAGCGAACTCGAATACGGGGTCGAAAGGAGTTCGCGACCCGACCAGAACAGAATCGCCCTGGTCGAGTTCCTGGCCCCCTTCGAGATTCTCGCATACGACGACAGGGCCGCCGGGCACTACGGCGGGGTACGCGCGTCTCTGGAACGTCAAGGAACCCCCATCGGATCAATGGACATGCTCATCGCGGCCCATGCGCTTGCCCTCGATTGCGCTCTCATCACCAACAACGAACGCGAGTTCAGTCGCGTCCCGTCTCTCAAGATCGAAAACTGGACCAAATGAGTATTTTCATCTCCCAAGTTTGAACGGCATTCTCTCGACCGGGATCGGGTCTCCGGCGAACCTGGGAAAGTGTATATTCTTGATGACGTAGCTGATACATCCCGCGACGTATTGGCCCTTGTGTTCCTGCGTCACTATCTTTACGTCGGTGACCCGACCCCAACTCTGGATGACGAAGGATACCTCCAGTGTTCCGGTTATGCCGGGATCTCGCTGGCGCTGTTGATCGGCGCAGCCTTTCAAGGCACCGGAATACTTCTTCATGGCTCCGGCAATCTGCTCCGGGCTCAAGGATTCCGGCAGTCCTTCCGAAGCGCCCCCCATCTTTGGATCAACCTCGGGCGGCATGCTGTCATTCGACATATGGGCGTCAAACTCATTCAGAATCATCCGTACCTGTGGGGCCCGCATGTCATCTGGGGCGAGTTCGATGAATTTCTGGTAGCGGTAGTAGGCATCGTTTCTGTCCCCGGTCATTGCCGCCATGATTCCGAGCCCGAGATGAGCGTATGCGTCATCCGGATCCTGGGCCAGGAGCAGCCAGTAGCAGTAACGCGCCTTGTCGAAGGTCTTCGCCCTGACCAGGCTCTTGCATTTATTCAGCATCTGTTTCTTCCACTTCGCGAGTTCTGCGGGGGTGGCCGGCGCCGGCCGGGCATCGAAGACGCCTGCTTCAGGCATCGGCTCGGCGTTTCCGGAAAGGCCGGAAACGGGAGCCGCCCTGCTTTCCGGCTCATCCTTCGGCGTCACTGCGGCGGTTCCGGCGGGATTTTCATCATCCGGCGTTCGCCAAGCCTCGCGGCGACGATCGGCGACGCCGTCGGTCTCACTGATCGCGATATTGATCAGATAGATAGCCAGCCCCAACATTACCGTACAAATCGCGATTACTCCGAACAGACGCTTCGTGACCCCTCCCGTTCTTACCTGTTCTTGTAGTTCTTTTCGTAGAACTCCATGTATTCCCCCGAGATGACCTTCTCGGTCCAGGCGCGGTTATCGAGATACCAGCGGACTGTTCGTTCGAGGCCCTGCTCGAAGTTAATCTCGGGCTCCCAGCCCAACTCGTTCTTTATCTTGTTCGCGTCAATGGCATAGCGCCTGTCGTGGCCCGGGCGGTCCTTGACGTTGCGGATCAGATCGGGGTTGATGCCGCTGTCGCCGGTCATGTCGCTAAGGATATCTATCAGCTTGCCGACAATGAAGACGTTCTCGCGCTCGTTGCCGCCGCCTATGTTGTAGACCGACCCCGGCCTGCCCTTGGTGAGCACCATCTCGATCGCCCGGCAGTGATCGGCCACGTGGATCCAGTCGCGCACCTGGCGCCCATCCCCGTAGACCGGCAGTTCCTTGTGTGCCAGGGCGTTGATGATCATCAGCGGAATCAACTTCTCCGGGAACTGGTAGGAGCCGTAGTTGTTGGAGCAGCGGGTAATCAACACCGGCATGCCGTAGGTATCGTAGTAGGCCTTGACTATCATGTCGGCAGAGGCCTTGGAGGCCGAGTAGGGGCTGTGAGGATCCAGCGGCGTAGTCTCCGTGAAGAATCCCTGGGGGCCGAGCGAGCCGTAGACCTCGTCGGTCGAGATCTGGAGGAAGCACCTGCCCTCCTCCCAGCGGCCTTTTACGTACCAGCGATCCTTGCACACTCCAAGCAAGCTGTGTGTGCCCAGGATGTTGGTCGAGAGAAAGACCTGCGGATCGTGGATCGAGCGATCGACATGGGTCTCGGCGGCGAAGTTCAAAACGGCACTGAAGTCATTCTCGTCGAAAAGCCGATCGAGAAAGGCCCGATCGTTGATGTCGCCCTTGATGAAATCGAAACGAGTTCGCTGCTTGTCGGTTAAAGCCGAGAAGTTGTCCAGGTTGCCGGCGTAGGTCAACTTGTCGAGGGCCACCAGGCGCTCTTCGGGATGGGTCTCAAGCATGTGGTAGACGAAGTTCGAGCCGATGAAGCCCGCGGCCCCGGTAATCAGAAGTGTCATTTATCAGCTCCTATCTCTACCAGGAATCTTTGCGTCGCATCCTTCCAGTCGGGAGGCTCGCGGCCAAGCAGGCTCTCTATCCGCGACAGGTCCAGCGCCGAAAAGCGAGGCCTGTTGGCGGGCGTCTCGAATTCTGCGCTCTTGGCGGGCTCGACTCTGGTGCTCAGCCCGGCAAGCTCGACGATCCGGCAGGCCCACTCGTAGCGGCTGCAGATTCCGCTGTTGGCCAGGTGATACAGTCCGAAGGCCCGGCTCTCGAGCAGGTCGAGAATCAGCGGCGCCAGATCGACCGTGTATGCCGGGCGCGAGATCTGGTCGTCCACCACTCTCAGCACTTCTCGCCCCGCGGCCCACTCGAGGATCTTTTTCACAAAATTCACGTTGCCCGAGCCGAACACCCAACTCAGGCGCACGACGTAGGCCCGCCGGCAGGCCTCCATGACGGCCCGCTCGCCGAGCAGCTTGCTCTCTCCATAACGGCTGATCGGACGCGGCTCGTCGGCAATCGTGTACGGTTCGCCCTTCTGGCCGTCGAATACGAAATCAGTGGAGAAGTGCATCAGGGGGATGCCGGCTTCCTCGGCGGCGATGGCCAGATTGCCCGGACCTGCCGCGTTCACCAGCCGGGCCCTTTCGAAATCGCTCTCGGCCTTATCGACCGCGTTGTATGCGGAACAGTTGATCAACGCCCCGGGACGCTCGGCGGAGACTGCCTCGCGCACGGCGGCCAGGTCGCAAACATCCAGCCGCGGCAGATCCGAGGATACCTGGGCGATATCCCGGCGGGTGCATTCGCGGACGAGATCCCGGCCAAGTTGGCCGTTGGCCCCGGTGATCATAATTTTCACGTCGGCTCACCCTCAGAAACAAAAGTCCAGCTCGCGCAGACGCGGCAGGCACTTGTCCTTGTCGCTCAAGATCGGCTCGCCCACTTGTACAAGCGGCCAGTCGATGCCGATCTCGGGGTCGTTATAGATGATCCCGCCCTCGTCGGCGGCGGCGTAGTAGGTCGAGCACTTGTAGACGAACTCGGCGCCGTCGGTCAGCGCCAGGAAACCGTGAGCGAATCCAGCCGGAATGTAGAATTGCTTCTTGCTGTCCGCGTCCAGAGTCACTGCGTGCCACTTTCCAAAAGTCGGCGATCCCCCGCGCAGGTCGACCGCCACGTCGAAAACCTTGCCCTTGAGCGCCCTTACCAACTTGGCCTGGGGATTGGTTTTTTGAAAGTGCAGCCCGCGCAGGGTTCCCAGGCGTGAGCGCGACTGGTTGTCCTGGACGAAGTCGACCTCTATTCCCAGTTCGGCGAAGTCGGCCTTGCGATATGACTCCATGAAGTAACCGCGCTCGTCTGTAAACAGCTTGGGCTCGATGACCAGAAGACCGTCAATGGGCGTCTTGTGCGCGCGAAACTCCATCGCTACCTTCCCTCGCGGGCGATATCCTCGAGGTAACTTCCGTAAGGTGTCTTGGCGAGCGGTTTGGCAAGTTCCAAGAGCCATCCGGCGTCGATGTAGCCTAGCCTGAAGGCGATTTCTTCAATACAGGCGATATAGAAACCCTGGCGCTTCTGGATGGTGTGCACGAAGTTGCCGGCATCGAGCATTCCCTCGTAGGTTCCGGTATCCAGCCAGGCCATGCCGCGCCCGAAAAGCTCGACGTGCAGCTTGCCGGCCTCGAGGTATTTCCGGTTGAGATCGGTGATCTCGAGTTCGCCGCGGGCCGAGGGTTCGAGGTCTTCGGCTATGTCCGCGACTTGCCGGTCATAAAAGTACAACCCCGGCACGGCGTAGTTCGAGCGCGGCTTTTGGGGTTTTTCTTCGAGCGAGATTGCCAACCCCCGTTCGTCCACCTCGACCACTCCGAACGAGACAGGATCCTTGACGTAGTAGCCGAAGATCATCGCCCCCTCGGTAAGTCTTGCGGCCTTTCTCAGGATCTCGCTCAAGCGTTGGCCGAAAAAAATGTTGTCGCCGAGGATCAGAGCCACTTCATCGTCGCCGATGAATTCACGTCCGACGATGAAGGCATCGGCCAGGCCGCGGGGCTTGTGCTGTTCGAGGTAGCTGAAAGAAAGGCCGATCTGACTTCCGTCGCCCAGCAAGTCCCGGTAAAAAGGGAGATCCCGGGGGGTGGATATCACCAGTATCTCGCGAATCCCGGCCAGCATCAGCACCGAGAGCGGATAGTAGATCATCGGCTTGTCGTACAGCGGCAGCATCTGCTTGGACAGCGCCTTGGTCAGCGGATACAGGCGCGTCCCAGAACCGCCGGCTAAAATGATTCCCTTCATATTCACCCTCCGCGTCGCACTGAGACTACTTTCGCCGAAAGACTTTGCCAAGACTTTTCGAAAATCAAAATACGAATTGGCGGGCTAAAAGAGCCGCAACGGCACAGCACAGCCCAAGTTGGTGACGCCTGTCCCATGCCCAATTCGAAAAACCAGTCCCCGGTCCTCCGGGCAGCGATCTCAGATGAGTGTCGAGTCCAAACCAGACACACGCCCAAACCGCCATGGGCACGAGAAAGTCAACTCGTCCGGGGAATTTCGGGGCCGTTGCCAAGTAGGCCATGATTGCCCGGTCTGCTCCCGCGATCGCCGATACAGTCACCATCGTGATCACGCCGGCAAGTAATATATCGAGATGCCCCCGGCTCCAGGCTTGCGCGCCTCGTCTTTTCGAGACAAATCCCAGCAAACCGATGATCAAGAAGCCGCAGGCCGGCAGCGCAGCCCACAGATCGAGGCGGGCGACACCCGGCACAAGCAGTAAGAACAATCCGCCGATCACAAGCGCGCGATCGCGGCGTAGCCGTCCCGGCTTGGGATGCCGCGACAAGGCCGGCAACAGAGAAAAGAGCAGCAACAATCCAATTACGGCCCACGAGCAGGGAGTCGGGAAAGCGCCGCGCAGGACTATGCCAAGCAGCGTAAACAGAAACAGCATATCCGAGGCCGGTTGGATCATTGCGGCTCACTTATTCCAGGCTTAGCCAAATGGCCCGCGGCCAGCGAGGCCGCTGCCGTGAACCAGAAAATGAACGCGCTCTCGGCGTGGAAGAGTGTGTCGTGAAAGAAACCGACGGCCAGGAAGGCCGCCACCGAGAACAGAGAGCCCCGCACGAAACCTCGCAGTTTACGGGCCTCGGGCGGGAGCGATATCAGAATCGCAGCGCAGCTTCTGAAATACAGCAGGCACAGCAGGCACAAGGCGAAGGCGCCGGCCATGCCGCACTCGGCCAGGAAAGTGAACAGGTTGCTGTGCGCCCAGTCGATGCTGGCGGTAAATTTCCGTCCCTTGACCGCCCGGGCCTGCTCGGCGATGCGCGGGCGCGAGTCGCGCACGAAATTGCCGAATCCCACACCCGACACGGGATTGTCGCTGGCGAGATCGAGCGCGGTCTGCCAGATGGTCAGGCGCCCCCAATCCTTGGCGCCCGAAAAGCTGTGGGCCAGGCGCCCAAACATGCGCGGCACGCAAATGAGACTACCCGCAAGCAGCAACACAGCAAGGACGCCCAAGATCAGCGCCTTCTTGCGACCCCCGCGCAACCCGCTAAAGACAATTACCAAAAGTGCCACGGCAGAGACCGCTAGCGCCGCCCTGGTCCAGGTAAACAGGATGCCCAGGCCGATCACCGCCGCCACTACCAGCAGCAGCAGGCGCTTCGAGAGTTTTTGCGGCTCGATGGCCAGCGAGACCGACCAGCACAAGGGAAACATCAAAACGTGGGCCAGGCTGAGGCGGCTGTAGAAGAAACCCGATCCGCCGATTCGATCGCGCATGCCAGGAACCCTCTGTAATAACCGCGCGGCATGCGGGTGAAGCAGGTGTCCCAGGGGGTATTGACCGCTGATGCTCTGGTAAATGGCGAAGATCGCAGCAGCGCAGGCCAGAACGAAAATGCCCAGGTAAGCTCGACGCAGCGTACTTTCGCTATCGAGCATGAACCAGGTGACATAGAAAGACGACATCACCCAGAATCCGGCGGCGCGGTGGAACGAGAGCACTCCACCCGGCGCCATCAGCAGGGACAACAAGATGGCCAGTATCAAGGCCAGCATGCCCCGGTCGAGCGGCGTCGGGGACAGATTGCGTCCCCGGGCGGCAATGCTCCAGGCCAAAAGAACCAGCCCGCCCATGATCAGGCCCGCCTGCATGCCGAAAAGCGATACCGGCAGTGACCAGGCGAAGATCAAAAGTGCCGCCGGTCGCGAGTATCTGAGCCAGGCCGGCTTATCGCCCGTCAGCGCTTCCTTTCCCATTCACTTCTCCGCTCGCAACCAGCCGGGTACAGCGGCTATCAAAAACAAAAGCGGGGGAATCCAGGCTCCCGTAGAGGCGGCTATCAATCCTCCCCCGACCGCGACGGTGCAGAGGGCCACGACGAAGTAGGCGGCGAAGACCAGGACAATCGATTCGCTTAGTGCTCCTGCCAGCGTACGCCTGCGGCCGGGTGCGGACAACCAGGGGAAAAAGAAAAAGATCAGGCAAACACCCAAAACAGGACGGGCGAAGCGATTATGCAGTTCGAGCCGGTAAGGCGCATTGGGTACACCCCGCGCCTGCATCTCGTCGATAACTCGTGAAAGCTCGGCGAGTGTCTTCTGATTCGGTCTCCCGTGCAGGTTTTTGAAGCGTTCGGGCCTTTCGGGCCAGTCGAGCTTCTTTAGGCTGTCTCGTGAGTAGGCGCTCACGGTCGCACCGGAAAACAGCCAGGTTTCAACAATTTTTCCCTCCCAGTGATCGCTCTTCCAGGCGGCCTGATGCACGCGCGTTCGCCGAGAAACGTGAAAATCGCCATCCACTTCAAACAACTCCAGAAGCTTGATCTCCGACAGGTCGCCGGAGCGCCCGATCACGTGAAAGATGCGGCCCGCTTCGCCCTTGTACCAGTGACGCACGTGGTAATAGCGCCATGACGAGTCGATCCGCCCGAACTTGGTCTGCATCAATCCGTCGAGGCGATCTAAAGCCGGAGGCACGACGAACTCGGCCGTCAGAATCGTGGTCGCCACAGCCAAGACAGCTGTAATAAACACCGGCAGAGCCATCCGGGCAGGTCCGATTCCGGCAGCCGCCACTGCCCGTAATTCGTTGCCCTGGCTCAAGCGGGCAAACGTCACGCAGCTTGCGGCCACAAAAGCGATAGGCGCAAGCAGCACGAACTGGTCGGGAACCCGACAAAGACAGAACAACAATATATCGCCGGCGCCTCCCTTGCCGGACAGCAAAGCGTGCGCCGACTCGAAGAACTCCATCACGACCGACAGCAACAAAAGTACAGCCAGAGTGGCCAGGAAAGTTTTCGCGTGCAAACTAAAAAGCATGCGCCCCAGAATCATCCCGCTCGCCTCCCCCGCAGCAACAACCAACAAGCCAGGCCGCACACGAGCATATCCGGAATCCAGGCGGTCAGTGCGGGATGCAGCCAGGCCTTGTCGGCAATCGCGTCAGCGGCCCGCGACAACAGGTAGTAGGCGGCGACAACGACCGTTGAAAACAGCAATATGCGCCTCCGGCCGCCCAGCTTGCCTGCCGCCCCGAGGGCGCAAGCCAGCAGAGCAAAGAAAAATGCTGCAGCCGGAAACGCGAAGCGACGCTGCCAGGCAGCGTAAAAGACAACTTGCTTATGCAAATCACCCGCCCGCTCCCCGGCGGCAGCGGCCAACTCGGAGAGATCGAGACTGTCGGTCGGCGATATGAAACGCGTTCTCTCATCCACCAGGCGATCTATGTCGATCGCCACCAGGGCTTTTTCGAACTGGGCCAGTGAGTACAACCCTTGTCTCCAGTCGAAAGCATGCATCTCTCCCCGGGTCAGAAACAGATCGAGGAAGTTCCCCACCCGTCCGGGACGAACCTTCGCTTGAGAGGCAAACAGCAGATGCCGCGCTCGGCCCGGCCGGCGGTCGAACATCATGAAACCGTCGAAATCTCCCGTGGCTCCGGCACCCCGGCGCGGGAAGAGCACTACTCCGGGAATATCATCGAAGAATTGCCCGGGGTCGAGGCTTTGGGCGATGTGCCTCCTGCTGAGATCCACTAATGCCCGCCGCAAGGCCATGTTGGCCGCGGGAGCCAGCCAGCCCGCAACGCAGAAAGCCAGCAAGCTTGCCGCGAGGCCGATTACCGCCGGTACCCTGGACAGCCCCAGGTTGGACAAACCGGCTCCTGCAAGAGCGATCAGTTCACCATCGGCGGTCATACGCCCTAGCCCCAAAAGAACTCCTGTCAGGACCGATATCGGAATAGTGAAAACGGCGAAGCTGGGCAGCGAATACAATACGATCTGCAGCATGTCCTGCAGCCCGAGGCCCACGCCCACCGCCAGCGTGGCGATTTTCAGAATCTGCACGACCAGAAACAGCAGGTTCAGGAAAAAAAACGCCACCACCACCGGCCACAAGATCTCACGGGCTATGTATTTATGGACGATCACTTTCCCTGCACGCCGCAAAAAGGCGGCACAAGACCGACGAATGTCGCCTTTGAAGCCTTCGCTGGGACTTGAAGCACAAATGCCATGTGTTTTCTACTTAGAATGTCTTGACAGGGCGGAGTCTTTCTCCTCGACCTTCCTGGCCAACTCCTCCCGGTAGCTTACAATTTTTGCAGCCAGATTTTCATCGGCAACGGACAGGATGGCCGCGGCCATCAGACCGGCATTGAAAGCCCCGGCCGCGCCTATTCCCATCGAGGCCAGCGGAACTCCGCGAGGCATCTGCACCGACGAGAGCAAGGCATCGACTCCGGCAAGTTCTCCGGCCGCCAATGGAACCCCGATCACCGGCAAGGTTGTATGCGCCGCAGCCACTCCGCCCAGGTGCGCGGCCATGCCCGCCCCTGTAATTACAACCCCGTAGCCGTTTTCGCGGGCACCACTGACCAGTTCAATCACCTTGCGCGGCGTGCGGTGAGCCGAGGCGATGCGCAGATCGCAGCCGATCCCAAACAGGCCCAGAGCCTCGGACGCGTTGCGCATTACTTCCAGGTCGCTTGCGGAACCCATCACTATCAAGACCTTCTTCACGTTCATGACAACCTCGAAAGCGCCCTGTGGGCGATGTCTTTGCGGTAGTGAACTCCCTCGAACTCGATCGCCTCGACAGCCTGGTAAGCCCTCTCGACGGCCGCGCCGATGTCTGCGCCTAAAGCACAGACCGAGAGCACGCGCCCACCGGCGGTCACGATGTTTCCTTCGGAACTGGTCGTCCCGGCATGAAATACTTTCACGTCTGGAATCTTTGCCGCCTTGTCCAGGCCGGATATGAGTTTGCCCTTCTGGTACGATCCAGGGTAGCCGCCCGAGGCCATT
Source organism: uncultured Myxococcales bacterium (assembly GCA_964513625.1). Classification (GTDB taxonomy): domain Bacteria; phylum Myxococcota; class B64-G9; order B64-G9; family B64-G9; genus DATKYQ01. The sequence goes on along the minus strand of CAZENH010000001.1, from coordinate 76,159 downwards.
ACCACACATACAGCCGGTCGCGCATCCCATTCCAGCGAAACCCCGGCCAGGTTTCCCTTGGCCGCGGCCAGCATGGCCGGCAAAGGATCGGAACGCAATCTCAATAGAAGCGGCTGGCATTCGGGATCACCCATTCGGGCGTTGAACTCCAGAACCCGTGGACCGTCGGGAGTCATCATCAGGCCGGCATAAAGAAAACCGCGATAGCCAATCCCTTCGGACGCCATCCCTGCCACCAGTGGCTCGAAAACCTCGGCAACCACCCGTCCTTGCATTTCTTCGTCAAGCACGGGCGCCGGCGAATAGGCACCCATGCCGCCCGTGTTCGGGCCCTGATCACCGTCGTAGGCCCGTTTGTGATCCTGTGAAGAGGCCAGCATCAGAATCGTCTCGCCGTCCGTCAGTGCAATGCAAGAAACCTCTTCGCCCTCCAGGAAAGACTCGATCACTACTTGATCGCCGGCCTGGCCGTATGCTCTCTCGACCATGATCTTCGTAAGCGCTTGCAGGGCTTCCTCCCGGCCGGTGCAGGGAAAAACACCCTTGCCGGCCGCCAAACCATCCGCCTTTATAACCCAGGCACCAGGATGCGATTCGATGAAAGCTGCCGCCTGGTCGAACTTCGAGAAGACTTCAAACTCTGCCGATGGAATTCCGTTCCGCTGCATGAGCTGCTTTGCGAAAACCTTGCTGCCCTCGAGCATGGCTCCCTTCTCAACGGGTCCCAGGGCAGGAATACCGATCTCTGCCAGCCTGTCTACAAGCCCCGCCACCAGAGGCTGTTCGGGACCGACCACCACCAGATCGGGCCGCTCCTTTTGGGCTAGTTCGACAAGCCCGGAAATATCGTCGGCGACCAGCGGAACGCAGGAAACTTTCGGTTCGAGCGCCATGCCTGCGTTACCAGGCGCGCAAAGCACCTTCTTGACTTCGCGGCTACCCGCGATCTTCCAGGCCAAGGCATGTTCTCGGCCTCCTTGACCGATCAATAGTATGCGCATGGGCACCTCCTGTGGGTGGATGACATGCCCGCAGTCTTCGACATAATGGGAGGCACTGTCAACGCCCGAGCTGAAAAAGGAGCTTCTTGGCGGCCAGGTTGTCCGGGTCTCGCTGGTAGACCAGCAACAGTTCGGAGATGGCTTTTTTCTTTCTTTTTTGTTTCAGGTACACCTCTGCCAGGCCCAAGTGAGCGTCGAGGTCACCCGGCGCAGACTGGAGAATGTTCGTGTAGATTTCGAGCGCCTGCTTGATTTTACGGACCCCGGTAAGCGCCCTGGCCAACAACCTGTTGGCAGACCGCTGCAGCGAGTTGGATTCATGTGCCTTTTCGAGGAAGGGCAGTGCCTGAGCGGGGCGATTTTTCATCAGCCACAGCACTCCCATGTAATAGTTGGCTGCAAAACACTCGGCATCTTCCGAAAGCGCCTTGCTGAAAACCGACCTAGCCTGGTCCGAGTTCCCGTAGCGCAACAAGACCGCTCCATACAGGGATGTAATCAGTGGATCGTCACCGAAGTTCTTGGCCGCCTCGGCCGCTCGCTTGACCGATAAACGCAGCAGGGAGGGTTGGTCATAGTAGGCTGTCAGTTTGAAATGGTTTTCCGCGTAAAATGGATCGATGTCGGTCGATCTCTTCAGCCAGGCATATGCCTGATTCGCATCATCCAAGAAAACACTCATCACCGCCATCATCAACACGATATCCAGGTCGTTTTGGTCCAGGTCGGCAGCGTCCTTCATCTCCTGCAATGATTTCTGCAGATCGACGGATTGTGAGCGAACTTCGGCCAGCCTGGCTCGCAGTCTGGCTGAACTAGGCATATTGGTCAACAAGGCGGACAACTGCTGCAGACAGGAAGCAACTTTTCCGCTGTACTGATCGAGAACCGCACGGGCGAACAAGGCCGGAACCAGGATGGGATCATTCTTCAAAGCCAGATCGACCGATTTTCTGGCCTGATCCAGCTTTCCCATAACCCGGCAGGCAATCGATCGCTCACAGAGGACCTGGGCCCTTTCCGTCTCCGGCATGACTGTCTTGCCTTCGAGTGCCCTGTCGACGATGTCCAGAGCTCTGGCAGGTTTTGAAAAGACCTGCGTATACAGCCGCGAGATTGTGACCAGCGCGTCCGCATTGCCGGGATTGGCCGCTAAAATCATCTCGTAATGCTCTTTGGCCTTCGCAAACTGACCCACCTCCAGATATAGCTTGGCCGCAGCCCTCAAGACGTCCTGCTGCCCCGGATCTTTTTGCAGCCTATTATGAAAGTATCTCAGCGCCCGATTGAACCTGCCTAGTCGAATGTAAGCTTCTCCCAGGAACCGAGCTGCGACGTTCAGATCCGGGTCTTGTTTCAGCGCGGCGTTGATTTGCTCGATGGCCAGATCAGAGTTCGAATCGATATAGCTGGCACCAAGTATCAATCTGGCGCCCGCGTCTTCGTCATTCTTGGCAAGGGCCTTGTTCGCCAGTTCACGGGCCTCGGAAATCCTGTTCAATCCAAAATACAGATAAGCCTTGGCCCTAAGCAGTTCGGCTTGCTCCGGGTGGCGCTCGAGTTGGTAGTCGATCAGATCGAGAGCCATCTTGCGCTGAACAACATCAGGATCGTGACTATCCAACATCGCCCTGTTCTGCACCCATCCGGCACAGGCTTGTGTGCTCCCGCTGGATAGCAGCATGGCCTTCTTGAAGGCCTTATCGGCCCGAATGTAACTCAGGCGATCATCACGCAGCATCAACTTGTTTCCCTCGGCCAGCAGCTGATCTACTTTTCCGCTGGGATTGGGAATGTCCTTGGAAAATTCCAGAAGAATCTCGTCGAGCACGTCGGGCTTGTTCTTGTCCGCCTGGTGCAAGTGCGTAAAGTAGTACCACCCGGCGGCTCCTAGCAGCATCAGCAAGACCAATATCGAAATTGTCAGGTTACGTCCTTTATGAGAGGGCGGCGGATGCCTGAATGTCATCTCGATCGCCTCGCCGGGACGCCTGAAAAACGAGGAAAATTCCGGAAAGCTGGATATTAGCCTGAATTCTCCCTCAGCCTGGGCCACCATGTCTTCGGCGGTCACTTCTCCGGACTCGAATTTACTCTTGACCTCTTGCAGAACCAGGGGCCCGAGCACGATACCGTCCGGCTTTTTCACACGCCACTCGCGGCCGTCGGCAACACCCAACGTCAGTCCCTGCGGTTGACTCTGACACCTGGGACACAGGCCTACGCTTCCCCGTCCGGGAATTATTGCCCCGCAGCGTTCGCAACGATCCGGCGGCTGTACAGGTTCGTTCGAAGCCGCAAGCATCTCAGCGGGTACATTCTTTTCTTCTGTGCTCAGTGGCGGCAGCGGCGGCAGGGGCGGCGGGCTCGCCCTTATTCTTTCAGGCATAGGGGGAGCTGCAGCAGGACCCGTATCCGTGTCCGTGGCACCTTCCTGGCTTTTGACAACCTGGATAGCACCGCAGGCTGGACACTGAGCCTTTATACCTCTGCCCACCACAAGAGAGTCGTCTATGGAAAACAACGCCGAGCATTGCGTACATGTAAGTTTCAACGACTCACCTCATACTCCGACCCCGCAAAAAGCGCGGGACATGACGTGCCAATTAAGAAGAAAGCAACTTCGAGCATACTTGACTCAACTGTAAAGGTGTTACCATCTCAAGTGGCCTTGTTCGTTTCAGTTCTTCCGCGACCTTAAGGCTGTCAAACCAATATTGTTTTGTCCACTACCAATTCTTCATACACTCGATGAAGAAGTGTCATTATCAAGCTCTCTGCCTGCAAAGGACCATATCTCGACTTATGCATTCAGGCGAGAAGATCCTTCAATTCTTCTTCGTCGTTATTCTCCAGGAGCTTCTTTAGCCCGGCCGCCTCGACCTGGCGAATCCGCTCGCGAGTCAGGTTGAGAATCTCCCCGACCTCCTCGAGCGTCAAACCACCTCGCTCGGCAACATCGAGGGCGCAGGTCTCACGCAGTTCCCACACCTCCCTGTCCGGAAAGTTGAGCTTGATCGATCCCGTTTCGGGATTGACGTCCAGATAAAGATGATGCTTGCACGAGACAAAAAGGCAGGGACGCCCTTTTTGCAAGCACTCTTTCCTGGTCCTGGGCCTTTCCTGTTCCGCCAGCTTGAGAAGCTCAGGATCGATGCTGATAGTCTTGCGTTCTCGCATCATTTGTTTCCGGGCAATCGTTTTGGAGCGCCTCCTGCCCCTGCGCCTCTCGTTTTCGCCCGTACAACTCGCCCCGTGATTGTTCATGTCGAGCCTCCTTGATCCTTTGAGACATTTGAAGAGCCAATGACAGCCAATCGGCTCGAGAGCTTATCGATCTTCTTCATCAAATCTGCTGATAGCTTGCTGATATCGTTTGCATCTCGTGTGAGTCCCGAGACTGAACGGCCTGCGGCCTCCAACCGACCTAGACGATCGGAAATGCGGTCAAACAATGAATCGAGTGCCTCGGATGCCTTGATCACGCCGTTGTGAACTGAAAGGAAGGAGTCACGAATCTCTTCAAGGGTCATGTCCTGATCCATCATGCCCTTGATCAGGTTAATCCTGCGCACTATCGTCACGGGATATATCCCCCGTGATCCGCGATGTTTGCCTTTGCGCCCTACCCTCTTCGAGGTCGGCAACAACCCGAGTTGCACGTACTTTCTAAAAGTCGCCTCCGAGAGCTTGACGCCTCGACTTTGAAAAAGCTCGATGACCTGTTGAGAAGAAATACCAACCGAAAATCGACGCTCGATCTCCTCGAGCTCCCGTGGATTGAAAAGTCCTGCTTGTTTGTATATAGCCAGTGGCATATTTTCAGTATATTATCTTATATGTATTATATTAAGAAATTGCTATTATTTGTTCTCCTTTATAATTTGTATACGCTGTGTATTACATTGAAAATATTTTGTCAAGTAAAAAAACACACCCGTGCCGGCTAAAAAAGATCAAGTGACGATCATTGTGACTATTGAGTCTTCAGGTTGACGACCCGGCGAGTAACGCCGTTTTCCTGGATTCTTACCTTGATAAACTTCCTGACATGCAAGTCCTGATTCACAAGCAGCAGATGATGTTCACCCACCGGTAAGCGTTTGTGCGCCAAGGGCGTCTCGCCCAGTAAGTGTTTTTTCCAGTAAACCTTGGCCCATGGAATCACGTTCAGATACAGCATTCCATGAGCGACTTCAGTAGACTTGTTTTTCAGCGTCGTCTTGACAGGTTTCACGTTTTGTTCGTCCGCGGGTTTGCCAAGGCCGGATTCGTCCCCACCGTCAGCCGCCGCGGGCTCAAACAGGCCCGCATCTTGTCGCTCAGGTAGTATGCTGAGATGCTCCGGGGCAGCAGCAGGGGAACTCATATCCGACGCTGAATCTGTATCTTGCGATTTCCAGTCGAGAGTCGACACAAATACGGCAAGCAGCACGAGCGATACAAAACCGGCTATCCAAAAAGTCGACGGGCGACTCATCAGCCCGTGCCTGCGGTGCCGATGCCGGACCGACGGCGTCCTTCCGGGCCCGAACATGACGGCGGCAGGTGAGTCGCTGTCATTGTCCTGATCGGCGCCGGTCTCACCAATCAACGTCGAAGCGGCGGGGCCAACGGGTTGTACTTCGTTGCCGTCTGCCTTCACAATGACAGAAGCAGGGTCGGGCTCTGGCTCTCTTTGTTCGGCAAGATTTTCTGAGAAAACGGGAGTCGCTGAGGATATTTCCGAGGCCGCCGCCGATAATACACTCGTCCCGGCCCCCTCCGTTTCAAACAGTTCACGGTACATGTCAGAAAGAACGCTGCCGCGCCCGACTCCGGCCTCCAGCAGCAAATGCTCGATTTCACCTGCTAATTCACCGGCCGAGGCATAACGCCCGGAAGGTTCCCTGGCAAGCAGCTTGGTAACCAGCGAGTCGATCTCACCGGGCACTTCAAAATTGTATCTACCGGGCGGATCGATTTTCCCGTGCTGCAGTTTTTCGAGCACGGCCAGGTCGTTTTCCCCGGAAAAAAGCCGTTGGCCGGTGAGCATTTCCCAGATTACACAACCCAGTGAAAACAAATCGCTGCGCGGATCGACGGTGTCCCCACGAGCCTGCTCGGGAGACATATAGGATGCCTTGCCCTTTATGACGCCCGTACGGGTAATACTCGCTGCAGATGCCATCTTGGCAATGCCGAAATCGGTAATTTTCACTTCGCCGGCCCGCGAAATGATGATGTTGTGAGGACTGATGTCACGGTGGATAATCGGAGAACTGTTTGACGTCAGTTCACCATGTGCAAATGCCAGTCCGCGGCAAACTTCGAACGCGACAGTCAACGCTTCGGCAATACTGGCATGACGTCCTCTCTGACGTGCACGTGCCATAATCGTGCGCAGATCCTTGCCGTCCACCAGTTCCATGGCGATGTAGTAGGTACCGTCGATCTGGTCGAATTCGTGGATCCTGACAATGGCAGCATGATCCAGGCGAGCGGCCAGCGTGGCTTCACGAATGAACATGTCCACGAATTCGGGTTCGTCGGAAAACTGGGGCAAAATAAGTTTAACGGCCAGGTCTTTTTCGAACCCGCCCGGCCCATGCAGCCTGGCACGGAAAACCTCGGCCATACCCCCCCCGCCGAGGCGCTCGGTAAGCACGTATTTCCCGAAGAGTTTTTTCACAGGCGACATTTATAACACCTTCGTTTCCCAAGATCATGGCTTTTTTCCGTAAGATGTGATGTAGAGTGGGAATGGAACAATGAAAAGGAAAGGCCGAAAATGAAGAATATAATCATGGGTCTGTGCATCATGTTTACCTGTGCGCCCGGCTTTGAAAGCATGGCTTCGACCAAAGGCGCCAAGGCCGAACAGGAGTACGGAGACGCATGGGCCGATCTAGGCAACTGGAAGCGGGCAGTAGAGCATTACCAAAAAGCCGTAAAAGACAATCCAAAGCTGGCTGCCGCCCGCTTGCGCTTGGCAAACGGCTTGTACCGTATTGGCGACAAGAAAGGTGCTCTTTCCGAGCTTGCAAGGCTTCAGCGTGAAAATCCTTCGGCTGCGGTGGCGGGAGCCATAGGAGTGATCCAGCTCGACGAGCACTTGGCCCAAAAGGCCTGCCTGAGCTTCGCCCAAGCCGTGAAACTCGACCCCGCTCACGCGCGCTCGGTCTACGGCCTAGGCCAGTGCCACCAGGCACTGTACACCAAGACCGGAAAGCCAAAGCAAAAGAAAAGCGCGCTGGCTGCCTACCGCTTGTACCTGTCCAAGTTTCCCAAGGGGCCTCATGCGATTCCGGCCCGCGAAGCAATCGATAAGTTATTGCTCGGCAATGCCGGAAAATCCCTGGCTCAGGCCAAGAACGCCTTTGCCAAGGGAAAGTTCAGACTGGCGGAAAAGCTGCTCAGAGAGGTTATCAAGAAGCGTCCGGATATCGAGCAGGCTCACTATCTTCTAGGCATGGCGCTCTCGAGCCCGGTAATCAACAAGGTCGCCCAGGCACAGGAAGAATGGAAGAAGGCTCCGGGCATGAAGCAAGCGCTGCTTCAACTCGGAATCGCCGCTTTCGAGGACGAGGATTTCGAAGATTGCGAAGACCTTCTGAAAAAGGCCATCAAGGCGGACCCGCGTTACGCCGAAGCCTACTACCAGTTGGGCCTCGCCTATCGCGACCAGTTGAAAAACAAGGAAGCGGCGGAGGCCTTCAGGAAGGTCGTCTCTCTCGCTCACGGCACGGCGCTTTCCGAAAGGGCCAATTCAAAACTGCAGTTATTGACCGGCAGGTTGCAATACCTCACCGAAGGCGAGGTAATCGACACATCATCGGAAATCGGTCTGGGCCGAAAGCTGACCGAGCAGATCGAAAAACATTTCGGATTGGTGCATGACCAGAAACTCCAGCAGCGTCTGAACGCGATCGTCAGAAAGGTCGCCGCGCACTCCGATCGCCCGCCCAGTGCCCTGCCCTACCGGGTCAAGATCCTCAATGTCGACGGTATAAACGCTTTGGCTTTTGTCGGTGGAACCATCTACCTCTATAAGGGACTGGCCGATTTCATTCGCCGCGACATGGGAGACTCGGACGACGTCTACGCGGCCGTCATCGGCCACGAAGTCGTTCACCTGGCGATGCGCCATGGCCTGGGAATGTTGGATCTGGTGGGCGGAACCCGCTCGTTGGCCGGGGGACATTCATTCGATGTGCGAGGCCTCAACAAGCTCATGCTTGGCATGAGCCGCAAACACGAGTTCGAGGCCGATCAAATCGGCAGCCTTTATGCCTATCGCGCGGGCTTCGATCCTGCCGCGGCCTATCGCTTCCATCGCAGGTTGATAGCTCTCGGCAAGGAAGTTCCCGGCGGTCTCGACCACCCGACTCACGCAGAGCGCGCCGATCGTATGAAGGAGTACCTGCTCAGCCTGCGGACCAAGGCTCGTCACTTCGATGCCGGGCTCAAAGCGCTCGACGAACGTGACTACCAGACCGCCATTCTGCACTTCGAGGTGTTCCTGGGGATGTTTCCGCAAAGCCTGTCGGCCAGAAACAACCTGGGCGTTGCCATGCAACGCATGGCACTCTCGGTACAGAAAAACAAGCGCGGATACAAGTTGAGCACCGATATAGATCCGCGTGCGCACGTCCGCCCGATCCGCCTGCGAGGCACAGGCTCTGATGCCGACTTCGACAAGGCCATGATGATCGAGGCCGCCCAGGTGTTCGACGGGCTGGTTCGACTGAACCCCGACTATCAGTCGGCCCGCCTGAACCTGGGTTCTTGTCTCGTGTCTCTCGACCAGAAAGACAAGGCCCGCACCATATTCCAAGGCGTGCTGACCAAGATTCCCGATTCGCCGGAGGCCCGTACCAACCTGGCAGTCACTTACCTTATGGCCGATCAGCAGGAAAAGGGCATCGAGTTGCTCCGCGAAACAATCAAGAAACATCCCACATTCGCGGACGCGCACTACGACCTGGCGCTGGCATTGACCAAGAGTGGTAAGAAAGATGAAGCCCGCAAGGCCTGGTTGGCTTTCCTCGAAAGAGACGCATCGAGCGGCTGGGCCGAGGCGGCCCACAAGTACTTGGCCGATCTCAATAAGTAGAGTTTGGTTTTCCGGTTGCCAGGCCAGGCAGTCTAATCTATAAGACGGGTATGGTTGAGGTGGTTTCGGAGACAGGCCCGACCGGTGAGCCGGCGGGACGATCGTTCTGGATTCCTTCCGTTTTTGGCATAACGCTGGTCACCATACTCCTGGTGACCACATTCTTGCTGACCATCAAGGCCGACGACATCTGGTGGCACCTCAAGACCGGCCAGTACATCCTGAACATGCTCAGCCTGCCCCAGGAGAACATCTTCAGCTTCACCTCACCGCATCACGAGTGGCTGCCGCACGAGTGGCTCTCCGAGGTCGTCTTCTACTGGCTGTATCATCACCTTGGGGCCATGGGACTGATTGCCTTCGGAATCGCCACCAACGCAGTCGCCTGCGCGCTTGTGTACAAACTAACCGTTCGCTACTCGCGCTCACCCTACGTCTCGTCATTGATTACCTTGCTCGCGGCCTTGATGATGATGGGCAACTTCTCGCTCAGGCCCTACCTGTTCGGAAACATCTTCTTCGTCGCCACCCTGCACGCCATGGAAGAACCCTCGGCCGGGGGCAGGATGAGACCGGTGCTGATGTTTCTGCTCTTTGCCGGCTGGGCCAACTTCCATGGCAGTTTCATCATCGGACTGGCCTTGATATTCTTGTACTTCGCGGCCGGACTCTCTGGTCGGTGGCTAAGCGGCAGAGGCAGCATGCGCTCAGCCAAGTCCTACCTGTTGGACTTCGGGGTGGCGCTGGTCGCCTGTGTTGTTACCCCCAATCACGTTTTCGGCCTGATCTTCCCGCTTATCTATGTCCAGAAGGCTTTCAGTTCCAATGTCAACTACCTGACCAACATCTCTGAATGGCAACCAGCAGGCTTGTCTACCCCCCTGGGGCAGATGATCACCTTTTACCTTATGTTCTGCGGCTTCGCGCTGGCTGGTTCGCGGCGCTCGCCGAAGCCGATACACATCGGGTTACTGGTGGCCTTTGCCACCTTCGCTTACAGTTCAATCCGCAACATTCCGCTTCTGGGAATTGCAGCCACGCCGGTGCTGGCTCGTCACCTCCCTACTGCGCTGGGGCGCGCCTGGCGCGCGATTACCAGCCGGACCAAGCTTTATGAGCTCTCCGAGCGTTTGCACGACAGGTCGATCTCGTTGGACCGCCGCTCGCGGGGTCTTTTTTTGCCTTCGATCGCAGCGGCCCTGTTGGCGGTTGTTTTCATGCTACCTGCCTCGTTCCCGGCCAGCTACACCTCCATTACGGGCGTGGCCCGTTTATCCGACCTGTCACCGCACTTCTATCCCGGCAAGCTGATGGACAAGCTGGCGGAACAGAACGGCGATTTACGGGTATTCAACTACTTCAACTGGGGAGGCGCCTTCATCTGGCGCCTTTACCCGCGCACCAAAGTTTTCATCGACCAGCGCAATGACTGTTACCCGATGCAGATCTTCAGAGACTACTTCGCCGTACATCGACTCGAACGCGACTGGCGCCAAGTGCTCGATCGCTGGAAGATCGATGTCGTCGCCTACCCCGGGCACTCGCGCTTGAGCGAAGCGTTGCGGGAAGAAAAAAACTGGAAAGTCACATACGACGGCGATGACGGCGTGCTCTTCGAGAGAACTTCAGGCGTAAACGATACCCGACTTCACTGACTCAGAAATGCCTTGACCTTCTTGAGCTTGGCCTGCGAGATATCCTTGGCCTTCGACTGCAGGTACATCTTGAAATAATATTTAGCGCGGTCTTTGTCACCGGCCAGCCGACTAGCCTCACCCAGGCCGTACAATGGAGCCGACAGGCTGGCGTCCGCGATCATGGCGGCCGAAAACGCTCGCTTGGCTTCGGCATAGCGCCTGAGGATCACTAAGGCCTCCCCGCGCAACAACAGGGCGTGCGCGTCGTCCTTTTTCACTTTCAGAGCCTTGCTTGCCGCCTCGAGCACTCCCTGTGCGTCTCCCTTTCTCTTCAATTGCCGGGCCCGGGCCATATAGGCTTCGTAGCCGGTGGGCTTGGGCTGACGCACAGGCACTGTTGCCGCCTTGGGCGGTGTGGTCGTGCCCCCAAACTTCGTCTTGGCGCGCTCGATGTTGCGCAGGGCCGAAGCGTTGTGTGGATTGATCTCGAGAACCTTCTTCCACTTGAAAACGGCGACCTTGTAGTTGCCGCTGAGCGCATAGGCCATGCCCAGTTTAAACAAGGCCTCCTCGTTTCTTTCATCCAGTTGGGTCGCATGCGTGTAGGCCGCGATGGCCTTGCTAAAGCTCTTCTTCCTGAAGAAAGCGTCACCCTGGCTGAGGAGTTTAGCAACCCGTTGAGAGGTCGAGGCGCCAGCCGACCTGGCCTTTGCAACCGGTGCCGCGGATGGCGCAGCCACCGCTGTCGAGGCGGCAGGGCTTTTCAATGACGGACGCCCGGCTGGACGAGAGGCAACAGGTTTTGATGGCACGGGCTTGCTGGCCTTGCTCTCGGCCCGGGCAATCGCTTCACTCGCTCCGGTATGCTGCGGATTGATAGACAGCGCATCTTTCCATTTGAGCAGGGCTGCCTTCGTGTTTCCGGTGGCATCGTACACCAGCCCCAGCCTGTAAAGGGCTTCTGCGTTGCGCGGCGCCAGCTTGACCGCTTTGAAATAGGACTGCATGGCCAGTGTGTATGACTTGCTGCCCATGGCGGCGTCGCCTTTGGCCAGGAGATCCGTAACTTCGCGATCTTTGTTCGGCTTGGGGGCAGGTTTGGGAGCCGGTTTGGGCGGGGCGACGACGGCGACGGCTGGTTTTTCCGTTGGCGCGGGCTTGGCAGCGGATGCAGTAACAGCGCTAGCCGCGGGTTTGCTAACTGGTTCGCCGGATGCAGGAGGCCTTGAAGCCGGCCTGGAGGCAGTCGCAGTGACGGGAGCCGTTGTTGTCGCCGGCTTGGGCGCCGTAAGCGGCTGACCCAGCGATTTACTCAGCGCCTGCGCCTTGTTGCGAGCCTTGACGATGTACTGCCTCTCCGAGGGCCGCTTTTCCTTGGCTGCATAGAGCAGATAGTTGTCGACGGCTTTCTGGATCTTTCCCAAGGCCTCGAAAGTCGCCGCCAGGCCGTAGTAGGCATCGGGGTCATCCGGCTTGCGCTCGATATACTTCTTGTAGTACTCGGCTGCCTCTTTGTAACGTCGGGCCTTGCGATAGGCGAAGGCGATGTTGTAGTAGCCGGTAGCGTAGCGCGGTTCTACCGAGATGGCCTTCTTGAAGGCGTCTACGGCCCCGACATATTGCTTGGTTGAAAAAAGCATGTTGCCTATCGCCTCGTGCGGTTCGTACCAGGATGGATCGATCTCGGCCGCCTTTTTATATGCATCGAGGGCCTGTTTGCGCTTGCCGTTCTTGAGCAGACCGTCGCCGGATGCCTTTTGCCGTATGGCCTCTTCGCGCTTCGGCGTCGCCTGGGCAACGACCTGTCCGGTCAAAACCACCTGTCCTGCAGATGGTGCCCCCAAGATCAGGCCGATCGATACCAGAAGAAAATCGAGACTCATCGCAGTTCTCCTTTTCCAGGCCTTGTCTTGCCAAGTTTACTCAGCCCAGCCTACTAGTCAAGCGATGCTGGACCGTTCTTCCGTCTTGTGCTAATAATATATACTAGAGATTCGGGAGGATATGCCATGGTTCGCAGAAGATCGTCAGCCGTGTTGTTTTTCGCCGTGCTCAGCGCGGTCATGGGCGCCTGCTCTAGCGATCAGGGAGAATGCACCTATGACACCGACTGTATGGGGCCATGCAAGATCTGCGACACAGCGGCTCATAAATGCACAAGCGATCCCGCCTGCGAGAACATCGTTTCCGGCAATTGCGAGTCGGATGCCGACTGCGACCCCCTTCAGGAGAGATGTCTGAGCGGCAAGTGTGTGCCGATCGAGCAGCAAGACGGCGGCGAGCCCGGCGATGACGGCGATGGCGGCCCGCAGGACGGCGGCGAGCAACTACCCGATGCCTGTCTCAATCCACTGCTCGATTGCAGCGTTCCGCAGACCGAGACAGAGATTTCCCAGGGTCGCGATCGCGACCACGATGACTGGGGCGAGTGCTGCGACTGCGACGACAACAGTGCCGCCGTCAACCCCAGCCGCTCGGAGAGCGTTTACAACTGCAAGGACGACGACTGTAACCCGGATACGCCCGATGACGACCTCGACGGAGACGGTTACGGCTCGATCCTGCGTGGATGCGATCCCGGCAGCGACTGCAACGACGCGCGCTCCGACGTGCACCCCGGCAACACGGAAATTTGCGACGGGATTGACAACACCTGCGACAACAAGGTCGATGTCGACTCGGATGGCGTGTCGGTCTGCCAGCAGCCCGAGTGCGCCGACATTTCAGGCAACTATCACATCAACCCCAACTGCCTGGCATTCACCGAGGACGACGTCACCATCAGCCAGGACGACTGCGATATCTCCACTGTCTTCAATCAGGGTCAATCGGATGAGTTCACCTGCACCGGTACGCTCGACCCCTTGCTCAATCTCTACGTGGAGTGCGGTGGAAGCACGTTTTCGGTCAACTGCACCTCGAAGGTAAGCCTGTCCCAGCAGTGGATGATCGATTGCGGCGGAGGCTGCACTTTCACCTTTACGCGCACCTCTGCCTTCACCGACTGCAACAACTATAACGATCCGGCCTGCACTGCCAACGGCCAGCGCTGCGGCATCAACTGCGATGGAGACGATCCCAGACAGGTCTGCGTCAACACCAACCCGGGCGGGCGCCAGCCGGGTTACTTCTGCAATCCGACAAGCGGCATCGACTGCTCCAACGAATTTTGCCTGAGCAACGCCTGTTCCAGCGCCTGCCGCAATCAGAGCGACTGCACTTCTTTCTCCGGGACAGCCTGCCAATCCATCACCTATAGCGACTGTACCAACTCCTCGAACTTGAACGCATGTGTGCCTTCCGTGGCCGGGGAAACCACCTGCCATCGCAGCGCCGATTGTGATCCATCTTCAAACAGAATCTGCACCTATCGCAAAGAGGCAACCGTGGTAGCAATGGTTTGTCGCACCCCCTCGGGCGCGGGCGAGGCCGGTTCAACCTGCACCAACCAGGCCGATTGCAAGAGCGGATTCTGTGTCTGCGGCTCGGAGTTGTGCAGCGGTTCTTCGGGCAAGTGCTCGGAGATTTGCTCGGGCGCCTCCGACTGTCCCAGCGGCGCCGAGTGCGGCACTGTATCCGTACCGGACACGGGCGGCCTCGACCACGACCTGCCGGCCTGCACCTGGACGGGCGGTTCCTGCGGGCGTGACGCCGACTGTCCCGCCGAGACACCGGTATGCACCGTGGGTGTCAGCGGCGACGGCATGAGCCTGATCACTTTCTGCGTCGGCAAGGGCATGGTGGAAAACCCCAACCCCGGGGCCGAGTGCTCGAGCATGTGGGAGTGCTACTCATCCTGGTGCCTGGACTTCGAAAACCCGCCCTACTGCGCTGCCGTCTGCACTACGGACACCGATTGCCCGACTTTCGACGCCGACCCGCCAATGGGTTGTGCAACGGACTCCGACTGCGAACTGGGTTACCGCTGCTACGGCAGCCAGTGTCAACGAAAGTACGTTTGCTGCAGCCAGGTCTTCGGCGTCGGCAGCGGTGTCGATTCGGTCGACATGTGCCAGCCGAGCAGGCAGCAATGCCAGTTGGACGGGGACTGCCGGGCGGGCGAGGCCTGCAAGCTCTACTACAACTGTGCGGCCACATCGGCGCTGTACCTGTGCGAGAAAGAGGGCCCCGGCACGGGCGTGCTGGGCGATTCCTGCGAAACCAATGGTTCCAACGACTGCCTATCGAGCCTGTGCGTGCTCGAGAGCGGCGGCGGACCGGGCAACGAGTATTGCTCGAAATCGTGCCTGACAGACGACGACTGCGTCGATCCCATCAATTACCGCTGTTCGGCGCTGACGGTCCAGACGCCTTACGGTTACAGCCAGGCTCCCGCCTGTGTCAGAAGGTGATGTCTTTCAGCGTATCTTGCGCAGCAACCCCAGCATACGATCGGGCGAGACGAAGCCCTTGACTGTAGGCTCTTCGAGCAGGTTGCCCGAGCCGTCCACGAAGCGCAGCGTGGGCAGGTCCATCGCTCCGTAGCGCTCCATCAACTTCTGCAGGCCCTCGTCGTCCGCCGATCCGCTGCAGTCGACTTTCACGGCTATGAAACGCTCTATCTCACTCGATACCCGGGAATCAGAAAACGTCTGCTTGTCGAGTTTGAGACAGGCCGGGCACCAGGTGGCCCAGAAATCCAGCATAACCGGCCGGTGCATGCGCTTGCCGTCCAGCAGCGCCTGATCGACGTCCTTGATCCACTTCACCCGGGCCGTCCCCAGGAAAAACGAAGTCGCAAGTAAGAATACTCCGATGGATCCCAGCACCAGACCGCTCAACTTGCGAACCCGTATAAATTTGGTGCTGTCCAGGTAGGACAGGTGAAATCCGCCGACCAGAGCTGCTAAAGCAACGGCACCCAACCCGGCCCAGCCCGGGAGCGAAACGGATGCCGCAAAATGATGCAGGCCGGGCCACATCCCGCGCAGAAAGAAAAAGGCCATGCCGATCATGACCATTGCGAACATGCCGCGCACGACTTCCATCCACGAACCGCTCCGGGGCAAGCGAGCTACCAGCCCCGAGAAGGTGCCGATGACCAGAAACAGCACACCGGTGCCCAGGCTGAGACTGAGCAGCAGCCAGAATCCCAGGAAGAAACTCTGCGACTTGGCGATGTAGATCAGCACCACGCTCAACACCGGGCCCGTGCAGGGCGCCATTACCAGGCCCGACACCAGCCCGGCTAAAAATGCGCCGGCCACTCCCTTGCCGCCCAGCCTGTTCAGGCGTCCCTCAATTGAGGCAGGCAAGCGAAGTTCGAAGACGCCGGCCATGGCCACACCCATCATTACGAAAAAGATGACGATCACACCCATCACCCAGGGACTGGCCATCCACGAACCGAAGGCCTTGCCGAGACCGGCGAAGATCAGGCCCAGGACGGTATAGAGCAGGCACATGCCTCCCACATAGACAGCCGAAAGGCCCAGGGCCCCTAGCCGGCTCCTGGTTTCGCGGGTACCGATGACCGCCATGACAACCGGAATTAAAGGGTAGACGCAGCCCATCAGACTGGTGAGAAGTCCTGCCAGAAAGGCAATCAACAGCGCCCAGATCGTAGACCCGCTCCTGAGCGCCGCCAACATACGCGTCTTGAGACGCTGGTCCAGCGGTGCCTGATCACCGTCAAAAGCCGTTTTCGGGGCCGCGGCAGGTGCAAGGCCGACATTGTCGGCAGCGTCCGCGCTGCGGGCGGTAGTGGTGGTAATCATCAAGGCGGCCAGCGACAACAGTATGGCTGTGACAATCGAGGCTTTCATGGGCGCGGATTGTATCCATGCCTGCGTCTGTTGACAAGTCATCTGATGACATGGATACTCCATCTCAGAGGAGGGGTCTTGTGAACGACGAGCAAGTACAAGATTTCAGTTCGCTTCCGCCAGGCGTCGAGGTACCGGCGGCCAGCCTTCCCAAATCCGACCTGATCATGGGCATTGATCTGGGCACTACCTACTCATGCGTGGCCATCGTCCAGGAAGATTTTCCCAAGGTCATTCCATCCGGCAAGGGACTGCGGACAATGCCGTCCATCGTCGCCGTGGACGACAAAGACCGTCTGCTGGTCGGCGAGGATGCCAAGAAGCAGTTGCTGATCAATCCGACCAACACAATCTACGGAGCCAAGCGTTTCATCGGGCGCAATTTCTACTCCGACGAGGTCGAGATCCTCTCCAAGCACTTCAGCTACACGGTGGTTCAACTGGATGAAATGTCAATAGGCGCCAAGATCGGCGACAGGGTCTTCAGCCTTCCGCAGGTTTCGGCCTTGATTCTCAACGAGATGCGCAAGAACGTCTGCGCCTATCTCAAGCAGAACGTCTACCAGGCGGTGGTCAGCGTTCCTGCCTACTACACCGAGAACCAGCGCGAGGCGGTCAGGGAGGCCGGCCGCATTGCCGGCATCGACATCGTGCGCATCATAAACGAGCCTACGGCGGCCGCGCTGGCTTACGGACTAAACAAGGATTACGACAAGAAGATCCTGGTATACGATCTGGGCGGCGGAACATTTGACGCCTCGCTGCTCGAGGTATACGAAAACGTCTTCAAGGTATTGGCGACCGGCGGCGACACCTTCCTGGGCGGGGTCGACTTCGACGATCGGCTGATGGAATTCATGCTGTCCGAGTACGAGCGTTCGGAAGGTGAGATCCTGCAGTGCGACAGCGTGATCACCCAGCGCCTGAAAGATGCGTCCGAGAAGGCCAAGATCGACCTGTCCGAGAAGAGCACGAGCAGGATCGACCTGCCCTACATCACGATTTCCAAGGGCAAGTTCAAGGACTACAGTCTCGAGGTTTCCCGTGAACAGTTCGAAACCCTGACCGAAGACCTGGTCGACCGGACGGTCGAAGTGTGTATGGAGGTTCTGGACACGGCCGGTTGTATGCCCGAAAACGTCGATTCGGTCATTTTGGTCGGCGGCCAAACCCGTACGCCGCTGATCGCCGAACGGGTCTCGAAGTTCTTCGGCAAAGCCCCGACCAAGGGCGTCCACCCCGACGAGGTCGTCGCTTGCGGCGCGGCCTTGATGGCGCACTCGCTCGGCTCGGATTCGTCAGTCAGGCTGATCGACGTTCTGCCGATGAGCATCGGCGGCCGGCAGCCGGACGGGCGCTTCAAGAAACTCTTCGAATCCAACTCAACCTTGCCGGCCAGCCGCGAGGTAGGAGTGGCCACGACCCACGACGGCCAGCAGGCGATCGAGATATTCCTTTACCAGGGGGAATCGAGCCAGGCGGTCGAAAACGAGTTCCTGGGAGCCTTCGTCATCACCGGTTTTGCAAAGGCTCCCAAGAGCCAGGTGCGCCTGGCCGTCAACATGAGCCTCGACCAGGAGTCGATTCTCGACGTCTCGGCCAAGAGCCTTTCAACGGGAGAGCCGATGCACGTGCAGATGGTGGCCAGGGCGCCGGTTTCGGTCGAAGAAGTGGCTCTCGAACCGGTGCAGCCGGGCGAACCCGTAAGCGAGGGCGTCATGCCTGGTTTGCCGGTCACCGCGATCGAGCCCGGGCCCGAGACGGCAAGTGCAAGACGCGAGCGGCGCTTCTCGGGCCTGCGCAGCTTCATTCGCAAACTGTCAAACTGAGAAATTCCTTTTTACGATTCCGCCCCCGGCAGTACACGAGGAATCAGCTGGCCTTCGGTCATCAGATCGGCGAACACGATTGCCGTCGCTGCTTCAAGAATCACTGGTAAGCGCAGGGCGATGCAGGCATCGTGTTTGCCGTTGACTGACAATATCGCGGGTTTACCGGTTCGGATATCAATAGTCTCTTGTTGTCTGGCAATGCTCGAAGTCGGTTTCACGGCCACCCTGAACAGCACGTCGTTACCATTTGTCAGGCCGCCGTTGATGCCTCCGGCATGGTTGGTCGCGGTTTTCCCGTCTCCATCCAAGATCGGGTCGTTGCACTCGCTGCCGCGCATACGATCGCTTCTGAACCCAGAGCCGAATTCGATCCCGCGGACACCGCCGATGGAAAAAACCATGTGACTCAGCAGGGACTCGACGGAGTCAAAAAAGGGTTCACCCAATCCGACAGGCACGTTGGTTGAGCGGCACTCGACGATGCCACCCAGTGAATCGCCGGCGGCCTGTGTCTCGGCCAATAGAATATCGAAATCCCGCTCGCCGCCCACTTCAGCGACTTCGGCTGCAATCGTCATCGGGGCGATCAGCTTCTTGGCGATTACCCCGGCAGCCACCAGGCCGACCGTCAAACGCCCGGAGAAATGTCCTCCACCGCGATAATCCGCAAAGCCTCCGAACCTTTTCAGAGCGACGAAGTCCGCATGGCCCGGTCTGGGCGTATGGCGAATCGACACGTATGCAGCCGGATCCGCTCGCAGGTTATCGAAAACCAGGAGAATTGGAGTCCCGCATGTCTTACCCTGGAAAACACCGCTTTGGATCTTTGGAACATCTGATTCTTGCCGGGAAGTCGTACCCCGGCCGCCTCCCCTGCGCCTTTCCAGGTCCGCAGAAAATGACCCCGGATCGATCGACAGGCCGGACGGACATCCATCGATAACAACGCCGACGGATGCCCCATGGGACTCGCCGAAGATTTCGATCCTGAACGAGTGGCCGAAACGGTTCATGATGACTCAACTCCAATCTCACCGAGATCCTCGAAAAAATCTGGATACGATTTCGAGACGCATTCAGGCCCGCGGATCTTCACTCCGTTTCTTGATCGTAATGCCCCGATCGCGCAGGCCATGGCAATTCTGTGGTCATCGTGCGAATCCACCGTACCACCCTCCAGTATACCCCCGCTCACTCTCATCCGGTCTCCCTTGATTTCTATTGACGCGCCCAACTTTGAAAACTCCTCAACAAGAGCTCGGGCTCGATCGCTTTCCTTGTGACGCAACCTGCCGACACCCGTGATTTCAGTCGTACCGCTGCACGAGCAGGCCAAGGCCACCAGCGGCGGAAACAAATCGGGACAGTCGCTGGCATCGAAACTGAAGCCCCTCAAGGGGTTTGCCTCGACGCTCACCAAACCTTGCCCCTCTTCGATCCGTGCGCCCGCCAGGACCAGGGCATCGAGAATAGCCCGGTCGGCCTGAAGACTTCCGCTGTCCAATCGTTTCACCGAGACGCTCCCCGCGACGGCTCCGGCCACGAGCATGAAAGCTGCACCCGAGAAATCCCCCTCCACGTAGTAGCAGCCGGCACGGTACCGTTGCCTTCCGTGGATCTCGAAGCGAGTGCAATCCTGGTTGGCAGCGATCGAAATACCAAAGTGCGCGCACAGTTCCAGAGTCATGCGCACATATGGAATGCTGTGCAAGCGGGACACTTCGATCAACGAGTCTTCCCCGCAAAGAGGCAGGGCCATCAGCAAGCCCGACAGAAACTGAGACGTAGTCGAGGCGTCGACACGTACGTGCCCCCCCCGCAGTGCGCCGCACAATACAACCGGCAGGTAACCGGCGCTGGTTTTGCAGTCCACTCCGAGTTCGGCCAACGGCTCTTCTATTCCACCCAGTGGACGTCTCCGTAAAGAGCCTCGTCCAGACAGAATTGTCTTCCCCCCGGCCAGGGGCGCCATGGCACAAAGCAACCTGATGCAAAGGCCAGACTCTCCGCAGTCGAGGCGCCCCGGGCGGATCTCGCGCCCCTGTATGCGAATTGCTCTATTTCCCCACTCCACACCAGCGCCTAATTTATCAGCCGCGCGTAAAGCCACAAGAGCGTCCTGGGAACTGGAAGGATTCTTTATCTCACAGCCGTCTTTCGACAAGGCGGCCGCCAGCACGGCACGCACCATCATGCTCTTCGATGGGGGCGCAAAAAGCGTACCCTCAACTCTGGACGGCCTGACGAATCTCATTCTCGATCTTCCGCGCGAGATTTTCCGGATTTCCAAATTTGGTTCCCACAACCAGGTCCGCCGCCGCCGTGTACCCTGGGAGCCTGGCAGACAACAGCTTCCCAGGTTCGCCGTACGCCGAATATCCTTCGAGCAACGGCCTGGTGCCATCGCCGGCCCTGGCGAGCGCCGTGGGCAACGAGGTCCACAGCCAAATAACCAGGCTACGGAGCCCGATCAACTTCAGGTTTTGCTCGTCGAGCAGGGCGCCTCCGCCCAGCGCCAGCACCGCGCCCTCGTCGCTCACGGCCTGTTTGATGACCTCTTTCTCCAGGCACCTGAAGTTCGACTGTCCGTAGTCTCTTTGCTCTTTGAACATCTCGAAGATCTTCCGACCGCTGCGACGCTCTACTTCGTTATCACAATCGACGAATCGCATGTTCAGATTCTCAGCGAGCAGCCTGCCAAGCGTGCTCTTGCCCGATCCCATGAAGCCGACCAAGGCGATGTTCTGCCAGCCTCGGGCGGCCAACAGACTCTTTTCCATGACCGATTTCTCGCACTCTCGGTGAGTAAACAGATTCAGCCCGGCAAGGGCTTGCCAAACGAGCCATTCATGGCCGTCGATCACGCGGCAACCGGCTGCACGGCTTGATTCCGACAACAGCGGCCTGGAGTAATTCGCTTCCAGAACGCACAGCTCACGTCTTAGCCATTCAGGCCTGACACAAGTGACACCGGCAGGCAGGCAGGAAACCAGGATATCGGCATCGTCCAGGGCTGATCCCACCTCATTCAGTGAACATGCCATGCAGCCCAGATTGCGAGCGGCAGTCCGGGCACGCTCTTCGCTGCGATTTGCAATTATCACGTCGCGGGCTCCACCCCGGAGAAGACCCCAGGCGGCTGCCCGGCCGGCTCCGCCGGCTCCCAGGACGACTGCTTTCTTGCCGAGTGGATCACACTCGTTGTTTCGAAGCGCCTTCAAGACGCCTATCCAGTCGGTATTGTGAGCATGTAAAAGACCGTCCTCGGCAACAATGGTGTTGGCCGCTCCGACATGACCGCACACGTCGTCTAAAGAGTCGACATGTTCCAGCACCTCTTCCTTGAAGGGTGCCGTCACGTTAAATCCCGAGACGCCAATCTCGCGGGCGATTTCAACCGCCTGCGAGGCAGTATCGGCGATAATACGAGTGTAGTCGGCGCCGAATCCCATCTGTGAAAACGCCGCCGCGAAAAGATCCGGACTGCGACTGTGCAAAACAGGTCGACCGATCACCGCAAATAGCTTTCGCTCAGACAAAGTTGCCGGCCTCCATCAGCTCTTGCAGTGTCTCCAGGTCGATCTGCCCGGGGGCCGTCTCGGACCCCGGCCCCGGGGAGGCGTAACTGAAAAGGCTACCCATAAACGGTCCCATGATCCGGGTGATTCTGCCCAGGCGACCCATTCCGACAATCACCAGGGGTACTTCGCTATCCAAAAGACCCATCAACCTGGCATTGTCTCGGGCTCGAAGCACGCGGCAAGCGATCTTGACGATGTCAGCACCGGCACCAAGACAACGCCGGATTATGCTCTTCAGTTCAAGACTCTCCGGTGTGCTCTGATGGTCGTGAAACGAAACGATAACCCGGCAGCCATGCTTCCGGGCTAGCGCCACCAGGCTCTCTGTGTATTTGATCTCAGAATGCAAATCGATATCGACGTAAGACGCACCGGCTTCTATGGCCGCGGCCATCAGAATCCGCCTTTCGGCTTGCGGTCTCGAACCCGATCTGTGCGTTGCAATCAACCTCTTCTTCTGCGAGAAAATCATGCATACGTCTTCTACAGCCGCGTCCATGCCATCAAGACGAACCTCGGCAAATTGCAGCTTTTCAAGCTTTTCCAGGCAGGCCGCCGGAGTAGGTTCAGTCAGACTTACACAAATTCGTCCGCCAAGACCGGTGGATGAGTTCGGGCTCAACTGATAATGTATATTCTTCGTCATTTCTTGCCATCCTTCCGAGTGAGGCGGGCAAGCTCATTCGGATCCTGCCGTCACGTCTCTTCTTGTCGGCCTTGAAAAACGGGTTCACATCGTTAAAACCGAGATCGAGTTTGGGCAATAGGAGTAATGACTCAAGCAACCGTCGCAATCTCCGCAACGAGTCGGATGAAAAATCACATTTTTCTACCGCCACACCGGCCTCGACCACCATTCCCGCGGCAACGGCTAGTCCATGGGAAACAGAAAACGATGTGGCGCCCTCGATTGCATGCGCGACGGTGTGCCCGAAGTTGAGTGTCGCGCGCTGGCCGAGTTCGCGTTCATCCTCCATGACAATCGCGCTCTTGATCTCGATACAGCGCTGTACGAGATACGAGTCAACGCCATGGGGCGACAACAATGCAGGGACGTTCGCTTCGATCCATCCGAAGAACTCTCCGTCAGCAATCACGGCGTGCTTGACCGCCTCCGCCATACCGTTACGCCACTCGTCGGGTGTGAGCGTGTCCAGGAGATTGGTATCAACCAACACGGCCGAGGGTTGGTGGAAAACACCCACAAGGTTCTTGCCGTGCCTGGTATTCACCCCTGTCTTGCCTCCGATCGCGGCATCCACCTGGGCTAGTAATGTCGTTGGAAGATTAACGGTCGGAACGCCGCGCATGAATGTCGCGGCGACCATGCCGGCCAGATCGATACTTATACCGCCGCCGAGCGCCAGCACACATGTGCTCCGATCGAAGCCGGCATCCAGTAGACTGTCCTCCAGTTTTTCTTTGACCCGGCGCGTCTTGCTCTGTTCGCCAGGTTCAAACTGCAGTATGATCATTTTTTCCACTAGCGGACGTAGTCTCTTTTCGATTTGCTCACCGAATAGCCCGATCACGTTGCTGTCGCCGATCACTGCTGCCGCCTGCCATTCATCTTCCCAAACGTCCGGTAGCGACTCGACTGCACCGCTGCCCACGCACAAGCGACAGTCATAATGGTTGTTGAATTTGAGCGGCAGCTTGAGCACTGTCTACTCTTCCTCGTCTTCGAGTGACAGGATGTTGTACTTCTGTATTCGCCTAAGAAGCTGAAAACGGCTGATACCCAGAAGTTTGGCAGCCTCCGCCTTGGCTCCATCGGTGTGGTTCAGCGCCCGGCGGATCAGTTTCTCCTCGAGCGTCTTCATGGTGTCGATACCGGGAATGAAGTCGATGGCGTGTGATTGGATCATCCCGGGCGAGTTACCCAGGTCGGAATACACCCTGTGCATTCGCTCGGGCAGATGTTTCAACTCGATACGACCCGATTCGGTCATTATCACTGCTCGTTCCAGAATGTTTTTCAACTCCCTGACATTTCCGGGGTAATCGTAGTCGAGCAACCGGCCGAGAACCTCCGGTGACAAGGGTTCCAGGCCGATATTCATTTTCGAACTGAAGAATTCGACGAAATGCTTGACTAGCACGGGAATGTCGTCCCCACGCTCTCGCAATGCCGAAATGTGAACTGGAAATACAGACAAGCGCTGGTATAGATCGAATCTGAAGCGTCCCTGCCTTACAGATTCCATCAGGTCGCGATTAGTGGCAGCCACGACACGCGCCTTGACTGCCTGTTCCTTGACCGAACCGACTCTTTGAAACGAGCGGCTCTCGAGAACCCTGAGGAGCTTGCCCTGCAAGGATAAATCCATGTCGCCGATTTCATCGAGTAGAATTGTTCCTTGGCCCGCTTCGTAAAAAACACCGTTCTTCATCTTGTCGGCGCCGGTGAAGGCACCCTTCTCGTGACCGAAAAGCAGACTCTCGACAAGAGAATTGGGTAAGGCAACGCAGTCTACCGAGATAAACGGGCTGCCTTCGGGCGCCGACAGCTTGTGGAGATAGCGCGCCGCGACTTCCTTGCCGACGCCGGTTTCACCGGTGAACAGAATCGTCGTCTCTGAGCGCCTGGCTACGCGCTCGATCTGCCTGCGCACCTGAATGATTGCCGGCGAGTTTCCAAGCAGCCCGTCTTTCCTGTGTTCGTCCCAGCCTGCGCCCGCCTGGCGAACCATGTCCCTGCGCCGGATCTCGAGAATACGATCGATAATCGGTCTGATATTGGTTTCCTTTATGACGTAATCATCGGCGCCCTGACGTATCGCCTGGATTGCGTTCTGTATGGTTTCGTAGGCCGTCATTACGATTATTGAGCACTTGCCCTGACGACCCAGAAGAACTGGTATCAGTCTGATTCCGTCATCATCCGGAAGCTTGTGATCGAGTAAAATAGCCTGGTACGAATTGCGCTGGCAGAGGGCCAGGGCCTCGGATGCGCACAAGGCGACATCGCAACAAATTCCGTTCCTCTCCAGTTCCATGCTGATCGTCTGGGCGAACAGCTTGACGTCCTCGACTACCAATACCCCAAAGGCCTTGTTGTCAAGGCTGTCTGGCGAGCCTTTGTCTCGAATCTTGATTGATTGCAGCATCAGCTTGATCTCCTCGGGAGAACGATCGAGGCGCGACAGCCTTCTTCCCGCAGGTTTTTGATCTCTATAGTTCCGCCGTGTGCCTTGATGATCTTCTCGCAAACGGCTAGCCCCAGTCCGGTTCCGTTTCCCTTAGTGGTAAAGAACGGTTTGAAGCATTCGTTGGGTCCGCATTTCAACCCGCCGCCCTGGTCGTCGATATGAATCATAATCTCCCCACCGTTTTCGGAGGCATGACAGACAATCTCGCTGTCGGCCGGCGAGGCTTCGATAGCGTTTTGCAACAGGTTATGAAGCACGTGGCGCAGGCCGTCATGATCGGCGATGATCTCCAGCCCGGTCTCAACCTGGGACGTGATAGTGACCCGGCCGCAGACTTGAGTTCCTTTCAGGAGTTTCAACGTGTCGCCGATGATCTCGGCCAGGTCTACTTTTGAAACCGTCGTGTTTCTGCGGGCTGCCAGAGAAAGATAATCTTTCAAGATCATGTCAAGACGGGTAACTTCACCGGACAGTGCATCCAGAATATCCCTGTCTTCCCCGGACAGGCGTTTCTCCCTGGTCAGCATTTCCAGCGTGGCGCCGATGGAGACAAGGGGGTTGCGTATCTCGTGCGCCAGTTGGGCCGCCATCTCGCCCATGGTTGCCAGGCGTTCTCTCCTCATCAAGTGACTGATGGAATCATCGGTACTTGTAATGCCGACTAAATTTGACTGATCGCGTATCAGCAGCAGGTAACCGACGACCTCGTTTTTACCGTCCGCCAAAAGCAGCGTTTCCACCTTTCCTGGAAATACCCTGCCATTCTTGCGTCGCACTAAAGCGAGATTTTCGAAGTAGCCGTTTGAGAGAAACAGAAACTGCTGGTTTAGAACTACGTTGATCTCGGCCGGATCCCTGAACAAGATGCCGACGGAATGCTGCTGCAACTCATCGGCCGAGAAGCCAAAAAGGCGTTCTGTAGCTTCGTTGCACGAGGTGATATTGAAATCGGTGTCGAGTAGCAAGGCCGGCGCCATGTCTCCCAGGGCAAACTGAAGCAATTGGTTCTGAGAGGTCGGTTGCGCATCGTGGGTCTCATATATGGCACACAAAACACATTTATCACCGTGAAGTTCCAAGCCGCACATCTCGATGCGGCACCCATCGGAAACCCATGCCGTTTGAACACCGGCTGCCTCCATGCCTGTCTGCAAGCCTATACCGTTCACGCCGTCGAATTCGCGAGACATGCTCTCAAGCTTTTCAAGCATTTGTCGGGAAATCTTCCTGTGAGCGCCATTACCATTTTTCGATACCTCGATGCCATCTATCTCGATGCAATCGCGATACTCATGCCCTATCAAGCGACCTGTGCTGTCGAACACCAGTTGAGTAAGCAGCGTGTCCTGAATCCGACTTCCTCGCGTCAGGGCGCCGGCAGCGCCCAGGCCCCTGAGTTCGTTCTCGATGATCTCGCCGATTCGCTGCGCGTAGCGCAGAAGAATCTCCCTTCTCTGAATACCGAAGGGCCCTGGATCCTCCTTGGTGAAAATGATTACGCCGAAATTCCTTCGGCCGCACTCGACCGGCACGCAGATGAATCTCTGTTCGCCGATCATCTCAGCCACCCGTTCGGCGACTTCGCCGGAGAAGGCGGTCGCGGCAAGCTCCGTAAGAGATGACGTTTCATACACCGCGTGATCTCTCCAGGCGGCGTAGACCAGACTGGACTCTATGCATTCGAAAGGAAAGGGCAT
Organism: uncultured Myxococcales bacterium; assembly: GCA_964513625.1. Taxonomy (GTDB): domain Bacteria; phylum Myxococcota; class B64-G9; order B64-G9; family B64-G9; genus DATKYQ01. The sequence continues at coordinate 49,399 of CAZENH010000001.1, read as the reverse complement.
GCTCTGTAAAGCGTTTCCAAACACTTCTTCGATGGCATTCAGCTCGACGCGCTTCTTGGCGATCAAGCCGACTCTCACGCGGGCGAACTTCTCCTTCTTATTGAAGATGACAAGGTTGGCCGATATACAACCCAGGATCTTGGCTGCGCCCCGCAGGATCGACTCGAGAATTCCCTCGATGCTCGTATCGACATCCGTCACTTCTTGCCTCGCGTCCGCCTGCTCGCTGCCCGGGCTGCCCTATTGCCGCTCATGATTGCACCCTCGATCGTGCACGGCAGGCCCGTAGCAGTCCAATCTCCGGCCAAGAACAAGTTGGTAAAGGCTGTCTCCGTTTCGGGTCTGATTGCCCGTTGACCCGATCCCGCGCGGATCGTGGCCCGAGGCACCCGGATCACCAGGCCGTCTTCCAGCTTCGCCGCGCGTGACTCCGGGAAAAAATCGTAAATTTCTGAAGCACACTCGTCGATCAGCCGGCGGCTGTCGTGCCTGATCCATTTCTCGGCGCTGCTGATGACAACGGAGACTCGCAGGCCTTCGCCACCGCGAACATCCTGGTGGTTGAACACCCACTGCAACGGGCTTCCCACGAAAGCCGCGTATGGGTAGCGCAGCCAGTGACGATCATACCATAGCTCGACACAAATTATCGACGATGAAGACAGGGCTCGCGCCCGTTCTCCGACGGCCTCCAGTTCTTTCCGCTCGCCGGTAATCGGAAGAATGTCCCAGGCCGGCACTGCCAGCACGAAGCAGTCTCCGGAATAGCTCTTACCGACGCTCGTGTGCGCCGCCGCTATGCCTCCCATTGGCCCGGTCGATAACCCGACCACTTTCTGGCCACAGATCAGGCGGCCGCCTGCTGAATCGATTGCGGCTACCGAGGGCGCAACAAAGAGATCGTACAAAGTGCCTACCGAAAGAATTGGAACCGCGTCAGCTCTCCTGTTGAAGAAGCCCTTGTCCAGAACGGTCGCTAACAGCAAGGCCGAGGCCTCTCGAACCGGCGTATTGAGCGTCGCCAATACCAGAGGTTCCCAGAAACCAGTAACGGCCCCTGAACTCTGGCCGCAGGCTGAAAGCCATGAATGAGCGTCTTTTTGATCCAATCCGTCGGGATCGGTGCGTACCGACCACTTGGCGGATGCCACCACCCTGGCCAGGCCGAGCCGTTCCCGCATACCCAACTGTGTCAATCCGAGCAGTCCCGGCAGGGCATGCAACGGCGACGGCAGCCTGCCCAGGCGATACGGATGCACCCGACCACCCGAAGACACAAATGGAGTCACGCCGGTCACACGAACCAGCGAACGCTCGGTTCCCAGACGCCTGCAAAGCGAGATTGCTTCCCGGTAACAGCCCAACATCAAGTGCTGTCCAAGATCGATACCCTGGGTATGGTCCTTTGGTACCAACTTGCGTATCCGTCCTCCAGGACGCGCGCCGCGTTCCAGAAGCGTGACTGCGTAACCCTGGTCGCCAAGCTTGATTGCGGCCGCCAGTCCGGCAAGTCCAGCGCCTATTACAACGGCTGATTTCATCTGTGTCCCCTAACCAGCGTCACTGGGTGCAGGCGATGTTTCAACGCTATGCCGATCTTCTCTCCCTTGCCAACGCTGACTCGAGTCGAAAAAACAGGAAAATCTTCTTCGATCATACGCGTCAACAAGCGCCGGTAGGTTTCCCTGAGCGCCTCGGGGAAAAACAGTCCGTGCCTCTGGCCCCTGGTAATCGCGCTCTCTGCCAGCCCGTAGAAATGCTCGGCCCGGCTGGCTTCGAAGCGAAGCAAACGCTTGAGCTTCATTGTCATTCTGCCCAGCATAATATCGTCTTCGGCCACCCCGAATGCCTGCAGGTCCTCACCGGGCAAGTAGATGCGGCCCAGGCCGGCGTCCTCTCCTACGTCCCTTATTACATTCGTCAGCTGGACGGCGATTCCGGTCAACTCTGCATACAGATCAACGTCTGCGGTTCTCTCGCCCAGAATGGTTACACAGACAAGTCCGACTGCCGAGGCCACCCGGTAGCAATACTCGTATAGTTGGGCAAATGATTGGTAACGAACCACAGTCAGATCTTGCTCTACACCGTCGAGAACCAATTCGAGGTGTTGACGCTGTACTCCGAAGCGATCGACGACCCAGCGCAGGGCGTTGCATACCTCGCTCTCGGGATTGTCTTCGAAAACGCTCTTCAGCCGAAATCGCCAGGCCGCAACGGCGCGAACGGCTTCTTCACTGTTCTCGGCAGCGTCCACCGCGTCGTCGACCTGACGACAAAAGGCATAGAAGACTGTCATGGCGTTACGTTGTTCATGTGGCAGGATCCTGAAGGCCGTCGCAAAGGACGAGCCTGATTCTTGAAGGATCCGCCGACAGGCGTAGATGGCGGTGGCGGCATTCATGCCGCGCTCCCCGTAAGCCGACTGAGCCCTGCCCCCACAAGCGTCCGAGCAAAAATGTATGCATTCAGCGCCGGCCGCCTGTGGATTATGGATTTCCCGCTGCGCCTGACCATTCGCAAGACGGCCCGGCCTCCCATCCAGACGGCCGTGAAGTACACGTTGCCCGGAAAGCCGGCCTCTACAAGCAGCCGACGCCCCTGCCTGTACAGCTCGCGCGTCCGGTTGGCCTCGAATACCATCAGGTCACCGAACAGCCGAGAGGGATTGCCGGAAAGCAGAGTCGATTCGTGAATCCTGAATCTATCCAGGTCTTCACGCGGGATGTAGATCCTGTTCCTGTGAGTGTCTACTGAAATATCCTGCCAGTGGTTCGTAAGCTGAAGGGCCGTGCAAATTTTATCAGACCAATCCGTGAACTCTTGCCCGGACAGTCTCAGCACGTCTAGGACGAGCCGCCCGACCGGGTTGGCTGAACGCCTGCAATAGTCGAGCAGATCGTTGAAGGTCTCGTAGCGCCGCTGCCTGCAATCCTGCCTGAAGGCGTCCAGCAAGTCACGAAACGGTTCGATCGGCAACTTGAGGCGGCGCATCGAGTTACCCAGGGCGATGAACACGGGGTGTCCGACCTCGGAATCGCGACAGACCAAAAGCTGCCGCTCCCACTCGTCCAGCAAGTGTTCGCGCATGCCTTCGAAGTGATCCTCGTCGGCGAAATCGTCTGCCATACGGGCGAAGGCGTAGATTGCGGCCAGGGCTTCCTGCTGCTGTTTCGAAAACAGGGTTATCGTCACCGGGAAGTTCTCGTAGTGCGAGTTGGTCAAACCCATGCAATACCTGTTGGCTGCCGTCAGGCTCCAACGCCTGCGCCCGAAGACAGGATCCTCCATAGACCAAGGTGCTGTCGGCGGTGCCCGCAAATCTCTTCTTCCTGCTTGTCTGAAAGACTCCATCAATCCCTCCCCCTTTTCTCTCTTCCAGGCCGACTCCTGCCGTGCAGGCGCATGTGACCCTTCTGGATGCCCTCGGTTGTTAAAGCACGCAACGCCGCCAAGTTGCTTGCCATCCCAACCGCGGCGATAACGCGCGCCAATTCGCCGGCGCTGTCCGCTCCCAAGATTCTCAGTGCCAGACGCGCGCAGGCATGCAGCCTGGTGGCACCACCGATAATGCCGACCGCCATGGGCATCTGGAGCCTCCCCCGCAGGCAGCCGTCATCACCACGGCTCCAGACGCACAGCGGTTTGTAACAGCCTGTCCTTGCCGCATACGCATGCGCCCCCGCTTCTACCGCACGCCAATCGTTTCCGGTGGCCAGTAACACTGCGTCTACGCCGTTCATAATGCCCTTGTTGTGAGTCGCTGCCCGGTAGGGATCCAACTCCGCAAAGCGCGAGGCCGATACAATACCGTCGCGCACGCAGTCGCCGTCGAAGCCGTTCATTTCCAGAGCAGCAGCCGGTACCTTCACCTGTGCAGTAACCATGCGGCGATCGGCCAGGTTGCTGAGTATCTTCAATCCAGCCCGGCCCCCGCTCAACGCCTCCAGACGCGGAACAAGCGCCTCGCCCATCGTGTTCACCGTGTTGGCACCCATGGCATCGAGCACCGAAACCAGCAGGTGTACAACCAGAAAATCGGCCTGCCCGTTCTCGTCATCCAGGCAACGAACCTCGATGTCACTGGGACCTCCGCCGAGTTTCACTAGAAGCGGATCGGCCCGGGCGGCATCCGCCAGTAGGTCAGCCTTGGCTTCGAGGATCTTGCCGAGGGCCCGAAGTGTGTCGGAAGTGAAGAGTTGAATCTGGCAAATCATCAGGGGCTCGCTGGCGGTCACACTGAATCCCCCGCCCGCGCGCACAATTCGGGCTGCGTTGGCGGCCGCAGCTACAACCGATGGTTCCTCAATCACCATCGGAACCAGCAACTGCCTTCCGTTGATCACGAAGTTGGGAGCCACCGATAAGGGCAGCGCGTGGACTCCAACTACGTTTTCGACCAGGCGATCCGCCTCGGCCACACTCAGGCCGCCCTGCTGCATGATCGGCAGCAATCTGCCCGGAGACTCGGACAACCACTCGGCCAGTTGCCGCCCGCGCTCGGGCAGCGACAGGCTGTACCAACCAGGCAAGCGTGAATTCTTGGCACTGTTTTCCACCTGGAAAAACCTCCTGCTCAGCGACAACTTCAGGCGATCTCGGCACGCACTCCGTGCCTTGCCATCCCGAGAGAGATGGGTTGCAGGCCCATGTCAGCCATTCGCTCGAGAAACGGCCCACGATCGACGCCGGCTGCAAAAGTTGCCAGCAAGATATCCCCTCCCCCGGCGCCCGAAGGCTTCAATGCGCCCCCCGCTCGTTGCGCCTCGAGTGCGGCGATTCTTGTCCGCTGATCCACGATCGCTGTTCCGCTCTTTTTTCCCAACACGTCCATCAACTCACAATAACGTCTGATGATCGGCAGCAAGTCTCCGTTTCCAGTTCTATTGACGTCGCTCGCATAAGCTGCATAACGCGCCGACAACTCTCCCATCTCGCCGATGATCTCCCTGTAACCTGCCGGATCAATTTGACGCCAACCGTCCACGCTCGTGACGAGTCGCGGCGTCGAGGAAGGCCGACCCGTCCAAAGAAACGTCAACTCGAGACCAGGCTTCGGCGAATTCTCGTCCAGCGTCTTGAGCCCCTCATTTTTTTCATAATTCACGACGATCGTCTTGCCGAAAAAAGAAGCGGCCAGATCGGCACCGCTTCCGTGCAGCTTTTGGAAGCGGTCGTGTATTCGGCGGGAGATGCACCACATCTCATAGCGCACGTCGTCATCTTCGATATTCCAACCCTGCCGATGAAAAACCGATGCTACCGCGCATGCACAAACGGCCGCCGAACTGCCGAGGCCAAGCTTGAGATCCCCCTGCCGCAGTCGTGAGGAATCTGCAACGTAGCTGTCCTCGGATCGCTCCACGCCCAGCAGGCGCTCGCACTCCGAACAGGCAAAGTTCGGCAATGTCTCATTGCCTGCAGTCAAATAGGATTGGCTCAGGCACACGTAGCGATCGATCGGCATGACTACGGCGGGAAAACCATCCCGCACAGCGTACTCGCCCATTAGAAACAGTTTACCGGGCGCCGAAAATCGTGCAGCTTGCGCAGCGATCATGGCAGATACTCCACACCCGGGCCGGGATGTTCGACGATGACCCGCTTGACTCCCTCGATGCATTCCAGAGCCGAACCGATCTTCGCCGCCTGTTTGTCCGGGCAGAGCACTTTGACGTTGGGTCCGGCGTCGATCGTCAGATAGGCTGACAGCCCCTCTTCCCTGAGCGTCCATACTCTGTGCATCACTGCAACCGATGCCGGGTTCCAGTACAGCAGCGCCGGTTTGCTGCTGAGCGCGACCGAATGCATCTTGAAACACGAAGACTCGACGATCTCACCCAACCTTGAAAAATCTTCTTTTGCTATCGCTCGCCTGGCCGCCTGTAGATCGTCAGCGTGTGTCCGCAGCCAGCTTGCGTAGAAGGGTGAAGTCGTCCGCGAACGTTCCATGCCTTCGCTGGAGCCGACTTTTTTGGGCATGCTCTCGCACACGGCTATCACCAGGCGCACCTGCCACTTTTCGGCAGGCGCCAACTGTTCGATCCTGCAATTCGGCTCGTCATCGGGACCGTTGAGGTGAAGCTCGACGAAGCCTCCCAGCAAGCTCCTTGGAGCAGAGCCAGATCCGCGCTGTGCCAATCTTGCCAGCACTGGTTCCGGCAGATTCAGGCCAGCGGCCCGCGTAGCCGCGCATGCCAGGGCGGCGAAACCGGATGCTGACGAGGCCAGACCGGCCGCTGTCGGAAAACTGTTATGAGATTCGATGCGTGCAAAGAGATCGAGTGCCGACATTTTCCTGACCAATCCCATGAAACGGCCGGCCCTGGCACGGGGGACATCCGCGGCCTCGACCCCGTCCAGAAATAATTCGTCGCGATCGAGATCGGGGTCGAAAGCCACTCTGGTGATCGTCTGCAGGCCGTCTAAAGTCAGCGAGATACTGCCTGAGGCCGGCAGGTTGCTGCCGGCATCCGCCTTGCCCCAGTACTTGACTAGGGCGATGTTGGCCCTGGCTCGTGCCGTCGCCGGTTTCAGTTCCAAGCGTATGCTCCGTCGAAAAGTGTGAAACGCTTCCCCGAATATCCCCGTCGCCGCCAGGCTTCCAGAACCTGATCCTCGCGCCCGGCTGCATGCGCGACCACTCCACCGCCGCCGCCCGCCCCGGTCAGCTTTGCTCCGCGGGCGCCTGCGGCGACTGCCAATTCGACCATTTCGTTCAACTCGGAACACGAGACACCCAGCCTGCACAGGGCTTCATGGTTGGCAAGCATTGCCCGACCCAGCCCGTCACAGTCTGCGCTGCGCAGTGCTTGCAGCCCGTCGTCCAGGCAGGCCTCGATCTCGTCGAAGATCGCCTCGACGAAAAATTCGTTCTCTCTGCGAATGCGTCCTACGCTTGCAACCATCTCGTAAGTCGAGTGCTCGATACCGCTGTTCCCCACCAATAGCTCAAGATCCCCGCAGGGAACACGTAAAGCACAGGAATTGATATGCTCATAAGCGGATGAGTCAGGTTCTTCCGTTCCCCAACCGTTACGCCTGAATAGACACAGACCTCCGTACGTGGCTACTGTGTCGTCGAGTCCCGAGGGAGTCCCATGAAATACTTTCTCCAGCCGGTGCGCCGAGTTCCTGACCTGTTCCTGCGATAGTCTCACCCGGCGTACCTGCGCGAGTGTCATGGACAATGCAACCGCCAGCGCCGCAGAGCTTCCAAGACCCGCCGAGGCAGGAATGGCCGCTTCGAATATTGCCTTGCATCCTCCCCGCCCCGGAACGAGCCGCCCGAGCAGCCGCAGCACCTCTCCAAGGCGGCTGTCTTCTCCGTCGTCCGCATCAAGACCCCAGGATTCGATGCTGATATGTATTGATCGTTCGGTAGGCTCAACCGACAGCAGACTGATACTCTCGGGAATGCCGGCCGCCAAGGCAGGCCGGTCGTACACGGCGGCGTGTTCTCCAAAAAGAATAACCTTGCCGTTGGCGCTGATGCCGCTCATGCGAGGTCCTTCCCGCTATTGCCTGCCGCGATCATCCAGTTGCGTAGCGGTCCTCCAATAACCCGCCGTGTGCTGGCAAGATCTTCCAAATTGCCGTTACCGGTCAGCAGCATCGCCGTCTTCAGGCCTTGCAGAACACTCTGCAGCAATTTTTCGCACAAACTCTCGCCGCCCTCGAAATAGGCCCTGAGTACCGGCGCCGCCATGCCGGCCAGGTCGGCGCCCAGCGCCAAGGCGCGCGCTACGTCGAGGCCGGTACGAATTCCACCCGAAGCAATCAAGCGCAGCCCCGTACCGCCGAGGTCGCACAGGGATGCAGCCGTGGGAATGCCCCAATCCCTGAACACTTCTCGCTGCAAATCGCCGTCGGCACCGCTTCGGTCGAGCTCAACGCCGACCCATGAGGTTCCCCCGCAGCCGGCCACGTCTAAGTGGCTGATACCAGCTTCGGCCAGCCTCAACCCGACTTCGCGACTGATACCGGCTCCGGTCTCCTTGACGATTACCGGCCGCTGTTGAGATCGGGCCAACTCCCCAATCGCTTCCAGCACACCCTCGAAATCGCGATCGCCTTCACCATCGGGTTGCATCATTTCCTGCGCCGGGTTCAGGTGGATGCACAGCGCGTCTGCCTCGATTTCGGTAAGCGCCTGTTCGATTTTCGCGAAAGGAGTGTCCCTGAGTTGCACCCCGCCGAGGTTCCAGGCAAGAAACGCCGTGGGCGCCTCGGCGCGCACCTGGTAGCTCGTGACCAGCGAGCTTTCCTCGAGCATAGCCCTGCCGCTACCCAGCCCGAAGCCAATTCCCAACCTCTCGGCCACACGTGCCAGCGCCCGGTTTATTCCACCGGCTTCAGAAGTGCCGCCGGTCATGCCGGTAATCATCAGCGGGGCTTTGAAATCGTGACCGGCGAATTTTCGGGAAAGCTCGATATCATCCACCCGCATTTGTGGCAGCGCGCAATGCACAAGCTGCACATATTCGAGCCAAGAGCTAATCCCGCAGGCCGGGGCTTCCCCACGAAAAGCTTCGAGATGATCGCGTTTTCTCTGTCGGGTCGAAACCTTGCCTTGCCACATTGTCTGCTCCAGTCGTCAGTAGCTGCAGTGCCCTGTGCAGAATCCATGCCACAAAAATATGTGTCATGGACAAGTGCAAGAGCCCGATATAGCTCGAAGCTTTTCATTGAATCGAGATCATTGCCCCTTCTCGGAGAGACGAAATCCGGGCAATAATGCTCACCAGTGCGATTCCGCACCCCGATAACGTAATTGTTCGACTAAATACAAGGTCATTACTGCTGGCAAAGATCTTGCAGATCAGAATCCGCGTATTTTCAACAACAGGCAGGAGAATACGATGAAACTTCCCCCTATCCTGGAGGAATTGAGGCTGCGGGTAGAAGACGGCCTGGAGAAGTACTTTTCGACATGCGCGGGGCCGGGTTTACTCAAGGAAACAATGGGCTACTCACTCTTTGCGCCGGGCAAGCGCATCAGACCAATTCTCGTGCTGGCGGCCAATGCGCTTTTTCCTCAAAACAACCTCGACCCGATGCCTGCGGCCTGTGCGTTCGAGTTTGTCCATACTTATTCGCTCATACACGACGACTTGCCGGCCATGGACAACGATGATTTTCGCCGCGGCCGGCCAACCAACCATAAGCGTTTCGGCGAGGCCCAGGCTATTCTGGCCGGTGACGGCCTCTTGAGCGAGGCTTTTGGTTTGATGGCTTCGTCCTGGGGCTGTGTCAACGATCCGGCGGTGGTGCAGGCAATTGCCGAGTTGGCCACGGCCTCTGGCTCAGGGGGCATGGTCGGCGGTCAGGTGCTTGACGTCCTCGAGACCCGGCAAAATTTGGGACGCGCAGAGATCGAGAATGTTCACCGATTGAAAACCGGCGCTTTGATCAAAGCCGCGGTGCGTTGCGGGGCAATTCTCGGTCACGCCTCACAGGCTGAACTTGCAGCGCTTACAAGATACGCGCACAAGATCGGGCTGGCTTTTCAGGTTGCTGATGACATCCTGGATGTGGTTGGAACCAAGGCGGAGTTGGGGAAATCCGTAGGTAAGGACCAGCTACAAGGCAAGACAACTTACGTCACGCTGCTCGGTATAAACGGTGGACGGAAGTACTCCAAGCAACTCACTGACGATGCACTTGCAGACCTGAATATCTTCACGCTGGATGCCGAGCCGCTGAGGGCAATAGCCGCATTCATCGCAGGCTGCACCGCTGAAGAAGAAACTCGACTTTCCGCACCCGCCTATGCTTGATGTGCGATTTTGCACGCGCCGGAGCTTCCTTGCCAGAAGCCCGACTCAGGCAATACCAGGCCCGGTAGCATAAATGGGCCCGATAGTGTCCGTTCAGGCCCATGGTCAAAAAGATGCGCCACCAGTCGTATCGTCTGGCCCGGAGATTGCTTTAGCTGCAACGACTGGTTTCCACGGTCCGGAGGACTACTGAAAAAATGGAACAATCACTCGAGACGTTGCGCGAAGAATTAGTGAGTATCAATCTTTCGATCCTTGATCTGCTGAGCAAGCGTGCCCGCGTCGTGCTCGACGTCCAGCGACTCAAGACACAAGATGGCATCCCGACCTTCATACCGGAGCGCGAGCAGAAAATGCTGGCCGACCTGGTAGCCAGAAACAGAGGACCATTTCCCGACGAAAGCGTACGCCACTTGTTCAAGGAAATCTTCCATGCGTCGGTAGCCTTGATGGAGCACAGCCGAGGCGGTTCACTACGCGTCAGCCGGGTAAACCACGCAGAAGACCTGGTTGTCCGGGCGGGAACCGCCGCTATCGGTGCCGATCCGATCATCATTGCCGGCCCCTGCGCCGTCGAGAGCGAAGAACAGATGGACCAGGTGGCCTCCGACCTGTCCCGGCTCGGGATCAAGCTCCTCAGGGGCGGCAGCTTCAAGCCCCGCTCGTCGCCGTATTCTTTTCAGGGCATGGGCGAGCCCGGCCTCGAGATTCTCGGGCGCGTCGCGCGGCGCTACGGCATGACCAGTGTTACCGAAGTCATGGATCCAAGGTTGGTCGAACTGGTCGCCGACTATGCGGACATCCTGCAGGTCGGCGCCAGGAACATGCAAAACTACCCGCTCTTGCGCGAGGTCGGCCGCTCGAGCAAACCGGTACTGCTGAAGCGCGGCCTGGCCGCGACGCTCGAAGAGTTCTTGTGGGCGGCAGAATATATCGTCTCCGAGGGCAACCAAAACGTCATCCTGTGTGAGCGCGGAATTCGCACCTTCGAACGCCAGACCAGGAACACGCTGGACATTTCGGCAGTACCGTTACTCAAGCAGATGAGCTACCTGCCGGTGATCGTCGATGTCAGTCACGCGGCGGGGCGCAAGGACATACTCGGCGCGCTCGGCAGGGCCGCACTCGCTGCCGGAGCGGACGGGTTGATGGTGGAGGTTCATCCATTCCCTGCCGTGGCACGCTCGGACAGCCAGCAACAACTTGATGCCGAGGAGTTTGCCCGTTTTCTTTCCAGCGTAGGCCTGGCAACAGGACAGGCCCGTAACGATACCCAAGGAGCAATCTCATGAAACTGTCAGTCGCTTGTAATTTCGACCCTGCCCTGCTCGAAGGCCTGCAGGGATATCCTGTTTACGAGCTTTTCGGCAAGCTCACCTCCGATTACTTCGGCGGCGGCCGGCCGTCCTTCTATCTGCCGGAAGTGAACCGGAAGGAGCTCGAGAGCTATGTCAAGAAGACCCATGAGCGCGGTATAGAGTTCAACTACCTGCTGAATGCCTCGGCCATGGGTAACCTGGAGTATTCCAAGGAGGGCCAGCGCAACATCAACCGCATGCTCGAGTGGCTGGACGAGATCGGCGTCGATTCGATTACTGTGGCGAATATTTTCTTTCTGCGCTTGATAAAGCGTCGTTTCCCGCACATCAAGGTCAGAATCAGCTCACACCGCTTTACGGCCACGCCGCGCCAGATAAGGTTCTGGGCCGAAAACGGCGCGGACTACATCGTGATCAACGAGGTCAGCGTCCACCGTGAGTTCAAAACACTCGAGGCGATGCAAAGGGCCGCCGCGGGCGAGGTGGAATTGCAGTTGATCGTCAATAACTGGTGCCGCCTGAATTGCGCCATTGCCGGCAACCATGCGGTAGCACTCTCCGCCGCCTCACAGAGCAATAACAAGGGATTCCCTCTTGACTACTGCTCGATCGTCTGCAATGACATACGACTCAAGGATCCCGTAAATTACCTTCGCGCCAACTGGATCCGGCCCGAAGATTTGCACCTCTACGAGGAGATTGGCTATCACAATTTCAAGATCGTCGAGCGCAACACTCCGACCCAGATTCTTCTGGAACGTGTCAAGGCTTACTCGCAAGAACGCTACGACGGAAACCTGCTCGACCTGGTGCAGAACTACGCCTACCCGGAAGAAAAGTTCGGTGCGCACGCCAAGGACGCCTACTCAATGCGCCGATTAGTGAAATACTTCGTCAAGCCGAGCGCCGTAAACATGCTCAAGTTCACAAAGGTGATCGACTTTGGCAAGACCGCCAGCGTGCTTTACCCGTTGCGCGGCAAGAACCCGGTACAAATCGACAACCGGGCATTGGACGGCTTCATTGATCACTTCAAGAAACACAGCTGCCAGGAACTGACCTGCGAAGAATGTCGCTACTGCCATAAGTGGGCCGAACGGGTGGTGAGAGTCGACCCGGCCTGGCGAGGACGTATGGGCGAGATATACGACGATCTCCTCGACGAGATCGACTCCGGATCATTCTGGGATCCCTACCTGACGACCGCGCGTGAAATGGCCGGTAGCTTCATCGGTCGCTTGAGCGGCCACGGATCCTGATGCCCGACGGTGCTGACATCGTCGTGATCGGTGCGGGGCCCGCGGGCTCGGTGGCGGCGATCGAGGCGCTCAGGGCCGGTTTGGGCAAGGTGTTGGTTCTCGACAAAGCTGATCTCGGGCGCCCAAAGCCGTGCGGTGGAGGCATCTCGCCCGGAGCCAGGAAGGTTTTTCAAGAGCTGGGCCTGTGGGAGAAAATTGAGCCTTTTGCCTATCCCATCAACGGGCTGCGCCTGGAAAGTCCCTCCGGCGCCGAAATGCGTATCGCTGGAGCCGCGACGGCCAATGTGTTGAACCGCTGCCAGCTCGATCGCATCCTGATGCAGGCCGCCATTGATGCCGGTGTGTCATTCATGCCGCGGAAACTCGCGGTTGGCCTTGTCTTTGAAGGCCAGCGGGTTGTCGGGGTACGCCTCGAAAACGAGATCATCAAGGCAGGCTGGGTGATTTTAGCCGGCGGGGCGCTGCCCGGGCGCAGGCTACGCTTTTATAAAGCCCGCACGATGAACACTTGCCTGACTCGCTTCGAGGGCTTGCCCTTCGATCCTCACATTGTCGAGATGATCTACGATAGCGCTCTGCTTCCCGGCTATGGTTGGTTGTTTCCGGAATCGGCCTCGCTGGTCAACATCGGAATCTGTCTGGACTCCCGGAAGCGAGCCGGACATTCGACAAGGCAAATTTTCGAATGCTTCCTGCAACGCCACTTCTCTGAACGGCTTGCATGCGCGAAGAGAATCAGCCCGACCCGGGGGCACCCAATCTCTAGCTGTCCCTGGATCCGGCACTCCGCTCCAGACGGAGTCCTGATGGTGGGAGAAGCTTGTGATCTGGTGAACCCGGCTACCGGCGAGGGTATCTTTTACGCTGTGCAGAGCGCCCGACTGGCCGTGCGTGCCCTGAGAATGAGCACAAACAGAAAACTGGACGCAAAAAAAACGGCCGCGCTCTATCTCGGAAGCCTGCGGCGCACTTTCGCCGCCCGCTTGCTTGCAGCCGAGCTGTTTAACCTTCTGGGAGTCAAAACGCTCGATGCCGCGGCCAGGCTGGGAGGGTTCTCTGTTGTAAACCGGCTTTGCGGCATGACCATGTCCAGGTTGTGAGGAGTCGATATCATGGCAGGTACTCTGGTAAAGTTTGCCGATCAAGACCCGACCTTGGGGATAACGAAAAATTCAGGCGCCGCGGTTGATTCCGCCGTCGAGAGAGGGCTCGACTTTCTGGCCTCGCTCCAGGCCAAAGACGGAAGCTGGCGCGGTGACTACGGCGGCCCGATGTTCTTGCCGCCGATGTACGTGGCCGCCTGTCACATTGCCGGTCGCCGCATACCCGAAAGGCGCAAGCGGGGCCTGATAGCCTTCATGCAAAGTGCCCAGAACCCGGACGGTTGCATCGGCTTGCACGAAGAGGATGACGGATCGATGTTCACCAGCGTGCTCACCTATGTCGCACTGAGACTGCTTGGCATGGCACGAGACGACGAAGCACTCACCAGATTGCGCTCTTGGGTACTCGACAACGGAACGGCGCTTGGGGCGGCCAGTTGGGGAAAGTTCATGCTGGCGGTCTTGAACCTGTATCCCTATCAGGGCCTCAACCCAATCCTGCCGGAGCTATGGCTTCTGCCGCGAGCGACACCGTTTCATCCCGGCCGGTTATGGTGCCACTGCCGGCAGGTGTACCTGCCGATGGCCTACCTGTATGCCACTAAAGCCAGGACCGCGGAAAGCGAGCTCACGGCGGAATTGCGCGCGGATCTCTACGACCAACCATACGATCAAATAGATTTTTCGAGACAGCGCGACAGCATCGCTCCCAGTGACAACCGCTACCCGATCTCCGTTCCGCTGAGAGCGGTCAACGTCTTGCAGAATGCGTTCGAGCGCCGTCACAGCCCGGCCCTGCGCTCTCGGGCCGTCGAAGAAGTCTACCGGCATATCTGTTACGAGGACGAGGCTACCAACTATATCGATATCGGTCCGGTCAACAGCGTGTTGAATACGATTGTGCATTGTTTCCGCGATCGCGGCGGACCGCGGGTGAAAAAAAGCTTCGCAGCCCTTGACGGCTACCTCTGGGAAACGCCTACGGGAATCAAGGTCAACGGATACAATTCGACCGCGCTGTGGGATACCGCATTTTCGACCCAGGCAATCTTGGCAACGGGGCTGGCCGGGCGGCACACCGATACCTTGCGGGCAGCCTTCGGCTACATCAAGAACAATCAGATCCTGAAAGACACTCCCGAAAACGACAACTATCATCGCCATCGATGCCGGGGCGGCTGGCCCTTCAGCGATCGCGAGCACGGCTGGCCGATCACCGATTGCACTTCCGAAGGTTTCAAATCGGCCGTAGAGCTCGAAAAATTTACCGGCGACTCGGTCGACGAAGACTTGTTGGCAGAAAGTGTCAAACTGATCTTGTCATTCCAGAACAGGGACGGAGGCTGGTCAAGTTATGAGTTGCGGCGCGGCGGCGCCTGGCTCGAGCTTCTCAACCCTTCACAGGTCTTCGGCGACATCATGGTGGACTACTCCTACGTCGAATGCACCAGTGCCTGTATGCAGGCTCTGGTGAAGGCGAAATCGCGGTTCGCCGGCAGATTCGACACAAAGATCGATCGTGCGCTGAGCCGCGGCGCGGATTTCATCAGGTCGCGGCAGAGATCCGATGGCAGTTGGGAAGGCTCGTGGGCTGTTTGCTTCACCTACGGCACCTGGTTTGGTAGCTGGGGCCTGCTGGCCGCAGGCGCGTCCGAGAACGCGCCCGAGATCAGGCGGGCATGTGGGTTCTTGATCGAACGCCAGAACCCGGACGGCGGCTGGGGAGAAGACTCCAGCAGCTGCACTCGCAGGCGTTACATCAGGAGCCCAGGCAGCCGGGCAGTCAACACGGCCTGGGCGCTATTGACCTTGGCGCGCTGCGGGTTGGCCCAGACGGCGCCATGCCGTCGGGCGGCTCATTTCCTTATAAAGCAACAACTCGCGTCAGGAGACTGGCCGAAGGAGCCTCTGGTCGGTGTATTCAACAAGACAACCTTGATCAACTACGAAAACTACAGGCGCTACTTTCCGATCTGGGCGCTTTCAGAGTATGCCCGGCGGTCTTCAAACGGCCACGCTCGATCTGCGTGATCTTGTCTCGATGCCGGAGTTTCTTGCGACCTGCGCCACGTTATCGTTGACGAAGTACATCCGGCGATGATCGCGAATGCCGCAATAGAACACCTTGCGAAGTCGGCCGAAAGCAGCGCCTTGTGGATCGCCCGTGTATGAACCGTCGCAAGCCAGGGCGTTACCGTTTTTCCGAAAAGCCAGGTATTGCTCGTAGGTGAGTTCCGTGCGCCTGTCCAGTCCCGCGCCGATGCCGATCTTATCGGCCCAGTTCTTCGAGTCGGTTCCGAGGCGGCCCGTGAAAAACTCCGCGCAGCAACCGCTGCCGTATGAGAACAGACCGATGCGCGCCCCTTCCACCTTGCGGCCTCCCTTCTCCAGCAGGCCGGCCAGAGAGAGATACAGCGATCCGGAGTAGATATTTCCCAATTCGCGGTTTGCCCACAGTGCCGGGCCGGAGCGCAGATCAAACTGATCATCCGCATTGTCATTCCGCTCGAGTCCACATAGAACGCGGAAGGCCTTGTAGGCCATCTTGGGAAAAGGAACGTGAAACAGGAGATATTCGTAGTCATCCCAGCCGAATCCGGAAGCGGCGCGATGAGTCAGGTAGGTGTTCTTCAGGGCGGATAAATAGCTCGATATCGATGTTTTCCCGTCGACCATGGCGCTACTGCGGTAGTTGGGTCGCCAGAAATCCATCACTTCACGTGAGAACACGGCCTCGTTACGCAGATCGAGATCCAGCACATGAGGTTCGTCGCCGACCAGCATGGCCACCGCCCCCGCGCCTTGGGTTGGTTCGCCGGCGGAGCCTTCGTCGTAGCGCGCGATATCGGTTGCGATGACCAGGGCCTTGTTTCTATGCTGCGTACCATGTACGGCGCACCAATCCGCAGCCATGCGCAGGGCCGCGGTCCCGCTATAGCAGGCATGCTTGGCATCGAAGGTACGGCATTCACCCGACAGGCCAACTAATCCGTGAACGTAGGCGGCGATGGGCTTGGCGCCGTCGACGCCCGATTCGGTGCCGACAACCAGCAAGCCGATCCGCCCGCCATCGAGTTTGTTGCGCTCGATCAGCGCCCGGGCTGCCTCGACGGCCATGGTGACCGGATCTTCGTCCGGGGCGACGACGGCCATGCGCCTAACACCCAGGCCGTGGTAGTATTTGCCGGGATCCACATCGTTGGCCGCAGCCAGCGTCTTCAGATCCACGAAGTATCGCGGAACGTGCACGGAAATAGATTCGATCCCTACCTTTGGTTGCATTTGCAAGTCGTCTCCTCCTGTAAGGCCGCTCAGAGCCAGATATTCTCTACGCAATTTCGGTGCCAACTCAGTATGCAACTTGTGGGTGCTGCAACTTGTGGGTGCAACTTGTGGATATATCTATATGTATTCACTAGACTTTATTTCCTGATATTCGTCTTCCGGCTGGCTCGGCGCTAGAACGGGAAAGTCTGTGACGGAAATAGCCCGATTCAGCGTGTGGCAGCGCGTGCGACTTCACACCAAGTGGTGATCTACGTTCACCAGCGCACGTGCGGAAAATGTAAGAGTGCGACGCTAGCGATAAACATCTTTTCTGTGTCTGACTTTAACGACACATATGACAAGCCGCCTGTCCAGGATCTCACTGCCAAGACGTTCTTATTCACAGATTCAGGGCAAAAGACAGGGCTCGCCGAATGTCGTCAAGCCGCGCGGGTGTAAGCTCGCAAATCAGACCACCAATCTTTGTTTTTGACACCGTCTGGAGATGATCCAGGTTGACTGCGCAAGTCCTGGGCATTCCATCGGCCCGCGACAGCGGCACTTCGCTGGGGATGTTCCTGACGGTCGAGGTGATCGGCGCTACCGTCACCTCGCCCAGGTATTCGATCACCGAGTTGCGCGTCAGAATCAACACCGGACGCTTCTTGTCGGGCGGCTTGAATTTGAACCAGCGAACCTCGCCTCGTTTCATTCATCGCCCCAATCCTGTTCGCTTTCCCACACGGAAAACTCTGTCTTGCCGACCGGATGCGCCTGATATCCACGGCGGTGCCTGATCTCCAGCTCAGCGGTCGCAAGATCATCGAGTGCCTTTTCTAGCGCCCGGCGTGTAAATGCCGAGCGGTTGGTCTTGAGCTTTTTGACCGCCTTGTCGACGGCCTTTACCAACTTGGCATCAAGTGTCATCTGCACGGTCCGCATGCGCGCCTCCTGTGGATTCTTATAGCTATTGTAATACACATCAAGGCAAGGGGTCAACCCCGGCGCATCTGTATGTGCGTCTGTCAACATACCCTGTTGCGGCCGGCGCGCTTGGCCTTGTAGCAGGCCGCGTCGGCCGCGGCCAGTAGCGCTGCCGGGTCGGAATTCCTGTCGTCGGCCGCGGCCACTCCAATCGAGACCGTCAAGGGAACCTTTTGGCCCTCATGCATCAGGCAAATACCGTCTATCTGCGCGCGCACCTTCTCGGCTATGGCTTGCGCCTGAAGCGGACCGCACTCGGGAAGAACCAGCACCATCTCCTCTCCTCCAACCCTGGCGGCCAGGTCGCTTTTCCTGAGACAGGAGATCAGCGTGCGCGCCACTGCCACCAGCGCTTGATCGCCGGTGGCGTGGCCGAATGTATCGTTGATGCGCTTGAAGTGATCCAAGTCGAGTTGCAAGACAGCAAGGCCCCGCCTGTAGCGCCGGTGCCTCTCCAACTCGCGAGCCAGCCGATCTTTTAGGCTCGACCTGTTGTGCAGCGAGGTCAGCGCGTCCCGGGTGGCTCGCAAGTACAAAGACCTCAGCAGGCGGCCCTCGTCCGGGTTGTTCAGCCTGAAGGTCAAGCAGCAGGCGCCGAATTGAAGCTGGTCACCGTCCTTGAGTTCGGCCCGGCGCACCCGGCGCCCGTTCAGCCAGCAGCCGTTGGTGCTGCTCATGTCCTCCATGATTACCTTGCCGCGTTTCAGTCTGAGACGCGCGTGGTTGCGCGAGACCCCCTTTTCTTCCAGCCGAATTCCGGCCTGTTCGCCACTGCCGAGCAACATGCGCGCGCGCTGCAAGGGAACGATGCGTCCCGCGTCTCGCCCGCGCACCACCACCAGGCAGGGCAACCTGCGCGTGGGCGCCCCGGGCTCGGTCCAGAGTGCCTGGGTCGACTCCATCAAGCGGCTCCCTGCTTCTCCTCGCGGGCGCATCGCAGATCGGTTTCAAGGTTTCCAAGCAGCCCGGAGTCTGCGCGCAGCATGTCTGCTACGGTTTCACGCCCCTGCCCCAGGCGGCGGTCGCCCAGCGAAAACCAGCTACCACTCTTTTCCATTACTCCCGCCTCCAGCGCCATATCGATCACCTCGGTGGCCCGGCAGACTCCGTCACCGTAGATGATGTCGAACTCGACGCTTCTGAAAGGCGGGGCCATCTTGTTCTTGACCACCTTGACCCGGGTGCGATTGCCGACGATATCGTTGCCGCGCTTTATCGCCCCGATGCGCCGGATGTCCAGCCGTACTGAAGCGTAAAACTTCAATGCGTTGCCGCCGGTGGTGGTCTCCGGCGAACCGAATACGACGCCGATCTTGTGCCGGATCTGGTTGATGAAAATGACGGTGGCCATTTGGCGCGCCACCTGAGCAGTCAGCTTGCGCATGGCCTGGCTCATCAGGCGGGCCTGCAAACCCATGTGACTGTCACCCATATCCCCTTCAATCTCGGCCCGAGGAACCAGGGCGGCCACCGAATCGATCACCAGCATGTCCACTCCTCCGGCCACCAGCATATCGACGATCTCCAGCGCCTGCTCCCCGGTGTCCGGCTGGCTGACCAGCAGGTCGTCAGTCTTGACCCCCAGCCGAGCGGCGTAAGTGGTGTCGAGAGCATGCTCGGCGTCGATGAAGGCGGCGATGCCGCCGGCCTTCTGGGCCTCGGCAATGGCATGCAGCGACAGCGTGGTCTTTCCGGATGACTCGGGACCAAAGATTTCAACCAGGCGTCCCTTGGGATAGCCCCCGATGCCCAAAGCCAGATCGAGCGTCAGCGAGCCGCTGGGAGTGACCGGATGATCTACCACCTCGCGCTCGCCGAGCCGCATGATAGCGCCCTTGCCGAACTGCTTCTCGATCGTCGCCAATGTCGCTGCCACTTTTTCCAGCTTGTCCTTTATCTTTCCCATGGCTCTCCTCCTTCAATGATCAACGACCGACTACGCGATCCAGACTGCGGTACTGGATAGCTTCGGCCAGGTGGACCGGCAATAAATTTTTTTCGCATTCCAGATCGGCTATCGTCCGGGCGACCTTGACGATGCGCTCGATGGCCCGGGCGCTGAAACCCAGGCGCTTTACCGCCTTTTCCAGAAGCGCGCGGGATTCCGCTCCCAGGCGGCAAAAACGCTGCACGCATGCGGGAGGCATCTGGGAGTTACAGGCGATTCCCTGTTCGTCCGCGAAGCGTCCAAGCTGTGTGCGACGCGCCATGATCACCCTGTCGCGGATTGCGGCAGAATTGTCTCCCGATGGCCGCTGCATCAAGTCGCGGTAGGGCACGGCCGGCACCTCGACCTGAATGTCGATGCGATCCAGCAAAGGCCCCGAGACCTGGGAGCGATAGCGCTGGATTGCCTGCGGCGAGCACAGGCAGACGTGGGCCGGATCGGTCAGGTAACCGCAGGGACATGGATTCATGGCCGCCACCAGCATGATGCGCGCCGGGAAGGTGACCGCCATCTGCGCCCGCGAGATAGTAACATACGAGTCTTCAAGCGGTTGGCGCAACACCTCCAGCACGTGTCGACGGAACTCGGGCAACTCGTCCAGAAAAAGCACGCCGTTGTGAGCCAAGGATACTTCGCCCGGATGCGGGATGCTGCCGCCGCCCACCAGGCCGGCGTCCGAGACCGTGTGGTGCGGGGCGCGAAAGGGACGCGATCCGATCAACGAGGTGCCGGCCGGAGTCATGCCCATGATGGAATAGATCTTGGTCGTCTCGATCGCTTCGGGGAATGTCAGAGGCGGCAGGATTGTCGCCAGACGCCTGGCCAGCATTGTTTTCCCAGAGCCCGGCGGACCAAGCATCAAAAGGTTGTGTCCCCCGGCCGCGGCCACTTCGAGTGCCCTTTTTACATGCGCCTGCCCCTTGACCTCAGCAAAGTCCACCGAGTAGCTCGAGCTTTTGCCGAGGGCAACTGCTGGATCCACTTCGATCGGTTCGAGATACTCGCGTCCTGTGAAATGTTCGACCACCTGGCGGAAACTGTTTACCGGTAAGACTTTCAGTTCTCCGACGACGCCTGCCTCGGCCGCGCAATCGGCCGGGCAGATCATCTCTATCAAGCCGCTTTTCTTGGCCATAACGGCCATCGACATAGCTCCCGGAATACGGCGCACCTCGCCGTCAAGTCCCAACTCGCCGACCACCAGAGTCGACGAGAGCATCTTGCTGTCGAGTTTCTCCGAAGAAGAGACCAGCCCCAGGGCTATCGGCAAATCGAAAGCGCTGCCGGCTTTACGAACGTTGGCCGGGGCCAGATTGACGGTGATACGCCGCTGGGGAAAATCGATCCCGGAGTTCTTCAAAGCCGATTCGACTCGCACGCGGCTTTCCTTGACCGCGCCTTCCGCCAGGCCGACCGTGGCGAAGTTGGGAAGTCCGCGAGCCAGATCGACCTCGACGTCGACCCGAAAAGCATCCACTCCCAGCACTGCGGCAGAGTACACCCGCGAAAGCATCGCGCCTCCTTGGTTGAGCCTTGCCGAAACACAAGCAATCCGCGTGCCACAAAAGCGGGCGCAATCTTTTCGAGGGGTTAGCGCTCAAGCGCTGAAATACTATTCCTGTGCGTGTCCGAAAATCGGACACCCCGAAGCAGATCCGGTTTTCATTGACGAGTCAGCCAGCTTTTGCTATCCGAGAGCCCGGTACCAAAACAGGAGAACAACTATGAACAGACGATCATCGCTGGAGCTTCTGGAAAAGGCAGCGCGCAGATACGAGATGCATGCCAAGTCTCGCGGCAAGAAGGCGGGCGATCAACCGCGCCGGGTTATTACGATCTCGAGAATGTTCGGGGCGGGCGGTATCTCGGTCTCCCAGTTACTCTCCCGGCGTCTCGACTTGCCTGTCTGGGATCGGGAGATACTGGACGTCCTGGCCGACGAGAGCCACGGTAAATACCAGGCCCAGATGTTCGAATCGCTCGACGGCAAGACCCAGGGCGTAGTCGACTCATTTCTGACGTCCGTAGCCGGGAACGTGGGCAAGCAGACCTACTTCTATCTGTTGCAGCGGGCGATCTACATCATCTCGAGAAACGACGCCATCATCCTGGGACGGGCTGCGCACCTGCTTCTGAAAAACGCTTTGAAGATCTTCCTCAAGGCGTCCATGGAGACACGCGTGAAAAACGTGATGCAGCTTCTGGATGTCTCAGAAAAGAGAGCTTTGAAGGAAATAGAAAAACGAGAACAGGAGCGCGAGTCCTTCCTGGCCGAGATCGGCAGGAAGTTCGTCAGGAAGATGACCCGCCCCGGAGAACTTCTGCAATACGACCTCGAGATCAACACCGACAGCCTCGATTTCGAGGACGCCGCCGACGTCATCATAAAGGCAGCCGACGCCCGCTTCGGTAAAATAAGCTAAAGATTTTTATCAGAAATACAGTACGAACCTGGTGTCGAACTCGGTCTGATGCTCTACCGGAGTCTGCGGGTGAAACACCAACTGGGTATAGATGCTGGCCTCAAATGCTATGTGGCTGCTTACGAACACGGTTGCTCCGCAACCGATCCCGGTTGCGGCGGCGTTCGCGTCCGGCAGGTAGTAGTATCCCAGTCGAACAGCCAAAAAGGGAGCCGCCGGCCAGTCGCGAAACGGCACCAGGCGAACGAAACCCCACGAGCGGCTCTCGGTAGATTCACCCGGCGGCATGATGAACTGCTGCTCGTAGCCGATCTCGAAACCGTTCAACAGGAACATTCCGGCCGAGCCTCCGAAGCGGTAGACACCTGTTTCAACGGCGCTGATCCCGTCCCAGCTCAGGCTACCGTTGAACTCTCCGCTTCTGAAATGTTCGACCTGTTCGGTCTCCCCGGCAAAGGCAACATGTTCGAAGACGCACACACTGACGCACAGGGCGCACAACAAAGCCGCTAAAAACCCTTTATTATTCATCAAGCGAACCATTCTGACGAGATATAAAGCAAGAAGCATGCCAGCTTAGCGCAACTATTCGCCCATCCGACGCTGGTTCGAATGCCTATTCGTTCTCCCTCTGTAATTTGTCGACCAGCGCCACGTACTCGTCCATGGCCGCATCCCTGGTCATACCCTTCCTGGCCGCCCAGGCGTCGTATTTCGCCCTGCCCTTGAGATCAAACACTCCCGGGCGCTTGCCGCCGGCGTCACCGCTGGTTGCCTGCTTGTACAGGCCATAGAGTTCAAGCAATACGTTAGGCGGCTGATCGGGAAGCGTCTTGACCCCCGACAGCGCCGCTTCGAATTCCTTCTGTCCCACGCAGTCCTCCTTTTCAGAAAGCAAGCTGGATCTGGGTTCTGAGCCGAATGTCGCTGCGGCTGCCGTCGAGCTGTTCATAAACCAGCAGGCCGGCATCGACCTGCCACTTCAGAGTGCGGCCCATCAGGTACCAGTTGAAGCCAAGGTCGACCTCGTGTTCGCGGATGATTTTGCCTGTAAGCGAAAAACGCCTGCCAAGCTCGTCGACCTCGGCAGGATCGCTGGCGGACAAAACCACGGCGGCGGCATATGCGCCGGCGTCGTCCCGCAATCCTGCTAGATAATCGATCAGCGAGTAACGCAGCCCTATCTCGTAAGTCTCGAAAAACAGGTAGCTGGCCTGCAGTATAGTGCCCAAAAAGGCCGGGGCATAACGCTTCCCGTCCATCAAGTGATCGCTGAGACCTGCCATCAGCACGGCCCAGGCCGAAAACCCGTATACCTTGAAAACTGCCTCCGGAGCCAGTCTCAGGCGCATGTCCTCGCGCGGAGTGGGATCGAGATCCCAGGCGACGCTCAGACCCACAGAAAACCTGGCCGGCCCGCCCTCGAAATCCGTCGGCCGGCGTGTGTCGATGCCTGACGCATTCCAGGCCAGGTGCGCGGCAATTTCGGTGTGCATCTCGGAAAACAGGCGCCCGTCGGGATCAACAAGCGAGGACGGGCTGTAAATCGGTTCGGCGTATGCCAGCGACATGCCGATGCCGTTCGCGGCCCGGGCGTTGACCCCGGTGAAAATGCCGAACTGGTACTCGAAGGCGCCCGGGTTCCCGAGGCCGTTATGCACAAGCAGCCCTACCTGGCGCTCGGCACCGAAATAACGGGTCGGGCCGGCCCAGTCCAGCAACGCGAGGTCCTTGAACGAGTTCAGCCGGTAGCGCGTAAAGGGAATCTTCATTTGCCCGACCCGTAGCCGGTAGCTCGGGTGAAATCGATAGTCGAGCCACAGGTCCATTAGTTCCAGGGCGCCGGGCGCCACGCTCAAATGCAGCAGGTAGCTCAGGTCGGAAGTCAGGATGTTGCCATTGATGACCGGCCGCAGCCTGCGAAAGTAAATGCGATTTTGGGTGTAGTGATCCCCGCCCTGATTGCTTTCGTTGTAGGCATACTCCCAGCGCAGTTGCAGCGCCAGGTGAAACGAGATCGAGCTGTCGCCGTCGTCCGAAACGACTATGAGCTCAGGTTGATCGGCTTTCGCTGAACCGAGCAGTAGCAGTGCAGGGATGCATACGGCGGTAACAAGTACACAGCCAGACAGTCTCACTTGGTCTCGCCTCCACTCCCATCTTCAATCTCGTCATGCCAGGTGCGGCGCACGAAAATTCCGCGGCGCTCCAATTCGGCGATCAGCTTCGCCGGCGGCACTGCTTTCTCGGGAGGCATGGCTCCCTTTGCCGCAATCCTGCCGTCCGCGATCATCTGGGCTATTATCGAAACCGGATATGCTGTCGTGCGCATCATGGCAGTCAAGCCGGTCTCCTCGTCGAGTATGTCCATCATTTCGTGTACCAGTCTGCCGGGGCGCCTGTTGCGCACGCCGCTGGATACGATTCTCAGCACCACCAGATCTGCCTCGTCGCGGCGAGCCAGTCGCTCGCAAAACAACTTCTTCAACATGGCGCGCGGAGATATCCTGGCGCCCTCGATCTCGACAGTCTCGGTGTCGAAAAGGCCCAGCGCCTCGATTGCCCTCAGCAAATCGTAGTGCCCCGGGTAGCGCACCGTCTTGTAGTCGAGATTGCGAATACGCCCGGCGAACGTCCAGGGCAGCGTCGAGCTTCCACCTGAGGTGAATGCCGCCTCGCAAACACCTGCCGGATCGGGAAACGAGATCTGTTCGTCTCCGGTCAGCGCCGGTACCTCGGTCCTGTTCCAGTCTCTGAGCACCGCCTCGGTGCCGGTATACTCGTTAAACAATCCCTCGAACGAAAATACCAAAAAGTAGTTCCAGGGCGGGCGGGGTTCGGCCGGCAACCCGCCGACCCTGACCTTGACATCGTTCACTTCGTCTAGTTCCGCAACGGCGTCTGCCACCAGGATATTCGCCAAACCGGGGGCCAATCCGCAGTCGGGAATGACGGTAACATTCTTGTCTGCGGCCTCTGTGTGAAGCCTGAGCTCGGAAAGAACCGTCTCGATGTTACCGCCCATGTCCACGAAGCTCACACCGGCCGCGACCGCCGCCTGGGCGGCCCCAAGGTTGAAACGATACGGCAGGGCACTGACGGCGACATCACAGCCTGCGATGATATCAGCCAGAGACTCGCTGTCTTCGCAGTCTACGGCCTGAGTTTGGATCTTATCGGAGACCAGGCGACTGGCGGCCCTCTCGACGATCTCCCTTTCACGATCGACCAGTATCACTTTTTCGGTGGCCGGATTTCTGAGCAGATCGTAGGCGCAGGCCACCCCCTGCATTCCGGCTCCCAGGACAATGAACTTCATTTGATCCTCCTCCAGTCCATGTATCCAGGCGCACCTTATACATCCGGCGGACCGACCTAGGCAAATGGAAAATCTTGTGCTACTATTCGCGCCTGCAAAGGAGACTAACCATGCGCTATCTACGAATACCCGTATTCATGCTGCTGGGCCTTCTAGCGAGTTGCAGCAGCGACAGCGGCAAGAAGGATTACGATCTGGTGATCTTCCACACAAACGATCGCCACTCACACTTTCTGGGATTGCCCAACGGAGACTATGATCCCGCAAACACCGGCGACGGAACAGTCGGCGGGGCGGCTCGCTGGATGAAGATCGTCGAGGATGAGCGGGCTGCAAATCCCGAAGTGCTCCTGCTCGACGCCGGCGATTTCACCATGGGCACGATGCTGGTGGCGGCCGATGACAACACGGCCGACATAAACTTTCTGAAAGAAGCAGGCTACGCCGCCGCCGACCTCGGCAACCACGAGTTCGACTGGGGCGAGGCCCGCCTGGCGGAGATGATCAATGCGGCCGATCAGCCAAGCGTGCCGTTGTTGGCCGCCAACATTCATTTCAATCCCGACGACAGCGCGGATGACAGCCTCGAGGCCCTTTACGGTCAGCAAGGCGAGGCGGGCAAGTCGATCTTTCCCTATATCACCTTGACCACACCGGGCGGGATCAAGGTCGGCATCTTCGGCCTGCTGGGACTGGAGGCGGCCAGTGTATCGAACGCCGTTGCTGCTGCTTTTTCCCGCGACATGGACGAGATGGCGGCCACGGCCCAACAGGTCATCGATACCTTGCGCAATGAGAAGAAGGTCGACCTGGTCATCTGCCTGGCCCACCTGGGCATCGTCATGGACGGCGAGACGCCGTTGTTCGAGACCATCGAGTTGGCAAAGAAGACCGAGGGCATCGATCTCATTCTGAGCGGGCATACGCATACCGCCGTCGACCACCTGTTGTCTGTAAAGAGCGAGGCGGGAGACGCTTCCTGGACAACCTACACCATGGAAGCCGGTTGCTACGGGCGCTTCTTGGGGCGCTACGAACTGGTTCGTAAAAGCGGCGAGCGCAGCTACACGGGAGCGTTGCTGGCAATCGACGATTCACTGCCGGCCGCCCAGGATACGACCGACTATATTGACGACCTGATAGCGGATATCGTCTCGAACTTCCTGCCAAGCTACCCGATCGTACCGGATGCAGACGCCTTTTTGTCGGGAGAGTTCGGACAAGTGCTCACCCACTCGAGTTTCGACGTGCCCAGGGTAAATTTCGAGAACAACAACCTGGGTAACCTGGTGGCCGACGCCATGCGAGAGGCTTCCGGCGCCGAGATGGCCTTCGCCAGCAACGGGGGAGATCTGCGCGATTCATTGCCGGTCACCCAGGGCAACCAGATCAATCTCCAGGATGCCTTTATCGTGACTCCTCTGGGGACCGGGCCCGATAAGCGCCTGGGCTACCCGCTGGTCAAGTTCCGCCTCAAACTCAAGGAGATCCTGCTGCTGATGGAAGCCACCGTTTGCGACATGGGTCAGACCAACAACGACTACATGATCCAGATGTCCGGCCTGCGAACGGTCTTCAACTCGGACCTGGGCGGAACATACAACGCCGTCTCCAGGCTGACCCAGTACCAGAACATCGACGAGTCCGACGGCGGCACATTGCTCTTCGACAAGGACGACGGAGGTTTCAAAGTCGATAAAGAAACTTTGGTCGAGGTCTGCACCTCGAGCTACATCGCTACAATGATGACCAACTTCAACATCTATCCCAAGGATGAAAACGGCCAGAACATGAGCGTCGAGGATGCGATAATCAAAGACGCCCAGGGACGCGAGATCAAGCTGTGGTACTCGGTGGCCAAGAAACTCACCGAAAGCGACCCGATCCCCGACCTGTACAATGACGCCTTTCCCCCCAATCCCCAAGGTCCCTACTGGCGGCGCGCCTGGGATCTTGCGCTGCACCCCTGCGACGACCACCCTTACTGTCTCTAGGCATCCGCTGCCTGTTATTTCCTGCGGCTGGTCAGCGCCAGGCCCAAAATGAACAGCACGAAGAGCGCCCCTGCGCTGCCGGCATTTCCTGCGCTCGAGCAACCGCAGCCGCCGCCCCCGTCATCGGCTTTCACGGTGAACTCCCAGTAGTCGCTCCAGGGACCCGAGGCTGCATGCGAGTCCACGGCCTTGGCGCGCCACTGGTAGGTGATTCCGTCGGCCAGGGTGGCGTTGAGGTTGGTGTAGGTCATGTCACCCTGCCCCTGGATGATGTTGTCGAGCTTCACACTGGGTTGATCCGAGCCTTTCTCGTAGACCTCGAAAGAATAGGTCACCTTGTCGCCGTCGGGATCGACGACATTCTGTATTGTCAGCTCTGGACTTAGCGTGACGATCAGCGCCTGGTGCGGGGGACTTATCAGCAGCGGCGCCGGCGGGGGGTTGTTGCCCCCGCCGGAAATGTTCAAAGAGACCGGCACCGTCACCGGGCTGTTGGCTGCCTCGGTCGAGCTCACGACCACGCTGCCGTTGTGCAATCCCTGGCTGAGACCGCTGATGTCCACCGAAACCGCAACGCTTGAAGGCGCTGAGCCGCTGGCCGGGTTGCAGCTAAGCCAGCTGTCTGCGCAGGTTACCGTGAAGTTCAAAGCGCCCGGCCCGCCGTTGGATATTTGCAGGTTCTGCGCGGCGGGATTCGAGCCTCCCGGCTGGGCCTCGAAAGACAAGCTTGCCGGCGTCACATTCAGCGCGGCCGCATCCACCAGTGTCCAGGCCACATGCAGGGTCTGGGGAGAATTGGCGGCATCGGGAGCCATGACGGTTATATCCGCTTCGTGCAGCCCGGCGCCCAAAGAGGCCGGATCGAGCGTTACCGTTACCCTGCCGGGGTGCCCGTTGATCGCCGTGCCGCCCGTCGGATCGAGTGTGATCCAGGGGCTGAACTCGTTGACGCTCCAGGTCATGGTGCCCGGTTGGGCGTTCTTGACCTTGAGCTCAATCTCGACCGCGCCGCCGGCCAACGGATCCTGCCTGACGATCTGATCGGGTTCCAACGCCAATACCGGGGGCACACTGATGTTGTATGACAGATCGACCTGGAACGGCTCTACCCCGGCCGCAGTCAGCAAAATCGTGCCGGTGTGATAGCCGGCGGACAGATCGGTCGTGTTGGGCCTGACCGAGATGGTCGACGGCGCCGTACCGGATGATGCTGAAAGCGTGAACCAGCCTCCGGTGGTGGCGGCGCTCCAGTTGAGGCTGCCGCTGCCCGAAGCGTTGCTGATGTTTAAGTTCTGGCCGGCCGGCAACGCGGCACCCTTTTCGCTCTCGAATACAAGCCCGGTCGGAATGACACTGAAAACAGGCGGCTTGCCGGCCACGTCGAACGAGACGGGCACGTCGACCGTATCCACACCGCCAACCGTAACCGTAAGCGTACCGCTATGGACACCGCCGGATACACCTGTCGGGTCGGCCCAGACGCGAATGACAGCCGGTGTGGTTCCACTGGTTACAGATGTTGCGATCCAGTTTGCGTTCTTGGAAACCGTGAAGTTGAGCGCGTTGGTTGTCGTGCTGCCGATCGTCAGGTTTGACCACTCTGAGGGATCTCCGTCCTCGACGGCGGCGAAACTGAGTGAGGCCGGATTGACCACCAGGCCGTCGGTGTCGGAGCCCAGGATGACGTCTCCGAAATACTCGGTTGTGTCGAGTGTTCCGATGGCATAGGGCCACATTGCCTTGGGATCGGTCACAGTGTCCGATACGAAATCCTCGTAGTAGAGGAACATGCCGATCGGATCGCCCATGGCTCTCGACAGGTGCCCGCTGTTCAGTGCAAGGCTTACTTCGAAAACCCGGTGACCGTTCGACATAGACCAGGCGCTGGTCATGCCCGGCACCGGGCTCTCGGCGGTATCCGACGATTGAACACCCGAACCATTGTTCCAGAAGGCCCAGAAGCCCGCGCTGCCGTCAGCAAAGGGGACAAACAGCCCTTCATCTCCGGCGGCAGTCGGCCACTGCTCATCGGCGTTGCCGTCCAGGTAGATCCTGACGTAGTCGGAGTCGTCGGCGTCCGTGTCCGAGGGAATATCGAAGGCCATATAGAGATTGTTGCTATCGTGCAGCACCTTTACCGTGTTGTCGAGATCGTCCCACGATCCGAGTTGGATAGTGGATGCCCCGGCATATTCGCTGGCTCCGATCGTGCCGTCCACAACCGGGGCCGTACCCGTCGAGTAGGGCGCCACCACCGTGGGAATGCTCACGACGTAGAGCGCCACCGTCTGCTCGAAGGGCGAGTTATCCGCGCCCGGGGCCGTGAAAGTCAGCTTTGCCTCATAGTAGTCGGCGGCCAGACCGCTTGCATCGACAGATAAAACGATATCGGAAGGAGCCGTGCCGGAGGCCGGCGAGACGCTCAACCACGACTGATCGGAACTCACCGACCAGTTCATGGCCCCACCGCCGGTGTTGCTCACCGTGATGGTCTGGTCGTTTGGATTCGCGCCGTTTTCAATGGCCACGAACCAGATGTCTGTCTCGGAAAGGTTAATCTGGGGTGTTGTGCTTGAAGCACTCAGGTGAATCGAAACCTCGGGATCACCGAACAGGGTCGACTCGTAGTAGACCCAGCGGAAATAGGGATTCGAAGCGTTGCCGGACAGCATCTCGCGGCCGTGGGATTGCAACTCGCCCAAACGGGTCATGCCGTCGCGGAAAGCGCCGTCCCAGAAGGTGCGGTTGAAATAGTTCGATACCGTGCCCCACCCGTAGCGCGTGTTCATCACCGCCGCGAAGGCTCCGTGTTGCCCAAGCACCATGTGCTCGGCGAAAGAGTCCTGCCAGACGACTTCGTTGTTCTCCTGCGGGTCGAGCCGGTTGTCGAAGGCACCGCAGTAACAACCCTGGCTGTACTCGAAGAAAGGCTTGGTGTTGCTGATGCCCGCGTCGAGTTGATCGGAAGTCAGGCGCAGGTTGTAGTAGGTATAGGAGTGGCCCAAGTGATTGATGATGTGGTTGTTGCCGTTGAGCACCGCCAGGATGTCGTTGGCGTCCCAGCATGGGCTGGGCTGGTAATCGCAATTGGCGCCGCTCTGGTCCTTGTCGTATAGACCCGAGACCGTGAAGAAGGAACTTTCCGAAAAGCCCTTGGTGTCGATCCCGTCGGCTGTTGATGAACTGGCCACCTGAACCAGATAGTCCTTGCCGAAAGAAGGCTGGGCTTCCCAGAGCCATTCGCCCACCATGTAGACGTTCTTGAGCCAGGTTCCGTTGTCGGCCTGGTAGGCCAGCGTCTTGGTCACGAAGTTCGTAATCTCGGTGCAGTTGTCGACCGGTGCCCGGCCTACCCATACCTCGGACAGCAGATCCACGTTGTCGGTTGTCTCCCCAAAACGATTGTCGCCGTCGGCGTTGAAGTTTCCGTCGAGACAGGCATAGTAGACATCGGAGGGCAGGTTGAGATCCTCGGTGCCGGAGCCGTCGCTTACGTACATGCCGCGAACCGGAACAATAGTCGCCTCGGTTTCACCCGGCCCCGGATCGTGGATCTCGAGATCGTCGTCGCCGGCCAGCAGCACGAAGTCGGTACCATGGTTGTCGTACATGTCCTTGATGAAGTTCCGAACCTTCTCTGCGTCGTCCTGCCCGCTGTAGCCGGTTCGTATGTCTTCCATGGTCTCTATCAGTGTGCTCAAACCGCGGGCGTTCTTGTCGGCGGCCAGTGCCTGCAGGTTCTTCGTGCCGCCGCAGCCGGCCAGGGCCTGGTTGGTAACGATCACGTAGCGATAGTCATCGGCGCGCGTCTGCGCCGGGTGTCTCTGGTAGGCCGCAAGCGCATCGGGATTCGAAACCAGGCCGGCGACGTCCTCGAAGTCTCGCTCAAAGCCGCGATACTTGGCCACCGGGCGCAGGCCTTGTGTCTTGTCGACCGAAGTCGTGATTGTCACTGAGATCCACGGATAGTACCCCAGGCGGCCGGAGGCCGGCTGGTAGACAAGCGGGGTCACCACCACCGGCTGAATAACAAAACCGCGCTTGAGTTGCGTGTCGGGCGCGGTCTCGATCGTATATGGATAGGCATCGTCGCTGGTGTAAATGTCGGCATCGGGCTGGGTGAAGATCGCGGGTTCCGAGTAAGCAGTCGGGAGCGGTTTCTGAACCGGAAATAGTGTGTAGACGCCCGGAATATCAATAAGTTCGGAAGGCTGCAGATCGATCGCCTCCACTCGCTGCCCGGGAGGCAGCAATATTTGTAAGGTCCTGGATGGCAAATCCGGCGTTCCCGGCAAACCGGCACTAATGAAACCCTGCAACCAGACATGGGTGAATCCGGCCTGATCTTGCCACAACTCCGGTTCGGCAACGGCAAGTTCGACCTTGACCACATCGGCCAGACTTGTAACGCCCCATAACAAGGTGAAAATCAGCGCAAAAATCGTGTTGGACGGCTTTCCCATTTTTCCTCCAGATAACATTCCATTTCAGATACGGATGAAAACGACCGGTTCTAAAAAGCATGCAACTATAAAAAATCAGCATATCACATCATCTTCAGGCTTCAATATCTGTGACATCGGACACAATTGATCTTCATGGACTATATTGCTAGGCTGC
Source organism: uncultured Myxococcales bacterium (assembly GCA_964513625.1). GTDB lineage: Bacteria > Myxococcota > B64-G9 > B64-G9 > B64-G9 > DATKYQ01. The sequence continues at coordinate 17,384 of CAZENH010000001.1, read as the reverse complement.
GCCTCTACCAAGGAGGGTAAGATGCGCGGCAAGAAAGTGAAGATCGGCGTCATGGGCTCGGCTTCCGGACCTACAATAAGGGATGCCACGGCCCTACAGAAGGCCCAGGCCCTGGGCGAGGCCATCGCAAAAAAGAATTGCATCTGCATTACCGGGGCCTGTCCGGGCCTTCCGGACAAGGCGGCCGAGGGTGCCAACCGTTTGGGCGGCTTCGTGATGGGCATATCGCCGGCCTTCAGCAAGCGGGAACACCTCGATATTTACGGTTCGCCCATAGAACACTACGACATGATCCTCTTCTCGGGCCTGGGCCTGATGGAGCGTGACATCATCAATATACGTTCGTGCGACGCCGTGGTCGTGGTCGGCGGGGGTGTCGGTACGCTGAACGAATTCACCGTGGCCTACGAGGAACAAAAGCCGGTGGGCATCCTCGAAGGCTGCGGCGGCATCTCGGAGCACATCGGTGAGATCCTGGATTTCGCAAACCGCAAGGCAGGGCCCGACCGCGTGCTCTACGACAGCGATCCGGCCCGCCTGGTCGATCGGCTGATCGAGGTGACCTCCCGTGTTTCTCCGCCGCTGCGCGAGAGCGACATCGGCGGAGAGAAGGAGGCCGGCGCATACGATCAGGCCGAGTCCGCCCGTCGCAAGCTGCGCCGCGAACACGACATCGGACAAAAGAACAACGCCGAGAAAGAATCGAGCTGATCTATATTCCGCTCAAGTCGATTTCGGAAAGCAGCTTCACGATCTCTGGATCGTCAAGCACCCGGTTCAGGCGCGGGTTAGCCAGCAGCGCGGCCAGATCGTTTCGGCGCGAGGCGGCCAAGAGGGCCTTGTCGTCTGCTAAGGCCTTGATCTTGGGATTCTCGAGCAGGCGTTTGACCTTGGGATCGTGCATCATTTTTTCACGGAATTTCGGATCGCTGGCGGCCTTACTAATTGCCGCCAGGTTGCCCACGGCCGGCAGGTGCAAGCCGGAGAGTATGTTATGCTCGCGGGCCAGGTCCGCCATGAACGAATGCGAAAGCATTTTCCTCATCTTGCCCGAGGCCTTGGCCAGCGGTTTTTCGACAAGCACAATCACGCACAATACCAGGTAGAGCATCACAAACGTCTTGGCCCCTCCCAGGGCCAGGCCGGTCCAGCCGTCCCAGCGCCTGCGAACGGCGATTTTCTCGGGATCCTGCCTCTTACGCCACTTGCGCAGAATGCTCCAGCCCACGACAGAAAAGATCATGTACAGCAAGAAAAAGGCCAGACCCGACCCCAATACCCGTCCGATCAGGTGCGGAACCTCGAGCGAGCGCGCAAGCATGCTGCCAAACGGCCTTCCAAGAATGCCGGCCAACAGGTAGGCCCCTGCCAGCGCGCCGATGCGAATCACTTGCCTGGCGAATCCCGAAAAATATCCGATCAGCGCGAAGATCCCGACGCAGCCCAAAAAAACGAGGTCGAGTGTCATTTGCATGCCTCGGCGATGCGCTCTTCGATGCCGGCTTTCAACTCGTCGAAAAAGGCATGCGCCGCGGCCGAACGATCACTCTCGAAACGCGCCAACCACTGACCAAGTTCTTTTCTGTCGGTCTGCTCTTCATGGATCTGTCGCAGGTAGCCGTGGAGCATCTCCTCGATGCGGGCCGACTCCCAGTACACCGGCCGTCCTTGCCCATGGATAGCTTGTGCGAGTCGGGCATGCTGAGCCGGAAAATCAATCTCGATGTCGAAATGCCCACACACAATTTGGGGCCATAGCTTTTCCGCCCAACCGCGATGGAAGCGGCACATGCCGGCATTGTCGATTGTGATCTCGGCGATCATCCGCTCCGCACAAGCGCGCCCCAACTCGCCGGGCGGCATGAAATCCGCGTGGTAATAGGTGTAGTACTTGCCCATGATCGCTATCGGCGCAAGCATTCCCGGCACCCAGTACTGGTTGGGAACCATCCAACCGTTCTCGCCGTTCGACAGATAGACTGCCCGGTCGCGAGCCCGGGGACCGAACTCGCGCGCCGCTTTGCGCATACCACGCGCAAGTGGTGAGCCGGCATCCAGCGAGCGTTCGAGTAAAGCCAGTGCCAGAGACGCGTTGTGGTGCGAATCGCCGACGAAATCTGCCCCGTCCGGCTCGAAGGCCGGGCGACGGGGCGCGCTCGGAGGCAGACGCAGTTCATCGGCCTCGATGATACCGTCTTTCAGGCACTCCATCAGCCAGGCCAACTGGCCGCCAATTTGAATGGCGTCGAAGCCCAGCATGTCCGCCTTGTGGTTCACCTGCTCGGCCGCGCGCTGGTCGAATATGCCAATCAGTGGCCCCATGGTCTGGTAGGGTTCGTAGTCTTTTTTGAAGTCGCCATGAAGTTTCTTGCAGACAGCGGGACAAGGTTCGCCGCAGTGAGCGAAGCTCTTGGTTTCGATGGTCTCGCGGTTGAACTGATCCAGGTAGTGATCCCTGACTCGACTCTCCCAGAGATCCTGCCTCTTCTTGCCGGACCAGTTGACCGAGTTGTAGTTGTAAGACAGCATCCAGTCGGCCAGCTTGGAATAATTCACTCCAAAGGTGCCACCCGACTTCCACTTCGGATCGTAGCGATATTTAGTAGTGGCCTCGAGATCCTCGATGACCATCTTCTTGGAGAACATCTCCTTGAAATAACCGTCGGCCTCGGCCCGATCGCTTAGATCGTCGTCTTCGAAGTCGCCACCGTAGACAATTCCGGCAATGTTGTGGGACTGCAGCAGCAGCGAGCCCATTCCCCCCCGCCCCGCCCAGCAATCAACCGCAGTCAGTTTGCCCTTGGAGATACGGCTCGAACAGATGGCGCCCATGCTGGTACTCAACGCCGCCGGACCGGTGGCCAGCACGCGCGGCGTCCTGCTGCCCTCCCAAACATGCTCCAGTGCGTGCCGCTGCAGGCCGTACACTCCGCCCGGCCCATCGCTTTCGCTCCATACCTCTGCCAGGCGCACCGGAACCAGGCGGGCGAAAGGATCGCCGCCGTGCTCGCAAGAAACAACCAGCAGGCTGGGCTCAGGGGCGCGGCCGCTGATGCCCAGATAGGAGATTCCCAGGCCGTCGAAAAGTAGCCCGGCGCCGCCCATGGCCGAAACGTAGAACCCTTCCCAGACAGGTGAGCGTCCGCTGAAGATCAGGCGATTCGAACCCGGGATGATTCCACCTGCCAGCACGCCTGACCCGACACAGAACCAGTCTCCCTCCGCCAGCATACGCAGACCAAAGTCTATCGGCCCCAGCACCTGCTCGATGTCGAAAGTGCGCAACTCCGGCGCTCCGTCATCGGCATGAACCAGCAAGGCGCGCGTTAGTAGTGCTTTCGGCATTATTTTATCTTGTAATCGGTCTTGATGTTGTTCCTGGCCTCTTCGGCCTTCTGCTTGAACAACTCGTTATCCGACTCGTAGGCCATTGCCATCTTGAATGTGCGCTCGGCGGCAACGAAGTCAGTGCGTTTCATTTCAGCCATCCCCTGACGAAACAGCTGCCGGCCCTTCTCTGTTTTGCCGGTCTGCTCAACCTTGGCCTTCTTCTGCTGCAACTCGGATTGCTCGGTGTAACGCAGCTTGGTTCGCTTGTTTTCGACCAATTGCCGGTCGTAGTGCGAGCGCTTCTGGGCGTCTCGCAGCGTCACGTAGGCCTCGGTGACCCGCTTGGATATCTTGTAGATGCCGTCTTTCAGCTCGCCCTGATCAAGGTGAAAATAGCGGTCTGGGTGAAACAGCCTGGACTGTTTGTGGTATGCCTCGCGAATCTGCCCCATGGATGCATGTGGATCCACTTGCAATACCTGGTAGTAGTCAATTCTATCCAGGGCCTTGACCCAGGCGTTTATCCGCTCGGCAAACTTGGAATCCATTCTTTCAACCTGCCAGGTATCCGCACAGCAAGCCGTACGTCAGGCCAACTCTGCTGATTGAACCTGGTCCATGCTCTGTTGTATCTCGTCTTGGCTGAGGCCGCTCGACAAACTCACGGTGGTCGATGCGCTCTGACCGGATTCGGGGTCGCGCGCTGAAACGTTTACGATGCCATCGGAGTCAATCTCAAAGGTCACCTCGATTTGTACCTCGCCGCGGCGCGCCACTCTGAAGCCGGAGAATTCGAACTCGCCCAGCATCTCGTTCTCTTCTTGTCGGTTGGATTCGCCCTGGAAGATGCGAATTTTAACTCTCTCCTGGTTGTCCCGCGAGGTTGTGAAGGTTCTGGTGCGATCTATCGGAACCGGAGTATTGCGGGCGATAATCTGCTCGCTGTAGCCGCCCACGGTTCCAAGACGCAGAGTCAATGGAGTGATATCCAACAAGAAGGTCTGGGAAGAACTGTCCACCAGTGCGTTGCCCTGGATGGCCGCGCCCATGGCCACGACCTCGTCGGGGTCGATACCGGAAAGCGGCTCCTTGCCGAAGTAATGCCTTACAGAATCACGAATCAGCGGCAGGCGGGTCGGACCGCCGACCAGGATAACACCGTCGACATCATGAACAGTCATTCCGGCCGATTGGAAAGCTTCGTCGCACACTTTGAACGAGCGCTGTACCAAATCCATCGAGAGCTGCACGAACGTCTCTGAATCGATGATCGTGTTGAAGTCGTAAACCTTGCCGTCCTCCGTCGTCAGCACCTCCGGCACGTGAACCTTGACCTTTTTCTTCTCGCTGAAAGCTTTTTTTGTTTCCTCGGAGACTTCCCGCAGGCGCTGCAGCGCCATGATATCCTTGCGCAGGTTGACACCGTTTTCTTTCATGAACAGATCGGCGAAATAGTCCATCAAGCGCATGTCGATGTCGTCGCCTCCAAGGTAAGTATCGCCGGCGGTCGCCAGCACCTCGAAGGTGTCGTTGCCGATGTCTAGAATCGAGATATCAAACGTTCCGCCGCCAAGATCATAAACGGCCACGCGTTCCTTGAGCTGCTTGCCGAAACCGTATGCAAGCGCCGCGGCGGTCGGCTCGTTTATGATGCGCAGCACATCCAGTCCGGCGATCTTGCCGGCATCTGTAGTGGCCTGGCGCTGGTTGTCGTTGAAATAGGCCGGAACAGTGATAACCGCCTTGGTGACCGTCTGGCCGAGGTAAGACTCGGCAATCTCCTTCATTTCCTTGAGCACTAACGCCGAGATCTGCGGCAGGCTGAGAAGCTCGCCAAGCACCTTGACCCTGATACCGTGGTTGGGGCCTTCGACGATTTCGTACGAGCAGACGGCCTGGGCCTTCTTTGCCTCCGGCGAGAAAATGTAACGCCCGATCAACCGCTTGGCCGAGTAGATAGTTTGCCGTGGATAGGTCAGCAGGCGTTTCTTGGCATCGTTGCCCACCTGGATGCGGCCATCGTTGAGGAAAGACACTACAGAGGCCTGGGTACGCTCTCCCCAATCGTTGGCGATGACGGTCGGTTGCCCGTCTTCCATGGTGGCAACACAGGAATAGGAAGTTCCCAGGTCGACCCCGATCACTATCTCATTGGTGGCCATTCCGCCTTACGCCCCTTTCTCGCGTGTCAACGCCGGAAAGTCTATGAGTATCTTCGGGTCCGTGTCAACTCCGGTTGGTCGCTTTTTGCGCTTTCTTGACTATGGCGCGAAGATCGTGTGATCTCCAATAATCCAGGGGCGAGTATCCAACAAGCTGCGACTGGAGGAACAGAAAATGTACCCGTTCAAACACATGTTAGTGGGACTCAAGCTCAACGCACAGGACGAAAAGACCGTGCGTTACGCAAGCGCCATTGGCGGACTCCTGAAGTCGGAGCGGATCACCTTTCTGACCGTATCCGGCAAACCAGAATTGCCGGAGGGCCTGCGGGCCAAGTTCCCCGAACTCTTCGATTCCGGTCATGACCGGGCAAAGAAGCTGGCGCAGGAGGCCATCGACAAGCACTTCCAGATCGTTTCCGGAACCAGCGTGGAATGCAGGGCAGTAGAGGGAGACAGGCTGGAAGAAATCTTGCGCTTCATCAAGGAAAACGACGTCGATCTGATGTTGCTCAGTAAAAAACTCGATCGGGGCGATGGAGGCATACTGGCCGAGAAACTCGCCAGGAAAGCTCCTTGTTCCGTTCTGATCATTCCCCGGGATCAGGAACCACGTATTACACGAATCTTGGTCGCGCTCGATTTTTCCGAGTATTCTTCAGATGCCCTGGAAAAGGCGGTCAAGATAGCGAGTGCCTGCGGCATAAACGAGCTCGACTGCCTGCACGTCTACGGCGTGCCCACCGGCTACTCCCGCACCGGCAAGAGCTATGAAGAGTTCGCCGATATCGTTCTGGAGAACTCTCGTAAGGATTTCGAGAAATACATAGACAGACAAGAGCTGCACGGCATCGCCGTAAAACCGTTGTTCGAACTGAACGAGCGCCCTTCGAAGGCGATCGCCGAAGTCGCAGAGCGCAATGGATGCGACCTGGTCGTGGTCGGGGCTCGCGGCCGTAGCGCCGGCGCGGCCGTCATCCTTGGCAGTGTAACCGAGCGCCTGCTGAGACTTTGTAAGCAACCCGTCCTTGCCGTCAAGCGCAAGGATCACTGTATGGGCCTGCTGGACGCCATCTTCAGCTGTTGACCGGCCAGGGCCTCAGTCGCCTTCGTTAGAGTGCGGGCCCGCGGCCGGCATCAACCTCGAGTAAGCGTCGTACTTGGTCTGGATCTCGCTCACGTACTGGACGGGTTCCGAGCCTCGGCAGTAGCCGTAGCGCGCCTGGCGATGATAGTCGGGCTTTTGCAGCAGCAGCATGGCCCGTTCGACGTTACCGAACCACTTGTCAGGATCGTACGATAATCTCCAGGCCAGACGGCGGGCGTCCCTGACATGGCCCAGGCCGGCATTGTAGGCCGCCAATGCAAAACGGATCCGCTGGCGCATTGGAACCGACGGCTCGAACTTCGTAATCAGCCACGCAAGATAGCTCACCCCGGCGTGAATGTTTGTCTCGGGGTCCCATAGGTTCGTAAAACCCATTTCGCGTGCTGTCTGTGGCATCACTTGCAAGAGACCGCGTGCGCCCGACCAACTGATCGCCTTGGGATCGAAGCGGGACTCCTTGTACATCTGCGCAAGTATCAGCCGCCAGTCGATGGCGTAGCGCCGTCCGTACTTCCTTGCAAGTTCGTCATACGGTGAGATAGCCCCGGTGGTATCCAGGGATTCGCGACGCACTTGTGAAATCCGCTTCTGCCCGGAAAAATACTTTTTTATCAACCCATCGAAAAAGTCCCCGCGGCAGTCCTGGCGCACGAAGCGATCGATCCGTTTGAGCAACCTGGGAGATTCTCGCCTGACCGCGAAAACCAAAGGCATGTTTCGGGCCAGTACCAGCGTGCCCTGCACGTCGTCCCTGAAATTCAATTCGCTTCCCAGCAACACCGAATTGGCCACTGTCAGGGGGATCTGCCTCTTGCCGACCTGGTCGATCAGATCTTCGGTGCCGAGATCCTCTGCAGATTCGACGATTTGTAAGCCCGGAACCACCAGCGCCGCGATTTGCAGATTGCGAAAGTATTGCGAAGAGCGGCGCACGTGCACTTTCCGATACATCAGCTGCGCTAACTCCGTTACAGGCTTCTCCCCCTTCGGTTGCACCAGCACCTGGTCGGATGAGTGGAACGGTATCGAGTACGAAATCTGCCCACGGTAAGGATCGGCTTTAGACGGCGAGACCACCGCCACGTCGGCCCGGTTCTCAACCAGCAGGCGGGTGGCATCCCTGGGATGCTCTGGAATGACAATTTCCAGTCGCACGGCCAGGCGGCGGCTGAGAAGCTCGGCCAGTTCGAACTGGAATCCCACCTCTTGTCCACGATAGATGTAATAGGCCACCGAGTTGTTCAGCATTGCAACCCGCAGCACCTTGTGCCTGCGTATCTCCGGCAGGTCGCCCCCGAACTGCCGGCGGAGATGTGTCGTCAAGGCATATTGATAGATGAAACCGTTTACCGCATCAAGCAGCTCCGGCGCATTGCTTCTTATCGCCCAGGCCAACGGCACCCTGTCCTCTAGGACGAAACTTTCTTCAACATCGTCACGATAGGCCAGGTACTCGGCAACCTGGTCCGACCTGGCGATCGTCAACTGGTAGCGTCCCGATCCGACCCCGTCGAGTATGTCCTCGCTGTCCAGGTCATCCGGCAGCTTGACCACATTCAATTTCTGATTAAGGATCTTTTCGATGCGCGTGACGGTCTCACTCGTGCCCGGTGTATCCACCATGAAGATCTTGTATCGCGAAAGCTGATCAAGGCTGCGCGGAACGTTGACGTCGCCTCGGCGTGCGACAAGTACTTGTTTGACATGAAACAGGGGTGTCGTGAAGGTGACGCCTTCGACGCCGTCCAAGGGACGATTGAAGGTTCCGACAATCTCGCCGCGGCCCTGACGCAGAGCCGTAAATAGTTCCGCCGGGTGATCGACTCTTATAAATCGTGCTTCCAAGCCCAGGCTTTCGGCCAGTGCGCTCGCCCGGCGAAGGCTTTCGACCAGTACGCCCCCCTGGCGCGGCAGCTCGGCCTCGGGTTCCCGCACATACAGAAAACGCAGCACGGAGCTTGTGCGAACTTGTTCCAGATCAGCCGTGGGAGCCGGTTCTTCGCCGCTGGCGGGATAGTAGACCAGCGCTTGCTCGGCCGGCAGCGGTTCGGCGACCGACGCTTGACCGGCATCCGCCTGCCGCCGGCCGGGTTCAGGCTTCTGATCGCATGCCGACAGCGCGCAGAGCAGCGCCGCCATTGAAACCATGAAATATTTCATTCCGGCCCTAAGCCTTGCCCTTCTTCAATAACTTCGCCCAGCTGTCACGCAGCGGCACGATGCGATTGAATACCGGCCTGTCTGGCCGGGAGTCAGCCGGGTCGAGAATGAAATATCCTTGCCGTTCGAACTGGCAACGGCTGGCAGGCTGAGCGGAAGCCAGACTTGGCTCGACGCGGCAATCGTCCAGCACTTCGAGCGAGTCGGGGTTGATATCGTCAGTGAATGATCCATTGGCCGAGCCCGGGCGCTCGGTCATAAACAGCCGATCGTAAAGACGCACTTTTGCCGTAATCGCCTGCCCGGCAGAAACCCAGTGGATGGTTCCCTTGACTTTGCGCCCGTCCGGCGAGTTTCCCCCCCGGCTGGCCGGATCGTAGCTGCAATGCAACTCGATTACTTCGCCGGTTTGCTCGTCTGTGACCACGCGCTCACACTTGATGAAATACGCCCAGCGCAGTCGCACCTCTCGGCCGGGCGCCAGTCTGAAAAACTTACGCGGCGGATCCTGCATGAAGTCGGTGCGTTCTATGAAAATCTCGCGCGAGAAGGGAATCTTGCGTGAACCCATCTTTTCGGGATCATCAGGTAAGTTGGGAGCCTCGAACTCTTCGATCTTTCCCTCGGGGTAGTTGTCGATCACAACTTTCAACGGGCGAAGGACACACATGCGCCGGGCTGCGCTGTAGTTCAGATCGTCGCGAATACTGTACTCAAGCAGGGCAACGTCAACCATGCTGTCCCGTTTGGCAAGCCCTATGCGCTCGCAGAACTTGCGAATCGATTCGGGAGTGTAGCCCCGGCGACGCAGCCCGCACAGGGTCGGCATGCGCGGGTCGTCCCAGCCGGAGACCTTCCCGCTCTCTACGAGCTGCAACAACTTGCGCTTGCTCAACACCGTATAGCTGAGATTCAGGCGCGCAAACTCGATCTGCCGCGGTTTTCCGGGAGGCTCCACCGCGTCGACTATCCAGTCGTAAAGCTCGCGGTTGTTCTCGAATTCCAGCGTGCACAACGAGTGGGTGACGTCCTCGATGGCATCGGACAGGCAGTGGGCGAAGTCGTACATCGGGTAGATGCACCAGGAATCCCCTGTGCGCTGATGCGTCTCGCGGCGGATACGATACAAGGTCGGGTCGCGCATGACGATGTTCGGCGAGGCCATGTCGATCTTGGCCCGCAGCACCCGTGAGCCATCCTCGAACTCGCCGGCCTTCATGCGCCTGAACAGATCGAGGTTTTCTTCGACAGGGCGCTCACGGAAAGGACTGTTGCGGCCTGGTTCCGTAAGCGTGCCGCGGTAGGCGCGAATTTCCTCGGCGCTCAGATCGCAGACATAGGCCAGGCCCTTCTTCACGAGTCTCAGGGCGAATTCGTAGAGCTTCTCGAAATAGTCCGAGGCATAGTACTCGCGATTTTCCCAGTCGAAGCCCAGCCAGCGCACGTCTTCTCTTATCGAATCCGTGTACTCGACGTCCTCTTTGGACGGATTAGTATCGTCGAAGCGCAGGTTGCACTTGCCGCCGAACTCGGCCGCCACGCCGAAGTTGAGGCAAATCGACTTGGCGTGTCCGATATGCAAATATCCGTTGGGTTCTGGCGGAAAACGAGTCTGTACTCGCCCGCCGTGTTTGTCGCTCTCGATGTCCGCGCTGATGATGGCGCGGATGAAGTCCGTACCCGGTTGCACAGTTCTGTCTGCCATGAATCCGCCTTTTCTTTCTGCAGTTGCCGATCGTATCAGGCGGTAATCATGGCCACCTATCGACTCCTTAGTCAATCGTGGCATGTCGACGCCTGTCAGGCGGGCGCTCAGTTGCCACAACTTCCGGCCGAGCAGCGGATCGCGACTGCTCGTTCGCGGCCTGCGCTGCTTTTTGTACTTGAAGTAACCTCCGCTCTGGCCGGCAAGCCCGGAAGCGGCAGCCAGAAACAGCGCCGTTTTCGCAGCCCTTTCAGGACTCGGAAAAAGACGGCGAATCATCAAGCCGGCCAGGCCAACAAGCAGGCCGTCGTTATTCATGGCGATGTTAGAGGCCAGGGGCCCGGGATCGACGGCGAAGACCGAGACACCCTCTCCCTGCAAACGCTGCGCTAACTCGTGAGTGAAATATACCAGGGCCAATTTCGAACTACTGTAGGCCTTCCACCATGAATAGCCGTGGCTCAACCCGAGGTTGTCCAGATCAAGCGTCACGATTTTGTGCATGTCGGAGGCCACGTTTATGATTTTCGCAGGCTCGCTATTCCGCAGGCGCTCGAGCAGCAGAAGGCTGAGTTGAAAAGCCGCCAGGTAGTTCACGGCGAATGTCTCTTCCAGCCCGTCGATCGTCAGGCGTCTTTTACTGTTTACCAACCCGGCATTGTTGACCAGTACATGCAGCGGCATATCCCACGACAGAAACTCCGCTGCCGCGCGCTCGATATCCCTGCGCGAGGCCAGGTCGCAGACGAGAATGCGCGGCCGCCTGCCGCAGCCTTGCTCGATCTGCCGTTGCACAACATGGCAGCGCCGGCTGTCCCGGCCCAGCAAGACGACTTCGGCTCCCAGATCGGCTATACCACGGGCAAGCGCTTTACCGTGCCCGCTGGTTGCGCCGGTCACCATGCAAACCTTGCCGTCCAGGCTTTCTGAGCCTTTCACGATGCACTCCCAAGGCCTTTGCTCTCTTCGTGTGGAATTGAGAACCGCCGCCTGTAGTCTGCAAAGGCCGATTCGACGGCTGTTTGTTCGAGGCCGAAATCGGCCAGGCTATAAACATGTCGGCCGAGCTTGTGCTGCGGGTTTTGTCGCATGTAGCTTTGCATGCGTTTTTCGGCTTCTGCTGAAAGCTCGATTCCCAGCCACGAGTAGATGCGCCGCACGGTCGCGAGCGGGTCGGCCGTGAGATCGTAGTACGAGACGTCGAAAAAAGAACCTTCTGCTCTTGCTCTCCTTTCGTCCATCGAGCGGGCAATCATTCTTTTTGCCTTTGCAAACCAGTGACGGCCGATATCGACGGGATCCACCTGGTCGCTGAACACACCTCGGCTGTGCGCCATCATGGAACAAAATGAAGCCATTGTTCGCAGCGGGTCGCGATGAATCTGGATCAGGCGCGCGCCTGGAAAAACCTCGAACAAAGACGTCAACTGTTCGAGGTGCTGGGGTGTCTTCAGCAGCCAGCGCCCTCCGGGTCGTATCTGCCGGAGGTAGGCAAGAATCCCGGCATAGTAACGGTATGCGGCGGCGTGGTCTTGCCGTTCGAGCCAGGCCGAGAAGCTGGGAACCCTCCAGAGAGCCTCGGGAACGGTGCCGTGAAGATCGTAATCGAACAGCAGGCAGTCCTCTTCGGGTTCCCGGGCAGAGACCGGATGAATGGCCGAAAAGTCCGGAGCCAGGTATCTCAGAAACAGCTGAGCGGCGCCGGCCGTGCGCTGGCGGTTGTCTGTACCTCCGGAAAAAATACTCGGCAGCGGCACCGGGTTGATTGCCTCCCATGACTGCAGGTGGCGCCAACCCGGGTCACGGGCCAGCAGGCGGTGCAGCAGGGTTGTTCCGGTGCGTTGCAACCCGACGATGAACACGGGAGCCTCGATTTTTTTGGAATTGCCGTCACCCTTTTCGAAGGCCTCGGTCAACCGCAAACGGTTTGCAATGATGCGCAGCAGGTTCTGTTTGGCCATCTGGCGGCCCAGGGGATGAAGCCGGGCTTGATCCTCTATCGCTCGGGTCAGGATTTCGAGGCGTTCGAAAAACCCCCGATCGCCGAAATCGCTCAGCCCGGTTTTTTTTCTGGCCGCCGCCAGCAAGGATTCGGCATCCAGTCTGGCACGCAGGCCGATTCCATTCGTCAACTCAAAAAGACCGTTTATCAGCCGGACAGGCAGTGGCCGATGGGGCCTTCGGTAATCGGTCGAAGTGGTTCTCAAGGTCAGGCCTTTTCGCTAATCTCTGAAAGCTTGACTACCCGGGTTTTTGGCAGAGGATGAGCCTTGGCCCGCACCCAGCGAAAGCACATCGTGCCGCAAGAGTGGCCGGTCGTATCCAGCCAGTTGTCGACACCCGGGTTGCGGCCTGCCACAACCAGGCGTACGGATCCGTCGGCCCGGTATTTCGCCGTATGCTTGTTCACGGCTATGGTGTAGTAGCGGTAGTCGAGCGATTCCATCCAGTGGTTATTTAGCTGGAAATTCCAGTAGTCGCACTCCGGCGGGGTCGCCTCGACCAGTAGTGCCTCGTCCTCCTGCAACTCCCAGTAGCCGTGATAGTAACGAATGTTGGGATCGCCGTGGGCGGCAAGCGCGGTATCGTCCGAGAACTCGGGCAGCTGGTTGACCTTCTTCAAAAAATCCATAGCCCAGCCGGAAAACATCGCCGCCGCTCCCATTACCAGCCTGCCGGCCATGCCCAGGCCCGCCTCCAGACGCTCGGGTGTGAGCGGGCTGGGCTTTCCGTCCCCGTCGACACGCTCGATACTCAGCTCGGCAACGCTCTCGCGCCGACGGTCGAGGAGCATCTGGCGAACGATCAGTGAAGAGCTGTCGGGCGCAAGCTGAAGCCAGTTGCCGTCGCGCTTTTCCTGGCTTACGGCTATTTCAAAACTGCCGTCCGGCCGAAGTTGCAAATCGCGGCCTTCGAGGTAGCCGGTCTTGCCCGAACGCCCGGGCGTGCCGTACTGCCCCGCGTAGCTGCCCAGGCCAAGATAGTGCGCGGTGCCTCGCTTGCCGGTGATGCGGTACTCATGTTGTCCGCTGATCGAGGCCCACTGGTAGTAAAAGTCGGGATTGTCGGCGCCCATCTTGGCGGTTTCGTGCACCGGGCGAAACAAGACCGGCGCCAGCGGATCGGCGTATTCGACAAAGGCCTCTAAAGCGGCGCGGGTGATTCGACTGAGATATCGGAAACCTTCGGTACGGTTCAGAGAATCAGCAGGTGCCTTCTCGTCCAGGATCGTCTGACCTGCGGCCTTGATGGTGTCGCAGAACTCGTCCCAGGCCTCACCGCTCATAAGGCGCCGGCGTGCTTGATCGTCACTCAATTGCCATACTCCTTTCCATGCGGCTCATTCCGCCTCTTCTGGCGGATAACGCCGCTTCTAACAAACGCGGCTAATAAAAACAACTTCAGTTTCGAGCCGCTGCGGCACCGGGCAACCTGGCTCGAAAGTTGCAAAACACAAAACATACTAGTATCTGAAAAGTCACATCAAACGGATTGGGAGCGAATCATGAAAAATGTGATACTGGCGGTCATCATACTCGGTGGCATCGGCTACGGTATCTATCATTTCACCAGGCCCAAACCGGCCTTCGACGTCGAGCGGCTCGAAAAAATCACGGATGCGCTGGGCGAAAAGGCCGAACTGCTTGGCAAGATGGTGAACACAAACGACTTGCCGGACTGGGCGGCGGCCTTGAACGAGTACATGGGCGGGGTAAGCGACATACTCGAGTTGCATACCGGTGACTGCGCAGAGACGGTGCAGGCGCTCGAGAAGCACCAGGCCGACTTCCAGGGCAGGTTACTCCAGGGTGAAATGGGCGATCAGATGGTGTTCATGCGCAAGATTCAGGAAATGCCGCGCGAGAAGCAGCAAGAGCTGGCCGCCAAGTTGGTTGTCATGCTGCACGGCCGTTACAAGGAGTTGTTGCCCAAGATAAAGGACTTCAGCTACGACTGCCTAAAGGAGTCCGCCGTGCTCTACAAGGTCTTGCGCTAGAAGAATAAAAGAATGCCGGAGGGCAGACTCCAAGAAAAGGTGCCAACCCCCAAGAAAAGGTGCCTGCCAAGAAAAGGTGCCAACCGAATCGCCCCAAGAAAAGGTGCCAACCGAATCGCCCCCAAGAAAAGGTGCCAACCGAATCGCCCCAAGAAAAGGTGCCCCCAAGAAAAGGTGCCAACCGAACTGTCAAGCCGAGTGTCCGAAAATCGGACACGCCTGGACCATCCTGCTTCAAAAGTAGGAGCTCGCAGAAATTTCATTCCTTATAAATAGTATCAGCATTTCAATTAGATAGCTCTATTTCGCACACGCCTGGGTATTTTGGCCCGAATGTTGCTTTGGATTTTTCACTATGGCCAGACCACTTCGATTCATGCGGCGTCCGTACGAAGTCTTCGAAGTGACAATCCGCACCATGCAAGGCCGCTTTCTGTTGAAGCCCTCAGAAAAGATAAACGACTTCATTCTCGGAGTAATAGGCAGGGCCCTCCAACTCTACCCGGGGATGCGTATCTTCAACTTCAAGGTTCTTTCAAACCATATCCATATCATTCTGGCCGCCCCTAATTCAGGCACCATGCGAAAATTCATGAACCACATCGACAGCAACATCGCAAGGGAAGCAGGCCGTCTGCACGGCTGGAAAGACAAGTTCTGGTCACGCAGATACCGGGCTATCGCCATAGACGACGACCAGAAGCTAATCGAGAGGATGCATTACATTTTCTCGCATGGCTGCAAGGAAAACCTGGTCGCGAGCCCGTATGACTGGCCCGGTGTTGGCTGTGAAAAGGCGCTGACCGAAGGACAGGTGCTTCAAGGAACGTGGGTCGACAGGACGGCAATGTACGAAGCCGAGCGAAAGGGAAAAGACTGTCGATTGGAAGACTTTTGCATCGAGTACGAAGTGCCGCTGAGCAGGCTGCCCTGTTTCGAGGACAAGCCAGAAGAGTACGTGCAGGCGTATTATCGCCAGATGATTGCAAATATCGAAGCCGATACGGCGGCGCGACTGAGAGACGAGGACACACGGCTTCTGGGAATAACAGGAGTATTGTTGCAGGATCCGCATACTTGGCCTGAGAAAATGAAGAAGAGTCCGGCGCCGTTGTGTCACGCTAGTACGCGGAAAAAGCGCGAGGAGTACAAGAAGTCTTACAGGTCTTTCGTGGCCAGGTTCATGGAGGCTGCCGAGAAGTTGAAGCAAGGATTCATTGATGTCTGCTTTCCAGAAGGAAGTTTTCCGCCGCCCATGCCGGCGATGATAGTCGCCACGTCGGGCGCCCCACCCGGCTGATAATTTATCCTGCGATCACAGTTCAGTTTCCGTTGCACTCAGGGTACAGGTGCGCCTCGGGCTTGTTTTTCGGAAGCTCGTCAATTGAAATTCAATCTAATCCAACAGCATGAATGTCGATCCGAGTTACAGGAAGAAAAATACCCTCTTCAGTCAAGGCTTGGCGAGTTCCAGAATATAAATAATTCGACTCATCATGAAAACCTAATGAGAATCTCACAAGAATC
>CAZENH010000001.1:0-1295 GCA_964513625.1 uncultured Myxococcales bacterium | reverse complement strand
GGCACCATTTTTGGGCACCATTTTTGGGCAGCTCTAATTCACTTCCCTGCCACAGAAACCCACATTATCTTGCCCTAGCAAAAGGCAACTGTACGGTTCTTTGCAATCCAGGTCGGTCCAGCAGGCCTTGTAAATAAGGCACCGGTGTTGAAGCGTTCCTCCGACGAATTCGTTTCCCTCGCATAAAGAACTGTCCGTGCAATGTCCGTACAAAGGATGGTCAGGATAATATGGCAGTACACAATCACGCTCGCATTCCGCGCTCGTACGACAGAAATCGTTTCTGCATTCGGAATTCCCAACATGTCCATCGCAGAACTCGTCCGGCCCGGTGCAAGCGGGGTCACATTGTGTCCTGGCAACACAACCCATCTCGCCATTGTCTACGTTTGCGCAAAACAGACCTTGCGGACAATCAGAATTGCGCGTACAGAAATGCAAACAGACCCCGGTGTAACAAGTTCCGGACAGACAGTCCCAGTTGTCGTTGCATTCCTCGCCTGTTTCGTCTCCATATGGGATGTTGCATAGAAAAATAAAGATTAGATTGTTCGGATTGATTGGAGGCTCCCGGCAAAACTGTCCATCGGGGCACATGCTGTCATCCAGACAAGGCAGTCTTGGGCGACAAACACCTGTGTTATGGTCACAAACAGTCTTGCCGGGACAGATACACTCGGAAGTGCAATCAAGGCCGCAGATACTTGTGTTCTCACATACACAAATTCCTCTACAGTAGTATCCCTCGTCACACGGATTGAGCGCATTGCATTCGTAATCGTCTCTGACGCATTTTCGATCATAGATCGTCGACCAACTATCATCTGGATTCCTGCAGGTGCAGGTCGAAGGATAGACAACTTGGTCCCCCGCGTCGGCCTCTTCGTCCGCTGCACCGCCATCGACATAACCGTCCCGACCGCCATCGACACCACCATCCCGACTGTCTCCGCCAGAACCATCCATGGTCCCTCCGTCTTCGCCACATTCCGCATCCTCCGGAATGCACTTTCCATCGCAGCATTTCTGGCCATCAGGACAAGGGCACGTTCCGTTGTTACCGTTCCCGTACGAGGCGCAGTCGATGATCCACAGGACAAGAAAGAACGCTGTCAGAACGGACAATCCGACGGTCCAATACCCTCTCACCACCACCCACCCCCTGAATCACGCATTTCCAAATCCTGAAGTATAGTACACAAACAAGAGTATTATCGGCAATTTCACACATTATTGCAAGAGAAACTCCTGCCTGTTCTGCCCATTATGGGGGAATCGACTGGCACCATTTTGGG